>CAWDJG010000001.1:0-26612 GCA_963802685.1 uncultured Actinomycetes bacterium
CGGGTTCTGCGGGCCGTGCGGATGCTCCGGGCCTGCGTAGATCTTCAGCTTCGTGATCTGCTGCCGCGCGAGCCGATTCTTGGGGAGCATTCCCTTGACGGCCGTGCGCAGCACCTCGGTCGGGCGCCGAGTCGAGCTGCTGACGAAGCGTCCGCTCCTTCAGCCCGCCCGGATAGCCCGAGTGCCGGTAGTAGATCTTCTGGTCGAGCTTGTTGCCCGTGACGTGGATCTTCTCCGCGTTGACGACCACGACGAAGTCGCCGGTGTCGACGTGGGGCGTGTACTGGGGCTTCCGCTTGCCGCGGAGCGTGTCGGCGATCTGGGTCGCAAGCCGCCCGAGGGTCTTGCCCTCGGCGTCGACGAGGTACCACTCGCGCGTGATGTCTCCCGGCTTGGCTGAATACGTCTTCATGAGGAAATGGCGCGGCTGGCGCGCCGGTGCGGGATTGTAGCGAAAGCCGCCCGAATCCCTTCGGAAAACGCCGTCCCCCACCGTGGGCCGGATGGCGCGGATACGGGGCATCCAGCACCTCGGCGGCGAGCCTGCCGACCGCGAGCACCCGCCGGCCGCGGGCCAGCTCCGCGAGGAACGGGCGGGATGCCGCCACCTCGGCTCGCGTCGGCCGCCGGTTCGACCGCTCCGTGCCGGGATGCGTCGGGACGACGTTCCAGAGGAGGACGGCCTCCTCGAGCCCGAGCTCGGCGAGCACGCGGTGGACGATCGTCGCGGTCGCCTCGGCCGGGCCGCTCCCGCTCAGCTGGCGCTCCGAGGTGAACGGGACGCCGCTCACGCGGGCGCCGCGGTAGCCGGGAGCCTCCCCCACGAGGATCGTCTCGGCGCCGGCCCGCGCCGCGAGGTGCGACGACAGGCGATCCCGGCAGAGCTCCGAGGCCGCGTACTGGTTGAACGTCGACCCGATGCGCGCGGCGGCGAGCCGCTCTACGAAGTCCAGGTGTTCCAGCGGACGACCTCTTCGAGCGCCCGCCGCGGCTGCGTCGCCCGGCTCGTCCGCCGGCTCCAGCCCGGATCGGGCGCGCCGCGGCCGATGGTGACGCCGGCGACGATGCGCAGCTCGTCGGGGATGCTCAGGAGCTTGCGCCACGCGGGATCCTGCTCGACCGGGACGCCGTACACACCGGCGGAGAGCCCTTCGTCGATCGCCGCGAGGAGCACGAGCATGAGCGTCGCCCCCGCGTCGACGTACCAGAACGGCACCGGCCACTCGATCTCCTCGCCGCCCTCCTGGAGCTTGTCCTCGCGGCGATAGCGATCGTGGTAGTCGCCCTCGCGCGTGAGGACGAGCACGTGGACGGGCGCGCTCGGGAACCACGGCTCGAGACCCTCGTCCTCCTGCGCGCCGGCAAGCTTGGCGAGCTTCGCGATGAGCGACGCGTCGTCGACGACGAGGAGCCGCTGCCCCTGGCTGAAGCCGGCGCTCGGCGCTCGGCGGACGGTGGCCGTGATCCGCTCGAGCGTCTCGCGCGCGACCGGCTCGCCCGTGTAGTGCCTGACCATGCGGCGGCGGCGCAGAGATGTCCCGGAGATCCATCGGCCCTAACGGTATGCGATGAACTCGAGGAGCGAGCCGTCGGGGTCGCGGAAGTACACGCTCTCCCCCGGCCCGCGGCCGCCGACGCGCTCGACGGGGCCGAGCTCGACCTCGACGCCGTGCGCGAGCAGATGCGCGATCGCCGCTTCGGGCGTCCCGTCCCAGACGAAGCAGAGGTCGCTGTTCCCGGGATGCACGGGGTCGTATGCGCGCGGCACGGGGCTCGAGCCGGGGCCGTGCACGTTCAGCTGCTGCCCGTCGGCGAGCCGGTAGCCGTAGCGTCCGCGGGAGATCTCGACCACCTCTGCACCGACGACGTCGGCGTAGAAGCGGTTCGAGCGTTCCCAGTCGCTCACGGCGATGACGACGTGGTCGAGACGCACCGACCGAGCATAGGTCACCCGCGAGGCGATGCAAGCTTCGGGTACAGCTCGCGGAAGCGCGCGTACCCGTCCGCGTACACGTCGACCCACTCTGCGACGGGATCGACCGTCTCTCGAACGCGCACACACGCCGCCACCGCTTCGTGCACGTCGGCGAACGTGCCCGCGGCGACGCCGCCGAGGAGCGCCGCGCCGTACGCGGCGCCTTCCTCGACAGCGGTCCGTTCGAGCGGAAAGCCGAGAACGGAGGCGACGATGCGCGTCCAGAGAGCGCTGCGCGCGCCGCCGCCGGAGATGCGACCGACGTCGGCGACGACGTCCATGCTGCGCAGCAGCTCGAGCGAGTCGCGCAGCCCGTAGGCGACGCCTTCGAGCACCGCACGCACGAGCGCGCCGCGGTCGTGCCGCAACGAGAGCCCCGTGAACGCCGCGCGCACGTCGGGGTCTGCGTGCGGCGTCCGCTCGCCGGAGAGATACGGCGCGAAGAATGCGCCCTCGGCGCCGGCGGGCCACGACTCCGCGTCCGCGAGCAGATCGTCGTACGGCGCGTCGAGAAGATCGCGGATCCAGGCGAGCGAGCCGGCGGCCGACAGCATCACGCCCATGGCGTGCCACGCACCCGGAACGGCGTGACAGAACGCATGCGCGCTCCCCGTCGCGTCGTGCGCGAACGCCGGCAGGGCCGCGAAGACGACGCCCGACGTGCCGAGGACGATCGAGAGCGGCCCGGGCCGGACGACGCCGACGCCGACCGCGCCCGCCGCCTGGTCGCCGGCTCCGGCCGCGACCGCGATGCCGGCCGCCGTCGTCCCCGCCGTCTCCGGCGACTCGAGGAGCGGCGGCAGCCACGCCGGGTCGAGATCGAGCGCCGCGAGCACCTCGTCGCTCCAGCGCCGCGCGCCGACGTCGAGGAGCAGCGTCCCCGACGCGTCCGTGACGTCCATCGCGTATTCGCCGGTGAGCCGCAGCCGCACGTAGTCCTTCGGGAGGAGAACGTGCGCGATGCGCGCGTACACCTCCGGCTCGTGCTCGCGCACCCAGAGCAGCTTCGGTGCCGTGAAGCCGGGCAGCGCGCGGTTGCCGGTCAGCTCGATGAGCCGCTCGAAGCCGACGCGCTCCTCGATCTCCGCACACTGCCGGCCCGTCCGCTGGTCGTTCCAGAGGATCGCCGGGCGGAGCACGTTTCCGGCCGCGTCGAGGCAGACGAGACCGTGCATCTGCCCGGACAGCCCGATTCCCTCCGCGCCGGCGCCGACCTCCGCGAGTGCGCTCTCGGCGGCACGCACCCAGTCCTCGGGATCCTGTTCGGACCACCCGGGCCGCGGCGTCGAGAGCGGATACTCGCGCTCGACGCGCTCGAGCACGTCGCCCGTCGGCGACACCGCGAGAGCCTTGACCGCGGTCGTCCCGACGTCGAGCCCGACGAGCGTCATGCCCGCACACTCTCCAATCCGGCGAGCGCGAGCGTCTCCGCCGCGCCGCGAACACCGTCGAATGCGCCCATCGCAGTCGTCGCGAGTGCGCCCGCCGCGCACGCGAAACGCGCGGCCTCCTCGAGCGGGCGCCCGTCGAGAAGCGCAGCGAGGAGCCCGGCCGCGAAAGCGTCCCCGGCGCCGGTCCCGTCGACCGGGCGCACGAGCGGCGCGCGCACGCGCCCTTCGAACCCTTCGCCGGCGACGTGGCAGCCCTCCGCGCCCATCTTCACCGCGACCGTCCCCACGCCGCGGCTGCGGAACCACGACGCGGCCGCGGCCGGATCGTCCTCGCCGGAGATCTCCTGCGCCTCCCTGAGGCTCGGCATCGCGACGTCGAGGTGCGGGAGCGACGGCTCGACCCGCGACCAGCGGTCGCTCGCGTCCCAGACCGTGTCGAGGCTCGTCATGAGACCGCGCCGGCGCGCCTCGGCGAGCAGCTCCGCCACCGGCTCGCCGTCGAGCTCCTCGAGGACGAGAGCGCCGGCGATGTGGAGACAGGCAACTTCGTCGAGCAGCGTGAGGTCGATCTCGTCGCGACGGACAGAGGCATTCGCTCCCGGCGTGTGGAGGAACGTCCGCTCGCCGCCGCTCGAGACGAGGACGACGCTCGCCGACGTCGGCACGGACGGGTCGCTGATCACGCCGCGGCGGCCGATGCCGCGCTCGTCCAGCAGGCGGAGGAGGAAGTCGCCGAACGGATCGGCGCCGACCTTGCCGGCGACGGACGAGGGCGTTCCGAGCCGCACGAGCGCACTCGCGGTGTTGAGCGCACACCCGCCGCCGCGGAGAACGACCTCGTCGACGAGGCCGAGCGATCCCCACGGCACGACGTCGACCGGCCGTGCGAGCGCATCCGCCACGAGGATGCCGAGGCAGAGCACCGAGCCGCTCTCGCGTTGCGCCATGTGGCTATTAGACCTCGTTTCGCCAGACGGCCGGGACTCGGGAAGACCGCAGGCCTATCAGCGAGGACGCCGATGAGTCGCCGCGCGCAGCGCCGGAGGATCCGGGGGAGGCCACGTGAACCTGTACATCGCCGGGATCGCCCTCGTTCTCGCGGGCGTCGCGCTCGTCATCTTCCTGTTCTTCGGGCAGCCGCCCATGCGGCCGCGCTGAGGGCTATTCCCACTCGATGGTCGCGGGCGGCTTCGACGTGACGTCGAGCACGACGCGGTTCACACCGGGGATCTCGTTCACGATTCGACTCGAGATCGTCTCGAGCAGGTCGTACGGCAGCCGCGCCCAGTCGGCGGTCATCGCGTCGTCGCTCGTCACCGCGCGCAGCACGACGGGGTAGCCGTACGTGCGCTCGTCGCCCTGCACGCCGACGGAGCGGATCGCCGGCAGCACCGCGAACGACTGCCAGAGCTCGCGATAGAGGCCGGCGCGCCGCACCTCCTCCTGGAGGATCGCATCGGCGTCGCGCAGGATGGCGAGCCGCTCGCCGGTGACGTCGCCGATGATGCGGATCGCCAGGCCGGGGCCCGGGAACGGCTGCCGCCACACCATGCGCTCCGCCATGCCGAGCTCCTCGCCGACGCGGCGCACCTCGTCCTTGAACAGCAGCCGCAGCGGCTCGACGAGCCGCATCTTCATGTCGTCGGGAAGACCGCCGACGTTGTGGTGCGACTTGATCGTCGCGGCGACGCCCTCGGTGCCGCCCGACTCGATGACGTCGCTGTACAACGTCCCTTGCACGAGCCACTGGACGTTGCCGAGCTTCCGCGCCTCCTCCTCGAAGACGCGGATGAACTCGCGCCCGATGATCTTGCGCTTCTGCTCCGGCTCCTCGACACCGGCGAGCAGCTCGAGGAACCGGTCCTGCGCCTGGACGTGGACGAGCGGTACGTGGAAGTGCTCGCCGAACGTCTCGACGACCTGCTCCGCCTCGTCTTTGCGCAGCAGCCCGTGGTCGACGAACACGCACGTGAGCTGGTCGCCGACCGCCTTGTGCACGAGCAGCGCCGCAACGGCGGAGTCGACGCCGCCGGAGAGCGCGCACAGCACGCGGTCGGAGCCGACCTGCGCGCGGATGCGCTCGACCTGCTCCTCGATCACCGCTGCGGGCGTCCATGTCGCGCGTGCCCGCGCGACTATGAGAAGGAAATTCTTGAGGATTTCCATCCCGTGTTCCGTGTGCACGACCTCGGGATGGAATTGCACGCCGTACAGTCCGCGCTCTTCAGCTTCGAACGCCGCAACCGGTGTGGACTCGGAGCTTGCCGTGACGACCGCGCCTTCGGGCGGCGCGACGACGGAGTCTCGGTGGCTCATCCAGACAGCCTGTTCCGACGGTAGATCGCCGAATAGAGAACTGCGCTCCGCCAGGAGCGCAGTTCTCCCGAACTCGGAAACGCCGGTACGGTCGACGCGGCCACCGAGGTCCTGCGCCATGAGCTGCATGCCGTAGCAGATGCCGAGCGTCGGAATGCCGAGCTCGAAGATGCGCGGGTCGACGCGCGGCGCGTGCTCCGCGTACACGGACGCGGGGCCGCCGCTGAGGATGAGCGCGTACGGGTTGCGCGCGCGCACCGCCTCCGGCGAGATCGTGTGCCCGACGAGCTCCGAGTAGACGCGGCACTCGCGCACGCGCCGCGCGATCAGCTGGGAGTACTGGCCGCCGAGGTCGACCACCAGCACCGGCCGGTCTTCGGCAGCCGGAAACTGGAGAACGTTCGACGGCTCAGCGGCGATAGTTCGGCGCCTCTTTCGTGATCGTGACGTCGTGCGGGTGCGACTCGCGCAGCCCGGCGCCCGTGATGCGGACGAACCGTGCGCTCTTCATGTCCTCGACCGTCGGCGCGCCGCAGTAGCCCATCGCCTGCCGGACGCCGCCGACGAGCTGGTGGACGATCGGCGCGAGCGGGCCCTTGTACGGGACGCGTCCCTCGATCCCCTCGGGGACGAGCTTGTCGACGTCCTCGACGTCGTTCTGGAAGTACCTGTCCTTCGAGTAGCCCCGCGCCTTCATCGCGCCGAGCGAGCCCATGCCGCGGTACTCCTTGAAGCGCTCGCCCTGATGGACGATCACCTCGCCGGGCGCCTCGTCGGTTCCCGCGAACATCGAGCCGAGCATGACCGTGTCCGCGCCGGCTGCGAGCGCCTTCGCGATGTCGCCGGATGAGGTGATGCCGCCATCGCCGATCACGGGGACGTCGACCGACTGCGCCGCTTCGTAGATCGCGGTCACCTGCGGTACGCCGACGCCGGCGACGACGCGCGTCGTACAGATCGAACCTGGCCCGACCCCGAGCTTCACTCCATCCGCGCCGGCATCGACGAGCGCGCGCGCGGCCTCGCCCGTGGCGATGTTCCCGGCGACGACGTCGACCGAGACGGCGTCCTTCACCTTGCGCACCATCTCGATGACGCCGAGCGAGTGCCCGTGCGCCGTGTCGACGACGAGGAGATCTGCGCCCGCGGCGGCGAGGGCGAGCGCGCGGTCGAGCGCGTCGGGGCCGACGCCGACCGCCGCACCCACGCGCAGGCGGCCGCGGTCGTCCTTCGTCGCGTGCGGGAACTGCACCTTCTTCTGGATGTCCTTGACCGTGATGAGGCCGCGCAGGCGGCCGTCGGCGTCGACGACGGGGAGCTTCTCGATCTTGTGGCGGTGGAGGATCGCCTCCGCCTCCGCGAGCGTCGTGCCGACGGGCGCGGTGACGAGGTTGCGCGCCGTCATGAGCGCCGACACCGGCTGCGCGAGGTCGTCCTCGAAGCGCAGGTCGCGGTTCGTGAGGATGCCGACGAGCACGCCGGCGGCGTCGGTGATCGGAACGCCGGAGACCTTGTAGTGCGCCATCAGCTCGACCGCCTCGCGCACGAGCGCGTCCGGCGGAAGCGTCACGGGCTCGACGATCATTCCCGCCTCGGAGCGCTTCACCTTGTCGACCTCGGCCACCTGCTCCTCGATGGAGAGGTTGCGGTGGACGATGCCGATCCCGCCCTCCCGCGCGAGGGCGATGGCGAGCCGCGCTTCGGTGACGGTGTCCATCGCCGCGGAGACGAGCGGGATGGTGAGCTCGATCGAGCGCGTGAGCCGCGTGCGCGTCGAGACGTCGTTCGGGAGCACGGCCGACTCGGCCGGCACGAGCAGGACGTCGTCGAAGGTGAGCCCCTCCCGGGCGAACTTCCGGTCCAGGTCGAGCAGCCGCTGCAGCTCGTCTGGACGGAGATCGACGCTCAAGGGAAGTCAAGGGTACCAACCTGCGCGGACGCACCCAGAGCCGTCCGGGGCCTCCCGCTAACGCCTCCCTAACACCAGCGGGATACGGTGAGCTCGATGCGGATGTTGCTCGGCGCGCTCGCGTTTGCGGCCTCGATCGTGCACGGATCCGCACACGCGGGCCAGGTGGAGACCCTCTATACGAGCCCCGCACATCAGCGCATCCAGGCCTTCGCCCAGGACGGCGACCTGCTCGCCTGGTTCGAGCCGAACGCGAAGACGTGCAACGCCGTCTGGGTCTGGCAGCTCGGAAGCGCCAAGGTGACGCTGCCCGCGCAGGGATCCAAGTACCACAACGTCACCTGCCGCTGGCAGGTGCCAACGGGCTCGCCCGTCGGGCTCGCGCTCGCGAGCAACGAAGGCTCCCCCGCCGCTCTCTGGACACTGCGCGAGTCGGCATCGCAGGCGCTCCGGTTCGACTACGTCCTCGGAGCGACGCTCGCCGACACGAACGAGCGGCGATTCCAGCAGGTCGCGCACGCGAAGCACGGGGCAGGGATGTGGCTCGGCGGCGTCGCCGGCAACGACGGCTCGCTCGTCTACTCCGTCATCAAGGTCGCATACCGCGATCAGGTCGCCTGCCTCTCCACACCGAAGTCGGCGCACGCATGCGAGCTCGAGGTCACCGGCGGCGGCGTCTACCGCATCGTCGGACGCAAGCCGCCTGCACCGGTGAAGGGCGGCGGTCCCGCGGTCGCGCTGGCGGTCTCCGGCGGCGACGTGGCCTACGTGCCTGCGGCGGCCGCGGCGATGGCCGACGGCCGGCCGCTCGCGTCGGCGGACATCCCCGTCGAGATCCGCGACGTCGTGACCGGGTCGCTCGTCGCCAGCGTGACGCCGAGCGGGAGACCCATCGCCGTCGCGCTGTCCCCCGACGTCCTCGCGCTCCTCGGCCGGACGCCCACGGGCGGCGAGCTGCTGTCCTGGTACGACACCGCAACGGGCAAGCTCCTCCACTCGCTCGCTGTGAAGAACACGGCGTCCCCCGAGATCGGCGTGGGGACGACGGCCATCGTTTACCGCGTCGGCCGCGCGATCAAGACGGTGGACATGCGCACGCTGCACGTCCGTACGCTCACGACCGCTGCGGCGACGCCGATCGGCCTCTCGATCGCGGGCGACCGGATCGCGTGGGCCGAGGACGTCGACGGCCGCGGACGGATCCGCGCAGTCACCGTCTCCGGGTGAAGGCCCTCGCCGCCGCGCTCGGCGCCGCGGCGCTGCTCGGGGGCGCCGGGCACGCCTCGTCCGCCTCCACGATCGTCTTCGCAGCCGACCGGATGCCGTCGGTGTCCGGCGACGTCTACCGCGTGGACGCGAACGGCCACGTCGCGAACCTCACCCACGGCCCGTGGCAGGACACGGCGCCGCTCGTCTCGCCGAACGGGAAGCTCGTCGCGTTCGTGAGCGACCGCGACGGCGGCGGCCTGTGGGTCGTCGGCGTCGACGGGACCGGCCTCCGCCGGTTCGCCGTCGCCGGGTTCCCGTCGCAGTACGGGGCGCAGATGGCGTGGTCGCCGAACAGCCGGGAACTTGCGTACACGACGGGCGACAGCGCGAAGGGGCAGGCGCTCTGGCTCACGAGCCCGGGATTGCCGCCGCGGAGGATCCTCCGCGAGACCACCGAGCTGGCCTGGCCCTCGTGGTCGCACGACGGGCGGCTGTTGACCGTCGCCGTCGAGGGCGCCGTCGACGCCTTCACGCCCGCCGGCCGGCGCACGTGGCGCGTCTCGAGCGGCGGCAACCCGGTCGGCTGGTCGACGCACGGGCTGTTCGCCTCCGGCGCGTACGACGGCGCGATCCACGTGTACGACGAGAACGGGCGCCAGCGCTTCGTCGTCCGCGGCGAATCAGGCGTCTGGTCTCCCGACGGGACGACGCTCGCGACCGTGAGCGGACGCCGTCTCGAGGTGCGCGCGGCAAACGGAACGGTCGTCCTGCAGACGACGCTTCCGCGTCTGAACTACAGCGTGGAATGGGCCGGGCCGAAGGCGGTCGCGTATGAGGACGTCAACGGCGTCGGACATCGCATCGCCGTCCCGTCGGGCCGCGTCACGCCCATCGACCTGGGCGCGCTCGGTCTCAACACGTTCCGCGACGGCGCGACGTTCGCCGTTCGCGTCGGCACGCGCGTGTACACGCACGTCCCCGGCTGCTACGACGACGGCGGCCCCGTCGCCGGAATCGCGTGGCAGCAACGCGTGCCGCACGCGAGCTCGCTCGTGTACCAGAGCTTCTGCCCGGAGGCGTTCTCGAATCTCTACGCCGTGCGCCCCGATGGCACGGGCCTGCACCGGATCACGAACGTGCAGGAGAACCAGCTCGACCCGGCGATCTCGCCGGACGGGACGCGCATCGCGTTCTCGCAGTCGGACTACGTCGGCCTGAGCTGCAAGGGCTGCCCGCAGGCGCTGCACGTGATGAACGTCGACGGGTCAGGCGACGAGACGCTCACGAGCCCGCCGGACTGCACATTCGACGACTCGCCGAGCTGGTCGCCGGACGCGAAGACGATCATGTTCGTCGACTCGGCCTGCGACATCGCGCCTCACGCGCTGACGATCGCCGCCGGCGGCGGGCCGACGACCGACGTCCATATCCCGGCGTGGACGCTTGCGTGGGGGCCGGAACGAGTCGCATATGGGAACGGGAACACGGTTCCGTCCTCGATGTGGACGTCGCTCGCCGACGGCACCGACCGGCAGAGGGTCGGTGGGATAGGCGCCGGCCTCACATCGCCTGCGTGGTCCGCGGATGGAAGGCTCGCGTATCTCTCGGGAACGACCGTCGTGGTGCAGGGGAAGCGCGTGCCGCTTCCGTTCGCGCAGGTGAGGACCATCGCGTGGTCCCCCGACGGAACGCGCTTCGTCGTCGCCGCGAAGACGAAGGGCGCCCCGACGTTCGACGTCTACACCGTGCGCACGGACGGCACCGGTCTCCGGCGCATCACGCAGAACGTCGACGCGTCAAGCGCTGACTGGCGCTAGCTCCTCGAGCGCGACGCCGGCTGCGAGGCGACTCGCCTCGCGCGCGTCGAACCTTCCGGCGCCGACCTCGAGCACTGAAGCGGCGGCGCAGCCGACCGCGCTCCGCAGCGCGTCGTCCACCGGCTGCGCGTTGAAGAGCGCAGCGAGAAAGCCTGCGAGCAGGACGTCGCCCGCCCCGACGGACGCGACCGGCTCGATGCGCTCGATCGAGGCACGGAAGCGCCGGACGTTTCGCTCCTCGCGGACGAGCGCGAAGCACGACGTCTCCTGCGTGATGAGCACGTTGCGCGCGCCGAGATCCGCGATCGTGTCGAGCGCCATGAGGAAGTCCGCGTCGTCGGAGAACTCCTGCCCGACGAGCCCCTCGGCCTCGCGCTGGTTCGGGGAGACGAGGAACGGCTCGGCGTCGACGCCGACGCGGAGCGGCTCGCCCTCGCAGTCGAGGACCGACTGGACACCGCGGCGGTTGAGGTCGCGGATCGCTTCCGCGTAGAAATCGTCCTCGACGTCGCGCGGCAGCGAGCCGGAGAAGACGACGAACGTCGCCACGCGCGAGAGGTAGCGGAGCTTGTCGAGCAGCATCTCGAGCTCTTCGGGACGAACCGCCGGGCCCCACTCGTAGATCTCCGTGAGCGATCCGCCCGTCGGGTCGACGACCGCCGTCGACGTACGCGACTCGTCGGAGATGCGCACGAAGTCGTTGAGCAGCGCCTCGATGCCGAGCTCCTCGACGATGCGCTCGCCCGTGCGTCCGCCCGCGAGCCCCGTCGCGATCACCGGCGTCTCGAGCCGCTTCAGCGCGCGGGCGACGTTGATCCCCTTGCCGCCGGCCGACGTGAAGCTCGCGCTCGCGCGGTGCCGGTGCCCGAGCTGGACGTTCGGCACGGTGAGCGTGCGGTCGATGGCCGCGTTCAGAGTGACCGTCACTATCAATGTAGGAACCCCCAGAGGTCGTGCACGGTTCGGGTCGCGTACCAGCGTAGTCGCCCGGCCACCCCAGGGCGCCGGACGGAGCGGGCGGCGAGAAGCGGGCGCGAGCCGAGAAGCTGCTCGCCCGACCACACCTCGATGCGGCCGAGAACCTGGCCTCGCAGCACAGGCAAATCGACCGAGGACGGCGCGACCACCCGCTCGACGATCGGACGGCCGGTGCGGACGACGCGGACGAGCGGCCGCGGGGCGACGAGCGGGAGCGCCGGGCGCCCGTACGGCAACGCGACGTGCACGACCGGCGCCCGCCCGACGAGCGTGAGCGTCTTGTACCGCGACACGCCCCACGCGAGCAGCTGGTCGAGATCCGCGTTGCGCTCCGCGCGCGTCGGGCTCCCGAGGATGACGGCGTAGATCGTGTAGCCCTGCCGCCGCGCCGCAGCGACCTCGCACCAGCCGGCCTTCGACGTGTGCCCCGTCTTGACGCCGATGAGGCCCGGGAAGACGCCCAGCAGGTCGTTCCACGTGTGCAGCGGGATCGTCCCGCCGGCGATCGTGTCCTCACGCTTGCGCACGATCGAGCGCACGACCGGCGAATGCATCGCGATCTGCGCGAGCACGGCGACGTCGTGCGCGCTCGACAGGTGCCCGGGCGCGTCGAGCCCGTCCGGGCGCACGAAATACGTGTCGTGCAGGCCGAGCTTCTGCGCCTCTGCGTTCATCCACTCGACGAAGAGCGGGACATCGTCGCCGGACGCCGCGGACGCGAGTGCGTCGGCGGCGTCGTTCGCGCTCTGGATGAGCGCGCCTTCGAGCAGGTCGTGCACGCTCAGCATCTGCCCGGGGAGCAGCGGGATGTGCGAGCCACCGACGTGGGTCGCCGCCTTGCTCACGTCGACCTCGTCGTCCGGCTTCAGGTGCTGGAGCGCGACGACGACCGTCATGAGCTTCGTGATGCTCGCGATCGGGAGCTGCTCGTGCGCGTTCTCCGAGGCGAGGACGGTGCCGTCGGTCGCGTTGAGGACGACGAACGCGCGTGCATCCGGGTGCGGCGGGGCGGCGCGGGCGGCTCCTGCAACCACCAGCGCGACGGCGAGGACCAGCAACCCCCGGCGCATGTCGGCGCGAAGACTAGTGGACGCGGATCTTCTGGCCGACGCGGAGCGAGGTCGTGCTCACGCCGGGATTGAGTCGCTCGAGCACGGTGACGGTCGTATGGGCGCGCGCCGCGATCGACGAGAAGCTGTCGCCGTGCTCCACACGCACGTATCGCACCGTCGAGCGTGGGCCTCTTCGGGTGCGCGCGCGGCTGCTGCGCGATCGTCGTGACGGGAGGCGGCTTCGCCGGGCTGCTCTGCAGGCCGTAGTGGATCCCGAGCACGGCGGCGGTGACCGCGAGCAGGAGCGCCCCCGGTGCCGCGTACCGGCTCACCAGCCCGCGGCTGTCCAGACCTCGTGCGCGAGGTGCGCGGCCGCTCCGCCGGCGGCGGCGCGCCAGTCGTCGTCGGTGCCGCGGTAGCGCGTAGATGATCGACCGCGACGCGGACGACGAGCGCGCTCGCGGGGCCGCTCGTGAACGCGGCGGCGACGTCGGCCGGCCGGCCGCCCTGCGCGCCGACACCGGGAAGGAGCATGACCGCCTGCGGCAGGAGGCGCCGCGCCTCGGCCACCTCGCGGGGGAACGTCGCGCCGACGACGGCGCCGACCGCGGACAGGCCGCGCTCGCCGATGAGGTCCTCGCCCCATTCCTGCACGAGCCCGGCGACGTGCTGCCAGAGCAGCGTCCCGTCGGAGAGCCGCACGTCCTGCACGTCGGCACCGCCGGCATTCGACGTCTTCACGAGGCAGAAGATGCCGGCGCCGTCGCGGCGGCACGCCGCGAGGAACGGCTCGATCGCGTCGCGGCCGAGATACGGGTTGACGGTGATCGCGTCGGCGAGCGCCGGCGCGTCGCCGCGCGGCTCGACGAACGCGCTCGCGTACGCGCGCGCGGTCGAGCCGATGTCGCCGCGCTTCGCGTCGGCGATGACGAGCAGCTCCGCCGCCCGTGCGTACTCGCACACCTCCTCGAACGCGCGGACGCCGTCCGAGCCGAGCGCCTCGAAGAACGCGGACTGCGGCTTGACGGCCACCGCGTACGGCGCGACCGCGTCGACGATCCCGCAGCAGAAGCGCGCGCACGCAGCCGCGGCGTGCGTCGCGTCCGAGGACGGCTTCGCCGCGGAGCTCGACCGGCAGCTGGTCCGGCACGGGATCGAGGCCGACGACGAGCTGGCTGCGCTTCCGCTCGACCGCCTCGGCGAGCCGGTCGGCGAAGTGCGTCACGGCTACCGCGGGCCACTGCGTCCGAATGCTACTTCCCGCTCCGGAATGCGCGAGGGGCCGCACGATGGCGGCCCCTCGTCGATCCTCGGAGGAGACGTGCCCGCGTGCTGCCGACTAGCCGCCCTTGACGGCGGACTTGAGCGCGCTGCCGGCCGAGAACTTCGGAACGCGTGCGGCCGGGATGTGCACCTTCTCGGTCGGATTGCGCGGATTGACGCCCGTGCGGGCGGCGCGCTGCTGCGCTCGAGAACTTGCCGAAACCGGTGAATGACACCTCGCCGCCGCTCTTCAGCGTGTCCGTGATCGCCTCGAGAAATGCATCGACTGCCTTGCCCGCGTCGCGGGCCGTCAGCTGGCTCCGCCTGGCGACCTCCGCCACAAACTCCTGCTTGGTCACGTGCCTCTCCTCCTGTCGTTGATCGTCACGGGCCGAAATGACCCTACCAGGGCGTACGGATGCGCTCAACCATGCGGTTTTGCGGGGCTTTTCAACCTCGCGAGAAGCTCTCCTGCCCGAAAGAGCGGCCGGAGCCGGACGGCCTGGCGCGCGAGGGCGTCCGCGCCGCCCTCTTCCCGGTCGACGACGCAGATCGCGGTGTGCACGACGAGGCCCGCCTCGCGCAGCGCGTCGACCGAGTCGAGCAGCGCGCCGCCGGAGGTGACGACGTCCTCGATGACGCACACGGACTCGCCCTCTTCGTACGGACCCTCGAGCCGATTCGCGGTGCCGTACTCCTTCGCGGCCTTGCGCACGATGATGAACGGCAGACCGGACTCGAGCGAGGCGGCAGCGGCGAGCGCGACGGCGCCGAGCTCCGGCGCCGCGAGCCTCGTCGCCTCGGGAGCGTGCTCCGCGACGGCCGCGGCGATGCGCTCGCCGAGCGGGCGCAGCAGGTCGGGACGCGTCTCGAAGCGGTACTTGTCGAGGTAGTAGCGCGAGCGCTTGCCTGAGCGGAGGACGAAGTCGCCTTCGAGGTACGCGTGCTCGACGAGCGCGTTGCGGAGCTCCTCGTCGTTCATCCGTGCACGGCGGCGAGCGCGTCGCGGGCGATCGGGAGGAGCTTCTCGGCCTCGGGCGAGCCGTCGACGAACGAGATCATCGAGCCGTCGTCGAAGTAGACGTCGATCCGCTCGCGGCGCCGGCCGATCGAGCGCCGGTAGAGGACGCTGCCGGCGAGCACGCCGGTGGCGAATCCCACGAGCCCGAGCGACCTTACGCTTCATCGGTCTCCTTCTTCGCGCGCGCCGCCGCTTCGGCTTCGCGTCCGTCGGCGGTCGCGGAGGCAGCTCTTCAGGTCGTAGAAGACGAGCCCGACGGTCGGGTCGGGGCCGGTGGTCGCGGCGATCCGCTGCGTGCCGTCGCGGACGACGAAGACGCTGCCGTCGTGGGTCGAGGCCTCGACCTGGGTGACCTCGCCGCCCTCCCCGAGCGAGCCGGCCCGGGCGAGGAGCTCTCCCGCCGCCGCCGCCAGGGCCTCGGCCGGCGCCCTCGTCCGCGAGCGTCGAGCCGACGACCTCGCCGCCCTCGTCGAAGAGCACGGCCGCCTCGACTTGCGAGGAGATCTCGGTCAGATCGGCGAGCGCTTGAGCCGCATCCATCCGTGTTCGAGGCTACGCACGGTGCAAACTGGCACCGTGCGCTTTCGCAAGCGGGATCTGTTCGCGAAGTTCTTCGCCGACCGCGGGACGCATCTCGCGGCCATGGTCGCCTACTTCGCGCTGCTCTCGTTCGTGCCGCTCGTCTTCCTCGCGCTCTCGCTGCTCGGCTTCGCCCACCGCGCCGACGCCTCGGACTTCCTCGTCAGGGAGCTCTCGCGCGCCTTCCCCGGAAGCTCGCTCAAGAGCATCCTGACGCTCGTCCACCGGGTGCAGGACAACGCGGCGACACTCGGGATCATCGGCGGCGTCGCGCTCCTCTGGTCGTCGCTCTCGCTCTTCAGCGCGCTCGAGTCCGCGTTCAACATCGTGTACGGCCGGCCGAACCGCCGCTTCCTCCACGGCAAGGGCCTCGCAGCCGTCCGTGATGATCGGCGCGAGTCGTGACGCTCTTTGCGAGCCTCGTCGTCGGCGCGATCGGCGTCGAGGCGATCAAGCAGTACTCGCCGAGCTGGGTGTCCGGCACGGCGTCGTCGCGTACGTCGTCTCGATCGCCGTGTCGCTCGTCGGCGTCTTCCTCTTCCTCTTCGCCGTCTACCGCGTGCTGCCCGAACGTGCCGCATGACGAGCCACGACGCGCTGCCCGGCGCAATCGTCGCCGCGATCGTCCTCGAGGCGTCGTTCCAGATGCTGCCGGTCTTCGTGCGCCTCGCGGACGTGAACGTGACGCTGCGCGTGCTCGGCGGCCCGGCGATCCTGCTCCTGTGGCTCTACGTCATGGCGAACGTGATCGTCTTCGGCGCCGAGTTCAACTGGTGGATGGCGCAGAGACGTCAGGCGGCTACGGCTTCGGAGCCTCCGAGCCTTCTTGCACAACCGACTCGACCGTCCCATCGCGGCTGATGAAGAAGAACCACGTGTGCGCGCTCGCGCCGTGGTTCCACGCCTCGGTCAACGTCACGACCGCGCGCGACGGCTTCACGAGCGAGATGTCGGTCGCGCACGTCGCGTCGAGCACCTTGTCGCCGTCGTGGAGAACGCACTTGAGCGTGCCGGCCTTGTGCGGGAACCGTTCGCCGAGGACGCGCGCCGTCGGGCCGTGCGTGAAGAACGCGGCGAGGACGCGCTTCGACGTCGGGTCGGAGCCGCCGCATCCCGCAGCGAGGAGCAGCAAGGCCGCGCCGAACGCGGCGAGCAACGCGCGCGCCGCACGCGCGCGGTGCGAGTTCCCGGCCTTCCATGCGTCCCCGAGCTCGGCGACCGTTTGCTCTTCGCCGTCGGGGACGAACACCGGGTCGTAGCCGAAGCCGCCGCTGCCGCGCGGCTCGGCGGCGATGCGGCCGGTGAGCGTCCCGTTCCGCGCACCTCGTCGCCCGCCGGCGTGATGCACGACGAGCTCGCACACGTAGCGCGCGTCGCGATCGTCGACGCCGTCGAGCTCGCCGAGCAGCTTCGCGATCGCGGGCGCGCCTTCGGGTGCGTAGCGCGCCGACTCGACGCCCGGCCGCCCGCCGAGCGCGTCCACCTCGATGCCGGAGTCCTCGCCGAGCACGTGCACGGCGCCGCCCGTGACGTCCTGGCCGAAGCGCGCCTTTCCGCGCGCATTCTCGTAGTACGTCGCACCGGTCTCCGTCGGGCCAGTCCGCCGCGTCGAGCGGCTCGATCGTCCAGCCGGGGAGCAGCATGCTCGAGCTCGCGCGCCTTGTGCGCGTTGCGCGAGCAGAGAACCGCCTTCACTCGGTCCATCTCACCTCGAGGACGCCGTCGATGTCGGCGACGCTCGCGACGATCGTCGGGGCGGCTGTCGTCCGCGATCTCGATGTCGATCGCGACCGAGCGCCTGTCGCCTTCCTGCGCCACGTCGAGGCCGATGACACTGCCCCCGCACCGCTCGATCGCTTCGATCAGCGGCGCGGGGCTGCCGCCGGCAGGGATCTCGACGAGCAGCCGGTCGATCTCCGGGCGGTAGCGGCGCACGACGCGGTACGCGAGCACGCGCAGCGGGCCCGAGCGTGAAGAGCGCGCCGAGCGTCGCGATCACGGCGCCGTCGTAGTAGCCGGCGCCGGCGGCCATGCCGATCGCGGCGACGAGCCACAGCGTCGCGGCAGTCGTGAGCCCGCGCACCGAGAAGCCCTGGCGGATGATCGCGCCCGCACCGAGGAAGCCGATGCCGGTCACGATCTGCGCCGCGATCCGCGTCGGGTCGATCCGCGCGAGATTGCCGTCGACGATGAACCGCGGAAGCCGTACGCCGAGACGAGCGTGAAGAGCGCGGAGCCGACGCGAGACGACGAGGTGCGTGCGCAGACCCGGCCTGGCGCTCGCGCAGCTCGCGCTCGAAGCCGACCGCGCCGCCGAGCACCGCTGCGACCGAGAGCCGCAGGAGGACGTGCGGCCAGCTGAGCGTGGGCACGACCGCGAGCGAGCTCAGGGAAGTGCAACGGAAACCGCCTCGGCCTGGCGCTCGCCGATCGCCGCGATGCCGGCCTCGGCGAGTGCGAGCAGCTCGTCGAGCCGCTCGCGCGTGAACGGATCGCGCTCCGCGGTCGCCTGCACCTCGATCAGCCTGCCGTCGCCGGTCATGACGACGTTCATGTCGGTGTCGGCGGTCGAGTCCTCCGACGTAGTCGAGGTCGAGCAGCGGCACGCCGTCGACGACGCCGACCGAGACGGCGGCGACGGAGTCGGTGAACGCCTTCGAGAGACCGAAGCGGTCGAGCGCGCGCCTGCCGGCGACGTACGCGCCGCAGATGGCCGCGCAGCGCGTGCCGCCGTCCGCCTGCAGCACGTCGCAGTCGAGCCACATCGTCCGCTCGCCGAGCGCGCGGAAGTCGACGACCGCGCGCATGGCGCGGCCGATCAGGCGCTGGATCTCGACCGTGCGCCCCTGCTGCTTGCCGCGCGACGCCTCGCGCTCGACGCGGTCGCCGGTGGACGCCGGCAGGAGCGAGTACTCGGCCGTCATCCAGCCGCGGCCCTGGTTGCGCAGCCAGCGCGGGACCTCTTCCTGGATCATCGCGGTGCAGAGGACGATCGTCTTGCCCTGCGTGATGAGCGCCGAGCCGTGCGGCTGCTCGAGGTAGTCCGGCTCGATCGTCAGCGCGCGGAGCTCGTCCGGCTTCCGCCCGTTGTCGCGCGTCACGCCGCCGCACCTTCGAGCTGGGCGAGCGTCACGTGCTCGACCTCGACGATCGGGAGCTGGAGGAAGCGGCGTCCCATCTCCCGGAACGCGTCCGGATCGCCGGTGGTGAGGAACCGGTATGCGCCCGTGCGCGCTCGTTCGTTCTCGATGCCCTTGCGCGCCAGCGTCGACGCCACCTCGCGTGCGGTCTCCTCCGCGGAGAAGACGAGCGTCACGTCGCGCCCGAAGACGCGCTGGAAGAGCGGCCGGATCAACGGGTAGTGCGTGCAGCCGAGGATGACCGTGTCGACGTCCGCGTCCTTGCAGCGGCACCGCGTACTCGCGCACCGCCTCCTCCGTCTCCACGCCGTACGGATCGTCGCTCTCGATCAGCGGCACGAGACGCGGGCACGCGACGGGAGACGAGCTGACGCCGGCGTCGAGCGCGCGCACGAGGTCGCTGTAGCGGCCGGCGTCGACGGTGCCCTGCGTCGCGAGCAGGCCGATGCGGCGGTTGCGCGTCGCCTGCACCGCGGCGTGCGCCTCCGGCGTGATCACGCCGACGACGGGGACCGAGAGCTCGTCCTGGAGCTGCGGCAGCGCCGCCGACGTGGCCGTGTTGCACGCGACGACGATGAGCTTCACGTCCTGCGCCTCGAGGAACGCGCCGATCTCGCGCGCGAAGCCGCGGACCTCGTCGAGCGGCCGCGGGCCGTACGGCAGCCGCGCGTGGTCGCCGAGGTAGACGAAGTCCTCGTGCGGCATCGTCACGAGGCACTCGTGGAGGACGGTGAGGCCGCCCACGCCCGAGTCGAAGACACCGACAGGGCGCGAATCCATTGGATCGATCTTAGAAGGACGTTAGGGTGGGCCCGTGGGTGTGGGTCGCCGGCTCGTCCTTCTCGGCCTCGTTGCCGGCGCTCTCGCGTGGCCGGCCGCGGCTTCGGCCGTCGACGCCGCAGGAGCTGACGATCGCCGCCTCCGACGGGACACAGCTCGCCTGCGCGCTCGTCGAGCCGGACGGGACGCCGCCCGACGGCGGCTGGCCGGCGGTCATGCTCTTCCACGGCCTCGGCGGCAAGCACCAGGACATGGAGCCGTTCGCGACGACGTACCTCGCGCCGGCCGGCTACGCCTCGCTCATGTGCGACGCGCGCGGGCACGGCACGTCGGGCGGCCTCTTCGGGCTCGACGGCCCGGTCGACGTCCAGGACACGCGCGAGCTCTTCGCGTGGCTCACCGCGCGCCCGGAGATCTCGGACACGCAGATCGGCGCGCTCGGGATCTCGCTCGGCGGCGGCGCCGTCTGGAACGCCGTCGCGGCGGGGATCCCGTTCAAGGCGATCGTCCCGGAGATCACCTGGACGAACCTCCTCACCGCGCTCGCGCCGGAGAACCTCTCGAAGTCCGGTCTCGTGCTCCTGCTCGCGCAGCTCGTGCCGAGCGCGCGCTGGGATCCCGAGCTGCTCGCCGCGGAGCCGTCGCTCGTGCAGAGCGCGAACATCGCGCAGGTGCGCACGCTCGCGGCGCCGCGCTCGGTCCTCGCCCGCCTCTCGTCGATCACGACGCCGACGCTGCTCATCCAGGGCCGGCACGACTTCCTCTTCGACGTCGACCAGGCCGAGGCGGCGTACACGCAGCTCGGCGGGCCGAAGCGTCTGTACATCGGCGACATCGGCCACGCGCCGGCGCCGAACCCCGTGGCCGAGGTGCCGGTGTACTCCGCGCTCGCCGTCAAGTGGTTCGACCGGTTCCTCAAGGGCGTGCCGAACGGCGTCGACAAGGGCTCGGTGGTCGAGCTCGCGCACGATCCGTGGGACGGGAAGACGACGGTGTACAAGGGGCTGCCGCCGACGAAGACGGTCACGGTCGCGCTGCCGGGAACCTCGACGATCCTGAGCGGCGGCAAGGTCGCGCGCGGCGTGCGGATCACGGGCGGCCCGCACGAGACGTTCGGCGACACGACGGTGACGGTTCACTATTCCGGCGCGAAGAGCTGGGACCGGCTCGTCGCGGTGCTCGCGGTCGCGGGCCAGGCGACGCCGATCAGCGCCGGCGGGATCAAGCTGACAGCGGCGAGCGGGACGGCGAAGATCCGCCTGATGAACGAGAGCGTGCGCGTCCCGGCGGGAGCGCGGCTCGTCGTCTACCTCGGCGCCACCTCGACCGTGCAGAACGCCGGTGACGCTCTCTACCTCGGCGACGTGCAGCCGGGCTCGTCGATCACGATCGGCCGCGCGACGCTCGCGCTCTCGGTGCTGAAGCAGGCGGTCTCGCGGTGAAGCGCGCGCTCGCCGTCGCAGCGCTCATTGCCGCGCTCGCGGTTCCCGCGGCCGGCGCCGGTCGTGCGGACACCACGCCGGGCGTCACGTCGACGCAGATCGTCCTCGGCGGCACCGGCCCGCTGACGGGCAGCGAGTCGGCGTACGAGCCGGTGCTGACGGGCGCGCAGGCGTACTTCGCGTACGTCAACGCTCACGGCGGCGTCTTCGGCCGGAAGATCGTCTACAAGGTCGACGACGACCAGTACGACCCGTCGAAGACGGTCGCGCTCACGCAGCAGCTCGTCGAGCAGGACAAGGTGTTCGCGATCTTCAACACGATCGGCACGGAGCAGTCGATCGCGATCCGGCAGTACGTGAACTCGGCGAAGCTGCCCGAGCTGTTCGTCGGCAGCGGCGCCGATTCGATCGCGTCGCAGCACACGCAGTACCCGTGGACGATCGGGCTGCTGCCGAGCTTCGGCGGCGAGGGCGCGATCTACGGGCGGCAGATCGCCGCGCACCAGCCGAACGCGAAGATCGCCGTGCTCTACGAGAACGACGAGTACGGCACGACCTGCTCGCCGGGCTGAAGCGCGGGCTCGGCTCGCATGCCGGGCAGATCGTCGCGACGCAGTCGTACGTGCCGACCGAGCCGACCGTGCGACGCGCAGGTGACGCAGCTCAAGGCGACCGGCGCCGACATGTTCGTCATCTTCGCGCTGCCGACGCAGGCGATCCAGTCGTTCGTGACCGCGGCGAAGCTCGGCTGGAAGCCGACCGAGTACGTCACGTCGGTGTCGATCGACCCGGCCGTGATGGCGATCGTGCACGCGAACGTCGGCGCGCAGGTCGGCGTCGGCGCGACGTCGACGGCGTTCCTCCACGACCCGACGAACCCGACGCAGCAGAAGTCGCCGGGCGTCGTCCTCTACCGGCAGATCATGCAGCGGTACCTCGCGAAGGAGGACTGGAAGGCGGTCGCGCACCTGTACGGCATGATGGCCGCCTACGCGATGGTCGACGCGCTGAAGCACGCCGGCCGCAACCCGACGCGGGCGGGCCTGCTCAAGGCTGCGACCCACCTGAACGAGACGAATCCGTTCCTGCTCCCCGGCCTCACCCTGACCACGTCGCCGTCGAACTACTTCCCGATCGGCAAGACGTATCTCGTGCGCTACGAGCACGGCTTCTGGAACGTGCTCGGCAAACCGTTGAAGACCTCGTGAAAGGACCGCAGATGAGAAGAGGGTTCACGCTCGCGATCACGACCGCCGCAGCGCTCGTGCTCGCCGGCGTCGCATTCGCCGCCAACACCGCGTCGATCTCCGTCTCCCACTCGCCGATGGCGACGTCGAGCACGGAGTCGACGACGATCCACGTGGCGATCCCGCAGGCGACCGATCCGATCGCGCGCATCGCGATCTACGTCCCGGCGGGCTACTCCGCGAACCTGAGCGCAGGCGCCGGGACGACGATCGGCCAGGTCGACGCGTCGGCGTTCGCGCACGACACGGGCCTCGTGCTGCCGCTCTCCGGCGACGTCGTGACCGACAGCGTCGCCGCGCACGCGTCCGACGCCACGGCCTGCCTCGGCGGCACGGCCGCCGCAGTGTGGAACCTCAACCTCAGCGTCGCGGGCCAGACGGTGCGGTGCCGCTGTACGTGAACCCGACGAGCGGCGCGGAGACCGCGCTCGGCTCGTACAAGATGGTCATCTGCCTGCCGCCGCCGGACGTTCCGGTCGGCACGCCCGGACGCTCCGTCTTCGGCGTGCAGGTGCTCGACGCGGTCTTCACGGTGAAGGGCATCTTCACGACGCCGAGCTCTGCGGGAACGCAGGGATGGCAGGCGCTGTTCACGCCCTATAACCCCGGCAAGGGCACCGTCAACGCGGTCGGCACGTTCGAGGCGCAGGCGCTCGTCGGCCTCCCGGTCGTCGCGAAGGCGAAGGCCGTCTCCGTGAAGCACAAGACGTACAAGGTCACCGGCGTCGTCACCGCCGGCGGCACCGCGCGGCCGGCGTCTCCGTCAAGCTCTACCGCGGCACGTCGAGCGGCAAGCTCGTCGCCGCCGGCAGCGTGACGACAGGCGCGGGCGGGACGTTCTCGTTCAGCGGCAAGCTCGGGAAGAAGACGCTGTACTTCCAGGTCCGGGCGACGGCGAGCGAGCACACGACGGCGTGCGTCTCGCCGCTTCCGGCGACGGTCGCCCCGGCGGGGTGCGCCGGCGCGACACTGTCGCGATGGACGCGACCAGCGCGACGGTGAAGGTCAAGCCGTAGTTCGGATCGGCACCTGCTCCTGGGCGGACGAAGCGCTTTCGAAGTACTTCTATCCGCCGAAGCTGCCCGCCCGGGAGCGGCTTGCGTGGTACTCGGAGCACTTCGACACGGTCGAGGTCGACTCGACGTACTACCGCCTGCCGGGCGAGTCGATGGTGGAGGGCTGGGCCGACCGCACGCCGGCCGGCTTCACGATGCACGTGAAGGCGTTCGCGCTGATGACGCGCCATCCGGTGAAGCTCGAGGTGCTGCCGGAGGATCTGCGCGACGTGATGCCCGTCAACGAGCGCGGCCACGTCGACCGGCCGCCGCGCGAGCTGCGCGGTGAGGTGTTCCGCCGCTTCCTCGACGCGCTCGAGCCGCTGCGCCGCGCCGGCAAGCTCGGCGGCATCCTCTTCCAGTTCCCGTCGTACGTCGTGTTCAAGGACGCGCTCGCTCGACTATCTCGAGTGGGCGCGGGAGCAGCTCGGCGATGACGAGATGCTCGTCGAGTTCCGTCACCGCTCGTGGCTCGACGACGACAACCGCGCCGAGACGCTCTCGTTCCTCGAACGGATCGGGGCCGCGTACGTCACGGTCGACGCGCCGCGTTCGGACACGGCGAAGAACCTCGTCCCGACGGTGCCGGCGGTGACCTCGGACACCGCCTACGTGCGCTTCCACGGTCGCAACATCGGCACGTGGAACAAGCGCGGCGGCTCGGCGGCGGAGCGGTTCGACTACCTGTACTCGGACGCGGAGCTCGAGGAATGGGCGCCGACGCTGAAGGAGCTGGCGGGCGCCGCGAAGGAGGTGTACGCGCTCTTCAACAACAACGCGACGTCGGACGATCCCGAGAATCCGCTCGGCCGCGTGTCGCAGGCGGCGACGAATGCGCGGCAGCTGCGTCTGCTGCTCGACGGGAACGGCGTCGCGGCGAGCGGAGGCGCGTCATGGACGTGCTCTCGGTCGTCCACGGCCCCGATGCGCGCACGGAGCTCTTCGCGCCGGATCGTCGACGGCGGCCACCGGCTCGACGAGTGGAGCTTCTCGTGGGGCAGCCCGCCGCCGCGGCCGCTCGAGTCGTACGACGCGTTCCTCGTCTTCGGCGGCGCGATGCACGCCGACCACGACGACTCGCATCCGTGGCTCTCCGGAGACTCGCTGGCTCGAGACCTCGTCGCGGACGGGCGGCCGGTGCTCGGCATCTGCCTCGGCGTGCAGCTGCTCGCCCGTGCCGCTGGCGCGTGGGTGGGGCCGCTGCCCGAGCCCGAGATCGGCTGGTTCGACGTCGAGGTGAACGACGCCGGGGCCGCGGATCCGGTGCTCGGCGCGTTGCCGCGGAGGTTCTCGGCGCTGCAGTGGCATCACTACACGTACGGCGTCCCGGAGGGCGCGGTCGAGCTTGCGCGGAGCCCGTCGTGCACGCAGGCGTTCCGGCTCGGCGACGCTGCTGGGGCGTGCAGTTCCATCCGGAGGTGACGCAGTCGCAACTCGACGGCTGGATCGCGGACACGAGCGATCCGCCGCCCGACCCCGACGGTCTGCGCACGGCCACGGTCGACCATATCGGCCAGTGGAACGAGCTCGGACGCGCGCTGTGTGCCGCCTTCCTCGACCGCGGCGCGCGTCCTCGAGCGCGCCGGCGCTCGCGCAGCCTGAGCCGGCCGTCGACTGCTGCGCAGCCCCGGGGAGCCGGACGGTGCGGGACCAGATCCCTCGACCAGGACACGGCGACACAGCCCGGTGAAGGCTGCCCGAAGTCCTGGGCGGTGGCCGGGGTCGTCCGGCAGGATGTTCACAAGGATCACGATTTCCTTGATGCGGTCAAGGAGATTCCTCTTCCGACTCGCGATCGAGAGATCAAGGAGGTCGAGGGATCCGGATGCCTCGAACTGCGCGTTCAAGCTCGTCGTGCACGTGCCTCTGCTTGCACACCTCGCGCCGCGGGCCCGGGCCTGCGAGGACGAGGAGCGCGGCGACCGTGTGACCGCACCCAGCAGTTACCAAGACGAGCAGAAGCGCAGACCAGCGCGGCGGCGCACGGCACGAAGGTCGCGCGTGCGAATCGGGGTGACAATGACGCCCGTGCTCTTGAATGTCGGTTCGGGAATGTCACCCGAAGACGCCTAGCATGAGGGCGTGCAGTACTTCTGGCTTGCTGTGATAGCCGTCAGCATCGTCCCGTCGGCCGTCGCAAGCTTCTATTTCAACCCAATCGTGTTCCTGCTACTCGGCCCGGACGCGTGGCGAGAGCAGGTGGCGCGGCTGCATCCGTATCGCTGGTGGATCGTGGTGTCACTCCTCGCGTTGGCTCTAGCCACGACGATCTACGGAACGAAGTACACCTAGGGCCGCCGAAGCGTCGTCTGCGCCAGTGTGCGGGAGTGTCACCCGAGCGGCTCGGGTAGAGCATCGGTCGTGACCGACGGCTCGGCGCGCCTGACTAGGCCGAGGCGCCGCCGCCGGCCTGCACGGCGTCCGCCACCTGCCTTACCCGCCAGGCGAACAGTGGGCTGTGCCAGACGACTTGACCGTCGGAGAACGTGAGCTTCCCGCGGACGCGCGTGACCGTGTCCGGACCGAGCGGATACTGCCCGAGTTGCGCACCCGGCTGATGGAATGGAAGGTCGCGATACACATACACGTGCTGATCGGTCACGAGCACGGTCCTGTGAAAGTGGAAGAACAGCAGCGCGATCAGGAGCCCCACATAGGGCAACTCCTCCAGCACCCCAGCGATGATCGCGATCGCGAGTGAGCTGAACCCGAACGAGATCGTGGCCGCCTCCTCGCCCGAGATCTTCGCTCGCCGGGCATACCGCGCAGCCATCCGCTTGCGCCTGTTTCCCATCTCTGTCCCTCCGATTCATGGACTGGCGAGGCCTGGGCACCATACCTGGCGTGCTGCCTGCAGACATGCAATCGAGCCCCACCCGGGCCTAAGACACTCCTCGCTTTGCGTGTGTGGTCTGGCGGAACGATTTCGATCGCCTTGCGCTCACCGTCAGTTCCGCGCCAGTGTGCGGGAATGTCCCCTGAGCCACGTATCAAGGCCACGGCTCGGATGAGGTGGTCCGTTGCGCTGTGACCCAGCGTCATAGGCTTCGAGATAGATGAGGTTCGGAGCGAGAAGCGCAGTGGTGATGAGCCTCGGCGCCCTCCTCGCCGGAGCAGTAGTCGGCCTACTGGTCGACGGCGCTGCGGGGGCGGTCCGCGGACTCGTCTTTGCGTTCGGCGTGGGGATGCTGGCCATCGCCGCGACGGTGCTGTTGCTGGCACTCCGCGCGGAGCATCCAGGCGAGGATTCGAGCTTCGCCGTGGGTTACTCGATCCTGAGGGCCGGTAGCGGACTAGCGGCGATCTGGCTCGCACTGGGCGGCGGGGTTACCGCCGGATGGACGTTGGTCGCGTTCCTCGTCGCCTATCAGGTCTGGGTGACTCTCATACGGCGGCGTGGCCGCGCGGGTACCTAACGAGCAAGCAGCTTGCCGCTCG
>CAWDJG010000002.1:0-140789 GCA_963802685.1 uncultured Actinomycetes bacterium
CAGCACCTCCTCGTTCCGGCCGCTGTGCGGAACGCGCTCGACGCCGAGCTTGTGCACGCGCACGCCGTGCTCGGCGACTGCCGCGAGCACCGCGTCGCCCTGCCCGCCGGTCACGTAGTGGTTGTCGATGCAGAAGATCGGCGCTCCGCCCGCGACGTCCGCGAGCCACGCGCCGTCGACGTCGCGCAGCCACGGGAGCGCGACGACGCCGCAGTCGATGCCCTGCTCCGCCAGCAGTTCCGCCGCGCGCCACGCTCCCGCGACGACGACGGGGCCGGCCCCGACAAGCACGGCGTCCTCGCCCGTGCGCAAGACGGTGCCGCGGCCGGGGACGAGCTCGAGCGGCGGCGGATCGAACCCGAGCGCCCACGTGACGCTCACGAGCCGAAGGTAGACGGAGCCGGGCGCGCGATTGACGGCCCAGTCGACCGCGAGGCGCGTCTCCTCCTCGCAGAACGGCTCGAGCACCGCCATCCCGGGCACCGAACCGAGCGCGGAGATGTCGCGCACCGACTGGTGCGAGTGGCCCGGGCCTCCGGGCACGACGCCCGCGAGCGAGCCGACGTAGATGACCTTCGTCCCCTCGGTCGCGTTGTTGTAGATCTGCTCGTTCGGGCGCGTCGAGAGGAAGCAGGCGAACGAGTGGACGACGGGGAGGAGGCCGGCGAGCGCCATCGCGCCCGCCTGCGACACCATGTCCTGCTCCGCGATCCCGCACTCGACGAACCGCTCGGGGAAGCGCTCGCGGAAGTCGACGAGGCCGCAGTCGTAGCGCAGGTCGGCATCGAGCGCGACGAGACCCGGCACGCGCTCCGCCTGCTCGACGAGCGCCGCGCCGTACGCCGCGACGAGCCGCTGCCGCGTGCGCGTCTCGCTCGCATGCTCCGGCGGCTCCGCCTCGACCATCTGAACCGCATCGGCGCCGACGGCCGCAAGGCGCCCGTCGAGACGCGTGCGGATCTCATCGAGCGCGCGCTCGTACTGGTCCGGTCCCGGCGCTCCCGAGTGGAACTTGTAGAGCGACGTGTCCGCGACCGGCAGCGCGTGCGGCTCCATGAAGGAGACGCCGGCGCCCTTCAACGTGTGCGCGACGATCACCTTCGGCCGCGCGGGCTCGCGCACCTGCACGTCCGCGAGCGTCGCGGCGAACGCGTCGATGTCGTTCCCGTCGCACTCGGCGACGGCCCATCCGAACGACGCGAGCTTCGCGCCGAGGTCGCCAAGGTCGGAGACCTGCGACACCCACGTGTCCGACTGCACTTCGTTGCGGTCGATGATCGCGACGATCTCGTGCACGCCGCGATTCGCCGTCGGCTGGAGCGACTCCCAGAACTGGCCCTCCTGGAGCTCGCCGTCGCCGGTGAGGACGTAGACCGTGCCGCTGCGGCCGGCGAGACGATCGGCGAGGACGAACCCGCGCGCCTTCGAGACGCCCATGCCGAGCGAGCCGGTGCTCGTCACCACCTCGGGCGTCCGGACGACGTCCGGGTGCCCGGGGAGGCCGCCGAAGCTCCGCAGGCCGTGGAGGAGGTCGAAGTCGAGCCGCCCGAGCCCGATGAGAACGGCGTAGAGCCCCGGCACGTCGTGGCCCTTCGACGAGAAGTAGCGGTCGCCCGGGCCGAGCACCTCGAGGTGGAGCCACGAGACGATGTCGATGGAGCTGAACGTCGTGCCCGGGTGGCCGGATCCCGCGCGCTCGATCATGTACAGCGCGTTCAGGCGGCACGCGTCCGCGAAGATCGCCGCGCGCTCGACGCGGTCGACGTCGAGCGTCCGCAGCCGGACGAGCTCGGAGTAGGGGACGTAGCGAAGCGTCATACGAGCACCTCGATCGGGGGTAGCTGGGAGACCCATCCCTCCGCGCGCTCGAAGTCCTCGGGGTAGTCGATCGAGAAGCCCTCGACGCCTTCGGTGAAGAACGGCGCGACGCGCGTCCCCGATATCCCGCCGCCTTCGGCGACGATCCGCGTCCACGCGATCTCGAGGCTCGAGTTCTGGACGTACACCTTCGGGAGCGCGGCGTACTGGGTCGAGTGGTACGGGACGCCCTCGGCCGGCTGCTCGAGCAGCGGCTCCATGATCTCGCCGTCGACGCGCCACATCTTGCCGGGGTGCTGCTTGCAGAGCTCGACCGCACGGATCGAGTCGGCGCGGTCGCCGAGCGCGACGAGCTGATCCCACGCGCGCACGATCGTGGAGCCGCGCCGGAACGGGCTCGTGGGGCGGAGGAGGGAGAACAGGTCGAACGTGCGGCCGTCGCGCTCGAGGACGTCGAGCACGTGCACGACGAGATCGATGTCCGGCGACGTCGCAGTCGCCAGCTCCGGCGGTCGCAGCCCGGGCACCTCGGCGCCGTAGCGCAGCGCGACGTCGGCGATCTCCTGCGAGTCGGTCGAGACGACGACGGCGTCGAAGACGCCGCTCTCGCGCGCGGCGGCGATCGTGTACGCGAGCAGCGGATGCCCGGCGAGCGGCCGCACGTTCTTGCCGGGGACGCGCACCGAGCCGGAGCGCGCGGGGACGATCGCGACAGCGCTCGGCATCGTCAGACCGCAGCCGGGTCGTGGTTCACGTAGATCGTCTTCAGGTCGGAGTAGACGTCGATCGCTTCCGTTCCGGCTTCCCGCCAGCCGGTTCCCGAATCGCCGAGGCCGCCGAACGGCATGTGCGGCTCGGAGCCGTACGTCGGCCCGTTGACGGAGGCGACGCCCGAACGGACGCGGGCGAGGAACTCCTGGCCGCGGTGGACGCTTCCGGTCCAGATCGCGGCGGTGAGGCCGTACGTCGTCTGCGCAGCGGCGGCGAGCGCCTCCTCGAAATCGGCGACGCGGTGGAGGGTCGCGATCGGGCCGAACAGCTCGCTGCAGGCGATCTCGCCGTCGAGCGGAGCGTCCTCGACGAGCGTCGGCGCGAGGTAGAAGCCCGGCCGGTCGAGCCGCTCCCCGCCGGCGATCACGCGCGCCCCGTTCGCCTTCGCCCGGTCGAGCGACGCGAGCATCGCCGTGAGCTGGCTCTCGTTGATCACGGGCCCGAAGTCGTCCTCGTCTCCCGGCCCGACCTTCTGGGCCTGCGCGCGGCGGACGAGGAGGTCGCGGAAGCGGTCGTAGACCGCGTCGAAGACGATGATGCGGCTCCCGGCTGCGCAGCGCTGCCCGGCGTTCGAGAACGCGGACAGGGCGGCGGCGTCTGCCGCGCGCTCGAGGTCGGCGTCGTCGCAGACGACGAGCGGGTTCTTCCCGCCGAGCTCGAGGCAGACCTTCGCGAGCCGCTTGCCGGCGACGCTCGCGATCGTGCGCCCGACCGCGGTCGAGCCCGTGAAGCTGACGACGGCGACGCGCGGGTCGGCGACGAGCGGCGCGCCCGCCTCCTCGCCGAAGCCGTGGACGACGTTCAGCACGCCGGGCGGCAGCCCCGCCTCCGCCGCGAGGCGGGCGAAGACGTTCGCCGTCTCCGGCGTGTCCTCGGACGGCTTCAGGACGGCGGCGTTCCCGCACAGCAGCGCGGGGAAGACCTTCCACGCGACGTTCGCGATCGGCGTGTTCGCGGCGATGATCAGCCCGGCGACGCCGAGCGGCTGGCGCACGACCATCGCCTGCCTGTTCGGAACGGCGCTCGTCGTCGTCTTGCCGTAGAAGCGGCGTCCCTCGCCGGCGACGAAGTACCCCATCTCGATCGCGCCGTCCGTCTCGCCGCGTGCGTCCTTGGGCGACTTGCCCGTCTCGTCCGCGACGACCTGCGCGACCGCCTCGCGGTTCTCCTCGAGGAGCGCCGCGATCCGGCGGAGGACGAGCCCCCGGTCGACGGGCGTGCGGCGGGCCCAGTCGGGCTGCGCCGCCGCGGCTGCCGCGACGGCGGCGTCGACGTCATGCGCGTCCGACCGGGCGACGAGGCTGATGAGCTCTCCGGACGCGGGCGAGAGCTTCTCGAAGGTCGCGCCGCTCGCGGCGGGGCCTTCGGCACCCGCGACGACGTTGCCGACGGAGCGGACGCCTGGGGGTGCCGTGACGGTCATGCCGTGAATCCTCCGTCGAGCCGCAGCTCGTGCCCGGTGAGATAGCTCGAGGCGTCCGAGGCGAGGAACACGAGCGGGCCGCCGAGATCGGACGGCTCCGCCATGCGCCGCAGCGGAACGCGCGCGCAGAACTTGCGGAGGAACTCGGGATCCTGGCCGCCGCTCACGCCGCCCGGCGACAGGGCATTGACGCGGACGCCGTGCGGACCCCACAGCCGCGCGAAGTAGCGCGTCAGGCTGAGCACGCCCGCCTTCGAGGCGCCGTACGCCGCCGGCTTGAGGAACGGCGGGTCGAGGTCGAAGTGGTCGTAGAAGGTCGGCTCCGGCGCGATCGATGCGTAGAGCGAGCCGATGTTGACGATCGACCCGTGGCCCGCGTCCCGCATCGCCGGGCCGAACACCTGCGTCGCGACGAACGTGCCGGCGAGGTTGACGTCGACCGTCGTCCGGAAGTCCTCGAGCGGCACGTCCTCGATCCGGTGCGTCACGTTGGCGCTGCCCGGCGGCACGTCGATACCCGCGTTGTTGACGAGGATCGTCGGGACGCCCACTTCTCGCTCGATCCGCTCACGTACGGCTTGTAGCGCATCTTTGTCGCAGACGTCGGCCTGCTCGATGCGCACCGTGGCCCCGGGGCCCGGCGGAGCGACGTCGACACCCACCACCGCGGCTCCCGCGGTGGTGAGTGCCTGCGTCCAGATTGGGCCGAGCCGTCCCAGCGCGCCCGTGACGATCGCAACGCGGCCGCTGAGGCTGAAACCGTCCGTCATCCGCCGCCCGCGGCCGCGAATGCCACGTCTTCGGAGATCGCGGTCGCGGTCGTGAGCGGCTCCAGGTGCTGGAGATCGAGGGCGTCGTCGGCGCGCAGTGCGTGCAGCAGCCTGCGGCCGAGCACGAGCTCGAGCTGGTTGGGTTGAAGGCCGTCCCCAGGGGACTTCAGCACGAGATCCCTGGGGCGAAGCACGCGGCCGGCTGCGAGATCGGTGGCCGCGACGATCTTCTTGCTCATCTTCATGACCGGCTCGGCCTCGCTCGCGTACCGCTTCTTCGTGCCGTCGCCGAGGGCGACGCCGCGTCCGCTGGAGGTCGCGCACGAGCTTGCGCAGCCCCTGCGGCTCGAGCGAGAACCGGTGGTCGGTGCCGCGCATGGCCCGGTTGAGCGTGAAGTGCTTCTCGACGATCCGCGCGCCGAGCACGAACGCCGCGACCGCCATGGCGATCCCGTTGTCGTGCCCGGAGTAGCCGACGACCGCGTGCGGGAAGTACTCCCGGTACGTCTCGATCACGCGGAGGTCGAGCTCCTCCCAGTCCGGCGGATAGCCGGCCGTGCACTGGAGCATCGCGACGTGCGGGTTCAGCTCCGCAACGGTCTCGTAGGCCCGCCGGACGTCGTCGATCGTGCCGCCGCCCGTCGAGAAGATCATCGGCTTCTTCGTCTCCGCCACGTACCGCAGGAGTGGCGTGTTCTTCAGGTCGCCCGAGGCGACCTTGTAGGCCGGCATGTCGAGGTTCTCGAGGAAGTCGACGCTCTCGAAGTCGAACGCGGTCGCGAAGAACGTGATGCCGATCTCGCGTGCGTACGCCTTCAGCTCGCGGTACTCCGCCGCGTCGAACTCGAGCGCCTCGCGGTGCTCGCCGTACGTCCGTCCGAAGCTGTTGTCGTTCTCGTACGGCTTGTCGTAGAGCGACGACGTGTACAGCGTCCGGTTGCTCCGCTTCTGGAGCTTGACCGCGCTCGCGCCGGCCGCATGAGCCTCGGCGAAGAGCTGGAACGCCTGCTCGAGCTTGCCCTGGTGGTTATGGCCGATCTCGGCGATGACGTAGCAATCCGTCGCTTCGCCGACATCGACGCCGTCGATAGTGATGCCGCGCGGAGCGCGGCCATTCGATGAAGTCATAACCTGCACACCCCACAACCCCGCACCGCATTTCGGGCTGGCCCCCGGCCGCCCCCTGATTTGGAGATACTCGTATAACCCGGGCGCGACCGCATTTCAAGGGTTCGCGCGTAATTTTCCACTTGATCCTATGTTTTTCTCCACCTCGCAACCACTCGTGGACGTGGTGGTCGTCACGTACGACTCCCGTACGTACGTCGTGCGGTGCCTGGATTCGCTTCGGAGGCACCCGCCACGGCGGCCGATGGCGGTCTTCGTCGTCGACAACGCGTCGGCGGACGGCACGGCGGAGGTCGTCCGGCAGGGCTTTCCGGACGTCGATCTCGTCGAGGCAGGGGCCAACCTCGGTTTCGCGCGGGCGACGAATCTCGCGCTGCGGCGCGGCTCCGCTCCGTACGTCCTCGCGCTGAACCCGGACACCGAGGTGCGCGCGGGCACCCTCGACCGGCTGCTCGACCTCATGGAGGAGCGGCCCGAGATCGCCGTCTGCGGCTGCCGGCTCGAGCGCGAGGACGGGAGCTTCGACCACGCCGCCCGGCGGTCGTTTCCGACGCTCCTCGGGGCGTTCGGCCACTTCACGGGGCTCGGCCGCTCCGACTCGGCGCCCGCTGCCCTCGCGCAGTACCGCGCCCCGGCGGTCGAGGCCGGCCCCGTCGACGCCGTCAACGGCGCCTTCATGCTCATGCGCCGGGCGGCGCTCGATGAGGTCGGGAGCTTCGACGAGGATTACTGGATGTACTTCGAGGATCTCGACCTCTGCCGCCGGTTCCAGCTCGCAGGCTGGACGACGTGGTACGAGCCGAGCGTGGCGGCGACCCACGTGAAGGGCGGGTCGAGCGGCGTCGCCCGTAGCCCGCGCCTGAACTACGCGTTCCACCGCAGCATGCTCCGCTTCTATCGGCGATACGACGCCCCCGGGCGGTCGCCGCTCGTGAACGCCGCCGTCTACGCGGCCGTCGCGGGGAAGCTCGCGGTCTCGGTGTGTCGCAGCGCGCTCCGCCGGCGGCTGCCACGGCCGTGATCGAGCGCGTCGTCGTCGACGCGCTCCAGGTGCCGGCGGCATTCACCGGCGTCGGCCGGCAGGCGATCGCGATCGGGGCGCAGCTCTCGGATCTGCCCGCCGGCCTCGAGCTCGAGGTCAGGTGCACGCGCGAGCTGCGGCCGGTGCTCGAGCCGGCGTTCCCGCCCGGAACACGGTTCCGGACGCCGCTGCGGCGCAGCCGGCCGCGGCTCCTCCGCATCGTCCAGCAGCAGCTCGTGTCCCCGCTGCGCGACGGCCGCTCGACGCTCCTCGTCTGCCTCGGGGACCAGGGGCCGCTGTTCGGGCGGGCGCGCGTGCTCCTCGCCGTGAACGACGTCCGGCGCCTTACGGCGCCCGGCGGCAGCGGCCGGCTCGAGCGGCTCTGGTACGGGTTCGTCGTGCCGCGGGCCGTCCGGCACGCGTCCGCCGTCGTGACGATCTCGGAGTTCTCGCGCGGGGAGATCGCGCGCGTCCTGCACCCGCGCGTCCCCGTGCGCGTCGTGGCACAGGCGCCTCCGCCGGTCGCCGCCGTCCGGCCGGCGCGCGACGACGGGCCGTTCCTCGTCGTCGGCGCGCTCCGTCCGTACAAGGGGCTCGAGACGATCGTCCGCACGCTGGCGCTGGTCGACGCCGACGTCGTCGTCGCGGGGCCGGACGAGGGCCACGGCGGCGAGCTCGCCGGCCTGCGCCTGCTCGGCTGGGTCCCGGACGCCGAGCTCGAAGAGCTCTACGCAGCCGCGCTCGCGACGATCCACGCCTCGACGTACGAGGGGTACGGCCTCGCGCTCGCGGAGAGCCTCGCGCGCGGCCTGCCGACGGTCGCGAGCGACATTCCGGCGCACCGCGAGGTCGGCGGCGACGCGGTCCTCTACTTCGCGCCGGGCGATGCGGCGGCGCTGGCGGGGCGGCTACGCGAGATCCGTGGCAGCGCCGAGCTGCGTGCCGAGCTCGCGGCGAAGGCGCTCGCGCGGGCGCGGGAGCTGCCCGCGGCCGGGATCTCCTGGCGCGAGGCGATCCTCGCCGCGATCTAGAACGCGCCCTTGCCCGTCACGACGGCGGCGATCGTGAGCGCGAGGATCCGCACGTCGCGTCGGAGCGAGAGGTTCTCGACGTACTCGCGCTCGACGGCGCGCCGCTCCTCGAAGGTCAGGTGGCCGCGGCCGAACACCTGCATCGGGCCGGTGAGCCCCGGCTTCACGGCGAGCCGGAACCGATCCTCCGGCCGGTAGCGCTCGACGAGATCGACCTGCTCCGGGCGCGGCCCGACGATGCTCATCTCCCCGCGGAGGACGTTGAGCAGCTGCGGCAGCTCGTCGAGGCTGAACCGCCGGAGCAGACGGCCGACCTGCGTCGTGCGCGGGTCGTCCTCGAGCTTGAAGACCGGCTGGACGAGCTCGTCGAACGGCACGAGGCCGGGGAGGAGCTCCTCGGCGTTCGCGACCATCGTCCGGAACTTGAGCATCCGGAACGGCTTGCCGTTGATCGACGCCCGCATCTGCCGGAACAGCACCGTGCCGGGGCTGTCGAGCTTGATCGCGAGTGCGATCGCGAGGAATGCCGGCCAGAGCACGAGCAGCGCCAGCGACGACGACGCGATGTCGAGCAGGCGCTTCAGCAGCAGCGTCGACCGCGAGACGTCCCACGTGTTGTACTCGAGCAGCGGCAGGTCGGCGACCTGGTCGAGCTGAACGACCGTGCCGAACATCGTCGGGAACGGCGGCACGACGGTGAGCTTGACCCGGTCGCGCCGGCACGCGGCGACGAGCTCGTGCACGAGCGGCTCGTTCACCACCTCCGCGGCGAGGACGATGCGGTCGACGCCGGCGAGGAGGCTGCTCGGCGCGCGCAGGTCGCCGACCGAGAGGCGGCTCCTGCGCTCGACGACGCGCGCGTGGATGTCGGGGAAGAGCGCGAGCTTGCGCGCGAACGCGTCGGCCGACGGCCCGTCGCCGACGACGACGGCCCGCTCGGGCTCGGCGACGTGGCGCCAGAGCCGGCGCGTGAGCGCGCGGAACGCCGTCGCCCACCCGACGACGACGAGCCAGCACAGAACGGCCGCCTGGAGTGAAAGGTCCGCGCCGGGGCCGACGACGGACCAGCCGACGACGACGACGGTGATGGACACCGCCCACGCCGAGATCCGCGGCAGCTCGTCGATCGCGAGGTGGCGGAGCGACCGCTGGTCGGCGTCGTACAGCCCGTGCAGCTTCGCGAGCAGGATCCATGCCGGCGCGGTGACGAGCGCCCAGGCGGCTGCCGTCCTGTTTTCGGTCAGGATCAGGGCGAGCGACCCGCATACGGCGAGCGCGGCCGCGAGGTCCGCGGCGGCGAGCATGCGCCGGAGGAGCGCGTCGCGCCCGAAGACGGGCTTCGGCGGCGGGGCGGACTTGGCGGTGTCGAGCCGTACGAGGGAGCTCATCGTCGCCCCGAAGGTACGTCGATCTCCCCGCATCCACAAGGGCGGGTCAGCCCGACCAGGCGACCGTGACCGGCCCGGTTCCGCCGGCCCCGATGAGATACACGAGGCCCGCCTGCGCCGGGAACGAGACGCGGCCGTGCCCGGAGGCCAGCCGCTTCTTGCCGGCGTACACGGTGAGCGTGCGGCCGCTCGCGGTGAGCACGACCATGCCCGTCTTCGGGGCGTGCCAGCTGAACCACGCGGTTCCGCCGACGATCGTTGCCGGCCCGCTCAGCGTCCGCGGCGCGGTGTCCCCGGCCACGGTGATCGTCGTGTCGGCCCGGCCGACGTTGCCGGCGGCGTCGTATGCCTTCACCTGCAGCGATACGTGGCCGGGTGGGAGCGTCGAGAGCGAGAAGCTGTACGGCGCGGAGTAGTCGACGCCCGCGAGCACGCCGCCGGCATAGAGCTCCACCCGGCCGACGCCGACGTCGTCCGCCGCCTGGACGAGGAGCGTCCCGTTCGCAGGCTGGGCGACCGCCACCGTCGGCGCGGTCGTGTCGGGGCACGAGGTCAGCGTTCCCGCGCGCGCGGCCGCGGCTGCGTCGCGGACGGCGCCGAGCGACGACTTCGGCGTCCCGTCGGCGTAGAACACGCCGGACTGCCACGCGGAGAGGTCGGCCTCGTCGGCGGTGTGGAAGAGCATGATCCCGACGACGTTCGGCTGGCACATCGCGAGCTTCATCGCCTCGATGTAGTACGCGGCCTGTGTCGCTTCGCTGACCGGCTTCGCGCTCGCGTTCTCGTGGCCGGTGTAGTGCGCCAGCTCGCCGGCCGGGATCGCCGACTCGACGCCGAACTCGCCGTAGACGATCGGGAGCGTCGAGCCCGCCTGCGCGGTGCCGTCGAACGCCTGCCCGAGCGCGGCGACGAGGCGCGGATAGTCGGCCGCGCCGATGGTGGTCGAGCTCTGATGCGTCATGCTCGGCGGCAGCGACGAGTTGTCCTCGTAGATGTGCTCGTCGAAGACGTCCATGATCGGCCGCGTCCGGTGGCTCGCCCGGTACGCCTTCGCCATGTCGCGGAGGAAGACGAGGGGGGAGTGGGACGGACGGTTCTTCGGGTTGTCGGTGCCCATCGAATCGAGCGCGCCGCCGATCACGGTGACGTCCGGCCGCACCGCCTTGATCGCGTCGTACGTCTCCGCGAGCAGCGCCTCGTAGTTCGTCGCCGCGACGTCTCCGCCCTTGGTGTCGAACTGCGGCTGCCAGTAGTACGACGAGTTCGGCTCGCTCCCGACGATGAACGACGTGACGTCGGGGAGCGTGCGGACGACGTCCTGCGCGAACTGTGCGAACTCCGAGCGGAGGATCGGGTCGCCGGGCGCCTGGACGGAGTTCGTGTTGTAGATCGAGACGACCGGCCGGATCCCGCGGGCCTCCGCGGCCGCTGCTGCGGTGCGGAGCTTCGCGGCGACGACCGGGTCGAGCTTCGTGTTCCCGGAGACCCACTGGGCCGTCATCCGGATCGAGTCGAAGCCGCCCTGCTGCGCCATCGCCATCTGGGTGCCGGGATCGCTCCAGATGGCTCCGTCGTCGTCCACGCCGACGAACAGGTTCGGCCCTGCGAGCGCCGCCGGAGCGGCCACGAGTGCAGCCAGAGCCACCGCGATGAGCCGCAGGATTCCCACGGATCACCTATCGGCGGAAACCCCGGATCGCTGGACCGGGTGTCCCGGATACGATCCAGCCGATGTCGCTGGCCCAGGAGACCTTCGCGCACCTGACCACGGCCGGCCTCGCCGACGTCGACCCCGACATCGCGGCGCTGCTCGGGCGGGAGCTCGACCGCCAGCGCGGCCAGATCGAGCTGATCGCCTCGGAGAACTTCACGTGGCCGTCGGTGCTCGAGGCGGTCGGGTCGGTGCCGACGAACAAGTACGCCGAGGGCTATCCGGGCCGCCGCTACTACGGCGGCTGCGAGGTCGTCGACGAGATCGAGCAGCTCGCGATCGACCGCGCGAAGGAGCTCTTCGGCGCCGACCACGCGAACGTCCAGCCGCACGCGGGCGCCCCGACGAACATGGCGGTCTACATGTCGGTGCTCAAGCCGGGCGACACGATCCTCGCGCTGCGCCTCGACCACGGCGGCCATCTGACGCACGGGCTGAAGGTGAACTTCAGCGGCAAGCTCTACACGATCGTCGGCTACGGCGTGTCGCGCGACACGATGACCGTCGACTACGACGAGGTGCTGAAGCTCGCGAAGGAGAGCCGGCCGAAGCTGATCGTGTGCGGCGGCTCCGCGTATCCGCGCACGGTCGAGACGGACAAGTTCCGCGAGATCGCCGACGAGGTCGGCGCGCTCCTGCACTGCGACATGGCGCACTTCGCGGGCCTCGTCGCGGCCGGGCTGCACCCGAATCCCGTCGAGCACTGCGACTTCGTCACGTCGACGACGCACAAGACGCTCGCAGGCCCGCGCGCCGGATTCATCCTCTGCCGCGAGCAGCACGCGGCCGCGATCGACAAGGCCGTGTTCCCGGGCATGCAGGGCGGGCCGCTCATGCACACCATCGCCGCGAAGGCGACGTGCTTCAAGATCGCCGGGACCGAGGCGTTCCGCGAGTACCAGCGGCAGGTGCGCGCGAACGCGGACGACGCTCGCCGAGACGCTCCAGGAGGACGGCCTCGAGATCCTCACCGGCGGCACGGACACGCATCTGATGCAGATCGACCTGCGCCACTCCGAGTGGACGGGCAAGGCGGCGGAGGAGCGGCTGCACGAGGTGCAGATCACCGTGAATCGCAACACCGTCCCGTTCGACGAGCGGCCGCCGACGGTCGCGTCCGGCGTGCGCATCGGGACGCCCGCGATGACGATGCGCGGCTTCGACGAGGACGACTTCCGCGAGACCGGCGAGGATCATCTGCGACGGCGCTCACCGACGCGCCCGACATCGCAGGCGCTGCCGCGCGCGCGTCGACGCGCTCTGCGCGAAGCGGCCGCTCTATCCCGGCTTCCGCGGCTACACGACCTCGTACGCGTGACTCGAGACCAAGCGTGTGACGGTGGTCGAGCATCCGCTCGTCCAGCACAAGCTCGGCTATCTCCGCGACAAGGAGACGCCGACCGTCCACTTCCGCAAGCTCGCGAACGAGATCACGCTGCTGCTCACGTACGAGGCGACGAAGGACTTCCCGACCGAGGACCACGAGATCGAGACGCCGCTCGAGCGCATGACCGCGCAGCGGATCCACGGCAAGAAGGTCGCCGTCTGCCCGGTGCTGCGCGCCGGCGTGGGGATGCTCGACGGCGTGCTCTCGCTCGTCTCGAGCGCGCGCGTCGGCTTCATCGGCATGTACCGCGACGAGGACACGCTCGAGGCGGTCCAGTACTACGCGAAGCTGCCGACCGATCTCGTCGAGCGCGACGTCGATCGTGCTCGACCCGATGCTCGCGACCGGGCACTCGAGCGTCGCCGCGATCGACAAGGTGAAGGAGGCGGGCGCGCAGTCGGTGACGCTCGTGAGCATCGTCGCCGCGCCGCCGGGGATCGAGCACGTCCACGAGCACCATCCGGACGTGCACATCGTCTGCGCGGCCGTCGACCGCGGCCTCAACGAGCGCGGATTCATCGTCCCGGGGCTGGGCGACGCGGGAGATCGGCTCTACGGCACGAAGTAGGTTGGGCTGATGCTGGCTGCCGCCGCCGTCGTCCATCGCAGCGTTCTCGATTCGCTCGGCGACCACCTCCAGGTCGTGTGGGGCGCGCTCGTCGCGCTCGTCGTCGTCGTCCTCCTGACGCCCGCCGTGGGCGGGATGGCGCGGCTCCTCGGCGTCGTCGACGTGCCGGGCGGGCGGCGCGTGAACCGGAGCCCGGTGCCGCGGCTCGGCGGCCTCGCGCTCTTCCTCGGGATCTTCGTTCCGGCACTCGCGTTCCTCCACTTCGGACGCGAGACGCGCGGGCTCATCCTCGGCGCTGCGGTCGCAGTGACCGTCGGCGCGATCGACGACTTCCGCGGCCTGCGCTGGTTCGAGAAGCTCGGCGGCCAGGTGCTCGCCGCGTCGATCCCCGTCTACTTCGGCGTGTGGGTCGACCGGTTCACGTTCCCGATCGTCGGCATCCAGTCGCTGCCGGCGTGGGTGGGAATGCCGATCACCGTGCTCTGGATCGTCGCGATCATGAACATGGTCAACTTCCTCGACGGGCTCGACGGACTCGCCGCCGGCGTCTCCGCGATCGCCGGCGCGACGTTCGCCGTCATCGCGCTCTCGCTCGACAAGCCGGACGCGGCGGTTCTCTCCGCCATCGTCTTCGGCGCGAGCCTCGGCTTCCTCCGCCACAACTTCTATCCGGCGCGGATCTTCATGGGCGACTCGGGCGCGCTCCTGCTCGGCTACGTGCTCGCCGCGGTCGCCGTGCAGGGCCTGCTCAAGACGGCGGCGACCGTCGCCCTGTTCTTCCCGCTGCTCGTGCTCGCGGTGCCGATCGTCGACACGACGTTCGTCGTCGCGCGCCGTCTCAAGCACGGGCAGAAGGTGTTCGAGGGAGACCAGGCGCACCTGCACCACCGCTTCCTGCGGCGCGGCTTCTCGCAGCGGCGCGCAGCGGTGACGATCTGGGCGTGGTGCGGTTCGCTCGCCGCCGGTGCGCTCGGCACGCGCTTCATCCCGTACCGCGAGCACGGCGTGTGGCACCTCTGGCCGACGGTCGAGGCGGCCGCGATCGGGCTCGTCGCGGTCGCGATCTCGATCTACGTCGTCTACGTGCTCGAGATCGTCAAGATCGCGAACCCGTACCAGCGGCGACGGCGGCCGGACGACCCGTTGCGGAAGGCCTCCTAGACACCGCGACGCCGGCGAGGCACAGCGCGCCGCCGAGATACGCGAGGCCGGCGGGCGACTCGTTGAGCCACACCCAGCCGAGCAGGACCGAGACGGGCGGGACGAGGTACGTCGTCGCCGCGAGCTTGCCCGCGTTCGTGCGCGAGAGCGCGAACGTCCACAGGACGAAGCCGAGCGCGGTGGGGCCGAGGCCGAGGTAGACGATCCATCCCTCCGCGCCGCCGTGGCCGGGGCCGAGCTCGCGGACGAGCTGCGGCGCAAACGGCATGCACACGACTGCGCCGATGACGGCGCAGAGGAACACCGTCTGGAGCGGCGAGAGCTGCCGGAGCACGACCTTCTGCGTGACGACGCCGGCGGCGTACGCGACGGCGGCGACGAGGCAGAGGACGACGCCGGCGGTCGTCGCGGTGTGCGTCGAGCCGGCGACGGCGATGACGACGACGCCGCCGAAGGCGACGGCGCAGCCGGCGAAGAGCGAGCGGGGGAAGCCTTCGCGCAGGAGGATGCCGGCGAGGATCGCGATGAGGATCGGGCCGACGTTGACGAGCATCGCCGACGTTCCTGCGTCCACGCGGCGCTCGCCGGAGTTGAGCGCGACGTTGTACGCGCCGAACCACAGCAGCGCCGCAGACGAGGAGCGGGAGGCCGATCTCCCGCAGCGTCGCGCGGCTCGGCAGCCGTTCGCCGCGGATGAGGCCGACGGCGGCGAGCGCGACGACCGCGACGGTGAGCCGGCCGAGCGAGAGCGCGCCCGGCGAGAAGCTCCGTCCCGCCGACCGGATCCCCACGAACGCCGAACCCCACAGGAGCACGGTCACACCTGCGGCGGCAAGCGCAGCAACGTCGCGCGGCGGTGCTTCGAGCTCGGCGGTGGCCTCCACCAGACGATGAAACGTGGCGGGCAGTCCGTTTGTTTCATGGCGGATCTTCATGCCGGTGCCAGGCCCGGTGCCTGGCACCGAAACGGAACCGTCACGGATGCGTGCCGCCTGGTTCAAGGCTTCCGAACGGTCCGCTGCGCGTGCCGACGCGGTTTCCGGGGTCAGGCGGTCCGGAGTTCGTGACGGTTCCGTTTGCTCACCTGGCACGTACCTGGCACCGGTACGGGAACGTCACGGCTGCGCGACGTGCTCCGCGCGGGCGACGAACGCTTCGAGAGCCTCGTTGAAGGGCTCGCCGAGGCGTTGTGGGGAGTGGCCGGCGCCCGGGAGGACGAGCCGCTCGGCGCCGATGCGCGCCTCGAGGACGTCGCACACGGCGTCGAACGCTCGGCTGTGGCCGCCGCTGACCGCGAGCACCGGGAACGGCGCGGCGGCGAGGGCGTCGAGCGGGATCTCCGCCACCCACGGCGGCCGCTCGACCATGAGCGTTCTCGCGCCCTGGAGGAGCGCGGCCGAGAACCGGCCCGGCGGCACGTGCGCGCCGACGGAGCGCAGGAAGATGCGAAGGAACGCCTCCGGATCGCGCGGGCCGTCGTTCCAGAGGCGGTCGCCGCCGGCGACGAACGCGTCCACCTCCGGATCGCCGTGGACGATCGCGAACGCCGGCGGCTCGACGACCGTGAGCGAGCACACGAGCTCGGGACGCCTTGCCGCCGCGAGGAGTGAGACGACCCCGCCGTACGAGTGGCCGACGACGTGCGTCCCCGGCTCGAGCCACTGCTCGAGCCACACGGCCTCGTCGTCGAAGTCGACGCGCGCGACGTCCGGGCCGGGCGGGAAGCCGCGCCGGTTCGGCGCGACGAGCTCGACGCGCTCCGCGAGGGGGCGCTGGGCATTCCAGGTGACCTCGGCGTTGACGACGCTGCCATGCACGAACAGCAGGCGAGGCCGTTTAGTCATGAAGGTTTCCGCTGTCACAAAGTCGGTTTCTCACAGCCCTCGAACCTGCTATTGTCGCGCCCGGATGCAGGCCGCCTCCCGCTCGTCGTTCCAGCCCGTCGAAGCGGGCGCGATCCTGGCCGCCACGACAGGTATGTGCGCGGCCGGAGGCGCCGGCGTCGGCTGGGCTTCCGGCTCGACCGGTCTCGGCGTGCTCGGCGGTGTCGTCGTCGGCATTCCCACCGGTGTCTTCGTGGTCTACCGCCGCTTCAAGGGCTACTTCTCGTGATGGCAGGCGTGTTCTCCACCCCGCGACCCGCCCCGGGCCGCCGTATACCCGCGCTCGCAGGCGCGGCGGTGATCGTTCTCGGTCTGCCCGTCTTCCTCGTCGGCGGCTTCCCGATCGGCGGCTGGGCACTCGCCGCCGTTCTCTGGGCGGCGGGTGAAGCACTCAGCCTCTGGCTCGCGCGGATCCCGACCGGCGCCGACAATCTGAAGAAGTCGGGGATGGTCGCGGTCGCGATGTCGTTCCGCGGCATCGGCGTCATGGTCGTGCTGCTCGCGGTGACGGTGGCGAACAAGAGCCTCGGCATCTCCGCGGTCGTGCTCTATGCACTCGCGTACACGCTGACGCTCGGCGTCTCGCTCGTCGAGTACTTCGGATCGGAGAAGCTGGGATGATCTCCGCCCTGGCCACGACGTTCAATCCGGCGGACGAGTTCGAGCTCAAGCAGTGGGTGTCGATCCATCTTGGACCGCTCGACATGTCGATCAACAAGGCGGTCGTCTACCTCGCGATCAGCGCGCTGCTGACCATCTTGCTCGGGATCTTCACGATGCGCAGCCGGCTCGCGCTGCTGCCCAGCAAGCGGCAGACGGTCGGGGAGGCGCTGTACGAGATCGCGCAGACGCAGATCGCGGAGCAGGGGCTCCCGGCGAAGGCGATCGGGCGATGGTTCCCGTACGTCGCGTCGCTCTTTCTCTTCATCTTCACGATGAACCTCGTCGGCTTCATCCCGTTGCCGCTCACCGGCCAGAAGTGGCACGGCGTCCCGACCTGGGGCATCTACGCGGTCACGTCGCAGCTGTCGGTGACGCTCGTCCTCGCACTGCTCAGCGTCATCTTCACGCACGTCGAAGGCTTTCGCTGGAACGGCCCGCGGTACGTGAAGAGCTTCGTCCCGGCAGGAGTTCCGAAGGCGATGGTGCCGGTCATGGCAGTGCTCGAGACGATCTCGCACGTCTTCCGTGTCATCAGTCTCAGCGTCCGGCTCTACGCGAACATGGTCGCGGGCCACATGCTGATCCTCGTCTGCATCGGCCTGCTGTTCATTCTGTCCGGCGTCACTTTCTGGATCGCTGTCCCGCCGTTCCTCGTGCTGGGACTCCTCTTCTACGTTTTCGAAGTCGTCATCGTCGTCGCAATCCAGGCGTTCATCTTCGCCGCGCTCACCGCCATCTACATCGGCTCGGCGATCGAGCCGGCGCACTAAGGAGGAGAAGTGCTTCATCTCGTCTTTGCAGCAGGGGACAACCTCAAGGCCGCCAAGGCCCTCGGGTTCGGTCTCGGCATGGGACTCGGCTCGCTCGGTGCCGGCATCGGCATCGGCACCGTGTTCGCTTCGATGATCCAGTCTGTCGCCCGCCAGCCGGAGCTGCGCGGTGAGCTGCAGGGGATCATGTGGCTCGGGTTCGCGCTCACCGAGGCGGTCGTGTTCTACGGCCTCGTCGGCGGCTTCCTCGGCTTCGTGCTCGTGTCGTAATGCTCGTCGCAGCCTCCAGCCCGCTCACCAAGATCATCCCGGGGCTGATGATCTGGACGCTTGCGTTCTTCCTGATCGTGTTCTTCGCGCTCAAGAAATTCGCGTTCGCACGCATCCAGGCGCTCATCGACGAGCGCCGTGAGCAGATCCGGCGGGCGATCGAAGAGGCGGACAACGCCCGCGACGAAGCGCGGCGGTTGCTGGAAGAGCATCGCCAGCTGATCGGGCAGGCGCGCAGCGAAGCCGAGCAGATCCTCGGCGAGGCGCGCCGGACGCGCGAGTCGATGGAACGGCGCATGCGCGAGGAGACCGAGCACGAGCGGCAGCGGCGCCTCGAGGAGACGCGCAAGGAGATCGCGGCCGAGACTGCACGCGCGCTCGAGCAGATCCGCGCCGAGGTTGCCGAGCTCACGCTCGAGGCGGCATCGCGCGTCGTCGGGAAGACACTCGACGCCGAGCGCGACCACGAGCTCATCGCCGAGGCGATCGGCTCGCTCGACTTCTCCCGCCTGGAGGAGTCGGCATAGCCGCTGCGCACCGCATCTACGCCGAGGCGCTCTTCGAGGCCGCGAAGGAAGACGGACGGCTCGCGCCGGTGCACGAAGCGCTTGTCGACTTCGCCGCAGCGGTTGGGCAGTCGCCCGAGCTCGCGGCGGTCCTGCGCAACCCGCAGATCGAGTCGCACGTGAAGTCGCGCATCCTCGCCGACCTCGCCGGCGACGAGGAGCCGCTGTTCAAGAACTTCCTGCTGCTCGTCGCCGAGAAAGGCCGCGCGGGGGAGATCGAGGACATCGCGCGGGAGTTCGAGCGGCTCATGGCGCGCGAGGAGCGGCGGCTCACCGTCGAGCTCACCACTGCGCGCGAGCTGAGCGACGAGGAGGCGGATGCGATCGTCGCGCAGATCGAGAAGGCGGCGGGCCGCAAGGTCGAGGCGACGCGCAGCGTCGACCCCGACCTCGTCGGCGGGATCGTGCTGCAGGCCGGCTCGTTCCGCGTCGACGCGAGCATCCGCGGAAGATTGGAACGACTGAGACAGGAACTCGTGAGGAGATAAGGAGACGCCTTGAAGCTTCGCCCCGAAGAGATCACGTCGATCCTCCGTCAACGGATCGAGCAGTACGACGTCGAGACCGACCTCGCCGAGGTCGGCACCGTGCTTTCGATCGGCGACGGCATCGCGCGTGTGTACGGGCTCGAGAACGCGGTGGCGATGGAGATGCTCGAGTTCGACCACGGCGTCGTCGGCCTCGCGTTCAACCTCGAGGAGGACCAGGTCGGCACGGCGCTCTTCGGCGAGTGGGAGAAGGTCAGCGAAGGCGACACCGTGCGCCGGACCGGCAAGGTCGCGAGCGTGCCCGTCGGCGAGGGCCTGCTCGGCCGCGTCGTCGACCCGCTCGGGAACCCGCTCGACGGGCGCGGCCCGATCGACGCGACCGAGACGCGGCCGCTCGAGTTCAAGGCTCCCGGCGTCATCGCCCGTCAGCCGGTGAAGGAGCCGCTCGCGACCGGCATCAAGGCGATCGACTCGATGACGAACGTCGGCCGCGGCCAGCGCGAGCTGATCATCGGCGACCGCTCCACCGGCAAGACGGCGATCCTCATCGACACGATCCTCAACCAGCGCGAGACCGACGTGCACTGCATCTACGTCGCAATCGGCCAGAAGGCGTCGACGGTTGCCGGCATCTACGAACGGCTCCGCGACGCGGGCGCGATGGAGTACACGACGATCGTCATGGCGTCGGCGGACGAGGCCGCGCCGATCAAGTGGATGGCGCCGTTCGCAGGCTGCGCCATGGGCGAGTACTTCCTCTTCGAGGGCAAGCATGCGCTCGTCATGTACGACGACCTCTCGAAGCACGCGGACGCGTACCGCCAGCTCTCGCTGCTGCTGCGCCGCCCGCCGGGCCGCGAGGCGTTCCCGGGCGACGTCTTCTACCTGCACTCCCGGCTGCTCGAGCGCGCGTGCAAGCTCTCCGACGAGAACGGCGGCGGATCGCTCACCGCGCTCCCGATCATCGAGACGCAGGCGGGCGACGTGTCCGCGTACATCCCGACGAACGTCATCTCGATCACGGACGGGCAGATCTTCCTGCAGTCGGACCTGTTCTTCTCCGGCGTCCGTCCGGCGGTCAACGTCGGCATCTCGGTGTCGCGCGTCGGCGGCTCCGCGCAGATCAAGGCGATGCGCAAGGTCGCCGGCCGCCTGCGCCTCGACCTCGCGCAGTACCGCGAGCTGGAGGCGTTCGCGCAGTTCGGCTCCGAGCTCGACCGCGCGACGCAGCAGGCGCTGACCCGCGGCGAGAAGATGGTCGCGACGCTCAACCAGCCGCAGTACCAGCCGTGGCCGTTGGAGGAGCAGGTCGTCGCGATCTACACCGGCGTCAACGGCTACCTCGACGACATCCCGACGCAGCAGGTGCTGCGCTTCCAGGAAGAGCTCCGCGAGTTCCTGCGCGCCGAAGAGACGATCTTCAAGGGCATCAAGGAGACCGGCGACCTGCCCGACGACGCAGCCGCGAAGCTCAACGCGGAGATCGAGAAGTTCAAGAAGACGTTCGCGGTCGAGGAGGAGTCCGGCCTCATCTGATGGCGTCGCTCCAGGACATCCGGCGGCGGATCAGCTCCGTCCGCAACACGCGCAAGATCACGAAGGCGCTCGAGCTCGTCGCCGGCGCCCGGCTGCGGCGTGCGCAGACGCGGATCGAGGAGATGCGGCCGTACGCGGACCGCATGCAGGAGCTCATGGTCGGCACGGCCCGCGAAGCGTCGTCGTTCCGCAACCTGCCGCTCATGCAGCGCCGGGAGGTCAACCGCGTCGGCGTCATCGTCGTCAGCGGGGACCGCGGCCTCGCCGGTCCGTTCAACGGCCAGGTGCTGCGGCGCGCGTTCGCGCTCGAGCGGGAGGAGCGCGCAGCCGGCCACGAGATCGTGTGGACGGTCGTCGGCCGCAAGGGCGGCTCGACGCTGCGGTTCCGCCGGTACGAGGTCGCGGCCCACTGGGAAGGCTTCGTCGAGAAGCCGACGTACCACGACGCGCAGGCGGTCGCGCACAAGCTCGCGGAGATGTACACCGCGGAGGAAGTCGACCGCGTGGTCGTCGTCTACAACCGCTACGTGTCGCCGCTCGTGCAGCGCGTGACGGTCACCGACCTGCTGCCGATCCCCGAGCACGTGCTCGAGGCGAAGGAAGACGTGGACACGAAGGCGCAGGCGATGCGCGGCGACTTCATCTACGAGCCGGAGCCCGAGGACATCCTCATGCGCCTGCTGCCCGTCTACCTCGAGACCGAGATCTACCGGGCGCTGCTCGAGTCCGCCGCGTCGTTCCTCGCCGCGCAGATGACCGCCATGCGCAACGCGTCGAAGAACGCGAACGAGCTCATCGACCGGTACACGCTGCAGATGAACCGCGCCCGCCAGGCCGCGATCACCCAGGAGATCCTCGAAGTCGTCGCCGGAGCCGACGCACTCACCGCCTAAGGAGACAGATGCCCGCTACGAAGACCGAAAAGAGCACCGGCCGGATCATCGAGATCAAGGGCGTCGTCCTCGACGCCGTCTTCCCGAGCGGGCTGCCGGAGATCAACCACGCGCTCAGCGTCCAGATTCCCGACGGCGACGGCACACGCGAGCTCATCGCGGAGGTGCAGCAGCACCTCGGCGACGATCGTGTCCGCGCCGTCGCGATGGACTCGACCGACGGTCTCGCGCGCGGCGTCGACATCGTCGACACAGGCGTTCCGATCTCGGTGCCGGTCGGCGACCAGACACTCGGCCGCATCTGGAACGTCATCGGCGATCCGGTCGACGGCAAGGGCGCGGCGACGGGCGAGCGGCTGGCCGATCCACCGCGACCCGCCGACCTTCGGCGAGCTCTCTCCGAAGGTGGAGATCTTCGAGACCGGCATCAAGGTCATCGACCTCGTCGCGCCGTACGTGCGCGGAGGCAAGATCGGCCTCTTCGGCGGCGCAGGCGTGGGCAAGACCGTGCTCATCCAGGAGCTCATTCACAACGTCGCGCGCGAGCACGGCGGCGTGTCGGTCTTCTCCGGCGTCGGCGAGCGCACGCGTGAGGGCAACGACCTCATCCTCGAGATGACCGAGTCGAAGGTGCTCGACAAGGTCGCGCTCGTCTACGGGCAGATGAACGAGCCGCCGGGCGCACGGCTGCGCGTCGCCCTCTCCGGCCTGACGATGGCGGAGTACTTCCGCGACCAGGGCCAGGACGTCCTGCTCTTCATCGACAACATCTTCCGGTTCGTGCAGGCGGGCTCCGAGGTGTCGGCGCTGCTCGGCCGCATGCCGAGCGCCGTCGGCTACCAGCCGACGCTCGCGACGGAGATGGGGCAGCTCCAGGAGCGCATCACCTCCACGCGCACCGGCTCGGTCACCTCCGTGCAGGCGATCTACGTGCCGGCGGACGACCTCACCGACCCCGCACCTGCGAACACGTTCGCGCACCTCGACTCGACGACGGTGCTCTCGCGCGCCATCGTCGAGAAGGGGATCTACCCGGCGGTCGACCCGCTCGACTCGACGTCCCGCGCGCTTCAGCCGGGCATCGTGTCGGAGGACCACTACCGCTGCGCGACGCGCGTGCAGGAGGTGCTGCAGCGCTACCGCGACCTCCAGGACATCATCGCCATCCTCGGTATCGACGAGCTCTCGGACGAGGACAAGCTCGTCGTCCAGCGCGCGCGCAAGATCGAGCGGTTCCTCTCGCAGCCGAACTTCGTCGCCGAGCAGTTCACCGGCATCGAGGGCAAGTACGTGAAGCTCGAGGACACGATCCGCAGCTTCAACGAGATCCTCGACGGCAACCACGACGACCTGCCGGAGCAGGCGTTCTACATGGTCGGCGTCATCGAGGAAGCCGTCGAGCGCGCGAAGCAGATGCAGGAAGGGAGCTAGTGGCCGAGCACCCGAAGTTCTCCGTCTCGCTCGTGACGCCCGAGGGCGCCGCGTTCGAAGGCGATGCGGAGATGATCGTCGTGCCCGGCGCGGCGGGGGAGATCGGCGTCCTCGCGCGCCACGCGCCGCTCGTTGCGATGCTCAACGCCGGCTCGACGCGCATCTACGTCGACATGGACGCCGACGACGTGCAGACGTTCGCCACCGGCCCAGGCTTCTTCCAGGTGCTCGAGGATCGCGCGATCGCGCTCGTCGACGACGCCGTCGGCGCGGGCGAGATCGACGACGAGCGGGCGAAGCGGCAGCTCGAAGACGCGCAGGCCGAGCTCGAGAAGGTGCAGTCGGGCGAGTCGACCGCCGATGCGTGGCAGCTCGAGCAGCGCATCCGCCACGCGGAGAACCAGCTGCGCGTGAGCGGGCACGGCGGCTAGATGGCCGAGACGCGTCGCTTCTCGACGGACGACGCGCGCCGATTCGGCGAGGAGATCGGCATCGACTGGGCGACCTCGCCATTCGACGTCGAGGAATTCCGCGCCGGAATGGACGTCGAGCTCGAGCACGGATTGCACGATCCCGCCACGAACGTCACCGACGACGATCCACACGTGACGGCCCGCATCGCTCGCGCGCACCTGAACGAGTTCCCCGATTACTACACGCGCCTCGAGAAGATGGAAGAAGAGGCGAAGCGGTACTGGAGCTAGCGCAGGTCTGTCCGGCCTTCCTTCACTAGCCTGAGGACGTGCTGGCGATCCTGGGCGGGCTGGGTGCTGCGCTCGCCTGGACGGCGACGACGCTGACCGCCGCGCGCGCGATGCGGCTCGTCGATGCCTGGTCGTACCTCGCGACGGTGATGACCGTCGGGCTCGTCGTCGCCCTCCCGACCGCGGCGGTCGCCGGTGTCCCGAGCGGCCTCGACGGGCACACGACGGCGTGGCTGGCCGTCGCAGGGCTCGGGAACATCGTCGGCCTGCTCTTGACGTACGCCGCGTTGAGTGTCGGCAAGGTCGGCGTCATCGCGCCGATCACGTCGACCGAAGGCGCCGTCGCGGCGGTGATCGCCGTGCTCCTGGGAGAGCAACTGTCGGGCGGCAAGGTAGCGACGCTGGTCGCGATCGCGGCGGGCGTCGCGCTGGCGGCGCACACACGAAGCGTCAACCGGGACGAGCGCCGCTTCGGCGTGAGGGCGGCGTTGCTCGCGGGCGGCGCGGCGTTGGCGTTCGGGCTCGGCTTGTACTCGACGGGCCGCGTCGGGCAGAGCCTCGGGATCGCGTGGGCGGCGCTGCCGCCTCGGGTCGTCGGCGTCGCGGTGATCGCGGTGCCGCTTCTTGTCATGCGCAAGTGGCGGATCCGGCGCGCGGCGCTGCCATACGCGGTCGTCGGCGGCCTGTGCGAGGTGCTCGGGTTCGCGTCGTACGCGTTCGGCGCGCGTCACGGGCTCGCGGTCGCTGCGGTGCTCGCCTCGCAGTTCGCCGGGATTGCAGCGGTCGTCTCGTTCGTCGTCTTCCGCGAGCGGCTGACGCGCGTCCAGGTCGCAGGCGTCGTCCTGATCGTGTGCGGCGTCTCCGTGCTGAGCGCGCTCAACGGCTGATCGAGCTGTCGGAGTCGCGCGGCTCCTAGGCGGCTTCGAGCGCAGCGGTGACTGCGCTCCGGTACGCCGGCAGGTACATCCGCTCGACGTACTCCCGCACCATGCGCGTCGTGCTGAACTCGACGCCGAGCGCGGCGATGGAGTGGCGCATCATCTCGATCCACTGGGCCGGCACGTCCCGCGCGTCGCGCTCGTAGAACGCCGGCAGCACCTGCTGCTCGAGGACGGCGAAGAGCGACTCCGCGTCGAGCGCGTCCTGCTCCTCCTCGGATTCCGCCTGCTCCCCGTTGCCGATCGCGAACCCGCGCTCCGGCGTGTACCCCTCGGCCCACCAGCCGTCGAGGATGGAGCAGTTGAGCACGCCGTTCAGCGCGGCTTTCATGCCGGACGTTCCGGAGGCCTCCATCGGCCGGCGCGGCGTGTTCAGCCAGACGTCGCAGCCCTGGACGAGTCGCCGGGCGAGCGTCATCTCGTAGTCAGCGAGGAAGACGACGTGGCCGAGGCCGCCCTCGCTGCGCGCGTAGTCGACGACCTGCTGGATGACGTCCTTGCCGCCTTCGTCCGCCGGGTGCGCCTTGCCGGCGACGAGCACCTGGATCGGCCGGCGTGGATCGACGAGGAGCTTCGCGAGACGTTCCGGCTGGCTGAACAGCAGGGCGGCGCGCTTGTACGTCGCGAAGCGGCGCGCGAATCCGATCGTCAGCGCGTCCGGATCGAGGCCACCGGCGCCGCGCGTGCGGGCGATGAACTCGAGCATCCGCTTCTTCGCGGCGCGATGCGCAGCCCAGAGCACGTCGTCGCCGAGCTCGAGCGCGCGTTCGAAGTCGGGCGACAGGTGCCCGAGCAGGTCCTCGAGCTCGTCCGAGATCCACGTCCGGGCGTGCACGCCGTTCGTGATCGAGGTGATCGGCACCTGGTCGACCGGCCGGTCGGGCCACAGGTCGTGCCACATCTCGCGCGACACCTGCCCGTGCAGCTCGGAGACCCCGTTCGCGTACGCCGAGGTCCTCAGCGCGAACGGTGTCAGACCGAATCGCGTCTCCTCGTGGTGCACCTTCCCGAGCTCGGCGAACTCCTCCCACGTGAAGCCGCAACGTTCTGCGAGCGGCTCGAGGTTCCGGCGGGCGAGCTCGCCGTCGAAGACCTCGTTCCCGGCCGGGACGGGTGTGTGTGTGGTGAACACCGTCGACACACGCAGCCGCTCGAGCGCCTCCTCCTTGCTCACGCCCTCGTCTTCGACGAGCTCGCGCAGCCGCTCGAGCTGAAGGAATGCCGAATGCCCTTCGTTGAGGTGGAAGACGGTCGGGTGGAGTCCGAGCTCGCGTAGTACGCGGATACCGCCCACGCCGAGCACGATCTCCTGGCGCAGCCGGTTCTCGCGGTCGCCGCCGTAGAGCGTGTCGGTCGCATCGCGCGCCCAGTCCGGGTTGCCCTCGACCTTCGTGTCGATGAGGTAGAGCGAGACACGGCCGACCTGTGCGCGCCACACGCCGAGCCGCACCGGCACGAGCTCCCCGTTGCCGTCCGAGAGCAGGACGGTCGGCGCCATCGGCACGAGCGTGATCGGGAGCCGGCTCGGGTCGTTCCGCGGATAGCGCTCGACCTGGCGGTCGCCTTCGTCGAGTCGCTGGCGGAAATAGCCGCGGCGATAGAACAGCCCGATGCCGACGAGCGGAACGCCGAGCTCGGACGCCGCCTTCAGATGATCCCCCGCGAGGATGCCGAGGCCGCCGGAGTACGTCGGCAGCATCTGGTCGAGGCCGAACTCGGTCGAGAAGTACGCAACGAGCATGTCGTCCCGGCCGTGATGCTCCTGCCACCACGTGACGCGCTCGGTCTCCGCCCCCAGCCGTTCCTGGACGCGGCCGAGGCGCAGCGCGTACTCGGGCGTCAACGCGCGCGAGAGGTCGCCGTCGGTCAGCTCGGAGAGGAGCGCGGTGAGGTTGTGGCCGAGCTCGGAGAAGCGCTCGGGTGCCAGATCCGCGAAGAGCTGGCGCGCGCCCGGCGTCCAGCTGAACGAGAAATCGCTCGCGATCTCGGCGAGCGCGGCGCGAAGCGATGCGCCGTCGTGAACCTCCTCCGCCATCCAGCGCAGCACCCTACCCGACGAGTGGGTTGGTACTCTGCAGTACCCGGAGAGCTTTGACAGGCAGCTTGGCGACCGGGTTAACAAACGCCTAAAGAGCCCGAGGGCGCCCCCGGCGCTCCCGGACTTTAGGGGAGCGGAGACGGACTTGCCGGACGCGCGCGACAAACTCGAAACGATTCTCGGCGAGCGCATCGCCGTCCTCGACGGCTCCTGGGGCGTGCTCATCCAGCGGGAGGTGCGCGGCGAGGAGGCGTACCGCGGCGAACGCTTCCGCGACCACCCGCGCGACGTCGCCGGGGATCCCGACATCCTCAACATCACGCGACCGGAGATCGTGCGCGACATCCATCGCGCCTACTTCGAGGCGGGCGCGGACATCGCGACGACGAACACGTTCACGGCCACGAGCATCGGGCAGGCCGACTACGCACTCGAGGGGTACGCGGCGGAGATGAGCTTCGAGGGCGCCCGGATCGCCCGGGAGGTCGCGGACGAGTTCGGCGGCCTCGTCGCGGGCTCCGTCGGGCCGCTCAACGTCACGCTGTCCTTGTCGCCGAAGGTCGAGGACGCGTCGTTCCGCGCGGTCACGTTCGACGCTGTCGTCGAGACGTACGCCGAGCAGATGGCGGCGCTCCGCGACGGCGGCGTCGACGTCCTCCTCATCGAGACGATCTTCGACTCGCTCAACTCGAAGGCGGCGATCGTCGCGGCGCAGGAGGCGGCGCCCGAGCTGCCCTTGTGGCTCTCGTTCACCGCCGTCGACCGCAGCGGACGCAACCTCTCCGGGCAGACGGTCGAGGCGTGGTGGGTCTCCATCGAGCATGCGCGCCCGCTCGTCGTGAGCGTGAACTGCTCGCTCGGCGCGACCGAGATGCGTCCGTTCGTCGAAGACCTCTCGCGCGTCGCGGACACGTGGGTCGCGTGCTACCCGAACGCGGGGCTTCCGAACGAGATGGGCCTCCATGACGAGCAGCCCGGCGACACGAGCAGCTTCCTCGGCGAGTTCGCGCGCGCCGGCCTCGTGAACATCGTCGGCGGCTGCTGCGGGACGACGCCGGACCACGTGCGCGCGATCAAGGCGGCCGTGGACGGTGTCGCGCCGCGGCGGATCCCGACGCCCGTGCCGCAGACGCGCTTCAGCGGCCTGGAGCCGTTCACGATCACGCCGGACACGAACTTCGTCATGATCGGCGAGCGCACGAACGTCACCGGCTCCGCGCGTTTTCGGCGGCTCATCGAAGCCGACGACTTCCAGCAGGCGCTCGACGTCGCACTCGAGCAGGTGCGCGGCGGCGCGAACCTCATCGACGTGAACATGGACGCCGACCTGCTCGACGGCGAGCAGGCGATGACGACGTTCCTCAACCTCGTCGCCACCGAGCCGGAGATCGCGCGCCTGCCGATCATGGTCGACAGCTCGCGCTGGACGGTTCTCCAGGCCGGGCTCAAGTGCCTGCAGGGCAAGGGCGTCGTGAACTCGCTCAGCCTGAAGGAGGGGGAGGAGGCGTTCCTCGCGCAGGCGCGCACCGTGCGCCAGTACGGCGCCGGCGTCGTCGTCATGGCCTTCGACGAGAAGGGCCAGGCCGAGACGGTCGAGCGGAAGGTCGCGATCTGCGAACGGGCGTACCGGCTGCTCATCGACGAGGTCGGGTTCGCGCCGGAGGACATCGTCTTCGACTCGAACGTGCTCGCGGTGGCGACCGGGATCGAGGAGCACGTGAACTTCGCCAAGGCGTTCATCGAGGCGCTCCCCCTCATCAAGGAGCGCTGCCCCGGCTCGAAGACGAGCGGCGGCATCTCGAATCTGAGCTTCTCGTTCCGCGGCAACGACGTCGTCCGCGAGGCCATGCACTCGGCGTTCCTCTACCACGCGATCGCCGCCGGTCTCGACATGGGCATCGTCAACGCGGGCCAGCTCGTCGTCTACGAGGACATCGAGCCGGAGCTGCTCGAACGGGTCGAGGACGTGATCTTCAACCGTCGCGACGATTCGACCGAGCGGCTCGTCGAGTACGCGGAGCGCGTGCGCGGCGAAGGCACGCGCCGCGAGCGCGACCTCTCGTGGCGCGAGGCGACGGTCGAGGAGCGGCTCTCGTATGCGCTCGTGCACGGGATCGTCGACTTCATCGAAGAGGACGCGGAGGAGGCCCGGCAGAAGCTGCCCCGGCCGCTCGACGTGATCGAGGGACCGCTCATGGCGGGGATGCAGGTGGTCGGCGACCTCTTCGGCGCCGGGAAGATGTTCCTGCCGCAGGTCGTGAAGAGCGCGCGCGCGATGAAGCGCGCGGTCGCCTATCTCGAGCCGTACATGGAGGATGAGAAGGAGTCCGGCCGCGTACAGGGGAAGGTCGTGCTCGCGACGGTGAAGGGAGACGTCCACGACATCGGTAAGAACATCGTCGGCGTCGTGCTCGGCTGCAACAACTACGAGGTGATCGACCTCGGCGTCATGGTGCCGGGCGACATGATCCTCGACACCGCGCTGGAGCATGGCGCAGACGTCGTCGGTCTGTCGGGGCTCATCACGCCGTCGCTCGATCACATGGTCGACGTCGCGCACGAGATGGAGCGGCGCGGCCTGTCGCTCCCACTGCTCATCGGCGGCGCGACGACGTCGCGCCAGCACACGGCCGTGCGCATCGCTCCGCAGTACACGCAGCCCGTCATCCACGTCCTCGACGCGTCGCGCGTCGTCGGCGTCGTCTCCGACCTGCTCGACACCGAGCGTCGCGGCAGGCTCGACGCGGAGAACCGCGAGCATCAGGAGCAGCTGCGCGACCAGTACGCCGAGCGCGAGCGCAAGCCGCTCCTGCCGATCGCCGACGCGCGCGCGAACCCGCAGCGCGTTGTCTTCGACGACCTGCCCGTGCCCGAGTTCACCGGCACGCGCGTCGTCGAGCCCGATCTCGCCACGCTGCGCGAGTACATCGACTGGCAGTTCTTCTTCCACGCCTGGGAGCTGAAGGGCAAGTTCCCCGCGATCCTCGAGCAGCCGGCGGCGCGCGAGCTCTACGACGACGCGCAGAAGCTCCTCGACGAGATCGTCGATGGCCGGCTGCTGCAGGCGCGCGGCGTGCTCGGCTTCTGGCCGGCATCGTCGGACGGCGACGACGTCGTCGTCGGTGGCGACACGCGGTTCTCGTTCCTACGCCAGCAGTCGGCGTACGGCGACTCCCGGCCGAACCGCTGTCTCGCCGACGTCGTCGCGCCGGCCGGCGACCATCTCGGTGCGTTCGCGGTGACGGCCGGCTTCGGCGTGGACGAGCTCGCGGCCCGCTTCGAATCCGAGCACGACGACTACCACTCGATCATGGCGAAGGCGCTCGCGGACCGGCTGGCGGAGGCGTTCGCGGAGTACCTGCACGAGGTCGCGCGGCGTGCGTGGTACGAGTCCGGGCGGAAGCTCTCCGCCGAGGAGCTCGCGGCTGAGCGATACCGCGGCATCCGGCCGGCGTTCGGCTACCCGGCGTGCCCCGACCATTCCGAGAAGCGCAAGCTCTTCGACCTGCTCGGCGCCGAGGAGCTCGGGATCGTGCTCACGGAGTCGTTCGCGATGATGCCGGCGGCCAGCGTCAGCGGCATCTACCTCGGGCATCCGGACGCGCGGTACTTCTCCGTCGGCCGCGTCGGCCTCGACCAGGTCGAGGACTACGCGGCGCGCAAGGGCGTCACGCTCGCCGAGGCGGAGCGCTGGCTCCGGCCGAACCTCGCGTACGAGCCGGCGACCGTTCCTGCTTAAGAGGTACACGCGTCATTTCTCGGGAGAACCCACCTCCCGCCCCGTCGGCACGAGCCTACCGCTGCCGCGGAGCCGCATGGTGACGAGAGATGCAAGGTTTCTCCCCGGTTCATGCGCTGGGGCGGACGTCGGTGAGCCCCGCCGCCCGCGGCGCTAACCTAGTCCTCCGGGGCCCGTGCGGACGACGCTGAAGAGAGGAATCGGTCGCGGCGCGGCCGTCAACGGCAACGGCCATGCGGTACTGCCGCCCGGCTCGATCGAGCCGATGCGCCGGTACCGGCAGCCGGATCCGCCGCGGCGGTCGACACGGCAGGTCGTCGGCCTCGTGCTCGGCTGGATCCTGCTCGGCCTCCTCGTCGTCGCGAGCGGGCTCGCGGGCGGCCTCTACCTCTACGCGCACGAGACGCTGAACGCGATCGCGCCCCACTCGAAGTCGGTGAAGGAGTCGACGAAGTTCCTGCACACCGTCGCGTCGCCCTCCGAGCCGGCGACGTCGCTCATCATCGGCTACGACGCACGCTCCGGCGTCGACTCGTTCGGCGCCTCCGGCTCGCGGTCGGACACGATCATGCTCGTCCGCGCCGACCCGCAGCAGAACACGCTCTCGCTGTTCTCGTTCCCGCGCGACCTCGTCGTGCCGATCTATTGCCACGACCAGACGACGGCGGTCACGACCGACCGCATCAACACGGCGTTCACGACCTGCGGCCCGACCGGCACGCTCAATACGGTCGAGAAGCTGACGGGCATCGCCGTCAACTACCTCATCACGATCGACTTCCACGGCTTCAAGCTGCTCGTGAACAAGCTGCACGGCGTCTACATCGACGTCGACCACCGGTACATCAACACGGTCGGCGGCCCGGGCGGCTACGCGAAGATCAACCTCGAGCCGGGCTACCAGAAGCTGAACGGCCAGCAGGCGCTCGACTTCGTCCGCTTCCGTCACACCGACTCCGACCTCTATCGCGTCGCGCGCCAGCAGCTGTTCATCGAGTCGCTGAAGGACCGGCTCGCGACCGGCGTCTCGATCTTCGACATCCCGAAGCTCATCGGCGCGCTCAAGGGGAGCGTGGAGGTCGGCAGCGGCAACTGTGCGACGTGCGCGCCGAGCCTTTCCGACATCGAGTCGTATGCGGGACTCGCGTACAAGCTGCCGCCCGGGCATCTGTTCCGGGTCAACCTCGAGAATCTCCAGCCGTACGGCGTCGCGGGTGCGGAGCTGCTGGCGCCGCCGACCGAGGTCTCGACGGCGGTCGACTCGTTCCAGCACCCGGATGTCACGCAGGCCGCCACCGCCAGCGCGGTCGCGCTCGGCAAGAAGCCGAAGGCTGCGAAGCAGCCGGCGCTGAAGGCGAGCCAGGTCACGACGCTCGTCCTCAACGGGACGACGCAGCCGGGCCTCGCGCGCGACACGACGTACAAGCTCAGCGTCGCCGGCTTCCACACCGAGCAGCTGCCGCCGACGATCCTCGCCGACGCGCCGAGCCAGAGCTACTACGCGACGACGGTCTACTACGACGCCGTGCAGCCCGGCGCGAAGCAGGCCGCACGCATGCTGAAGTCCGCGTTCGGCGACCACACGAACGTCGCGCCGCTCCCGCCCGAGCTCGCCGGCTTCGCCCAGCAGGCGAACAACCCGCTGACGGTCGTCGTCGTCGGCTCGAGCTTCGGCGGTGAGCTCACGAACCCGCAGGCGCACGTCACTCCGCCGCCGACGTACCAGCCGCCGGTGACGCGCGACGACCCGGGCGCGACGCTGTCGTCGATCCAGGAGGTCCGGTCGAAGCTGCCGTTCCGCGTGCTCGTCCCGAGCGTCCTCGAGCGCGGATCACGGCTGTCGTCCCTCGACGGCGCCCGCGCCTTCAAGCCCGTCCCGTTCAAGCACGAGCTTGCGCTCACGTTCGTCACCGGCGCCGGCAACGTCTACTGGCAGGTCATCGAGACCGACTGGACGAACGCTCCGGTGCTCCGCCACCCGAGCGGCCACGAAACGATCAAGGGCCGCTCGTACGACCTGTACACGACCGGCGGGAACATCCACATGATCGCCCTCAGCCAGGGCGGCGCGACCTACTGGGTCGTGAACACGCTCCGCGACGAGCTCTCGAACGAGACGATGATTGCGATCGCGAAGGGTCTGCAGCCCGTCTCGGCTGCGCACTAGGCTTCGGGCCGATGGCGAAAATCGGGATGTTCGGAGCCGGCTACGTCGGCCTGGTGACCGGCGCGTGCTTCGCCGATCTCGGGCACGAGGTCGTGATCCGCGACATCCTCCCCGAGCGCATCGAACAGCTTCAGGCGGGCGTCGTGCCGATCTACGAGCCCGGGCTCGACGAGGTGATCGAGCGGAACCGCGAGCGGCTCCGCTTCACGCTCGACGTGAGCGAGGCGGTCGACGGGGCGGAGTTCCTCTACGTCGCGGTCGGCACGCCGCCGACGGCGTCCGGCGACGCCGACCTGGCCGCCGTCTGGTCGGTTGTCGACGAGCTGCCGGACGACGTCCCGGGGCGCCCGGTCGTCGTCATGAAGAGCACCGTGCCGGTCGGCACCGGCATGCACGTGCGCGCGCGCCTGGACGAACGCGGCCTCACGAACGTCGGCTACGTCTCCAACCCGGAGTTCCTCGCCGAAGGGAGCGCGGTCACCGACTTCGCCACTCCCGACCGCATCGTCGTCGGCGCGTTCGACGCCGCCGACGCCGACCGCGTCGTCGAGCTGCACCGCGGCATCGGCGGCGAGATCGTGCGCACCGACGTCCACTCCGCCGAGCTTGTGAAGCTCGCCGCGAACGCATTCCTGTCGACGCGCATCAGCTTCATCAACGAGATCGCGAACGTGTGCGAGCTCGTCGGCGCGGACGTCGTCGACGTCGCGCGCGGCGTCGGCCTCGACCACCGCCTCGGCCCGCACTTCCTCCGCGCCGGCATCGGCTTCGGTGGCTCGTGCTTCCCCAAGGACGTCTCCGCGCTGAAGCAACTCGCCGGCAACGAGGGCTACCCGTTCATGCTGCTGCACGCGGTGTGGGAGGTGAACGAGCTCCAGAAGCGGCGCGTCGTCCAGAAGTTGCAGAAGCATCTCGGCTCGCTCCGCGGCAAGCGCGTCGCGTTGCTCGGCCTCGCGTTCAAGCCGAACACCGACGACATGCGCGAAGCGCCGAGCCGCGTGATCGCGTACCGCCTCCTGTCCGAAGGCGCCGAGGTGCGAGCGTGGGACCCGGTCGCGCGCCCGACCGACTTCGCAGGCATCGAGATCTGCGACTCCGTCCTCGAAGCCGTGAGCGGCGTCGACGCGGCCGTCATCGTCACCGAATGGCCGGAGCTCGCGTCGCTCGCTTCGCCGGAAGTGCGAGCGTCGATGGCGTATCCGCTCATCGTCGACGGCCGCAACCTGCTCGACCCGGAGGCGACGCAGGCGGCGGGCTTCACGTACGAAGGCATCGGCAGGCCGCGGCACGCCTCACCTGTGAAGCCGCCCGAGCTCACGCACTGATGGAAGCGCTGCTCCTCGCGGGCGGCAAGGCGGAGCGGATGGGCGAGGCGGCACAGGGGCTGCCGAAGCCGCTCGTGCCGGTCGCCGGCTACCCGCTCGCCGAGTACACCGTCGGCCGCCTCGTCGCCGCCGGCGTGACGCGCGTCATCGTCGCGTGCCGCGCCGGGCAGGAGCACGTGTTCGTCAACGCGCTCGGGGGCCTCGGGGCGGAGATCGAGCCCGTCGGGGAGCAGGAGCCGCTCGGCAGAGGCGGCGGGCTGCGGCTCGCGGCCTCCCGGCGCACGGAACGGGGAACCGTCCTCGCGCTCAACGGCGACGAGCTCCTCGACGTCGACTTCGCCGCGCTCTACGCCGAGCACGAAGGCTCCGGCGCCGCCGCGACGATCGTCGTCTCGCAGGTGCGCTCGCCGTTCGGCGTCGTCTCGCTCGAGGACGACGGCCGCGTCACGGGCTTCCGCGAGGCGCCGCTCCTGGACGACTGGGTGAACTCGGGCGTCTACGCCCTCGGCGAGGAGGCGCTCGATCGCCTGCCGGAGCGCGGCGACCACGAGCTGACGACCTTCCCCGAGCTCGCCGCGGAGGGGAAGCTCCGGGGCTACCGGCACGGCGGCGTCTGGCTCACCCTGAACACGCCCAAGGACCTGCGGCGGGCGGAGGAGTTCATGTCCGAGCATCCGGACTGGAGACCGCAGAGAATCCTCCCGTGAGCGTCGACTCCCCGAACTACGAGACCCTCGACCGGTGGCGGTTCGACCCGCGCCGCGTCGAGAAGCCGTGGGGCTGGGAGCTCATCTGGGCCGAGAGCGAGACGTACGTCGGGAAGATCCTCTTCGTCCGCGCCGGCCAGTCATTGAGCCTCCAGTTCCACCGCGAGAAGGACGAGAGCTGGTACGTCGAGAGCGGCCGCGCGAAGCTCGAGCTCGGTGCGGTGGGGGACGCCGTCCTCAAGACCGAGGTGATCGCCCCGGGCGACTGCTTCCGGTACCGGCCGGGCACGGTCCACCGGGTCACGGCGCTCGAGGACACGACGATCATCGAGGTCTCGACGCCGCACCTCGCGGACGTCGTCCGGCTCGAGGACGCGTACGGCCGGGCCGGCACGAGCGAACCTTGACACATCTGTGTTAAGGTAGACCCGTGGACGGCACGCACGTCTCGGAGGCGGCAGCCCGGACCGGGTGGTCGCCGCGCATGCTCCGCTACCTCGAGCGCGTCGGCCTCGTCGTCCCCTCCCGCACGCCCGCCGGCTACCGGCGGTACGCGCTGCGCGAGCTGAACCAGCTGCGCTCGCTGGCGGAGCTTCGCAGCCGCTTCCGGGTGGAGATCGGCGACCTCGTCGTTCGCGGCGCGTCTGCGCCGGGAACCGGAGCTCAAGCGCGCGGTCGACGCGCTGGCTTGCCGGCGCCGACGATCTCGCCTGGGTCGAGTGGGAACAGCGCAAGCACGAGCGGCTCCTCGCCGCCTAACCCGAAAGGACCGAATGGCAGCGACGAAACGGTACGACGTGAAGGACCTCGCGCTCGCCGCCGAGGGCAAGCGGCGGATCGAATGGGCCGACCGGCAGATGCCGGTGCTGGCTGCGATCCGGGAACGGTTCGAAAAGGATCAGCCGCTGAGCGGTCACCGGATCTCGGCGTGCCTGCACGTCACGACCGAGACCGCGAACCTCATGCGGACGCTGAAGGCCGGCGGCGCGGACGTGGTGCTGTGCGCCTCGAACCCGCTCTCGACGCAGGACGACGTCGCCGCAGCGCTCGTCGAGGAGTACGACATCTCGGTCTTCGCGATCAAGGGCGAGGACCACGACACGTACTACTCGCACATCGAGGCCGCCGTCGACCACAAGCCGCACCTGACGATGGACGACGGCGCCGACGTCATCGGCGTGCTCCATTCGGCACGGCGCGAGCAGCTCGGCGACATCATCGCCGGCACGGAGGAGACGACCACCGGCGTCATCCGGCTCAAGGCGCTCGAGGCTGAGGGCAAGCTCGGTTTCCCGATCATCGCCGTGAACGCCGCGGAGACGAAGCACCTCTTCGACAACCGCTACGGCACGGGGCAGTCGACCGTCGACGGGATCATCCGCGCGACGAACGTCCTCCTCGCCGGCAAGAAGTTCGTCGTCGCCGGCTACGGCTGGGTCGGGCGCGGTGTCGCGTCGCGGGCCCGCGGGATGGGCGCGCAGGTCATCGTCACCGAGGTCGATCCGCTGAAGGCGCTCGAGGCGTCGATGGACGGCTTCGACGTCATGCCGATGGAGAAGGCCGCCGTCGTCGGCGACCTCTTCTGCACCGCCACCGGCGACAAGCACGTCGTCGCCCGCCAGCACATGGAGCTCATGAAGGACGGCGCCATCCTCTGCAACACGGGTCACTTCAACGTCGAGATCGACATCCCGGCGCTGCGCGACCTCGCGGGGGAGACGCGGATCGCCCGTGAGTTCGTCGAGGAGTTCACGCTCGCCGACGGACGCCGCCTCTACCTCATCGCGGACGGCCGGCTCGTCAACCTCGCCGCCGCCGAAGGGCACCCGGCGCTCGTCATGGACATGTCGTTCGCGAACCAGGCGCTCGGCGTCGAGTACGCGGTGCAGCATGCCGGCGAGCTCGACCGCAAGGTGTATCCGGTGCCGGCCGAGATCGACAAGGAGATCGCCCGCCTGAAGCTCGCGACGATGGGCGTCGACATCGACACGCTCACGGAGGAGCAGGCGCACTACCTCGCCTCGTGGGACGAGGGCACCTGAGACAGGACCTCGCTCCGGAGGACATCGTTCGGTTGGAGGAGGACGGCCCGCGGGTCGTCCTCCTCGACCAGCGCCGGCTCCCGGACGAGGAGGTCGAGCTCGCGTGTGTCACCTCGGCCGAGGTGGCCGCGGCAATCCGGGACATGGCCATCAGAGGGGCGCCGGCGATCGGCGTCGCCGCTGCGTACGGGCTCGCGCTCGCCGCGCTCCGCGGCGAGGATCTTGCCGAGGCGGAGCGCGTGCTCGCCGCCTCGCGCCCGACCGCGGTGAACCTGCCGTGGGCGCTCGCGCAGATGCGCGACGACCCGACGCCGGAGCGAGCCCGCGCGCTCCATCACGAGGAGGTCGATCGCTGCCGGCGGATGTCGGCGCACGCGGCCGAGTTCTTCGCGCCGGGGACGCGCGCGCTCACGCACTGCAACGCCGGCGGTCTCGCCACCGGCGGCTACGGCTCGGCCGTCGGCGCGCTCCGGGCGGCCTGGGAGCGCGACCTGCTGCGGCATGTGCTCGTGGACGAGACGCGGCCGCTGCTCCAGGGGGCGCGCCTCACCGCGTGGGAGCTCGAGACGGCGGGCATCCCGCACACGGTCATCGCGGACGGCGCGGCCGCGGCGATGATGGCCGGCGGCGAGGTCGACCTGATCGTGACCGGGGCCGACCGGATCGCCGCCAACGGCGATACGGCGAACAAGATCGGCACCTATGGTCTCGCTGTGCTCGCCGCGCATCACGGGATTCCGCTCTACGTCGTCGCGCCGACGTCGACCATCGACGTCTCGACGCCGACGGGCGCCGAGATCCCGATCGAGGAGCGCGACCCGGCCGAGATCACGACCCGGTTCCCGGCCCGGAATCCCGCGTTCGACGTCACGCCGGTCGCGCTCATCGCGGCGATCGTCACCGAGGACGGCGTATGGACGGCCTGATCCTCGCCGCCGGCTACGCGACGCGGCTACGCCCGCTCACCGACACCGTGCCGAAGCACCTGCTGCCCGTCGGCGGGCGACCGATGGTCGACTGGGTGCTGGACAAGCTCCACGAGGCGGACGTCGACCACGTCCATCTCGTGACGAACGCGCGCTTCGCCGACCAGTTCGACGCCTGGGCAGAGGGCAAGAACGTCGTCGTGCACAACGACGGCACGACGTCGAACGACGACCGGCTCGGCGCCATCGGCGACATCCGCTTCGTGCAGACGCGCGCCGGCCTGGACGACGACCTGCTCGTGATCGCGGGCGACAATCTCTTCGACTACTCGCTCGCCGATCTCGTCGCGTTCCGGGAGAGCAGGCCCGACGGCAGCGCGGTCGCCGTGCACGACGTCGGCGACCTCGAGCTCGTGCGGAAGTACAGCATCGTCGAGCTCGACGAGGACGACCGCATCGTCGCCTTCGTCGAGAAGCCGGAGCATCCGACGACGACGCTCGCCGCAACCGCGACGTACCTCTACACGCGCGAGCACGCGCGCCTCGTGTCGGTGTACCTCGACGAGGGCCAGCCGCCCGACCAGCCGGGCAACCTCGTCGCGTGGCTGCACGAGCGCGTGCCCGTGTACGCGTATCGCTTCCCGGGTGCCTGGTACGACATCGGCGACGCCCGCCAGCTGCTCGAGGCGGACAACCTCATGCGCAGCCGCCTCGGGCTCCCTCGTCGCGACACGTATTCGTTCGATTGACGTGACACCTCGCGGCCTATGGTCGCGACGTGCTCGACGTTCTCCTGCCGCAGCGCTGTCTCGTGTGCGGCGGTGGGCGCGCGCTCCTCTGCGACGGCTGCCGCGACGGCTTCGCGCGGCTCGAGCCGCCGCTCTGCGAGCGGTGCGGCGCGCCGACGGCATGGCCCGTACGGCGCTGCCGTGAGTGCTCCGGCAGGAGGCTTGCGTTCGCGTCGGCGCGGGCGGCGGTGCCGTACGACGATCCCGTGCGGCGGTTCGTCGCCGGCTGGAAGGAGCGCGGGCTGCGCGGCCTCGCGGAGCATGCAGCGGAGGTCGTCGCCGATCGCGTCGCGCGGCCGGACGCGGAGATCGTGACGTTCGTCCCTCCGGACGCGGGCCGGCGCCGCGACCGCGGCCACCATCCCGCCGAGCGGCTCGCTCGTGCGCTCGCGCGGCGGTGGGGGGTGCCGTGCGAGCCGCTCCTCGGGCGGACGCGCGACGCGCGGCGCCAGCGCGGCCTGCCCCTCGCGGAGCGGCGCCGCAACGTCGCCGGGGCGTTCACCTCCGTCCGGGGGATCGCAGGCGGCGCGATCCTCGTCGACGATGTCTACACGACCGGCGCCACTGTTTCCGCAGCCTCCGCTGCACTTCGCGCCGCCGGCGCCCACCGCGTCGACGTGGTCACGTTCGCGCGTGCGGTTCGGACCTGGGGATATGGTTAAGGATGCATCCCGATACCTGAGGAGGCGAGATGGAGCTCAACGTCAAGGGCAAGAACCTCGAAGTGAGCGACGCCATCAGGAGGTATGCCGAACGGAAGTTGGGCAAGCTCGACCGGCAGCTGAGCAAGCTCGCGCGCGTCGAGGTCGAGCTCGCTGTCGAGAAGAACCCGTCGATCTCGGACAACCAGGTGGCCGAGGCCACGGTCTGGCTGAAGGGTCACACGCTGCGCGCCCGTGAGGCGACGCGCGACATGAAGGTCTCGATCGACGAGCTCACCGAGAAGCTCTTGCGCCAGGTGAAGGACGAGCGCGACCGCAAGGCCGCGAAGCGCAAGATCGACAAGCACGCTCTCGACGCAGAAGCAGCCGCGACCGACTCTTGAGCCTGTTCGGACGGAAGGAGTCGCTCCACGAGCGCCTCGCGCGTGAGGGCGGGCTCGTCGAGAGCGACAGCGAGCAGCGCGCACCGTGGCGCGAAGTCGGCGTGCACGGCATGCAACGCCCGCGTGAATGGGACGCGACCGTCGCCGCGGTCGTACCGGACGTCGAGGGCGACGCGGCGACGTTCGTCGTGCTCCCCGACGGGTCGCTGCTCGTCGAGGAGGGGCCGGACAGCTCGCTCCAGGGGCTCGCGGATGCGGTCGAGCGGGACCTGAAGCCGCCGTATCGTGCGCGCGCCGCGCGGCAGCGGGACGACCTGTGGGCCGTGCAGGCGCGCCGGATCGAGGTGATGGAGATCGGCGGCGCCCCGAATGGGGACGTGCTCGATCTCACGCAGACCGCGGAAGACCGCGTCCTGCGCGTCGATGGCGAGCGCGTCTTCGGCACGGTGCCGGAGCTGGAAGCACGCGGCCGGCGCGAGGGCCGCGACTATGCGGTGCACGCGGAGCGGCTGGACGGCGACTTGTTCGAAGTACGAGCCTCCGCGCTCTAAGCGGAAAGCGCTGCGCGCTTCCCGCTTGGGGAGGTTCCCGCTTCGCGGGAGCGCTCGCGGGCAAAGCCCGCGAGCTCTTTAGGGTCTGAGCGGATGGTCGTTCTGCGCGTGCGGTCGTGCCTGCGGCAGGACCACACGCTTCGTCCGGCCTCCGCTAACGCTGCGCGTTAGCTACGGCCTTTGGTGGGGGCGGGGCCTCGAGCGCTCGAACCCGGACCCCGCAGAACCAAGCCATCGCTCACGTCTCTGCGGAGCACAACACCTTCACCGAGGAAGCGCGCACTGCTTCCTCGGTACCCTGTCCCTGGATGGCGCAGCAGCTCGGTTCCCTCGAGAAGGTCCTACGTGTCGGCGAAGGCCGGCGGCTCAAGCGGCTCGCCGAGCAGGCGGCCTACATCGGCACGCTCGAGCCGGACTTCGAGAAGCTCTCGGATGCCGATCTCGCCGCGAAGACGGTCGAGTTCCGCGAGCGCGTCGCGAACGGCGAGAGACTCGACGACATCCTCTTCGAGGCGTTCGCCGCCGTGCGCGAGGCGTTCAGGCGCACGATGGGCGTGCGCCCGTTCGACGTGCAGCTGATGGGCGGCATCGTCCTCCACGAGGGCGACATCGCCGAGATGAAGACCGGCGAGGGCAAGACCTTCGTCGCGGTGCACGCGCTCTATCTCAACGCGCTCAGCGGGAAGGGCGCGCACCTCGTCACCGTGAACGACTACCTCGCCAGGCGCGACCGGGAGTGGACGTTGCCCGTGTACACCGCGCTCGGGATGTCGACGGGCTCGATCGAGAACATGATGCCGTTCGAGCCGCGCCGCGCCGCCTACGAGGCCGACGTCACCTTCGGGACGAACTCGGAGTTCGGCTTCGACTACCTGCGCGACAACATGGCCGTCTCGCTCGAAGGCGTCGTGCAGCGCGGCCATCCGTACGCGATCGTGGACGAGGTCGACTCGATCCTCATCGACGAGTCGCGCACGCCGCTCATCATCTCCGGCGAGCCGCAGACCGCGGCGCAGATCTACTACGACTTCGCGCGCGTCGCGCCGCAGCTCGTCGCGCACCGCTCGAGCCCGGGCGATCCGAAGGGGTACGCCGAGGAGGTCGGCGCGGACTACGAGTACGACGAGAAGCACAAGACCGTCGCCGTGACGGAAGCCGGCGTGGCGAAGGTCGAGCGCGCACTGCGGATCGAGAACCTCTACGCGCCGCAGAACTCGCAGCTCGTCAACCACCTCATCCAGGCGCTCAAGGCGCAGTCGCTGTACCAGCGCGACGTCGACTACGTCATCCAGGACGACGAGGTGAAGATCGTCGACGAGTTCACCGGCCGCATCATGGAGGGCCGCCGCTGGAGCGAGGGCCTCCATCAGGCCGTGGAGGCGAAGGAGGGCGTCCGCATCCAGGAAGAGCACCAGACGATGGCGACGATCACCCTCCAGAACTACTTCCGCCTGTACGAGAAGCTCGGCGGCATGACCGGCACGGCGAAGACGGAGGAGAAGGAGTTCGTCGAGATCTACAACCTCAACGTCGTCGAGATCCCGACGAACGTGCCGGTGGCGCGCAACGACGAGCAGGACTACGTCTTCAAGACGAAGGAAGGCAAGTTCGCCGCGGTCGTCCACGACATCAAGGAGCGCGCGGTGAAGGGCCAGCCGGTGCTCGTCGGCACGATCGCGGTCGAGACGTCGGAGTACCTGTCGCAGCTGCTCACGCGCCAGGGCGTGAAGCACAACGTCCTGAACGCGAAGGAGCACGCGCGCGAGGCGGAGATCATCAAGGACGCCGGAGAGCCCGGCGCCGTCACGATCGCGACGAACATGGCGGGACGCGGCGTCGACATCAAGCTCGGCGACGGCGTGCGCGAGCTCGGCGGCCTCTACGTCCTCGGCACCGAGCGGCACGAGTCACGCCGCATCGACAACCAGCTCCGCGGCCGCTCCGGCCGCCAGGGCGATCCCGGCGAGACGCGCTTCTACCTCTCGGGCGAGGACGATCTCGTGCGCCTGTTCGCCGGCGACCGGATCAAGGGGATCATGGAGCGCTTCAAGATCCCGGAGGACCAGCCGATGGAGGCGAAGATCCTCAGCCGGCAGATCGAGGGCGCGCAGAAGAAGGTCGAGGAGCAGAACTTCGTCATGCGCAAGAACGTCCTCAAGTACGACGACGTCCTCAACCGCCACCGCGGTCGTATCTACGAGCAGCGGCGCCAGGTGCTTCGAGGGCGACGACATGTCGGAGCAGGTGAAGCTCTGGATCGACGAGGTCGTCGAGGACACCGTCCGCCAGTTCACGGACGAGGCGTACGCGGAGGAGTGGGATCTCGAGGCGCTGACGAACGCGATGGCGGCGCTCTACCAGACCGAGATCACCGCGAAGGAGCTGAAGGAAGATCTCGGCGAGATCTCGCGCGAATCGCTCATCGAGGAGTTCCAGTCCGACGCGCGCGACGAGTACGAGGCGAAGGAGGAGGAGTTCGGCTCCGAGCTGATGCGCGAGCTCGAGCGCTTCGTCATCCTCCAGGTCGTCGACGTGCGCTGGCGCGAGCATCTCGAGTACATGGACTACATTCGTGAGGGCATCGGGCTGCGCGCGTTGGCGCAGAAGGATCCGCTCGTCGAGTACACCGCGGAGGGCGAGCGCGTGTTCACCGATCTCGGCCGCGCGATCCGCAGCGAGGTCGTGCTCCATCTCTTCCACGCCGAGCTCGCGCCCGAGCAGGCGCAGCAGGAGCTCGCGCAGCTCCTCCAGCCGCGCGATCGGAACGCCGCGTACGAGCACGAGAACGCGCCGGTGCCAGCGATCGCAGCCGCGAGCAGGTCTCGACGCTCGGCCTCTCGCCGGTCGCCGTGCAGACCGGGGACCAGCACGAAGCTCGGCCGCAACGACCCCTGCTGGTGCGGGTCGGGCAAGAAGTACAAGAAGTGCCACGGCGCCTGACGCGTGACGTTCGTCATGCCAAAGTCGTGACGGCCTCCTCTACCGCAGCGGCCTGCGCGGCACGCACCATGGAGGCATGATCGAAGCAATCGAGAAAGTCGTCACCACGGCGGGCGGCGTGACTCTGAGCGGCCTGACGAAGTCCTTCGCCGGCGAGCACGGCACCGTGCACGCGGTGCGCGGCATCGACGTCTCGATCGCCGCCGGCGAGACGGTCGCCCTGCTCGGGCCGAACGGCGCAGGCAAGTCGACGACGATCGACATGACTGCTCGGGCTGCTCGCGCCCGACGAGGGCTCGGCGCAGGTGTTCGGCATGGCGCCGCGCGAGGCGGTCGCATCGGGCCGGATCGGCGCGATGCTCCAGACGGGCTCGCTCATCCGCGACCTCTCCGTCCGCGAGCTGATCGAGATGGTCGCGTCGCTCTATCCGCAGCCGCTCGGCGTCGACGAGGCGATCGAGCTCACGGGCATCGGCGAGATCGCCGACCGCCGCACGCAGAAGCTGTCCGGCGGCGAGACGCAGCGCGCGCGCTTCGCGGTCGCGCTCGTCAGCAACCCCGACCTGCTCGTCCTCGACGAGCCGACCGTCGCGATGGACGTCGAGGCGCGCCGCGCCTTCTGGGCGACCATGCGCGAGTTCGCATCGCGGCGGCCGGACGGTGCTCTTCGCGACGCACTACCTCGAGGAGGCGGATGCATACGCCGATCGCGTCATCCTCATGGCGAACGGGCGCATCGTCGCCGACGGGCCGCCGACCGAGATCAAGGCGATGGTCGGCAGGCGTCGCATCCGGGCGACGCTGCCCGACGTCGAGCCTCCCCGAGCTGGAAGCGCTCCCGGGCGTGACGCGCGCCGAGCTCCACGGCGAGTCCGTCACGCTCGCGTGCACCGACTCCGACCTCGCGATCCGCGCGCTGCTCGCGCGCTTCCCGCACGCGAGCGACATCGAAATCGCCGGCGCAGGGCTCGAGGACGCCTTCGTCGAGCTGACCGGCAAGGGGGAGACCGAATGAGCGTCGCCACGTACACCCGCTACGAGCTCCTGCGGACGTTTCGCAACCGGCGCTTCCTCGTCTTCGCGTTCGGCTTCCCGCTCGTGCTCTACATCCTCATCGCGGCCCCGAACAGGCACACGCACAACCTCGCGTCGAGCGGCATCTCCGCACCCGTGTACTTCATGGTCGGGCTGCTGACGTTCGGGACGATGAACGCGATGCTCTCGGCCGGGGCACGCATCGCCGCCGAGCGGACGGCGGGCTGGAACCGTCAGCTGCGCATCACGCCGCTGTCGCCGCGCACGTACTTCCGGACGAAGGTGCTCACCGGGTACGCGATGTGTCTCGTCACGATCGGCCTGCTCTACGCCGCCGGCTTCGCGCTCGGCGTGCGCCTGCCGGCCGGCGACTGGCTGAAGATGACGTTCTTCATCCTCGTGGGGCTCATCCCGTTCGCGGCCCTCGGCATCCTCATGGGCCACCTCCTGACCGCCGACTCGGTCGGGCCGGCGCTCGGCGGCACGACGGCGATCCTCGCGTTCCTCGGCGGCGTGTGGTTCCCGCTCGGGCACCACGGCGCCCTGCACGCGATCGCGCAGCTGCTCCCGTCGTACTGGCTCGTGCAGGCCGCGCACATCGGCATCGGCGGCGCCGGCTGGGGCGCACACGGATGGCTCGTTCTCGGGGCGTGGGCCGCCGGCGCGACGGTGCTCGCGCGGCGCGCGTACGTGCGCGACACGAAACGGGCATAGTCGAGCGTGGTGGTGCGCCTGAGCTCGATCGTCGCGTGGCAGAGCCCCGGCATGGCCGAGGTGGATGGCGGCCGGCGGCTCCGCGTCGTCGCCGGCGTCGGCCTCGGGCTCCTCTTCCTCACGGGGCCCACGGTCGATCTGGCCCGCAGCTCGCTGCCGCCCGCACGGCTCGCCGGGATCGCGATTGCGTTCGCTCTCTTCCTGGCGACGTATGTCGAGCTGGCGCGGCCCGGAAGCGGGTTGTACCGGCACGGGCCCCGCGAGACGCTTGCAGCGCTCGCGCTGCTGCTCGTCCTCGCGGTCGTGGTTCGTGCGCTCGGCGCGCCGGCGTCGTTCGACCTGCTCTGGGTGTTCTTCGCCGCCGCCTCCGGCATGCGCCTGCAGCCGCGGGCCGCGCTCGTCGTCATCGGCGTTACGGGCGCGAGCATGGCGGTCGGCCTGCGACTGGCGGGGGAGAGCAGCTCGTCGTACGGCGCGAAAGCCCTGTCGGAGATCGCGATCGGCTTCATGATGGTCGCGTTCGCGCGCCAGATCCGCGTCAACGGCGAGCTGCGCCGGGCGCGTGGAGAGATCTCCCGTCTCGCGGTCTCGGAGGAGCGGCTGCGCATCGCGCGCGACCTCCACGACCTGCTCGGGCACAGCCTGTCGACGATCGCGCTCAAGAGCGAGCTCGCCGCGCGGCTCGTCGAGAGCGACCCCGCGCGCGCCGCATCCGAGCTCGCCGACGTCCAGGACGTCAGCCGTCAGGCGCTCGCGGAGGTGCGCGACGCGGTACAGGGCTACCGGCAGCTCGCCCTCGACGAGGCACTCGCCGGGGCGCGGAGCACGCTCGCCGCCGCCGGTATCGACTGCGACCTCGACGCCGTGCCGCCCGACCTGCCCGCAGACGTCGAGGAGGTCTTCGCGTGGGCTGTCCGCGAGGCGACGACGAACGTCGTCCGCCACAGCGGCGCAGAGCGATGCGCGGTGCGCATCCGCGACGGGGCGGAGGAGGCCGTGATGGAGGTCGAGGACGACGGCAGGTCGCCGGCGGGCGCAGTCCACGCAGGGAGCGGCCTGGTCGGGCTCGCCGAGCGCGTCGAGGCGATCCGCGGCCGGCTCGAGGCGGGAACCGCTCCGGGAGGCGGCTTTCTCGTGCGTCTCGTCGTCCCGCTGCACCCATGATCCGCGTCCTCATTGCCGAGGATCAGGCGATGGTGCGCGGCGCGCTCGCGAGTCTCCTCTCGCTCGAGCCCGACATCGAGATCGTCGCCGAGGTGGAGCGCGGCGACGCCGTCGTCGACGCGGCGACGACGCGCGACGCGGACGTCGCGCTGCTCGACATCGAGATGCCGGGGATCGACGGGCTCGCGGCGTGCGCGGCGCTGACGCGCGCGCGGCCGCAGACGCGCGTGATCATCGTGACGACGTTCGGCCGCCCGGGCTATCTCCGCCGCGCGTTCGAGAACGGCGCGAGCGGCTTCCTCCTGAAGGACGCCCCCGCGAGCGAGCTCGCCGCCGCCATTCGCAGCGTCGCGGCCGGCGGTCGCGCCGTCGACCCGGCACTCGCGGCGGCGGCGATCACCGACGGCGAGAGCCCGCTGACGGAGCGCGAGCACCAGGTGCTCGCGGCGGCGGCCGGGCACGACACCGCGGCGGACATCGCCGCGGCGCTCCATCTGAGCGACGGAACCGTGCGCAACTACCTCAGCTCCGCGATCCGGAAGCTCGGCGCGCGCAACCGGCGCGAGGCGATCGACGCGGCGGTCGAGAAGGGGTGGCTCTAGCCCGAAACCCGAACGGTGCCGCGCGACCAGCGCGCGAAGGCCTCTTCGATGTCGGCCGGCGACGCGCGAAGCACGGAACGATTGATCGACACGCCGTTCGCATCGAGCTTCAGGGAGATGAGCGCGCCGAGCCTCGCGAGGCCGTGCTGGCGCTCGATGTAGGCCCGCGGGTCGGCGAGCTCGAGCACGAGGCACTTGTTCGCGGCGACCCAGTGGAATCCCGTCGGCGTCGACGATCAGCCCTGCGCGATTCGGCATGACCGTTCTGAGGAACGCGGAGAGCGCACGGACGAGCACGAGGCCCAAGCAGGCGAAGGCCACCGCGGCGGCATCCTCGATTGCCGTGTGCGCGGGATCCGTCGCCGCGAGCTCGACGAGCCACGCGCAGCCGGCAAGGGCGAGCAAGCAGAGCGTGAGCGGTATCACGACGATGCGCCGCCGGTATCCGACCGATCGGTAATCGCCGACCGGCTCCGAGGAGGCGGAGTAGAGCCGTGCCGGTCGAGAAGGATCGGGCGCGAGCGAGGTCGACCGCCAGCGGTCCACGACCAAGCCGCCGAAGACCGCGGCCCAGACCCCGAGGAGGGCACCACCGGCGACCACGTGCCCGAACTCGATCAGCCTGACGCCGGCGACTCCGCCGACGCAGACGAGGAACAAGGCGGCGAGCTTCACGACTTGGAAGTCTCGACCGCTACCATCGTCCGCGCAATGGCGGACGAACGCGAACGCACGCTGCAGGAGCAACTCGAGGAGATCGGGGCCCAGCTGGACTGGGTCCGTGGTTACCTTTGACGTCGCTTCGCTGACGTCCCGTCTCACAGAGCTCGAGGAAGAGCTCGCGAAGCCCGATTTCTGGAACGACCAGCAGCGCGCGGCGAAGCTGTCCGCCGAGGCATCGCGCACGCAGCGCAAGCTCCAGCGCTACGAGCACCTGCAGGAGAACTTCGCGTTCCTCGAGGAGGGCGCCGGCACGTTCCCGGACGAGGAGCTCCTACCGGTGCTGCACGAGACGCACCGCGAGCTCGCGCAGCTGCAGGAGGACGCGCTCTTCTCCGGCGAGTACGACGCCGGCGACGCGGTGCTCACGATCCAGGCCGACGCCGGCGGGACGGACGCACAGGACTGGGCCGAGATGCTCCTGCGCATGTATCTGCGCTGGGCGGAGCGCCGCGGCTTCAAGACCGAGGTGCTCGAGACGAGCCCGGGCGAGGAGTACGGCATCAAGTCCGCCACGCTCACCGTCAAGGGCGAGAACGCATACGGGATCCTCAAGGCCGAGCGCGGCAAGCACCGCCTCGTCCGGCTGAGCCCGTTCGACCAGGCGCACCGCCGGCACACGAGCTTCGCGCAGGTGATCGTCGCGCCGCTGCTCGACGACACCGCTGCGATCGAGATCGACGACGACGACATCCGCATCGACACGTTCCGGTCGTCGGGCGCGGGCGGCCAGCACGTGAACAAGACCGACAGCGCCGTGCGCATCACGCACCTGCCGACGAACCTCGTCGTCTCGGTGCAGAACGAGCGCAGCCAGTCCGCGAACAAGGAGACCGCGCTGAAGATCCTCCGGTCGCGACTCGCCGAGCGCGCGGAGGGGGAGCGCGAGGAGGAGCTCGCGCGCGAGCGCGGCGGCGTGAACATGGGCTTCGGCGGCAACGCCGTCCGCAGCTACGTCCTCCATCCGTACCAGCAGGTGAAGGACGCACGGACCGGCTTCGAGATGGGGAACACGCAGGCCGTCCTCGACGGTGAGCTGGACGGGTTCATTCGTGCATATCTCCTGCAATCGGCAGGAAACGGCGACTAGCGCGCCGAACGGTTCGCTAGACTCGGGCATCCGGTCCCGCGGTCTGGTGACCGGCTTGAGAGCGTGACAGAGCTTCAGATAGAGCCAGAGGCGGCAGCGGCCGAGCAGGACGGACGGGCGCCCATCGGCGTGGGCGCGATGATCGCGTTCGAAGCCGTCACGAAGATCTACGAGCCCGACGTCGGAGCGCTCCGCGGCGTGACGTTCGTCATCGAGAAGGGCGAGTTCGTCTTCATCGTCGGCGCGTCCGGCTCCGGCAAGTCGACGCTCATCAAGCTCCTGCTGAAGGAGATCGACCCGACGGCCGGCCGGATCATGGTCGGTGGCCGCGACCTCGGGCGCCTGAAGCACAACCAGGTGCCGCTGCTCCGCCGCAACGTCGGCTGCGTCTTCCAGGACTTCAAGCTGCTCCCGAGCCGCAGCGCCGCCGACAACGTCGCGTACGCGCTCAAGGTGCAGGGCGAGAACCGTGCGTCGATCCGGCGCAAGGTGCCGGAGGTCATGAACATGGTCGGCCTCGCGCACAAGATGAACTCGTTCCCCGACGAGCTCTCGGGCGGCGAGCAGCAGCGCGTCTCGATCGCGCGCGCCGTCGTCAACCACCCGCCGCTCCTCGTCTGCGACGAGCCGACGGGGAACCTCGACCCCGACACGTCGGTCGGGATCATGCAGCTTCTCTACCGCATCAATCGCGCCGGCACGACGATCCTGATGGTGACGCACGACCGCGAGATGGTCGACAAGATGCGCAAGCGCGTGATCGCGCTCGAAGACGGCCGGCTCGCGCGCGACGAGCGGCGCGGAGGCTACGCCTCCGAATGAGCAAGATCCGCTTGATCTTCTCCGAGGCGTGGTCCTCGATCACCGCGAACATCTCGACGTCGTTCGCCGCGACGATCACCGTGCTCATCTCGATGTTCCTGCTCGGCCTCTTCATCGCGCTCGGCACGTGGGTGCTCTCGTACAGCAACCACGTGAAGCGCGAGCTCGTCGTCCACGTCTACTTCGCAACGGGGACGAACCAGCCGACGCAGGCGCAGGAGTACCAGGTCGGGCAGCGGCTCAAGAAGGACTCGCGCGTGAAGCTCGCCACCTTCGTCTCGAGGGAGGCGGCCTTCAAGTCGGAGCAGAAGAAGATGCCGCTGCTGTACGCGAACGTGCCGTCGAACCCGCTGCCGGACTCGTGGATCGTGAAGCTCAAGGACCCGAACGACTCGCCGAAGCTCGGCCGCGAGATCCAGACGCAGGTGCACAACCCGGCGGAGAAGGCGCTGTGGCCCGGCGTGAACGACGTGAAGTGGGGCGACAAGACGACGAAGCGCGTGCTCACCGTCGCGGAGGTGATCTCCATCGTCTTCCTCGTCGCGATCGTGCTGCTCGTGACGGCATCGACGTTGCTCATCGCGAACACGATCCGCCTGTCGATCTTCGCGCGCCGTCGTGAGATCGAGGTGATGAAGCTCGTGGGCGCGACGAACTGGTTCGTGCGCGGCCCGTTCATGCTCGAGGGCCTGCTGCAGGGTCTCGTCGGATCGATCTTCGCGGTCGTCCTGCTCGTGCTCGGGAAGTCCGTCGCGCTGCCGTCGATCCTCGGTCACCTGCACAGCACGAGCGACGTGCACGCCCTCCCGTTCGGCCTGAACGCGCTCGCCCTCGTCGCCGCCGGCCTCCTCCTCGGCGCGGCGGGCTCCGGCTTCACGCTGCGCCGCTTCCTCCAGGTCTAGCGAGCGGCCGGTAAAGGGTCCCGCTTCGCGGAGAGCGCCCGCCGGCCGAGCCGGCAGGCTCTTGAGCCGTGAGCGGCGGTCTTGTTCTGCGCGGTCGATCGTGCCTGCGGCAGGATCGACCGCTCGTTCGGCCGCCACGAACGCTTCGCGTTCGCGTCGGCCCCGATCGTCTTTCGGATCTAGAAGCCGGTACCAGCTACCGGCACGAAAGGTTCGCGGAAGCGTCACGAGGCCGGCTCCCATGCGGCCGATCTCGTGACAGAGACGTTGGGGTACCTGGTACCGGCCTTTGGATCGCCTGCTCTAGCGCGTATCCGACTCAGGCTCTATGCTCGCGAGCCATATGCGGCGGCGCGCCTCGATGCTGGCGGCTGCGACCCTCCTGCTCGCCGGGCCCTTCGTGGCCGGGTATTTCATCTCTCGGCCCGACCGCGCGACCTCGCCGATGACCGCGCCGAGCACGGTCGACCAGGTCCGGGAAGCGCTCGCGGCGCGCTACTACCGCCCGGTGCCCGCGAACGTCCTCCAGCTCGGCTCCGTGACCGCGATGCTCTCCGCGCTTCGCGACCCGTACACGTCGTATCTCGACGCGCCGAACTACCGGCTCGTGCGGCGCGACACGGCGGCGACGTACTCGGGCGTCGGCATCGGCGTCCTGCCCGACGGCGAAGGGGTTCGTCGTCGCGTCGGTCGCGCGGCCGGCGCGGCTCGCGGGCGTTCGCGTCGGCGACACGATCGTCGGCATCGGCGATCGCACCGCAGTGGGGCTCGACGAGGCGCAGGCCGTCGCGCGCATCGCCGGCCCGACCGGGACGCGCGTCCATCTCCGGCTGCTCCGTCGCGGCGACACGCTCGGCGTCGACGTGACCCGCGGCCTCGTGCGGCCGCCGACGGTGCAGGCGCGGCTGCTCTCGTACGACGGCTCTCGGTGGGGCGACATCCGGCTCACGGTGTTCCGCTCCTCCGCGGCCGCGCTCGTCGGCCGGGAGATCCAGCGGCTCGAGCAGCAGGGGGCGAGAGGCTTCGTCCTCGACCTGCGCGGCGACCCCGGCGGACTCCTGAACCAGGCCGTCGCGGTGTCGTCGCTCTTCCTCGGCCACGGCGTCATCGTGTCGCTCTCCGGCGCGCATTACGTCCACGAGGTCTTCCACGCGCACGCCGACGTCGTCACCCGTCTCCCGCTCGTCGTTCTCGTCGACCGGTACACGGCGAGCTCGGCCGAGATCGTCGCCGCGGCGCTGAACGAGGACGGCCGCGCGACGCTCGTGGGCGAGCGGACGTTCGGCAAGGGCGTCGTCCAGGCCGTCGACCCGCTCGACAACGGCGCGGCGCTCATGCTCACCGTCGCGCGGTACTACACGCCGGACGGGAGCGAGATCGCGCACATCGGCGTCCTTCCGCAGATCCATGCGGTGGACGACCCGCGAACGCGCACGGACGAGGCGCTCGCCGTCGCGCTCCACGCGCTCGCCCTGCCTGCGACCTAGAGCCCCCGGTACCGTGGCCTCATGTCTCGGGGCCGCGCAGAAACGACCGTCGCGGAGCCAGCGCTACGAGCGCCGGAGCCGCACCGGAAGCCGGTCTCCGAGCTGACCGTCCGCCTGCCGCACCGGACGATCGAGCCGGAGACGGTCGTCGCGCACCTCGGCCCGACGAACTCGGGCAAGACGCACGACGCGCTGCGCTTCCTCGTCGAGTCCGGCCGCGGCGTCTACGCGGCGCCGCTGCGCATGCTCGCCCAGGAGGCGCACCGCAGGCTCTCGGCCGAGCTCGGCGAGGATCGCGTCGGCCTCGTCACCGGCGAGGAGCGCGGCAACCCGGACGCGCCGATCGTCTGCTGCACGGCCGAGATGGCGCCGATGCGCGGCGAGACGCTCGTCCTCGACGAGGTGCAGTGGGCCGAGGACGAGGAGCGCGGCTCGGCGTGGACGCGACTGATGCTCGGCGGCGAGTACCGGCACATCCTCCTGCTCGGCGCGGTCGAGGCGCTCCCGCTCGTCCGCAACGCGTTCCCGAACGCGGAGCGTGCGCTTCTTCGAGCGCAAGGCGCCGCTCGACTGGGTCGGCCGGCGCGGTATCGCCGGCCTGAAGCCAGGAACGGTCGTCGTCGCGTTCAGCCGCCGCGCCGTCATCGGACTCGCCGGCGAGCTGAACCAGTTCCATCCCGGCCGCGTGGCCGCGCTCTACGGCGCGATGCCGCTCGCGTCGCGTCGGGTGGAGATCGACCGCTTCCTCGCCGGCGCCGCGGCGGTGTGCGCCGCCACCGACGTGCTCGGGCACGGCGTCAACCTGCCCGTGCGAGACGCTGCTCTTCGCGGAGACGGAGAAGTTCGACGGCCGCGCACGCCGCGAGCTCGAGCCGTGGGAGATCGCGCAGATCGCCGGCCGTGCCGGACGCTTCGGCTTCCACGAGCGCGGCAACGTCGGTGTGCTCACCGGTGTGCCGTGGGCCGATCCCGATCCGGAGCTCGTGCCGCGCCGCGCTCACGCCGCACGTCGAGCTCCCGGGCGGCCACTACGGGTACCGCGTCGTCGACACCGGGCGCCTGCGCCCGCAGCTCGACGACCTGAACGTCACGCGCGTCGACGATCTCGAGCCCGCGCTGCACGCGTGGCGGAACGCGGCGCTCCGCTACTGGAGCGTCGACGGCTGGCTCACGGTCGAGTCGATCCAGCCGCTGCTCGCGCGGCTCGACGCCGTCCGCGACGCGCTGCGCCACAGCCGGCGACCGGCTCGAGCTGCGCGACGTCTGGAAGCTCATGCAGGCGCCGATCGACGAGGACGGCCTGCCGCTCCTCGGCACGCTCGCGTGCGCGCTCGCCGGCGACCAGCCGCAGAAGACGCGTCCTCGGCTGGCTCCTCGATCCGCTGCGCCTCCAGGTGGCGGGGCTCTCCGAGGCCGAGCAGGCTGCTCGCGAGGCCTCGATCCTGCGCTGGTTCGCGCTCCAGTACCCGGGCGTGGGGGGCGTGACGATCGAGAAGGCGGCGGCGCTCGAGGAGGCCGCGTCGGCCCGCGTCGTCGAGGAGCTCCGGGCGGAGATCGAGGAGCCGACCATCGGCCGCTGCCGCGCCTGTGGCGCCCGGACGGCCCCGTGGGCAGCCCTCTGCGACCGCTGCTTCATGGCGCGCGGGTACCGCGCACGCCGCTGACGGGAAAATCCCGATGCAGCCGCCGGGGGCCGGGCGGCAGGCTGCAGGCATGGCATCCCAGGCGCAGTTCAGCGACAAGCACGACGAGTTCCGGGCCTGGACCGACCAGCTCCGCGCGACCGCGAGGGCCTTGCCGAGCCTCGATCCCGGCGACCGTCTGACGCTCGTCGCCGACCTCGTCGCCTTCCTGCACGAGAAGGTCGAGCCGCACACGCGGATCGACGAGCAGGTGCTCTATCCGCTCGCCGAGTCCGGTAGCGGCTCGCCGCTCGCGTCCGCGTCGATGGCGTACGACCATCTCGCCATTCGGTCGTGGATCGCAAAGCTCGCCGAGGCGGACGAGGAGGATGTAGCGACGCTGCAGGAGCTCCTCTACGGCCTCGACGCGCTCATCCGCGTGCACCTGTGGAAGGAGGACGAGCTGTTCGTGAAGCCGCTCGGTTCCTCCACCTGGCCCGCCTCGGGCGCGTAAAGGCGTACCCCTTTCCGGCTGCATGGCTGCGGAAAATCCTGGATGGTTCGGCGGCTCGGACGACCTGATGATGCGATACATGCGGCCGCCCGAGAACGATCGGGTCCTCGACTGGCATGAAGAGCTCCGCCGGATCGAGGACGAATTCGCCGACCTCCCCACCGAGGCGCGGGCGGCGGTCGAGCAGCTCGTCCACCTCTTCGAGGACGAGGACGGCGGCTCCGCGAGCGAGAACCGGGCCGCGTAGCTCCCTACACTTGCCCGATGGCGAAGCCCACGGGCGAGAAGCTCATCTCGGACAACCGCCGCGCGCGGCACGACTACCACCTCCTCGATCGGTTCGAGGCGGGGCTCGTCCTCGCTGGGACGGAGGTCAAGGCGCTGCGGGAGGGGAAGACGTCGCTCCAGCAGGCGTACGCGGAGGTCAACGAGGGCGAGGCGTGGCTCGTCGGCGTCCACATCGCCGAGTACGGCCAGGGGAACCGCGCGAACCACGATCCCGACCGGCCGCGCAAGCTCCTTCTCCACCGGCGCGAGATCGACCGGCTCTACGGGCAGGTGCGCGAGAAGGGCGTGACCATCGTGCCCACCCGGCTGTACTTCAAGGACGGCCGTGTGAAGGTCGAGCTCGCGCTCGCGAAGGGCAAGGAGCTCTACGACAAGCGGCGCGACCTGGCCGCCCGTGACGCGAAGCGGCAGATGGAGCGCGAGCTGGGGCGGAGGCGCTAGGCGGTGTCGATTTCCGGTGCGCTCGTTCGTCGTACGAGCACATCGACAATCGAAGGAGGAACCGCCGTGTCGCACCCCGTCATCCACGCCGAGATCCGCTCCGCCGACCCCGACGCCACCCGCGCGTTCTTCGCGGCGCTCTTCGGGTGGAAGTACGAACCCGGCGCGTTTCCCGGCTACTCGTTTGCCGACACCGGCGCCGAGGGCGCACTGCCGACCGCGATCGGCCCGACGCAAGGCGGATCCGACGCCGTGCTGTTCTTCGTCGGGGTCGAGGACGTCGAGGCGACGCTCGCGCGGGCGGAGGAGCTAGGCGGAAGGGTCGTCCAGCCGGCTCAGCAGGTTCCGGGCGTCACGTTCGGCGTCTTCGCCGATCCGCTCGGTCACACGGTCGGAGTGGCTGCGAACTAGTCGACCGCGAGCAGGTCGACGACGAAGACGAGCGGCTCGTGCGGCGCGATGACCCCGTTGCCGGCGCCGCGTGCGCCGTACGCGAGCGCGGAGGGGATCGTCAGCTTGCGCCGGCCGCCGACGCGCATCCCGGCCACGCCTTGATCCCAGCCGGCGATGACCTGCCCCTTGCCGAGCGCGAACCGGAACGGCTCGCCGCGGTTCCACGACGCGTCGAACTCCTCGCCGGTGCGGAAGGCGACGCCGGCGTAGTGGACGGTCACCTTGCTGCCGGGCGTTGCCTCGTCGCCGTCGCCGGCGACGAGATCCTCGATCCCGAGGTCGAACGGGATGTCGCCGTCCGGCTTGTCGATCGTTGGGCGCTCGAGTGCCACGGCAGGAGCCTAGCTAGACTGTGCGTACACACACATACGGGGGCGACCTGGTTTCGACGTGGTCGATCCATCCGGTTGAGCTGCAAGCCGAGGTCGCCGGTTGGCCTCGTAAATCCACCGGCAAACAACAAATGCGAATCCTCGTGATCTCGCACTCGCTGCCTAGTCTGTAAGGACTAGTAGGCGACGCCCTTCCGGGTTGGGCCCGTGGCCCGGAGCGGCGCCAACTAACGGGCTCGGCGCCACCGGGAACGTCAATCGCCCGGAGCGCGACGCTAAAGGATGACTAGCCCGTCGGTAGGGCGGCTGCACCCCGGCCGTCGGGCGAAATCAAAGGGCAGCCTACGCTTGTAGACGTTCAGCCGGTGCGGCTGCGGACGCGGGTTCGATTCCCGCCGCCTCCACTTGGTACTCACGACCGACGCCACCCGAAGGTGGCGTCAGTCGTCGTGGTGGTGAGGCGGATCAGGAGCGGATCCGCCAGCGGCTCGCCCTAGCGTCCGTTACTGGTCGATGTGCCAGGTCAGTGAGAAGGTGATCCGCCGGTTCTGCAGCGTGTTGTCGTTCGTGACGCCGCCCGGGCTGATGCTGATCACGTAGTACCGCGTGCCGGACGCGGCGAGCGTCGCGGTCGCGGCGGCCGTGGTCTTGAGCGTCGTGAGGCTCCCAGTGTTTCCGAGCGTGAGGGTGTTGCTCGGAGCGGCGCACGTGCCGGCGGTGTCCGTGCCGAACGCGCAGTACACGTTGGTCGTGTAGTTGCTCTGCGTCTCCTGCACGGTGAGGTACATCTGGCTGCAGGTCGGGGCGGATCCGAACGTCACCGACGACCCGGTCGTCGCCTGGTTCGTGGTGACCGCGCAGTTGGGGACGTCGAACTTGATGTCCGAGGCGGCGATGGTCGCGGGGTTGTTGAGCGCGAGGTGGGCCGTGATCGGGCCTCCCTGGAAGCTCGCAGCCGTGAACAAGACAGCGCACGAGCTGCCGTTCGTCCCGTCACCCGGGTTGACGTTGAAGTTCGGGCCGGTCGTGGCCGACTCCGACGTGCACGTCGTGACGCCGCTCGTATCGTGGAGGTACAGCGTGCCGGAGGCGAACGTGTTGCCGGGATTCGTCACCTCGGCGCTGAAGCTCGCAAACGTGCCGGTGCCGCCGCCCGCGGCGATTGCCACGACGCCGACCGCGGTCAGAAGCATCAGAAACTGCTTGAACCGATTCCTGGACATGCCGCTACGCTCCTTGCTAAGGGCGATGAGCCTTCTCGCTTGGATGTCGCCTTCGGCTGCCGCAAGACGTCCGAAGGTCTTGCCTACGTCTTAGCCGAGGTTTCGGCCCGTGTCATCAGGACCGGTGCGCTTCCTACCTGCTTCCTACGATTCCCGCCGCCTCCAGCTCGAGGAGCGGCTAGCGCTCGGGCTGGTTCTTGACGACGACCATCGTCATGTGGCGGGTCGCATCGACCTTGCCGACGGCCGCGACCTGGTCGCTGAGCAGCGTCGCGTACGAAAGAGGGCGAGTGCAAGAAGTGGCTGCGTGAGCACAAAGAGCCCCGTGTACTCCGCTGCCGAGGCGTTCTACATCCTCATCGCCGGAAGCGAGGCCGAGGGTCTGGCGATCATGCAGTTCGCGTCACACGCCGACAAGCACTGCGGCTAGCTCAGCGCGCCGCAACAGCGCGTGGCTTCCGCTCCGCGCTCCGGACCACAGCGTGTGCACACGACGTGCAGAGAACGCCGTGCCAGTCCACTTGCCGCTTGCTTGCGAAGTCGAAGTTCACCTTTGCTCCGCTTCCGTCCTTCACAACCCTGCCGCACTTGACGCAATTGACGGTCATCGTCGGGGCCTCCTTGAAGCTGAGGTTGATGCAACGCGCTCTCGACGTTGCCGGCATGAGAACTTCGCCGGGGAGGGAGACCTCGCGACCTCCGCGTCAATGCAGCGGATACCTGGCGAGAAGAGGGGCACTCGGGGAGACCACCTCCGGTAGCCGGATCATACGGTGCTTGGACGGCGACCGTCGGCCGCGGCCCGCCTCAGTAACGCCGGCGCCGGTCGGCAGACGCGTAGATCTGCCGTCCGCAGTCCGGGCACGCCGTCGGCGGGCGGAACAGGCTCAGCCGCCGCCTGCAGTGCGGGCAGCGGCGCTTGCGCGTGAGCCGCTGGCGAATGCTCCCGAACGTCACTCCTCGACCGTACACGGTCTAGCATCACGTTGGTGCGCCGGCTCAGCCTTCTAGCGGTGCTCGCGCTCGCGGGCTGCGGCGGCGGATCGCACGGTCACGTGCAGACCGTCGGGGCCTACGGGACCTACCGGGGCGCCACCGTCGCCTCGGCGCCGGGTGGGCCGGCGAACTGCCGGAAGGACGCGGAGGTCTTCGCCGTCGACGCGAAACGGTTCGTCGCGCACTCGACGACGACGTCTTCGTATCCGGCCGACCTCTACTACGTCATCCTCCGCGAGGACTTCGCCGACTTCCAGGCGCGCGGCTGCGCTCCGTCCTACCTCCGCGATCCACTCACGCAACGGCTCACAGCATCGGAGCGGCGCGTGCTCGTCGCGGATCTGCCGAGCGCGATGGCCGCTGTCGTCCGCGCTGCGCTCTAGATGAGGATCGGCGCCGCGGCGCCGAGATGCCGCCCGTCGGCGTCGACCCCCGCGACGGACAGATAGCCGCTCGTCGCGGGCATCGTCATCGCCGTCTCGAAGCCGTGGCGGCGGTGCGTCACCGCCGACACCAAGCGGCTCGGATGCTTGCCGGTGAGGACCTGCCAGTGCGTGATGCCGGTCGCGCCGTTCCAGCTTGCGTAGACGGTCATCGTGCCGTCGCCGTTCTGGCGCACGGCCAGCGTCGGCTTGCCGCTCGGCTTGGCCGACCACTCGAAGCGGAACGCGCGATAGCCGACCTGCCCGTCGAGGAAGCGCGCGTCGAAGCGCAGCGCGCCGTGCTTGTCGAACTCGCTCATCGATCCGGCGGTGCCCCAGCCGACGAAGACGCCGCCGTCCGCGAGCTGCTGGACGTTCCCCATCGCCCACGTCGTGCGGCCATCTCCCGGTTTCCACTCCTGCACGAGCGAGGCGTGCATCTTCTTCATGTCGAGCGCGATGCGCATGCCGCGCGAGCCCGTCTTCGCGGTGGGTGCCGCCGCGTTGTTGTCGAAGATCGTGATCGTGCCGTCCGGCTGACGGCGGACGTCGTGCTGGTATGCGAACGACGCCGCGGGATCGATGGAGAAGTCGCTCTTCGTCCCGCCGAGGCGCCAGATGACGTCGCCGGTCTTCCGGTGCACCTTGTAGACCGCGGACGTGTGGCGCGCCGAGATGAGGAGATGGCCGTCGGTATCGAGGTCGATCGAGTTGAGATGGAAGTAGTCGACGTTCCCGGCGGGCGTGACGTTCGTCATGTTCGACTCGTCGAGGCCCACCTGGTCGAGGCTGCGCCACTCGAACAGCACGCGGCCCGTAGCGACGTCGACCTCCTGCACGATCCCCTCGACGATCCGAGCCGTGTTCTCGTAGTAGATCGAGATGAGCGCGGTGTTCTGCGGCGTGAGGAGGATCTCGTGCAGGTCGCCGTGCCGTCCGCGGCCCGCCTTCACGCGCGCCAGCTGGTGGTACGTCGGGTCGTAGATGACGAAGTCGCCGCCGTACGGACCGAGCACGGTGCCCTCGTACCACGTGAGGACGTCCCGGCCCTCGTACGTCTGCACACGCAGCCCCATCGCCGTCACCGCACCCTGCGGCAGGAACCACACGGGCTCGCCGTGCTCGTCGACGACGAGGGGACCGGAATGGCTCTCGCTCGGGGGCGTCGTCGTGTACGTCGCCGATGCCGCCGAGATGTTGAACGGCGCGAGGAAGAGGTAGCCCGGGGCGGTGCCCTGCGCAGGCACGACGACCTCGACGACGGGCGGATTCAGGTCCGGCCGGCTGACGTAGGCGGTGTCGGCGGCGTCCGTCCGCTCGGGCGCAGCCGCCGACCCGCGCGGCAGGAGCAGGCTCGCGCCTGCCGCGCCGCCGAGCGCGACGAACCGCCGCCGCGTGATCCGGACCCCATGCGCCGCCATGACTCGGCGATCTAACCACGTTCGTATGTCCATGGCATCATCCAGTCGTGGCCGATCGGGGGGAGCTGATCCGGCAGGCGTTCGCCGCCTACGACGCCGGCGACATCGCGGCGCTCGAGGGGCTGTTCGCTCCCGACGCGGTCTGGGTCGGGATCCCGGCCGGCGAGACCGCGGCTTGCCCGGACCGGAGCACGATCGTCGACAGATTGCGAACGCACCGCGAGAACGGCCGCCGCTTCGAGCTCGGCGGCGCGATCGAGGAGGGCGACCGCGTCGCAGTGGCGTTCACGATCCTCAACCCCGAGTGGTCGGGCCCGGTGGAGACGTACAAGGTGTTCACCTTCAGCGGCGACGTCGTGGTGCGCATGAACGACTGCATCGACGAGTCGTACGCGCGCCAGGTGCTCGCCGCGTGAAGAGCCTCGTCGCCACGCTGCTCGTCGTCACGGCTGTCCCCGCTTTCCACGCCTCGGCGACGCCGCTGCCCGCGTCCGTGCGCGCGGAGATGATCACGGCGAAGGAGTGGCACGCAGGCTGCCCGGTGCCGTTCTCCGGGCTCCGCGTCCTCACGCTCTCGTACTGGGGCTTCGACGGGAAGCGGCACACGGGGCAGCTCATCGTGAACGCGAAGGTCGTCACGTCCGTCACGTCGGCGTTCAAGCAGCTCTACCGGATGCGCTTTCCGATCCGCCACATGGCGCTCTCCGACGAGTACGGGCCGGTGAGCGGCCGGCCCGCGGACGGCGACATCACCGCGTCGACGGAGTGCCGCCAGGCGGTGCCGTCACCGTGCTCGAAGGGCACCGGCACCGGGAGCTGGTCGATGCACGCCTACGGCGAGGCGATCGACATCAACCCGGTCGAGAACCCGTACGTCGGCTGCGGGCAGACGCGTGACAAGACGGCCGTCTCGTTCATGAAGCGGACGCCGCTCCGGCGCGGCATGGTCACGCCCGCCGTCCTTGCCGTCTTCCAGTCGCTCGGCTGGGGCTGGGGCGGCTCGTGGTACGGGACGACGAAGGACTACATGCACTTCTCGACCAACGGACACTGAGAGAAAGGCGGCGGGCGGCCGCCGCCGAGGCTCTCAGTGTCCGATGGGCTGTGCGAACGGCGTCGTCACGGGCGCCGTACCCGGCTGTGCCCAGGCATAGCTCATCCCGGCCCACGGAGCCGCCGCCGTAGCGGTCGGAATCGCAGGCTGCGCGTACGGCGTCGTCACCGGCGCCGTGCCCGGCTGTGCCCACGCGTAGTTCGCTCTCGGCAGCGTCGACGCGGAAGCGCCGGCAGCCGAAAGGACTGACACCAGCGCCGCGAGGGCGGCGAGGAGCACGGCATTCCGAATGCGCATGCTGCCTCCTTTCGTCGCTGCTCACCCTCCGACGGAGCGGTGGGGCTCCCATCAGGGGAAAAGCCGGATCAGCAGATGCGCGGCAGCGGGTCGCCGACGAGCATGTCGACGATGCGGCTGCCGCCGAACGGCGTCTCGGCGAGGACGAGCGGGAGATCGTCGGAGCACACCTCTCCGATGAGCGCGGCACCCGCACCGAGGGGGTGCGCGCGCAGCAGCTCGAGCGCGGCGTCGGCGGCGTCCGGGGCGACGACGGCGACGAGCTTGCCCTCGTTCGCGACGTAGAGCGGGTCGATCCCGAGCAGCTCGCAGGCCGAGCGCACGTCGTCGCGGACCGGGATGGCGGCTTCGTCGAGGACGACGCTCATGCCGGCACCGGCCGCGAGCTCGTTCAACGTCGTCGCGAGGCCGCCGCGCGTCGGGTCGCGCATCCACCGGAGATCGGCGCCGAGCCCGCAGAGGGCGGCGGCGATCTCGTGCAGCGGGGCCGTATCGCTGTCGACGTCGAGCTCGAGCTCGAGATTGCCGCGGGCGATCATGACGGCGATGCCGTGCTCGGCGATGCCGCCGGACACGAGCACGCGGTCGCCGGGCCGCACGCAGGACGGATCGAGCGCCGTGCGCGGGTCGAGGAGGCCGATGCCCGCGGTCGTGATGTAGAGGCCGTCGGCGGCGCCGCGCTCGACCACCTTCGTGTCGCCGGCGACGATCGAGATGCCGGCAGCCGTGGCCGCGCGCGCTGCCGAACGTGCGAGCGCGCGCAGGTCGTCCATCGGGAAGCCTTCCTCGATGATGAAGCCCGCGGTGAGGGCGAGCGGGGTCGAGCCCGAGACGGCGAGGTCGTTGACGGTGCCGTTCACGGCGAGCTCGCCGATGTCGCCGCCGGGGAAGAAGAGGGGGCGCACGACGTAGGAGTCGGTCGTGAACGCGAGCCGTGTGCCGTTCACCGACACGACCGCGGCGTCCGCGAGCGGCTCGAGCAGCGGGTTGCGCAGCTCGACGAGGAAGAGCTCCTCGACGAGCCGCCGCGACGCCTTGCCGCCGGCGCCGTGCGCGAGCGTGACGACGTCGTCGCTCACGCGATGACCTTCTGCCGGTGGCGGCCGTACGCGTAGTACGCGGCACACGCGCCCTCGCTCGAGACCATGCATGTGCCGAGCGGCTTCTCCGGTGTGCAGGCGGTGCCGAACACGCTGCATTCGAACGGCTTCGCCATCCCGCGCAGGACGTCGCCACAGCGGCACGCCTTCGGATCCTCGATGCGCGCGCCCGGAACCTCGAAGCGGTTCTCCGCGTCCCAGTCGCCGAACGCGTCCGCGATGCGGTAGCCGCTGTGCGGGATCGGCCCGAGGCCGCGCCACTCGAAGTCGTCGCGCACGGTGAAGACCTGGTCGAGCGCTGCGAGCGCCTCCGGGTTGCCGGCGTCGCGCACGACGCGCCCGTACTGGTTCTCGACCTCCGCGCGGCCCTCGCGCAGCTGGCGGAGCAGCAGCGCGACCGCCTGGAGGATGTCCGTCGGCTCGAAGCCTGCGACGACGACCGGCCGGTGGTACTCGGTGGCGATGAACTCGTACGGCCGCGTACCGATGATCGTCGACACGTGGCCGGGGCCGATGAAGCCGTCGATCGCGGTGTCGGGCGCGTCGAGGATCGCGCGCAGTGCAGGCGCGACGAGCACGTGGTTGCAGAAGACGGTGAAGTTGCGCAGGTCGAGCTCGCGGGCGCGCAGCAGCGTCAGCGCGATCGCCGGGGCGGTCGTCTCGAAGCCGACGCCGAAGAACACGACTTCGCGGTCCGGGTTCGCGGCGGCGACCGAGAGCGCGTCGAGCGGCGAGTACACGATGCGCACGTCCGCGCCGCGCGCCTTCGCCTCGAGCAGGGAACGGCGGCGGCCGCCGGGGACGCGCAGCATGTCGCCGAAGCTCGTGAAGATCACCTCGGGCCGCTCGGCAATCGTGATCGCGTCGTCGATGCGGCCCATCGGAATGACGCAGACAGGGCAGCCGGGCCCGTGGACGAGCTCCACCTCGTCGGGCAGGAGCGTGTCGAGCCCGTGCCGGTAGATCGCATGCGTGTGTCCGCCGCACACCTCCATGAGCTTCACGTGCGAGCCGGGCTCGACGAGCGTGGGCAGCTCGGCGGCGATCGCCGCCACAGCTTCCGCGCTCCGGTACTCGTCGACGTACCTCATGCCGAGAGCTCCGCGTCGATGGCCTCGCCGAGCAGCTGGAGCGTCGCGAGCGCCTCTTCCTCGTCGAGGCGGGCGAGCGCGAACCCGACGTGGACGAGGACCCAGTCGCCGGGCGCGATCTCCGGGGTGAACGCGACGCTCGACCGAGCGGCGCACGCCGCCGAAGTCGACCTTCGCCTGGCCGTCGGGGAGCCGCTCGAGCACCTGCCCGGGGATGCCTAGGCACATGCGAGCCTCCTCGCCGCGACGGCCGCCTGGCCGAAGCTGATGCCGCCGTCGTTCGGCGGCACGATGCGGTGCTCGAGCACGCGGAACCCCACGGCCTCGAGCCGTGCGCGCGTCGACGCCGCGAGGCGCCGGTTCTGGAACGTTCCGCCCGAGAGGACGACGGTGTCGCCGCCGAAGGCGCGACACGCGGCGACGGAGGAGGCCGCGACGGTCTCGTGGAACGCCGCGGCGATCTCGTTCCGCGGCCGTCCGCGCACGAGCTCCTCCGCGACGCGCGCGACGAGCGCCGTCGTCGCGCCGAAGCGCCAGCTCCACGGCTCCGCCGGCGTGTCGCCGGCGAGCAGCTCCAGCTCGATCGCGGCCTGTCCCTCGTACGAGATCCGCTGCCGTACGCCGAGGACGGCTGCGACCGCGTCGAACAGACGGCCCATCCCCGAGGCGAGCGGTGCGTTGACGGCCAGGCTCGCGCGCACGCGCTGCCATTCGGGCCACGGGACGATCAGGCCGGCGCGCTCGAGGTGGACGGCCGCGATGCGCCACGGCTCGCGCACCGCCGCCTCGCCGCCGGGAAGCGGAATGGGCTCGAGCCACGCGAGCCGCTCGTAGCCGTCGAGGTCGGCGCGCAGCACCTCGCCGCCCCAGAGCGTCCCGTCCGGGCCGTAACCGGTGCCGTCGAAGACGAGCGCGAGCGCGGGGCCTGTCTCGCCGTGCTCCGCGAGGCATGCCGCCGCATGTGCGTGGTGATGTTGCACCTCGACGAGCGACAGGCCCTGCTCGCGTGCCCACTTCGTCGAGAGGTACTCCGGGTGGAGGTCGCAGGCGACGGCTTCCGGCTCGACGCGGAGCATGTCGAGATACAGCCGCATGTCGTCGCGGAACGCGCGGTACGCCTGCTCCGAGTCGAGGTCGCCGAGATGCGCGGAGAGGAACGCCTCGCCGCCTCGGGCGACGCAGAACGTGCTCTTCAGCTCGGCGCCGGCGGCGACGAGCGGGACGGGCGAGGCGACCGGAAGTGGCAGCGGCTGCGGCGCGTAGCCGCGCGAGCGCCGCAGAACCGCGCCGCGCCGGACGACCGAGTCCTCACAGCGGCGGTGAATCGGCCGGTCGTGGCCGAGGAACGCGTCGGCGACGGCGCCGAGACGACGGCGCGCCTCGTCGTCGTCGAACGCGATCGGCTCGTCGCTGAGGTTGCCGCTCGTGAGCACGAGCGGCAGGCCGAGGTCGTGCCAGAGGAGATGGTGGAGCGGGGTGTAGGGGAGCATGACGCCGAGCCACGGCGAGCCGGGCGAAACCGACTCTGCGACCGGAGCGCCCTCGCGCCGCAGCGCGAGCACGATCGGCCGCGCCGGCGACGAGAGCAGCGAGCGCTCCTCGTCGTCGAGGACGCACAGCGCGTCGGGGTCGCCGGTCATGAGCGCGAGCGGCTTCTCCTCCCGGTGCTTGCGCGCGCGCAGGCGCGCGACCGCCGCCTCGTCCGAGGCGTCGCACGCGACGTGGTAGCCGCCGAGCCCCTTGACCGCGAGGATCCCACCGTCGCGGAGGACCGAGACGGCGTCCTCGAGCGGCATCGACAGCCGCGGCCCGCACACCGGACACGCGATCGGCTCGGCGTGGAAGCGCCGGTCGGACGGATCCTCGTACTCGCGGCGGCAGTCGGCGCACAGCTCGAAGCCCGCCATGGTCGTGCGCGCGCGGTCGTACGGGACGGCGCGCACGATCGTGAACCGCGGCCCGCACTGCGTGCAGTTGAGGAACGGATAGCGGTAGCGGCGGTCGGCCGGGTCGAAGAGCTCGCGCAGGCAGTCGTCGCACGTCGCGACGTCGGGCGGGATGACGGCGGCGGCGCCGCCGCCGTCGCTGCTCTCGCGGATCGCGAACGAGCGCTCGTGCCTCGGCGCGACCGGAACCGCGGCGAGCGATTCGACGTGGGCGAGGCCGGGAGCGGCCGTGACGAGCTCCGCCGCGAATGCGTCGAGCTCCGCCACGGGGCCCTCCGCCTCGATGACGACGCCGGAGCCGTCGTTCAGGACGTAGCCCGCGAGCCCGTGCGCGTGCGCGAGCCGGTGGACGAAGGGTCTGAACCCGACGCCTTGTACGACTCCGCGCGCCCTGTATCGGCGCCGCTCCTCATCCACCGAGGCCATGGGAACAGCGTGGCTGTGACGCACCGGTGCGGCATCGCGGGAAATCCGCACGGCGACCGTGGCCGGTACCGATGCGGCTTGCGGGGGGCCGCGCGAGGGTGGGGCCATGGCCTCGATCCTCCAGGCCGGCGACCTCGACAGCCTCTTCGGCGCTCTCCGCGATCGCGGATACCGCGTCGTCGGGCCGACGGTCCGCGACGGTGCCATCGTCTACGCCGACATCGAGTCGGCGGCCGCCCTGCCTTCCGGCTGGACGGACGAGCAGGCCCCGGCGACGTACCGCCTCGCCCGGCGCGACGACGAGGCGCTCTTCGGCTACGCGGTCGGCCCCCATTCGTGGAAGGCCGAGCTGCTGCCTCCGAGCGTCCGCCTCTGGCAGGCGCGGCGGCAGAACGGCGGCTTCGCCGTCGAGGACGAGGTACCCGATTCCGGCCCAACCGCATTTCTCGGCGTCCGGCCGTGCGAGCTCGCGGCGATCGCGATCCAGGATCGCGTCTTCGTCGGCGGCGAGCACCAGGACGCCGACTACGCCGCCCGGCGCGCCGACGCGTTCCTCGTCGCCGTCGACTGCGGCGATCCCTCCGAGCTCTGCTTCTGCACGAGCGTCGGCGGCGGCCCCGAGGCGCGCGAGAACTTCGACCTCGCCCTCACCGAGCTGCTCGAGCCGCACCGTTTCGTCGTCCGCGCCGGCTCTCCGGCCGGCGAAGCAGTCCTCGCGGACCTCCCTGTAACCGACGCGACCGACGCCGACCGCGAGGCCGCAGGCCTCGTAGTCGAGCGCGCAGCGCTCGACATGGCGGGCCGCTTCGACGCGACCGACCTCCACGACCTGCTCCTGCGGAACCTCGAGAGCCCCGTCTGGGACGACGTCGCCGAGCGGTGCCTCAGCTGCGGCAACTGCACGCTCGTCTGCCCGACGTGCTTCTGCACGCACGTGACGGACTCGACCTCGCTCGACGGCGAGACCGCCGACCGCACGCGCGTCTGGGACACGTGCTTCTCCCTCCAGTACGCCGAGATGCACGGCGGCAACACGCGTCCGACGACGCGCGCCCGCTACCGGCAATGGCTCACGCACAAGCTCGCCACCTGGCAGGACCAGTTCGACTCTCTCGGCTGCGTCGGCTGCGGCCGCTGTATCGCCTGGTGCCCGGTCGGCATCGACATTCGCGATGAGGTGCGGTCGATCCGCGCCGAGGAGGAGACCCATGCCAATGCGCACGCTTGACGAGCTGATCGTCCAGAGCCCGGTGTTCGCGGGGCTCGGGCAAGAGGAGCTCGAGCTCGTCGCAGGCTGCGGGAAGAACATCGCCATCGACGCCGGCGAGCGGCTCTTCCGCGAAGGCGACGACGCCAACACGTTCTTCCTCGTCCGCGAAGGCCTCGTCGCGCTCGACGCGTACGTCCCGAACCGCGGCCAGGTCACCGTCGTCACGTGCGGGCCCGGCGAGATCGTCGGCTGGTCGTGGCTCGTGCCGCCGTACAAGTGGCGGCTCACCGCCCGCGTCGTCGAGAACGTGCGCGCGGTCGAGTTCGACGGCGCCTGCCTGCGCCGCAAGTGCGAGGAGACCCCGGCGCTCGGCTACGACCTCCTCAGCCGCATCGCCGGCGACCTCGCCGACCATCTCCAGTCCGCGTACCTCCAGGTGATCGACGTCTATGGCAACGGCAGTAGTTGACGCGGTCGCCGCGGCCCGCGGCGCCATGACTCCGCTCCCGTACCGAGTCGTCCGGAAGCGCAAGGAGAACCACGACAACTGGACGCTCGAGCTCGAGCCCGTCGACGACGCGATCGAGCCGCTCGCTCCCGGCCAGTTCACGATGCTCTACGCCTTCGGCGTCGGCGAGGTGCCGATCTCGACGAGCGGCGACCTCGAGCAGAACGGCACGACGATCGTGCACACGATCCGCGCGGTCGGTGCGGTCACGCGTGCCCTCTGCGCCGCATCGGCAGGCGACGTCATCGGCGTTCGCGGGCCGTTCGGCAACACGTGGCCGGTCGAGGCCGCACACGGCCGCGACCTCGTCGTCGTCGGCGGCGGCGTCGGTCTCCCGCCGCTGCGCCCGATCGTCTACCACGCGCTCCACAACCGCGCCGACTACGAGCGCGTCGTCGTCCTGTACGGCGGCCGCACGCCGGCCGACCTCCTGTTCCGCAAGGAGCTCGACCGCTGGCGCGTCAAGTTCGACGGCAACGTCGACATCACCGTCGACGCGGCCGGCAGCGACTGGGCGGGCAAGGTGGGCGTCGTCACGAAGCTCATCCCGACCGCGCAGTTCGACCCGGAGACGGCGGTCTGCTACGTCGTCGGTCCCGAGATCATGATGCTCTTCACGGCGCGCGCGCTCATCGCGCGCGGCGTCGCGCCCGACCGGATCTGGGTCTCGATGGAGCGCACGATGCGCTGCGGCTGCGGGCTGTGCGGGCATTGCCAGCTCGGGCCGACCCTCATCTGCCGCGACGGCCCCGTCTACCGGTGGGACGAGCTCTCGCCGCTGCTGGAGGTGCACGAGCTGTGAGCAAGCCGCGCCTGTCCGTCTGGAAGTTCTCCTCCTGCGACGGCTGCCAGCTGTCCCTCCTCGACTGCGAGGACGAGCTGCTCGCGGTCGCCGGCGCGGTCGAGATCGCGTACTTCCTCGAGGCGTCGAGCGCCATGGGGAAGGCCCCGTACGACCTTACGCTCGTCGAGGGCTCGATCACGACGCCGCACGACGCCGAGCGGATCCACCAGATCCGGCGCAACTCGAAGATCCTCGTCACGATCGGCGCGTGCGCGACCTCGGGCGGCATTCAGGCGCTGCGCAACTTCGCGAACGTCGGCGACTTCATCACCGCCGTCTACGCGAACCCCGACTACATCTCGACGCTGCGCACCTCGACCGCGATCGCCGACCACGTCCACGTCGACTACGAGCTGCAGGGCTGCCCGATCAACAAGAAGCAGCTGCTCGAAGTCGTCGGCGCGCTCCTCGCCGGGCGCCGCCCGAACGTGCCGGAGTACAGCGTCTGCGTCGAGTGCAAGCGCGCGGGCGTGCCCTGCGTCATGGTGGCGAAGGGCGTTGCGTGCCTCGGGCCTGTGACGCACGCCGGCTGCGGCGCGCTCTGTCCTCTGTACGCGCGCGGCTGCTTCGGCTGCTTCGGGCCGAAGGAGCAGGCGAACACCGAATCCCTTGCGGCCCACTGGCGGGAGATCGGCGCCGACGAAGCGCAGCTCCTGCGCGCCTTCCGCGGCATCAACGCGAACGCGCCCGCCTTCCGGAGAGAGGCTGTCCTTCATGAGTGAGACCAAGACCATCCGCACCGACTACCTCGCCCGCGTCGAGGGCGAGGGCGGGATGCTCGTGCGCATGCGCGACGGCGAGGTCTCCGAGGTGAAGCTGCGCATCTACGAGCCTCCGCGCTTCTTCGAGGCGTTCCTCCGCGGCCGCCTCTTCACCGAGGCGCCGGACATCACCGCGCGCATCTGCGGCATCTGCCCGGTCGCGTACCAGATGGCCTCGTCTCTGGCGATGGAGTCGCTCTGCGGCGTCCACGTCGACGGCCAGCTGCGCGCGCTCCGCCGCCTTCTCTACTGCGGCGAGTGGATCGAGTCGCACACGCTGCACGTGTACATGCTCCACGCGCCGGACTTCCTCGGCGTCGCGAGCGCCGTCGAGCTCGCGCAGACGCAGCCCGAGCTCGTCGAGCGTGCGCTGCGGTTGAAGAAGGTCGGCAACGAGGTCATGCGCGTCGTCGGCGGCCGCGAGGTCCATCCGATCAACGTGCGCGTCGGCGGCTGGTACAAGGCGCCGACGAAGGCGCAGCTCGACGCGCTCGTCCCCGATCTCGAGTGGGCGCTCGAGCAGTCGAAGGACACCGTGCGGCTCGTCTCCACGCTCGACTTCCCGAAGCTCGAGATGGATCCCGAGCTCGTGGCCCTCGACGCCGGCGGCGAGTACCCGATCGACCACGGCGAGCGCATCATCTCCTCGCTCGGTCTCGACTTCCCGATCGCCGAGTTCTACGACCACATCGTCGAGGAGCACGTCGAGCACTCGAACGCACTTCATGCGCGCCTGCGCGAACGCGGCTCCTACCTCGTCGGCCCTTGTGCACGCTATGCGTTGCACCGCGAGCTGCTCTCCCCGCAAGCGCGTGCGATCGCCGACGAGGTCGGGCTCGAACCGCTCGTCCGCAACCCGTTCCGGTCGATCATCGTGCGCTCCGTCGAGCTCGTGCACGCGTGCGAGGAGGCGTTGCGGCTGATCGCGGCGTACGAGGAGCCGGCTGTGCCCGCGCTCGACGTCACGCCGCGCGCAGGCTGGGGCCACGGGGCGAGCGAGGCCCCGCGCGGCCTCATCTATCACCGGTACCGCCTCGACGACGCCGGGCTGATCCTCGACGCGAAGATCGTCCCCCCGACCTCGCAGAACCAGAAGTCGATCGAGGCAGACCTCTTCGCCTTCGTTTCGAGCCACGCGGACCTTCCGGACGAGGAGCTTCGGCTCCGGTGTGAGCAGGCGATCCGCAACTACGATCCCTGCATCTCGTGCGCGACCCACTTCCTGACGCTCGACGTCGAGCGCGACTGACCTCCCCATGACGACGTGCGTCGTCGGCGTGGGGAACGAGATGCGGGGCGACGACGGGGTCGGCCTCGCCGTCGTGCGGGCGCTGTCCGGGACGGTGCCGGAAGGCGTCGCGGTCCTCGAGTGCGAGGGCGAGCCGGTGTCGCTGCTCTCGGCGTGGGAGGGACACGAGCGCGCGATCGTCGTCGACGCGACGCAGTCCGACGCGGAGCCGGGAACGATCCGGCGGATCGTCGCGGCCGACGGACCGCTGCCGCCGGCGCTCGCCGGCAGCTCGACGCATCTGCTCGGGCTCGCCGACGCCGTCGAGCTCGCGCGCGCCCTGAAGCGGCTGCCTGCGGCGACGATCGTCTACGGGATCGAGGGTGCGAGCTTCGACACGGGCACGGGACTCTCGGCGCCCGTCGCGGCCGCCGCCGAGAAGGTCGCCGCCGCCATCCGCCGCGAGCTGGAGGATGAGGTCTGATGCACGAGCAGGCCTTGCTGAAGGATCTCGTCCGCGAGATCGAGTCGGTCGCAGCCCGCGAATCGGCGAAGCGCGTCGTCGGCGTCCGCGTGCGCGTCGGCCCGATGTCGCACATGACGCCCGAGCACTTCGTCGAGCACTTCGTCGACGCCACCCGCGGCACCATCGCCGAGGGCGCGCGCTGCGAGGTCGAGGAGATCGACAAGCACGACCCGCTGGCCCAGTCGGTCGTCCTCGAGTCGATCGAGCTCGATCTCGGCTCCTCCTAGAGAGGCCGGTGGCAGCCACCCCACGGCTGTGTCACGCGATCCGTCTCGTGCGCGGGCCGTTCGTGACGCTTCGTGACGGTTTCGTATCGGTACCAGGTACCGGTCTCTGTCCCGCGTGACCAAAGAAGGAGGGCCCGCTGTCGTCGTCGCGGGCCCTCCTGACCTTCGTCGAGCCGGTATCGCTTTCGTCCCCTGCGCTGCAACGGCGTTCGGTTGGTTCTGCCTGCGGCCGCCACGGCGGAGGTTCGCCCTACCGGCGATCTGTGCTCAGCGCACGGTGAGAATCGCTCAGCCGCTGCGGCGGTACCTCCGTAGATTTTCCCTACGCGAATTGCTAGCCGACGGGCGGGCGGACGACGAGCGTGTGCGCGTCCGTCCGCTCCGCGGTGAACGGGAGCTCGTGCTCCTCGAGCCAGTCGTCGAGGGCGTGCGTGACCTCGACGATGACGGCGTCTTCCTTCTCGGGTGCGCAGTCGAACTCGAGCTCGTCGTCGTGCCGCGTCGGCGGCGCGCTCACGCCGTGCAGCTCGGCGAGCGCCGCGCCGGCGTCGCACGATCGCGTGAACTGGACGTGGACGGTCACGTGTGCCTCCTGTAGCCGAGGTGGAGCTTGTGCCGCTGCGGCTCCTCGAAGGCAGCCGCCGAGACGAGCTCGCTGTCCGCGTCGGCGAGCAGCTGCAGGACGTCGTCGTCGTGGACGACCTCGAACTCGTCGTACCAGATGCCGACGGCGCCGAGCGACGCCAGCTCGTGCAGGCAGACGAAGAGCTCGACCTCGCTGCGGACGAGCTCCGCGGCCTCGCGGGCGGCGATCGGGACGGCGGCGACGACACGGCGCGCGCGCTGCGTCCGCGCCCAGCGGGCGGCCGTGACCATGCGGGCGCCGGTGGTGATGCCGTCGTCGATGAGGATCACCTCGTGTCCGGCGACGTCGATCGGGTGCCGGGCTCCGTGCAGCCGGGCGTCGACGTGGTCGAGCTCCTTGCGCGCGTCCGCGGTCGCGACGGCGACCTGCCGAGCCGTCAGGCCGAAGTCGGTGCGGACGTACACCGCGTAGCCGGGGGCCACCGCGCCGAGCACGCGCTCGGGTGCTCCCGGATGCCGGATCTTTCGGACGACGACGACGTCGAGCGGCGCATGCAGCTCGCGTGCAATCTCGGCGGCGACCACTGCGCCGCCGTGCGAGAGCGCGACGACGACCGTGTCGGCCGCGGCCGCCTCCCGCAGGCGCGGGGTGAGCCTCGCAGCGGCGTCGAGCCGGTCTTCGAAGAGCGTGGCCTCACCGATCGCGGGCGGGAAGAACCCGGTCGAATCAGCCGAGATCGTGTCGCTATCCATCGTGACGTCCTTTCTGACGACTCGACTGCACGTAGGAGTGCATGGCGGTAGCCGCGCGGCGGCCGGCGCCCATGGCGAGGATGACGGTCGCCGCTCCCGTCGCGATGTCGCCGCCGGCGAAGACGCCGGGACGGCTCGTCGCACCGGTCTCCAGGTCGGTGACGATGCACCCGTGCCGGTCGGTTTCGAGTCCCGTCGTCGTCTGGGGGACGAGCGGGTTCGGGTTGGTGCCGAGCGCGATGACGACGAGGTTCGCCTCGATGACGACCTCGGAGCCGGGGATCGGAACCGGGCTGCGCCGGCCCGACTCGTCGGGCTCGCCGAGCTCGGTGCGGATGCACTCGACGGCGCGCACGCGGCCGTCGTCGTCGCCGAGGAAGCCGGTGGGCAGCGTCAGCCACTCGAAGATCGCGCCTTCCTCGCTTGCACGGCGGTAGTCCTCGGCGCGCGCGCCCATCTCCTGCTCGCTCCGCCGGTAGACGATCCGCGCTTCTTCGGCTCCGAGCCGGATGGAAACGCGCACCGCGTCCATCGCCGTGTCGCCCGCGCCGATGACGACCGCCTTCGTCGGATGCTTCACCGGCGTGTCGTAGTCGGGGAACGAGTAGGCGCGCATGAGGTTCACGCGCGTGAGGTACTCGTTCGCGGAATAGACGCCCTTGAGGTTCTCGCCGGGCAGCCCCATGAACTTCGGCGAGCCGGCGCCGGTGCCGACGAAGACCGCGGAGTAGCCGAGCCGGCCGAGGAGCTCGTCGATCGTCACCGTCATGCCGACGACGACGTTCGTCTCGAAGTGGACGCCGAGCCCGCGCAGCCGCTCGACGTCCTCGTCGACGATCGCCTTGGGGAGGCGGAACTCGGGGATCCCGTACCGGAGGACGCCGCCGATTGCGTGCAGCGCCTCGTAGACCGTCACGCCGTAGCCGAGCTGCGCGAGGTCGCTCGCGGCCGTGAGGCCCGCAGGCCCCGAGCCGACGATGGCGATCTTCTCGGGGCGCTGCTCGGTCGTCGCCGCTGCGCCGTCGTGCGGCTGCTTGCGCTCCCAGTCGGCGACGAAGCGCTCGAGCCGGCCGATGCCGACCGGATCGAACCGGCCGAGCGTCGCGCAGTAGCGCTCGCACTGGTGCTCGACGGGGCAGACGCGGCCGCAGATCGCGGGGAGGACGTTGCGCGTCCGGATGATCTCGGAGGCACCGGCGAAGTCCTCGAGCGCGACGCGGCGGATGAAGTCCCGGATCGGCACGCCGACGGGGCAGCCCTGCTCGCAGAGCGGATCCTGGCACTGGACGCAGCGCTGCGCCTCGGCGAGCGCCCGTTCGATCGTGTACCCGACGGCGACCTCGTCCCAGGTCGCCCGCCGCTCGACCGGGTCGAGCTGCGGCATCGGAGTCTTGGCCGGATAGACGATCGGCATCGCTACGCCGCTCCTGCCGTCTCGAGTGCGACCTTCTCCTCGTCGATGTACATCTTCGAGCGAACGACCGCCTCGTCGAACTCGACCTGGTGCGCGTCGAAGAACGGGCCGTCGACGCACGCGAACTTCGTCTCGCCGCCGACGGTGATGCGGCACGCGCCGCACATGCCGGTGCCGTCGAGCATGATCGGGTCGAGCGAGACGTACGTGAGCAGCCCGTGCGGCCGCGTCACCTCGGCGACCGCGCGCATCATCGCGACAGGCCCGACCGCGTAGCAGACGGTGTACGGCGCGCCGCGGGCGAGCTCCTCGCCGAGCAGCGCCGCCGTGAACCCGTGGTAGCCGAGCGAGCCGTCGTCCGTGCACACGAGGTACTCGTCGCTCGCGGGCTCGAGCAGGTCGCGGAGGATGACGAGCTCGGCGGTGCGCGCACCGACGAGCGACGTGACGGTTGCGCCGCGCTCGCGCAGCGCACGCGCGAGCGGGTAGACCGCGCCGGCGCCGAAGCCGCCGCCGACGAGCACCGCATGCCCGCCGTCGGACATCGGCGCGGGGCGGCCGAGCGGCCCGGCGAGGTCGAGCACCTCGTCGCCCTCTTCGAGCGCGCACATCATCCGGCTCGTCTTTCCGACCTCCTGGACGACGAGCGTCACCGTGCCGTGCTCCGCGTCGAAGTTGGTGAGGCTGATCGGAACGCGTTCGCCGTGCGGGTCGAGGCGGAGGATGACGAACTGCCCCGCCTGCGCGTGCTCGGCGACGAGCGGCGCGTCGACGACGAAGAGCTTCGTCACCGGGGTCAGCTCGCGTTTCTCGAGAACGATCGGCATGTCTCTCCTAGAGGAGGGGGTTGGCGTGCATCGCCTTCAGCCGTTCCCAGCGGCGCTCGATCTCGCCTTCGATGTGCGCGAGGTCGTCGGCGAACTCCGGCCGGCAGAGGTGCTTCGTCTTGCCCATCGAGCCGAGCCATTCCGCCATCGAGATGCGCCGGCCGAGCGGCTCCGGGTCGTACGTGATCGTCGTGACGTGCCGCTCGATCTCGTACAGCGGGAAGAAGCACGAGTCGACGGCGCCGCGCACGGTGTTCGCGCCCGCGTCGTCGGCCGTGAGCCAGTTGAGCGGGCAGGAGATGAGGAGCTTGCCATACGCCATCCCCTCGTTCCGCGCGTACCACTGCGCCTTCGCGCCCTTCGCGAGGAGGTCGTCCGGGAAGCCTTCGACGCCCGTGAAGACGTACGGGATGTTCGTCGCCGCCATGATCTGCGGCATGTCGCGGTGATGGAACGACTTGCCGTGCTCGCCTGGGCCGACGTTCGACGTCGACGTCCGGTGGCCGAGCGGCGTCGAGTACGAGAGCTGCGCGCCGGTGTTCATGTAGCCCTGGTTGTCGTACTCGACGATGATCAGCTTGTGGTTGCGGACGGCGGCGCCGAGCGCTGCGCCGGTGCCGATGTCCATGCCGCCGTCGCCGGAGACCATGACGAACGTGATGTCGTCGCCGTCCGGGCAGCTCGCCGCGGCGCTGCCGCTCGTGGAACATCTCGACGAGGCCGCCCAGCGTGGCCGCGCCGTTCTGGAAGAGGTTGTGGACGTACGTGACGCGGTGCGACGTGTACGGGTAGCCCGTGCTGACGACCATCGCGCAGCCGGTCTGGTAGAGGACGACGATGTCACCCTCGACGCCCTTCAGGAACTGGTCGAGCGCCGGGAAGACGCCGCAGCCGGGGCACGCCCCGTGGCCCGGGGCGACGCGCTTCGGCTTCGCGACGAGCTGCCACGCGGGCGGCGCCTCCACGTGCAGCCGGCCGGTCTCGGTCACCGGCGCGACGTGGATGAGGCCGCTCGTCGTCTCCGCCCGCGTGAGCGCCGGCAGCCCGGGGCGGCGGGGTGGATTCGTCGGATCGCCCGGGACGACGCCGTAGTAGTCGAACAGCTCCGGCATCGGCCCGTTGCCGGCCGCGTCGAGGGCGAGCCGGAAGAACGCGTTCGCGTCCTCGAGCGTGAAGTCGCGGCCGCCGAGCCCGTAGATGCGCGAGATGCACACGGTGTGGTTGGCGGGATCGTCCTTCAGCGCCGACTTCACCTCGTGCGCGAAGTTGCCGCCGTGGGAGCCGTACGAGTCGGCCCGGTCGCCGATGACGACCGCGCGCACGCCGCGGAGCGCTTCGCGCAGCTCGCCGGCCGGGAAGGGGCGGAGGACGTTCGGGCTGAGCACGCCCGCGCGCACGCCTGCGCTGCGGAGAAGGTCGGCTGCGTCCTTTGCCGTCTCCGCGGCCGAGTTCAGCAGGAGGAGCGCAACCTCCGCGTCGTCCATCAGGTAGCGGTCGACGAGATCGTAGTGCCGCCCGCTCAGCTGCTCGTACTCGGCGAAGACGCCGGGGATTGCATCGAGCGCCGCCTCCATCGCGAGGTTCTGCTGGTACTTGTTGTTGATGAGGTCGGGGTCGTTCATGTACGGCCCGACGGTCACCGGGTGCCGCGGGTCGAGAACGGCGACCGTCTCCTCGAACGGGCCGAGGAAGTCGCGCACGACCTGGGGATCTTCGAACGTGTGCACGCGCCGCTTCTGGTGGCTCGTGAAGAAGCCGTCGAACGCGACGATTGCCGGCAGCCGGACGTCCGCCCGCTCGGCGACGCGAAGCGCGCAGACGTTCAGGTCGTAGACCGCCTGCGGGTCGCGCGCCATGAAGATGAGCCAGCCGGTGTTGAGCGCGTAATAGACGTCCGAGTGGTCGCCGCGGATGTCGAGCGGGCCGCTCACCGTGCGCGTCGCGAGGTCGAGGAGCATCGGGAACCGCGTCCCGGACTGCACGGGGTACTGCTCGAGCCCGTACAGCAGGCCCTGCGCGCTCGTCGCGTTGAAGACGCGTCCGCCGCCGACCGCCGCGCCGTAGCAGATGCCGGCCGCGCCGTGCTCGCCGTCGGCGGGGATCATCACCATCGAGTGATGGCCCTCGGCCTTTCGCTTGTCGAGGATCTCCGCGATCTCCGTCGACGGCGTGATCGGGTAGTAGCCCATCAGGTGGAAGTCGATGTGCTCGGCCGAGAGCGCCGCCATCTCGTTGCCGGAGAGGAAGCCCGTCACCTGTGTCGCCTGCGTGCGCTCGACGGCGACCGCCATGATCAGACCACCTCCGCAAAGAGTGGGACGGTGTGCTCGGCTGCCCAGCCGGGCTCCTCACGGATCTCGACCATCGCGCCGGTCGGGCACACGTCGACGCACTTGCGGCAGCCCTTGCAGTAGCGGTAGTCGACGCCGAGGAGGCGGACGCCTTCGGGCCGCTCCTCCCAGACGAGGCAGAGGTCCGGACAGACGATGTCGCACAGGCTGCAGTGGACGCACTTGTCGGTGAGGAGCTCGGGGATGAAGCCCTCGCGCGACGTGCTGAGATCCTTCGCGATGCTGTTGCCGGGCTCGAGGATCACGCCGCCGAGCGGCGCGTCGAGGTAGCCGAACGCCGGCGCGGTGCCCATCGACGGCGGCGCGGCGGACGCGTACGACGTGTACTCCGCGCGCCGAACTTCGCTGTAGCCGCGGTCGAACGTGCGGATGTTCGCCTCGGCCACCTCGGGATGGCGTCGCCCGAACGTCTCGCGGATCGTCTCCCGCACCGCGTCGAGGTCGAGGAACGGACAGGCACTGACGACGGCGCCGAGCATCGCGGTGTTCACGCGCGTCTTCTCTTCGACGGCGATGCCGAGCGCGTCGATCGTCGCGATCGTCCCCGCGGCGACGTCGAGCCGCCCGCGGAGCTCGTCCGGCGACGCGGTCGTGTTCACGATCACGGTGCCGCCGGGGGCGATGCCCGCGAGCGACCCCGGCGACTGCACGAGCGCGTCGTGGAAGACGGCGATCACCTGTGCGGCCTCGATCGGGCTCGTGATGCGAATGTCTCTCGCGCCTTCACAGAAGCGCACGAACGACTTCACGGGCGTGCCCTTCTTCTCCGACCCGTACGAGGAGAAGTGCGATCCGTTCAGCCCCTGCCGCAGGACGCCCGCCTCGGCGAGCATCTGGCCTGCGAGGTTCGCACCGAGGCCCCCGATCGACTCGAGCCTTATCCCGAAGAAGCCGTCGGGCCCCGCCCAGTCGGCGATGGTTCCCGCCATCAGGCTCCCACCGAGACGACCCGGGCGATGTCGAGCGTCGAGAGGACGCCGACAGGCCTGTCGGTGGCAGGGTCGAGCACTGCGAGGTGCGATGCGTCGTTCTCCGCCATGAGCGCGGCCGCGTGGTCGAGCTCGTCGTCGCTGTGGACGACCACGAGCGGCGTGACGGCGCTCTCGCCGGCGGTGCGCGCGTCGAGGTAGTCGACGGCGGCGGCGACGACGTCGAGATCGGTGACGAGCCCCCACAGCTGGACGGTCTCGTCGTCCTCGTCGCCGTAGTCGAACACGTACACGGCGTGCACGCGCCGCTCGGCCATGATGCGCGCGACCATCCGCAGCGGCGTGTCGGGCGAGCAGCTGATGACGCCGTTCGTCATCGCGTCGGCCACATTCGCGCCGGCGAGCGTACGACTGAGCTCCGTGCTCGTCGCTCCGCTCATGATGAGGCGAGCATCGGGCCGCCCCGAGGAAGGGCCATCCGTGACGACCCTGAGGGTCGTGCGCGAAATCCCCGTCTCTTTTTCCGCGCTACAGGAGGATGCGGAGCGCGGTCTCGAGCGGGCAACCTCTGCGAACGAGCTCGACCGCGACGTGGAGATCGACCTCTTCGAGGTTGCTCAGCAGGGCCGCGTACGTCGCCGGATAGCCGGCGCGCTGCAGCTCCTCGCGCCGCCAGCGCCGGACAGGATCCTCGGGAAGGGTCTTTGTGGCTTCGGCTACAGGCGGCATGGAGCCATCGTCGCCGTCGGGGACTCCGGGAGCGACGGTGCCCACGCGGGCCATCGGTTGCGGGCTTCCCGTAGCGCCACTAGGGGCGGGCGCCGATTTGCCGCCCGGCCGCCCGCCGGAAGCTGAGAGAGCCCGGAGGAGAAGGAGGCGAATGGAGAGTCAGCTGCTAGAGCGGGAGAGCGTGCGCGCCGCAGGCGCGGTCGACGTGACCCCGGATTCGCTCCAGCTCTTCCTGCACGGGCTGCGGCGCTACCGGCTGCTCCGTCCCGCCGAGGAGGTCTCGCTCTCGAAGCGGGTCGAGCGGGGCGATCCGGTCGCGAAGCGCCTGATGATCGAGTCGAACCTCCGGCTCGTCGTCTCGGTCGCGAAGACGTTCCAGGGGCAAGGCCTGCCGCTGCCGGACCTGATCCAGGAAGGGACGATCGGGCTCACGCGCGCGGTGGAGAAGTTCGACTGGCGTCGCGGCTGCAAGTTCTCGACGTATGCGACCTGGTGGATCCGCCAAGCGTGCTCGCGCGCGATCCGCAACCAGGGCGACCTCATCCGCCTGCCGATCCATCTCGGCGAGCGCCGGCGAAAGCTGCGCGCCGTCCGCGACCGGATGGGCCAGGAGCTCGGCCGCGAGCCGACGAACGACGAGCTCGCGCTCGAGCTCGACCTGACGCCGCAGCAGGTGAACGACGCGCTCGACGTCGCCGCCGTCTCGATGTCGCTCGACGAGCCGGTGGGCGAAGGCGGAGCGATTCGCGGCGACTTCGTCCGCGACGACCGCAACGTCGATCCGTACGAGGAGATCGACGCCGCCATCGACGGCCAGGCGCTCACCGCGGCGGTCGCCGGGCTGCCCGACCGCGAGCGGCGGATCGTCGAGAACCGGCTGGGCCTCGAGGGACGCACACCGCAGACGCTCGAGGAGCTGGGACGCGAGCTCGGGCTCACGCGCGAGCGCGTCCGCCAGCTCGAGACACGCGCGCTCAAGCGGCTCGGCGCACGCCTGCCGGGCGCGACGCGCCGCCGCGCGCAGTAGAGCACCCGGCTGATCCGCGCGTCCCCCGATGGGGTGCGCCGCGTGCGCGCCCACGTTCAGGGCAACGAGCGAGGGAGGCTGACGTGGCTCTCACACGGCAGGTCGAGGCATCCGTCGGGGACACCGTCGAGGTGAGCGGACGCAGGGTCGGCGACCCGGGCCGCAGCGGCGAGATCGTCGAGGTTCTCGGCGAGGACGATCCCCGGCACTATCGCGTTCGCTGGGAGGACGGACACGAGACGGTGCTCTATCCGGCCGAGGCGACGACGTTTCGACGGAAGGAGTCGAAGGTCGTGCCGGTCGCGGGCGAGCTCGTCGAGTTCCTGCGCGACGCCGGCGTCGAGTTCGAAGTGCTGCCGCACCGGCGCACGACGACGGCGGCCGAGGAGGCGGCGGTGCTCGGGATCATGCCGCAGCTCGTTGCGAAGACGCTCGTGCTCGCCGACGAGCTGCACGGCCGCGTACGGGCCGTCCTGCCCGCGGCGAGCCGGCTCGACGCCGCGAAGCTCGCATCGGCGATCGGCGCGAAGACGACTGCGCTCGTCGACGAGGCGGATCTCGCCGACGCGTATCCGGAGTTCGAGCTCGGCGCGGTTCCGCCGTTCGGCGGGCCGGAGGGAGACCGGGTCGTCGTCGACCGGCGGCTCGCGGAGGTCGACCACGTCGTCCTCGAAGCCGGCGTCCACGACACCTCGCTCCGGCTGCGCACGGAGGACCTGCTGACGGTCGCCAACGCGGAGCTGGCGGACATCGCCCTGGAGGAGTAAGGAACGGCGCGCGCGGTAACGTTCCGCGCATGAGTGGATATACGAAGAAGAACCTACGCAGCGACGTGGAGGACGCGTCCCCGAAGTACGGCATGCCGCCCGAGCTCGAGGCCCGCTTCGCGCGCGGCCCCATCGAGGGCAAGACCCTCGGGCTGAGCTTCCAGAAGCTCGCGCCGAACTTCCGCATCCCGTTCGGGCACAAGCACCCCGCGCAGGAGGAGGTCTACGTGGTCATCCGTGGATCGGCGCGCGTCAAGGTCGAGGACGAGATCGTCGACCTCAGGGAGTGGGACGCCCTCCGCATCGACGCGGACACGATGCGCAACGTCGAGGCGGGCCCCGACGGGGTCGAGTTCCTCGCCTTCGGTGCCGGCGACGATCCCCGCGACGCGGAGATGGCGCCGGATTGGTGGACCGAGTAGCTACTCGAGCACGCGGATCTTCCGCGCCGCGCACATCTCCTTCAGCACCTGCGGCCACACGGTGACGCTCACCTCGCCGAGGTGGGCCTTGCGCAGCAGGAGCATCATCGTCCGCGACTGACCGATGCCTGCGCCGATCGAGAGCGGGATCTCGTCCGCCATGATCGCCCGGTGGTACGGGAGCTCGAGGAAGTCGAGCTGGCCGCACAGCTCCAGCTGGCGGCGGAGCGACTCCTTCGTCACCCGGATGCCGCCGGACATGAGCTCGTGCCGGCGCTTCGTCACCGGATTCCACACGAGGATGTCGCCGTTCAGGCCGTGCATCGGGCGGCCGTCGGCGGAGACGGTCTCCGTCGACCAGTCGTCGTAGTCGGCTGCGCGCAGCTCGTGCGGCAGACCGTCGGCGAGCGGCCAGCCGATGCCGTACAGGAAGACCGCCGGGTGCTCCTGGAGGAGCAGCGTCTCGCGCTGCTTGCGCGGCAGGTCCGGATAGAGCGCGAGGACGTCCTCGGCGTGCATGAGCTCGAGCTCGTCCGGCAGCGGCGGATACGCGTCGCGCAGTGCCGGATACCGCTCGTGCAGCAGCGCCTCCGCTTCCTTCAGCACCTTCCAGATCCTCTGGACGGTGTCGGTGAGGTAGGCGAGCGTGCGGTCTTCCGGTCGGATGGCGCGTTCCCAGTCCCACTGGTCGACGTACGCGCTGTGGTCGTGGTCGAGGAAGTAGTCCTTGCGCACCGCGCGCATGTCGGTGAGCAGGCCCTCGCCGGCTTCCATTCCGAACTGCGGAGCGCCATCCGCTTCCACTTCGTCGCCGCCTGCACGACCTCCGCGTCGATCGGGTGCACCTCGCGGTCGTTGGCGATGTGGAAGCCGACCGGCGTGCGCGAGCCGTCACGGTCGAGGTAGTCGTTGACGCCGCTCGCCGCTGTCGACGATGAGCGGCACCTGGACGAGCGTCAGGTTGAGCTCCTCGCACAGCCGGTCCTCGATCAACCGCTTCGCGGCGTAGAGCGCCTGCATCGTCTCCTTCGGGCCGAGCAGCGGCTCGTAGTCCGCCGGGAGGACGTGCTCGAGCTCGGCGTAGTCGCCGATGCCCGGGCCTGCGAGATCGGCTTCCTTCAGGGATGTGCTCATGGGGTCTCCTCTCAGGAGAACGTGTTGCCCCAGTCGCCGGAGGCGAGCGCGTACAGGAGCGCCTCCTCCGTCGACTCGCGGTTCTTCGCCTGGCTCCACACGGCCGACCGCGGCCCGTCGATGACGGCTGCGGTGACTTCCTGGCCGCGGTGCGCGGGCAGGCAGTGGAGGAAGATCGCGTCGGGTCGCGCGAGCGCGAAGAGCTCTTCGTCGACCTGGTAGGCGCGCAGCGCGGCGTCGCGCGCGGCCTGCTCCGCCTCGTCGCCCATCGACACCCAGACGTCCGTGTAGACGGCGTGCGCGCCGCGGACGGCTTCGCGCGGGTCGTGCGTGACCTCGGCGCCGGCAGCGTCCGGCTCGTAGCCGGGCGGGCAGGCGACGACGATCTCCAAGCCGGTGAGAGCACCGGCCTCGATGAGCGAGTTGGCGACGTTGTTGCCGTCGCCGACGTACGCGAGGCGAAGGCCGGCGAGCGAGCCGAACGCGTCGCGGACGGTGAGGAGGTCGGCGAGCGCCTGGCAGGGGTGATGGTCGTCGGTGAGGGCGTTGATCACCGGGACGGATGCAGCTGCGGCGAGCTCCTCGACGTCGCTGTGCGCGAACGTGCGGATGACGATCGCGTCGCAGTACGCCGACAGCGTGCGCGCCGTGTCGGCGATCGTCTCGCCGCGGCCGAGCTGGAGCTCGTCGGGGCGGAGGACGATGGCGTTCATGCCGAGCCGGGCGGCCGCTGCGGCAAAGGAAACGCGTGTGCGCGTCGACGGCTTCGCGAAGTAGCAGGCGACCGAATGGCCCCGGAGGGCGTCGAGCCAGCCGTGCACGTCCGCGTCCATCGCCGACGCGAGATCGAGGAGATAGGCGACCTGCGCGGGAGTGAGATCGGCGACGCGCAGGAGGTCGGTCGGGGCAGCGCGAGTCGGCGCGATCGCCATGGTCACAGGGTCGTGCGCGGCGCCCGGACGATCATCCGGGGCGCCGCCGACAGGCGCTGCGGCTATCTCCCGATGACCCAGCGGCAGCGGCGGGCGGACGCTGATTTCATGCGGAACGTCATCGTGATGGGGGCCGGCGGCCGCGACTTCCACGACTTCAACGTCGTCTTCCGCGAGGATGCGGAGACGCGGGTCGTCGCATTCACGGCAGCGCAGATTCCCGGCATCGACGACCGCCGGTATCCGGCCTCGCTCGCCGGGCCGCTGTATCCGGACGGCATCCCGATCGTCCCCGAGGAGCGGCTCGCCGAGCTCATCCGGACGCAGGGCGTCGACGAGGTCGTGTTCGCCTACTCCGACGTCGCGCACGCCGACGTCATGCACAAGGCCTCGCTCGTGCTCGCGGCAGGCGCCGACTTCCGGCTGCTCGGACCGCGCGCGACGATGCTCCCGGCGACGAAGCCGGTCGTCGCGGTGACCGCGGTGCGCACCGGCTGCGGCAAGAGCCAGACGAGCCGCCGCGTCGGGAGGATCCTCCTCGACGCCGGTCTCAGCGTCGCGCTCGTCCGGCACCCGATGCCGTACGGCGACCTCGAGGCGATGGCCGTCCAGCGCTTCGCGACGCTCGCCGACATCGACGCCGCGCACCCGACGCATCGAGGAGCGCGAGGAGTACGAGCTTCCCGTCCAGCTCGGGATGATCGTCTACGCGGGCGTCGACTACGGCGCGATCCTCGCGCAGGCCGAGGCGGAGGCCGACGTCATCATCTGGGACGGCGGCAACAACGACTTCTCGTTCTTCGCGCCGGATCTCACCATCGTCGTCGTCGATCCGATGCGCGCCGGGCACGAGCTCGCCTACCACCCGGGCGAGACGAACCTGCAGGCTCGCGGACGTCGTCGTCGTCAACAAGATCGAGAGCGCGGAGATCGGCGCCGTCGAGCACGTCCTCGAGGACGTCCGCAGCGTCAACCCGGACGCCGACATCGTGTTCGCACGCTCGCCCGTCACGCTCGAGCCCGGGCCGGACATCGAGGGCAAGCGCGTCCTCGTCGTCGACGACGGGCCGACGCTCACGCACGGCGGCATGGTCTTCGGCGCCGGCACCGTCGCCGCGAGAGCAGCCGGTGCGGCCGAGCTCGTCGACCCGCGTCCGTACGCGGTCGGCTCGATCGCCGACGTCTTCGCGCGCTACCCGGACGTCGACGTGCTGCCGGCGATGGGCTACTCCGACGAGCAGCTGCGCGAGCTCGAGCAGACGATCGACGCGTGCGACTGCGACGTCGTCGTCACCGGGACGCCGATCGACCTGTCGCGCCTGATCCACTCACGGCATCCGATCCGCCACGCGAGCTACGACCTGGAGGAGGCCGGCGGCGTACCGCTCGTCGACGTCCTCGCGCCGGTGATCGAGGCCGCGTCCGCGGCGCTGCACGCTATTTCAGCGTCTTGAGATAGGCGATCAGCGACTGGACGTCCTGCGGCGGGATGACGCCGCCCCAGTGCGGCATGCTCACGATCGGCGCCTTGCCGATGACGCTGCCGCTGCGGATGACGGCGGCGATCGCCTTGTCGGTCGGGAAGTCGTGGTGGAAGCCTCCGCCGGAGAGCGGCGGGATCGACTTGTCGGCCGAGAGCGGGTTCGGCACGCCGCCGAGGCCGTTCGGCCCGTGGCAGTTGATGCACCCGTAGCGGATGTAGAGCGCCGAGCCCTCCACCGCCTGGCCCTGGCCGCGCGGGATCGCGACCGGCTGCGTGTCGGCGACCGCCGGCAGCCCCGCGCGGATGTACGCGACGAGGTCGTTCACCTGCGTGCTCGAGATCACGGCGCCCCACACCGGCATGTACGGCTTCGTCGGATTCGCCGACTCGCCGAGGCCGTGGTCGATGATGTGCGTCAGGGTCGCGACGGTGAGCGAGCGGCCGACGGACGAGAGCGCCGGCACGTCGGCGGACACGCCGCCCCGGCCGCGGTCGCCGTGGCACTGGGCGCAGGCGAACTGGACGAACGTGTGCGCGCCCGCGGCGACGGCGGGATCGACAGGAGCCGGTGCCGGTGGCGCCGGAGCCGCGCCGGCCACGGTGACCGTCTTGACCCGTTCGCCGTAATGGCCGATCGCGAAGCCGATTGCGACCGCTGCCGCGGCCAGCGCCAGGCCGGCGAAGATGGCCGCCGCGATGGCAGAGTCTCGTGCGCTCCACCGCATGAGGGGACGATGACGAATCCATCGGCGGGCGGTCATCGGTAGGAATCCGTATGACGTACCCTTCCGGCGTGACGATCGCCCGGATGGTTGCCGCCGCCGCCGCGGCGGCGCTCGTCCTCTCGCCGGTGGCCTCGGCGTCGATCTGGCCCGCGCCGGGCCCGCTGAAGCCCCATACGACGCTCGCGGTGCACGGGCTCGTGCTCACCGGCTCCCGCCGGCACCACGTGACGACCCGCAGCTGCAACGCCCACGCGCAGGCGGCGTGGTGGTTCACGCCGGTCGCGTGCGAGCAGCCGCCGAAATCGCAGCTGCTCGTTCCGCTGCTGGGCGGCTGATGCGCTAGGCCGCTGCGGGTGGCGGAGGCGGCTCGATCGTCGCCGTCAGGTCGCCCGTCGCCTGCAGGAACTCGTCCCGCGACATCTGGCCGCTCGCGAACCGCATGCGCAGGACCTCGAGCGCGTCGGGCCGTCCGCCGAAGCCGCGAGGGCCGCCGAAGAAGACGCCCCGGTGATGCCGGCGCCGGCTGCGCCCCGCGTACGTTGCGATGAGGTACGCGCCGAACATGAGGACGAGCAGCACCACGAGCGCGAACGTCGCCCATTCGAGCGACGTGTTTCCCTGGTGGAGATGCACGGCCATGGAGCCGCCGGAGCCGAAGCCGCGGCCCTGGAAGGGGGGATAGGTGTTCATGCCACCACCGTAGGCGGCGCGGCTAAGCGGGCGGTAAGACGGCTACGCGATCGTGACGCGGTCGCCCGTCTCGGCGGCGACGACGTGCTCGCGGTCCGGCGGGATGCTGAGCACCGGGCACCAGGCTGTGTGCAGCAGGCCGCGGGCGACGCTGCCGAGCACCGCGGAGCGGAAGCCGCCCCATCCGTGCGTCCCGACGACGATGAGCTCGGCCTCGAGCTCCTTCGCCGCCTCCGCGATGAGCACCGGCACTTCCTGTGTGCCGTTCACGACCTTGAGCTCCGCCGACAGGCCGGCCGCGCGCAGCTCGGCGACCTGGCCCTCGATCTTCGCGATGAGCTCGGGCTCGTCGCTCAGGAGGGGCGCGCCGCCGAAGCGGCCTTTGAGCAGCTCGTTCGCGTGCACGGCGACGATCTTCGAGTGGTGCTCGCGGGCGAGACCGGTCACCGACAGGAGCGCGCGATCGGCGAGCTCCGATCCATCGGTCGCCCAAACGATCGTCTCGAACATCGCACAGTCCTTTCCTCGAATGGCGCATTCAGCTTCGTGCCCGCCCGGGGCGCGCGCATCGGGCGCCGCCCTGAGCCGGGCCGCCCGGAACTACCGACGGGCGCGATCCGGCGCGTTCGCCAGAGTCTCGAGCGTGGGATCGCTGTCCTCGCCCTTGCTCGTCGTCGTCTTCGCAGCCGGGGCGGTCGCCACGTGGATCGCCGGGACGGCGCTCTCGAAGACGACCGACGCGCTCGACCGGCGCTTCGGCTTCGGCGAGGCGCTCGGAGGCATCGTCCTGCTCGCGGTCGCCGGCAGCCTCCCCGAGGTCGCGATCACCGTCTCGGCGGCGGCGAAGGGGCACCTCGAGCTCGCGGCCGGCAACCTCATCGGCGGCGTCGCGGTGCAGACGCTCGTGCTCGTGATCTGCGACGCGGTCGCCTCCCGCGACGAGGCGCTGACGTACCTCGTCGGGAAGCTCATCCCGGTCCTCGAGGGCCTCCTCGTCATCTTCGTCGTCTGCGGCGTGCTCATGGGCTCTCTCCTGCCGGAGTCGACGAGCATCGGGCCGGTGAGCCCCGCCTCGCTCGGGATCGTCCTCGTGTGGTTCGCCGGCATCTACGCGATCAACGCCGCCCGCAAGACGCACCGCTGGAAGGTCGAAGTGCCGGGCAGCCGCCCCGGCCGGCCGCACCGCCGCATCCCGCACCCGAAGGAGAAGCCGACGCGGTTGTCGGCGTCGACGCCGCGGGCCGTCACGGTGTTCCTCGCCGCCTGCGTCGTCACGCTCGTCTCCGGGGTCGTCCTCGAGGTGGCGGGCAACGACCTCGCGAACCGCGCCGGCATCAACGGCGTCATCTTCGGCGCCACCATCCTCGCGGTCGCGACGGCGCTGCCCGAGATCAGCTCGGGCGTCGCCGCCGTGCGGCTCGGGGACAACGAGCTCGCGGTCGCCGACATCTTCGGCGGCAACGCGTTTCAGGTGACGCTGTTCCTCGTGGCCGACCTCATCGCGTGGAAGCCGGTGCTCCCGACAGCCGGCCGCCAGAACGCCTGGCTCGCGGTGCTCGGCATCGGGCTGACCGTCATCTACGCGTTCGGCGTCATCATCCGGCGGGAGGGCTGCGTCGCCCGGCTCGGCCGCGACTCGCTGCTCGCGATCGTCCTCTTCGGGCTCGGCATCGCCGGGCTCGTCGTCGTCCACGCCTGAGCCGTTCTGTAAGGTCGCAGCGATGCTCACGGTCGAGGAGCTGAGGGTGGACGCCGAGACGGGCGCGGTCGACACCGTCATCGCCGCGTTCACCGACATGCAGGGCCGGCTCATGGGGAAGCGGCTCGACGCGGAGTTCTTCCTGAACGAGCTCGACGGCGGCCACGGCAGCGAGGGCTGCAACTACCTCCTCGCCCTCGAGATGGAGATGGATCCCGTGCCCGGGTACGCGATCGCGAGCTGGGAGCGCGGCTACGGCGACTTCGGCCTCAAGCCGGATCTCGCCACGCTGCGGCGGATCCCGTGGCACGAGGCGACCGCGATGGTCCAGTGCGACGTCGAGTGGCACGACGGCACGCCGGTCGCGCCCGTCCCCGCGGCAGGTGCTGCGCGCGCAGGTGGAGAAGGCGCGCGGCGCTGGGCTACGAGCGCGATGTTCGGCTCGGAGCTCGAGTTCTTCCTCTTCCGCGAGAGCTATCGTCGAGGCGCACGCGAAGCACTACCACGACCTCACGCCGTCGGTCCCGTACGTCCTCGACTACCACATCCTCGCGATCGAGCTACGACGAGCCGTTCCTGCGCGAGGTGCGCACGTCGATGAAGGCCGCCGGGATGACGGTCGAGTCGTCGAAGGGCGAGGCGTGGGCGGGCCAGCACGAGATCAACTTCCGCTTCGCGGCGGCGCTGAAGGCGGCAGACGACCACGTCGTCTACAAGACCGGGACGAAGGAGATCGCCTTCCAGCGCGGCCAGTCGGTCACGTTCATGGCGAAGCCGCACCACGAGCTGGGTCGGCTCCTCGTGCCACATCCACTCGTCGCTGTGGCAGGACGGCAAGGCCGCATTCGCAGGCGAGTCGGACGTCTTCAAGCACTACCTCGCCGGCCAGATCGCATGCGCGGCGGATCTCGCGATCTTCATCGCGCCGACGATCAACTCGTACAAGCGGTTCGCCGCCGGCAGCTGGGCGCCGACGACGCTCGCGTGGGGCTACGACAACCGCACGTGCGGCTTCCGCATCGTCGGTCACGGCTCGGCGCTGCGCGCGGAGACGCGCATCCCCGGCGCCGACGCGAATCCGTACCTCGCGTTCGCCGCGCTCCTCGCATCGGGTCTGTACGGCATCGAGCAGAAGCTCGAGCTCGGGCCGGCGCTCGAGGGCAACGCGTACGTCTCCGACGCGGAACGGTTCCCGCACGCGATGCGCGAGGCGATCGCGCGCCTCGAGCAGAGCACCGTCGCGCGGCAGCTCCTCGGCGACGAGGTCGTCGACCACTACCTCCACTACGCGCGCACGGAGCAGGAGCTCTTCGACAAGACGGTGACGGGGTACGAGCGGGAGAGGATGTTCGAGCGCGGTTGAGCCGGCCGGTCGTAGGCATCACGACGTACGTCACGCAGGCGCGCTGGAGCTACTGGGATCTCGAGGCGGCGCTCATCCCGTTCGACTACGTGCGGAAGGTGGAGGCGGCCGGCGGCCGGCCGCTGCTCGTCCCGCCCGAGCTCGACGGCGTGGAGGAGACGCTCGACGCGCTCGACGCGGTCGTCTTCACCGGCGGCTCCGACGTCGACCCCGAGCTCTACGGCGAGGAGGCGCATCCGGAGACGTTCGGGATCCGACCGGCTCCGCGACGACGCCGAGCTCGCTCTCCTGAAGGCGGCGCTCGCGCGCGACATGCCGGTGCTCGGGATCTGCCGCGGCATCCAGGTGTTGAACGTCGCCATGGGCGGCGACCTCGACCAGCACCTGGAGGGGCACAAGCACGATCCACCCGGCGAGTTTCTCGCGCACGACGTCGTCATCCAGCCGGACACGCGGCTCGGGGAGGTGCTCGGCGAGCGCACGACCGTCATGTCGCACCACCACCAGGGGCTTCGGACGCTTGCGCCCGGCCTCGTCGAGACGGCGCGTGCCGACGACGGCCTCGTGGAGGGGGTCGAGGCGCCGGGGAAGCGGTTCGCCGTCGGTGTGCTCTGGCATCCGGAGGCGGGGCAGGATCCGCGGCTGTTCGAGACGCTCGTCGAGGAAGCCCGCAGCTACCGCGAGGCGCGCGGACGATGACCGCGGTCGTCAACCCGGCGACGGCCGAGACGATCGCCGAGATCCCCGCCGCGAGCGCCGAGGAGACCGATGCCGCCGTCGCGCGCGCGAAGGCCGCGTTCCCAGCATGGCGCGCGGTCGCACCGGCCGATCGCGGGCGGCTGCTGCGCCGCCTCGCGACGCTCGTCGAGGAGCATCACGAGGAGCTGGCGCGGATCGAGTCGCGCAACGTCGGCAAGCCGATCTCCGGTGCGCGCGGCGAGGTCGGCATGGTCGCGCAGGTCTTCCACTTCTACGCCGGCGCAGTCGACAAGCACCACGGAGAGACGATTCCCGTGGCGGGCGGCGTCGACATGACGTTCCGCGAGCCGCTCGGCGTCGTCGGCCTCATCGTGCCGTGGAACTTCCCGCTCAACATCTCGTCGTGGAAGCTCGGGCCTGCGCTCGCGTGCGGGAACACCGTCGTGCTGAAGCCCGCGGAGCTGACGCCGCTCTCGGCGCTGCGGCTCGCGGAGCTTGCGCTCGAGGCGGGGATCCCGGAGGGCGTCGTCAACGTCGTCCCGGGCAAGGGCTCCGTCGTCGGGCAGCGGCTCATCGAGCACCCGGATGTCGCGAAGATCGGCTTCACCGGCTCGACCGAGGTGGGGCAGGCGGTGATGCGCGGCGCCGCCGGGACGATCAAGCGCGTGACGCTCGAGCTCGGCGGCAAGTCGGCGAACGTCGTCTTCGCGGACGCCGATCTCGAGAAGGCGGCGGCGGCGGCGCCGTACGCGGTGTTCGACAACGCCGGCCAGGATTGCTGCGCGCGCTCGCGCATGCTGATCGAGCAATCGGTCTACGACCGCTTTCTCGACCTGCTGGTCGACGCTACGCGTCGAGTGAAGGTCGGCGACACGGAACTGGATGAAACCGAGATGGGCCCGCTCATCTCCGCTGCCCACCGCGAGACGGTCGCGTCGTTCGTCGAGGGCGAGCCGCTCTTCCGCGGCGACGCGCCCGACGGCGACGGGTTCTGGTATCCGTGCACGCTCGTCGAGGCAAGACCCGACGACCGCATCGCGCACGAGGAGGTCTTCGGGCCGGTCGCCGCGCTCATCCCGTTCGCCGACGAGGCCGACGCGGTGCGGATCGCGAACGACTCCGACTACGGCCTCTCCGGCTCGATCTGGACGCGCGACGGCGCGCGGGCGCTCCGCGTCGCGCGCGCGATCGAGACCGGCGTGCTCTCGATCAACTCGAACTCGTCGGTGCGCGTCTCGACGCCGTTCGGCGGCTTCAAGCAGAGCGGCTTCGGCCGCGAGCTCGGGATGCACGCGATGGACGGCTACAGCGAGATCAAGAACGTCTACTACGCGACGGAGGGCTGACGTGGGTCGTCTCGACGGCAAGGTCTGCGTGATCACGGGTGGCGGCGGCGGCATGGGCGCCGACGCGGCCGAGCTGTTCACACAAGAAGGCGCGAAGGTGTGCGTGGCGGACGTCGACCTCGAAGCGGCGACGAAGGTCGCACGCGCCGTCGGCGGGCTCGCGGTGCAGGTGAACGTCGCCGACGAGGACTCCGTGCAGGCGATGTACGCCGCCGCGAAGGCGGAGTACGGCGGCATCGACGTCCTCTACAACAACGCGGGCATCTCACCGGCCGACGACGACTCCATCCTCGACACGACGCTCGAGGCGTGGGAGCGCGTGCAGGCGGTGAACACGCGCGGCGTGTACCTCTGCTGCAAGCACGGCATCCCGTACCTGCTCGAGCGCGGCGGCGGCTCGGTGATCAACGTCGCGTCGTTCGTCGCCATCGTCGGCGCCGCGACGTCGCAGATCTCGTACACGGCGTCGAAGGGCGCGGTGCTCTCGATGACGCGCGAGCTCGGCGTCCAGTTCGCGCGGCAGGGCGTGCGCGTGAACGCGCTCTGCCCCGGCCCGGTCGAGACCCCGCTGCTGCTGCGGATCTGGAGCGAGACGCCGGGCGCCGCCGAGCGGCGCCTCGTGCACGTGCCGATGGGAAGGATGGCGAAGCCGCGCGAGATCGTGAACGCGGCGCTCTTCCTCGCGAGCGACGAGTCGTCGTACGTGAACGCGGCGACGTTCCTCGTCGACGGCGGGCTCACCGCCGCGTACGTCACGCCCGAATAGCCGAGATACACTGGAGGGCGATGAAGGTAGGCGGGCTGCTCGCCGCGCTCGCGGCGCTCTGCGCTGCCGCGTCCGCGCAGGGCGCGACGGTGCCCGTCACGCGCGCACAGCTCGCGCTCATGCCTCTTCCGAAGTCGGCGCTGGGGCGATCTGCGGCGAAGCTGCCTCTCGACTCCGACTCCGGCGTCCAGACGGCGAAGGACGCCGCCGACAACGCGAACGGCGACGTCACGGGCGCGAAGCTCACGCAGCTCGGATACGTGACGGGCTACGACCTCGACTACAGCGACCAGGGTGCGTCGGCGCTCTCCCGCGGTCACGGCCTCGTGGAGGTCGACACCGCGGTGTTGCTCTATTCGAGCGAGGCGGCGGCCGTGCGCGGCATCGTGTTCTGGCGCAAGGACGACACGAACCTCCAGTCGATGAAGAGTGCCGGGATGAACGTGACGCTCCAGCACGTCACCGTCCCCGCCCTCGGGAAGGACGGGTTTGCGCTCGTCGCGAAGGCCACTATCAAGGGGAAGCCGCCGTTCTACGCCCTCGATTCGTACTTCCGCTCGGGCGCGATCATCGCGGAGCTCTCGATCGTGGCCGCCGACCGCGCCGAGCTGCTACCGCTCGCGACGAAACTCGTGCCGGCATACGCGGCGCGGATCGCGGGCGTGCTGTCGGGACGCATCGCCGGTACGCCCGTGCCTCTTCCCGGCAAACAGACGCAGAAGGCGGGACCGCCGCCGAACGGCCCTCCGCTCGACGCGCTGGCACTCGCACCGTCCGATCTCGGCGGGGGGACGGTCACGAGCCAGGGCTACCGGATCGACAACGACTTCGACTCGATCTCCGATTACGTCCGCAGCCTGGCGCCGGCGGGGTCGTTCGCCTCGCTCCAGGAGCAGGTGATGTTCTTCCACAGCAGCGTCGAAGCGGGCTACGCCGCAACGATGCTCGACAACCTGCTGCGGTCTCCGAACGTCCTCAAGGCGCTCGGCGAGAAGGACATCAAGTCGTTCCATGCTTCTCCGGTCGCGGTGAAGGTCGGCGACGAGTCCCACGCCGTCCTGGCGCAGGTCGGCTTCGCCGCGGGCACGGTCGACGAGGCGATCCTCGAGATCCGCGTGGGCCGGACGATGGAGTTCCTCGTCGCTGCGGCCCAGTCCGGCACGGTCACGCCTGCGGCAGTCGTGACGCTTGCGCAGCAGGCGGCGCAGAAGGCCGCGGCCGGGCTCAAGAAGTAGCGCTAGTTCCCGACGACCTGGACGAGCCAGCGCCGGTCGCGCTCGCGGTCGAGCTCGATGAAGAGCACGCGCTGCCACGTCCCGAGCTGGAGCTCGCCGCCGCGCACCGGCACGGACTCGCCGGCGGTGCCCAGCAGCATCGCCATGCAGTGCGAGTGCCCGTTCCCGATCTCCATGTCTTCGGGGCAGATGTTCTCCGTGCGGCGGTCCCAGTCGTCGTGCGCGTAGTACGTGTCGTGCGGGACGAGCTTCCGCAGGAGTCCGGTGAAGTCCTCGAGGAAGCCGTCCTCGAACTCGTTCACGCGGACGCAGCACGTCGTGTGCGGCGAGTACACGCACGCGATCCCTTCGACGATCCCGCTCTGGCGGACGGCGGTCTGGACCTCGTCGGTGATGTCGGTCACCGTGAGCCCGCCGGCCGTCCGGAGCTGCTTCTCGTGCTGGAAGACCTTCACGCGGCCTCTATTGTGCGGCATGGAGCGCCCGAGGCAAGCGAAGAAGCGCCCGCCTCAGCAGATGCTGCGGCTCTCACGGCGCTTTCCCAGCCTGTTCCCACGTAGTCCCCAGGTCGTGCCCGCACGGTGGTGAGTGACCGGCAGGGGCCGAACGACCGAAAGGACGGAACGAATGCTCCAACGTCTGAAGAGGCTCGCGGTCGCTGCCGTGGCTGTCGCCGCGCTTGCCGTCGGCGGCTCGGCGATCGCCGGTGCGGCGACGTCGCACACCACGACGAGCACGACCCAGAACCCGCCCGCCTTCAGCGGGCCGGCGCACGGAACCGCTGCGCACGAGGACGCCGAGAAGGCGGTGACGGGCACAGCGGCCGCCAAGGCCCAGGCCGCGGCCGTGAAGATCGTCGGCAGCGGCACGGCGGGCGCGGTCACGACCGACCTGCCGGGCACGGGCTACGAGGTCACCGTCACGAAGTCGGACGGCAGCACCGTCGAGGTCCATCTCGACAGCTCCTTCGCTGCGATCCAGGGGCCCGGCTGTCAGGGCGGGCCGACTGGCGGTCAGGGAGCCTGAGCCGACCGGGCCCGGCGGCGGCGGTACGCTCTCGCCGCCGGGCCCGTAGCTCAGCTGGTTAGAGCAGCGGACTCATAATCCGTTGGTCCTTGGTTCGAATCCAAGCGGGCCCATGTGTAGCGTGAACGCGTGGTGGAGCGCACCCTCACACTGCGCGAGCTGAACCGCGCGACGCTCGCGCGCCAGCTCCTGCTCGAGCGGAAGCGGCTGGCGCCGACCGCCGTCGTCGAGCGGCTCGTCGGGATGCAGGCGCAGTGGCCGTCGGCGCCGTACGTCGGGATCTGGACGCGCACGACGAGCTTCCGGCACGCGGCGCTCGAGCGCGAGCTCGAGCGTGCGGCGATCGTCAAGGCGACGGTCATGCGCCAGACGCTCCACCTCGTGAGCCGGCGAGACTACGCGCTCCTCTCCGCGGCGCTCAGCGAGTCGAACTTCCCGTGGCGGTCGGCGGCTGCGGCGCGGCTCGCGCCGCACGTGCGCGCGCTCGCGGCAGCGGGCCCGATCACGAGCGCGGAGGCGATCGCGTACCTCGAACGCGAGCACCGGCTCCAAGGCATCGACGCCCGCCGCGCGTGGCGCGCCGCCCGTGTGCGCGCGCACCTGCTCCACCACCACGAGACGGCGCTCTGGCGCGCGCGCCCCGAAGGGCGGTTCGTCGCGCTCGACGAGCCCGAGTCGCACGTCCCCGTGGAGGCGCGGGCCGAGATCCTCCGCCGCTACCTGGCGGCGTTCGGGCCGGCGACGATGGGCGACATCCGGGCCTGGAGCATGATGAACGCCCCTGGGCTCAAGGCGTCCCTCGCGCGGCTCGAGCCGTTGCGACGCTTCCGCGACGAGCGCGGCCGGGAGCTCCTCGACGTCCCGCGCGCCCCGCTGCCCGACGCCGCGACGCCGGCTCCCGTCCGCTTCCTGCCGAAGTGGGACAACGTCCTGCTCGCGTTCGCCGACCGGACGCGCGTGCTCCCGGAGCCGTACCGGAAGACCGTCATCGCGGTGAACGGCGACGTCGCGCAGACGTTCCTCGTCGACGGGCTCGTCGCCGGCAAATGGCGCGTCGAGAAAGGCCACATCGTCACCGAGCCGTTCGCGCCGCTTCCCCGCGCGGTCCAGCGCGAGCTCAGGGACGAGGCGGAGCGGCTGGAAACGTTCCTCGGCGGCTGAACGCTACGACTGGTCCTGCGCCGTCCACGTGCCGGTGGACGTGCAGGTGGCGCTGCCGTCGTTGAACGAGATCGAGATCTTGAGGGTGCCGTTCGCGGAGCCCGTCGTGCTGACCGTTCCGGCGAGGTCGGCGGTGCCGGACGCGTTGCCGAAGTTCATCGTGATCGGGCCGGAGAACGTCCCGTCGGCGTGAATCGTGAACGAGCCGCGGATCGTCACGCCGGGATCGTCCATGGTGCCGCCGTTCGAGCACGAGCCGTTGAAATCGAAGCTCACGTTCGTGACCGACGTGCCGACGACGTCGAAGTTGAAGAACGACCCGTCGCTGTACTTGCCCACGTAGTGGCCGGCCTTCGGGCCGATGGGCGACGGCGGCGGAGTCGGGGTCGGCGTCGTCGAGCTCGGCTGCGTCTTGAAGAAGGCGTGCTCGGACTTCGACTTGGACATCGTCACGCCGCACATCGGCGACTTCCCGCACGGAGCGCTCCAATGGGAGAAGGTGGATCCGTCGTTCGCGGTCGCCGTGAGGACGACGTGTGTGCCCTTGCGCACGTGGAGCTTGCACGAGCTCGGGCACGCGATGCCGACCGGCTTCGAGACGACGCTGCCGTCGCCGCTCGTGACGACCGTGAGCGTCACCTTCGGGACGGCTGCGGAGCTCGCGACCGCTCCGACGCCGCCGACGAGGGCGGCCGCTGCCAATGCAGATCCGATCAGCCGTGCCTGCACGAAAATCACCGTAGTCCGATGGGCAACACGAGTCAACGGCTTTGTCGACCCCGGAGCCGCGAGGCTCCGGGGTCGACGCGGAGGTCAGCCTCTGGGCACGCTGAGGAACGCGTTCCAGGCGGGCTTGTGGACGCCCGCGACCGTCTCGAGGCCGGACTGCCAGCCGCTGATCTGCGGCTGGTCGCGCACGAGGAACCACAACAGCATGTCGATGCGCGGGTTCTTGCGCGCGAGCGCGTACGCCTGCTTGATGTACGTCGCCTGCTTCGCCAGGCTCGTCGAGAGGATCGTGTGGTCGGGCGGGTTCGTCTGGTAGCCGTACTCCGTGATCCAGAGGTGCTTCGGCCCGTAGAACTTGCCGATCTGGGTCAGGAGCAGGTTGATGTTCCCGAGCTGGATGCGGCGCCGAGCGTTGCCCTTCGGCACGTAGCTCGGCGACTCGTTGCCCGCCGACGCGTACGGGTTGTGCGCGTAGACGTCGAACTTCTTCATGCCGTACCTGTGCGCGGCGATGAGGAAGCTCAGCGGGTCGACGGACGCGCGGCTCGAACCGGCGTTGTCGTTACCGCGCGGATCGGTGACGCCGCACGCGACCTTCTCGCTCGTCGCACCCGAGTGGATGCCGGCGTAGACCGCGTTGCAGATGCGCGCGTACTGGTACGCGCTCTCGACGCGCCACGCACCCTTGACACGCTTGTACTGCGGCGCGAGGAAGACCGGGTTGTTCGGCTCGTTCCACGCGGTCCACATCTTCACGGCAGGAAGCGGGTCGGTCGGCCCGGCGAGCGTCGGGTCCTGCTGCGCCGCCGGCGGGACGTACGTGCCGCTGTAGCGGATCGCCGCCGCCTTCGCGAACGACTGGAGCGTCGCGGAGCTCGTCGGAGCGCGGTTCTTGCCGGCGCCGTGGTTTGCCCACGACGGCGTCGACACGATCGAGAGGAGGAGCTTGATGCCGTTCGTCGCCGCGTACCGGTCGAGCCGGTCGTACAGCGACCAGTCGTACGCCGGGTCAGCCGGATCGGCGGCGTCCGTCGGCTTCGTGTTCGCGACGGCCCACTTGTTGCCGCCCCAATAGAGATTGACGCGCAACACCTGTGTGCGAAGCGAGTCGAGTGTCTCGAAGGCGGTGGCCGGGTTGTCGCCGTACAGCGTGAACGCCTCGTCGTTGATGCCGACGAGCAACTGCGTGGACGCGTGCTTCGAATGCTTCGTCGAAGCGGCGGTTGCGGCCGACGCTGCGAGCCCCACAACGATCAAGGACGCCGCGACGACACGGGCGATGCGCATATTCACGTGGGAAAACCTCCCTGTCTGGGTTCCACGGCCAACGTACCCAGTGCTCGGAAGTTCAGACGCAAGGTGGGTGTAAATCCGTACGCTTTCGCCATGTTCCTCTTCACAAAGCCCACACAGATGGTCACCGCGGACGAGGCGCTGCCGGGACGCGACGCCCGGATGCCCGTGCCGGAGCGGCACGAGGTGCTCGGCACGCCGCTCGCGCCGCCGTTTCCGGAAGGTCTCGAGCAGGCAGTCGTCGCGATGGGCTGCTTCTGGGGCGCCGAGCGCGTGTTCTGGCTCGCGCCCGGCGTGTTCACGACGGCAGTCGGCTACGCGGGCGGCTTCACGCCGAACCCGACGTACGAAGAGGTCTGCTCCGGCAAGACCGGTCACACGGAGGCGGTCCTCGTCGTGTTCGATCCGCAGCAGACGAGCTACGAGGAGATCCTCCGGCTCTTCTGGGAGAACCACGACCCGACGCAGGGGATGCGCCAGGGCAACGACGCGGGCACGCAGTACCGCTCTGCGGTGTACTGGACGAACGACGCGCAGCGCGAGGCCGCAGAGGCGTCGCGTGCGATGTTCCAGGCGGAGCTCGCGCGCGCGGGGTACGGAGAGATCACGACCGAGCTCGCCGCCGCCGGGCCGTTCTACTACGCCGAGCCGTATCACCAGCAGTACCTCGCGAAGAACCCGAACGGGTACTGCGGGCTCGGCGGGACCGGGGTGGCCTGCCCCGTAGGGCTGCAGACCACCTGACGCCTCAGCGTGCTGTGTGGCGGTCCGTCGACATCTGCATGTCGGTTTCTGCCTAGAACCTCCGGACCAGCTCCACCTATCTGGGCCGTTGAGCGCTACGACTCCGAGTCGGCGCGAATCTCCTTCTCCGCAACGACCTCGCCGCCGATGACGAGGCGGGCCGTCGCAATGTCTTCCGGCCGGAGCCGGAACGATGGGTCGGCGAATGCCAGATGAGCCTCGCCCGGCGTCGGCCATGGCTGCCACGCCTCCCAGTCACGCGTGAACGCGAGCAGGCCGTTCTCGTGCCTCTTCGGGCGCTTAGTCGGGATCAAGCCGTCTCGCCGCCGTCGATCGCGATCGCCGCGCCCGTGATGTATGCGGCGTCGTCGCTCGCGAGGAACGCGAAGAGCGCGGCGATCTCGTCCGGCTGCGCGTGGCGTCCGAGCGGGATCGACGCGTCGACGGCCGCGAGCATCTCGTCCGTGTACTCCGCGCGCTGCATCGGCGTCAGCACGTAGCCGGGGCAGACGGCGTTTACGCGGATCTTCGGTGCGAGCTCGAGCGCGAGCGTGCGCGCGAGCAGGATCACGCCGGCCTTCGACGCGTTGTAGTCCGCGTAGTTCTCGTGCCCGGTGAGGCCGTTCGTCGAGGCGGTCATGAGGATGACGCCGTCGTCCATCCGCCGCGCCGCCTGCTGCGCGCAGCGGAAGACGCCGCCGAGGTTCACGTCGAGCACGCGCTGCCAGTCCTCCTCGCGGATGTCGACGAACGGCGACCGGATCGAGATGCCGGCGTTCGCGACGAGCACGTCCACGCCGCCGAGGAGCTCGTCGACTCGCGCGAACGCCTGCTCGACCTGCCCGGCGTCGGCGACGTCGCAGACGATGTTCCCCGCCGCGTCGTCGACCGCGATGCTGACGACGCGCGCGCCTTCGTCGCGGAAGCGGCGGCAGGTCGCCTCGCCGATCCCGCTCGTGCCGCCGGTGACGACGACCCGCTTCCCCTCGAGCCCTCTCATCCCAGCCGCCTGAGGTCGGTTCCCCGCGGCTCCATCATCAGCTGACCCTACACTCGCACCGTGCGCCGTTTCCCCCCGCTCGCGGCACTCGTGCTCCTCCTGGTCCTCGCCGGCTGCGGCGGCGGATCGAGCTCGACGTACACGGCGAAGGGCTCGGCGGCGTGCTTCACGAAGAAGGGCTTCACCGGCGTCACGACGAACGCGGCGAAGGTCGGCTTCATCGCCGGATTCGCCGCCAACGGCGGCCTCCAGGCACGCTCGCCGAGCGGCAACGTCCTGACGATCGCGTTCACCGACGGGACGGGCGCGGTCGCCGGAACGGAGAAGGCATACCGGCGCGCGGCGCCGCCGAACCTCCGCCCGCACATGGCCGACATCATGGAAGCCCAGGGCAACGCGGTGCTCGTGTGGACCGTGTCGCCGGCCTCGCAGGAGCTCTCGGACGCCGAGAGCTGCCTCCACTCGTAGCTAAACTCCCGGCATGACCGAGTACGGGACGATGCGCGTGAAGAGCGGCCTCGCCGAGATGCTCAAGGGCGGCGTGATCATGGACGTCGTCGACGCCGACCAGGCGAAGATCGCCGAGGCGGCGGGAGCGGTCGCGGTGATGGCGCTCGAGCGCGTGCCGGCCGACATCCGGCGGGACGGCGGCGTCGCGCGCATGTCCGACCCGGAGAAGATCCGCGAGATCCAGGAGTCGGTGACGATCCCCGTCATGGCGAAGTGCCGCATCGGCCACTTCGCCGAGGCGCAGATCCTCCAGGCGCTCGAGATCGACTACATCGACGAGTCGGAGGTGCTGACGCCCGCCGACCTCGAGAACCACGTCGACAAGTGGCGCTTCACGGTGCCGTTCGTGTGCGGCGCGACGAATCTCGGCGAGGCGCTGCGGCGCATCGGCGAGGGCGCCGCGATGATCCGCACGAAGGGCGAGGCCGGGACGGGCGACATCGTCAACGCGGTCACGCACATGCGCTCCGTCTTCGGGCACATCCGCAAGCTCACCTCGCTCGCCGAGGAGGAGCTGTACTCGCAGGCGAAGAAGCTCCAGGCGCCGTACGAGCTCGTCCGCTGGGTTGCGGAGAACGGGAAGCTCCCCGTCGTGACGTTCACCGCCGGCGGCATCGCGACGCCCGCGGATGCGGCGCTCTGCATGCAGCTCGGCGCGGACGGCGTCTTCGTCGGCTCCGGCATCTTCAAGTCCGGCGATCCCGAGCGGCGCGCGAAGGCGATCGTCGAGGCGACGACGCACTTCAACGACGCCGAGATCCTCGCCCGCGTCTCCGCCGGCCTCGGCGAGCCGATGGTCGGCATCTCGACCGCTTCGCTCGACCCGAGCGAGCTGCTCGAGTCGCGCGGCTGGTAGGGCTCCGTCCGCCGGGAGGCGGATGATGTGCGGGCGGTGCAGGCACGCAAGCCCGTCTGGAAGACCTCGTCCTATCTCGTGTACGCGGGCGGGCTCACCGTGCTCGGCGGCGCGATCGCCGCGATCGCCTACCTGTCGGGGCACTACGGCAAGGGCGCGCTCACCGGCTGGGCGCTCCTCATCCTCGTCGTCCTCTGGCTCGTCGCGGAGTCGCTCCGGCGCCGCGGGCGCTGGACCGCGGCCGGCATCTTCGCGTTCACCTCGGTGATCGCGTGGGCCGTGTTCCTCGCGCTCGCCTGGCACTGGTTCGGCTGGATCGACCACTGGAACTCCGCGTTCGGCGGCTGGTCCGTCGCGCACCTCTCGCTCGAGCTGCTCATCCTCGTCGGCGCCTGGAACGACCGGCGGCGCTGGGACTTCCCGTTCATCACGTTGCTCACGGCGCTCGTCGGCTGGTTCTTCGTCACCGACTTCGTCTCGAACGGCGGCGGCTGGACGTACGTCGTGACGCTGCTCATCGGGCTTGCCTATCTCCTCGGCGGCAGCGTCAGCGGCAAGCCGTCGGCGTTCTGGCTCCACCTCGTCGCCGGAGTCCTCATCGGCGCGACGCTCCTCCACTGGTGGAGCACGACCGACACCGACTGGGCGCTCATCTCCGCCGCCTCGCTCGTCTACGTCGGGATCGGCTACGCGGCGAAGCGCTCGAGCTGGGCCGTCCTCGGCAGCCTCGGCTTCTTCGGAGCGACCCTCCACTATCTGCTCGGCTCGTCGAGCAGCACCACGGTCGCCGGCTTCCAGGTCTCCGTGCCGTCGATCAGCGGCTGGTCGCCCGCGGTCGCGTTCGCCTGCCTCGGCTTCTGGCTCGTCCTGCTCGGCCTCGCCACGCGCCGGCAGCGCTCCGAGTAGCCGAAACTACAATGGCCGCGTGGAAAAGCCGCTTCGGATCGGCGTCCTCGCCGTGCAGGGCAACTTCCGCGAGCACGTGGCCGTGCTCCGGCGCCTCGGCGCGGAACCGGTCGAGGTGCGACTCCCCGAGCAGCTGGAGGGGCTCGACGGCCTCATCCTGCCCGGCGGCGAGTCGACCGCGATCACACGCCTCATGCGTCTGTACGGGCTCGACGAGGCGCTCCGGCGCTTCGACGCGCCCGTCTTCGGCACGTGCGCGGGGATGATCGTCCTCGACCGCGACCACCTCGGCCTCGCCGACATCAAGGTCCAGCGGAACGCGTTCGGCCGCCAGGTGCGGAGCTTCGAGACCGATCTGGACATCGGCATGGGCGAGCCGCTTCGCGGCATCTTCATCCGCGCACCCTGGATCGAGGACGCCGGCCCCGACGTCGAGGTGCTCGCCGAGGTCGACGGCCATCCTGTCCTCGCGCGGCAGGGCCGCGTGCTCGTCGCAGCGTTCCATCCGGAGCTGACCGACGACACGCGCATCCATGAGCTCTTTCTGAACCAGGTACGGGAGGCGACGAGTGTCCGGGCATAGCAAGTGGTCGTCGATCAAGCACAAGAAGGGCGCGGCCGACGCGAAGCGCGGCAAGCTCTTCTCGAAGCTCTCGCGGGCGATCATCGTCGCCGCGAAGGAGGGCGGGGGGAACCCGGCCGACAACCTCGCGTTGCAGAACGCGGTCGAGAAGGCGAAGTCCTACTCGATGCCGAAGGAGAACATCGACCGCGCGATCGCGAAGGGCTCCGGCGCGGACGCGGACGCGAGTGCCTTCGAGACCGTCGTGTACGAGGGCTTCGGGCCGAGCGGCGTCGCGATCATCGTCGAGGCGCTCACGGACAACCGCAACCGCACCGCGAGCGACGTGCGGCACACGTTCGCGAAGAACGACGGCAACCTCGGCGGCTCCGGCGCGGTGTCGTGGCTGTTCGAGCGGCGCGGAATGGTGCTCGTGGACGCCGCGGGCGTCGACGAGGACGAGCTGACGCTCGCCGCCGCCGAGGGCGGGGCGGAGGACGTCGCGCTCGACGGGTCGAGCTTCCAGGTCACGTGCGCGCCGGAGCAGCTCTCGGCCGTGCGCACGGCGATCGAGGAGGCCGGCTTCGCCGTCGACGGCGCCGAGCTGACCATGATCCCGAAGACGACCGTCGAGGTCACGGACGAGAACGAGGCGAAGAAGATCCTCCGCCTCATCGACCAGCTCGAGGACTTCGACGACGTCCAGGAGGTCTTCGCGAACTTCGACATCCCGGAACGGGTGCTCGAAGCGGTAGCCGGCTAGCACCGGCCATCCCCCGATCGGGTAGGAGGATCGTCCGACCCGCTGCCTAACCTCTCCCCGTGAAGGTCGTCGGCATCGACCCGGGAACGGCTGCTTGCGGATTCGGGATCGTCCACGAAAGCGGCGGGCGCCTCAAGGGCATCGACTACGGCTGGTGGAAAACCGCCCCGAGCGAGCGCCCCGAGCTCCGTCTGCTGACGATCTACGAAGGCGTGGCCGGCCTCATCGCCGAGCACCGGCCGGATGCGGTCGTGCTCGAGGAGTCGTTCGTCGGCGTCGACGCCCGTACCGCGCTCTCCGTCGGACAGGCGCGCGGCGTCGTGCTCGTCGCGGCCGCCCGCGCGGGGCTCCCGTGCACCGAGTACTCGCCGTCCGAGGTCAAGCACGCAGTCTGCGGCTACGGCCGCGCGGAGAAGGCACAGGTGCAGCGCATGGTGAAGGCGATCCTCGGGCTCGACGCGCTCCCGACGCCGAACCACGCGGCGGACGCGCTCGCCGTCGCGATCTGCCACGCGCTCGCGCCGCCGCTCATGAAGATGGCGGGATGATGATGCGCACGCAGGCCGTGCCCTCCGGCGTCTCGCCCGCGATCACGCGGCGCGCTGCTGCGTCCTCAGTCGCGCCGATAGTCGCAACTATCGGCGCTCCCTGCGTCCTTGCATCGCTTGGTGCTCGCGACCGAGACGCTCGGCAGCACGACCGGCGGGCGCATCTGTGATCGCCCGGTTGCGGGGGAAACCGGTCGCGTCGACGCCAGAAGGTCTCGTCCTCGACGTGGGAGGCGTCGGCTATCTCGTGGCCGCGACGCCGAGCGTCGTGCGCAAGGCCGGCGGCGCCGACGAGCTGATCGTCGAGACGTATCTCCATGTGCGCGAGGACATGCTCCAGCTGTACGGCTTCGCCGACCGCGCGGAGCGCGAGCTCTTCGTCCAGCTGCTCACGGTGAACGGCATCGGGCCGAAGGTCGCGCTCGCGATCGTCTCCGGCTCGCCGGCCGAGGAGCTGCGCCGCGCGATCGTCCGCGAGGACACGGCACGCTTCATCGCCATTCCCGGGATCGGGAAGAAGACGGCGGAGCGGATCGTCCTCGAGCTGAAGGAGAAGCTCGGCGTCGTCGGCGCCGACGCACCGGTCTCGCCGTCGAACGACGCGCACATGGTCGCGCGCGACGCCCTCGTCGAGCTCGGCTACACGGTCGCCGACGCCGAGCGCGCGCTCGCCGACACCGATCCCGACCTCTCCGCCGAAGAGCGCGTCCGCATGGCGCTCAGGAGGGCGGCATGAGCACGCAGTTCCTCGCGCCGGTCGCCGTCGAGGAGGACGACGCGTTCGAGCAGACGCTGCGGCCGCGCCGCCTCGACGAGTTCGTCGGCCAGGAGCGCGTCAAGGAGCAGATCGCGATCGCGCTCGAAGCGGCGAAGGCGCGCGGCGAGGCACTCGACCACGTGCTGCTCGTCGGCCCGCCGGGGCTCGGCAAGACGAGCCTCGCGCACATCGTCCACGAGGAGCTCGGCGTCGGCATCCGCACCGTCGCCGGGCCGGCGCTCGAGCGCAAGGGCGACATGGCGGCGATCCTCACGTCGCTCGAGCCGCGCCACGTGCTCTTCATCGACGAGATCCACCGCATCAACCGCTCGATCGAGGAGATCCTCTATCCGGCGCTCGAAGACTTCCGGCTCGACATCATCGTCGGGCAGGGCCCGGCGGCGCGGACGCTCACGCTCGACCTGCCGCCGTTCACGCTCATCGGCGCGACGACGCGCACCGGACTGCTCACGACGCCGCTGCGCGACCGCTTCGGCATGACGTTCCGGCTCGACTACTACTCGCCGGCGGAGCTGTCGACGATCGTCCACCGCTCGGCGCGGATCCTCGGCGTCGAGATCGCCGGCGACGCGGCCGAGGAGATCGCACGCCGCTCACGCGGCACGCCGCGCATCGCGAACCGCATCCTCCGCCGCGTCCGCGACGTCGCCGAGGTGCGCCATCAGGGATCGATCACGACGCCGGTCGCCGCCGAGGCGCTCGAGCTGCTCGAAGTCGACCAGGCCGGCCTCGAGCGCATCGACCGTGAGCTCCTGCGCACGATCGTCGGCAAGTTCGACGGCGGCCCGGTCGGGCTCTCGACGCTCGCCGTCTCGCTCGGCGAGGAGCCGGACACGATCGAGGACGTCTACGAGCCGTACCTCCTCCAGCTCGGGTTCATCCAGCGCACCCCGCGCGGGCGCACGATCACGAAGCTCGGCCGCGCGCACGTCGGCGCGACCGCCGAGACCGACGCGCGGCTCTTCTAGTTCCCGCGCGCGAGGCGCTCGACGAGATACGCCATGCCGAGGAGCGGCAGGGCGACGGCGAGGCTGATCACGATCGTGAAGGTGGATCCCATGGATGGATCGTCGTCCGGCGCCAGGCCGCGCTGAATCCCGCCTTTCGGTATGCCGGGATCCTCCGAACGGTGGATCAGTCGAGCCGCGGGCCGGAGCCGACGCGGCGGCCATGCGCATCGCGGTACCGGTCGGGATGGTGCCCGAGCGGGCTCATCTCGACGAGCGCACCGACGACCGCGAGACCGACGCCGACGACCACGAGCATCGTGACGATCATGAAGAGCGTTCCCATGGATACAAAGTCCGACCGGGCGGCGCAGCCCTCATCGGGGCGGCCACTGATCTAGGCTCCGGGCGATGCCTGAGCTCTGGACGCCGGTGAACGAAGGGCCGCACGAGGCCTTCGTCGAGCGCGTCCACCGCGCGATCGCGAAGTTCAGCGAGGCGACGGGCGTCCAGACGCCGGTCGTCGAAGTCGAGCTCGCCGACACCTCGAGGTTCGTCCTCGACCGGATCGAGCCCGAGCCGGGATTCGGGATGATCACGATCTACGTCCAGAACGCGCGCGACCGCGACCTTCCCGACGCGCTCGTCATCCCGATCGGCCTCATCCGGCGCTTCGAGCTGCGCAAGGCGCCCGAGGAGCGCGTCGCGCGCTTCGGCTTCAGCGTTCCGCCGGCCTAGAGGCCGGTCTTCTTGAAGAGATCGACACGCTTGTCGAAGTTCTGCGCCTCGGTGACCTCGCGGTGCCGTCCGCAGCGCGAGCACTCGAGGACCGGGAACGGATCAGGCGTCGCCACGGTGTGCCAGCGGTGACCGAGCGGCACGCACAGGATCGCCCGCAACCTCACGTCGCAATCGTACTCCGGCTGCGACGAGCAGCGGCGCGACGAGCAGCGCCATGACGTCGAACCACACGTAGCCGGCCGCGACGCCGCTCGGCGGGTTGCCGTCGGCGATGCCGAGGCCGGGGACGGTCCGCGCCCAGCGCCACGTGCCGATCGACGTGCCGTACAGCTCGAGCGCCGCGACGACGAGGAACACGCCGGCGTACGTCGCGCGCGCGCGCGACCGCCAGAGGTAGAGACAGAGGAGCGGGACGCCGATCGCGCCGGCGACGTCGAGACGCGGGAGCACGGTGAGGCCGGCGATCCCCCAGCCGATCGAGCCGGCCGCCGCCGCGGCGACGAGCCTCCCGGGACGCACGACGCGCGTGAGTGCGAGTCCGCTGAGATAGACGACGCCGTGCGCCGGCGGGATGAACAGCGGCAGGTTGTGCAGCCGGTAGTGGTAGACGCCCCACACGAGCGAGCCGACCACTTCGCCGAGCGTCGCGAAGCAGACGACGCCGAGCGTCTGCGCGCGCGCGAGCGGGACAAGAGGGCGCAGCGCGGCGAGCAGCACGATCCACGTGAGCGCGCCGAGCGCGAGCTGGCCGGGGTAGCCGACCTGCGTGTCGACGGCGAGCAGCGCGGCGAGGTACGCCGGTCCCGCGACTGCGTACGCGCGCGGCGTCACGGCCGGTACTGGAGCTCGTGCCAGCTCGGCGTCGGCAGCAGCTCGAGCAGCGCGCGCCCGCCGTTGGGATCGTGGTAGGAGAACTCCGCCGCGACGTCGTCCCAGCCGACCTCGAGCTTCCCCTCCTTCACGTGGTGGTCGAGCCATGCGCCGCGAAACACGAGCTTCTTCAGCCAGTACACGAGCGACTCGCCGCCGACGAGCGCGACGTCCTCCCACCGGTGGACGAGGTAGCGACCGAACGCGCTGCGCGGCTCCGCGATCGCGTCGCGCTCGACGAGCTCGACGAGATCCGCCGTCTCGTCGTCGTCGAGCGCGTTGCCGGGAATGAGCTCGAGCTTGACGGCCGCCGCCGTGACGCGCTGCTCGAAATCCTCGGCGTTGAAGCTGAAGCTGTAGCCGAGGAACTCGACGACGTACTCGTCGCCCGAGCTGTAGTTCGCCTCCGCCTCCACGGGCGAAGCGTACCCTGGTGCCGTGCGTGCACTTCGCATCCCGGCGGCGGTCGCCGCAGTCCTCGCGCTCGTCGTCGCGACCGCGCTCGCGCTCGGCTGGTCGTTCTCGCGCGCCGCGTATCTCGCTCCCGTCATCGTCATCGGCGCCGCCGCCGTCGCGGGCCTGCTCATCCTGTGGGGCAAGATCGCGGTGCAGCAGCTCCGGGAGAGCCGGCGCCCGCGTCTCGTGATCGCGCTCTGGCTCGTCGGTCTCGCGCTCCTCGTCGTGTTGACATTCCTCGGCGTGAAGCTCCCGCGCGAGGGCTGACCGTTCACTCGCCGAAGCGTGCGACGAGCGACGGCCAGAGGTGCGCGAGGCTCGCGCGCAGGTCGCAGCGCGCAACCGGTTGCCCGCGCTCCTCGTTCTTCACCGGCATCGCGATGCGCGTGACGATGCGGAAGCGCGTGCAGAACGTCGCGTCGGCCTTCGTGAAGCCGACGAGCACCGCTTCGCCGCCCGACACGGCCGGGCGCCAGTAGCGGAAGGTCACATTGGGCGACGCGACCGGCGGGAGACCGCGGCCGCCGAACAGCTCGATCGCCCCGGCCTCGCCGTAGTTGCGCGCGAGGACGACCTCGTTGCCGCGTGCGTTGGCCGCCACCGTGCGGGCGAGCTGCGGCCAGCCGATCTCGTCCTGATAGTCGCTCCGGCCGGTGATCACGCCGTGCGCGTTCGCCGTGTGAAACGGCAGCACGGGCACGACCTTCGGAAGCGCCACGAGGAAGAAGACGACGAACGGGACGGCGACGATGCCGAGGCGTTTCCTGCTTGCCCACCGTTCGAACGGGACTGCGCCCGCGGCGAGCGCGAACAGCAGCGGCGGCACGGCGTAGTACGACTTGCCGCCGAGCGCGAAGTACACGACTGCCGTGGCCGCGATCGTCCACGCGAGCGGACGGAGCGCACGGTTGCGATGGAACGCGACGACGCCCGCGACGAGGGCGGGAACGGCGAAGAGATTCATCGTGATCAGGAGGTCGACGACGTATCCCGGCCGCGACTCGTCGGTGGCGCTCGGAGGCGGGTTCACGAACCAATGGACGCTGACCCAGCCGTGCTGCGCCTCCCAGACGAGATTCGGCACGAAGAGCACCGCCGCGATCGCTGCGGCGAGGAGCACGCCACGCGACCGCAGCAGGTCGCGCCGCCACACCGCCACCATCGCCACGAGGATGACGAGCGGGATCGCGAGCGTGTACTTCGTCTCGAGCCCGATGCCGACGGCGATCCCCAGTGCGATCCATGACCCGCGTCCGAGGAGCAGCCGCAGGGTGAGCCACAGGACGACGATGGTTGCCAGCGAGTCGAACGAGACCGGCTGGAAGAGCCCGTTCGTCGCGAGCAGGATGGGCGAGAAGCCGACACCGATCGCGGCGAGCACCTGAGCGCGCCGTCCGCCGCCGAGGTCACGCGCGACGAGCGCGGCGACGACGATCGAGATCCCCCCGGCGAGAACGGGGAAGACGCGGAAGCCGACGAGCGACCAGCCGAACAGCACGCGCGCGAGTGCCGAGAGCAACGCGGTCACCGGCGGGAACTCGACGTACCCGCCCTGCAGGTGCCGGCCGGCCACCGCGTAATACAGCTCGTCACGCTGCCAGCCGTAGCGGCCGGCGAAGCCGAGGACGAGCACGGATCGCAGCAGGACGATCGCGAGCACCGGCCGCACCGCCAGGCGACTCATGCGAGCGCCGTCAGAAGTGCGTCGACGTCCGCGCGATCGTTGTACGGCGCGATCGAGATGCGCATGAGCGTGCCGTCGCGCGTCACGGGTATCTCGATCCGGTGCTCGTCGAAGAGCCGCCGCTGGAGGTCGGGATCGGGCTCGGGCATCCGCACGGTCGCCATCTGCAGGACCATGTCCTCGGGCGCAATCGGCTTCGTCCGTAGGAGCGCGCATAGGTCTCGCCGCGCCTCGCGCGCGAGCGCGACACACCGCTCTCGCACGTCGTGCTCGCGCTGGAAGTCGATCGCGGCGGGCACGCTGAGATACGCGGCGGCGTCGCGCGTGCCCTGCCGCTCGGTGCGGCTGACGAACGTCGCCGGTTCCTCGTAGCCCCAGCTCACGATGGGGCCGTCGACGCGCTCCTGCCACTCGCCGCGCACGTGCAGGAACCCGGCGCCCTTGGGTGCGCACATCCACTTGTGACAGTTGCCGGAGTAGAAGTCCGCGCCGAGCGCGTCGAGGTCGAGGTCGACCTGCCCCGGCGCGTGCGCGCCGTCGACGATCGTCACGAGCCCGAGGTCGCGCGCGCGGCGGACGATGTCCTCGACCGGAAGGAGCAGGCCCGTCTCCGACGTGATGTGGGAGACGTAGACGGCCTTCGTCCGCTCGGTCACGTGCTCGAACAGCTCGTCGTACGGCACCTGGACGAACCGGCAGAGCCGCTGCCACGCGAGGACGCACGCGCCGTATTCGAGGTCGGTGGAGAGCACTTCGTCATCCGGACGGAGGCCGAGCGCCCGTGCCGCGACGTTCACGCCCGTCGTCGCGTTCTGGACGAACGTCAGGTCGTCGGCCCGGGCGCCGACGTACTCGGCGAGCGCGGCGCGCGCCTCCGCCAGGAGCCCGTCGAGGCGGCGAGCGATGAACTCCACCGGCTCGCGCTCGAGCTCGAGCTGCCAGGCCTGATAGCGCTCGAACACGGGCCTCGGGGTCGCCCCGAAGGAGCCGTGGTTGAGGAATGTGACTCCGGGGTCGAGGAGAAAGAGCTCTTTCACTGTCCGTCCGGCGCTGACCGTAGCGTGATTGCACGATGCACGAGGGCATCTGGACGATCCGTCCGTGCCCGCACGAGGTGCAGGCCGGGCTCGCATCCTCGCTGGGGATCAGCGAGCTCACGGCAGGTGTTCTCGTCCGGCGCGGCTACGACGAACCGGCTTCCGCGCGGGCGTTCCTCGCCGGCGAGATGGCCCCGCACGACCCGTTCCTCCTCGGCGACATGGCGGCCGCCTGCGACCGGATCCGGGCCGCGGTGGCCGAGGGGCGGCGCATCTGCGTCCACGGCGACTACGACGTCGACGGGATCGCCGCCACGACGCTCGCCGTCCTCCTCCTGCGGGAGCTCGGCGCCGACGTCGACTGGCACCTGCCGAGCCGCTTCGACGAGGGCTACGGCGTCCGCTCGGAGACGCTCACGCGGCTCGCCGACGAGGGCTGCGGCCTCGTGCTCACCGTCGACTGCGGGATCACGGCCGTCGAGGAGGTCGCCGAGGCAAAGGCTCGGGGGCTCGAGGTGATCGTCACCGACCACCACCGGCCCGGCGACGCGCTTCCCGACTGCCCGATCGTCGCGACGCGGCCGTCCGGCTACCCGTTCCCGGAGCTGTGCGGCACGGGCGTCGTCTACAAGCTCGGCCAGGCGCTCTTCGGCGTCGAGTCGGACATCCCGAAGCGCCACCTCGACCTCGTTGCGCTCGCGACCATCGCCGACGTCGTTCCCCTGCTGGACGAGAACCGGTCGCTCGCGATCGCCGGGCTGCGCACGCTCGCGCGGACGCAGAAGCCGGGGCTCCAGGCGCTCATGCGCGCCGCCGGCGTCGACCCGGCCGCGGTCGACGCGGGCGCAGTCGGCTTCCGGCTCGGACCACGCATCAACGCGGCCGGCCGGCTCGGCCATCCGCGCGCGGCGCTCGAGCTGCTCCTCACGGACGACCCGGCCGAAGCGCGCCGGCTCGCCGACACGCTCGAGGAGCTCAACCGGGAGCGGCAGGCGGTGGAGGGCCGCATCCTGCGCGAGGCGATCGCAAAGGTGGAGGAGTGGCCGGACGCCGACCGCCGCCGTCATGCGTATGTGGTCGCCGGCGAGGACTGGCACGAGGGCGTCATCGGCATCGTCGCGTCGCGGCTCGTCGAGCGGTTCAACCGGCCGGTCGTCCTCATCGCGGGGACGCCCGACGGCGACTGGAAGGGCTCAGGGCGCTCGATCCCGTCCTTCGACCTCCATGCCGGCCTCGGCGCGTGCTCCGACCTGCTCGGGCGCTGGGGCGGCCATCGGGCCGCCGCAGGCCTTTCGATCGACCCCGACAACATCTCTGCCTTCGCGGCACGCTTCGCCGAGCATGCGGCGGGACTCCTCGTCGAGGACGACCTCCAGCCGGTGACGCGCATCGACGCGATCGTCCCGCGCGGGACGCGGCTCACGCTCGACCTGTGCGCCGAGCTCGCGCAGCTCGCGCCGTTCGGGCTCGGCAACCCCGAGGTCACGCTGCTTGCACCGGGGTGCGAGGTCGGAGAGCTCGCCACCGTCGGCGAGGGCAAGCACCTGCGCTTCCGCGTGCGCCGCGACGGCGCCGACGCCGGGAGCGCGATCGCGTTCGGGGCAGGCCCGCGCCTCGACGTGTACCGGCAGGCCGGGCGGTGGGACGTCGCGTTCCGCCTCACCGAAAACCGCTGGAACGGGACGGTGTCTCCACAGCTCGTCGTGCGGCGCATCTTCACGGCGGCTGAGCGGTTCGACGAGCTGCGCGACTGGCTCGTCGCCGAGTACCGCAAGCCGGACGCGGTGCGCGACGCCGATGCGGTGACGATCTTCGCCGAGCTCGAGCTCGACGTCGCCGCGCTCGGCAAGCGCCACCTGCTCGAGTCGGAGCGCTTCCGTGCGCTGCTCGAGCGGCCGGCGCTCGCGCGCGCCGCATGATCCGCGTCGCTGCGGAGAGCGACTGGCCGGCGATCGTCGAGGTTCACCGCGTCGCGTTCGGCGACGACGGAGACCGTGTTGCGCGCATCGCGCAAGAGCTCCACGACGACTGGCACGAGCCTGACCTCTCGTTCGTCGCCGAGGAGGACGGCCGCGTCGTCGGCCACGTCATGAACACGTGGAGCGGGATCGAGGGATCGAGCGTCCGCGTGCTCCAGTTCTCCCCGCTCGGCGTGCTGCCGGCGTACCAGCGGCGCGGCCACGGCTCGGCGCTCGTCCGTGCGTCGCTCGCCGCGGTCCGCGCACGCGGGGAGCCGCTCCTGCTCCTCGAGGGCGATCCGAGGTACTACGGCCGGTTCGGCTTCGTGCGGGCGGACGAGCTCGGGCTGCTGCCGCCGCCGGAAACCGAAGCGCGCGGTGCGTGGGGCTTCCAGGTGGCCGTGCTCGACGAGACGGCCGAGCTGCCCCAGGGGCGGGTCGTCTACTCCCCGCCGTTCGGGCGCTAGCTCTTGCGGGCGACGAAGATCGCCCAGTCGAGCAGCCGCCGCTCCCAGCGCAGGTAGTCCTCGCGCGCCTGCTCGTGCCGCTCGCGGACGCCGACGGCGTCGGGGTCGTCGGGGTGTGCGGCGAGCCACTCCTCGAGCGCGCGCCAATGGAGCGACTCGTACCGGTCCCAGTCGTCGTGGCCGGACGCGATCATGCCGGTGAGGGCGAGCCCGCCGGCCTCGATCCGCGCGACCGTCTCGCGCAGCGGCACGTAGCCCATGTCGTCGACCTCACGCGGGAGCGGCCACTCGAGCCAGTACGGCTCGCCGAAGGCGAGGAAGCCGCCGCTCTGCACCGCAGGCGCGAGCGCGGCGACGGTGCCGTCGAGGTCGTCGAACGCGAACGACGCGCCGAGGCACAGCGCGACGTCCCACGCCGCCGGCTCGAGCGGGAACGCGCGCGCGTCGCCTTCGACCACCTCGATGAGGTGGGAGAGACCTGCCGCTTCGACGCGCTCGCGCCCGGCGGCGGCGAAGTCCGCCGCCTTCTCGACGCCGACGATGTGGCAGCCGTAGGCCTGTGCGAGCAGGATCGCCGGGCCGCACTTGCCACAGGCGACGTCGAGGACGCGCGTGTCGGGGCCGAGCCGTAGGTAGCCGCCGAGCTGGAGGATCTTCTCCCGGCTCGTCGGGTTCTGGATGTCGTGGTCGGCTTCGGCGACGGCGTAGTACCAGGGCATTTCCGCAAGCCTACGTGCGGGTCGGCCCGGATGTCGCTTCTCCAGACGGCGGCGAAGCTTCGTCTGTGCAAGCGCCTCCGTACAAGATCAAGGTGGTCGAGCCGATCGCGCTGCCGCCCGCGGAGCGGCGCCGCGACGCACTCGTGCGCGCGGGCTACAACACGTTCCTGCTCCACTCCGACGACGTCTACATCGACCTCCTCACGGACAGCGGCACGTCGGCGGTCTCGCAGGAGCAGCGCGCGCGCATGGAGCTCGGCGACGAGTCGTACGCGGGCTCGCGCAGCTACTTCCGGCTCGAGCGCGCCGTGCGCGAGGTCTACGGCTACCGGCACACGATCCCGACGCACCAGGGCCGCGGCGCGGAGCATCTGCTGGCGAAGGTGCTCGTGCGGCCGGGGAGCCTCATCCCGTCGAACCTCTACTTCACGACGTCGCGCGCGCACGCGGAGCTCGCCGGCGGGACGTGGGTCGACGTCGCCATCCCCGAGGCGAGCCGGCCCGAGTCGACGCATCCGTTCAAGGGCAACATCGACGTCGAGAAGCTCGAGGCGCTGCTCAGCGGCCCGGAGGGCGAGAACGTCGCCTTCGTCCGGCAGGAGGCGTGCCTCAACATGGCGGGCGGGCAGCCGTTCTCGATCGAGAACCTCACGCAGGTGCGCTCGATCACGCTCGACCACAACGTGCCGCTCATCCTCGACGCGACGCGGAGCTCCGAGAACGCGCTGTTCGTGAAGCGGCGCGAGCACGGCTATGCGCAGCGCACGCTGCCCGACATCGTCAAGCTCATCGCCGACCTGAGCGACGGCGCGATCTTCTCGTCGAAGAAGGATCACTTCGTGCCGATCGGCGGCCTCGTCGCCGTGAACGACGACACGCTCGCCGAGAAGCTGCGCGAGCTCGTCGTCGTGTACGAGGGCTTCCCGCACTACGGCGGCATGTCCGGCGCCGCGATGGAGGCGCTCGCGCAGGGAATCCGCGAAGCCGTCGACGAGCCGACCGTCGCGCACTATGTCGACCAGGTCGCCTACCTCGCGTCGCTCCTCCGGGAGTCGGACGTCCCGATCGTGCTGCCGCCCGGCGCGCACGCGGTCTTCCTCGACGCGAAGCGGTTCCTACCGCATGTGCCCGCAGGCGGAGTTCCCCGCGCAGGCGCTCGCCGCCGCCATCTATCTCGCCGGCGGTGTCCGCACGATGGAGCGCGGCATCGTCTCCGGCCAGCATGGCCACGATCCGTACGACGGGCTCGAGCTCGTGCGCCTGACGCTGCCTCGCCGCGTGTACACGCAGGAGCACCTGACGTACGTCGCCGAGGTGGTCGTCGACCTCTACCACCACGCGCGCACGGTGCCCGGCCTGCGCATGACGTACGAGCCGCCGAGCCTGCGCTTCTTCCAGGCGCGGTTCGAGCCGCTCGGCGCCTTCGCCGTCGTCTAGGACGTCTTCAAGGCGTCGACTTCGCGCAGGCCACGCCCGAGCCGCTCTTCAGGACCGTGCAGCTCTGCGCGGTGAGCTTCGCGTCGTCGAAGGCGCGGGTGACATCGAGCACGCTGCTCGTGACGTGCGCGATGTAGGTGTGCCCGTCGGTGCTGGCAGTGAGCGCGACGCTGACTCCGCCGAGGACGACGCCAAGGTGCGGCTTGAGCTGGAGCAGGTCGGCGAGGTTCGACGTGAAGCGGCCGTTCGCGATCCTGTACGCCTGCTCGCCCGCGCCGATCAGGTCGGTGGCGCTGATCGTCTGCGCCGCGATCGTCGAGGCGCTCGTCGGCCCGTTCGACTTCTTCTTGAAGAGGGTCTGGGCGCCGATCAGCACGACGAACGCGATGAGCACGATCGGTAGGAACCTGCGCATGTTCGGCGGCACATGCTCACCCTAGGGCAACGGCGCCGAGGAGTTACACCTAGCTGCGCGAGAGCGCGGCGAGCGCGGCCGCGAGCTTCTCGACCTTGCGGAGCTGCCGGCGCCTCCGGAGGAGCCTCATCGCGAGCGTCATTTCGACCTCATATCGGCCGTTCCTCCCGCATCGATAACCCCCGAAACCCTCGGGAGTACACTGAATTGGTGGCGACGCTGGAGACAGGAGAGAGGCATCTCGAGCTGCTCGACGCCCTGCTCGCAGAGCTCGACGGCTACTCGGGCGAGCTCGACCGCGACCTCATCATCAAGGCCTTCCGCTTCGCCGCGACGGCACACGAAGGGCAGCAGCGCCGCTCCGGGGAGCCGTTCATCATGCACCCGGTCGGCGTCGCGACGATCTGCGCCAGCCTGCGCCTCGACGAGCAGACGATCGCCGCCGCGCTCCTGCACGACGTCGTCGAGGACACGGACACGAGCCTCCAGACCGTGCGGGACGAGTTCGGCGACGAGGTCGCGCAGCTCGTCGACGGCGTCACGAAGCTGACGCGCGTCCAGTTCCAGAGCCGCGAGCAGGCGGAGGCCGAGAACTACCGGAAGATGGTCGTCGCGATGGCCGAGGACGTGCGGGTCATCCTCGTGAAGCTCGCCGACCGCCTCCACAACCTGCGGACGATCGAGTATCTCGGGCGGCAGAAGCAGATCCAGAAGGCGAAGGAGGCGCTCGAGGTCTATGCGCCGCTCGCACACCGCCTCGGCATCCACGCAGTCAAGTGGGAGCTCGAGGACCTCTCCTTCCAGACGCTGCATCCGCGCAAGTACGACGAGATCAAGACGATGGTCGCCGAGCGCCGCGCCGACCGCGAAGGGCATGTCGCCGAAGCGGCGGACGTGCTGCAGCGCGAGCTCGCGAAGGTCGACATCCCCGCGGAGATCTCGGGGCGCGCGAAGCACTTCTATTCGATCTACGACAAGATGGCGAAGCGCGGACGCGAGTTCAACGAGATCTACGACCTCACCGCGATGCGCGTCATCGTCGAGCGCGGCGAAGAGGAAGGGACGCGCGACTGCTACGGCGCGCTCGGCCTGATCCACTCGCTGTGGAAGCCGATGCCGGGCCGCTTCAAGGACTACGTCGCGATGCCGAAGTTCAACGGCTACCGCTCGCTGCACACGACGGTCATCGGTCCGGAGGGCCGCCCGCTCGAGATCCAGGTGCGCACACGCGAGATGCACGAGACGGCCGAGCTCGGGATCGCCGCGCACTGGGCCTACAAGCGCACCGGCAAGAACTCGGCCGACAAGCAGTGGTTCGCCTGGGTCGAGCAGCTCATGGACATCCACGCCGACGAGGCGGACTCGCGCGAGTTCGTGAAGTCCTTCCGCACCGACCTCTTCGACGAGGAGGTGTTCGTCTTCACGCCGAAAGGCGAGGTGAAGACGCTGCCCGCCGGCGCGACGCCGATCGACTTCGCGTACGCCGTGCACACCGACGTCGGCCACCGGACCGTCGGGGCGAAGGTGAACGGCCGCATCGTCCCGCTCCACTACAAGCTGCACAGCGGCGACCGCGTCGAGATCATGACGTCGAAGGGCGGTCGCGGTCCCTCGCGCGACTGGCTGTCGCTCGTGGCGTCCTCGCGCGCGCGAAACAAGATCCGCCAGTTCTTCTCACGCGAGCAGAAGGAAGACCTCGAGGCGAAGGGCCGCGAGTCGCTCGAGCATGCGCTCAAGGCGCAGAACCTCCCGTACCGCAAGCTCGCCGGCTCGGCCGTGCTCGCGGGCGTCATCCGCGAGTCCGGCTTCAAGAAGGCCGAGGACTTCTACCTCGCGCTCGGCTCGGGCAAGCTCACCGCGGGCAGCATCGTCAACAAGGTCCTGCAGCGGCTGAAGACCGAGGAGGTCGCCGAGGAAGAGACGGTCACGCCGCGGAAGCGGCCGAAGGCGCGCGATGCGCTTGCGAGCGGGAACTACGGCATCAACGTCGTCGGCGTCGAGGACGTGCTCGTGCGGCTCGCCAAGTGCTGCACGCCGGTGCCGGGCGACCCGATCGTCGGCTACATCTCGCTCGGCCGCGGGATAACGATCCACCGCGAGGACTGTCCGAACTCGAAGGCGCTCATGCGCAACCCGGAGCGGTTCACGCCGGTGGAGTGGGAGGGCGGCGGCGCGCAGAGCTTCCGCGTCCAGGTCGCCGTCGACTCGTGGGACCGGCAGCGGCTCCTCGAGGACGTCGCGCGCACGTTCGCCGAGCACGGCGCGAACATCGTCGCGTACGGCGGCACGGTCGAGGATCAGATGGCGCGGAACTGGTATGTCGCCGAGGTCGGCGACGTGAAGGCGCTGCGCGCCCTCCTCACGGCGCTCCGCAACGTCGAAGGCGTGTTCGACGCGTATCGCGTCACGCCGAGCTAGGAGCTCGAAAGTGCTTCGCACTTTCTCGCTGGGATAGGTACCCGCTTCGCGGGAGCGCTCGCGGGCGGAGCCCGCGCTCTTAGGAGTGTCGGCGACGGTCTTGTGCTGCGGGCTCGATGTGAGCGCCTCAAGCCTGAACGGCTGACGTTCCGGCTCTCCGTAGAAACCCCGATGGGTCGCGGCGCTTCCCGCCCGTAAGGGTTCGGCGTGATCAGACGACTCGGGCGATGGAGCACCGGGCATCCGTGGCTCGCGATCGCGGGCTGGCTCGGATTCGTCGTGCTGGCGCTCGCGGCGGTCGCCCTCACCGGGACGAAGTCGCTCACGAACGGCTCCGTCGGCGAGTCGGCACGCGGCTACGACCTCATGACCGCCCACCGGGTCTGGCCGCCATCGGCCGAGTACGGGTACGTTCACAGCGCGACGCTGCGCGCGGGAACGCCGGCGTTCCGGTCGGCCGTCGCGGATGTCGAGGCGCGGATGCAGTCGCACTGGGGCGGCGAGACGCAGATCCGGATCTCGGCCGACCGGCACTCGGCGGTCGTCATCGACGTCCCCGAGACACTCCCGGCCTCGGTCAGCGCGGCTCGCGCCGGCGTGCTCGAGGCCGCCTCGGCTCATCCGCAGCTGACGATCGGCGAGGCGGGCACGTTCACTGCGAGCGACGCGCGCGACCGCGTCGGCAACCGACGACCTGCACCGGGCCGAGCTCCTCGTCGGTGCCGGTCACGCTGCTCGTGCTCCTGTTCGCGTTCGGGTCGCTCGTCGCTGCGCTCGTCCCGGTCGCTGCTCGCCCTCACCGCGGTCGCAGCCGCCTTCGGCCTGCTCGGACCGATCAGCCAGGCCTTCGCGCTCGACCAGAGCGTGAAGACGGTCGTGCTCCTGATCGGGATGGCCGTCGGCGTGGACTACGCGCTCTTCTACGTCGTGCGCTCGCGCGAGGAGCGCAGCCGCGGCGTCGCCGTCGCACGAAGCGCTCGAGCGCACGGCGCGCACCTCCGGGCGCACGGTGCTCGTCTCCGGGACGATCGTGATCGTCGCGATCGCCGGCATGTTCGTCATCGACTCGACCGTCTTCGACGCGATCGCGAGCGGCACGATCGCCGTCGATCGCCTGCGCGGTCGCAGGCTCGGTGACCGTCCTGCCCGCGGTCCTCGAGCTGGTCGGGCCACGCCTCGAACGCGGGCGCATTCCGTTCGTGCCTCACCTGCGGCCGGACGGCATCGATCGCCGCTTCTGGTCGTCCGTCGTCGACCGGGTGCTTCGCCGGCCCGTGCTCTCGGTCGTGCTCGTCAACCGGCGTGCTGCTCGCGCTCGCGGTCCCCGCGCTCTCTCTGCACGTGAGCCAAGCCGAGCGACGAGACGCTCTCGTCGCAGACCGATCCCGTGTTCGCGACGCTCGCCGAGGTGCGCAAGCAGCTTCCCGAGCACTGCGACGCCGGCGATCGTCGTCGTGACCGGCCCCGGTCACAGCGCAGCGCGGCCGCCTCAGCGCGATCGTCCGCCTCGAGACGCTCGCGATCGCCCGCGGGATCGCCCACCCGCCGTTCACGCTCGATGGCGAGCACCGACGGCACCGCGGCGGCGATCGAGCTCCCGCTCACCGGCGCCGGCGACAACGCGGCAAGCCGGCGGGCGATCTCGTGCTCCGCCGACGAGCTCGTCCCGCGAGACGCTCGGGCCGCGTGCCGGCGTCGAGACCGCGGTCACCGGCGCCGTCGGCCGAGGACGTCGACTTCACGCACCAGATGAAGCACGGGACTGCCCTACGTGATCGCGCTTCGTGCTCACGTTCGCGTTCGTGCCTGCTGCTCGTCGCGTTCCGCTCGCTCGTGGTTCCGCTCAAGGCGATCGTCCTCAACCTGCTCTCCGTCGGCGCGTCCTACGGCGTCCTCGTGCTCGTCTTCCAGCACCACTGGGCGCAGGGACTGCTCGGCTTCCAGTCGAACGGGACGATCATCTCCTGGCTGCCGCTCTTTCTGTTCGTGGTCCTGTTCGGGCTCTCGATGGACTACCACGTCTTCATCCTCAGCCGGGTCCGCGAGGCCGTCGACCGCGGCATGACGACCGACGCCGCCGTCCGGCACGGAATCACGGTCACGGCCGGCGTCGTGACGAGCGCGGCGCTCGTCATGGTCGGCGTCTTCGCGCTCTTCGGTTCGCTCTCGTCGCTCGAGCTCAAGCAGACCGGCGTCGGGCTCGCGACCGCCGTGCTGCATCGACGCGACGATCGTCCGCGCGGTGCTCCTCCCGGCGTCGATGAAGCTCCTCGGCGACTGGAACTGGTACCTGCCGCGCGTTCGCGGCTGACTACCGGCCCTGCTCGAGCCCGACGGCTTCGCGCAGCTTCCGGATGTCGCCGCTGCGGTTGCCGTTCCCGGGGGCCATGAGGTCGGCCAGCCCCTCTGCGAGCGCATCGAGCTTGGCGTGAATCGCCTGCTCGCTCCGCCGCTGCGAGTTCTGGAGGAGCGCGACGAGGAGGAACGTGACGATCGTCGTGAGCGTGTTGATGATCAGCTGCCACGTGTTCAGGTCTCGGAAGATGAAGTAGCTCGGCAGCCAAACGACCACGAGCAGCGCACAGGCGATGAAGAACACCGCGCGGCTCGCGAACTCCGACGCCGCCTCGGCGAAGCGGTCGAAGACCGACAGGCGCGGACGGCCGTTCTGACCCTGCTGCTCTCCCATCGTCTCCAGAACGCGCGAAGGCGCCGGATGGGTTACGGCTACGGCTCCCAGGCCTCGCCGCCGGTGTCCCAGCCGACGAGGCACAGGTCGGCGATCTCCGCCGCGACCTGCTCGAGCCGCGTGCGGTCGACGTCGCCGTCGGCCGCCAGCTCGGCGATCCGGTCGCCCTTCCACGTGACCGGCACGCTCACGCGCCGCGTCTCGTCCGCCGCTCCCGCCTCAGGTCCGAGCACGAGCTCGTCCTCCTCGACGAAGAAGATCCCCGCCCACGTGCAGCCGCCGGTGACGAGCGCCTCGACCGTGTGCCGGAGGACGTCGTCGGCGTCAGCGGACACCGAATCTCGCCTTGTAGTCGTCGGGGATCGGGATCGGCCGTCGCGCCGACGGGTCGACGAAGACGAGCGTCTGGTGCGCGGTGACCATCAGCACTTCGTCGGGGAGCCGGTGCGCGGCGAACTCGTACGTCATGCTCGTCCGCCCGATGCGCGCGACGCGCACGTGGATCTCGAGCTCGTCGTCGAAGCGGGCGGGAGCGAAGTACTCGACGTCGTTCGCTCGCATGACGAACTCGCCGCCCTCGTTCCGGTGCAGCAGACCGAGTGAGCGGACGTACTCGACGCGCGCGAAGTCGAAGTACGGGTTGTAGCGCCCGTAGTAGACGACGCCCTGCGCGTCGGTGTCGGAGAAGCCGACGCGCGTGCGCGCCGAGAACGCGTACTCGCCGCTCACGACCGGATGAGCGCGAGCACCTCATCGCGCCTCTGCTCCATCTCGGCCTGCGAAAGCGCCTCGAGGTTCAGGCGCAGCAGCGGCTCGGTGTTCGACGGCCGCACGTTGAAGTGCCAGTCCGGGAACTCGACGGAGATGCCGTCGAGGTGCGAGATCTTCGCTCCGCGGCCCGCATAGTGCTCCTTCAGCTCCTGGAGCTTGAGCGCGACGTCCTTCACCGGCGTGTTCAGCTCGCCCGTGAGGAAGAACTTCCCGCGCAGCGGCGCGAGGATCTCGGAGAGCTTGCGCCCGCGGCGCGAGAGCAGCTCGAGCATGAGGAGGAACGGCACGACGCCCGTGTCCGCCTGCGAGAAGTCGCGGAAGTAGTAGTGCCCCGACACCTCGCCCGCGAAGGCGGCGTGCTCCTTGCGGATGCGCTCCTTGATGAACGCATGGCCGACGCGGTTGACGAGCGCGACGCCGCCGAGACGCTCGACCGTCTCCGGGACCGCCCAGCTCGCGCGCACGTCGTAGATGATCGTCGCGCCGGGCTCCTTCTCGAGCACGAGCTCCGCGAACAGCGCGGTGACGAAGTCGCCCGGCACGAACTCACCGCGTGTCGTCGACGAAGAAGCACCGGTCGCCGTCGCCGTCGAACGCGACGCCGAGGTCGGCGCCCTCCTCGAGCGTCTTCCGGACGATGAACTCGCGGTTCTCCGGCAGGAGCGGGTTCGGCTCGTGGTTCGGGAACGAGCCGTCCGGCTCGAAGAAGCAGCGCACGGCCTCGACCGACGGCAGCCGGTCGAGGACCGGCGGCAGCATCGCCCCGGCCATCCCGTTCGCCGTGTCGACGACGATCTTCAGCGGCCGGACGGTGGACGCGTCGATGAAGGACATCACCCGATCGACGTATGCCGGCCAGATGTCGTAGGCCGTCACGGTTCCGGGCGGGCCTGTCCGAGGCCTCGGCTCCGCCAGCGCCCGGTCGCGCACGTCGAGGAGCCCCGAGTCGCCCCCCACGGGCAGCGCGCCGCGGCGCACGATCTTCATCCCCGTGTACTCCTTCGGGTTGTGCGAGGCCGTGACGGTGAAGCCGCCGTCGAGGCCGAGCTCGCCGACGGCGAAATAGAGCATCTCCGTCCCGATCATCCCGAGATCGAGAACGTCCGCTCCGGCCTCGGCGGCGCCGCGGACGGCGGCGGCGGCCATCTCGGGGCTCGACAGCCGCATGTCGCGGCCGACGGCGATCCGCTTCGGCTCGAACTGCTCGACGAACCCCCGGCCGATCGCCTCGCCGCCCGCGTCGTCGATCTCGGCCGGGTAGATGCCCCGGACGTCGTACGCCTTGAAGACCTTCGGATCGAGCATCGCGTCGATCCTAGCCAGGCGGCTCCCACGTACCATGTGGGGTATGGAGCGGAAGCTCGCAACCGTGCTGTTCGTGGACCTCGTCGACTCGACGGAGCTGCTGTCCGGGGTCGATCCGGAGATCGTCCGGCGCCGTGTCTCGCGCTTCTTCGACGAGGTGGCCCACTGCATCGTCACGCACGGCGGCACGGTGGAAAAGTTCGCCGGGGACGCCGTCATGGCCGCCTTCGGGATCCCGCTCGCGCACGAGGACGACGCCGAGCGCGCCGTCCGCGCCGGGCTCGCGACGCTCGAGAAGGTGCGGACGCTCGACCTCGAGGCCCGCGTCGGCATCGAGTCGGGCGAGGTCGTCGCCGAGGAGCAGCGCGACTCGACGTTCGCGACGGGCGAGCCGGTGAACATCGCCGCGCGGCTCCAGCAGGAGGCGAAGCCCGGCGAGATCCTCGTCGGCCCCGGCACGGCGAGCCTCGTCGAGGGCCGCATCGAGCTCGAGCGGCTCGAGCCGGTCGAGCTGCGGGGCTTCGACCGCCTGGTCGCCGCGCACCGCGTCGTCTGCGCCGTCGACCACGGCGACCGGCCGCTGCGCTCGCTCGCCGCCCCGCTCGTCGGCCGCGACACCGAGCTCGAGCTCCTCGAGAACACGTTCGCGCGCAGTATCCGCGACCGGCGCGCGTCGCTCGTCACGATCTACGGCGACCCCGGTGTCGGCAAGAGCCGGCTCGCGCGGGAGTTCGTCGCCGGCCTCGACCGCGCGATGGTTCTCTCCGGCCGCTGCCTGCCGTACGGCGAAGGCGTCACATACTGGCCGCTCGCCGAGATGGTGAAGGCTTCTGCCGGCATCACCGACGACGACCCGCTCGACGAAGCGCAGCGGAAGATCCGCGAGTGCTGCGAGGACGAGGCGGTCGCCGACCTGCTCGCGCTCGCCGTCGGCGTGCTCGAGGCGGTCGAAGGAGAACGGAACCAGCAGGAGATCACGTGGGCCGCGCGCGCGTGGGTGGAGCAGCTCGCAGCGGACAACCCGCTCGTGCTCGTCTTCGAGGACGTGCACTGGGGCGAGGAGCCGCTGCTCGAGCTCATCGAGCACCTCGCCTCCTGGGTGCGCGAGCAGCCGCTGCTCATCCTCTGCATCGCCCGGCCGGAGCTGCTCGACGTGCGCCCGACGTGGGGCGGGGGCCGCATCCGCTCGACGACGCTCGAGCTCGAGCCGCTGCAGCCGGAGGAGAGCGCCGAGCTCCTGTCCATGCTCACGGCGGAGTTCGAAATGCCCGTCGACGTCGACATGGTGCTCGCGAAGACGGAAGGCAATCCGCTCTTCGTCGAGGAGACGATCCGGATGCTCGCAGAGCGCCCGCGCGACGGCGCCGAGCGCATCCCCGACACGCTGCAGGCGCTCATCGGCGCGCGCATCGACCGGCTGCCCGGCGCGGAGCGCGTGCTCCTCCAGCGCGCGGCCGCGATGGGCCGCATCTTCATGGCCGGTGCGCTCCAGGAGCTCTCGCCGGAGCTCGACGACGTCAGCGACGCGCTCGACGACCTCCTCCTCCGCGATCTCATCGTGCGCGAGCCGAGGACGACGATCAGCGGCGAGCAGGCCTTCAAGTTCCGCCACGTCCTCATCCGCGAGGTCGCCTACTCGGGGCTGTCGAAGAGCTCGCGCGCAGAGCTGCACCGCGCGTTCGCGGTCTGGCTCAAGGAACGTGCCGGCGACGAGCTCGTCGAGATCCGCGCGTTCCATCTCGACCAGGCCGCACGCCTCATCGCGGAGCTCGACGGCTCGGCGCCGCCCGACCTGGCCGAGGAGGCTGCGTCAGCGCTCACGCACGCCGGCAGGCGCGCGCTCTCGCGCGAGGCGTTCCGCAGCGCGCGCAAGCTCCTCCTCCGTGCCGCGGAGCTGTCGCCGACGCTCGAACGCCGGTACTTCGCCGGCCGCGCGGCCTGGCGGCTCGGCGACATGACGGCCGTCATCGTCGAGATGGAGGAGGTCGCATCCGTCGCGGCCGCGCACGGCGAGCGCCGCCTGCAGGGCCGCGCGCTCACCGCGCTCGCCGAGGCAGTCCTGAACCAGCGCGCCGACGCGATCACGGCGCGGCAGCTTGCCGAGCAGGCGATCGAGGTCCTCGAGGGCGAGCCGCCGGACATCCGCTTCGAGGCGTTCCGCGCGGCGACGGCCGTCGCGTCGTGGCTCGGCGACGGCGAGGCGTTCGAGCGCTGGGCGAAGCACGCGCTCGAGGCGTCGCGCGTGGCAGAGCGGAAGGACCAGGAGGCGGCGATCACGAACGCGCTCGCGCTCGCGTACCTCCTGCGGCTCGAGCTCGACGAGGCGGAGCCGCTCATCGACCGCGTCGGCGAGCTCGCCGAGCACAGCGGGAGCGTCCTCGGCCGCGCACAGGCACTGCATGCGCGCGGCTGGCTCGAGAACTGGCGCGAGAACGGCGTCGAGGCGGATGCCGCGTTCAGTGCGGCGCGCGAGCTCTACCGCGAGATCGGCCACACGTCCGGCGAGGCGACGATGACGATGATGCTCGGGCGCAGCGCCGGGTTCCAGGGCGACTACACACGAGCCGAGAAGCTTCTCCTCGACGCGACGCGCACGATGAAGGGCCTCAACGACCGGTCGCAGCTCTGCGAGGCGCAGCGCTCGCTCGCCGAGGTGTACGTCGAGCTGGGCCGCCTCGAAGAGGCCGAGCGCTACGCGCTCGAGGCGCGCGAGTCGGTGGGGCCGGACGACCGGCTGTCGCTCTCGACGACGAAGGTGAGCCTCGCGATCGTTCGCGCCGCACAGCATCGCGACGACGAGGCGGAGAAGCTGTTCCGCGCCGCCGTCGAGGAGCTCGAGCGCTACCAGATGCGCGCCATCGAGCGGTGGGCGCTGACCAAGCTCGTCTGCTTCTACCGCGAGCGCAGCCGCGAGGACGAGGCGGTCGGCTACGAGGAACGGCTCGCGGAGCTGTCGCCGAGCAGAATCGCGCCGATGGCCTGAGTCGACTCGGCGTCGGGCGACTCGCTGATCACGGTCGCCGGCCGGTCGAAGCGGGCGAGCGCGTCGCGCAGCGGCTCCGCGCGCAGCGTGCCCTCGCCGTAGGGGAGATGCTTCGTCTCGTTGCGATTTGCGTATGCGATGTCGCTGAAGTGGATGTGGAACGGCGCGCCGTCCTCGAGCACGGCGTCCGTCGCCTCGAGCGCGGCCGCGAACGAATCGACGCCGACGAAGCCGCCGTCGCTCGTCGCGTGCATGTGCGCGAAGTCGAGGACGGGGCGGACCCAGGCGAGCTGCGAACCGATGTAGAGCACGTCCTCGAGCGAGCCGATCTCGCGGACGCGCCCCATCACCTCGACGCCGAACGGTACGGCGCGCCCCTTCGTCTCGAGCCTCGTCCGCAGCTCGCCGAGCTGCTCGCAGATGGACTCGAGCGCCGCTTCGCGCGTGCGTCCGAGGAGGAAGCCGGGATGGAACACGACCACCTCCGCGCCGCACGCGGCCGCGATCCCGGCCGAGTGGTCGAGCATCCCGATCGCCATGTTGAGCTTCTTGCCGCGCTCGGCGTGGCCCATGAAGCCGGCGAGCGGCGCGTGGACGGAGAGGGCGATCCCACTCGCGCGGGCGAGCTCCCCGAGCCGGGCGGCGAAGTCGTAGTCCATCCAGAACCGGCCCTCGAAGTCGATCTCGCAGGCGGTCAGCCCGCGCGCCTGCAGGGCCTCGATCGCCGCCTCGGGGCTCTCCCGGGAGGGCATTCGTGCCGGTCCGAACTTGATCGCTCCCATGGTCCGTCCGATGCAGTTTCTACGTTTTCGGCATGACAAAGCACCCGTCGCGGATCGATCTCCTGGAGCTCGACATCGATCTCCGGCTCGCCGACCTCTGGCGCGAGGCGGGAGAGATCTCGGAGTGGAATCTCGACGTGGTGGCGGCGTTCCTGCGCGCCGCCTACGGCAAGGGCTATTGCGACGCGCTCACCGAAGAGGACCCGGGCTCGCTGTGCCACGACCACGGCTACCGGATCCCCGCGCGGCGAACGACGCAGAGCCAGAACGCGTAAGCGTCACGCCGCCTCGGCGGCCTCGTAGTCGTACTCGTCGATCTCCCGCGCAGCGGTGAGCGCCGGCCGGCGCGCGACGAGGTTGTTCGCGACGAGCGCTGCGATCGTCAGCCCGGCGCCCGCGAGCTCGACCGCGTCCGGCCGGTAGCCGCGGACGATCTCGATCGCGAACGTCGTGATCGGGATGAGGTTCCCGAACAGCACGGCGTTCTGCGCGCCGATGAGCCCGATGGCGGCATTCCACGTGAGCACAGCGATGAAGGCGCCGGGAAGGGCGAGATACGCGATCTGCGGCGTCACCGAGACGAGCGTCGATCCCGACGGCATCGAGACGAGGCCGGCGCCGAGCGCCACCGCCGTCGCGGCGGCGATCGTGAGCCAGCCGAGCCCGGCGGTGAGCGCCGTGTAGCGGAGCGGCGAGAAGTCGCTGAACTCCGCCGCGCCGAGCCCGTACAGCACGAAGCTGAAGACGCCCGCGAGCACGAGGCCGTCGCCCCAGCCGATCGAGCCGGAGACGATCGTCGTCGGGTGGCCGCCGCTGATGACGAGCGCTACGCCGGCAAGCGCGAGCGCGAGGAACCCGAACGTGACGCGCGAGGGCCGCCGGCCGGTCCGCTGCCAGAGCACGAGAGCGGTCAGGAGCGGTGCGAGCGCGACGATGAGCGACGCGCTCTGCGGGCGCGCATGGGCGAGGCCGGTGTACGCGAAGAGGTTGAAGCCCGCGAACCCGAGCGTGCCGAGCCAGAAGAGGCGCCGTCCGCGGCCGTCGAGCCGCAGGGATCCACGGCCCTCGACGACGGCGAGCGCCACGAGCCACAGCGCCGCGGCCCCGGCATACCGGATCGCCGTGAGCGGGAACGCGTTCACGCTCCCGAGGGCGGACTTGCCGATGACGAACTGCCCGCCCCACGTGACGCCCGTCGTCGTGGCAAAGATCACACCGAGTACGGCTGCTCTCCCCCCGCGCATACAGCTTCCAACGAGGTCTGCGCCCCTGCTATTTCGTCCCTAGCTACGATCCCCCTGTGAAGCGGAGCCCAGCCCGCCTGGTCATCGCGCTCTCGGTCGCTGCCGCGCTCGCCGTGTTCATCCTGTACACGTCGATCGCCGGCGCGGGCACGCCGCAGATCTCGCCGAGCACGCTCGGACAGCACGCGGGCGAGGACGTGCAGCTCGTCGGCACCGTCGTCAGCAAGCCGTCCGGCGACGCGCACTCCGCCGCCGGGATGCGATTCCTGATGAAGGACGACCACGGTGCGAACGCGGCCCGCACACGCGTCCTCTACACCGGCAGCGTCCCGGATCTCTTCCGGCAGGGACGGCAGATCGTCGTCGAGGGCACGCTCCGGAACGGGACGTTCGTCGCGAAGCCGGGCTCGCTCATCACGAAGTGCCCGTCGAAGTACTCGCCGGCGAAGTCCAACACCTAAGTGGCGTCGCTCGGCCGCGCCGCGCTGCTCCTCAGCTTCGGGCTCGTCGCGTACGCGCTCGTCGGCGGCTCGTTCGCTGCGTGGCGCCGCCGGCGCCGGCTCGCACTGTCCGCGCAGAACGCGATCCTCGCCGCCTTCTGCACGACGCTCGTCGCGTCGATCGTTCTCGTCGTCGCGCTCGCGCGGCGTGACCTCTCGTTCGTCTACGTCGCGCAGCACACGAGCCGCTCGCTCCCGCTCGGCTATGCGCTCTCAGCCTTCTGGGGCGGGCAGGAGGGCTCGCTCCTGCTCTGGCTCCTCGTCCTCACCGGCTACTCGTCGCTCGCCGTCTGGCTGAACCGGCGGTCGGGCGAGCTGCTCGCCTGGACGGTGCCGGTGCTCGGCGGTGTCGCCGTCTTCTTCACGTTCATGCTCTGCTTCGTCTCGAGCCCGTTCGCGACGGCGGCGGCGCCGGCGGACGGCGCCGGCATGGTGCCGAGCCTGCAGAACCCGTACATGCTCGCGCACCCGCCGATGCTGTACCTCGGCTACGTCGGGCTCACGATCCCGTTCGCGTTCGCGATGGGCGCGCTGCTGTCGAAGCGCACCGACGAGCGCTGGATCGTCGTCACGCGCCGGTGGACGCTCGCCGCGTGGACGTTCCTCGGCGTCGGCCAGCTGCTCGGCGCGCATTGGGCATACGTCGAGATCGGGTGGGGCGGCTACTACGCGTGGGATCCGGTGGAGAACGCCGCGCTCATGCCGTGGCTCGCGGCGACCGCGTTCCTGCACTCGGTGATGATCCAGGAGAAGCGCGGGATGCTGAAGGTCTGGAACATGGTGCTCGTCGCGCTCGCGTTCGGCCTTTCGATCTTCGGCACGTTCCTCACGCGGTCGGGCGTCGTCAACTCGATCCACTCGTTCTCGCAGAGCCCGCTCGGCGGCTGGTTCCTCGGCTTCATCGTGCTCGTCACCGTCTTCTCGGTGGGCCTCATCTACATCCGGCTGCCGCTGCTGCGCGCGCGGACGAAGCTCGAGTCGCTCGTCTCGCGGGAGGCCACGTTCCTCTACAACAACCTCCTCCTCGTCGCGCTCGCGCTCACGATTCTGTGGGGGGTCGTGTATCCGCTGCTGACGCAGGCGGTGAACGGCGAGACGCGGTCGGTCTCGAAGCCGTACTACGACTTCTTCCTCCACACCTTCGGACTGCCGCTTCTGCTGCTCATGGGCATCGGCCCGCTCGTCGCATGGCGGCGGGCGTCGCTGCGCGCGCTCGGGAAGACGTTCATCGTGCCGGCCGTCGCGGCCGTCGTGACGGGGATCGCCTTGCTCGCGACCGGCTTCGGCAGCTCGACGCCCGGGCTCCTCGCGTACACGTTCTCTGCGTTCGTCGCCGCGTCGATCGTGCTCGAGTTCGTGCGCGGCCGGCGCGCCACGGGCTCGCTCGTGCGGCTCGTCGCGCGCAACCGCCGCCGCTACGGCGGCTACATCGTCCACGCGGCCGTGCTCTCGCTCGCGATCGGCGTTGCGGGCTCGAGCGCGTACCAGACGGTCCGTGAGAACAGCCTCCGGCCGGGACAGTCGATGGAGGTCGCCGGCTACACGCTGACGTACAAGTCGCTCGAGACGAAGCAGCTGCAGAACGCACAGGCGACGAGCGCGACCGTCGACGTCTCCCGCGGCGGCTCGCATGTCACGACGCTGCACCCCGGCAAGAGCTTCTATCCGGTCGAGCAGTCGCTCTCGAACGACGTGTCGATCTACCACGACCCGCGCAGCCTCGGCGACGTGTACACGATCGCGGACGGCATCTCGAAGAACGGCACGCTCGACCTCAAAGTGCTCGTGAAGCCGCTCGTGAACCTCGTCTGGCTCGCCGGCGTCATCTTCGTGTTCGGCTCGCTCGTGGCGCTGTGGCCGGACGCGGTGGAGCAGCGCCGGCTGTCGGAGCGGTACGCGGCGGTGCCGGTGTGACCGCGCTCGCGCTCGCACTCGGCGCGCTCCTCGCGCTCGCGGTCGTGGTCGCCGTCGCGCGGCCGTTCCTCCGCGAGCCTGCACCGGCGAGCGACGTCCTCGCGGAGCGCGGGGAGCTCGACCGGCGCCGGCTGACCCTCGTCGAGGAGCGGGACCGCGCGCTGGCGGCGCTGAAGGAGCTCGAGTTCGACCATCGCACCGGCAAGATCTCGGACGACGACTACCGCGGCCTCGTGGGGCCGCTTCGGCGGGCCGCAGCTGATGCGTTACGTGCGCTGGAACCCCGGGCAGAAGCGCGGCATGCACCCGTCGCACGACCCGGCTGACGAGACCGTCGGCATCCAGCTGCCGCCCACCGAGACCGGCCCGGTCCCGGTGTCGATCGCACATGCGGAGGCGCGCTGGTTCGGCGTGCCGCCGCCGTTCGCACTGCTCGTGCTCGTCGTCGCAGCCGTCGCCGCCGGAATCGCGCTGGTCGCCGGCGGCCGATGGCCGTATGGGCTGATCCTGCTCGGCGTCGCAGCGCTCCTCGGGGCGTTGTTCCTCGAGGTGGCGCGGCGCCGTCCGGACTCGCGCCTCACCCGTGCCTCCGCCGATGCGGCGGTCGGCGCGCGCGATCACGCCCGCGCGACGGTCGAGTCGCTCATCGCGCGCTCGAGCGCGGTCGCCGAGACGCAGCGTGCGCGCACCGCCCGCGCCGTCATCCGGGCCGACCGCCGGGAGGCGCTGCTCCGCCTCGGCGAGGCGGCGTATCGCGACGACGAGGTAGCGGCCCACGACGTGCGCGAGACGCTCTCCGGGCTCGACCGTGCAGAGGAAGAGCTGGAAGCCCGCCTGGAGGCGCGGATCGCCGAGAGCGACGCACGCGTGCGAAGCGCACGGCTCTCCGTGCAGCAGACGATGCTCGTGCGCCCCGACGGCGAGGCGACACCGCCGGTGCCGCCGCAGATCCCGGAGCCGTATCCGCCGCCGGACGAGGGCACGCCGCCGCTGCCGGCTCCAGTGCCCGAGCCGAGCCCGAATCCGGAGCCGGAAGAAGACTCGCGCCGTCCGGCAGCGTAAAGTCCGCCGTGGGGCAGGGACGTGGGCCGTCCCGACGAAAGCTCTTCTTCGATGGCCAGACGCTTCATGGTCCTGCTCGTCCTCGGCTGCGCGTTCGTCGCGACGCCGGCGTTCGCGGACAACAGCCCGCAGCAGCAGAAGCAGGCCCTCGACGCGAAGCTCGCGGCTGTCCAGGCGAAGATCGCGAGCGAGCGCGCGAAGGAATCGCACCTCAACGCTCAGATCGGCGGGCTGACGACGCAGATCCACTCGCTCGAGGCACGCGTGAGCAACGTCGCCGGGAAGTTGTCCGCGCTGCACGCCGATCTAGATCTTCGCCACCGTCGTCTCGATGCGCTCAACGCGCTCTATCGGGTGCAGACGAGCCGCGTGCGGTTCCTGAAGCACGAGTACAAGCTCGTCGCGGCGCGTCTTGCGCGCCGGCTCGTCGCGATCTACGAGCAGCCGAATCCGAGCACGCTCGAGCTCGTGCTCCAGGCGAAGAGCTTCCAGGACGTCATCGACGAGCTCGACTATCTCGGTCTCATCGCGAACGAGGACAAGCAGATCGCCGCGCAGGTGGCAGGCGCGAAGCACAACGTCGTCGTCGCGCGCAAGCGGACGGTGAAGGTGCGGCAGAGCGTGCGCAACGAGGCGAACATCATCAATGCGCGCCTGCAGCAGGTGGCGATCATCCACAACGAGCTGCTGACGAGCCAGTCGAAGCTCTCGAATGCGCGGTCGGGCAAGTCGCTCGCGCTCCTCGCCGCTCACGCGCAGGAGCAGGCCGCCGTCAAGGAATCGCAGGCGATCTCGGCTGCGAGCGCAGCGATCGAGGCGAAGATCCGCGCGTCCGAGGCGGGTTCGACATCAGGGGACTCGCCGGCGGCGACGCCGAGCGCCGCGGGCCTCATCTGGCCGGTGAGCGGCCCGATCACGAGCCCGTTCGGCCCGCGCTGGGGCGGCTTCCACCCCGGCATCGACATCGGCGTTCCCGAGGGGACGCCGATCCATGCCGCCGCCGCGGGGACCGTGATCTACTGCGGCTGGGAGTCCGGCTACGGGAACCTCGTCGTCATCGACCACCACAACGGTCTTGCAACTGCGTACGGCCACCAGTCGCGCATCGCGGTGAGCTGCAATCAGAACGTCGCGCAGGGCGATGTGATCGGCTACTCCGGCTGCACCGGCTTCTGCACCGGTCCGCACCTGCACTTCGAAGTGCGCGTCAATGGCGCCCCCGTCGACCCACTCGGTTACCTGCCGTAGCGTGGAGGACGGCGACCGGCCGCCGATCTGCCCGGTGTGCGGCGTGACGATGGTTCCCGCGGAGCTGAGCGCGCGCGAGGACGTGACCGGTGAGTGGGTCTGCCTCGAGTGCGAGGAAACGGACGACGAGGACGAGTAGCAGCCGGCCGCCCCGGGGGAGGCGGCCGGCGTCGTCGGGAGACGACTTGCTAATGCGACTTGCAAAGAGTAAACGAAGGGGCTGGGGGCCTGGGTACGGCGGGGGTCAGCCGGCGATCTGCTGATAGAGCAGGAACACGTTGAGCCCGCTGATCAAGCCGGAGATGACGATCGCGGCCGCCGTCGTGAGGTGCTTGTTGACGTAGGCGCCCATGACGTCCTTGCGCCGTGTGAGCAGGACGAGCGGGACGAGCGCGAACGGGATTCCGAACGAGAGGACGACCTGGCTCAGCACGAGGGCGCTCGTCGGGCTGACGCCGATCGCGAGCACGACGAGCGCGGGGATCATCGTGAGGGTGCGGCGAAGCACGAGCGAGACGCGGAGGTTCACGAACCCGGCCATCACGACCTGGCCCGCGTACGTGCCGACGCTCGACGACGACGCGCCCGATGCGAGCAGCGCGACCGCGAATGCGAGCGCTGCCGTTCCGCCGACGAGCCGCCCGAACTCCGCGTGCGCCTGTGGGATCGTCGACAAGCCGGAGAGCGCGGGCGTGTGGAAGAGCTTCGCCGCCACGGCGAGCATCGCCATGTTGATGAGGCCGGCGAAGCCGAGCGCGACGATGACGTCGAGCCGCTCGAAGCGGAGCACGCGCGAGCGCTCGATGTCGTTGCGCACTTCCATGCGGCCCTGCGTGAGCGCCGAGTGGAGGTAGATCGCGTGCGGCATGACGGTCGCGCCGATGATCCCGACCGCGAGGTAGAGCGACTGCGTGCCGGCGAGGTGGGGGATGAACGTCGCGCGGAGCGACGCGTGCGCGGATGGGCCGATCTTCAGCGTCTCGTACAGGAAGCCGAGGAAGATGATCCCGAGGAGCCCGACGATGGCGAGCTCGAACCGCCGGTAGCCGTGCCGCTGCAGCTCGAGGATGCCGAAGGCGATGACGCCCGTGATGAGGCCCGCGGGGAAGAGCGGGACGTGGAACAGCAGGTTGAGGCCGAGCGCGGCTCCGAGGAACTCGGCGATGTCGGTCGACATCGCCATCACCTCGGCTTGAAGCCAGAGCCCGACGCTGACGGCGCGGGGGAAGTGCGTGCGGCAAAGCTCCGGGAGGTTGCTCTCGGTGACGATGCCGAGCTTCGCCGACAGATACTGGATGAGCATCGCCATGAGGTTCGCGGCGAGCACGACCCACAGCAGCAGGTAGCCGAATTTCGCGCCACCCTGGACGTTCGTGGCGAAGTTGCCCGGATCGACGTACGCGATAGCGGCGACGAACGCAGGGCCGAGCATCGTGAGGGTTGCACGGAACGGGCCTTTCGCGAGCACCACCTCGAGTGGGCTCCGCGTGTACGCGATCGAGCCACCCTCGATGACGGGTGACGCGATGGGATCCGGACCGCGAGCTGCGGGGCTCACTGGATGCGCATCGCCCGTGCGAGCACCGCGCCGAGGACCTGCACCTCGTCGCCGACGCGGACGTAGAGCGGACCGTCGAACGGCTGCCGCTCGATCACCTCGACGTGTGCGCCCGGGGCGATCCCGCGGTCGGCGAGGAAGCGGAGCATCGCCGGATCGGCGTCGGAGACGCGCACGAAGGTTCCGCGGTCGCCCGGCTCGAGCGCGTACAGGCTCCGGCTCTCGTCGGGCGCGATCGTCAGGTCGCGGCTCGGGATCGGATCCCCGTGCGGGTCGAGCGTCGGGTTTCCGAGCTTGGCGGCGATGAGCTCCTCGAGCTCCTCCGAGATGACGTGCTCGAGCACCTCGGCCTCGGCGTGCACCTCGTCCCAGCTCATTCCGAGGCTCTCGACGAGGTACAGCTCGAGCAGGCGGTGGTGGCGGATGACCTCGAGGGCGACCCGCCGGCCCTGGTCGGTGAGCCGCACGCCGCGGTACGGCTCGTGGACGACGAGCCCGAGTGCCGTGAGCTTCCGGAGCATCCCCGAGACCGACCCGGGGCGGACGCCGAGGCGCTCCGCGAGGGCGTTCGTCGACGCGCCGCCCGCCGACTCGAGCGCGTAGACGGCCTTGACGTAGTCCTCGACGGCGGCCGTCAGCGGCGCCGTCCCTTCCTGAAGTTCAGGCATGCCTAAATCATAGCTAAGGCACGGCAGTAAAGAAAGCTAGGCGGCCTTGATGAGCCGCAGGTCCGGGAGCTGGCGCCACCGCTCCTCGAGATCGAAGCCGTAGCCGACGAAGAGCTCGTCGGGGACGACGAAGCCGACGTACCGGACGGGGAGGTCGTCGACGAGGCGGCGATACGGCCGGTCGAGGAGCGTCACCGCCGCGATCGAGCGCGGCCGGCGGCAGCTCGAACGTCCGCACGAGGTAGTTGAGCGTGAGGCCGGTGTCGATGACGTCCTCGACGACGACGACGTCGCGGTCGCGGATGTCCGCGTCGAGGTCCTTGAGGACGCGGATCTGCTCGTGGCCGCCCATCTGGGCGCTGCCGTAGCCCGCCAGCTCGACGAAGTCCAGGTGGTGCGCCCCGGGGACGGCGCGCGAGAGGTCGGCGAGGAAGACGAAGCACGCCTTGAGCGAGCCGACGAGGAGCGGCTCGCGGCCCGCGTAGTCGCGGTCGATCTCGGCCCCGAGCTCGCGGACGCGCGCGGCGAGGTCGCTCGCGGAGAGATAGACCTCGCCTATGCGGGGATCTGAGGCTTCTACGACGCCAGGTCGAGATGGAAGTGCTGAGCCAGCCGTTCCAGATCCCGCTTGTAGAAGAGCTTGACCTTCACGTCGGGGTAGCGTTCCCGCAGCTTGCGGAGCTTCCGGTTCTTCCGCGTCACGAGCGACTGCTTCATCACCGTGAGCTCGACGTAGAGGTCCTGGTCGGGGAGATAGAAGTCCGGCGTGAACGCTTCGAGGACGCGCCCGTCCTCGCCCGCTTCGAGGACGAAGGTCCGCGGCTCGTAGAGCCACGGGACGCCGTAGTAATCGAAGCACCTTCGCGCACTCGAGCTCCGCCTGGCTGGCGAAACGCGGCGGCTCAGACCCTCGATACACCTGGAAAACCGGGGTATCGAGCCCCATCTGTACGGCAAGGTACCGACCGCGTCGGACGGCGAAACCGTGGTAAACAACTGGTGACCATGGCCCGCATCAGCCTCATACCGCAGAAACGCGAGTTCTTCGACCTCTACAACCGGTCGGCGGAGAACGCCGTCGCGATCGCCCAGACGGTCATCGACCTGCTCGAGACCTTTCCCGAAGGGAGCGACCGCATCGCTCGCGAGGTGAAGGAGCTCGAGCACGAGGGCGACAGGTTCACCCACGAGATCGTCGATCTGCGTCAACCGCACGTTCGTGACCCCGTTCGACCGCGACGACATGTACCGCCTTGCGGGCGCGCTCGACGACATCTGCGACCACGTCGACGAGGCCGCCGGCAAGATCGTCGGCTACGGGGTCCGCGAGATCCGCGAGCCGCGAAGGAGCAGGCGCTCATCGTGAAGCAGGCGGCGGAGAAGCTCGCGCAGGCGATCGCGCGCCTCGAGGGATTCAAGGACTCGCGCCGTCAGCTCATCGAGCTGCGCGAGCTCGAGGACGAGGCGACGACATCGGCCGCCGGGCGATCTCCGAGCTGTTCACGTCGATCGGCGGCGACCCGCTCGCGGTCATCCGCTGGAAGGACATCCACGAGCAGCTCGAAGAGGCCGTCGACGCGTGTGAGAACGCCGCCGACGTGCTCGAGGCGATCCTCGTGAAGAACCGCTAGGCCTCGCACGACGTGGGCACGTTCCTGCTCGTCGTCGTGATCGTCGTCGGTCTCGGCTTCGACTTCACGAACGGCTTCCACGACACCGCGAACTACATCGCCACGTGGGTCGGCACGCGCGCGCTCTCGCCACGGCTCGCCGTGCTCGTCTCGGCGGTCGCGAACCTCGCCGGCGCGTTCGTCACCACGGCGGTCGCGAAGACGGTCGGCAAGGGGATCATCGACACCGGGCTCGCGACGGAGAAGACGGTGGTCGCCGCGCTGCTCGGCGCCATCGTCTGGAATCTCTTGACGTGGTGACATCGGGCTGCCGTCGAGCTCGACGCACGCGCTGATCGGCGGGCTCGTCGGCGCGGCGTTCGTGCAGTCGGGGTCGAAGGGCGTGCAGTGGCACGGCGATCTTGGTGACAAGGTCGTCCTCCCGGGGCTCGCCTCGCCGGTGATCGGCTTCGTCGGCGCGTTCGTGCTCCTCACGATCATCTACCGCGTCTTCTTCGGGCTGACGCCCGGGCGTCGCGCACCGCGGGTTCCGCTACGGACAGCTCGTCTCGGGAACGTGGGTCGCGTTCACGCACGGTGCGAACGACGCGCAGAAGACGATGGGCGTGATCGCGCTCGCGCTCGTACGCGAACGGCATCGATCTCGAGCTTCTACATTCCGGACTGGGTGAAGATCGCCGCCGGGCTCACGATCGCGGCCGGAACGTACGCCGGCGGCTGGCGGATCATCCGGACGCTCGGGCAGCGCATCTACAAGCTGCAGCCGGAGCACGGCTTCGCGGCGCAGGTCGCCGCCGGCTCGACGCTCTGGGTCGGGACGCACTACGGGTTCCCGATCTCGACGACGCACGTCGTCACCGGCTCGGTCATGGGCGCGGGCGCGACCCGGCGCTTCTCGGCCGTCAAGTGGGGCGTCGCCGGCAACATCGTCGTTCGCCTGGGCGCTCACGATCCCGGCGGCGGCGATCGTCGCCGCGGCGCTCTTCTACCCGGTCACGTGGATCTTCTGATCCATCCGTAGGATTCCGCCATGACGGGGAGCGACGGCCAGGTGTTCACGATCGTCCAGCTGTCCGACCTGCACTGCGGGCACGCAGTTCTTCCTGCCGAACCTGCTCGAGCGCGCCATCTCGGAGGTGAACGAGCTTTCGCCGGACGTCGTCGTCGTCTCGGGCGACCTCACGACGCACGGGTTCAAGGACGAGTACGCGCTCGCGAAGCGCTACCTCGACACGATCGCGTGCGAGTCGATGGTCGTCATCCCCGGCAACCACGACTCGCGCAACGTCGGCTACGTCCACTTCGAGGAGCTGTTCGGCGAGCGCAACTCCGTGCTCCGCCTGAACGGCGTGACGATCGTCTCGGTCGACTCGACGGAGCCGGATCTCGACAACGGGCAGATCGGTCGCGGGCGCTACCGCTGGATCGAGGAGCAGTTCGCCGACACCGGCCGATCTGCGGGTGTTCGTGCTCCACCACCATCTCCTGCCGATCCCGGGCACCGGGCGCGAGCGGAACATCGTCCACGACGCCGGCGACGCGCTCGAGACGCTCCAGCGCGCGAACGTCGATCTGTGCTCTGCGGCCACAAGCACGTTCCGTACGCGTGGCAGCTCGAGGGATCTGTTCATCGTGAATGCGGGAACGGTGTCCTCGTCGCGGCTGAGAGGCAACGGCAGGCCCTGTTACAACGTCGTCGAGGTCGACGGCACGCACGTGGACGTCTGGCGGAAGTACCCGTTCCACGGCCAGGAGCGGATCATCCAGTTCTCGACCGACACGAAGACGTACGAGAAGTACACGTCGCGCATCGACGACGAGGTGACGACGCGGTGAGGGCTCTCGCGATCGTCGATGGGGAGCACTATCCCGAGGTCGTGCGCGCGGCGCTCGCGGAGCTGCCGTACGAGTTCGTCGCCGTGCGCCTCGTCGGCGGCACCGAGAAGCTCCGCGGAGCGCCGGACTACGGCGTCCCGATCGTCACGGACGTTCCCGACGTCGACATCGCCATCGACCTGACGGACGAGCGGCGTACGGATCTCGTCGCCGACTTCCTCGCCGCCGGGATCTCGGTACGTCGGTGCGGACTTCCGCTTCGATCCGCCGCCGCTGCACGAGTTCGAGCTGCCGTCGATCTCGGTGATCGGGACGGGCAAGCGCGTCGGCAAGACTGCGGTGAGCGCACACGTTGCGCGCCTGCTCGCGCGCGATCGCGACGTCGTGTGCGTCGCGATGGGACGCGGCGGTCCCGCAGAGCCGGAGCTCGTGACGACACCGCCGACGGTGGAGGAGCTCCTCGAGCGCTCCCGCGCGGGCCATCATGCGGCGTCGGACTACCTCGAGCTCGCCGTGTTCGCCGGCGTGCCCACGGTCGGCTGCCGCCGGGCCGGCGGCGGCATGTTCGGCGCTCCCTTCGTCTCGAACGTCGTCGAGGGCGCACGCCTGGCGGCGTCGCTCGAGCCCGACGTCGTCGTCTTCGACGGCAGCGGAGCCGCGATCCCGCCGATCGCGTCGACCGTGCGCATCTGCGTCGGCCGCGAGGCGTTTCGCGAGCGGATAAGCGACATCGTCCTCGACCAGCTCGACCTGAGACTCGAGCCGGCCGGGCCGCTCGACGGCCGCGTCGCCGTCTTCACTGCGGGGCCTGCCGAGACCGGCCACCTCGAAGGCGACGTCGTCCACGTCTCGCACAACCTCGCCCGCCGCGATCTCTTGCGCGAGGAGCTGGAGCGCGTCGACGCCGACACGTATCTCGTCGAGCTCAAGGCGGCGGCGATCGACGTCGTCGCCGAGCATGCCGACGCCCGGGGCGCCCGGATCGTCCTCGCCGGCAACGCGGTCGTCTCCGACGGGCTCGACGAGCGCATCCTCGAGCTCGTTCCTGCGAGAGTGCGGGCATGAGCGCTTCCGACCGGCCCCTCGTGATCCTCATCGGCGGCGCGACGGGGACCGGGAAGTCGACGGTCGCGACGGAGGCCGCGTACCGGCTCGGAATCACGCGCCTGACCTCCACCGACTCCATCCGGCAGACGATGCGCGCGTTCTTCTCGCGCGAGTTCATGCCGACGATCCATTACTCGAGCTTCGAAGCCGGCGCGGCCGTCCCCGACGCGGACGATCCGCTCACGACCGGTTTCATCGAGCAGTCGCGCAACGTCCTCGTCGGCGTGCGCGCCTCGATCGACCGCGCGCTCGAGGAAGGGTGGTCGATCATCCTCGAGGGCGTGCACCTCGTCCCAGGGCTGCTGCCCGTCCAAGTCGAGGGGGCGGTCTTCTGCCCGTGCGTGCTCTCGATCGACGACGAGACGACGCACGCGCAGCACTTCCTCTCACGGAGCGACGGCAGCGAGCGGCCGCTCGCGAACTACCTCGACCACTTCGCGGAGATCCGGCGCCTGCAGCGGTTCATCGTCGCGCGCGCCGAGCGCGAGGGCATACCGGTGATCGAGAACGAGGACGCGGACCGGGCGGCGAGCGCGCTGCTCGAGCTCGTCGATCGCGCGGGAGCACGGGTATGAACGAGATCGAGGGAGACGTCCCCGAGACTCCTCCCTGCATCTGCCAGTCGTACCTCCGCGCCACCGAGCACGCGGCGCTCAGGGCGGCGCGCTGGCTCGGCCGCGCCGACCAGGAGGGGGCGGAGGAGGCGGCAGCCGCCGGCATGCGCTACTCGCTCGACCAGCTCGCCATCCACGGCCGCGTCGTCCTCGGGACGCCGGAGGACGCGGCGCTCGCGCCCGGTGCGACGCTCGGCTCCGGTGGCCTCGAGGTCGACCTCGCGCTCGATCCGCTCGAGGGGCGCGGCGTCGTCGCGCGCGGCGGCAACGGGGCGATGTCGATGATCGCCGTCGGGGAGCCGGGCAAGCTGATGAGCCTGCCCGACATGTACATGCGGAAGATGGCGGTCGGACCGCGGGCGCGCGGATCGATCGACCTGCTGCGCCCGATGGAGCGAGAACATCCAGGCGATCGCGGAGGCGTTCGGCCGGCGCGTGAACGACGTGACGACGATCGTCCTCGACCGTCCGCGGCACCACGACCTCATCGAGGAGATTCGCAACGCGGGTGCGCGCATCAAGCTCATCCAGGACGGCGACGTGACGTCGTCCATCTCGGCGGCGATCCGCGGTACGAACGACCACCTCGCCGTCGGCATCGGCGGCACGCGCCAGGCCGTGCTCTCGGCAGCCGCGCTGCGCTGCCTCGGCGGCGAGCTCCAGGCGCAGTTCTGGCCGACGTCGCGCCGCGAGATCGACGAGCTGCGCGAGCGCGGGATCGACGACTACGGCCGCGTCTACCACACCGAGGACCTCGCTCCCGGCGAAGTGATCGTCGCCGCGACCGGCGTGTCGAACGGCGACCTGCTCCGCGGTGTCCGCTTCCTCGCCGACAGCGCGCGGACGCATTCGCTGCTCATGTGCACGCGTTGCAACTGGGTGCGCTTCGTCGACGGCATGCACTTCTTCGCGCGCGAGCGGCGCGAGGACGTCCGGCTCACGGGCTTCTGAGATGCGGCGCTCGCTGAATCCCGAAGAGGAGCTCCGGTACATCCGGCCCACGCAGCTGCGCATCGTCAACGAGCCGCGCGACGAGTATCCGCCGCGGAAGCGGAGCCCCGTGTGGGCGAAGCTCGCTAGGGCTTTCCGCTCTTAGCTTCGCGCTCGTCGTGCCGCTTGCCGGCGCGCAGGAAGAACCACGCGAGGACGATGACGATCGCGGGCGGCACGATCGCCGACGCGAGCAGGACGCCGTTCATGACACCCGTGGACGCGACGACGGGCACCCGTGCATCGTACGTAGACTGACCACCATGCCAAGCAAGGACGAAGTTCTCGAGGTCCTGCGCCAGGTGGAGGACCCCGAGCTCGGGATGGACATCGTCGACCTCGGGCTCCTGTACGACGTCGAGGTGGACGGCCCGAAGGTGAAGATCACCTACAGCCTCACGTCGATGGGCTGCCCCGCCGGCCCGCTCATCGCAGGCGACATCGACCGCGCCGCGCGTGAAGTGCAAGGCGTCGAGGACGTCGAGCTCGAGCTCGTCGTTCGACCCGCCGTGGACGCCGGACCGCATGTCCGAAGACGCGAAGTTCATCCTCGGCTTCGGCTAGAGGCGAACCCGTCGAAAGAAGGAGGGGCACGCCCGGCAGCTGCGGCGCCACTAGGCGCGCCCCCCATGCTCGAACCGGCCGGGAAGGCGCATCCACACGCACTCCGAAGCCGCAGTCGAGTGTCCGGGAGGCTACCCCCGCTGCCAACTGGGCGCAACGAAGATTTACGCGGTCGGATGGAGCAGCGGCACGGCGCCGTCCCAGCCGGCGCGGAGCGCGGCGAGCGTCGTCGGCGGCGTGACGACGGCCGCGGCCCCCTGCGGCCGCGCGACGCGCTCCGTGTAGCCGCCCGGCGTCCAGCGGAGGAGCTCGCGCCCGAGGACGAGGTGCGGATCGCCGTCGTGGAGGACGAACGCGCCGTCGGGCAGCTCGGCGGCTGGGAGCGCGTGCACGCGCCGCGTCCGTCCGTCGAGCCGTTCCTCGTGCAGCCGCGCGTCCAACTCGTCCGCGCCGGATGCGCCCGTGAGGGCGAGGAAGCGCCGATAGTCCTCGCGCCGGCACTCGGCGCACGGACGGTGACCGGCCGCGAACGCCGTCGCCTCGTCGAGGAAGAAGAGCTCCGTGAGCTTGCCCGGCTGCATGAGCGGGGCGCGATGCCACCCCTTGAACTCGAGGCGGCAGGAGATCCAGCGGCGCGTTCCGTACAGCCGGACGATGCGGCCCCCGGCGTCGTGGACGCAGCCGCGATTGCCGTAGACGAGGCCGCGACCGGGCTCGGCCACGAGCTCGCTGAGGGGCGTGACCCGGTTCTGCAACGGCATGCGGACACCGTACGCGCGATCCCCGATGCCCCGGAGCGGGTCGAGTCTGAAACTCGTCGGAACAGGACGACGAGGGAGGCGAGATGGCGATCGACACGCTCCGGCAGGTCGAGCTCCAGCACCTGGTCGCGGAGGTCCGCCGCGCCGCACGAACCCTGCGCGCACAGACGCGACTCGAGCGGGACACGGTTCGCCGGACGCTGACCGAGGCGCTGCGCGACGATCTCGAGCCCAGGGCGGAGAAGGATCTCGAGGGGCTCGAGGCGATCCGCGCGTGGGCGTCGGCGCTCGAGGACGCGGACGTCGGCGACGCCGAGCTGCTCCAGGAGCTCCTGTACGGGATCGACGCGCTCCTGCGCGTGCACCTCTGGCGCGAGGCGGGCATGCTGCTCGTGCCGCCGGAGGCGCGCACGGCCGCGGACTTCTAGTCGCTAATCGACGGCGAGGACGATCTTCCCGAGCTGCTCGCCGGCTTCGAGCCGCGCGTGCGCGGCGCGGATCTCGGCGAGCGGGACGACCTCGTCGACGACGGGGCGCGCGCGGCCGCTCGCGACGAGCTCGTACGCCCCTTCGAAGTCCGCCTTCGTGCCCATCGTCGAGCCGAGGAT
>CAWDJG010000003.1:0-382284 GCA_963802685.1 uncultured Actinomycetes bacterium
AGAACAGCCGTCCGAGATCCTGCACCCACTCGAAGTACGAGACGGTCACGCCGCCCGCGTTCGCGAGGATGTCCGGAACGACGAGGATGCCGCGCTCGGCGAGGATCGCGTCGGCCTCGAGCGTCGTCGGGCCGTTCGCGCCCTCGACGACGAGCTTGCGCCTGCACGCGCGCCGCGTTCTCGCCCGTGAGCTGGTCCTCGCGCGCCGCGACGACGAGGATGTCGCACGGCAGCTCGAGCAGCTCCTCGTTCGTGACGCGCGTCGCACGCGGTCGTAGCCCTCGAGCGAGCCGTGCTCGGCGACGTACGCGTGCAAGCCCGGGATGTCGAGCCCGTCGCGTCGAGTGGACGCCGCCGGAGATGTCGGAGACCGCGACGCACCGTCGCGCCCGCTCGTGCAGCTCGGTCGCGGCGACGCCGCCGACGTTGCCGAAGCCCTGCACGACGCAGCGCTGCTCGCCGAGCTGCCATGCCGAGCCGCTCGCACGCGCGCTCGGCGCACCATGACGACGCCCGCGCCCGGTCGCCTCGCGGCGGAAGACCGAGCCGCCGATCGAGATCGGCTTGCCCGGTGACGACCTCGGGCACGGCGTAGCCCGATCTGCATCGAGTACGTGTCCATCATCCACGCCATCGTCTGCTCGTTCGTCGCCATGTCGGGCGCCGGGATGTCCGATCTGCGGGCCGATCATCGTCGAACAGCTCCGACGTGAAGCGGCGCGTCAGCCGCTCGAGCTCGGCCGGCGAGCAGCGCGTGCGCGTCGCAGCGGACGCCGCCCTTCGCGCCGCCGTACGGCAGGCGCAGGAGCGCGCACTTCCACGTCATCCACGTCGCGAGCGCGGCGCACTCGCCGAGCGAGACCTCGGGGTCGTAGCGGATGCCGCCCTTCGTCGGCCCGAGCACCGTCGAGTGCTGCACGCGGTAGCCGGCGAAGATCTGCCAGCGTGCCGTCGTCGCGGCGCAGCGGCACGCTCATGATCAGGGCCCGCTCCGGGTAGCTCAGCCGCTCGGCCACCATCGGCGAGACGTCCGCGAACGGCAGCGCCTGCTCGAACTGCGCGCGGGCCATGAGGAAGAGCGGCGTGTCCCACTCGAGCGGGCGCTCGAGCGGCGGTACCTCGCAGCTCCGGCCACGCGCGGAGTGTAGGGCGGCATACCGCGACGAGCGCGCGCCGACGCGTACCCGCGCAGGCCGCGCGCCGGTCGGCGAAGCGGCTCGCCGGTTCATCGCGGTCGCGGTCGCGGCTCGCTGCTCGCGGCGACGGTCGTCGGCGCTCGCCGCGCCCGGCGCGGAGGGCCCGCCGATCGAGCGCGAGCCGAGTCGCGCGCCGGCCGGCGTCGCTGCCCACTCGGCGAGGCCGTCGCCGCGGATCGCCTGCGAGCGCGTCGTGCTAGCAGGCTGCGCCTCGGCCGCACAGCACGCGCGCGTGGCGGTCTACGTGAAGCGGCCGGTCGCGACGGATCCCGTACGGAGTCGGCATCGCGCCGCCTCGCACGGTCGCGCTCACGCCCGTCGGCGCATTCGTCGTCGGTGCGAGCTGCCTTCACCTGCGCGTCGCGCACGCATGCGGCCGACGGCGTCGTCCACATCGAGTCGCCGACGCAGCGCGACGCTGCGACGCTCGGGAACTTCTTCGACGTCGGGGCCAGCCGCTCACGGCGACGCGGCTCGGCCCCGCCCGCGGACACGTGACGGCGTTCCTCGACGGCAAGCCCCGGGCAGGTCGGCGAATCCGCGATCGCTTCCCGCGTGCGAGCGCAGCTCGTCGACCGGCCTGCAGCCGCTCGACCGTCGCGCAGCCCGGTGGCGAAGCCGCGCGGTCATGCGCGCGCTCGAAGTCGTCGGCGACGGGCTCGAGCCGCACCGGATGCCGGGGGCGGGACTCGAACCCGCATGCCCGAAGGTCACCCGATTTTAAGTCGGGCGCGTCTGACCAGTTCCGCCACCCCGGCCGCATCAGGGTAATCCGTCCGCCGCCGAACGACGTACATTGCCTCCATGACTCACGACACGATCGTCGCGCTCGCGGTGCTCGGCGTCGCCGGACAGGCGATCGTCGGCGTCCTCCTTCTCACCGGCGTCCTCGCCGGCGTCGGTTTCGCCGCACCGTTGCGCGCGCTTCGCGCCGCGCTCTGGGGCTACGAGCTCTGGACGGCGTTCGTCGTCGCCGCGCTCGGCACCGGCGGCAGCCTCTTCCTGTCCGAGATCGCCGGCTTCGTGCCGTGCGACCTCTGCTGGTTCCAGCGCGATCTGCATGTACCCGCTCTCGATCCTGCTGCTCTTCGCCGCGTGGCACGGCGACTACCGCGTCGCGCGCTACCTGCTCCCGCTCCCGGTCGTCGGCGCCTGTATCTCCATCTACCACCTGCTCATCGAGAACCACGCGATCTCGGAGCCGAGCTCGTGCCGGCATCGGCGGCAGCCGGCTGCGCGGTGAAGTGGATCAACGAGTTCGGCTACGTGACGATCCCGACGCTCGCCCTCACGGGCTTCGTGCTCCTCATCGGATTCTTAGCGCTCGCCCAGCGCCGGGGCCGGCGACGAGGCCGCTACCCTTCCCGCCGGTGCCTAGCGGCAAGAAGAGCAGAGAGCAGCGCCGGCGGACGCACGCCGCCGCCGGTGCAGTCGAAGGGCGGCCCGCGCGGGCGGCAGGCATCGCCGCGCGCCCTGCGTCGTCGGCGGGATCGTGGTCGTGCTCGTCGTGCTCGGGATCGTCCTCGCGTTCGCGCTTCAGCGGCGGCGGCGGAGGCGGCGCGCTGCCGAAGGACGCGCAGGCGATCGGGCAGCCTCGCGAACGCGCTCCCCGGCGCGGCCGACGTGCGACACGATGTTCAAGGGCATCCCGCAGAACGGCCGACGCTCGGCTGGCCGTCCGCGCCGGTGACGATGACGGAGTACATCGACCTCCAGTGCCCGATCTGCCAGGAGTTCGAGACGCAGGTCTTCCCGGACATCGTCCAGAAGTACGTTCGGACGAAGAAGATCAAGATCGTCGTCGAGCCGTGGGCGTTCATCGGCAACGACTCGTTCCGCGGCCAGGACGTCATGCTCGCGGCCGCGAAGCAGAGCAAGGCGTTCAACTTCGAAGAGGTCCTCTACGACGAACCAGGGCACCGAGAACACCGGCTGGCTCACCGACGACATGCTCTACAACATCGCCGCCAGCGTCCCCGGCATGAAGATCCACCCGCTCTTCGCCGAGCGCGGCTCGTCGTTCGTGAAGAAGGACGCCGCGCAGATCGCCGCCGACGCCCAGGCGCAGCAACGTCACCGGGACGCCGACGATCTTCCTCGGCAAGGGCGGCGCGCAGACGACGGAGGTGCCGATGCAGAACGGCCTCGACGAGACGACGCTCGTGAAGTACCTCAACGCCGCCATCGCCGGCTAGCTGCGGCTACCCGCAAAGAGCGGCTTTTTTCTCCTTGACGCCGGGCGGCGCGCGCCCATAGTCTCTGCGAGCCGGTTCCGATGAACCTTCGGGTTGGTCGGGGCCGGCATTTTCATGGTCCGTCCGACCGGGTCCTCTAGCGTTCTTCGGCCCGATGGTCATCGGACTCCTCATCGGCCTCCTCCTCGGCGCCGGCGGCGCCTGGCTCGTCCTGCGCGCGCTGCACAAGGGCGAACGGCGAGACGCTCGCGTCCACGATGAAGGCGCTTGCCGCCGACGCGCTCGCGAGCAACAACGAGTCGTTCCTCGACGCTCGCCAAGCCGCAGCTCGAGCAGCTCCAGCAGAAGACGGAACAGGATCTCGAGCAGCGCCGGCAGGCGGTCGAGCACCTCGTCACGCCCATCGCGGAGTCGCTCACGAAGGTCGACGGGAAGCTCCAGCGAGCTCGAGGTCGTGCGCGCGGGCGCGTACTCGGAGCTGCGCACGCAGGTCGGCCAGCTCGTCGAGGCGCAGAAGGAGCTGCGCAGCGAGACGGGCAACCTCGTCAGCGCGCTCCGCGACCGTCCGAACGTCCGCGGCCGCTGGGGCGAGATCCAGCTCCGCCGCGTGGTCGAGATGGCCGGCATGGTCGAGCACTGCGACTTCGAGACGCAGAAGCACGTGGCGACCGAGGACGGCCGGCTGCGCCCCGACCTCGTCGTCTCGCTCCCCGGCGGCGAAGAGCGTCGTCGTCGACTCGAAGTTCGCCGGGCAGGCGTACCTCGAGTCGCTCGGTGCGAAGACCGACGACGAGCGGCTCGCGAAGCTCCGCGACCACGCCCGCCAGGTACGCGACCACGTGACGAAGCTGTCGGCGAAGAGCTACTGGTCGCAGTTCGAGAGCACGCCCGAGTTCGTCGTGCTCTTCATCCCCGGCGAGACGTACCTCAGCGCGGCGCTCGAGCAGGATCCGGGGCTCATCGAGGACGGCGTGAACCAGCAGGTGATCATCGCGACGCCGACGACGCTCATCGCGCTCCTCCGCGCCGTCGCCTACGGCTGGCGGCAGGAGACGATCGCCGAGTCGGCGCGCGTCGATCAGCGACCTCGGCCGCGAGCTGTACACGCGGCTCGCGACCTTCACCGAGCACGTCGCCAAGGTCGGCCGCGGGCTCGAGACGGCGATCAAGTCGTACAACGAGGCGGTCGGCTCGCTCGAGACCCGGGTGCTCCCGAGCGCCCGGAAGTTCAAGGAGCACGGCATCTCCCCGGCCGGCGAGCTCGCCGAGCTCGACGTCGTCGACCGGAGCATCAGGCCGGTCAGCGCGACCGAGCTACCGGCGCCGCACAGCGACGCCGCCTAGCTCTCCCGCTCCAGTCCTGGCGCGAGGCCCCCTCGGGAACGTCCTTCCGCCCGAATTCGTTTAATACAGGGCAACCTTCGAACAAGGACGGACATGAGCGACACGCGTGAGCTGATCATCGTCGGCGGCGGCCCCGCCGGCTACACCGCGGCCCTCTACGCGGCGCGGGCGAACCTGCAGCCGCTCGTGATCGAGGGCTTCAACTGGGGCGGCCAGCTGATGATCACGAGCGACGTCGAGAACTACCCCGGCTACGCCGACGGGATCATGGGGCCGGAGATGATGGCCGACTTCCGGCGCCAGGCCGAGCGCTTCGGCACCGAGTTCGTCACCGACGACGTGACGCGCGTCGACTTCTCCTCGAGCGGCCGTTCCGCGTCTGGGTCGAGGACGAGGAGTACCGCGCGAACGCAGTCATCGTCGCCACCGGCGCGAGCGCGCGCTGGCTCGGGCTACCGTGCGAGCAGCGCCTCCAGGGCCGCGGCCTCTCGGCGTGCGCGACCTGCGACGGCGCGTTCTTCAAGGACAAGGAGCTCGTCGTCGTCGGCGGCGGCGACTCGGCGATGGAAGAGGCGGCGTTCCTCACCCGGTACGCGACGAAGGTGACGCGTCGTGCACCGGCGCGACGAGTTCCGCGCCTCCCAGATCATGCTCGACCGCGCCCGCTCCAACCCGAAGATCGAGTTCGTCACGAACGCGATCGTCGAGGACATCCTCGGCGACGACGAAGGTCGAGGCGATCCGGCTGCGCGACACGCGCACGGACGAGGTCTACGATCTGAAGACGGACGGCGTCTTCGTCGCCATCGGCCACGATCCGAACACCGAAGCTGTTCGTCGACCAGCTCGACCACGACGACGCCGGCTACCTCGTCACGCAGCCGCGCTCGACCGAGACGAACGTCGACGGCGTGTTCGCCGCCGGCGACGTGCAGGACCACACGTACCGCCAGGCTGTGACCGCGGCGGGCTCGGGGTGCATGGCGGCACTCGACGCCGAGCGCTACCTCGCCGCGCTCGAGGGGCACGCGGGAACGGCGCTCACGGCGCCGCGGCCGGAAGCGGCAGAGGTCTAGGCACCGGCACGTCGAATCGCGGCCGTATGGCCGCGAGCTGGATCGACCTGCTGGACCCCACGCCTGACGAGGTTCGCGCGAAGGCGCCGAAGGAGCTCGAAGAGCAGGCGATCGAGCGCCTGCTTGCACCGCCCGAGCACGAGGACGAGCCGCGCCCGACAATCCAGGGACACGGCGACTACGTCTTCGGCGTCCTGCTCGTCGCCGTCGCGGTACCCGACGAGGACGACGTCTTCTACCAGGAGATCGACCTCGTGCTCACGCACGACACGCTCCTCACGGTGCGGAAGACACCGGAGGGCAACCGGCCTGCATGCGACGTCGCCATCGTCAAGAAGACGGTCAAGCCGACGGACTCGGCCGGGATGATGGCGTACCGGCTCGTCGACGAGATCGCCGAGCGGTACCTCGACCTCGTCGACGCGCTCGACGAGGAGATCGACGAGCTCGAGGACAAGGTCGAGACGCAGTCGCCGGAGACGACGCGGACGCGCATCTCGGCGCTCCGTCACGATCTGCTCCACATCCGGCGGACGCTCTCGCCGATGCGCGACGCCGTGCGTCGCGTGATCGACGACGTCGTCGACGTCGACGAGGGGCCTGAGGTCTTCCCGCACGACGTCGAGGTCGCGTTCAACGCAACGTACGACAAGCTCATGCGCGCCACCGACGGGCTCGAGCTCTCGCGCGACCTGCTCGCGAGCGTCCGCGACTACAGCCAGGCGAAGATCGCCAACGACCAGAACGAGGTGATGAAGCGGCTGACGGTGGTCGCCTCGCTGCTGCTGCCGCCGACGTTCATCGTCGGGGTGTACGGCCAGAACTTCGTCCACATCCCCGAGCTCAACTGGCACTGGGGCTACTGGTGGTCGTGGGGCCTGATCGTCGGGAGCACCGCCCTCCAGCTCTTCTGGTTCCGCCGCAAGAACTGGTTCTAAGCTCCGCCGGTGCAGGTCTACCGGATCCCGTTCTCGACGAACGTCGAGCGCGTCGCGCTCGCGGCCGGGCACAAGGGCGTGGCGATCGACTGGGTGGACGTCGACCCGGACGACCGTTCGCCCGTCGTGGCGGTGAGCGGGCAGGAGCTCGTCCCCGTGCTCGTCACCGACGACGGCGAGGTCGTCGCCGACTCGACCGCCATCCTCGAGTGGCTCGAAGCGCACTTCCCGGATCCCCCGCTCCTTCCCGGCGACCCGGCGCGACGAGCCGAGATTCGCGTCTTCGTCGACTGGTTCAACCGCGTCTGGAAGCGCGCGCCGAACGCGATCGCCGACGACGGCCCGACCGATGCCCTTGCCGCCGAGATGCGCAGCGCGGTCGACTTGTTCGAGGCGCTGCTCGTGGGCCGCGACCACCTCTTCGGGGAGTTCGGGCTCGCCGACGTCGTCGCCTTCCCGTTCCTCAAGTACGCCGTCCTCGGCACCGAGCCCGACGACGACGAGCTCTTCCACCACGTCCTCGTCGACTACCAGCCGCTCCGCGACAACTCGCCGCTCCACGCGTGGGTAGCGCGCGTCGACGCACGCCCCCGGAGCTAGCCTGCGCTCATGCCGTACTTCATCTGCCCGAACTGCAAGGAGCGGTCGATCGACATCGATCGCGTCGAGGGGCTCTACGACGAGCCCGTCGCCTGCCACCACTGCGGATTCGGCTTTCTCTTCGAGCTGCTCGACGACTACTACCCCGCCCCCGGCACGGGGTTCGTCGTCTGCGACAAGGAGGCGCGCATCCTCGCCGTCGGCCGCGGCGTCTTCGAGCTCACCGGCTGGTCGGAGACCGACCTGCTCGGCGTCGACCTCGTCACCGGGCTCGGGCTCGCCGGCTTCGAGGAGGAGCGCAACCCCGCGAAGCTCGCGCTCGAGTGGGGCGTCCGCCGCCTGAACGAGCTGCTCGAGCTGCGCACCCGGTCGGGCCATACGAAGCCGATCACCGGCGACTTCTTCCCGGCGTACGACGACGACGGCGGCCTGCTCGTCGCGTTGACGCCGCGCGCGGCATAGGTACCCTCCCGCAGGGCGATGGAGCTCGCCTCGAAACCGCCGATCGGCTGATGGCTCCTACGACGCGAAAGGGAGCTGCATGCGCACAGCCGTAGCCATCGCCGTCGCCGGCGCCGTCGGAGCACTGGCCCGTTACGGGCTCGAAGGCTTCGTCAGCCGCCGCGCCCCCGGCGCATTCCCATGGGGCACGTTCGCAGTCAACGTCAGCGGCGCGTTCGTACTCGGATTCGTCTTCACCGTGACAACCGAGCAACTCTCCATCGCGCCGTGGATCCGCGGCGCGATCACGATCGGCCTGCTCGGCGCGTACACGACGTTCTCGACGCTCTCGTTCGAGACGTACCGGCTGCTCGAGGACGGCGCGCTCGGCATCGCCGTGGCGAACGCGTTCGGCAGCCTCGCCGCGGGGCTCGGCGCGGTCTACCTCGGCGTGGTCACCGGGAGGGCGCTATGAAGCTCGAGGGCGAGGGCAAGCTGCTCCGCCTGTTCATCGGGGAGTCGGACACGTGGCACGGCAAACCGCTGTACCAGGCGATCGTCGAGCGCGTCCGCGCGGAGGGGCTCGCCGGTGCGACGGTCATCCGCGGCATCGAGGGCTTCGGCGCCGACTCGCGGCTACACACATCGCGCATCCTGCGCCTTTCCGAAGACCTGCCGGTCCTCATCGAGATCGTCGACACGGCGGAGCAGATCGACCGGATCGTGCCGCTTCTCGACGAGATGGTGCAGGAGGGCATGCTCACCGTCGAGCGCGTCCATGTCATCTCGTATCGGGCGAGTCGGAGAGAATAGGGGCATGGAGTCCCTCCAGGGACAGCTCCTTGTCGCGTCACCGGGCCTCCTCGACCCGAACTTCCGGCGCACGGTCGTGCTCGTCACCGAGCACAACGACGAAGGCGCAGCCGGGCTGGTGCTCAACCGTCCCTCGCCCGCTCCCGTCGCCGAGCTCGTCCCGGAGCTGGAGGAGCTCGCCGAGAACGGCGAGCAGGTGTGGGTCGGCGGGCCGGTGCAGGCGAACGCCGTGCTCGTGCTCGGCGAGTTCCTCGATCCGGACGACGCGGCAGTACCGCTCTTCGGGTCGCTCGGCTTCCCGTCGCTCGACGAGCCCGCGAGCGTCCTCGTCGCAACGACGCGCCGGCGGGTGTTCGCGGGCTACGCCGGCTGGGGCGCGGGCCAGCTCGAAGACGAGCTCGGCCGCGAGGACTGGATCCTCGAGCCGGCGCGGCCGGACGACGCGTTCACGGAGTCGCCCGACGAGCTGTGGTCGGACGTGCTGCGCCGGAAGGGCGGCGTGTACGAGCTCGTCGCGCGGATGCCCGAGGACCCGTCCGTCAACTGAAGGCCAGATAGACCTCGGTCACGTACGGCAGCCGGATCGGCGCGCCCGTGCTGCGCGCCAGGGCGCGTAGCTGCTCCTCTATAACGGCGCGTGCCTCCGGCGGCGCCGCGGCAACGAAGCTCACCGACGTGAAGCGCTCGACGAAGGAGTCTTCGTCCACGACCTGCTCGTGCTCGAACGTCGCGGCCTCGGTCGCACCGATCACCTCACGCCAGCTCAGCTTGCTGCGGCGCGGCATGTTCTCCTCGAGCGGCCGCATGATCTCGCTCGCCGCCGCATTGATCGGCTCGCTCTCGTCGCGCACGTTCCAGACGAGGGCGAGCCCGCCGCCCGGTCGCAGCACGCGGCGGATCTCGCGCAGCGCCTCCTCCGCACGGAACCAGTGGAAGGCCTGCGCGACGGTGACCGCGTCGACCGACGCGTCCGCGAGTGGGATCGCCTCCGCCGTCCCCGCGAGCACACGCACGTTCTCGATCTTCGCGCGCATCTCGGGGATCGGCTCGACCGCGATCACCTTCGCCCCAGTCGGGACGAGCAGTCGCGTCAGCTTGCCGGTACCGGCGGCGAGATCGAGCACGACGCGCCCAGGCCGAAGATCGAGCCGCTCGACGAGGAAGTCGACCGCCGCCGCGGGATAGTCCGGGCGTCCACGCTCGTAGGCGTCGGCGGCACGCCCGAAGCCTTGCGTCGCGGGATGCAGATCAGACACGCGAGGACGGGCAGAGGTCGTTCAGCACGCAGTCTTCACAACGCGGCTTCCGCGCGTCGCACACCCGCCGCCCGTGCCAGATGAGCAGGTGCGGGAACCGGGCCCAGTCCGCGCGCGGCACGATCTTCACTAGGTCGCGCTCGATCTTGACCGGATCCTCCTGCTTCGTGAGCCCGAGCCGCTGCGCGAGCCGGCGCACGTGCGTGTCGACGACGATTCCCTGCGCCTGGCCGAGCTCGGCGGCGACAACGTTCGCGGTCTTGCGTGCGACGCCGGGCAGACGGACGAGCTCCTCGAGCGTGCGCGGCACCTCGCCGTCGAACTCCTCGAGCAGCATCCGCATCGTGCCGCGAATCGACTTCGCCTTCTGCCGGTAGAAGCCGGTCGCATAGACGTCGCGCTCGAGCTCCTCCTGCGGCACCGCGAGATAGTCCTCGGGACGGTGGTACTTCTGGAACAGCGTCGCGGTGACGCGGTTCACGTTCACGTCGGTCGTCTGCGCGGACAGCATGACCGAGACGAGGAGCTCGAGCGGGCTGCGGAACGCCAGCGCGATCGCCGCGTCCGCATGCTCGACCGCGAGCCGCTCGACGACGAGGCGGGCACGCTCGCGCTTCGGCACCCCGATGCGCTTGCGCGCCTCGCCGACGAAGCTACGAGCCACTGATGGCGAACTCGGCCGCGGGCTCGTGCAGCCGCGGGCCGGCGCAGACGAGATCGAGCGCCGGGCACCCAGCGCACGCGAAGTCGCTCGGCGTGGGCCGGAACTCGCCGGCCTGGATCTGCGCGATCGCCGCCGAGAGCTCCGCCTCGAGCTCCTCCAGCTGCGCCCGCGTGAACGACGTCGACACGACCGCGTCCGCACGCTCGAGGAAGTGGTAGACGACCTCCACCTCGTCCGCGCCCGCGCGGAAGCAGGCGAGCGCGTACACGAGCCGCTGCAGCCGGTAGTCCTCGTCGACGATCGCATCCGGCGATGCCTCGCCGAGCATGTTCGTCTTGTAGTCGACGACGAGCGCCTTCCCGTCCGCGATGTGCAGGACGTCGAGGAACCCGTGGATGAGCACGCCGTCGTGCTCGAACGTGAACGGCCGCTCCTTCGTCACGCCGGAGAGCGCCGCGACGCGCCGGGCGAGATCCGACTCGCAGTACGTCGTCAGGAACGCGCGTACGCGTTCGGCCTCCTCCTCGGTCGCGCGCTCGAGCTCGAGCTCGGGGACGACCGGCGCGGCGAGGTCGATCTCCTCGAGCAGGCCGTGCACGAGGCTGCCGACGTCGGTCGCCGACAGTCCCGGACCGCGTCCGACGACCGGAAGCTCTTTCATCCCGAGTGCGTATCGCGCGTAGTACTTGTACGAGCACTGTCCGAACGTCGACAGCGCGGTGAAGGAGAGCCGCCGCACGCGGTGGAGCGGCGGGTCGGCCGGCGGCACGAGCGGCGCCAGCTCGGGCGCTGAGGCCGCGGCGAGCTGTTCGAGCGTCGCGAAGAGCTCGAGCTGGCCGGCCTCGGACGGCGCCTCGAGCTCCGCCTCCGGCTCCTCCGCCCAGTCGGCCTCGCGGTAGCGGTCGACGCGCACGAGCAGATGCGCGTCGTGGCGGACGAGCTCGAGCGGCGCCTCACCGGCGGCGGCGAGCTCTGCGTCGGCATCGAGCCGTCCGAGCACCCAGCCGATCGGCGTCGACGCGTCGGCCGCCTTCTCGCGGTCGACGGCACCGGAGACGATGAGCCGCTGCCGCGCGCGCGTCATCGCGACGTAGTAGAGGCGGAGCTTCTCCGCGTCGTCCTCGGCCTTGCGCGCCGCCTTCACCTCCTCGTAGTCGAACGCGCCGCGGCGCTTCGTCGTCACCGGGTCGGCGACGCGGAACCCGAAGCGCCCGTCGGAGAGCGCGAGGATCTCGTCCGGCGACGGCGGCGCCTTGTCGCGGCCGGCGTCGGCGACGATGACGACCTCGAACTCGAGCCCCTTCGCCGCGTGGATCGTGAGCAGGCGCACGGCGTCCGCGCCCTCCTCCTCCGCGACCGCCTCGAGCTGGTGCGCGCCGAGCGCCTCCTGCTCGCCGACGAAGCGGACGAAGCCTTCGACGTCGGGACCGCGGAGCTCCTCGTACGAGCGGGCGAGCCGCGCGAGCTTGCGCATGTTCGCGTAGCGACGGCGACCGTCCCACAGCGCGAGGACGGCGAGGTCGTAGTCGTGCTCGCTGACGACGCGCTCGCACAGGCGCTCGAGCGAGAGGCGCGGCAGCGCGGCGGCGAGCCGGTCGTAGCGCTGGCGGAACGCACGGATGAGCTGCTCGTCGCGCTCGGTCAGCCCCTCCGGCAGCGACCGCTCGAGCCCCGTGAACATCGGCCGCCGGTACGCCGAGCGGCGGAGCAGTGCGAGTGCGTCGTTCGACACGCCGACGAACGGCGATGCGAGCACGGTCACGAGCGCGCGGTCGTCGTAGCGGTTCTGCAGCAGCCGGAGGTACGCGAGCAGGTCGACGACCTGCTGCTGGCCGAAGTAGCCCTTGCCGGTCGCGCGATACGTCGGCAGCCCGGCGCGCCGAAGCTCCTGCTCGTACACCTCCGCGTCCGTGCCGGCGGCGAAGAGGACGACGATCTCGCCGGCCGTGGCCGCGCCCGTGTCGACGAGCTCACGCACGCGCCGCGCGATCGCGCGCGCCTCCGCGCGGCGCCAGTGCACGCCGGTGTCGTGGTAGGCGGCCTTGTCCGTGACGAGCAGCTCGACCGGGTTGCCGAACACGGGGTCGGGAAACTCGGCGGCCGCGTGGAGCGGCTGGAACTCGTCCCCGAAGTGCGAGCCAAACAGCTCGTTGACGGCCGCGAGCACCTCCGGCCGCGAGCGGTAGTTGAGCGTGAGCGGGAGCAGCTGGCTCGCCCGCTCGCGCCGCTCTCGGAACACGCGGACGTCGGCGTGGCGGAAGCCGTAGATGGACTGGAACTCGTCGCCGACGTAGAAGAGCTCCGCACCCGCTCCGGCGAGCTGGTCGATCAGCTCGCACTGGAGCCGGTTCGTGTCCTGGAACTCGTCGACCATGATCGACCGGAAGCGCAACGCCTCGCGCTCGCGGATCTCCTCGTGGTCGCGCAGCAGGTTCCGCGCCTCGAGCTGGAGGTCCTCGAAGTCGAGCGCCGACTCGCGCCCCTTCTCGGCCGCGTAGGCGAGGGCGAAGCGCTCGAGCAGCTCCTGGAGCAGGTCGCGGTCGCGCGATGCCGCCTCGTCGAGCGCGGCCTGCTCGACCGCGTGCCGCGCCTCCTCGTACGCGACCGCCCGGTCGGCGCGCAGGCGGAAGCCGGAGAGGTCGAGCAGCCGGTCGGGTCTCGTGTCGCGCTCGAGCAGCGCAAGCAGCTGGAGGGCCGTCTCGTCGGGAAGCGCGCGCGCCGTCTCGCGCAGCTCCTCGACGCGCTCGTCGAGGTCGGGACGCGCGCCGACGCCGAGCTCGAGCTCGCGGCCCGCGGAGCGGAGCGTCTCGTACACGCCGGTGAGCATCCGGCGGAGCCCGTTCGCGCCGTACGTCGCGAGCAGCCGGAGGCGCTCGGGCTCGCCGCCGGCGCAGAACTCGGCGAGCGCCTTCTGGAACGCCTCGCTCCGGAGCACGGCACCTTGCGCGTCGTCGAGCTCGCGGAAGCGCGGGTCGAGGCCGGCGGCGAACGGATACGCCTTGAGCAGGCGGAGGCAGAAGCCGTGGATCGTCGAGATCCACGCGCCGTCGAGCTCACGCGCGAGATCGTGGCGGTCGCGACGCGCGAGCTCGGCGCGGATGCGCGTGCGCAGCTCGCCGGCCGCGCGCCGCGTGTACGTGATGACGAGGATCGAGTCGACGTCTAGGCCCTGATCGCACGTCGCGCGCACGAAGCGCTCGACGAGCACCGCCGTCTTGCCGGTGCCGGCACCTGCGGAGACGAACACCTCGCCCGTCGCCTCGACGGCGGCGAGCTGCTGCGCGTTGAGCTCGTTCACGCCCGCTCCACCCTGCACATCGGCCAGAGGTCGCACCACGCGGGACAGTCGCCGCCGCGCGGGTCGTGCTCGACGTCGCCCGTGCGAATGCGGCCGGCGAGCCGCGCGGCAGTCTCCTTTGCGTTGTCGACCGCCGTCCAGAACGCGTCCTCGTCGAGGTAGTCGGTGCGGACGTACCCCGGCAGCATCTCCCCCTCGCCCTTGCGCAGGAGCCCGCGAGCCTTGCGCTCGCCCGCGAGCGGGCGGTAGACGCCGCCGAGCGGCTCGATGCCGACGAGGTCGCGGAGCACGAGCATGTAGAGCGGGATCTGGAGGCGCAGCTCCTTCTCGATCTCGACAGCCGAGTGCGCGTGCTTGCCCGACTTGTAGTCCTGCACGATTCCGCGCGCGCTGAACGGGTCGATGTCGATGCGATCGATCTTCCCGGAGAGCGTGATGCCGTCGCCGAGGTCGAGGCCGCGCTGCAGCTCCGGCGCGGCGCGCTCGCTGCCGAATGCGACCTCGAAGCGGCGCGGGACGAGCGGCAGCTCGCCGGCGCACTCCTCGTGGACGACCGCCTCGAGGTCGCGCCACAGCGTCTGGTCGAGCTCGCGCGCCTGCATCTCCGTCATCTCCATCCGCACGCCGGCGAGCGCCTCGTCGAGGCACGCGCGCATGAGCCGCACGGCGCCGTCCTCGACGCGCTCGTCGAGCTTCTCGACGCCGAGCTCCTTCGGCAGACGCGTGAAGAACTTGAACAACGCGCTGTGCGCGACCGAGCCGCGCAGCTTCGGGTCGACTTCGGCATCGATCGAGCGCGGGTCGAGGAAACGCTCGATGAACCACGCGGACGAGCAGTCGGCGAACCGCTCGAGCTCCGTCACGTTGAACGTCAGGCGCGAGCCGAGCTGCTCGAGCACCACCGGGTGCGTCACGCGTGTGGGCCGCCGGAACGCGGTCACCGCGCGATCGAGCTTCCGCTCCCAGCCGTTCGCGCGCGCGAGCGCGTCCGCTTGACCGGCATCGCGGGCGGCGAGCTCCGCGAGCGCACGCAGCCGCTCGCGTTCGGTCGGCGCGTCCTCGAGCTTCCACGTGAGGGCCGACAGCGGGCGGCGGCGGGTCCACCGCCGGACGTCGTCGGGAGCGAAGAGCGACAGCACCTCGTCCCAGAACGGGCTCGGCTCCCGCGGCGCGCCTTCGTCGTTCGCCGCCTCACGCACGAGATAGAGGCGCTCCGACGCGCGCGTGCACGCGGTGTAGAAGAGGTAGCGATCGCGGCTGACCGGGTCCGGCCGCTCGAGCCGCGCGCCGCGCGCGTCGAGGGCGCGCCGCGTGTCGTCGTCGAGGAACGGCGACGACGAGCCGCGCCGGGGCAGGCTGCCTTCTTCGAGCCCGAGCACGAACGCGACGTCGAAGCGGCGGGTGCGGGCGCGGAGGAGGTCGACGACTGCGACGCGGCCAGGCTCGTCCCCGCGCATCGGCCGCAGCGCCTGCCGTTCGAGGGCCGCGACGACGTCCTCGCGCGTCAGCGCGCCGGCTGCGCGCTGCCAGCCGTCGAGCTCGCCGAGCAGGCGCGTGAGCGACTCGTACGTGCGCAGGTCGAGCCGCGACGACTCGCCGACGGGCGGGACCTCGACGCCGTACGCGTTCCTCAGCATCCGCGCAGCGAGGTCGCGCACTGCCGCGACCGGCTCGTCCGCCCCGCGGAGATCGGCGAGTGCCGGGAGCGGCGCGCCGCGCAGGCTCTCGGACTCCTCGACGACGCGCTCCGGCGTCTGGATCGCGCGCCCGCGCAGGCGCCCTTCGACGAAGTCGACCGCAGGGCGCGGGATCCCCGAGAACGGCGAGCGCAGGTACGTGAACAGGTCTCCGCGCGTGCCGCCGAGCCACGCGAAGCGGAGCACCGACGCGAGCGCCTGGCCGAACGGCGTCTGTGCGACGCGCACGTCGCCGTCGATCGCGGCCGGAACGCCGAGCGTGCCGAATGCGGTCTCGAGCGGCGCACGCCAGCGCTCGAGGCTCGGACAGATGATCCCGATGCGCTCCGGCAGCGTCCCCGCGCGGATGAGCGCGAGGACTTCCTCGCCGACGAGCTCGAGCGCGCCGCGCGCGCCCGCAGCCTCGAAGAAGCGGACCGCTCCGTCGATCGGCACGGGCTGCGACCGGAGGTCGTCGAAGAGCCCGCGCTCGAGATGCGCGAGCGCCGGCTGCGCGACGTCTCCCCAGCGCGGGGGCAGCTCCTCGATGCGCCCGTCGGCGAGACGCGACAGATCGTCGACCGTCCGGCGCAGCGACGCGAACGCGGGACGCCCCGGCTCGTACGGAAGCGACACGCTGACGTCGGTGCGGCCGGCGAGCGCCTCGAGCAGTGACCATTCGGCGCCGGTCAGATCCTCGAAGCCGTACGCGAACACCGGCTCGCCGTGCCACGAGTCGAGCTCGGAGCGGAGCTGCTCGACGGCGCGGCGGCGCAGCTCGTCGCGGTCGGAGAGGCCTAGTCCGTCGAGCTCGGCGCGGTAGGCGGCGTGCAGCGCCGCGAGGTCGCCGTCGAGCTGCTCGGGATCGAGCAGGCCGGACTCGACCTCCGCGATCGCCTGCAGGAGCGAGTCGGCGAAGCCGGCGTACCGCGCCGACGCCGCGAGGCTGTCGAGACGTGCGGCTGCGACGACACGGCGCACGAGAAGCGCGCGCTGCGCCTGCGTGACGAGACCGCGCCGTCCGGCGATGCGCTCGAAGACGTCGTCGAACGTTCCGATCGTCCCGGCGAACAGCGCCGGCCGCCGCGCGAGCAGCTGCCGCTGGACGCGGTCGACGTCCGGACGGTTCGGCACGATGAGGACGGGCTCCCGCTCGAGGGCGGCGAGATACCGGTCGAGCAGCAGCTCGACCTTGCCTGCGTTCGCAGGCCCGACGATGAGGCTGAGCGGCACCGCTCCATCGTAGAGCGGCCCCCCGCTGTCTCCAGAGGGCCGCTAACGACCGATGTGCAAAGTGCGGAGACTTACGCCGCTGAGGCCGTCTTGGGCTTGCGGCCGCGCCGTGCGACCGCCCGCCCGGGCGTGCCGCCCGCGCAGTCGTCGCAGAGATCGGCTTGCTTCGAGCCGCGCCGCGCGTCCGTATACGTGACGCGGAGAACGGCACCCTTGCCCTCTTCGACTTCCTTGCCGCATTTGTCGCAAACGAGAACGGTTTTGCGTGCCATGAAGGCAATTCTAGCTGAATTCCGGGGGCGAATTAGGCTGCAGCGCGGGCTTGGCGAATACGCCAGGAGCGGAGCAGGCTCAAAAGGGCCTGTTCCTCGGGATCGAGGCCTGTTTGCCGGGCTCCAACGACGCGCAAATGGCGCGGCCTGAAATCGTCGATCGTTCTGCCGTCGAGATACTGCTCGACGACGGCCGGCGCGACGTACGACCTGCGGCAGACGGCAGGCGTATTCCCGAGACGGTCGGCGACGCGGCGCATCACCGTCGTCACGACGCCCTTCCCGTCGCCGGCCTCTGCATGTTCGGCGAACGCGATCGCCGCCTGCAGCGTGCCTCCCCACGTGCGGAAGTCCTTCGCGCTGAACTCCTGACCGAGATGCTCCTTCACGTAGTCGTTGAGCGCACGGCTCGTGAGGTTGCAGATGCCGCCGTCGCGCGAATAGCGGAACACGCGGCTGCCCGGAACAGCGAGCAATTCGCGCACCGCCGCGGCGATCTCGTCGTCGACGAGCGACGTCTTGATCTGCGCGCGCCCCTTGCCCGCGAACGACAGACGTACGCGCTTGCCGCGCACGGAGACGTGACGCTTGCGCAGCGTCGTGATGCCGTACGTTCCCGACGCACGCGTGTGCCGGTCGGAGCCGACGCGGAACCAGCCGAGGTCGATGAGACGCAGAGCGATTGCGGAAACGCGCGCGCGATCGAGCCCGTCATTGTCGAGATCTGCCGCCATTGCGCGCCGCAGATCCGGCAGCCGTTCGCCGAAGCGAATGAGGCGGTCGTACTTCGCCTGCTTCCTGCGCGGCGCGAAAGTCGGCGTGGTACAGGTACTGCTTCCGGCCTGCCTTGTCGTACCCGGTCGCCTGGAGCTTCGCGCCCGCTCTCGACGCGATCCAGACGTCCTTCCACGCCGGCGGAATCGCGAGCTTCTCGAACCGCTCGATCGTCGCCGCGTCGCGGATCTCCCGGTCGCGTCCGTCGTAATAGCGGAACGATCCTTTGCGGCCTCTCCGTACCGGCATCTCGGGTAATCAACGCGATTACACTGGCCGGCGATGCGCGACGAGAGCACGATCGTCGTCCTCGAGGGCGACCAGACCGGGCAGGAGCTGCTCGAGGAGTCGCTGCGCGTGCTCGCGCCCGACGTCGATCGACGTCGAGCTCGGCTTCGTCCGGTTCGACCTCTCGCTCGAGAAGCGTCGCGAGACGAACAACGGCGTCGTCCACGAGGCGGCGGCGGCGATCCGCGAGCACGGACTCGGGCTCAAGGCGGCGACGGTCACGCCGGAAGGCCGCGGCGACGTCGGCTCGCCGAACCGGATCCTCCGCGAGGAGATCGGCGGCAAGGTGATCGTGCGCACGGGACGCCGTATCCCCGGCGTCGTGCCGGTCGCCGGCGTGTACGCACCGATCTCGATCGTCCGCATGGCGGTCGGCGACGCCTACGGCGCGGAGGAGTGGCGCGAGGGCGAAGGCGACGACGAGGTCGCGTTCCGCAAGGAGCGCATCGAGCGGCGCATCTGCCACGCAGTCGCGGAGTTCGCGTTCCGGCAGGCGGGCCGCACCGGCGCGAAGGTCTTCGGCGGCCCGAAGTACACGGTGAGCCCGACGTACGAGGGGATGCTCAAGGAGGAGATGGACGCGGCCGCGGAACGGCATCCCGACGTGCCGTACGAGCCGCAGCTCATCGACGCGACGTTCGCACTGCTCATCTCGACGACGGGCGAGCCGCTCGTCATCCCGGCGCTGAACCGCGACGGCGACATCCTCTCCGACCTCGTGCTGCCGCTGTTCGGGTCGATCGCGGGATCGGAGTCGCTGCTCGTCGCATTCGAGGACGACTTCGAGCCGGCGGCGATCATGGCCGAGGCCGCGCATGGCACCGCGCCGTCGCTCTACGGCAAGAACGTCGCGAACCCGATGGCGATGATCCTCGCCGGAGCGGCGCTTCTGTCACACGCGGGCGAGAACGCGCAACGCAGCGGCCGCGCGATCCGGGAGGCATGCCTCGAGGCGGTCGCCGCGGGAAAGCGAACCTCCGATCTCGGCGGCGACCTCGGCACGTCGGAGTTCACCGACGAAGTGATCGCGCGCGTCAGGCAGAAGCTCGACGTCTGGGCGACGCTCTAGAGGCCGGTACCTGGTACCGGCCTTCGGCTATGCGGCGGCGAAGGCGGCCGTCTGCCACACGGCGAGAAACGTCTCGACGATGTCCGGGTCGAACTGCTTCCCGGCCTCGCGTCGCAGCTCCGTGAACGCTTCCTCGCGCGGCCGCGTCGGACGATAGGGCCGCGCCGACGTCATCGCGTCGAACGCGTCCGCGACAGCGAGCAGGCGCGCTTCGACCGGGATCGACTCGCCGCGCGAGACCGCACGGATAGCCGCCGCCGTCCCACCGCTCGTGGTGGAGCAGGACGTACGGCAGGATGTGGCGCGCGTTCGGGAGCGGCAGGATGAGCGACGCGCCCGCGCGCGGGTGGGCGCGCATCTCCGCGCGCTCCTCGGGCGTCAGCGGACCGGGCTTCGCCAGCACTTCCGCTCGCACGACGACCTTCCCGACGTCGTGGAGCGGCGCTGCGTGGCGGAGCATCGCGATGCGCTCCGGCCCCCAGCCGAGCTCGCGCGCGACCGGCTCCGCGAGCACGGCGACGCGCGCGCCGTGGCCGTGCGTCTGATCGCGTTCCTCGAGGCCACGGACGATCGCGATCAGCATGCCCAGGAGATTTTTCCGCGGGCGGCCGATCTCCTCTACAGCCTTTTCTCGAACCAGGCCTTGCCGAAATGGCCGGCGAGGAAGCCGATGACGAGCAGCGCCGCGATGCCGGCCGCGGCGAAGATCCCGTAGCGCTGGATCGCGTCGGCGGCCGTCTTGCCGCCGTAGTACGCGACGAGGCCGACGAGCGTCGCCCAGCCGATCCCGCCGGCCGCGTTCCAGAAGAGGAACTTCCACCACTCCATCCGCCCGAGGCCGGCGATCCAGGCGGCCGTGTACCGGAGGACGGTGATGAAGCGGCCGAAGAACACGATCTTGCCGCCGTGGCGCTCCATCAACCGCTCGGCGCGCGGGAGCACGCGCTCCGAGTACTTCCGCAGCCACGCCCAGCGCTCGAAGAGCTTCCGGCCGCCGAGCCGCCCGATCAGCCAGTAGCCGAGGTTGTCGCCGACGATCGCGGCGAGGGCCGACACGACGATGATCCAGGCGATGTTGTAGTGCCCCTGCGAGGCGAGCACGCCGAAGACGATCAGCGCGGTCTCGCCCGGGAGCGGGATCCCGAACGACTCGATCATGACCACGAGGAACAGGATCGGGAGCCCGTTGTGGGTGACGAAGTGCGTCACTCGCTGAGGGCCAGTCTACGGAGCGCAGATCCGGGAAGTCCCGCACCCGCTCGCCGCCAACGGTGAATAGAGTTCGGCCCGATGCAGATTGGTGTAGCGCGTGAAACAGCGCCCGGCGAGCGCAGGGTCGCTCTTGTGCCCGAGACGGCGGGGAAGCTCGCGAACGCGGGCTTCGAGGTCGTCGTCGAGGCCGGCGCAGGCGACGCAGCCTCGTTCCCCGACGCGTCGTACACCGCCGCGGGCGCCACGATCGGAGACGCCTGGGCGGCCGAAGCGCTCGCTGAAGGTGCGCAAGCCCGACGAGGGCGAGATCGCCCGCCTCCGCGACGGCCAGCTCCTCGTCGGCTACCTCGACCCGCTCGCGGATCCCGCCGGCGTCGAGGCACTCGCCTCGCGCGGCGTCGTCGCGTTCGCGATGGAGTCGATCCCGCGCATCACGCGCGCGCAGTCGATGGACGCGCTCTCCTCGCAGGCGACCGTCGGCGGCTACAAGGCCGCGCTGCTCGCCGCCGAGAATCTCCCCCGCTTCTTCCCGATGCTCATGACCGCCGCGGGCACCGTGCCGCCGGCGAAGGTGCTCGTCATCGGCGCCGGCGTCGCCGGCCTGCAGGCGATCGCGACCGCGCGCCGTCTCGGCGCCGTCGTGACCGGCTTCGACGTCCGCCCGGTCGTGCGCGAGCAGATCGAGAGCCTCGGCGCGAACTGGCTCGACCTCGGCGTCACCGACGCGGAGGCCGAGGGCGGTTACGCGCGCGAGCTGACCGCCGAGGAGATGAAGGCGCAGCAGGACGCGCTCGAAGGGCGCATCGCCGAGTTCGACGTCGTGATCACGACCGCCGCCGTCCCCGGACGCGCAGCGCCGAAGATCATCCCCGCCTCCGCCGTGCAGGCGATGCGGCCCGGCTCGGTCATCGTCGACCTCGCCGCCGAGACCGGCGGCAACTGCGAGCTCACGGAGCCCGGCGAGGTCGTCGTTCGCGAGGACGTGACGCTCGTCGGCCTCACGAATCTGCCGTCGACGATGCCGTACCACGCGTCGACGCTCTACTCGCGCAACGTGCAGGCGCTGCTGCTGCACCTCGCGCCCGAGGGTCAGCTCAAGCTCGACTGGTCTGACGAGATCACCGCCGGAACCTGCGTCGCCGGCAAGAAGGAAGGCGGTCACCGCATGAGCCACAACATGCTGCTCGTCTTCGAGGTGACCATCCTCGTGCTCGCGATCTTCCTCGGCTTCGAGGTGATCTCGAAGGTGCCGACGCTGCTGCACACGCCGCTGATGTCGGGCACGAACGCGATCCACGGCATCGTCGTCGTCGGCGCGATGATCGTGCTCGGCCGCCGGGCACAAGGGCGCGTTCACCTGGGTCATCGGCTTCGCTCGCGGTCGTCCTCGCCTCGGCGAACGTCGTCGGCGGCTTCGTCGTCACCGACCGCATGCTCGAGATGTTCAAGAAGCGCGAGCCCGCGAAGGCCGGTCGACGCGTCGACAGAACGGCAAGGGCAGCTGTGAGCACCAACCTCAGCGAATCTGCTCTACCTGATCACGATCGTCACGTTCATCCTCGCGCTGCGCTACCTCTCCAACCCGGCGCACGCGCGCCGCGGCAACCAGATCGGCGCCGCCGGCATGCTCGTCGCGATCGTCGTCACCTGGGTGAAGGCGGACGACGAGCTGGTGGGCGATCGTCATCGCGATGGTGATCGGCGGCGGCTTCGGTGCCGTCGCAGCGCGCAAGGTGAAGATGACCGCGATGCCGCAGATGGTGGCGCTGTTCAACGGCGTCGGCGGCGGCGCGGCGGCGCTCATCGCGCTCGCAGAGCTGCACCGGATCCTCCCCGAGCCGGGCAGGCCGCAGATCGACACGCTCGTCGCGATCGTCGCTCTCCGGCCTGATCGGCGCGATCTCGTTCGCCGGCTCGATGATCGCGTTCGCCAAGCTCCAGGAGCTGATCGGCGGCCGCCCGATCACGTACCCCGGCCAGCAGTCGTCAACCGCGTCCTGCTGGCCGCGCTCGTCGCGTTCGGCGCTCGCGCTCGTCGCCGGCGTCCAGGACGAGTGGCTCCTCTGGGTCGTCGTCGGCGGCGGCGCTCGCTCTTCGGCGTCCTCTTCGTGCTCCCGATCGGCGGCGCCGACATGCCGGTCGTCATCTCGCTGCTGAACGCGTTCACCGGACTCGCGGTCGCCGTCGGCGGCTTCGAGCTCCAGAACAACGTCCTCATCGTCGCCGGCATGCTCGTCGGCGCGTCCGGCACCTTGCTGACGCTGATGATGGGCAAGGCGATGAACCGTTCGATCGCGAACGTCCTCTTCGGCGCGTTCGGCCAGGTGACGCGACGCAGGCAGCCGCCGTCGCGGCCGGCGAGGGCGGCGGCACCGTCCGCTCGCGCGAGCGCCGAGGACGTCGCCGTGATGCTCGCGTACGCGCACAAGGTCGTCTTCGTCCCCGGCTACGGCCTCGCGGTCGCGCAGGCGCAGCACGACGTGCGCCAGCTCGCCGACCTGCTCGAGTCGAAGGGCGTCGAGGTCTCGTATGCGATCCATCCGGTCGCCGGCCGCATGCCGGGCCACATGAACGTGCTGCTCGCCGAGGCGAACGTCCCGTATCCGCAGCTGAAGGAGATGGACGACGCCAACCCGGAGTTCTCGCGCACCGACGTCGCGGTCGTCGTCGGCGCGAACGACGTCGTCAATCCCGACGCCCGCAGCAACAAGAGCAGCCCGATCTACGGCATGCCGATCCTCAACGTCGACAACTCGCAGACGGTCGTCGTGCTGAAGCGGTCGATGAACCCCGGCTTCGCCGGCATCGAGAACCCGCTCTTCTACAACCCGAAGACGGTCATGCTCTTCGGGGACGCGAAGGAGTCGATCGTGCAGCTCATCCAGGACGTCAAGACTCTCTAGCCAGTCCTTTCCCCGATGGGCACCACGCCTGCGCGCCCGACACTGGTGGCATGAACGCACTGGTGCTCTACGAGTCGAGAGTTCGGCAACACCGAACGCGTCGCCGAGGCGATCGCGCTCGCGCTCCAGGAGTCCGTGCCGACGCGCCTTGCGGCCGTCGCCGAGATCGACGACTGCGCGAGGCGCTGGCCGGGGTCCAGCCTGCTCGTCGTCGGCGGCCCGACGCACAAGCACGGCGTCAGCCCCGTCGCTGCAAAAGACGCTCGCCTGCCTCGGCGACCACGCGCTCGACGGGATCCGGGTCGCGACGTTCGACACGCGGCTGCACGGCCCGCGCGTCGTGACCGGCTCGGCGGCGGTCCGCCTGGCGCGGCTCCTCCGCCACCACGGCGCCGACATCGTCGTCCCGGCGGCGAGCTTCCTCGTCGAGAGCGGCGAAGGCCCGCTCGACGACGGGCGAGCTCGAGCATGCTCGTGCCTGGGCGCGCGAGGTGCTGCAGGCGCTCGGCGTCCGTCCGCGCGTGCTGGCCTAGCCGGTTACGCGGGCGGCGATGTGCAGGGACGCGATCGCGTTCCCGTACGCCTGCCAGTCCTCGGCGTACATCCCCGTCTCGGCGGGATAGACGGAGAAGCCGGTCGTCCCCGCCTCCGCCAGGAGCCGTGAGAAGCGCGCGGCCTTGACCCACCCGAGCTTGCCCTTGTAGCTGCCGACCGTCGGATGGATGTTCGAGAGCGGAAAGACGCCGGTCGCGGTGCGCACGCACGTCGGCCGGCGCAACGTTCGCGCCGAAGTCGTTCACGTAGGCCTGCGGCAGGAAGACGAAGCCGGCGTCCGCCCACGCGTGGAGGTCGAGCCCGTTCGCGTTGCAGAACGACGAGAGGCCGGCAGGCAGTGACGGCTCGACAGTGCGGAACGCGTGGACGAACGCCGCCGACCGCGACCAGACGCCGTACGTGTGGTCGTACGGGTTCTCCGCGTCCGCGATGTAGAAGGCCAGGCCGTCCTGCTTCACGAGCCGGGCGGCGATCGACGCGTCCTTCCCCGGGTCGTTCCCGAGCACGCTCCAGCCGCCGACCGGCAGGCCGCTCGACCGCTCGAAGCGCGGGATCCAGTCGGCCTCCGGCGGATCCGCCGTTCCCGACGAGCCGAGGAACACCGCCACCCAGCCGAAGCCGGCGCTGCGCAGCTGCTGCCCGAGCCAGTCCGGGTCGACGTCGTGCGTGTGCCAGACGATCGCGCCCGCGTGGTCCCACGACATCGCGATGGTCGGCGGCGGCGCCGGCGGGGGCGCCGTCGTCGTCGGCGGGGGCGGCGCGGGCTGTGTCGTCGTCGCCGGCGGCGGGGCCGTCGTGGTCGTCGTCGGGGGAACAGCCGCCGGGTGCGAGGGCCCGTGCTGGAGCGCGACCGCGAGGATGATGCCGAGCGCGAGCAGGCCCGCACCCGCGAGGGCGAGTCGCTTCGGGGTCACGGGCCGAACCTATGCCCGCTACGGCGTGCGGCGACGCAGCGTGGCCGCGCCGAGCCCGAGCGCGAGGAGGATGCAGCCGCAGACGACGGCCACGTCGGCCGTGAAGCGCCGTCGAAGCGTGTTGGTGGCCGTGTGCGCGAGCGCGTCGTACGCGTACGTGAGCGGCAGCGCATCCGAGATCCAGCGTAGCCAGGTCGCCATCGAGCCTCGCGCGACGAGGAGGCCGCAGAGGAGGATCTGCGGGAAGACGATCGCCGGCATGAACTGGACCGCCTGGAACTCGGTCTGCGCGAACGCGCTCACGAAGCAGACCGAGCGCCGTGCCGAGCACGGCGTTCGCGACCGCGAGGATCGTCACGACCGCCTTCGGCCCGGACACGTCGAGGCCGAGCGCGCCGAATGCGAGCGCGGAGACGGCGGCCGCCTGCACGCACCGCGACGACGGCGAACGCGAGCCCGTAGCCGGCGAGCAGGTCGAGCTTGCGCGAGCGGCGACGTCATCAGCCGCTCGAGCGTGCCGGTCGTGCGCTCGCGCAGCATCGTGATCGACGTGACGAGGAACATCGTCACGAACGGGAACAGTCCGAGCAGCGGCGCGCCGACGTGCTGGAAGACGCGGCGGCCGGCCGGCGAAGATCTCCTTCAGCAGCGTCTCGAGCAGCATCGGCACGCCGACGATGAGCGCGATCGTGCGCGGGTCGCGGCGGAGCTGCGCGAGGACGCGCGCGGCGACGGCGAGCGTCCTCACCGCTCCACCAGCCGGAGGAACGCCTCGTCGAGCTGCTCGGCGCCGGTCTGCGCGCGGATCGCGGCCGGCGTGTCCTGCGCGAGCAGCTTGCCGTCGCGCAGGAGGAGCAGCGCGTCGCAGCGGTCGGCCTCGTCCATGACGTGGCTCGAGACGAGCAGCGTCTTGCCGGCGGCCGCGAGCGCGTGGAAGAGCTCCCACAGGTCGCGGCGGAGGAGCGGGTCGAGGCCGACGGTCGGCTCGTCGAGCACGAGCAGCTCCGGCTCGCCGAGGAGCGCGGCCGCGAGCGAGACGCGCGCGCGCTGGCCGCCGGACAGGCGGTTGACGACGCGGTCGGCCTCACCGATGAGCGAGACGTCGGCGATCGCCTTCGTCGACCGCCGCCGCCGGCGCACCGAGGACGCGCGCGAAGAAGCGGAGGTTCTCGCGCAGGGTGAGATCGCCGTAGACGGACGGCGCCTGCGTCATGTAGCCGACGCGCGCGCGCAGCGTGCGGCGATCCGGCCGGGGCGCCGAGCACCTCGATCGTGCCGCCGGCGACACGCTGTACGCCGACGACGGCACGGATCAGCGTCGACTTGCCGCTGCCGCTCGGGCCGAGCAGCCCGGTGACGGCGCCGGCCGCGACCTCGCACGAGAGGTCGGGCAGGACGACCGTCCCGCCGCGTACGACGTGCAGCCTGTCGACGCGGATCGCGCTCACGCGCCGACGCTATGCGAAGCGCGCAGGGTCGAACAGGGTGAGAAGTGCGGATTCCTCGCCGAGGATCGCGTCCGCGACGAGCGCGCCGCATCCGAAGCCCATGACGTTGCCGTGCCCGGAGTAGCCGGCGGCGATCCACACGCCGTCGCGGCCGGGGACGGGGCCGACGAGCGGGATCATGTCCTGCGTCAGCGCGAAGATTCCGGCCCAGCGGTGGCTGATGCGCGCCTCGCCGTCGGAGAGCTCGCCGAGGAAGCGCTCGAGCGACGCCTGGATCGTCGGCGTCGTCTCCTCGACGTCGGTCATCTCGTCCATGATCGAGACGTCGCGGAAGCCGCCGAGGAGCAGCCGCCGGTCGGGCAGCTGCTGCCAGTAATCGAAGCCCTGCCGCGCGTAGTGCGGACGGTCGTACAGGACGCGCCCGAGCGGCTCGCTCACGACGACCTGCCCTCGCACGGGCCAGAGCGCGTCGTCGAGCTCGGGCAGGAGCCCGCGCCCGTAGCCGTCGGTGGCGACGATCACGCGATCGGCGTCGAGCGCCGCGACGTCCCCGACCTCGTCGTGCTCGCGGAACTCCGCGCCTGCGGCCGCCGCGCGCGCGGCGATGCGCCGGACGAACCGCGCCGGCTGGATGGAGCCGTCGTCCGGATGCGCGATCGCGCCGTGGAAGCGCGGGAAGTCGTCGATCCACTCGGCGGCGAGCCCGTCCTCGCGTAGCGCGTCGTATTCGCCGCGGATCTGCTCGCGCTCCTCCTCGTCGGCGGCGAGCCGGTAGCTCCCGGGCCGCGTCAGCGCGTCGCCGGCGAGCTCCGCCATGCGGTCGAGGGTCTCCTCCGTCCAGCGCCACAGTTCGAGCGCCTGCTCGCGTCCGTACGTCTCGCGCGCGACGTCGTAGCGCGGCGCGCCGCCGCTCAGCGCGAAGCCGCCGTTGCGGCCGCTCGCGCCCTCGGCGACCGCGCGCTTGTCGTGCACGCGCACGCTGAGCCCGGCTTCGGCGAGCCGGAGCGCGGCGCTGCAGCCGGTGATGCCGGCGCCGACGATGGCGACGTCGACGTGGCCGAGGTGGTGCGCCTGCCGCTCCGGCATCTCATCGTCGAGCCAGTACGGATTCACGACGACCAGGGGAGCTTGTCCCAGGACTCGGGCCGTCCCGGCTCGCGTCCGGGGAACCCGTGCGCGTACGCCTCGTCGCCGGACGCCGTGTCCTGCTCGGGAAAGAACAGCCCCTCGTCCGCGAGACGCGCGCCGGCCATGACGATGACGCACGGTCCGTCCCCCGCCCCGACGAACACGTGGTCGGTGTTCGGCGGGCAGTGGACGAAGTCCCAGGCGCGCAGCAGTCGCTCCTGTCCCTCGACACGCAGCAGGCACTCGCCGGCGAGGACTAAGAAGTCCTCCTGCTGCGCCTCCCGGTGGTAGAGGCAGTTCGGCTGGCCCGGGTCGAGCACGCAGAGCTTGATCCCGAGCTGGTGGAACGCGGCCGCCGGCCACGGCCCCTCGAACGAGCACTGCGCGCCGAACGGCTCGCCGCCGGCCCAGCGCGCGTCGCGGACGTTGACGACGAACCAGCCTTCGCCCACAGGCATGAGCCCGGATTCGGTCTCCTCGAGCCGCGCTTCCTCGACGTTCACGACGTGCGACGGTACACGCCTTCGTGCACGTCTGCGCGGCCGTCGAGCTCGAGCGCGACGAGCGCGGCGGCGACCTCGGCGGCAGGACGCCCCGTGCGGCGGACGAGCTCGTCCGCCGTCGCGGGCAGCAGATCGAGGAGCGGATCCGGAGCGGCGTCGTGCGCCGTCTCGATGCCGAAGCACGCGAGCACGTCGCCGGCGGATGTGAGCGGCGCTGCGCCGAGCTTCAGCAGGCCGTTCGTCCCCGCGGAGAGCGCGGACGTGATCTCGCCCGGAACGGCGAACACCTCTCTCCCCTCCTCGAGCGCGAGGTCGGCGGTGATGAGCGCGCCGCTCCTCTCGCGCGCCTCGACGACGACGGTCGCCGCGCACAGGCCGGCGACGATGCGGTTGCGCGCCGGGAACCGCCACGGCGCCGGCTCGACGCCCGGCGCGTACTCGGAAACGACGAGCCCCGTCTCCGCGACGCGGCGCGCGAGCTCGGCGTGCGCAGCCGGGTAGTCGCGGTCGACGCCGCAGCCGAGCACGGCGACGGTCGCGCCGCCCGCCTCGAGCGCGCCGCGATGCGCCTCGCCGTCGACGCCGCGCGCGAGGCCGCTGACGACGACGAGCCCCGCCGCCGCGAGCTCGCGCGCGACGCTGCGCGCGACGGACGCGCCGTAGCCCGAGCACGCCCGCGCGCCGACGATCGCGACGGCGGGCCGCGAAAGCAGCGTCGACAGGCGCCGCGCCGCGGACGAAGAGACCGACGGGCGGGTCGTGGATCGAGCGCAGGAGCGGCGGCAGCTCGCACGTGAACCGCAGGCCGCGCGCGTGCAGCGAACGCTCGTACGCGGCCGCATCGAAGCTGCGCACGTGCGCACGCCACCGTGCCGTGTCCGGCGAACGCAAGAGATGCGCGCCCGTCTCCGACGCGAACACCGCGAGCGCGAGCTCGTTCACGCCGCAAGCTCCTGCGGCGACCGGTACGCGAGTGCCTCGGCGACGTGCTCCGCCTGCACGTCCTCCGCGCCCGCGAGCGCAGCGACGACGCGTGCGACCCGCGCGACCCGTGCGCGGCCGCGGCCGGACAGCGGCAGCCGGTCGACTGCACGCGAGAGCAGCGCGTCCGCGTCGGGCGTGCGGCGGAGCGGCGCACCCGCGAGCAGCTCGCGCGCGGCCGCGACGCGCACGGCGACTGCGGCCGAAGGCTCCGACGGCCCCGCAGCGAGCTCGGCCGCGCGCGGCCGCGGCACCGCGACGACGAGGTCGAAGCGGTCGAGCAGCGCGCGCGACAGCTTCGCGCGGTACGCGGCGAGCCGCTGCGCCGTGCACGTGCACGAGGCGCCGGGGTCGCCGCGCGCGCCGCACGGACAGAGGTTCATCGTCGCGACGAGCTGGAACCGCGCGGGGAAGATCGCGCTGCCGGCCGCGCGCGCGATCGACACGACGCCGTCCTCGAGCGGCTGCCGCAGCGCCTCGAGCGCAGGCCGCGCGAACTCCGCGAGCTCGTCGAGGAGCAGGACGCCGCGGTGCGCGAGGCTCGCCTCGCCCGGTCGGATGCCCGGCCCGCCGCCGACGATCGCGGCGGTCGACGCGCTGTGGTGCGGCGCGCGGAACGGCGGCGTGCGCAGGAGCGGCTGCTCGGGCGGGAGCAGCCCGGCGACGGAGTGGATGCGCGTCACCTCGAGCGCGGCGTCCGCGTCGAGCAGCGGCAGGATGCCCGGCAGCCGCCGCGCGAGCATCGTCTTGCCCGTGCCCGGCGGCCCGGCGAGGAGGAGGTTCTGGCGCCCGGCGGCGGCGATCTCGAGCGCGCGCCGGGCGCGCTCCTGCCCGCGGACGTCGGCGAGGTCGGGCAGGGCGAGCGGCTCCGCTGCGTCCGGCGGCGGCACCTCGCCCGGGCTCGAGCTCCCCGCGGAGATACGCGACCGCCTCCGCGAGGTGGCTGACGGGGACGGGCTCGTATGCCTGCGAGAGCGGCCTCCTGCGCCGACTCGGGCGGACAGAGGAGTCGCTCCAGCCCCAGGCGCCGGGCGCCCTCTGCGACCGCGAGGACGCCTCCCACGCGACGCAGGCGGCCGTCGAGCCCCAGCTCGCCGACGGCCGCGTGGCGGCTCAGCTCCGCCTGCGGAACCTGGCGCGAGGCGGCGAGGACCGCGAGGGCGATCGGGAGGTCGTAGCCGGAGCCCTCCTTGCGGAGGCCGGCGGGCGCGAGGTTGACGGTGACGCGGCCGCGGGGGAAGTCCAGCTCGGCCGAGGAGATGCCGCTGCGGACGCGCGTGCGCGCCTCGGCGCAGGCGCGGTCGGGCAGGCCGACGATGGCGAACGCCGGCACGCCGTCGTGGACGTGCGCCTCCACCTCGACGCGCCGCGGCTCGAGGCCGACGAGCGCATGCGTGACCGCGCGTGCGAGCACGACGCGACGCTACGGGCGAGGACTTGCCGAGAGTGTCTCGACTTCGGCACGCTAGAGGCATCGACGTCTTCGACCTCGCAGACATGCAGCTCAGCCCCACCGCCTTCCTGTTCGAAGGCGGACCGCGTGCCGGCGTGGGCGTCTCCATGTTCATCGTCCGCACGCCGCCGGGCCGGGCGGTGGAGCTTCACGTCCACCCGTACCCGGAGACGTTCCTCCTACTCGAGGGACACGGACGCTGGACGGCGGGCGAAGACGTCGTCGAGCTGCGACCGAATCAGATGCTCGTCGTCCCTCCGCAGACGCCGCACGGATTCCGGAACGTCGGCGAGGAGCCGCTGCTCGTCGTCTCGGTTCACGAATCCGGAACCGTCGACCAGACGTTCCTCGGCCGCGAACCCGCCTAGGCGACGCGCAACGCGCCGAGCTCCGCGAGCTCCCGGCACAGCGCGACGGCCTGCTTGTCGGCGCGCAGCCGGCGGAGCGTCGTCTTCCCGTCGAGCCGCTCGACGAGCGCGGCGGCGGCGGCGGTCGTCGGCACGACGGAGCACGTGCCGCCGTCGAGGACGATCTCCGCCTTCTTCTTCCCGAGCGCCCGCTCGACGCGCAGCGGCATCGCGCGCGCGAGCCGCACGTCGAGGAGATCCTTCCCGTTGCGGCGGTTCGCGAATGCGCGGCGGATCTGCGCGTCCGCGTCCTCGAGCGAGTCCTCGTCGATCTCGTCGACGCGGAGCGTCGTCTTCCCCTTGCGGCGATGGAGGAGGATCGCGCCCTCCCCCACGCCGTGCGCGCCGAGGTCGCGGAGGTAGCGCGTCCACTGCTCGAGCACGCCCGCGTACGTCGTCGCGTCCGCGAAGAAGCTCGAGTTCCAGCTCGACGCGTGCTCGAGCGCGTCGGTCTCGATCGACGTGAGGATCCAGGCGTCGCAGCCCGTCTTCTTCACCCACGCGGCGGGCCTGTCCTCCGGCCCGTCCTCGTCGACGATGAGCCAGCTCCCGAGCAGCGTCGCGTAGCCGCCGTCGGCGAGGCGCGCGCTCGCCTCGCGGACGACGTGCGCGGTGAGGTCGTCGCCGTTGAACGCGCTGTCTCGATACGCCCAGCGCTGCTCCGGCGAGATGACGAACGGCGCGTTGCACGTGATGAGGTCGAACGTCTCGTCGCCGGCCGGCTCGAAGAAGCTCCCTTGGCGGCACTCGATGTTGTCGCGACCGTTGAGCGCCGCGTTCAGCTCGGTGTAGGCGAGCGCACGCGCGTTCACGTCCGTCGCGACGACGCGCTTCGCGTGCGCGGCGGCGAGCAGCGCGTGGATGCCGCTGCCGGTGCCGACGTCGAGCGCACGGCGGCAGCGGGGGCGCGGCGTCAGCAGGTCGCACGTGCGGGCCGTCGGCGTGTACGTCGCGACGTAGTCGGGCGGGTCCTCGGCGTCACGCGTGAAGCCGTCCGACGCGAGGAGCGTGTCGTCCACCGGAATGATGCGCGCGTGCGGGACGAGCTCGCCCGCCTTTCTCGTCGCGAGCCCGAGCGTGAGCAGCGCCTCGGCCGTCCCGGAGTCGACGCGGCTCTCCGGCACGGGCAGCTGGAGGTAGAGCAGGCGGATGGCCGTCTCGACGGGAGCCTCGGAGAGGCGCCGCTCGGCGACGACGATCTCCTCGCGCTCGCCGCCGACCTCGTCGCCGATGAGATCGGTGACGACGTCGCCTTCGTAGCCGAGGGCATGCAGGGCGGCGCCGAGCGCCGCGGCGGCGGCGCGGTCGGGGACGGGATTCATCAGGAAGCGAGCCTACTGGCGCGCGACGAGGACGTCCTCGTAGTACTCACCGGCGCGCCGGCCCGTGCGCCGGTTCACGTGGCGCTGGAGACGCTCGTGCAGCTCGAGCCCGGCGCGCTCGAGGATCTCCGGGTAGAGGTCCCGGCGATCGTTGACGACGATGAGGACGGGCGCGTCGAGCGCGAGCGCGGACGCGGCGTTCCCGAGCACGCGCGCGATGCCGTCGATGTACTCCTCGAGCGCCGGCTTCGTCGATCCGCGGCCGAGCTCGAGGTCTCCACGGTCCTCGAGGCCGAGCAGCTCGTACGCGTACCGGTGCTGCTCGTGGTAGTCGATGAGGCCCGGGTACGGCGGCGACGTGACGACCCCGTCGAACACGGCCGTGTACTCGACCTCGCACGCGTCGCCGTGGAGGACACGCGCCTCCCGCGTCTCGTCGCGCACGGCCGCGAACGCCTCGATGCGCGCGAGCGTGTCGAGCGTGTAGCGGCGGAGGAAGCCTGCCGCCGAGGCGACCGGGCGGCACGTCCGCCGGTGCTTGTGGCACCAGTACTCGCCCACCTGCGGCTCGCGCGGCGCCTCGAGGTCGAAGTGCGCTGCGCGCCGGGCGGAGCGAGCGGCCCGGGAGAGAACGACGTGGAGCAGGTCCTGGTGCTCGTACTCGCCGATGAGGTCGCGGAAAGCGAGGAGCTCGGCTGCCGCCTGCGGCTCGTACCAGCGGCGGACGTACCCCGACGTGCGACGGCGCGTGGGCAGCGAGTCGACGCGCGCGCAGACGTCGCGCAGCTCCGCGCCGAGCGCCTCGACGTCGTAGCGCGCCGTCTTGACGCGCATGAGGAGGCAGTTGAACGCGGCGAGCTCGACGCCGGTCGCGTCGAGCCCGGACTCGAGCCCCTGGACGAGCGTCGTCCCCGAGCCGGCGAAGGGATCGAGCACGTGGCCGCCGGCCGGCAGGTACCGGTCGAGGAGCACCTCGACGAGCTGCGGGATGAACTTGCCGTGGTACGGATGAAGGCGGTGCACGTGCTTCGTCCGCACGTGCTCGGGCAGCGCGCTCTCGGACCACGAGAGCTCGAGGTCCAGCGCGGCGTACAGCTCCTCCTGCGAGACCGCCATGGAGGAGGGACTTCGCTAGTCGGGGAGCCACCCCTCCTTGTACGGCCCCCACGGGAACGTGTAGCCGGCGTATGCCTCCTTCGCGCTCGTCGTCTCCTCGGCGGCGCCGGCGCGGTGCTTCTGCGCCACGGGATCGGCCGGATACACGGTGTCGTCGTCGTCTCCCCCACGGGCGCCGACTGCGAGCACGAGCGACGGCCCGGCGCCCGCACCGACGACGGCGTGCGCGACGCCCGGCGGGCAGTGGAAGAGATCCCACTTCCGCAGCGGCCGCTCCTCCCCTTCGACGACGAGGAGGCACTCGCCGTCGAGGACGAGGAAGTCCTCCTGCATGTTCTCGCGGTGGTACATCGTCATCGGCTCGCCCGGCTGGAGCACGTTGAGGTTGATGCCGAGCTGCGGGAACCGCTCGCCGTCCTCGGGCTCGAAGTTGCAGTACTTGCCGAGCTCGCTGTCGATCCAGCGCACGTCGCGCGCGTTCGCCACGAACCAGCCGTCGCTCATTCGAGCTCAGGCAGGAGAACGACGCTCTCCTCCTCGTTCGGGTCTGTGCGGGCGACGACGAACCGCACCGGCTCGGTCTCGCTGAGGTTGGACGGCCGGTGGGGCACGCCGGCCGCGATATAGATGAAGTCGCCCGCCTCCGCCTCGAGGCGGTGCTCCAGACGTTCTCCATACTCCATCGCCGCACGGCCGCTGAGGACGTAGAGCGCCGTCTCGTGTCCCTCGTGCTTGTGCGGCTCGACGACGACGCCGACGGGCAGCGTCCCGAGATGCATGCAGATCGCGCGTGCGCCGGCGCTCTCGGCGGAGAGGCCTCGCTCGTAGCTCACGCCCTGGGCGCCCTGCGCGGAGGCGCCGCTTCTGATGACCGTGCAATCGTCCATGACTCGATCCTAGAACGCGTCGGCGATCCTGCGCAGCTTCCCTTCGCGCACGGCGACGACGTCGAACGCGACGTCGAGCCCGGCGAGCTCGGGACGCGCGGCGAGCCACGTCTCCGCGGCGCGGCGCACGCGGCGCTGCTTCTCCGCCGACACCATCTCGGCCGGGTCGCCGAAGTGCGGGCCGCGCTTCTCCTTCACCTCGACGAAGCGCAGCTGCCGGCCACGCCGCGCGACGAGGTCGATCTCGTTGCGGCCCGCCCAGACGTTCGCGCCGAGGATGCGCCACCCGCGCAGCCGGTACCACCGCGCCGCGCGGCGCTCGGCATGGTTCATCTACCGGTAGCAGAGCGCCTGGAACGACAGGCGATGCACGGCGGACGGCCCCCGCTCGCGCACGACCGCCGAGTGTCCCGGCGTGATGTAGCCGACGTGCTGAGCGAACCCGTACGCGGGATAGACCGCGTCGAGCCGGCGCATCAGCCGGTCGCGCGTCACCTTCGCGACGATCGACGCCGCTGCGATCGCGGCGCTCTTCTCGTCGCCGTCGACGACGGCGGTGTGCTCCGGCGCGAGCGGCCCGAGCCGGAACCCGTCGACGAGGCACGCCTCCGCCGGCGGCGCGAGCGCGTCGAGCATCGCGCGCAGGCCGGCGAGGTTCGAGCGGTGCAGTCCGTTGCGGTCGATGTCCGTCGCCGGGATCGCGCGCACGACGACCTTCTCCGCGCAGCCGAGGACCGCGTGGAAGAGCTCGGCGCGGCGCTCCTCCGAGCACTGCTTCGAATCGTTGAGGTACGCGAGCGGCCGCACCTTGTGCTCGCGGAGCGCGTCGTAGTCGAGGAGGACGCCTGCGACGACGAGCGGCCCTGCAAGCGATCCGCGCCCGGCCTCGTCGACGCCTGCGACGAACCTCGCCCCGAGCTTCCGGTCGAATCGGAGGAGCCTCTGGCCGGTCCGCTTCATCCGCGGCCGAGGATATCGCCCTACTCGGGCGTTGCGACAGCGTCCGCTTCGGCCTCGACCGCTGCGGGCTCTTCCACTTCGGCCTCGACCTCGGGGGCCTCGTCGACCGCCTCTACGGGCGTCTCCTCGACGACGGCCTCCGCCGCTGCCTGCTGCTTCGACCCGTGGCCGTAGCGCTGCTCGCGGACGCGCGCCTTCTTGCCGACGCGGCCGCGGAGGTAGTAGAGCTTCGCGCGGTTCACGTCGCCGATGGCGGCGACGTCGATCTTCTCGATCTTCGGCGAATGGAGCGGGAACGTCCGCTCGACGCCGACGCCGAACGACTGCTTCCGCACCGTGAACGTCTCGCGGGCACCGGAGCCCTGCCGCTTGATGACGATCCCCTCGAACACCTGGACGCGGCGGCGCTGGCCCTCGATCACCTGGAAGTGGACGCGGACGGTGTCTCCCGCCTTGAAGCGGGGGACTTTGCGCAGCTGAGCGCGCTCGATGTTCTCGATGACCTTGCTCATGGCAGGAGACGGCCCGAAGACCGGAGGTGCAGGTTAGCGAAAATGGCGGCTCCGGCCGCTAGGCCTTATCGGGCGCGATGAGCGCCTTCAGGACGTCCTTGCCGCCCTGGAGGACGGGATCGCCGTGCGAGACGAGGATCCGCTCGACCGGCAGGTCGAGGAGCGGCAGGAGCGACTTGACGAGCTGCTTCGTCGTCGCCCCGTCGAGCCAGTTCTCGGGGCAGAGTCGGAGCGGCTCCGAGGTCGCGTGCGGCTTCGCGCCTGCGCCGAGGAGGACGTCGCCGACGGCGAGCGCCTTCTGCTGCGGCAGCCAGTAGATGACCTCGCCCTCGCGCGCGGTGGGAATCGCCTTGATCCCGCCCGGGAGCTCCGGATCCTTCTCGAACGCGTCGGTGACGGTCACGCCGCGGTTCTTGAGCCGCCGGACGCCGCGGGCCGGCGCCCAGACGTGCGCGGCGCCGAGGTCGCCCGCGCTGCGGGCGTGCCAGTGGACGGTGACGAGGATGTGCTCGGGGGAGCGAATCTCGGGCGGCGGGTTGATCGGGTCGACGAGCACGAGGCCGTCCGGCGTGTCCACGGCGAGCGCGCCGACCTCCTGGCGCCACTCGGCATGCCACGCGGCCCAGCGGCGAAGACCCGGCGCGACCTGCTCGAGCTTGCTCACGGCGCTACCTGAAGCCGATCCGGCTCGGGGGCCAGTAGACGAACACCACGGTGCCGATGAGGTTCTTCCGCGGGACGGCCCCCCATTCCCGCGAATCGCACGACTGGGCGCGGTTGTCGCCCATGAAGAAGTAGTCGCCTTGCGGCACCTGCCAACTGTGTCCGAAATGGGTCGTGTCTGCCAAGCGTCTCGCCGATTGGATGTACGGCTCCTTCAGCTCGTAGAAGCTATCCCCTCTGGGCGGCTCGATCCAGATGTGGCCCTGCTTGTCCTCCTTGAGCGTCTCCCCGGGCAGCCCGACGAGCCGTTTCACGAAGGTTCCGCCGGCCCCGCACTTCACGAGGGCGAGCGGCGGCGTGTGGAAGACGATGATCTCGCCGCGGTGCGGGCTGGCGAAGCGGAGGCAGACGCGGCAGGCGAGGACGCGGTCGCTGAAGCTCGCCTCGCAGCCCTCGGCGGGCCGCGCGCAGTGGAGCGTCGGCTCCATCGACGAGGACGGGATCCGGTACGGGTTGATGATCCACGCCTTGAGGCCGAGGACGATGAGGACGGCGCCGGCGATCGTCAGCACCCAGTCGAGGGCGACGCGGACCGACCGCGGCAGGTTCGGGAAGAGCCGGCCGAGCGGATCCCTCACCGGACGTTCTCCTTCCGCCAGGCGTCGACCCGGCCGTGGTCGCCGGAGAGGAGGACGTCCGGCACCGTCCAGCCGCGGAACTCCGACGGCCGCGTGTACTGCGGGTATTCGAGCGCGCCGCCGAGCTCGGCGGAGAAGCTCTCGAGCTCGCCGGAGCCCTCCGCGAGCGCGCCCGGCAGGCGCCGGGCGACCGCGTCGAGGAGCACCATCGCGGCGAGGTCGCCGTTCGAGAGGACGTACGGGCCGATCGAGATCGCGTCGCTCGCGAGATGCTGGACGATGCGGTCGTCGAAGCCCTCGAACCGGGCCGAGAGGAGCGTCAGCCGACTCCTCGGCGGCGAGCTCCTCGACGACCGCCTGCGTCAGCTGCCGGCCCTGCGGGGTCAGCGCGACGACCCGGTGGCCGGGCTCGCCGCCGTAGGCGGCGTCGAGCGCAGCCGCGACGACGTCGACGCGGAGCACCATGCCGGCGCCGCCCCCGTACGGCTCGTCGTCGACCTGGCCGGCGCGGAGCGGCGTCGTGTCGCGGTAGTTGAAGAGGCGGAGCTCGAGCTCCGTCCCGAGCACGCCCGCAAGCGGCTGCTGCTCGGTGAGCCAGGCGAAGGCATGCGGGAACGAGGGTGAAGACGTCGACTCTCATCCGGCATCTGCGAAGCCTGGTGCGATCACGATTCGCCCACCCTCGACATCGACCGACCGCACGCAGGCCTCGACGAGCGGCAGGGACATGCCCGAGTCGAGCTCGAGCACGTCGTTGGCAGGGTAGTCGACCACGTCCGCGACCCTTCCGAGGAACCGGCCTCCCTCCTCCTCGACGGCGAGCCCGACGAGCTGGAAGACGTAGTACTCGTCCTCCCCGAGGGACGGGAGTTGCTCCTTCGGGACGGCGAGCTCGGCCCCGCGCTCGACCGGGCGGTCGAGCCGGATCACGGGCCGGCCGCCGGAGCCGTGCCGGGAGACCGTGACCCTGGCGGGCCGCCCGGCGGCGTACAGCTCCGCCCCGGCGGCGAAGACGCCCTTGCGCTCGCTCGGGTCCTCGACGAAGAACGCGCCGTCCACGCCGTGCGGGCGCCCGACCCGTCCGATCGGGACGAGCTCAGGCTCCAACCGCGTGCGCCTCGACCCAGTCGAGCCAGTCGTCGCGGCTCGTCGCCGCCGGCTCCGCGCCGTCGTACGGGGTGCGGCGCGGCTCCAGGTCGAGCAGCCAGCAGGCGCCCGGCTCGTCCTCGTACGACGATCCCGACGCTCCCCGAGTTGATCACGCGCTTGCCCGCGATCGTCCGCTCGAACTGGACGTGCGTGTGCCCGCAGACGACGACGTCGGCGTCGACGCCGGCGAAGAGGAACGCGATGCGCTCTTCCGGCGTCCGCGGGCCGAAGATGTCGAGGTCGTTGCGCGGCGTCGCGTGGCAGTAGAGGACGCCGTCGATCGTGACCGTCGACGGCAGCGCGTGCAGGAACGCGATCTGTTCCTCCGTCAGCTGCGCGAGCGTGTCGTCGAGCGCGCCCGGCGGCGCGAGGCCGACCTCGCCCGGCGTCGAGCTCGCGGTCGCCGTTGCCGCGGATCCAGCGGACCCGGTCCCCGAGCGCGCGCAGCGCGCTCGAGCGTCTCGGCCGGCTGCGGGCCGCCCGCGACGACGTCGCCGCCGACGACGATCGTCGCCTCGTCAGGCACATCCGCAAGGACGGCCTCGAGCGCGGCGAGGTTGCCGTGGATGTCGTAGAGGGTCGCGATCCGCACCACGACGATCTCGAGCTGCAGCCGCCGGCCGGCGTTCGGGCCGCCGGCGCGCACGATCGTGCGCAGGGCGCGCGCGATGCGCCCCTGGCGGCCGATCACCTTGCCGACGTCGCCTTCGGCGACGTGCAGCCGGAGCACGAGCGAGCCGTCGTCGTCCTCGACCTGCTCGACGCGCACGGCTTCCGGCTCGTCGACGAGCCGGCGCGCGAGCTCGGCGAGCAGCTCGTCCATCTCTAGGAGATGCCCTTGGCCTTGAGCAGCTTCGCGACCGGCTCGGTCGGCTGCGCGCCCTTCGAGAGCCAGCTGCGGACCTTCTCCTCGTCGAACTCGATGAGGGACGGCTCGTGCTGCGGGTTGTAGCGGCCGACGATCTCGATGAACTTGCCGTCGCGCGGCGAGCGCGAGTCGGCGGCGACGACGCGGTAGATCGGGTTCTTCTTCGACCCGACCCGCGTCAGCCTCAACTTCACTGCCATCGACTCACCTTCTCGCTTTCTTCTTCCGTTTGCTTGAGGACTTGCGGGTCGCGCTCGGGCGCGGCTTGCCGCTCCCGGCCGGCAGTCTGCATTCCCGGGAGCGACGGCATCTTCCCTGATCCCATCGTCTTCATCATCTTCGCCATCTGCTTCCGGGCCTCGATCAGCTGGTTCACCTGCTCGACGGTGGTGCCGCTGCCGGCCGCGATCCGCTTGCGCCGCGAGCCGTCGATGACGTGCGGAACGCGCCGCTCGTGCGGCGTCATCGAGAGGATGATCGCCTCGACCCGGCCGAGCTGCTGCTCGTCGACCTGGTCGAGGCCCTCGAGCTGCTTGCCCATCCCGGGGATCATCTTGAGGACGCCCTGGAGCGGCCCCATCCGCCGCAGCATCTTGTAGCTCTTGAGGAAGTCGTCGAAGCTGAACTCGCCCGCCATCATCCGGCGCTCGAGCTCTTCCTTCTCGTCGTCGTCGACCGCCGCCTCGGCGCGCTCGATGAGCGTGAGCACGTCGCCCATGCCGAGGATGCGCGACGCCATGCGGTCGGGGTGGAACCACTCGAGCGCGTCGAGCTTCTCGCCGACGGACGCGAGCTTGATCGGCCTGCCGGTGACCGCCTTCACCGACAGCGCCGCGCCGCCGCGCGCGTCGCCGTCGAGCTTCGTCAGGAGCACGCCGTCGAAGTCGATGCGCTCCTGGAACGCCTTCGCGACGTTGACCGCCTCCTGGCCGGTCATCGCGTCGAGCGACGAGCAGCACGTTCGTCGGCTTCGCCTCGCGGCGGACGGCGGCGAGCTCGTCCATCAGCGCCTCGTCGATGTGCAGCCGGCCGGCGGTGTCGAGGATCGACGACGTCGCGCCCGTCGGCCTTCGCGCGCTCGATGCCGTCGCGCACGGCCTTCACCGGGTCGCCGCGCTCGTCGGCGTAGACGGGGACGCCGACCTGCGCGCCGAGCTGCACGAGCTGGTCGATCGCGGCCGGCCGCTGGAGGTCGGCGGCGACGAGCGCGGGCTTGCTTGCCCGTCCTTCTGGAGCAGCAGCGCGAGCTTGCCGGCGGCGGTCGTCTTGCCCGAGCCCTGCAGGCCGGCGAGCAGGATCGTCGTCGGCGGCCGCGGCGAGAACGCGAGCTGCGAGGAGCCCGAGCCCATCAGCTCGGTCAGCTCCTCGTGGACGATCTTCACGACCTGCTGGCCGGGCGTGAGGCTCTTCTGCGACGTCCTGGCCGAGCGCGCGCTCGCGCACCTGCGCGACGAACTGCCTTGACGACCTCGAAGTTGACGTCCGCCTCGAGCAGCGCGAGGCGCACCTCGCGCATCGCGCGCGGAGATCGCCTCCTCGTCGAGCGGTCCGCGGCCGCGGAGGTCGCCGAGGGCGCTCTGGAGCTTGTCGGAGAGGGTGTCGAACATCGAGACGGCCAGGGTACCGGGATAGGAACGGCAGTCCCGCGACGTATTTGGAGTGATGGAGCTCGGCGACATCTTCGACCGGCACTGGGAGCGCGTCTGGCGCGCCGCGTACGCCGTCGCCGCCGACCGCGAGCTCGCGAGCGACGCCGCCCAGGATGCGTTCATCCGCGCCGGCGCCGCCCTCCACCGCTTCGACCGGCGGAGGCCGATCGAGCCGTGGCTCGTCCGGATCGCGGTCAACCGCGCCATCGACCTCGTCCGGGGCCGGCGCCGCGAGGCCGGCGAGGACGAGCTGACCGAGGCGTTCACGTTCGACCCACCGCTCGTGGACGATTCACTTCACGAGGCACTCCGGCGGCTCGGCCCCGATCGCCGGGCCGTGATCGCGCTCCACTACTGGCTCGACTACACCACCCCCGAGATCGCCGAGGTGCTGGGCGTTCCGGTCGGGACCGTCAACTCCCGGCTCGCCCGCGCGCTTCGCGATCTGCGGCTCGACCTGGAGGCACGCAATGTCTGACGAACTCGAACGGCGCCTGCGCGAGGCGGGCCACCGCCTCCCCGGCCCCAGCGACATCGAGACCCGCCGGGCGCGCACCCGCGTCCTCGGCGCCCGGCAGCGGCGGCCGCGCCTGCTGCCCGTGCTGATCGCGGCGGCGCTCGTCGCCGGCGCCTTCGGCGGCGGCTACGCCGTTGCCGCCGGCGGCAAGGCGAAGCCGAAGCTCATCGTGAAGCACGTGCCCGCTCGGCTGAACGCCGGACCGGGATTCCTTCCCGCCGAGGGCTGGTCGACGACCGCGTCCGGGACGACCGCGACGGCGACGAGCGGGAACGGGATCCGCATCGACGCGTCGTTCTCCCCCGCCTCCCAGCGGCCCGGCCTCCCACTGCGGCTGCTGCCGCTGCGGCTTCCCGACGGAGGCCCCCTCCGCCGCCTGCACGTTCACGTCGGCGCGTACGCGGTGCACGTGTCCGTGACGTTCCCGGGCAGGCCGTCCGCGGCAATGCTCGCCGCCGCGCGCGAGGAGCTCGGCCGTCTCGTCGTTCCGTCGTGCCCCACCGCCCGCCCACTCAGGACTGCGAGCGGCGCGGCGCTCTACATCCTCCAGTGGCTGCCCGCGCACTACCCGGGCAGCGCGAGCGACCTGGCCGGCGCAAAAGCGACGGGAACGCTCGGCCATGCGATGCCGCGCTACGGCGAGGCCGCGGACGACTGCGGAGCTGCGGTCGCGGCGCGCAGCGTCGAGGTCGACGTCACGCTGCCGCGCGTCGCGAAGGTCAGCGCGAGCCTGTCCGAGCTGACGTACTTCGTCGCGAAGACGAGCTCTGGCTGGACGGTCTGGGAGCGCGCTAGGTAACCAATGCGCGCGCGTAGTCGAGCGGGTCGAACGGCCGCAGGTCGTCGATCCGCTCGCCGACGCCGACGAGCTTCACCGGCAGTCCGAGCTCGTACGCGATCGGGATGGCGACACCGCCCTTCGCCGAGCCGTCGAGCTTCGTCAGCGCGACGCCGGTGATGCCCACCGTCTCGTTGAAGAGCTTCGCCTGCTGCACGCCGTTCTGCCCCGTCGTCGCGTCGACGACGAGCAGCGTCTCGTGCGGCGCGCCCTCGAGCTTGCGCTCGATCACGCGGCGCACCTTCGCGAGCTCCTCCATCAAGTTCGTCTGCGTGTGCAGCCGGCCGGCGGTGTCGACGATGACGACGTCGCGGCCGCGCGCCTGCGCGAGCTCGATCGCGTCGTACGCGATCGCGGCGGGATCGGCGCCGCGCTCGGAGCCGACGAAGTCCGCGCCGGCGCGCTGCGCCCAGATCTCGAGCTGCTCCTCGGCCGCGGCGCGGAACGTGTCCGCCGCCGCGACGACGACCGAACGGCCGTGCTCGGAGAGCTTCGACGCGAGCTTGCCGATCGTCGTCGTCTTCCCCGTGCCGTTCACGCCGACGACGAGGATGACCGCAGGCGCGTGGTGCACGTCGAGCGTCGGCGGCACGCCGAAGAGCTCGGCAACCTCGTCGGCGAGCGCGGTAACGTCGCCGCGCTGCTCGAGGCGCCGCACGAGCTCGGCCGTCGCCGGCACGCCGACGTCGGCCTGCAGCAGCGCCTCCTCGAGCCGCTCCCACGAGAGGTCGTCGGTGGGATCGAACGCGGCGACCTGGAGCTGCTCCGTCAGCGCGCGGCGCGACTTCGACAGCGAGTCGCGCAGGCGCGAGAAGAGGCCGGCCCGGTCCGTCTCCGGCTCGGGCGCGGCCCCCTCTTCACCAAGTAGCTCAGACCAGCTCCTCGACACGCGGCCAGATTAGACGGCCCGTTGATACACGCGGATCGCACGCGTCGCGAGCGCGGCGCAGACGAGCAGGAGCGCCGCGAGCATCCCCGCGCGTGTTGCGACGAGGCCCCAGTCCGCCGACCCGGCACGCGAACCGACGACGGCCCAGTTGACGGGGTTGAAGCGGGCGACGTCGTGGATCCAGCCCGGCAGCAGGTTCGCCGCCATCATCCCGGAGGAGAGGAACGTCGCCGGCAGGATCACGAACTGCACCGCGCCGATGAGCGTCTCCTCCTGCCGCGCGACGAGCGCGAGCGCGTCCGAGAGCGCGGCGACGATGCCGCCGAGCAGGATCGCGAGCACGAACATCGCGAGGATGGATCCGAACGCGAAGCGTGCACCGTCCGCATACGCGACGCCGATGATGACGAGCGACTGGACGACGACCACGACGGTGCCGTACAGGAACCCGGCGGCGACGAGCGCGCCGCGCCGCATCGGCGACACGAGGAAGCGGTCGAGGATCCCCCGGTTCATCGCGTCGATGTAGCCCATGCCGTGCCAGCCGCCGGCGAACAGCGCACTCATCACGAGCACGCCCGGCGTGAGGAACTGGACGTACGAGCCGCCGCCGTGGAAGCCGGGCAGCTGAACGACCTTCTTGAACAGCGAGCCGAACAGCAGCAGCCAGATGAGCGGCTGCACGACCGTGATCGCGACGAACCACGGCTGCCGCCACAGGATCAGGAGCTGGCGGCGCGTGAGCGCAAGCGTGTGACGGATTGCGAGTCTCATCTCTCTGCCTCCTCGAAGGTCCGGCCTGCGTGGCGCAGGTACACGTCGTCGAGCGACGGCCGGGAGACCGTCACCGCGGCGACCGGCACGCCGGCCGCCTCGAGCGCAGCGAGCACCGCGGGCACGGCCCGCGCTCCCGCGTCGGCGCGCGCACGCAGGACGCGGCCGTCGACCGCGGGATCGTGCACGCCGTCGATGCCGTCGATCGCCTGCAGCGCCCGTCCGTTGACGGACGCGCCGAGCTCGACGACGAGCGTGTCGCCGTGAAGCTCGCTCTTGAGCTGCTCGGGAGTGCCGGCAATGACGACGCGGCCGAGATCGACGATCGCCAGCTGCGAGGCGAGCCTGTCGGCCTCCTCGAGGTAGTGCGTCGTGAGCAGCACGGTGACGCCGTCGTCGCGCGCGAGCCGCTCGATCTCCAGCCACATGTCCGCGCGGGCCTCCGGGTCGAGGCCCGTCGTCGGCTCGTCGAGGAAGAGCACGCTCGGGTCGTTGATGAGCCCGATGGCGACGTCGAGCTTGCGCTGCATGCCGCCCGAGTACGTCCGCACGAGGCGGTCCGCCGCTTCGGTCAGGTTGAAGCGCTCGAGCAGCTCCGCGATGCGTGCGCGCAGTCGCCGCGACGGGATGCCGTAGAAGTCCCCCTGGAGCTGGAGGTTCTCGCGGCCGGTGGCGTCCGGGTCGACGCCGTTCTTCTGCCCGACGACGCCGATTGCGCGGCGCACGGCGTGCGGGTCGCGCACGACGTCGTGGCCGGCGACGACCGCGCGGCCGGCGTCGGGGACCGTCAGCGTGGTCAGGATCTTCACCGTCGTCGACTTGCCGGCCCCGTTCGGGCCGAGCAGGCCGAAGACCGTGCCGCGCTCGACGGCGAACCCGACCCCGTCGAGCGCCCGTATGCCCTTGGGGTACGTCTTCACGAGCCCCTCGGTCTCGATTGCCAAATCCACCGCGACCTCCTATAATTAGCTTGACTGTCGTGTATCTTAGCTATCGAGATATCTGAATGTCAAGACAAGAGAAGATCTGGCGTGGCATGGAGCTCGTCCGGCGGAATCAGGTGCTGACGCAGATGCTCGACGAGGCCGCCGCCCAGTACCTCGGCATCAACACGACCGACGGCCGTGCGATCGACGTCATCGACCAGGCGGGCCGCATCACGGCGGGCGACCTCGCCCGCGAGCTGCGCCTCTCCACCGGCGCCGTCACGACGATCGTCGACCGCCTCGAGAAGGCCGGCTATGCACGGCGCGTCTCCGATCCCGACGATCGCCGCCGCGTCCTCATCGAGACGACGCCGAAGGTGGCCCGCCTGTCGGAGGAGATCTACGGCGCAGCGGATGAGGTGCTCGAGATGACGGCCGAATACACGGACAAGGAGCTCGACCTGTTCGTGCGCTTCCAGGAGCAGAGCCGTCAGTGGCTCGAGGAGCACCTCGCCCACGCCGAGCAGCTCAATGCGGGCAAGCCGGGGAAGCGGCGCCTCAAGGGACGCGGTCGCGCCTAGAGCAGCGTCGCGGTGTAGTCGGGGACGTAGTGGAAGAGGTCGCGCGGCGGCCGTTCGTAGTCGCCCCCAGGCGGCCGCGGCGGAAGCTTCAGCGGAGCCTCGACGACGTCCTCGTACGGGACGATCGAGAGCAGATGGTGGATGCAGTTGAGCCGCGCACGCCGCTTGTCGTCGCCCTCGACGACATACCACGGCGCTTCCGGGATGTCGGTGTGGACGAACATCTCGTCCTTCGCGCGCGAGTACTCGACCCAACGCGCGCGCGACTCGAGGTCCATCGGCGACAGCTTCCAGCTCCGCAGCGGATCTTCGAGCCGCGAGCGGAAACGGCGCTCCTGCTCCTCGTCGCTCACCGAGAACCAGTACTTGACGAGCATGATTCCGTCGTCGACGAGCAGGCGCTCGAAGATCGGGCACTGCTGGAGAAAACGGCGGTACTCGTCCGGCGTGCAGAAGCCCATGACGTGCTCGACGCCGGCGCGGTTGTACCAGCTGCGGTCGAAGAGGACGATCTCGCCGGCGGTCGGCAGGTGCGCGATGTAGCGCTGGAAGTACCACTGGCCCCGCTCGCGCTCGGTCGGCGCCGGCAGCGCGACGATCCGCGTCGACACGCGGGTTGAGGTACTCGGTGATCCGCTTGATCGCGCCGCCCTTGCCGGCGGCGTCGCGGCCCTCGAAGAGGACGACGAGCTCGTGCCCGTCGTCCGCACCCACTCCTTCATCTTCACGAGCTCCGCCCTGAAGGCGCTGGAGCTCCTGCTCGTAGAGCTTGCGCGGAACCTTCGTCGCCTCGTCGTGCGGCATCGGACTACGCCGAGTCTATGCCGGTGGTCAGCGTCGCGAGGTAGTGCTTCGTCACGGTTCGCGGGCCGATGCGCACGCGGATGCGGCGGTAGAGCTCGTCGATCACCGCGGGATCGCCGGCGATGTTCGGCGAGTACGTCCGCATGACGTCGATCCACTGGTCGCCCGTGTAGACGACGTCCCATCGGTAGCGGCGCACATCGACGTCGCGGAAGAAGCCGCTGTCCTCGAGCTCGGTGCGGAGATCGCCGACCTCGTCGACGAACGGCGGCGGCCCGTTGTCGGGGCTCGGGACGACGGCGTCGTAGTCCGCCTGCATCTCCTCCCAGATCGGGTCGCCTCCGGGAACGCGGACGTGCTCGACCCCGACGACCGCGAGCGCGCCGCCGGGACGGAGGAGCCGCGCGATCTTCGCGTACTTCGTCTCGGGGTCGAGCCAGTGGAACGCGGAGAAGGACGCGACGGCGTCGAAGCCGGCTCGTTCGGGCTCCCACGCCTCGAAGTCGGCGACGACGACGTCCGCCTGCGGCACGTTGCGGCGCGCGATCGCCGCGAGATTCGGGCCGAGCTCGACGGCGGTCACCTCCGCCCCACGCTCGACGAGCGCGCGCGTCGCCTGCCCCGTCCCCGGGCCGATCTCGAGGATGCGCGGCCCGAGCGCGGTGACGTCGTCGATCACGCGCGGCGGATACGTCGGCCGCGCGCGGTCGTACAGCTCCGCAACGCGGTCGAAGGTCGAGCGCAGCGACTCCACCCCGGCAGGCTAGACGCGCGGCGCCGTATCGAAACCGCGTGTCTTACGTACAGGTACCTGGTACCGGCCTCTCGCACCGCCGGGGCGGAGCCGACGACCGGTACTAGGTACCGGCACGTAGGGGTCACGGAAATGTCGCGGCGGCGAAGGCGGTGCTACGCGACGGCGACGGCTTCTGCTTCTTCGCGCGGCAGCCGTCTCGACACGACCTGCGAGACGCCGTCGCCGCCCATCGTCACGCCGTACAGGATGTCCGCGGCTTCCATCGTCCGCTTCTGGTGCGTGATGACGACGAACTGCGCGCGGTCGGCGTAGCGGCGGAGCAGCTCGACGAAGCGGCCGATGTTCGTGTCGTCGAGCGCGGCCTCGACCTCGTCGAGGAGATAGAACGGACACGGCCGCGCAAGGAAGAGCGCGAAGAGGAACGAGATGGCGCCGAGCGCCTTCTCGCCGCCGGAGAGGAGCGACAGGCGCTGTACGCGCTTCCCCGCCGGCCGAAGCTCGACCTCGATGCCGGGCTGCTCCTCGTCGTCCTCCGCCTCGACGAGTCGCAGCCGGCCCTCGCCGCCGGGGAACAGCGTCGACGCGACCTCGGCGAAGTTCGCCTGCACCGCGTCGAACGTCTCCGCAAAGCGTTGCTCGACCGTCTCGGTCAGCTCGGTTCGGAGCTTCTCGAGCTCGTCGAGGCTCGCCTCGAGATCGGTGCGCTGCGTGACGAGATCGTCGAGCCGCGTCTTCTCGGCTTCGTACTCCTCCTTCGCGAGCGGATTCACCTGGCCGAGCGACTCGCGGCGCCGCTCGAGACGCTCCGCCTTCTCGGCGAGCTCGTCGCGGTCCTCGCCCTCGGCGCGCTCGTCGGTGCCCGTGTGCTCGAGCCGGCGCCGCGCCTCGTCGGCCTCCGCTTCGATGCGCGCGACCTCGACGTCGATCGACGACGCACGCTCGGACGCCTCGGTCAGCGCCTGGCGGAGCTCGACCTCGGCGGCGCCGAGGCGGCGCAGCTCCTCGCCGAGCTCCCCGGTGCGTGCACCGCCCGCATCGACGCGCGCGCGCAGCGGCGCCTCGTAGCGAGCGGCGGGAAGATCGAGCGCACGCACGAGCCGCTCGACGATCGCGACGCTGCGCACGACGACGGGATCGCGCTCGACCGAGTACGCAGCCTCGGGAATCGGGGCATCGACACGCCTGCGCAGCGCGTCCAGCTCCCCCGCGAGCGCGCGGCGCCGTGCCTGCAGCTCGAGCAGCACGGCCTCCGCCGTCTCGCCGGCGAACCAGAGCTCACCGTGCTCGGGGTCGTACCCGAAGCCTTCGCGCGTCACCGCCGCAACCGGAGAGGACAGCAGCTCCTCCTTCGCGACGACGGGCAGCTCGGGATCGCGGCGACCGATGACGACGGTGAGCGAGCCGAGCCCGGCCGCGCGCGCACGCTCGAGCAGCGCGAAGGCGGCGTGGACGTCGTCGACGACCAGGGCCGATGCCCGCTGGCGCAGCGCAGCGACGACCGCGCGCTCCATCCCCGGCTCGACGTCGAGCAGCGACAGCGCGATCCGCTCCCCTTCTTCCGCGAGCGCACGCGCCGCCGGCGGCAGGCCCTCGCGCTCGGCGAGCGCGCGATCGAGCGCACGCAGCCGCTCCTCGAGCAGCCCCACCTGCTCGGAGAGTGCGGCGCGCTCCGCGCGCACACGCTCGTCGAGCACGCGCCGCGGCTGCTCGAGCTCGTCGTGCAACCGCCGCAGCAGCGACTCCGCCGACTCGCGCCGCATGCCCGCGCGCTCGGCCGCGCTGCGCAGCCGGTACAGCTCCTGCATCGCCTGCTCGCGCGCGCCCGCCGCGTCGGCGAGCTCCTCCTCGGCGCGTCCGCGCTCGGCGAGGACGCCTTCGAGCCGCTCCTCCGCACCGCGCTTCGCGATCGCCGCGGCCGACCGCCGCGAGCCCGCCTCGGCGATCCGGTCGTCGAGCGTGGCGAGATCGAGCTCGGCGATGCGCGCGTGCAGCTTCGCGAGCTCGCCGCGCAGCTTCTCGGCGCGCTCGGCGGCCGTCGCCTGGAGCGCGAGCGGGCGAAGACGCTTGCGCACCTCCGCCTCGAGATCGCGTGCGCGCTCGACCTGGATGGCGACGCGCGCGAGCTTCAGCTCGGCACGGTGCCGCCGCGCCTTGAAGCGCCCGAGGCCGGCGGCCTCCTCGATGAGCGCGCGGCGCTCCTCCGGCTTCGACGCGAGGATCGCCTCGACCTTGCCCTGGCCGATGATCGAGTGCATGCCCTGGCCGAGGCCGAGGTCGGCGAGCAGCTCGACGAGGTCGAGCCGCCGCACCGGCGTCTTGTTGAGGATGTACTGCCCTTCGCCGCCGCGATGGAGCCGGCGGGCGACGGAGATCTCGGTGAAGTCGATCGGCAGCGCGTGGTCGGCGTTGTCGAACAGGAGCTCGACCTCGCAGTAGTCGGCGGCGCCGCGGCCGGCCGCGCCGGAGAAGAGGACGTCGTCGGGCTTCTCGGCGCGGAGCTCGAGCGGGCTCAGCGAGCCGGCGGCCCAGCGGATCGCGTCGGAGACGTTCGACTTGCCGGAGCCGTTCGGGCCGACGATGACGCCGACGCCGCGCTCGAGGCGCACCTCGACGGGGTCCGGGAAAGACTTGAAGCCACGGATCTTGACGGCACGGAGATGCACCCGCAGAGGACCCTAACGACGGCCCTGGACGGCGCTACTCGTGCTCGTCGTCGTCGCCGTTCCGGGTGATCGGGGCGTCCTCGTCGCGCGGGAAGACCTCGAGGATCCCACGCTCTTCCTCGGGCTCGGTCTCCTGCTCGATCCGCTCGTCGAGCGCCTTCTCCGAGTGCTTCTTCCGCCGCCCCACCACGCGCGGCAGGATGCCAGAAACCGTCCTAGACGGCGGAAACCGGCTCGAGATGCGGCCCGGCGGCGACGAGCTCCGGCGGGCACTCGTCTTCGAACTTCCGGAAGTTGCCGATGTAGCGGGCCGCGAGCTCGCGGCGGCGCTCGTGGTACTCCTCCTCGCTCGGCCACGACCAGCCGGGCCGGAGGAGCTCGCGGGTCGAGCGCCGGGGCAGCTCGTGGGCACCTCGAAGCCGAAGACCGGGTCGACCGCGTAGCTCGACGTCGTCGAGCGCGCCCGAGAGCGCCGCGTCGAGCAGCGCGCGCGTGTGCGCGATGGAGATCCGCTCGCCGATGCCGAACGGCCCGCCGACCCAGCCGGTGTTGACGAGCCAGCACGTGACGCGCCGTGCAGCTCGATCTTCCGGCTGCAGGAGATCTGCGTAGACGCCCGGGTGGTGGACCATGAACGGCGCGCCGAAGCACGTCGAGAACGTGATCTCCGGGTCGACGCCGACGCCGGCCTCGGTGCCCGCGACCTTCGACGTGTAGCCGGAGACGAAGTGGTACAGCGCCTGCTCGGGCGTGAGCCGCGCGATCGGCGGGAGCACGCCCTGCGCGTCGCACGTGAGGAGCAGCACCGCGTGCGGATGCCGGCGCGCGCCGCGAGCCGACGGCGTTGTCGATGAAGTCGAGCGGGTACGACGCGCGCGTGTTCTCGGTGAAGCGGTCGTCGTCGAGATCGACGCGGCGCGTCACCGGGTCGCAGACGACGTTCTCGAGCACGGTCCCGAAGCGCCGCGTCGTCGCGATGGATCTGCGGCTCCGACGACTGCGAGAGGCGGATCACCTTCGCGTAGCAGCCGTTCTCGAGGTTGAAGACGCCGTCGTCGCTCCAGCCGTGCTCGTCGTCGCCGACGAGGCCGCGCCGCGGGTCGGCGGAGAGCGTCGTCTTGCCGGTGCCCGAGAGCCCGAAGAAGAGCGCGGCGTCGCCGTCCGCGCCGACGTTCGCGGAGCAGTGCATGCTCAGCACGCCCTCGAGCGGCAGCAGGTAGTTGAGGAGCGTGAAGACGGACTTCTTGATCTCGCCCGCGTACGCCGTGCCGCCGATGAGGCAGAGCCGCTTCTCGAAGCTCAGCGCGACGAACGTCGCGCGTGCGCGTCCCGTCGATCGGCTCGTACGCGCGGAACGACGGCGCGCAGATGATCGTGAACTCGGGCACGTGCGAGCGATGCGCCTCGCGCGTCCCCGGCGAGTGGAACATGTTGCGCGCGAAGAGGCTGTGCCACGCGAGCTCGGTGACGACGCGGATCGGCAGCCGGTACTCGGGCTGTGCCGCCGCCTCGCAGTCCTGCACGAACACGTCGCGGCCCTGGAGGAAGCCGAGCATGCGGCCGAGGATCGTCTCGAACGTCTCCGGCGCGATCGGGCGGTTGTACTCGCCCCACCACACGTCGTCCTCGGACGACGGCTCGCGCACGATGAACTTGTCCTGCGCTGCGCGGCCGGAATGCCGGCCCGTGTTGACGACCATCGGCCCGTGGCGCGCGACACGGCCCTCGGCGCGGAACGCGATCTCCTCGTACAGCGCCGGCACCGGCAGGTTCCAGTAGACGCAGCGGAGGTTCGTCAGGCCGTGGTTCGCGAGGCCGTACTCGCTCGCGAGCTCGGCCGCGTCCGCCTGCGCCGGCGTCTTGAGGTCGAGCGGGTTCACAGCCAGTCCCTCACGAGCCGGCGCTCGCCGATGACGATGTCGTTCGGCGCGGTCGGGTCGAGCGCCCAGCGCATGCGGCGCACGCCCTCCGTGACGTCCTTCACGCTGCCGCAGAAGCTGATGCGGAGATGGCCTTCCGCGCCGAATTCCTTGCCGGGCACGGTGACGACGAGCGCCTTGTCGAGCAGGAAGCGCGACAGCTCCTCCGAGTCGTCCGAGTACGCGCGGAAGTCCGGCAGGCAGTAGAACGTCCCCTCCGGTTTCGCGACGTGCACGCCGGAGAACGCGCGGAACTCCTGCAAGAGCACGTCGCGGACGTTCTGCACGCGAGAGGCGCAGGTTCTCGACTGCCGCTCTGGACGCCCGTGAGCGCCGCCTCCGCCGCGGCCATCGACAGCGCCGCCGGGCACGACGTCGTCTGGGCCTGCACGTTCTTCATCACCTCGACGAGCGGCGCTGGCGCGATCGTCCACCCGATGCGGAAGCCGGTCATCCCGTAGAGCTTCGAGATGCCGTTGACGACGACGACGCGCGACTCGTCGACGTCGCGGCCGGTGAACGCGTACGCGGACGGCGGCCGCACGCCGTCGAAGACGAGCCGGTGGTAGATGTCGTCCATGACGAGGTGGACGCCGCGCTCCTCGCACAGCTCGACGAGCTCCGCGATGAGGCCGTCCGGGTACACGGCCCCGGAGGGGTTGTTCGGGCTGTTGACGATGACGGCCTTCGTCGCCGAGCCGATGGACGCGTCGATCTCTTCGAGTCGTCGGCACGAAGCCGCCGTCCTCCGGGGTGACGACGACGGGGATGCCGTGGACGAGGCGCACCATCTCGGGGTAGCTGACCCAGTACGGCGCGAGGATCACGACCTCGTCCTGCGGGTCGACGAGCGACACGAGGACGTTGAAGATCGACTGCTTCGCGCCCGAGGAGACGATGACGTTCGCCGGCGAGACGCGGCGCCCGTAGTGCTCCTCCGTGTACGCGATGATCGCCTGCTTCAGGCCGGGCGTGCCGTCGGTCGGGACGTACTTGACCTCCGCCGCCGCAAGACGGGACGCCGCACCGAGCACGGCCGAGAACGGCGCCTTGTTCTTCGGCTCGCCGCCGCCGAGGTGGATGACCGGCTGCTTCCGGTCGGCGAGCTGCTTCGCGCGCTCGTTGAGCGCCAGCGTCGCCGACTCCCGGATCGATCGCGCAAGGATGCTCGTGCTCACCTTGCAGTCCAGATTTGCGGCCGTCCAGACGGCTCGCATCGGTAGTCGTCCGGGATCTAGTCGGCCGCGAGCCGCGCGAGCGCTTCCTTCGCGGCCTCCTGCTCGGCCGCCTTCTTCGAGCGGCCCTGCCCCGTGCCCATCTGCTCCCCGTCGACGACGGCGGCGCACGTGAAGTGGCGTTCGTGGGCCGGCCCGCTCACGTCGACGACCGAGTAGACGACCTGGCGCGCGAGCCGCGCGAGCACCTCCTGAAGCTCCGTCTTGTGGTCGACGTACGTGTTGAGCGCGTAGTCGATCCGGTCGGCGAACGCATCGACGACGGCTTCCTCGATCGCGGGGAAGCCGTGCTCGAGGAAGATCGCGCCCAGGACGGCCTCGAGGAGCGCGGCGAGGACGTTGCGGTTCTTCGCGAGCCGCTCGACGTCCTCGCCCTCGCTGAAGGTCGCGAGCCGCCGGCCGAGGTCGAGCTCGTTCGCGACGACGGCGCAGCTCGCCCGCGAGACGACGTGCGACCGGATCTTCGCGAGCCGCCCCTCGGAGAACTCGGGGTAGCGCGCGTAGAGCGCATGCGCCACCGCGAGCTCGAGCACGCTGTCGCCGAGGAACTCGAGCCGTTCGTACGAGGCGGTCCGGTCGGAAGCCCAGGACGAGTGGGTGAAAGCCGTCGCAGCAGCGCTCGGCGGAAGCGCGTCGATCAGCTCGGCCAGCTGTCGACTGCGCTTGCCGCTACTGGTGCGACGAGACGTAGTCGACGGCCTGGCCGACAGTCGTGATCTTCTGAGCGTCCTCGTCGGAGATCTTGATCCCGAACTGATCCTCGAGCTCCATGATCAGTTCGACGAGGTCGAGCGAGTCCGCGTCGAGGTCCTCCTGGAACGACGCCTCCTCGGTGATGTCGCTCTCATCGATTCCGAGCTGCTCGGTCAGAACATCCTTGACCCGCTCGAAGACTTCCTCGCGCGACGCTGCCATGTCACCTCATTTTGGTTTCTAGGGGTAAAAGCGCGCCGATCATACCGCCTTCACCGGCCGGTCAAGCCGTGTAGCGAGCCTGCCGACGACGTCGTGCTCGACGCCGCGGGCGGCGAGGCGGATGGCGTTGGCGATCGCGGTGCGGGAGGAATTGCCGTGTGCGATGACCGCGAGGCCGCGGAGACCGAGCAGATAGGCGCCGCCGTACGTGTCCGGATCGAGCCGCTTTCGCAGCCTCCGGGCGGCCGGGCGGATGAGCAGGCCGCCCACCGTCCCGCGGGTCGTGGCGGCGATCTCCTCCCGGAACGCGTCGAGGAGGTTCGTGATCGTCCCCTCGAGGAGCTTGAGCGTCACGTTGCCCGTGAACCCGTCGGTGACGACGACGTCGGCCGCGCCCGCGAGCACGTCGCGGCCCTCGCAGTTGCCCGCGAAGTTCAGGTCGCTCGCGGCGAGGAGCGCGTGCGCCTCGAGCGTCAACTGGTTCCCCTTCTCCGCCTCTTCGCCGATGGAGAGGAGCCGCACCTCGGGGTTCGAGACGCCGAGGATCTCCTCGGCGAACACCGCGCCCATCGTCGCGAACTGGACGAGATGCTCGGGTCGCGCGTCCGCGTTCGCGCCCGCGTCGATGAGGACCGACGGCCCGCGGCGCGCGGGAATCGGCACCGCGATGGCCGGACGCATGACGCCGGGGATGCGGCGGAGCTCGAGCAGGCCCGCGGCGAGCATCGCGCCGGTGTTCCCGGCGGAGATGGCGGCGTCGGCCTCGCCGGCGGTGACCGCGCGGACGGCGGCGACGAGCGAGCTGTTCGGCTTCGCGCGCACGGCCTCGGCCGGCTTCTCGTGCATCTCGATGACGCCGTCGGTCTCGTGCAGCTCGAGACCCTGGGCGTCGATGCCCGGGGAGCCGTAGAGGACCGGCGTCAGCTCGCCGTTCGCTGCTGCTTCGAGAGCCCCGGCGACGACTTCCGCCGGCCCGCGGTCGCCCCCCATCGCGTCGACCGCGATCCGGGGCATGCAGCTACGGGGCGTCGAAGCGGAGCGGCTCGACTTCGCGGCCCTTGTACGTCCCGCACGTCGGGCAGACGCGATGGGGCCGCTTCGGCTGCCCGCACTGGGGGCAGACGTTCACCTTCGGGGCCTCGATCGCGTGCGTCGCGCGCCGCTTGTCGCGGCGGGAGCTGGACTGTCGTCTCTTCGGGACGGCCATGAGCGGCGCGCAGTATAGCGGCGGATGGCACGGCCGCTACCGTCCGGTCATGGAGACCAGAACGCTTGGACAGGGGCTCGCCGTCTCGGCGCAGGGCCTCGGCTGCATGGGCATGTCGGCCTTCTACGGCCAGGGCGACGACGACGAGTCGATCGCGACGATCCACCGGGCGCTCGAGCTCGGGATCACGTTCCTCGACACCGCCGAGATGTACGGCGTCGGCAAGAACGAGGAGCTCGTCGGCCGCGCGATCAAGGGCCGCCGTGACGAGTTCGTCGTCGCGACGAAGTTCATCGGCGCGTTCAGCGACCGGCGCCCGGACGGCCGGCCCGAAACCATCCGCGCGGCGATCGAGGGATCGCTCCAGCGGCTGGGCACCGACCACGTCGACCTCTACTACCAGCACCGCGTCGACCCGGAGACGCCGATCGAGGAGACGGTCGGGGCAATGGCGGAGCTCGTCGCCGCCGGCAAGGTGCGCCACCTCGGGCTGTCGGAGGCGTCGGCGGCCACGATCCGCCGCGCACACGCCGTCCACCCGATCTCGGCGCTTCAGTCGGAGTATTCGCTGTGGACGCGCGACGTCGAGGGCGAGATCCTCGAGACGCTGCGCGAGCTCGGCATCGGCCTCGTCGCGTACAGCCCGCTCGGCCGGGGCTTCCTCGCCGGGCGGTTCAGCTCTCCGGACGAGCTCGACGATGACGACTTCCGGAAGAATCACCCGCGGTTCACAGGCGAGAACCTCGAGCGCAACAAGCGGCTCGTCGACCGGGTGAAGACGATTGCCGAGGCGAAGGGCGTCACGCCTGCGCAGATCGCGCTCGCGTGGGTGCTCTCGCGCGGCGGCGACGTCGTCCCGATCCCGGGCACACGCAGGCGGACGTACCTCGAGCAGAACGCGGCCGCAGCCGACGTCGAGCTGACGGCGGCCGAGGTCGCGGAGCTCGACGAAATCGGCGAAGCAGCGGGGGACCGCTACGCGGACATGTCCGCGGTGAACCGCTAGGACTCGTCGCGCAGAGCCTCGAGCGCGGCCCAGCGGGGGTCGCCGTGGCGCTCCTCGTGCGTGTGCGGCTCGACGTTCAGATCCTTGCCGCACACCGGGCAGAGGCCGGCGCAGTCAGGGTCGTGGAGGATCTTCTCCGGCAGCTCGAGCGCGAGCGCGTCGCGCGCCCACGCGGAGAGGTCGAGGACGTCCTCTTCGACATAGGGCGAGCGGAGGTCATCGTCGTCGCCGGGCTTGAGGGCCTGGTACTCGCGCGCTCGGATCGCGAGCTCGAGGGCGGTATCGCCCAGGCAGCGGAAGCAGGGGCCCTCGAGCCGCACGCGGAACGACAGGTCGAGGACGGTGCCGGAGCTCGCCTTCGTCACGATGAGGCCGGCCGGAACGAGCGCTGGAGTCGGGACGTATTCCTGGCCCCCGAGCACGAGCGGATCGAGCTCCACCTCGACCTCGTCGCGGAACTGGTCGCCGCTGCGCAGCCGGAGCCGGCGCAGGTTGAACGTGGTCACACGTCTACGGTAGCGGGCGCGACAGGACGCGCCTTGCCCGCGACGGGCTTCTCCTTCCTCGGCAGCAGCAGGAGCGCGACCGAGGTGACGATGACGAAGCCGGCGACGAGCTCGCGCGGCCCCATGTGCTCGCCGGCGAAGCCCCAGCCGAGCAGGACGGCGAAGGCCGGATTCACGTACGCGTACGACGAGAGCACCGGCGTCGAGGAGTTCTGGAGGAGCCAGCTGTACGCGGTGTACGCCAGGAGGCCGCCGACGACGATGAGGTAGACGAGCGCGCCGAGCGAGGCGCCCGAGACGGCGGCGGGATGCACCTGGCCGAGCTCGCCCCGTGCAGCTCCGACGACGCCGAGGACCGCTCCGCCCGTGAGCATCTGCATCGCAGTGGCGAGCACGACGCTCCCCGGCTGCGGCGCGACGCGCGCGTAGACCGAGCCGACCGCCCACGCGACGGCGGCGACGAGGAGCAGCAGCCCGCCGGTGAGGCCGACACCGCCGCTCGGGCCGGCGAGCAGCGCGACGCCGGCGAGGCCCGTGAGGATGCCGATCCCGGCCGCAGCCGGGATGCGCACGCCGTGGACGGCGCGGTCGAGGATGGCCATGAAGAGGGGGATGCTCGCGACGAGCAGCGCAGCGAGACCGGACGGGACGCTCATCTCGGCGACGGCGAGCCCGCCCGTGCTCGCGGCGAGGAGGAGCGCGCCGATCACGGCTGCAGCGAGCCATTCCCGGCGCCCCGGGCGTGCGGCTGCGACATGCCCGCGGCGAACGCAAAACGCGTAGAGCAGTCCGCCTGCGACAACGAACCGGACCGAGAGCATGAGCAGCGGCGGCATCGTCCGCTCTGCCACCGCGATCGCGAGGTACGTCGATCCCCAGACGAGGTAGACGGTCGTGAGCGCGGCTGCGAGCCTCATGGATCCAGCCTGCCTGTGCCGGTCTATTAGGGCAAATCCGGTTATAATTCGGATTGATGAAAATACGTGATGGATTTCTCGGCGTCGAGATCCGCCATCTGGCCGCGCTCGAGGCGGTCGGCCGGACGCGCTCGTTCGGCCGCGCGGCACGCGAGCTCGGCTACACGCAGTCGGCGGTGAGCCAGCAGATCGCGCAGCTCGAGAAGATCGTCGGCCAGCAGCTCGTCGAGCGGCCCGGCGGCCCCCGCCCGGTCGCGCTCACCGAGGCCGGCCAGCTCCTGCTCCGGCACGGCGACGCGATCGTCGCGCGGCTCGACGCAGCGCAGGCCGACATGGCCGCTCTCGCCGAGGGCGCCGCCGGACCGCTGCGCGTCGGGATCCTCCAGAGCGTCGGCGCGCGCATCCTCCCCGCGCTCCTGCGCCGGTTCGGCGAGTCGTGGCCGCGCGTCGAGGTGCACGTGCGCGAAGAGGCGGACACCGACGACCTGCTGCGCCTCATCGAGCGCGGCGAGGTCGATCTCACCTTCGCGGAGGTGCCGCTCCCCGAAGGCCCGTTCGAGTCGGCGGAGATCCTGCGCGACCCGTACGTGCTCGTCGTCTCGTCCCGCTCCGAGCTCGCGGGCCGCGCCGGCATTCCGCTGCGCGAGCTCAACGGGATGCCGCTCATCGGCTTCCGGACGAGCGGCGAGCCGGACAAGTTCCTCCGCGGCCACGTCTCCGACCTGAACGTCGTCTTCCGCACCGACGACAACGGCACGCTCACCGCACTCGTCGCCGAGGGCCTCGGCGCGGCCGTCGTGCCGCTCCTCGTCGTGAACCCGCGCAACCCCGCGCTCGTCACGCTGCCGCTCGGCGGGCGGCTCCCGCCACGCGTTCTCGTGCTCGTGTGGCACCGCGACCGCTACCGGTCGGCGGCATCGCAGGCGTTCGTCGAGCTCGCGCGGGAGCTCGGTGCGGAGCGCGAAGTGCTGCGCACTTCGCGCTATTGAGGTTGCGCCGCTTCGCGGGAAACGCTCGGCGGCCGAGCCGCCGAGCTCTTGTGGGGCGTGTGGGCGGGTTCGTCATGCTGCGCGGCCGGTGGCGGGCTGCGCCCGTCCCCGGCCGCTACTCCGCCTCCGCGTAAGCCTGCGGCTTACGCTCCGGCCTCGGGCTACCCTGAGGCGATGCGTCGCAAGCTCCTCTCGTGGGTCATAACCCTCGCGGTCGCGATCGGGATCGTGCTCGCGAGCGAGGCGGAGATCGCGCAGCCGTACCGCGTTCCGAGTGCGTCGATGGAGCCGACGCTCCTCTGCGCGAAGCCCGCGGCCGAGTGCACGGCGACGTTCAATGACCGCGTCATCGCCGCGAAGATCGTCTACCGGTTCCGAAACCCCGAGCGAGGCGAGGTCGCCGTGTTCGAGGCGCCGCCGGCCGCCAAGCGGGCCTGCAGCGAGGGCGGCACGTTCGTGAAGCGCGTCATCGGCCTGCCCGGCGACGTCGTGTCGGAGCGGAACGGCTACGTCTACATCGACGGCAAGCGGCTCGCCGAGCCGTACATCACGGCGGCGAACCGCGACGACACGACGAAGGCGTGGCCGCGGCTCGGTCCCGGCGAGTACTTCGTCATGGGCGACCACCGCAACGACTCGTGCGATTCGCGCGTGTGGGGCGCGGTGCCGCGCTCCGCGTTCGTCGGCCCCGTCGTCGCGACGTACTGGCCGCCGACGCGCTGGTCTATTCCCTAGTAACCCAAGTCGTCGCCGGAGCCGTCGCTCGGGCCCATGCCCGCGGTGACGGTCTCCTGCGAGCGCTCGTGGAGCCGCTCGCGGCCGCGCTTGCACGGCCGAGAGGAACTTGTCGAGGTTGACCTCGAGCGTCGAGAGGATGCCGTCGGCCCAGTCCTCCATCTCGAGTCGCGTCTCGCGCGCAGCGCGCCGCGCCTCGTCGACGATGTCCTGCGCCTGGTGCTCCGCGATCTTGACGATCTCGGTCTGCGAGGCCTCGCGCACGGCCTGCTCGCGCGCCTCGGCGAGGAGCCGGTCGACCTCGCGCTTCGCCTCCGCGAGCATCTCCTGGCGCTCCTTCACGATCCAGCGGGCCTGCTTGATCTCCTCGGGGATCGTCGCCCGCATCTGGTCGAGGATGTCGTAGATCTCCTCACGGTCGATGCGGACCTGGTCGGTCAGGGGGACGGCCTTCGCGTTGTGCACGAGGTCGTCGAGCTTGTCGATCAGAACGAGGACGTCCATGGATTCCAGTCTAGCCTCTCAATCTCCGGGATTCTCCGGCGTGCCCGGACGTCCTGCCGGGAACATCTCCTTGAATCGCCGGGCGACCGGCTCCGGGACGAGGGCGGACACGTCGCCGCCGAACGCTGCGATCTCCTTCACCCCACTCGAGGAGACGAAGCTCACCTGCGGGCTCGCCATGACGTAGACCGTCTCGACGTCCGGGGCGAGGTGGCGGTTGAGCTGGTTCATCTGGAACTCCCACTCGAAGTCCGAGATGACGCGCAGGCCCTTGACGATCGCCTTCGCGTCCCACCTGCGCGCGAAGTCGACGACGAGCTCGCGGAAGACGTCGATCTCGACGTTCGGGAGATGGCCGACCGCGTAGCGGAGGAACTCGATGCGCTCGTCGGTCGTGAACACCGGGTTCTTGTGATGCGGATTGCCGACGACCCCGACGACGACGCGGTCGAAGATGCCGGCCGCGCGCGAGATGACGTCGACGTGCCCGTTCGTCACCGGGTCGTACGAGCCGGGGCAGATCGCGGTGATCACGTGTCGTACACCGTCACGCGCGTCTGTCCGTACGTGCGGCTCGTGCGCTGCGCGAGCGGCAGCTCCGGCTCGACGCGCGCGTCCGTCTCGAGGACGAGGACGCCGTCGCCGGCGAGCACGGCGGGGAGATAGCGCGCGAGCTGCGGTTGAAGTTCCGTGTACATGGCGTACGGGGGGTCGACCAGCACGAGATCGTACTTCCTCCTCTCGGACGCGAGCACCGCCACCGCGTCCTGGCACAGCACCGTCCCGCGCAGGCGCAGCTTGTCGAGGTTGCGCTCGATCGCCCGGACGGCGTCCCGGTCGTCGTCGACGAAGACGGCCTGCGCCGCCCCGCGAGACAGCGCCTCGAGCCCCATCGCGCCCGAGCCGGCGTAGAGATCGAGCACCGTGGCGCCGTCGACCGGTCCGAGGATGTTGAAGACGTTCTCCCGCACGCGGTCGGAGGTCGGGCGGGTGTCGAGTCCGCGCGGTGCCTGGATGGTGTGGCCCTTCCGGCTCCCGGCGATGATCCGCATGCGCGGATCGTCGCACGGACTACGCCGAGGCGAGGCAGGCGTCGTGCGACGACGCCGCCACACGTACCCGCTCGCGCACGCCTCCCGCGGCGTCGAGGACGCAGAGCGTGCCGTCGTCGAGCGACGGCGTCAGCACACGGCCGGCGGCGAACTGCACGTTGTACGAGCCGACCGGAACCCGTGACGTGGAGAGGAGCCGCGCGCTCGGCTCGTGGTAGACGCGCAGCGTCCCGTCGGCGCCGCTCGTGACGTACGCGCGGTCGCCGAGGAACGTCACGTGCTGCGGCGCGCCGCCGGCCGGGCAGCACCGGCCCGCCGTGCACGGCGATCGTGCTCGCCTCTCCCGCGGTGATCCACGCGCGGCCGCTCGGTGCGAAGCCGACGTCGTGCGCGAGGAACGGCGGCCGCACGGTCGCGACGTGCCGCGGCCGCGCCGGCTCCCGCACGTCGACGACGGCGATCGCATCCGCCGCCGTGCCGAGCGAGACCCACAGCGTGCGGCCGTCGCGGGCGAGCGAGACGTGCCGCGGCCACTGCGAGAGCCGCACATGCCCGACGATCTCGCCGCGGAGCACGTCGATCGTGACGAGCCGTGCGTCACCGGAGTCGGTCACGAAGGCGTGCCGCCCGTCGTGCGCCGCGGCGGTGTAGCGCGGCTCCCCGATCCCCTCGACGACGCCGCGGCCGAGGACGGTGACGCGCCCGCTCACCGTGTGCGCGACGACTGCCGTGTCGCCGACGCGCTCGATGCTGAACGGCGACGGCGCCGTCGGGATGCGCCGGTACACGTGCCCGCTCGTCATGCCTACGAGGACGACGTGCGCCTCCGTGTCGGCGGTGACGTATGCGAGCGGCTCGTGCCGGAGCGCCGCCGGCGCCGCCGCCAGGGCGAAGAGGAACTGTCTGCGGTCCATGCCGGCTATACGGTGCTGGCCGTGGAAACGGTCCCGCTGAGGCGAAACCGCGACTTCGTGCTGCTCCAGAGCGGGCAGCTGCTGTCGAACGTCGGCACGCAGACCACCCAGATCGCCTACCCGCTGCTCGTGCTCGCGCTGACGCACTCTCCTGCGAAGGCGGGGATCGTCGCATTCGCCCGCGCCCTGCCGCTCTGGCTGTTCGCGCTTCCCGCAGGGCTCGCCGCCGACCGCTTCAGACGCAAACGGCTGATGATCCTCTCCGACGTCGTCCGCACCGCGGCCGGTGACTGTGCTCGGGGTCGCCGTGCTCGTTCATCACATCGACTACTGGGAGATCCCGCTCGTCGCGTTCGTCGAGGGTGCCGGCGCGGCGCTCTTCGGCGGCGCCCAGATGGGCGCGATCCGTTCGGTGGTGCCGAGGCCGCAATTGCCCGCGGCGACGAACGTCCTCACCGCGCGCATTGCAATCGTGCGGCTTGCCGGGCCGCCGCTCGGAGGCGTCCTCTTCGGCATCGCGCGCTCGCTGCCGTTCTTCGTCGACGCCGGCTCGTACGCGGCGTCGACCGGGTCGCTCCTCGCGATGCGCACGCCCTTCCAGGAGGAGCGCGAGCGCGAGTCGGCGTCGATGCTACGCAGCCTCGTGGAAGGCCTGCGCTTCCTGTGGTCGAACCCGTTTCTCCGCACGATCGTCGGCATCTTCACTCTCGCCCAGATCGTCTTCCCAGGCGTGTCGCTCGCCCTCGTCGTCATCGCCAAGCGGCAGGGACTGTCGAGCGGAGAGATCGGAGCGCTCGTCGCCGTCTTCGGCGTGGCCCTGCTCGTCGGTTCGATGATCGCGCCGTTCGTGCGCCGGCTGCTGCCGACCTCTGCGCTCATCGTGCTCGAGTTCTGGACGTGGGCCGGCTGCGCGCTCTTCCTCATCTGGCCGAGCGTCTTCGTGCTCACGGCGAGCATCATCCCGACGGCGCTCGCGATCCCGACGACGGACTCGATCGTCTGGCCGTATCAGCTCTCCCTCACGCCGGACCGGCTGATCGGCCGGACGACGGCAGCGGTCAGCTCGCTCACGAACGGGACTGCCGCGCTCGGCCCGCTCCTCGCCGGCTTCCTGCTCGCAAACGTGTCCGCCCGCGCGACGATCGCGGTCTTCGCCGCGTTCGGCGTGGCGATGGCGATCTGGGGGACGCTCAGCCCGGCAATCCGTGCCGCGCCGACGCTAGAGGAGATCTGACGCGTCGGCGCCCGCGAAGAGGGCGTCGACGGCGTCCTGCAGCGGCCCGGGCACGGAGACGAGCGCGGCCGCTTCCTTCCGCGCCTCCTCGAGCAGCGGCCGGTCGCCGCGGAGGTTCGCGAAGCGAAGGTCGGACATCCCGGACTGGCGCGTGCCGAGCAGCTGCGCCGCCGCCGGCGCAGGTCGAGGTCGACCTCGGCGAGCTCGAAGCCGTCCGTCGTCGCGACGAGCGCGTCGAGGCGCGTCTGCGCCGTCTCCGTCAGCTCTTCCGTCGCGCGCGAGACGAGGACGCAGAACGACTGCTCGGCGCCGCGGCCGACGCGGCCGCGCAGCTGGTGCAGCTGCGCGAGCCCGAAGCGGTCGGCCTCCTGCACGATCATCACCGTCGCGTTCGGCACGTCGACGCCGACCTCGATCACCGTGGTCGCGACGAGCACGTCGAGCTCGCCCGCCTTGAAGCGCGCCATCAGCGTCGCGCCGCTCCGCCGGCTTCAGCCGGCCGTGCAGGCAGCCGACGCGGAAGTCGCGCAGCTCCGCGCGCTGGAGCCGCTCGGCCTCCGCCTCCGCGGCGCGCGCGCTCGACGTCTCCGACTGCCTCGATGAGCGGGCAGACGACATACGCCTGCCGCCCCTCGCGCAGGAGGCGCGTGAGCCGCGTGTACGTCTCCGACGACGCGCTCCTCGCCGATGCGCGTCGTCACGACCGGCTTGCGCGACGCCGGCGGCTTCGCGATCTCCGACACGGCGAGGTCGCCGTAGACCGTCAGCGCGAGCGTGCGCGGGATCGGCGTCGCGGTCATGTGCAGCACGTGCGGCGCCGCGCCCCTGGCACAGCGCCTTGCGCTGCGCGACGCCGAACCGGTGCTGCTCGTCGACGACGGCGACGGCGAGGTCGCGCAGCTCGACGCCCTCCTGGATGAGCGCGTGCGTGCCGACGACGACGTCCGCGCCGAGAGCCGCCTGCCGGTCGCGCTTCGGCGTCGCGTTCGTCAGCAGCGCGCAGGACACGCCGAGCGCGAAGCAGAGATCGGACGACGGTGATGAAGTGCTGCTCGGCGAGCGTCTCGGTCGGCGCCATGAGCGCGCCCTGGCGGCCGTTCTCGACGGCGCGCAGCAGCGCGTACAGCGCGACGACCGTCTTGCCCGAGCCGACGTCGCCCTGCAGGAGCCGCTGCATCGGCGCCGTCCGCGCGAGGTCGACGTCGATCTCGCGGATCGCCTGTTCCTGGTACGGGGTGAGCGCGAACGGCAGCGCCTTGCGGTAGCGCGCGATGAGCTCGCCCGGCTCGCCGAGCGACGGCGCGAGGGTGCGTTCGCGCGCCGCCACGCGGCGCGCGATGCCGACCTGGAGGAGCAGGAGCTCCTCGAACGCGAGCCGGCGCCGCCCCACTTCCGCTTCGTCCTCGCTCTGCGGGCGGTGGACGGCGGCGAGCGCGTCTCGCTTCAGCGGCATCGCCTCGCGCTCGCGCAGCTCGGCCGGCAGCGGATCGAAGTAGTCGGCGACGTGCGCCAGCGCCGCCTCGACGACGCGGCGAACCGTCTTCGCCGGGATCTCCTCCGCCGCCGCATAGACGGGCGCGAAGTCGGCGGTCGCTCGTGCCTCACCGAGATCGTGCGACTTGACGTCGAAGCCGTAGCGCCCGATCTTGCCGCGCAGGCGGACGCGCATCCCCGGCTTGAGCTGGTCCGCGATCCACGGCTGGTTGAACCACGTCGCGCCGATCGTCGCCGTCCCGTCCGACACGCGCGCGGTCACGAGCATGCGCCGTCCGCGCAGCGGCCGCTTCGTCACGTTCAGCACCTCGCCGACGATCGACCACCTCGCCGTCGCCGCCGCAGCGCCGCAATCGGCACCTCGTCCGCGGCCGACTCGTACCGGCGCGGCGTGTGCAGGAGGAGGTCGTCGATCGTCTCCAGCCCGAGCTTCGCGAGCCGGCGCTTCAGGGTGACGCCGACGCCGCCGAGCGTGTCCAGCCCGGCCCCGAGGCGCTCCGGGCGAGGGCGCCCGCGGGTCGCGGGCCAGGCCGGCGGTTGGTCCAGGCCTGCGAAAACCGTCTGTCGACGGGTCATGGTCATTGTGCTCAGCGCCAGAGCGCGCTCAGACTAGAACGCGGACCGGACGTCACGCCCCGCGGAGGCGGACGATCGCCTCGAGACCGCCGCCCGGCGCGTCGGCGAGCTCGACCGTGCCGCCGTCGGCTTCGACGAGCCGCTTGACGATGGCGAGGCCGAGCCCGGAGCCTCCCGGTCCCGACCCGGCGCGCCAGAAGCGGTCGAACGCACGTGCCCGCTGCTCGGCGGTCATGCCCGGCCCGGCGTCGCGCACACGCAGCTCGGCGGGCCGGACGGAGACGACCACCGCCGATCCGCGCGGTGCGACCTCGAGCGCGTTCGCGAGCAGGTTGTCGAGCACCTGGGCGAGCCGCTCCGCCGACGCGCGGACGGGCGCGGACGTCGCGTCGACCTCGAGCTCGACACCGCGCTCGGATGCTGCCGCGCGCCATGCGCCGACGCGCTCGAATGCGACCGTCTCCGCGTCGACGATCTCGGCCGACGCCGGCTGCGCGTCGGCGCGTGCGAGCGCGAGCAGTCCGTTCACGAGCTCCGACAGCCGCACGCTCTCCGTGAGCGCACCGTCGACGTCGCCGTTCTCGAGCCGGAGGCGCAGCGCGGTCAGCGGCGTGCGCAGCTCGTGCGACGCGTCGGCGACGAACTCCTCCTGCGACTCGAGCAGGCGCGCGAGCCCGCTGACGGTCGCGTTGAGCACACGCGCGAGCGACCGCACCTCCGGCGGCCCGTCGTCCTCGGGCGCACGCGCCGACAGGTCGCCGTCCCGCACCGCCGCCGCGGCGTGCTCGAGGCCGCGCAGCGGGCGCACGACGAAGCGCGCCAGCCGCACGCCGACCGCCGCCGCCGCCGCGAGCACGACGCCCGCGACCGCGGCGAGCAGCAGCCAGTAGCGGAGGATGCGCGAGTCGACGGTCGACGTCGGATACGTGACGCGAACGGCGCCGTGCACGATCCGTCCCGACGTCACCGGGACGGCGACGTAGAGGAGCGTCTGGCCGAGCGTGGCCGACCGCCGCGTTCCGGACGCGACGGTGCCGCCGAGCGCGGCGCGGATCTCCGGCCGGGTTGCGAGATTCTCCGCGCCCTGGACGCGCGGGCTCGTGTCCACGCGCGCGACGCCGCGCGTGTCGACGACGACGACGCGGCCGCCGGTCGAGCCCGTGTACGCGTATGCGGAGGCTGCGACCTGCCGCCACTGCCCCTTCGCTCCGGACAGCGCGTCCTCGGCGACCGCCGCGAGCGTCGTCGCGTCGTGCTCGACGCGCGCCTCGAGGTCACGCCGCTCGGTGCGCTGGTTCTGCACCCCGAGCGGGATCTCGAGCGCGAGGAGGACGAAGAGGGTGAGCCCGAGATACCCGAGCAGCAGCCGGCGGGTCACGCCGCCCGGAGCCGGAACCCGACGCCGCGGACGGTCTCGATCCAGCCGGGATCGCCGAGCTTGCGCCGGAGCGCGCCGACGTGCACGTCGATGGTCTTCGCCGACCCGTACCAGGTCGTCTGCCAGACCTCCTCGAGCAGGCGGCGGCGGGAGATGACGGCCCCCGGGTCGCGGACGAGCGCGGCGAGGATGTCGAACTCCTTCGGCGTGAGGCCGAGCTCGATGCCGTCGAGGATGGCGCGGCGCGCGCGCTCGTCCACTTCGAGGCCGCCGACGCGCATCGGCGCCGGGGGGCCGCCGTTCCCGTCGCGCGCGGCCGTGCGCCGCAGCACGGCGCGGATCCGCGCGATGAGCTCGCGCAGCCCGAACGGCTTGACGACGTAGTCGTCCGCGCCGAGCTCGAGCCCGACGACGCGGTCGGCCTCCTCGCCCCGGGCGGTCACGACGATGATCGGGACGTCGGAGCGGGCGCGCAGCGACCGGCAGACGTCGATCCCGTCGATGTCCGGGAGGCGGAGGTCGAGCAGGACGAGGTCGGCCGCTTCGGCCGCGAGTGCCGCACCGCCCGTCGCCGCGCGTTCCACGGCGAAGCCCTCACGACGGAGTCCCGTCGCGAGCGGCTCGGCGATCGCGTCCTCGTCCTCGACGAGGAGGATCTTCATGACTCCACGCTTACTGCACGCACAGCGGCCGCCATCAGGACTTTGCCGAACCCTTACCGGGGCTTGTCCGAGCCTTGCGAAGCCGTGTCCCGCCCCTTACGCGGGCCCCCGTAGCGTCGAGGCATCGACCCAGGAGGTCTCGACATGAAGAGAATCCACGTAGTCCTGATCGCCCTGCTCCTCGCAGTCGGCGCCGTGCTCGGCACGGTTGCTGCAACGCGAACCGTCCATCTCGGCGCCGCCAGCCGGCGCGCTACCGACGCCACCTACTCGGCCCGGGTCAAGCAGCTCGATGCGTACGCGGCCTCGCTGCAGAAGCAGCTTGCCGCGGCAACGAAGGCCCCGGTGGCCGCCGGTCGCGCACAGGCGCCGGCCCCGAGGATCGTCTACCACCGCCCGCCGCCGATCGTGGTCGTGAAGCACACGCACCACGGCGACGACGGCGGCTTCGAGAACGCGGCAGGTGGTGGCGGAGATGACTAGCCACACCGGCCGTCTCTACGCAACCGCGCTCGCGCTCGTCGTCTTCTTCCTCGGCTGGGCCGCGATCGCGGCGCGTCCGTGGACGTCGACGGCGAAGGCGGATCCGCGCCTCCAGGCACTCGCGGTCCGGCAAGCCGCGCTGCAACAGGAGGCGAAGCTCGTCGCCAAGATCGTCCAGCTGAAGAAGGCTGCCGTCCCGGCCGCACCGACGCAGAACGTGTCGGCGCCGGTGAAGGTCGTCAACCTGCCGCCGCTGACGATCACGAGGACCTCGTGATGGAACGCCGCACGTTCCGCGCGATGGGAACCGACATCGAGCTGCTCGTCGACGCCGACGAGGCGGGCGGGCAGCTCGACGCGGCGGCGGCCGAGTTCGAGCGGCTCGAGGCGCTGCTCTCGCGCTTCCGCGAGAGCTCGGAGCTGTCGCGCCTCAACGAGGCGGGCACGCTCGCCGCCGGGCCGGACCTCCGCCGCGTCGTCGAGCTCGCCCTGGATGCGCGCGAGCGGACCGGCGGACGGTTCGACCCCACGGTGCACGACGCCCTCGTCGGGGCCGGCTACGACCGGACGTTCGCGGAGATCGTCGACCTCGACACGCCGGCCGCCGCTCCGCGGCCGGCGCTCGGCGGCGTCACCATCACCGGCGCCGCGATCGAGCTCGACCCCGGCGTCCACATCGACCTCGGCGGGATCGGCAAAGGCTATGCGGCCGAGCGCGCGGCGGAGATCCTCGCCGTCGCCGGACCGTGCCTCATCAACGCGGGCGGCGACATCGCCGTCCGCGGCGGCAGCTGGCCGATCGGCGTCGAGACCGCGGACGGCTCGCTCACGCTCGAGCTCTCGGGCGGCGGACTCGCCACCTCCGGGCGGGACCGCCGAGCGTGGAAGCGCGCCGGCCGCGAGCTCCACCACCTCATCGACCCGCGCACGGGTGCGCCCGCGGAGTCGGACATCCTCCGCGTCACCGTCGTCGCAAGCGACGCGGTCGAGGCCGAGGTGGCGGCGAAGGACCTCTTCCTTTCCGGTTCGGAAGAGGCCTCGAGGTCCGAGCTGTCGGCGGTGGTCGTCACCGCCGACGGCCGGACCGTGCTGACGGGAGCGCTCGCATGACGCACGATCCGACGTTCTGGCTGCTCGCGCGTGCGAGCGGGCTCACGGCGTACGTGCTGCTCACGATGTCCGTCCTCGCGGGACTCGTCGTCAAGTCGCGCCCGTTCGGACGGAAGGTGAAGACGGCGTCCGCGACCGACGTGCACCGCTTCTTCGCGCTGCTCGGTCTCGGCATGATCGCGCTGCACGGCATCGCGCTCGTGCTCGACCAGACGGTGAAGATGCCGGTCGCCGCGCTCGTCGTCCCGTTCCTCTCGCACTACCGGCCCGGCGCGGTCGCCTGGGGCGTCCTCACCGCCGAGCTGGCCGCGCTCATCACCGTCTCGTTCTCCCTCCGCAGCAGGATCGGCGCGCGCAACTGGCGCCGGCTGCACTGGGCGACGTACCTCGTGTTCGTCATGGGCACGATCCACGGCCTCGCCGCCGGCACCGACGCGACGCAGCCGTGGGCGCGCGCCCTCTACCTCGGGTCGGTCGGCGCGGTCGTCTTCGCGACGGCGTGGCGCGTCCTCACCCGGCCCGTTCGTCCCGTCCGTACCTCCCGCACTCGAAAGGAGCGCATCATGCTGAAGATCGTCATCGACAACTCCCTCTGTGCCGGCTTCGGAGACTGCGCGGCGCACGCGCCGAACGTCTTCGAGCTCGATCCGCAAGGCAAGGCCGTGCTCCGCGTCGCGCTGAGCGACGAGGACGAGGCGGTGCTCGACGCCGTCGCCGCGTGTCCGATGGGCGCGCTCAGCGCCGTCGAGGTTCACGCCGCGTGAGCCGGCGGCTCTCGCACGTCGCGGCCGCGGCGCTGCTCGTCGGCGCCGCGGCCGCATGCGCCGTCCTCCTCAACATGGTCCTGCTCGGCGCCGCGTCGGCGCAGAACGACCCGGTGGGGCGGCTGTCGCAGCACACGCACGCCCCCGCCGCGCCGGCGTGGGTCGTGCGCCCGTCGCACGGACGCGTCGAAGACCGCGGCGCCGACGACTAGACGTCGTCGACGAACCAGAAGAAGCCGACGCAGCCCGGCCCCGAGTGCGCGCCGATGACGGCGCCGAGCGTGGTCTCCATCTCGATCGTCGCCTGCGGGCGCAGGTCGCGCACCATCTTCACGAGCTCCGCCGCCCGCTCGGGCGCGTCCGCGTGCGCGATGCCGAAGTGCAGGCCGGAGCTGTCCACGGTCTGCGTCTGCACCGCGTCGACGAACTCCTGGAACGCCTTCCTGTTTCCGCGCACGCGCTTCACCGGCACGACCTCGCCGTCGCGGATGGAGAGGATCGGCTTCACGTTGAGCAGCTCGCCCGCGAACGCTTTCGCGCGGCCGATCCGGCCGCCGCGCGCGAGGAACTCGAGCGTGTCGACGGTGAAGAGCAGCCCGTGCGACGCCTTGTACCGCGCGACGAGCGCGTCGACGTCCTCGTCGGTCGTGCCGCGCTCGAGGCGGCGCTGGATCGCGAGCGCGAGCATCGCGATCGCGGCCGACGCCGTCTCGGAGTCGATCGTCCGCACGCGCTCGTCGGCGGCGATCCCGGCACTCTGGAACGTCCCGGAGAGGCTCGCCGCGATGTGGATCGAGAGGATGCGCTCGTAGCCGCCGAGCGCCTCGTACGCGGCGCGGAAGTCCGCGGGCGTCGGCTGTGACGTCGTCGGCAGCGCCGGCGCCGTCGGCAGACGCGCGTAGAACTGCTCGGCCGTGAGGTCGACGCCGTCGCGGAAGCTCTCGGTGCCGAAGTTGACGTACAGCGGCACGACGCGCCAGTTCGGGAAGCGCTCGGCCGCGTCCGGGAAGTCGGCGGTCGAGTCGAGGACGATCGCCGTGTTCGCGGCGGTGAGGTTCAATCGTGGCTCGCGGCTGCGCGCTTGATCGCGGCGACGATGTCTTCCAGCTCCTGGTCCTTCGTCAGGCACGCGGTCGCGCCGGCCGCGTGCAGCGCTTCGATCTCACGGCCCTGCGCGGAGGCAGTGAGACAGACGACGGCGGCGCGCGGGCACGCCTCGCGCACGGCTCGCGTCGCCTGGACGCCGTCGAGCCCGGGAAGCCGGTAATCCATCAGCACGACGTCGGGCTGGTACTCGACACACGCCGGCGCGGCCGTCATCCCGTCGCCGACGGACGCAACCACCTCGATGTCGTCGCGCAGCGAGAACAGCAGCTCGAGCGCCTCACGAAAGACCTGGTTGTCCTCCACGAGGAGGACGCGGACCGGCCCTACCACTGCCACAGTCCCTTCAGCCTACTCGGCGGAGAGAAGCAGGTGGTAGTGCGGCTGGCCGCCCTCCTGCACGTCCACGTCGAGATCCGGATAGGCCTCGGCGATGCGCTCGAGCAGCCCGTCGAGCGGCGGCGCGTCCGCGCCCGAGAGGATGGTCAGGAGGTCGCGCGGCTCCGCGAGCAGCCGCTCGGCGACCGCGAAGGCGACGTCCTCGAGCGTGTCTCCGCCGACGACCGGCTCGCCGGCGGCGAGTCCGAGCCACGCCCCCTTGCGGATGGCGATCCCGTTCATCTGGACGTCGCGCGACGCGATCGTTACCTCGCCGGTCGCGACCGCGGCGACGGCATCCCGCATCTCGGCGGCGTTCTCGTCCGCCGTCCGCGAGCCGTCGAAGGCGATCATCGCCGCGAGCCCGCCGGGGATCGAGTCGGCGGCGACGACCACCGCCCGCTTGCTTGCGTGCGCGGCGGCGTGCTCGGCGGCCAGGACGATGTTCGAGTTGTTCGGGAGCACGATCGCCTCCTCCGACGGGAGCGACTCGATGGCCGCGAGCAGGTCGGCGGTCGACGGGTTCATCGTCTGGCCGCCCTCGACGACCGCGACGGGGCCGATCCCGTTCGCGAGCGCCTCGAACAGGCGGCGGTTGCCGCTCCCCGCGACGACGGCGACGACGCCGGTCGTCGCCCGCTCGGCGGGCGGGTCGGGGACGACGGCGAGCAGGCGCTCCTCGCGCTGGTGGGTCTGCTCGTGCATGTTCGCGATCTCGACGCCGTCGATCGTCCCGATCGCCGTTCCGAGCGAGAGCGCCGCACCCGGATCGTCGGTGTGCACGTGCACCTTGAGCGCGCTCGTATCGCCGACGACGAGCAGCGAGTCGCCGATCTTCTCGAGCTCAGCCTCGAGCGTGTCACGGTCGAGGTCGCGTCCCTCGACGAGGAACACGGTGCAGTAGCGGTAGCGCGACAGCTCCTGGTGGATCGCCTGGAACCCGAGGTGCTCTTCGGCGGGCGCGGGCTCGGGGATCGGCTCCCCGCTCACGGACGCCGCGACGCCGCGAACGAGCTCGAGCAGGCCCGCGCCGCCCGCGTCGACGACGCCCGCGTCGCGCAGAACCTGCAGCTGCTCCGGCGTGCGCGCGACGGCGCTCTCGCCACGGCGCACGAGCTCGACGAGGAGATCGCCGAGCGACGGACGGTCGCCCGCGCGCGCCTCCGCCTCTTCCGCGAGCTCGCGGATGACCGACAGCATCGTCCCCTCGACCGGGCGGCGGACGGCGCGGTACGCCGCGTCGGATGCGCCGCGCAGTGCGAGCGCCGCCGCCTCCGCGTCGATGTGCGTCGTGTCGGTCCCGCCGAGGACGTCCGCGGCGCCCCGGACGATCTGCGAGAGGATCACGCCTGAGTTGCCGCGCGCACCCATGAGCGCGCCGCGCGCGACGTCGCGCGCGAGCGATTCGCGGCTCGCGGCGGACGTCTTGTCGACGGCATCCGCAACCGCACGCACCGTCATCGTCAAGTTCGTGCCCGTGTCGCCGTCCGGAACCGGGTAGACGTTGAGATCGTCGATGCGCTGGCGGTTCGCCTCGAGCGACGCAAGCGCGCCCGTGACGACGAGCCTCAGCGCGTCGAGGTCGCCGTTCAGGCCGCCGTTGCCGTTCCCGCTCACGTCTGTCTCCGCACGCCGTCGATGTGCACCTCGACCGCGCGCACCGGGAGGCCGGTCATGCGCGCGACCTCGTACGAGACGCGGTTGCGAATCGACGAGGCCACTTCGGCGAGGTTGAGCCCGTACTCGACGACGACGTGCAGGTCGATGGTGACCTCTTCGCCCGCGCGCGTGACATCGATGCCCTTGCGGGCGCGCTCGGGCAGCCATTTCGGGCCGGCCATCGCGACCACGCCGTAGCACTCGCGGGCGGTCTCGCCCACGATCTGGGCGATGGCCTCGTTTGCGATGGTGATGCGCCCAAGTGGGGTCGACGCGACCTGCACCGCCCCATTGGACCGCACGAGGCGGCCCCGGGTTGCGGGAGGGCTCAGATGGCCTTGGTGACCTTGCCGGCCTTGAGGCAGCGCGTGCAGACGTATGCCCGCGTCGCCTTGCCGTCCAGGAGCATGCGGACGCGCTGGAGGTTCGGGTCGAAGCGCCGCTTCGTGGCCACCATCGAGTGGCTCCGGTGGTTCCCGAAGCCCGGCTTCTTCCCGCAAATGACGCATACCTTGGACATCGGCGGGGCAGTGTAGCCGAAGGCGTCGCTTGCGACGCCGACCATAGGAGGCGGTGCCGGCTTTGCCGGCGCCGCCGTTTCGGCTAGGTGGTTGCCTTGGCGCTCGCGCGGAGCTGGTTGAACAGGTCTGCCATCTCGAGGGCGGTGCGGACGGCCTCGCCGCCCTTGTCCACCCGGGCCATGGCCTGTTCGAGGTTCTCGGTCGTGAGGACGCCGAAGGAGACCGGCACCCCGGTCTCGAGCGCCGCGAGCTGGAGACCGGACGCGGCCTCGCCGGCGACGTACTCGAAGTGGGCCGTCTCGCCGCGGATGACGCAGCCGAGCGCAATGACGGCGACGTAGCGCCGCGTCTTCGCGAGCGCCATCGCGCCGAGCGGGAGCTCGAACGCGCCCGGCACCGGCATGACGGTGACGTGCTCGCGGTCGATGCCGGCCCGCGCGAGCTCGGCGAGCGCCGACTCGAGGAGCCGGTTCGTCACGTCGCCGTTGAAGCGGGACAGGACGATCGCGATGCGCTTGCGCGTGTTGCGCGCGGCGCCCTCGATGAGGTCGACGCCGATGGGGATGTCGAGCTCGCCCGGCGCGTGTCCCGCGGGCGGAGCCGCCTCCGGCGCGTCCTCGACCGCCGGCGCGTCCTCGACCCCGGGCCCCTCGCCCGTGTCCGCGTCGTCGTCCTCGGTCTCTCCCGGTTCGGCCACGTCGGCCCCGGACTCGTGCCGCGCCTCGCCCGGCCAGAACGGTTCTTCGCGTTCGCTCACTCGCCCTCCGCCTCGAACTTGAGTCCCTGGTGGTGCAGACCGTGGCCGAGCTTATCCCGCTTGGCGGCCAGATACCGCCGGTTCTCCGGGTGCGGCGGCACCTCGATCGGCACCTGCTCGGTCACCTCCAGCCCGAATGCCTGCAGCCCGGACACCTTCTTCGGGTTGTTCGTGAGCAGGCGGATGGTCGTGAGGCCGAGCTCGGCGAGGATCTGGTTGCCGATCCCCCACTCGCGCTCGTCGGCGGCGAAGCCGAGCGCGAGGTTCGCGTCGACGGTGTCGAGGCCGCCCTCCTGGAGCTCGTACGCCTTCAGCTTGTTGAGCAGGCCGATGCCGCGCCCCTCCTGCGCCATGTACAGGAGCACGCCGCACGGCTCGTCGGAGATGAGCTTCATCGCCGCGTCGAGCTGCTCGCCGCAGTCGCAGCGCAGCGAGTGGAAGACGTCGCCCGTGAGGCACTCCGAGTGGACGCGCACGAGCACGTCGGACGCGCCGACGACGTCGCCGTGGACGAGCGCGACGTGCTGCTTGCCCGTCAGCGTCTCGCGTGAAGAGGACCGCGTCGAAGTCGCCGTACGCGGTCGGAAGCCGCACGGTCACCTCACGCTCGACGAGCTTCTCGTGCCGGCGGCGGTACTCGATGAGGTCGGCGACGGTGACGAGCTTCAGTCCGTGCTGCGCGCAGAACTCGATGAGATCGGGAACGCGCGCCATCGTCCCGTCGTCCTTCATGATCTCGCAGATCACGCCCGCCGGGATCAGGCCGGCGAGACGCGCGAGGTCGATGGCGGCCTCCGTCTGGCCCGCGCGCTGCAGGACGCCGCCCGGGCGCGCGCGCAGCGGGAACACGTGACCCGGCTGCACGAGGTCGCCGCCGCTCTTCGACGCGTCGATCGCCACCTGGATCGTGCGCGCGCGGTCGTGCGCGGAGATCCCCGTCGAGATTCCTTCGCGCGCCTCGATCGAGACGGTGAACGCGGTGCCGTACGGCGTCTCGTTGCGCTCGGTCATCATCTGCAACCCGAGCTCGTCGACGCGGTCGCCTGTGAGGCAGAGGCAGATGAGCCCGCGTCCCTCCTTCGCCATGAAGGCGATCGCCTCCGGCGTCGCGAACTGCGCCGCGATCGTGAGGTCGCCCTCGTTCTCGCGGTCGGCCGCATCGACGACGACGACCATCTTCCCCTCGCGGACGTCCTCGATCGCCTCGTCGACGGTTGCGAAAGTCATTGCCGCATCGTAAGTCGCTCGACGTACTTCGCGATCACGTCCACCTCGAGGTTGACGGGATCGCCGGGCGCGAGCGTGCCGAGGGTCGTGAGCTCGAGCGTCAGCGGGATGAGCGCGACCGCGAAGCCGCCGTCGTCGAGGCCCGCCACCGTCAGCGACGTGCCGTCGACGGTGATCGACCCCTTCTCGACGCAGTAGCGCAGCAGGTCGGGCGGCGCGTCGAACCACGTGAGGCCGCCCGCGTCCCCCCGGAAGGCGCCGACGCCGTCGACGTGGCCCTGGACGATGTGCCCGCCGAGCGGGTCGCCGGCACGGAGCGCAGGCTCGAGGTTGACCTCGCTGCCGGCGGCGAGATCGCCGAGCGTCGAGCGGGAGAGCGTCTCCGGCGAGACGTCGAACGCGAGCGTGCCGTCCTCGTGCGCGACCACGGTGAGGCAGACGCCGGAGACCGCGATCGAGTCGCCGATGCCGGCGTCCGTCGACGCCGCGACGACGAGCCGCGAGCCGTCGAGGGCGACGACCCGGCCCCGCTCGCGGACGATCCCCGTGAACATGAGCACAAACTAGCTGCGGCTTTCCCGCACGCGGTTCAGCGGCCTTCGGTACAGACGCTCGTCCCGCCCGTTGCCATGCTCGGTCTGCACCAAGGGAGTTGTCCTCGCTAAGACTGCGACCGGGCTGGCCGGTCGCTCAGTCCGCAGCAGCGACTCCCTGCGGACGCGGAGGGGCGGCCCACCACCGCCCCTCCATTTATCTCGGCTCGGAAACGTACGCCTCGAGGAGCACGTCGTCGCCCACCCGGCGCGCGTTCATCCCCGAAAGCGTGACCGGTCCGGCGAGGTCGCCGACGAAGCGCGGCCCCTCACCGCCGACGACGGGCGCGACGAAGACGAGCAGCTTGTCGACGAGGCCGGCGTCGAAGAACGCGGTCGCGAGCGTCGGCCCGCCTTCGAGCAGGAGCGACTGCACGCCCTCGCCCGCGAGCGCGCGCAGCTCGTCTTCGAGCGGGCCGCTCCGAAGCTCGAGCTGGTCGTCTCGCCGTGACCGAACGCGAGGCGCCGCGGCTGCCGCGCCGCGTCGACGCCGCGCGCGTCGAGCCGCGGATCGTCGGCGCGCACCGTTCCCATCCCGACCGCGACGGCGTCGACGGACGCACGCAGCTCGTGCACGAGCCGGCGCGATTCCTCGCCCGACACCCAGCGGCGTCCGGGAACGGCGACGCGCCCGTCGAGCGTCACCGCGACCTTGTACGTGACGAACGGCCGGCCGAGCGCGGCCCACGTGCGCCACGCCTCGTTCTGACGGCGCGCGGCGACGCTGTCGAGCAGCGTCGACGTCGACACCGGCCGCGCGCAGCCGCGCGACGCCGCCCGCGGCCTTCGGGATTCGGATCGAGCGCCCCGACGACGACGCGCGCGATGCCCGCCGCCGCGACCGCGTCTGCGCACGGCGGCGTCCGCCCATGGTGCGCGCACGGCTCGAGCGTGACGTACAGCGTCGCGCCCCGCGCACGTCCGCCCGCCTGCGCGAGCGCGACGGTCTCCGCGTGGTCGACGGCGTCGTACTCGTACCAGCCCTCGCCGACGACCTCGTCGCCGGCGACGACGACCGCGCCGACGAGCGGATGGTCGCGCACCTTGCCGCGGCCGCGTTCCGCGAGCTCGAGCGCCCGCTCGAAGTGGCGTCACGCCAGCAGCTTGTACGAGCCGCCGGTACGACCGCGGCAGATCTTCGCGATGGAAGATCGCGGCGCCGGCGACGATGAGCCGCGCGCCCGCGTCGTACACCGCGCGGACGTTCTCGTTGCCGATGCCGCCGTCGACCTGGATGAAGACGGACTCCGGCAGGGCCGCACGCAGCCGCTCGATGCGACCGACCGCCTCCTCCATGAACTCCTGCCCCGAGTAGCCGGGATGGATGCTCATGCAGAGGACGATGTCGGCATCGCCGGCGACCTTGGCGACGTCCTCGGGCTTCGTGTCGGGATTGAACGCGACGCCGACCTGGAGGTCGTGCTCGCGCGCGGCGGCGATCGTCGCCGGCACGTCCTTCACCGCCTCGTAGTGGAACGTGACGCTGTCGCCGCCCGCCTCCGCGATCTGCGGGAAGTGGTGCACGGGATTGTCGACCATGAGATGGCAGTCGATGACGCCGTCCATCGCGTGCGCGAGCGGCGCGATCGCCTGGAGGACGATCGGGCCCATCGTGATCGGCTCGACGAAGTGGCCGTCGCCGACGTCGAAGTGGAAGACGCGGACGCCGGTGCGGAGGAGGACGTCCATCTGCTCGCCGAGGCGGGTGAAGTCGGCCGCGTAGAGCGACGGTTCGATCTCGACGGTCCGGATCCAGTCCTGCCAGCCCACAGTCGCACTGCGATGCTACGCCTTGAGTCGGGCGACGAAGAACCCGCTCGTCCGGTGGACATGCGGCAGCGTGAGGAGGAACTCGGGCCGCCGCGGATGGGCGTACGCCGGCCACTCCTCGCCGAGCGGCAGCGGCTCGAGGCCGCTCGCGTCGACGATCGCCTCGTTCTCGTCGGCGTTGATCGTGCAGACCGAGTAGACGATCGTCCCGCCGGGCCGCACGCGCTCGGCCGCGCTGCGCAGCAGCGCGAGCTGGAGCTCGGGGAGCGGGTGGCTGCGCCAGCGCAGATCCGGCCTGCGACGAGGACGCCGAGCCCCGAGCACGGCGCGTCGACGAGCGCCCGGTCGAAGCCCGTGAGCTCCGGCGGCAGCGCCGTGCCGTCGGCCTCGACGACGGTGACGTTCGTCACGCCGATACCGCCCGAGCGTCTCGCGCAGCTCGCTCGCGCGGTGCGGATCGATCTCGACCGCGGTCACGTCGCCGCGCAGCTGCATCGTCTTGCCGCCCGGCGCTGCGCACAGGTCGAGGATCCGCTCGCCGTCCTGCGCGCCGACGACGAGGCCCGCGAGCTGCGAGGCGCGGCTCTGCGGCCAGATCCGCCCCTCGGCGACCGCGAGCTCGTCGACATGACGCACGCGGTACGCGCCCGGGACGTCGGTCGGCTCGCCCGGGATCGGGCCGCTGACGTGGCGGACGACCGTCTCGAGCGGCTCGTTCTGCGCGCGCATGAGCGCGAGCGCGTCGTCGGCGCCGAGCTCGCGCACCCACGTCTCGTAGATCCAGTCCGGGTACGACTCCTTCAGCGGCCCGTCGGGCAGGCCCTCGAGGAGCTTCGGCATGCCGCTCGGCGAGGCGGCGCATGACGGCGTTCGTGAACGGGACCGCGCGCTCGAGCCGCGCGCGGCGGACGAGCTCGACCGACTTCGTTCACGGCGGCGTGCGGCGCCGTCTCCGTGTACCCGAGCTGATACGCGCCGAGGCGGAGCGCGCGCGGACGGGCGGGTCGAGCTTGCGCACCGGCCGCTTGCCGAGCGTCTCGATCGCGTGGTCGAGCGTGCGCATGCGCTGCACCGCGCCGTACGCGAGCCGCTGCGCGAACGCGCGCTCGCGGTCGTCGAGGTCGCGGGCGGCGGTGCGGAACACACGGTCGGCGTACGCGTCCTGCTCGAACACGCGCAGCAGCACTTCGTACGCGGCGGCGCGCGCCGGCGTGATCACCGGCGAGCCGCGCAGGTACTCGGCGTACGTCATGCGCCTGCCTCCCGGCGGCTGCACCTCGACCGGCTCGAACGAGCCGTCGTCCGTGACATGCGCCTTCCACACGAGGAGGTCGCCGAATCGCGCGCCGATGTGCGGAGACAGGGCGCGCACGCGATTCACGAGCTCCGCGGCAGGGCGCGTCGGGTCGAGCTCGCGATCCGCGCGCGTGATCTTCTCCGCATACGTCGCTCCGTCGGCGGGCTGATCCACGAACGTCGGCTCGCCGGCGAGCACGTCGTCGAGCAGGCGCGCCGCCACTTCCGCGGAGCGGGCGTACACCGTGCCTGCGTCGTCCTCCGGGTCGAGGTCGAAGGCCTCCTGCGCCGCGATCGGCCCCGCGTCGAGCTCCGCGGTCGTGCGATGGATGGTGACGCCGGTGCGCGAGTCACCCGCGATGAGCGCGCGCTCGACCGGAGCGGCGCCGCGCCAGCGCGGCAGAAGTGACGGGTGCACGTTGAGCCACAGCGCGCGCTCGAGGAGCGACTCCGGGATGAGCAGCCCGTACGCGGCGACGACGACAACGTCCGCGTCGATTGCGTCGCGCTCGTGGATGACGGGAATGCCGTGCCGCGCGGCGACTTCCTTCGCGGGCGACGGCGCGAGCCTGCGTCCGCGCCCGCGCCGCGCGTCCGGCCGCGTCAGCAGCTGGGCGATCTCGTGCGTCGCGGCAAGCCGCTCGAGCACGTCGGCGCCGAACGGCGCGGTCGCAGCGACCGCGATGCGCACTAGGAAAGGACGATGCGGGGACGAAGGGCCCCGAGCGCCTCGCGCCGCGCCTCCGGCGTCGTCCGGTCGATGATCAGCACCCCGTCGAGATGGTCGGCCTCGTGCTGCGCGGCGCGCGCGAAGATGTCCTCGAGCTCGTACCGCACCTCTTCCCCGTTCTCGTCGCGGCCGGCGATGCTGACGCGCATCGGGCGCTCGACGGGAACGAGGACGCCCTGGATGGAAAGGCAGCCTTCTTCGACGACGTCCGTCTCGTCGCTCCGGTCGACGATCTCCGGGTTGACGATCGCGGCGACCTCGTCCTTCGCCGGCGTGAAGACGAACACGCGCTGGAGCACACCGACCTGCGTCGCGGCGAGGCCGATCCCGCGCGCGTCCTGCATGAGGCGCCTCATCCGCTCGACGAGATTGCGGAGGTCGTCGTCGAACTGCTCGACGGGCCGGGCGGCCATCTTCAGCGCAGCGTCCGGGTACTGCCGGATCTGGGCGAGCGCAAGCCGGCGCCGCGCCTCGAGCTCGGCGTCGAGCTCCTCGTCCTCGTACACCTGTCCTTCGGCTTTCGCCATGCAGAGGGCACACTAGCGAGGTGGATCCGAAGGAGCTGAAGGAGATCATGAGCCAGGGCGCGATTCGCCCGGAGACAACGCGCGACCGGCAGGAGCGGGAGATCCTCGAGGCCGAGCTGGCCGGCAGCCCCCTGAAGGGAGAGCCGCTGCGGCAGCGGCTGCGCAACTTCCGGCCGGACGCGGAGTCGGCGGTGCGCGCGCTCGGCGGCCCGCTCATGTGGATGCGCCGGCTGCGCGCGATCGAGGACGCGATCGACCAGCACGAGCGGCAGCTCGGCGACGCGTGGCACACGCTCGCCGGGGCGGTCGACGACCCGGCCGAGTTCGCGCGGCTCTGGCGCGAGACCGCCGAGACCTGGGACTTCGCGGAGGTGAACGGCTGGATCGAGCGTCACAACGCGCACTTCCCCGCCGAGGCGCGGCTGCCGATGGACCCGACGACACGCGACTTCGTCCGGATCAACGGCAAGCCGTACGAACGCGAGCCGCTCGACGCCGCGTGGATCCTCGAGCGCTGGCCGGCCGACCGCTCAGAGGCTCTGCGGGTCGACGTCGACCACCGCGGCTAGCCCGGCGCGGCGCATCGCCGGCGCAGCAGCTGCGAGGAGCGCGGCCGCGCGCGTCGCGAGCCGGCGCGGCTGGTCGGTCTTGCCGACGAGCTGCGCGCGGTTGCGGCCGCGCAGGCGCAGGAGCGGCGCAGGCCCGAGGAGCTCGTCGCCGCCGAGGCTCGCCTTCAGCTCCTCGAGCGCGCGCATCGCGTCGTCGAGCTCGGGCCCGGTGACGACGATGCGCACGAGATGCCCGAACGGCGGATAGCCGAGCGCGCGCCGCCGCTCGAGCTCCTCCGTGAGGAAGCCGGCGACGTCGTGCCGCGCGGCGTGCGCGATCGCGCGCGCGTCCGGCTGGAACGTCTGCACGAGCACGCGGCCCGGCGCCTCCCGGCCGCTGCGGCCGGCGAGCTGCGTGAGCAGCTGGAACGTCCGCTCCTCCGCGCGGAAGTCCGGCATCGAGAGGCCGGTGTCCGCGTCGACGACGGCGGCGAGCTCGACGCCGAGGAAGTGGTGGCCCTTCGCCACCATCTGCGTGCCGACGAGGACGGCCTTGTCGGTGCGTGCGAAGCGTTCGAGCGGTGCGCGTACGTCGTCGACGTCCGCGTCGAGCCGGATCACCTCGAGCTCGGGCACGTGCTTCGCGAGCTCGCGCTCGAGCTTCTGCGTTCCCGCGCCGATGCGCGCGAGCTCGGCCGAGCCGCATGCGGGGCACGTCTCCCCCATCGTCTCCGAGCGCCCGCAGTGGTGGCAGCGCAGGATCGCGTCGCCGTGCAGCGTGAGCGCGACGTCGCAGTTCGGGCAGCGCCGGGTCGCGCCGCACGCGCGGCAGTGCACCGCAGGCGCGACGCCGCGGCGGTTGAGGAGCAGGATCGCCTTGCCGCCGTTGTCGGCGATCGCGCCGAGCTCCTCCAGGAGCGGCGCCGACAGCGGATAGCCGGCCTGCCGGCGCAGGTCGACGACGTGGACGGACGGGAGCGGCGCGGCGAGCCGGCCGCCGAGCTCGAGCCGCTCGAGCGACTGCCACGACTCCGGCCGCGGCGTCGCCGAGCCGAACACCGCGACGGCGCCTTCGAGCGCGGCGCGCTTCGCCGCGACCGTGCGCGCGTCGTAGCGCGGGTCCGACTCCTGCTTGTACGACGCGTCGTGCTCCTCGTCGATGCAGACGATGCCGAGCGACGGAACCGGCGCGAACACCGCCGACCGCGCGCCGACGACGACGGGCGCCTCGCCCGATGCGATCCGCTCGCGCTCGTCGCGCCGCTCCGCCTCGCTCAGCGCCGAGTGGAGGACGGCGACGCGGTCGCCGAAGCGCTCGCGGAAGCGGCCGAGCGCCTGTGGTGTCAGCGCGATCTCGGGGACGAGGACGATGGCACCGCGTCCGCGCGCGAGCGCGGACTCGCACGCGCGGATGTACACCTCGGTCTTGCCGCTGCCGGTCGCGCCCCAGAGGAGGACGTTGCCGCCCGGGCCGTCGAGCAGCTCCTCGATGCGCGCGAGCGCCGAAGCCTGCGGCGGCGAGAGGTTCGCCGGGGCCGGCTCGCCCGCGATCGCGTTCGCAACCGTCCGCCGCTCGCCGCGGCGCTTCGGATGCGATGGCGCGACGAGCGCGAGCGCGCGCGCGGGAGTCGAGCCGTAGTAGTCCGCGATCCAGAGCGCGAGATCGACGAGCGCGGGCGGCAGCGTCTCGGCGATGCGCTCGACCGCCGTCGCGTCCACGCCGTCCGGGAGCGCCACATCCACCTCGGTGACGACGCCGCGCCGCCGCGCGTTCCCGAACCGCACTTCGACGACCGAGCCCTTCGCGGCGTCGTCCGGCACCTCATAGGTGAACGGGCGCGCGACCGCGCGGGCGGTGACGAGCGGATAGACGGAGGCGTAGCGGCTCACCGAGCGAGCCTAGCGAGGGGTAAGGTCGTCCTCATGGGCGGCTACGAGTTCACGCCCGAGGACTTCCTCGCTCTCATGCACGAGGAGGTCCCGCTGTACGACGAGCTTCAGGACGAGACCGCCGCGGCCACGGCGGAGATCGAGGCGAAGCGGATCCTCGAGCTCGGCTTCGGCACGGGCGAGACGACGCGGCGCGTGCTCGCGCGCCATCCGGGCGCGCACGTGGTCGGCCTCGACGGCAGCTCGCGCATGCTCGCGGCGATCCAGGTGGAGGGCGCGGAGTTCCGGCGCGCCGAGCTGACCGATCCGCTGCCGGAGGGGCCGTTCGACCTCGTCGTGTCGTGCCTCACCCTCCACCACCTCGACGGCGCCGGGAAGCGCGACCTCTTCGCGCGCGTCGCCGCCGTCGCGGAGTGGCTCGTGTTCGGCGACGTCGTCGTCCCGAAGGATCCGTCCGACGCGGTCGTCCCGCTCACTCCCGAATACGACCTCCCGGACACGCTCCACGACCAGCTCGTGTGGCTGCGGGAAGCCGGCTTCGACGCGGAGTCGACGTGGGCGCGGGACGATCTAGCGGTCGTGCGCGCTAGACGCCGGCCGCCGTCACGACGAAGTCCGTGGCGAATCCTGCGAGGACGCCGAGCAGCATCAACCACGTGATCAGCACAGGGTTGCCGTACTTGCGGTTGACGGCGAACAGCTCCTGGACGACGTAGAGGATCGAGCCCGCGGCGACCGTGAAGAAGACGACCGAGACGGCGTCGCTCGCCCACGCCTGACCGACGACCGTCCCGAGGAACGTCGGGCCGCCGCCGATGAGGCCGAGCACCGCGAGGAGCTTCCAGCTCGGCCGGATGCCCTCCCCGGTGAGCGGGCCGCAGATGCCGAAGCCTTCCGTCGCGTTGTGGAGGCCGAAGCCGATGATGAGCGTCACCGCGAGGCTGATCTCGTTCCCGGCCGCCGCCTGGCCGATGGCGAGGCCCTCGCCGAAGTTGTGCACGCCGATCCCGATCGCGATGAGGAACGCGAGCCGGATCGCGGGCGTTCCCAGGTCGAGCCAGCCGCGGTGCTCGAACTCGTCGACGGCGGCGGCTCCGGGCCCGACGAGGTTCGTCGCGCGGCGGTGCGCCCGCTTCTTCATCCACGCCTCGTAGTAGACGAGGGACATGAGGCCGGCGGTGAAGCCGGCGACGCCGAGCGCGGAGAGCCCGGTGAAGCGGCCCCAGTGGCGGGCGGTGAGGTTGGCCTCGATCGGGTCGACCGCGTTCGCGAGGACGTCCCAGAGCAGGAAGACGAGGATTCCCGTGGCGAAGGCGGAGAGGCCGGTGCGCGCGTTCGTGCCCAGGCCGCGGATCCGGCCCACGGGCAGCCCGAGGAAGATCGTCAGGCCGGCGATCGCGCCGAGGAGGAGGATGTGTCCGGTGCTCATGTGTAAGGGCGGCCTTACAGCGGCCGTGCGGGCAATATAGCCACATGGCGCAGGGCCACTCCGTCGACGAGTACCTCGAGACGATCTACTTCCTCGCGTTCCCGATCGGCGAGTACACGCCGAAGGGCGGCTCGCCCCCGCTCGCCTCGCGCGTCGCGGAGATGCTCCACGTCTCGCGCGCGTCGGCCGGGGAGATGCTGAAGCGGCTCGAGGCGGAAGGGCTCATCGAGCGCGGCGCGCGCAAGGAGGCGCTGCTGACCGAGCCGGGGCGCGAGCGCGCGGAACGCGTCGTCCGCAAGCACCGGCTCATCGAGCGGCTCCTGACCGACTTCATGGGGTACACGGGCGCGGAGGCGCACGAGCGGGCCGATCAGCTCGGCGACACGTTCACCGACGAGATGATCGACCGCATCGACGAGAAGCTCGGGCATCCCGCAGCGCTGCCCGCACGGCTGGCCCGTCGATCCGGCGTTCGAGCAGGCGGAGAACCCGGAGCTGTCGCCGCTCGCCGAGCTCGCCCCGGGGACGCGCGCGACGATCGTCCGGCTCGCGGAGCACGACGGGGACCTCCTGCACTGGTTCTACGACCAGGGGCTCGTCCCCGGCCAGGAGATCGAGCTCCACGCCGCGCAGCCGGCGGCCGACCAGTTCACGGTGAAGCTCGACGGCGGCGAGCGCGCCGTGTCGGAGCGAGCCGCAGCCGGGCTCTTCGTGAAGCCTGCGTAGCGCTTCCGTGACAGTTCCGTTTCGTCACCTGGCACTTACCTGGCACCGAGGGTGGCTCCGCCGGACTAGCCGGTGAGGCCGCGTCGGGCTAGCTCTCGCGTGGCCTCGTCGACGCGGTCGGCGGCGGTTCGGCCCGCGAGCCAGCCGGCCAGCTCGGCGATGCCGTCGTCGAGCGACACGCCGGCCTCGAACGCGAGCTTCTCGCGGGCGAGCGTCGCGTCGGCGAAGCAGTGGCGGATGTCGCCGGCACGGAACTCGCCCGTGACCTCCGGCTCGACGTCCTTGCCGAGCACGCGCGCCAGGAGCTCGCCGAGCTCGAGGATGGACACGCTCGCGCCGCTGCCGACGTTCACCGCCTGCCCGTCGGCGCCGCCGCTCTCGAGCGCCGCCGCAAACGCCCGCGCAACGTCGTGGACGGAGACGAAGTCGCGCCGCTGCCGCCCGTCCTCGAACACGCGCGGCGCGCGGTCGTTCAGCAGCCGCGCCGCGAAGATCGCGAGCACGCCCGTGTACGGATTCGACAGCGCCTGGCGCGGGCCGAACACGTTGAAGAGGCGCAGCGCGACCGTCGGCATCCCGTACGCCGCCCCGCACACGAGACACGCACGCTCCTGGTCGTACTTCGTCAGCGCGTAGATCGACGACAGCGCCGGACGCTTCGTCTCCGGCGTCGGCACCGGCTCGAGTCCCGGGAAGTCCCACTCGCGCCGTTCGAGCTGTTCGCGCGACCGCTCGCCCGGCTCCGCGTCGCGGTACGCGCCCTCGCCGTAGATGCTCATGCTCGACGCGACGACGAGCTTCCGCACCGGCCGCTCGACGAGCGCCTCGAGCAGCACGGCCGTGCCGACGGAGTTCGCCGACGTGTACTCCGCGATCTCGTACATCGACTGCCCCACGCCGACGCGCGCCGCGAGATGCACGACCGCGTCGACACCCTGGAGCGCGCGCCGGACGGCGTCGGGGTCGCGGACGTCTCCAACCAGGAGCTCCACATCGGTCGCCAGATACTCCGGACGTTCCGCGCGCTCATGCACCTGCTGCTCGAGCGAGTCGAGCGCCCGCACGCGATGCCCGCGCGCGAGCAGCTCGTCGGCGAGGTGCGAGCCGATGAAGCCCGCACCTCCCGTGATGAGGACCGACTCAGACAGCGGCGGGCACGGAGAGCCCGGCCGCGGCACGCAGCGCGTCCGCCTTGTCCGTGCGCTCCCACGTGAAGTCGCCGTCCGTACGGCCGAAGTGGCCGTACGCAGCCGTCTTCGTGTAGATCGGCCGGCGCAGGTCGAGGTCGCGGACGATCGCGGCCGGACGCAGGTCGAAGTGCTCGGCGACGAGCTCCTCGATCTTCGCCACCGGGATCGTCTCGGTGCCGAACGTCTCGACGAGCACGGACATCGGGTGCGCGACGCCGATCGCGTACGCAACCTGGATCTGGCAGCGGTCGGCGAGGCCGGCGGCGACGACGTTCTTCGCGACGTAGCGCGCCGCGTATGCGGCGGAACGGTCGACCTTCGTCGGATCCTTGCCCGAGAAGGCGCCGCCGCCGTGCGGCGCGGAGCCGCCGTACGTGTCGACGATGATCTTGCGCCCCGTGAGGCCGGCGTCACCCATCGGGCCGCCGATGACGAACTTGCCGGTCGGGTTGCAGAAGAAGAAGTCCTTGTCCTCGAGCCGCGCGACGTCGTACAGGTTCTTCGGGAGGATCGGCTCGAGCACGTGCGCCGCGAGATCCGGCTTCATCAGCGTCTCGATGTCGATGCCGTCGCGGTGCTGCGTCGAGACGACGACGCGCTCGATCTCGACGGGACGGCGATGGCCGCCCTCGTCCTCCTCGTAGCGCACCGTCACCTGCGTCTTCCCGTCGGGGCGCAGGTACGGGAGGATGTCGGCCTTCCGCACCTCGCTCAGCCGCTTCGCGAGCCGGTGCGCGAGCATGATCGGCAGCGGCATGAGCTCCTCGGTCTCGTTCGCCGCATAGCCGAACATCATCCCCTGGTCGCCGGCGCCGACGCGGTCGAGCGGATCGTCGTCGCCGTGCTGCGTCTCGTACGACTGGTTCACGCCCTGTGCGATGTCGGGCGACTGCTCGTCGACGGAGACGAGCACGCCGCACGTCTCCGCGTCGAACCCGAACTTCGCGCGCGTGTAGCCGATCTCGCGGATCCGCTCGCGCACGACGCGCGGGATGTCGACGTAGCTGTCGGTGGACATCTCGCCGCCGACGACGACGAAGCCGGTGGTGATGAACGTCTCGCAGGCGACGCGCGCGACGGGATCCTGTGCGAGGACGGCGTCGAGGACCGAGTCGGAGACCTGGTCGGCGATCTTGTCCGGGTGGCCCTCTGTGACCGACTCGGACGTGAAGGAGAAGCTGCGGTTGGCCATGGGCGGCAGGCTAGCCGACTTCACTCTTCGGTCGGTTGCCGACCCATCAGTCCGGAGGCGAGGTCGCCGAGGCTCCGGCCGCCCAGGACGGCGCAGACGCCTTCGGTGATCGGCAGCTCGACGCCGACGCGGTGGGACAGCTCGAGGAGGACGGGCGCCGTGATGATTCCCTCCACCGTCTGGCCGATCTGGGCGACGGCGGCTTCCGCCGAGAGGCCTTGCGAGATGAGCTCACCCGCGAGCCGGTTGCGGCCGTGGCGGCTCCAGCACGTGACGATGAGGTCGCCCATCCCGGCCAAACCGGAGAACGTCTCGCTCCGCGCGCCGAACGCCTCCCCGAGCCGCGCCATCTCGACGAGCCCGCGCGTGACGATCGCCGCCTTGCCGTTGTCGCCCAGGTCGAGCCCGTCGACGGCGCCCGCGGCGAGCGCGATGACGTTCTTCGCCGCCGCGCACAGCTCGACCCCGACGACGTCCGGGTTGACGTACGCCCGGAAGACGGCCGAGTTGACCGCGTGCTGGAGCTGGCCGGCGAGGAATCCGTCCTCGCTCGCGATGACGGCGGCGGTCGGCATGCCGACGGCGATCTCCTCCGCCATGTTCGGGCCGGAGAGGACGGCGACCGAGCGGCCGCGCACGCGCGTCGACAGGCGCTCGCCCGTCGCCGGGTCGAGCCCCTTCGTGAGGCTGAGCACGGGCGCGTCGCCGGGCAGCGCCGCGACGATGTCCGCGAATGCCTTGCTCGGCACGGCGACGACGATGACGTCGACGTCGCCCGGCATGTCGGCGATCGGGACGGTGGGCACGCCGCGGAGATCGACCTTCGTCATGTACCGGGGGTTGCGCCCCGTCTCCGCGATCGCGCGCGCCTGCTCGGTCGTGTGGCACGCGAGCACGACGTCGTGGCCGCGGTCGAGCAGGACGCGCGTGAACGCCGTCCCCCACGAGCCCGCGCCCACGACGAGGAACCGCATCAGGACCTCTTCACGAAGTCGATCGACACCGGCACGCCGTCGAGCCCGAAGCGATCGCGCAGCTCGTTCTCGACCCAGAACCCGTAGTCCCGCGTGACGAGTGCGGGATCGTTGACGGAGATGCGGAAGCGCGGCGGCCGCGACTGGACCTGCGCCGCGTAGAGCATGTTGAGCCGCCGGCCGTTGCGCGACGGCGGCTGACGCGCCTCGCGCAGCTCGGCGAGCGCACGGTTGAGCTCCGGCGTCGGCACGCGCGCGGCATACCGGTCGTACAGCTCGACGACCGCGTCGAGCAGCCGCTCGAGGCCGCGGCCGCTGTGCGCGGAGACGGCGAGGAACGCAGGCCGCTGGCGGAGGCGGCGGCGCAGATGCCCGCGCACCTCATCGATCTTCACCTCGGTCACGTCCCACTTGGCGAGGACGACGAGCGTCGCGCAGTTCGCCTTGCGCGCGACGTCGGCGACGCTGAGGTCCTGCTCGACGACGCCCTCCGACGCGTCGATGAGGACGAGCGCGACGTCGGCGCGCTCCGCCGCCTCGAGCGCGCGCAGCTCCGAGTAGTACTCGATCCCCTGCCGGTGGCGGCGCTTGCGGCGCAGGCCGGCGGTGTCGACGAGCACGAACGTCCGGTCGCCCGCGCTCGAGCACGGTGTCGATCGAGTCGCGCGTCGTGCCCGGCACCTCGGAGACGATGACGCGCTCGCGGCCGAGCAGTGCGTTGAGAAGGCTCGACTTGCCGACGTTCGGACGGCCGAGGATGGCGACGCGGATCGCGTCCTCGCCGAGCTCCGCGCGCGGCGGCGCCGCGTGCGCCTCGAGGTACCCGACGATCTCGTCGAGGAGATCGCCGGCGCCGTGACCGTGCAGCGCCGAGATGGGGATGGGATCGCCGAGGCCGAGCTTGTGCAGCTCGAAGGCGAGCGCATCCTGGCGCGGGTCGTCGATCTTGTTCGCGAGCACGAGCACCGGCTTGTGCGACTCGCGGAGGATCTGCGCGACCTCTTCGTCGCCCGGGGTGATGCCGATCTGCGCGTCGACGACGAAGAGGACGAGGTCGGCCTCGGCGACCGCCTCGCGCGCCTGCGTCGCGATCGACCGCGTGATCGGCGTCTCGTCGGCGACGTCGACGCCTCCGGTGTCGACGAGGAGGAAGCGGTGCCCCGTCCACTCGCAGACGAGCTCCTTCCGGTCGCGCGTGACGCCGGAGGTCTCGTGGACGACGGCCGCCCGCGTGCCGGTGAGGCGGTTGACGAGGGTCGACTTGCCGACGTTCGGAAAGCCGACGATCGCGACGGTGCCGAGGAGGCTGGGTTCCGACATCGAACCGAAGCGTAGATTCCATCGGGGGCCACCGCGGAAAGGACGGCTGAGATGTTCAACGGAGCGAACACCGCGTTCATGCTCCTGGCCGCGAGCCTCGTCATGCTGATGACGCCCGGTCTCGCCTTCTTCTACGGCGGCCTCGTCGGCCGCTCGAACACGCTCACGATCATGATCCAGAGCTTCGCGTCGATGGGCATCACGACCGTGATGTGGTGGCTCGTCGGCTACTCGCTCTGCTTCAGCGGCGGCGAGCGACGGGATCTTCGGGAACTTCCACTACGCCTTCCTGCAGCACGTCGGCGTGCACTGACGATGTACAAGCCGTCCGGCATTCCGCTCGTCGTGCTGATCGCGTACCAGATGATGTTCGCGATCATCACGCCGGCGCTCATCACGGGCGCGTTCACGAACCGCGTGACCTTCAAGGCGTATCTCATCTTCCTCGTCGTCTGGCAGCTGTTCGTCTACTACCCGTTCGTCCACATGGTCTGGGGCGACGGCGATGCTCGCGCAGTGGGGCGCGCGCGACTTCGCGGGCGGGATCGTCGTCCATGCGTCGGCCGGCTTCGCAGCGCTTGCCTCGGTGCTGTACGTCGGCAAGCGCCGGATCGTCGACACGCCGCACAACATCCCGTTCATCGCGCTCGGCACCGGCCTCCTCTGGTTCGGCTGGTACGGCTTCAACGCCGGGAGCGAGCTGAAGGTCGACCACATCACGTCGCTTGCGTTCCTCAACACCGACCTCGCCGCGTCGTTCGCGGCGGTGACCTGGCTCTTCGTCGAGTGGTGGTTCGCGAAGAAGCCGCACTTCGTCGGTCTGCTGACGGGAGCTGTTGCCGGCCTTGCGACGATCACACCGGCGGCCGGCTTCGTGCCGATCTACGCCTCGGTGGTGATCGGCATCGTGGCCGGCGTCGTCTGCTACGGCGCAATCCAGCTGAAGAACCGCATGAAGTGGGACGACGCGCTCGACGTGTGGGGCGTGCACGGGGTCGGCGGGCTCCTCGGCATCGTGCTGCTCGGCGTCTTCGCCGACCGGGCGATCAACGCCGCCGGCGGGACCGGGCTCGTCCACGGAGCGTGGAGCTCGTTCTTCGGCAAGCAGGTCGGCGCCGGGGTCGGCTGCTCGCTCTACGCGTTCGCCTTCACGTTCCTCGCGCTGAAGGTCATCGACTACTTCACGCCGGTGCACGTCGGCGAGGAAGCGGAAGCGGGGCTCGACGCCTCGATGCACGGCGAGCGGGCGTACGAGCTCGGCGTCTAGTTCCTAGGGAAGCGTGACCGCACGCGGCCGCCCGGCCGCGTGCTGCTCCCGGAGCCACTCCCAGAGCCGCCGCAGCTCCACCTCGATCCGCTCCGAGGCCTCGCGATAGCCCTTCGACCCCGCGGGTACGCCCTCGAACGTCATCGGCTCGCCCCACACGATCGACACCGGCGCGAAGTTCACGGGCTTCCAGAACTGGGAGCCGTGGATCGCCGCCGGGATGACCGGCACGCCCTCGTTCAGCGCCACCATCGCCGCCCCCGGCTGAACCTTCCCCGGGACGCCAGAGCGCTGCCGCGTTCCTTCCGCGAAGACGCCGAGGAGGTTGCCGGCGCGGACGATCTCGCGCATGCGGCGCACGGCCTCGCGGTCGGACTCGCCGCGGCGCACCCCGAACGAGCCGAAGAGCCGCAGGTACGCGCCCGCGACGGGAACGGCGTGCGCCTCGGCCTTCGCGAGGAAGTAGAGCGGCCGCGTCGTCGCCCAGCCGTACGCCGGGATGTCGAGCCACGAGAAGTGGTTGAACGCGACGACGTAGCCGCCCTTCGCGGGGATGCGGTCCTTGCCGTACACGCGCAGCCGGGTGAGGAGCGCCGTCGGGCCGCCCATGACCCATCGCCCCCACACCCAGTTGAAGTCGACGGAGTTCACACCGCGGTGCGCTCGCGAACGAGCGCTTCGATCTGCGAGACGACGTCGTCGACGTCGAGGTTCGTCGTGTCGATCTGCTGCGCGTCGTCGGCCGGCTGCATACGTGCGGCGTCACTCTCGTCGCGCATCCGCAGGTCGGTCGCGAGCGCGTCGGCGCCGATGCCGGGCCGCTCCGCGCTCCGCCGGCGGGCACGCTCGTCGCGGTCGGCGGTGAGGTAGACCTTCACCGCTGCGGCGGGTGCGACGACGGTGCCGATGTCGCGGCCCTCGATGACGACGTTGCCGTCGCTGCCGAGCTGGCGCTGCCGCTCGCGCATCACCTCGCGCACGGGGGGATGCCGGGCGACGACGGGGACCATGCGGTCGATGCGCGGGCCGCGGATCGACGACGTGACGTCGGTACCCGCGATCCACACCCGGTCGTCGTCGTCGAACGTCACCGGCTCGGAGCGCGCAAGATCCGCGCACGCGTCCGCGTCGCCGAGGTCGACGCCGCGCTGCATCGCGAGCCACGTCACGGCGCGGTACATCGCGCCCGTGTCGAGGTAGCGGAAGCCGAGCCGGTCCGCGAGCGCGCGCGCGACGGTGCTCTTGCCCGCGCCGGCGGGGCCGTCGATGGCGACGATCACCGTTTCACCAGGGAGTCGAGGAGGTCATAGAAGCCGGGGAAGCTTATAGAGACGGTCTGCGCGTCCTCGACGTCAACGCCCTCGCGGGACGCGAGCCCCGCAACGGCGCCGAGCATCGCGATCCGGTGGTCGCCGCGTGCGTCCACACGCCCGCCGCGCAGCCGCGCGGGAACGCCTCTCACCGTCCAGCCGTCCGGGCGGGAGGTCACGTGCGCACCGCACGCGCGCAGGAGGTCGGTGACCGCCTCGACCCGGTCGCTCTCCTTCACGCGCAGCTCGGCGGCACCGCGGACGACGGTCTCGCCGTGTGCGTGCGCCGCCAGCAGGGCGACGAGCGGAAGCTCGTCGACGAGCAGGGGCACTTCCTTCGCATCGAGCTCCGTCGCCGAGAGCTCGGCGTGCTGCACCTGGATGTCCCCGACCGGCTCGCTGCCCGCGCGATGCCGGTTGAAGACGGCGACGCGGACGCCCATCCGCTCGAGGACGGCGAGGAGCCCGGTCCGCCGCGGGTTGAGGCCGACGCCGTGGACGGTCACGTCGCTGCCCGGGACGAGCGCGGCCGCGACGAGGAGCGGCGCCGCCGACGAGAAGTCGCCGGGGACGTCGACCTCGCCGAGGCGGAGGCTCGCCGCCGCCTCGATGGTGACGGAGCCGGGGCGGCGCCGGACGTTCACGCCTGCGGCCTCGAGCATGAGCTCCGTGTGGTCGCGCGTCGGCACCGGCTCGAGGACCGTCGTCGTGCCCTGCGCCGTCAGGCCGGCGAGGAGCACGGCCGACTTCACCTGCGCGCTCGCGACCGGCAGCTCGTAGTCGATCGCGCGCAGCGCGCGTGCCCTCGATCACGAGCGGCGCGTGCCCGTCCGTCGTCTCGATGCGTCGCGCCCATCCGCCGCAGCGGCTCGGCGATGCGCTCCATCGGCCGCGACGACAGCGACGCGTCGCCCGTCAGCTCGAAGCGGCCCTCCCGCCCGGCGAGCGACGCCCGTGAGCAGGCGCATGAGCGTGCCGGCGTTCTCGCAGTCGACGGTGCCGGAGCGGAAGCCGCCAGCCCGACACCGTGGACGAGCAGCTCGTCGTCCGAGATGTCGTCGACCTCGACGCCGAGCGCGCGCATCGCGTGCACGGTCGCCTGGGTGTCGCCGGCGCGGCCGAACCCGCGCACGCGCGTCTCGCCCTCCGCGAGCGCGCCGACGAGCACCGCGCGGTGCGAGATCGACTTGTCCCCGGGCACGGCGACGTGCCCGATGACGGCGGCGGCCGGCTCGATCTTCACGCAGCTATCCGATCGTGCGTCCCATGAGGGACGCGAGCGCGCGGATCTCGGACGCGAACTCGGGGAAGTCGGCGGTCGGAATCTGCTGCGGCCCGTCGCAGAGCGCCTCCTCGGGCCGCGGGTGCACCTCGACGATGATCCCGTCGGCGCCCGCGGCGACCGCGGCGCGGGCGAGCGGCAGCACGAGGTCGCGGCGGCCGGCCGGGTGCGACGGGTCGACGATCACGGGCAGGTGCGTCTCCACCTTCAGCACGGGGATGGCGCCGATGTCGAGCGTGAAGCGCGTCGCCGTCTCGAACGTCTTGATCCCGCGCTCGCAGAGGATGACCTGGGAGTTGCCCTCCTTGAGGATGTACTCCGCCGCCATGAGCAGGTCCTCGACGGTGGACGAGAGGCCGCGCTTGAGCAGCACCGGCTTCGGCGCGCGCCCGACCTCGGAGAGAAGCGAGAAGTTCGACATGTTGCGCGCGCCGATCTGGATGACGTCGGCGACCTCGACGACCGCCTCGACGTGGCGTGGATCCATGAGCTCGGTGACGAGCGGGAGCCCGGTCGAGCTCGCGCGCCTCGACGAGGATCTCGAGCGCCTCCTCGCCGAGCCCCTGGAACGCGTACGGCGACGTGCGCGGCTTGAAGGCGCCGCCGCGGAGCATCGTCACGCCCTCGGCGTTGACGGCGCAGCGCGGTCTCGAGCGTCTGCTCGCGCGTCTCGACCGTGCACGGCCCGGCGATGAAGCCGAAGTAGCCGTCTCCGATGCGCCTCCCCCGCACCTCGATCACGGTCGGGTCGGGCGAGAGCTCCCGGGAGACGAGCTTGTACGGCTTGAGGATCGGCAGCACCTGCTCGACGCCGGCGTAGCCCTCGAGCGGCAGCGCCGCGAGCAGCTCGCGCTCGCCGATCGCGCCGATCACGGTCGCCTCGCGGCCCGGCGTGACGACGGCGCCGCAGCCGGCCTCCTCGAGGCGCGCGACGACGTCGTCCACCTGCTCGGGAGTCGCGCTCGCCCCCATCACGATGAGGAGCTCGGGTGCGCCGGTGATCGCCATGCTCCGGAAGCTTAGGCAGAATCACCAACCATGGCCGACGAACGGAAGCCCCGCGTCTTCTCCGGAATCCAGCCCACGGGCCGCAAGACGCTCGGCAACTACAGCGGCGGCTTCCGCCAGTACGTCGAGACCCAGGAGGCCGGGGAAGGGTTCTTCTGCATCGTCGACCTGCACTCGATCACGGTCGAGTACGACCCGCAGGAGCTCCGGCGCTCGAGCCTCGACCTCGCGGCGATGCTCTTCGCGACCGGCCTCGACGCCGAGCGCTCGACGGTCTTCTGCCAGAGCCACGTGACCGCCCACGCCGAGGCGGCCTGGCTGCTGTCGGCTGTCGCCAGCTACGGCCAGTTGGGCCGCATGACGCAGTTCAAGGAGAAGTCGGACCGGCACGAGTTCGTCTCCGCCGGCCTGTTCACGTATCCGGTGCTCATGGCGGGCGACATCCTCCTCTACCAGACCGATCTCGTCCCGATCGGGGACGACCAGCGCCAGCACCTCGAGCTCGCGCGCGACGTCGCCGAGCGGTTCAACTACCGCTACGGCGAGACGTTCCGGGTGCCCGACGGGCAGTTCCCGTCGGTCGGCGGCCGGATCATGGATCTCCAGGAGCCGACGAACAAGATGTCGACGTCGCTCTCGACCGAGCAGGGGGCCGTCTACATCGCGGACGAGCCGGACGCGATCCGGAAGAAGTTCAAGTCGGCGGTGACGGACTCGGAGCGCGAGATCCGCTACGACCCCGAGAAGAAGCCCGGCGTGTCGAACCTGCTCGAGATCATGAGCGTCGCCACCGGCGAGCCGATCGACGCGCTCGAGAAGGGCTTCGACGGCGCCGGCTACGGCGACCTCAAGACCGCGGTCGGCGAGTCGGTCGTCGAGCTCCTGACGCCGATCCGCGAGAAGTTCGTCGCGCTGCGCGAGGACGAGCGCGAGTTGCAGCGGCTCCTCGGCGTCGGCGCCGACAAGGCGCGCCGTGCGAGCGAGCCGACGCTCCAGGCGATGTACGACCACATGGGCTTCGTGAAGGCCGAGGCGGGCCGTTTCTTCGGCGCCGCACGCCCCCGCGGGCTCTAGTCTCGATGTCGTAACCTCCCGGAAACCGCCTGTCCGCCCATGCCCAGGGCGGCAGCGGAGAAGGTCTGCGGCGTCCTAAAAGCCGTCAAACCGCAGGGGGACAAATATGAGAAGCAGAACAGCGCTCCTCGCGCTGGTAGCCGCTGGCGCACTCGCAGCGGTCGCGGGCTTCCAGTTCGGAAACAAGCCCGCCGCAGCGAGCACCACGGCGACGCCGTGCCAGCTCGGCAACGGCGTCAAGCACGTCATCAACATCGTCTTCGACAACGTCCACTTCTCCCGCGACAACCCGAACGTGCCGTCCGATCTCGAGCAGATGCCGCACCTGCTGAACTTCCTCAAGTCGAACGGCACGGTGTTCTCGAACTCGCACACGCCGATGATCGCGCACACGGCCGACGACAGCCTGACGATCTACACCGGCCTCTACGGCGATCGGCACGGCCAGCCGCTGACGAACCGCTACAAGACCTACAACCCGGACGGCACGACGGACCCGGCGACCTCGTTCGCCTACTGGACGAGCCCGGTCGCCGACACGCGAGCAGCGCCGACCGCCGGCCATGACACGGCGCCGACGATGAGCTACTCGCCGACCGTGCCGGCGACCGGCGACGCCGGACGAGATCACGCCCGGCGCCGTGGGTGCCGTTCACCCGCGCGGGCTGCACGGTCGGTGACTTCTCGACCGCCAACATGGTGCTCGAGAACACCAACGCGACCTCCCGACAGTGTTCGGCGCCGACCTCGCCCGAGGTCGCGCAGCTCAACGCCGACCCGGACACGTTCAAGGACGCCGAGGTCGCCGACTACGTCGGCGTGGCCGTGCACTGCGCGAAGGGCGACGCGATCTGCGCGAACGCGCAGGCGGTGAAGTTCGGGCAGACGACGCCGACCCCGTCGCGCGAGCTCGGACCGTCTCCCGACGGAGCCGGGCGGCTACACCGGCTTCCAGGGGCTCTTCGGCGCCCGCTACGTCGCGCCGCTGCTCGGTGCCGGCACGCCGAACGTGACGCACAACGGCTACCAGGTCACCAACGCCGCCGGCAATCTCGTCGACCTGAACGGCAACCAGATCAACGGCGCGTTCCTGACCAACCACCCGGGCTTCCCTGGCTTCAGCCCGACGGCCTCGCAGACGCTCGCCTACCTGGCCGACATGCAGGAGGCCGGCATCCCGGTGACCTACGGCTACATCTCCGATCTGCACGAGCGGAAGGCGGGCACGAGCGGCTGCACGACGGCGACGGCACCTCGACCGGGCAAGGCGCTCGGCCCCGGTGACGCCTGCTACGTCACGAACGCGAAGGCTACGACAATGCGTTCAAGACGTTCTTCCAGCGCCTCGCCGCGGACGGCATCACGCCGGCCAACACGCTGTTCGTGATCAGCGCCGAGGAGAACGACCAGTTCGCCGGCGCGAACGTCGGCCGCGCGACCCAGCCCACGCCGGCGGGCTGCGACGGCGTGACGGTGCCGTGCAACTACGCCACCGGTCAGATCGGCGAGCTGGCGGCCAACATCAAGGGCCTGCTGTCGACGACGGCGAGCGCGGCGACGCCGTTCGACATCGAGCCGCAGGGCGCGTCGATCTACGTGCACGGCAAGCCGGCGGCCGAACGACCCGACAGTTCGGCAGCTCGAACGCGACACCGCCGCGATGACGGCCGACAACCCGTACAGCGGTGTCAACGGCGAGAACATCGTGAAGTACCAGGCAGGAGCGGTCGAGCAGCGGATCCTGCACATGCAGACGAACGATCCGCTTCGCATGCCGACCTACACGATCTTCCCGGTGCCCGACTACTTCTTCGGCACCACCGGGCCGAACGTCGCGATCAACCCTGCGTTCGCGTAGGACCACGGCTACTACAGCCCGAACATCGACGTCACCTGGGTCGGCATCGCCGGTCCCGGCGTCGCCGTGCACGGCGTCGACGGCCCGCAGCCGGCGACGGCAACGAGTCACACGACCCGAACTCGACGAACACGGTGCCGCAGGCGAGCACGCGTCGGAACGTGGGTCGAGGAGACCGACATCCGGCCGACGATGCTCTATCTCGCGGGGCTGAAGGACGACTACCAGTCGGACGGCCACGTGATCACGCAGGCGCTCGCGTCTCGCGTCCGCGTCCTGCGGCGAGACCAGGAGCTCGCAGCGAGCGTACGACCAGATCAACTCGAGCGTCGGTCAGTTCGGCGACGGACACGCTGATCGCGGACACGAAGGCGCTCGCCTCCGGCTCGAGCCGACGACAGTGCGTACACGGCGGAGCAGCTGGCTCTCCGCATCCTGGTCACTTCCCGCGACGCGCTCGCCGGGAAGATCAAGACCGAGCTGTCGGATGCCGCGGCCGGCCACGCGCCGAACCGCGGGATCGTCACTGCCGATCTCGTGCTCGCGAAGGTGCTCCTGAAGGCGGCCGACGCGCTAGCCGGCGCGTAACCGCTCGACCTCGGAGGGCTCGAGCTCGCGCCATCGGCCGGGCTCGAGCCCTTCCAGGGTCAGTCCCGCGTACGCGCTGCGATGCAGCCTGACGACGGGGTGACCGACGGCCTCGAGCATGCGGCGCACCTGGTGGTTGCGGCCCTCGTGGAGGACGAGCTCGATCTTCTTCGGTGCGAGGCGGCGGACGCGCGCGGGCGCGGTGCGGCCGTCGTCGAGGTCGATGCCCGTGCGGAGCGCCTCGAGCGCGGCGTCGTCGGGCTCGCCCTCGACCTCCGCCTCGTAGACCTTCTCGACGCCGTAGCGCGGGTGCGCGAGCCGGTTCGCGAGCGGGCCGTCGTTCGTGAGCAGGAGCGCACCGGTCGTGTCGGCGTCGAGGCGGCCGACGGGGACGACGCGCGGCTCGCGCGGGACGAGGTCGACGACGGTCTGGCGGCCATGCGGATCGCGGGCGGTCGTCACGGTGGCCGGCGGCTTGTGCAGGAGGACGTACGCGAGCCGCTGCGCCGTCACGGGGAGGCCGTCCAGCTCGACGCGATCGTCCTCCTCGACGAGGGTGTTCAGCTGCCCCGGCTCGCCGTTCACGCGCACGCGGCCGGCCTTGATGAGCTCGTCGGCGCCGCGGCGCGAGGCGACGCCGGCCCGGGCGAGATAGGCATTCAGGCGCACGGCTTGAGAAGATACGCGCGGACGTGCCGCACTACATCTCGCTCATGCGCTGGACGACGCAGAGCCGCTCCGGAGCCGCGGGGCTGCCGGCGTGGCGCGACCGCGTCGAGGAGGGCGAGCGGGTGATCGAGGAGGCGGGCGGCAGGCTCGTCGGCGTCTGGGTGACGCTCGGCCGCTACGACGTCGTCGAGGTGTTCGAGGCACCCGACGACGAGACGGCGCTCGAGATCATCACGAAGCTCGGCCATGCGGGCGGCGAGGAGACGGAGACGCTGCGCGCGTTCACGCGCGAAGAGGCCGAGCAGATCATCAGGAAGCTCTGACCGCGCTCGTCGACGCAGCCGCGCTCGTCGTCTTCGTCGTCGTCGGCGTGCTGACGCACGGCGCGTCCGCAGGCGCGTTCGTCCGCGATGCGCTTTGCATCCTCGGCGGCTGGTTCGTCGTCGCGGCGGTTGTGCGGCTGTACACGCGCAGCGGCCGGTGGCGGCTCGCCGTCACGTGGCTCGCCGGCGATCTCCGCGGGCGTCCTCGTGCGGGCGGCGATCGTCGGCCACGTCGCGTTCGACTTCTGGGGCGTCGCGCTCGGCTTCACGGCGCTCTTCGTCTTGGCCGGGCGCGGCGTGCGCCGCGTCCTCGACTAGGCGGTGCGCTTCTCGGCGACCGTGTGCAGCCGCTCGCGGATCTCGTCCACGTCGGCGCCGAGGTCGTCGAGGCGCGGCAGCTGCGAGAGGCTCTCGAGGCCGAAGACGCGCTCGAAGAGCTGCGTCGTCCGGTAGCGGATCGCGCCGCCCGCCGCGTCGTCGCGCCCCGCCTCCGAGATCAGGCCGCGCTCCTGGAGCGAGGCGACCGCCGAGTCCGCCGAGACGCCGCGGATCCGCGCGATGTCCGGCCGCGTGCACGGCCCGAGATACGCGACGATCGCCAATGTCTCCATCGCCGCCTGCGACAGGCCGCGCTGCGCCGGCTTCTCGAACAGCCGCGCACACGCCTCCGCCGCGTCGCGCGACGCGCGGAACGCCCAGCCGCCGGCGACGTGCTCCAGCACGACGCCGCTGCGCCCTTCGCGGTAGCGCTCGCCGACGAGCCCGAGCGCCGCCTCGACGCGCTCCGGATGGTCGTCCGCGGCCTCCGCGAGCTCCTGCACCGACAACGGCGCGGACGCGACGACGAGCAGCGCCTCGATCGTGCGGGCGAGCTGGTCGAGCGGATTGGCGGCGATCAGGCGGAGCGGAGCGTCCATGAAGCCTCTCTTTCGACGTCGACACGGGAAATCCTGATCGGGGCGAACGGAGCCGCCTGCTCGATCGAGATCTCGCCGGAGCGGCGCAGCTCCAGCAGCGCGAGCAAGGCCACGGCCTGCTCGATGCGCGGAAGCTCCCCGACCTCCGCGTCGAAGTCGAACCGCGTCCGCCGCCGCAGCACCGAGCGGAACCGCTCGAGGAACTGCGTGACGGGCGGGAAGCGCAGCGCCATGTGCGCGAGCGACACCTCGGGCGGCGGCACCGCGAGCAGCCGCAGCACGGCCGCGAGCCGCTCCGGATCCTGCGGCGCGAGCTGCGTCTCGACCTTCGGCGCGAGCGGCGCAGGCCCCGATCCGGAAGAAGCGGTCGCCCTCGGCCTCGAGCCGCTCGCGCAGCCACGCCGGCCGCCTCCTTCATCCGCCGGTACTCGGCGAGCCGCCGCGCGAGCTCCTCCGCCGCGGCCTCCGGCTCGAGCTCGGCGAGCTCGGCCGCCTCCTCGGGGAAGAGGCCGCGCGCCTTCAGCTCGAGCAGCGCCGAGATGAGGACGAGGAACTCGCCGCACGCGTCGAGATCGAGCTCGTCCCGCTCGGCGAGCCGCTCGAGGAACGCGAGGACGATGCCGGCGACGTCGATGCTCGCGCAGGTCGAGCTCGTCCTTGAGGACGAGCGTCAGCAGCAGGTCGAATGGGCCCTCGAACGCGTCGAGGTCGAGCTCGAGCTCCCGGACGATCACGCCGGGGACCCTAGCCGAGCTACCGGACGCGCCCCTTCGGGACGGCCATGCGTCGGCCCCTTCGGGATCGGCCGCGCCCGCTTCGGCGCGCCGGCTTCTCCGCCGACGGCTTGCGCAGGAACTGCCACCAGACGAAGAACGCGACCGACGCGACGAAGCAGACGAGCGACACCCAGAAGTTGATCCGCTGGCCGAGGAAGTGGTTCGACGGGTCGATGCGCAGCGTCTCCTCGAACGTGCGGAACGCGGTGTAGACGGCGACGTAGAGCGAGAAGAGCGCCGGCCGGCGGATCGTGAAGCGGCGGTCGATCCAGAGCAGGAGCGCGACGCCGAGCAGGTCCCAGATGAACTCGTACAGGAACGTCGGGTGATGGAGCGACGCCCCGGCGTCGCGTCGATCTTCAGGCCCCACGGCAGCGTCGTCGCCTTCCCGTACAGCTCCTGGTTGAAGTAGTTCCCCCAGCGGCCGATGCCCTGCGCGAGCAGGAGCCCGGGCGCGACCGCGTCCATGAACAGCCGGACGCTGTTCCCCGAGCGGCGCACGACCCACGGCGCCGGCGAGCACGCCGAGCGGGATCGCGCCCCAGATGCCGAGCCCGCCCGACCAGACGGCGAACGGCCCGTACCAGTGCGCGTGGATCGCCGAGTCCTGGTTCCAGCTCGTGATCAGGTGGTAGACGCGCGCGCCGACGATGCCGGCGACGACGCCCCAGATGGCGACGCGGTAGACGAGATCCCAGTCGCCGCCCCACTTCACCCAGCGGCGGCCCGGTGAGCCAGATGGCTCGCGGCGATGCCGAGCAGCAGCATCAGCCCGTACATGTGGATCGTCAGCGGGCCGACGTGGTAGACGCCGGTCGACGGCGAGGGGATCGAACGCGAGGACGCCGCGCACCGGCGCCCATTCTGCCCTGTCCCGGCGGCTAGAGGAGGATGCGGACGGCGACGTCGGGCGGGCAGCCGCGCTCGATCAGCTCGATCGCGGCGTGCAGGTCGACGTCGGGCCGGCTCGCGAGGCTCGCCGCCGGTCGGGGTCGAAGCCGGCCCGGACGAGCTCGTCGGTCCGCCAGCGCTCTACGCGCTCCAGCTCCGTCTCGATGTATTCGTCGACTGCATGCATCGTCTCTCTATTCGGTAAAACGACCGAACCGGTTTAGGAGATTCCCCAACCGGATGCCCCGGCGCGATGAGTATCGCGCCCTGGGAGGACGGGATCAGGGCCGGCGACCAGGAATTCCCCGCAAAATCGGCGGATTTGCTCACCGCAGGCCCGCCGCCACGGCGAGCGCCTCGCTTTTCGCAAGCCCGTGCCCCTCGACCCGGACGAGGAGGCCGCCGCGCTCGACAGGAGGACGTCACCGGCGAGCCGCGGCGGCGCGCCCGGGAAGAGGAACACGTGCGGCGCTCCCGTGAGCCACATCCCGTGCGGGATGTTCTCGATGTGCGTCGCGCTCGACGCGATCTTCTTGAAGAACACCGCGTCGCCCACGAGCTCGCTCACGAGCACGGTGCGGCCGTGATCGACGTAGACGAGCGAGACGACGCTGCCCGTCAGGTGGAGCGGCGGCTCCGGGTCGAGCGGCGGGCAGGAGCGGCGCCCGGCCGCCGAGCGCCTGCGCCGCCTCCGCCGGAGTCGCCGACTGCGCCGAGGCCGGCGCCGAGCGGGCGCTCCTGCGCCGCCGGCAGCCGCTCGACGCGCTCGATGACGACGCCGCGCAGATGGAGGAACCGGAGGATCGCGCCGCGCGACGACGGCACCGCGAACGCGGCGGCGATCGCGATCGCCGCGGCGAGGGCGACGGCAACGACCGGCCAGCGGCGACGCCTCCGCTCGGGAAGCGCGAGCCGGAAGACGGGCGTCTCCGGCCACGCAACCTCGAGGGCGCTCAGCTCACGCTCGAGATCCATAGCCCTCCCGCAGCTTCTCGAGCGCCCGCGCGGAGCGCGACTTGACCGTGCCGACGCGGAGGCCGAGCGCGGCCGCCGTCTCCTCCTCCGAGAGCGCGAGCAGGTGGCGGCACGCGAGCACGAGCCGCATCCCGTCCGGCAATCCGTCGAGCGCGGCGAGGAGGCGCGCCCGCTCGTCCGCGTCGACTACGGCTTCCTCGGGCGAGGGGGCCGCCTCGCCCGGGGAAGCCCGCAGCGCGAGCTGCTCCCGCCGCCCCGCCGAGCGGCGCCGGTTCCGCGCCTCGTTCGCGACGATGCGCAGGAGCCACGGGCGCATCGGCGCGCCGGGGCGGAAGCGTCCGAACGCACGCCACGCCTTCACGAGTCCGTCCTGCACGGCGTCCTCCGCGTCGGCGGCGTTGCGAGTGATGAGGTAGGCCACGCGGAACGCGATCTCCTGGTGTGGACGCACGAGCTCCTCGAATGGACGGCCCTCCACTCGGCGTACTACACCGCAGCGACGGCGGAAGTTCCAGCGCAGAGCGCCTTGCGCACGACGGGCGCGACTTCCGTCCCGAACAGCTCGATCGACCGCATGATGCTCGCGTGCGGCAGCGTGCCGACGCTGAACTGCACGAGGAAGCGCCGGTGCTGGAAGATCTCGTGCTGGAAGAGGATCTTCTCGACCACCTCCTGCGGGCTGCCGACGAAGTTCGCGCCGCGCTTCGTGAGCGACGCGTCGAACGTCGGCCGCTCCATCGGCGGCCAGCCGCGCTCGCGGCCGATGCGGTCCATCGTCCGCTTGAACGCGGGGAACGCCTCGTCGGCCGCCTGCTGCGACGTCTCGGCGACGAAGCCGTGCGAGTTGATCGAGAGCGCCGGCACCGGGTCGTGCCCGGCCTCGATCGCCGCCTCACGGTGGATCTCGGCGAACGGCGCGAACCGCTCCGGCATGCCGCCGATGATCGCGAGCGCCATCGGCAGGCCGAGCTTGCCCGCGCGCGCCGCCGACTCGGGCGAGCCGCCGACGGCGACCCACACGGGCAGCATCGGCTGCGCGGGCACGGGATAGATGCCGAGCTCGGCGGGGCGCGAGCGGATCTCGATCAGCGCCGCGAGCTTCTGCTCGAACAGCATGTCGTAGTCGCTGAGGTCGTAGCCGAAGAGCGGGAACGACTCGATGAACGAGCCGCGCCCCGCCATGATCTCCGCGCGCCCGCCGGAGAGCTGGTCGAGCGTCGCGAACTGCTGGTGCACGCGGATCGGGTCGTCCGAGCTGAGGACGGTGACCGCGCTCGTCAGGCGGATGCGCTTCGTGCGCTCCGCGGCTGCGGCGAGGACGACGACCGGCGCGGAGACGGAGAAGTCGGGCCGGTGGTGCTCGCCGATGCCGAAGACGTCGAGCCCGACCTGGTCGGCGAGCTCGATCTCCTCGAGCAGGTCGCGCAGCCGCTCGCCGGGCGTCTGATCCTCGACCTCCGCGAAGCTGTAGATCCCGAGCTCCACGACCCAGGTATAGCGCCGCGAGCTACGTTCACGTCGTGGGGGTCAAGCTCGTCGGCATCAACCACGTCGCCCTCGAAGTGGGCGACATCGACGAGGCGCTCGCGTGGTACGGCCGCTTCTTCGACCTCGAGCTGCGCGGCCGCAACGGCGCCTCGATGGCGTTCGTCGACATGGGCGACCAGTTCGTCGCGCTCTCGCGCGGCCGCTCGCAGGCGCCGGACTCCGAACGCCACTTCGGGCTCGTCGTCGACGACAAGGCGGCGCTCCGCGAGGCGCTCACCGCGGCGGGCGTGTCCGTGACGCGCGCGCCGAACCTCAGCTTCCGCGACCCGTGGGGCAACCACGTGCAGGCGGTCGACTACCGCGACGTGCAGTTCACGAAGGCGCCCGAGGTCGCCCGCGCGATGGGCATCGACAGCCTCGAGAAGACGGAGAACGCGAAGGCCGAGCTGCGTGCGCGAGGCCTTACACGCACTTGACGCACGTTTGACCTTCGCCTGACCCTCGCCGAACGGAACTGAACCACCGTATGTCGTGCCGAGCGCCGCTCGGCGGGAACGACGACACGGAGGTCCAGCAATGAGATGGAAGGCGTTCGGCATCGCCGCTGCGGCCGTCATCGCGGCCGCCGCCGTGCCGCTGGCGGCGCTCGCCGACAACGAGCCGCCCTCGACGATCCAGACGACCACGACGACGACGACGCCGAAGACCGCGCGGGCGCACATCGTCATGTTCGCGGGCTCGGTCAGCGCCGCGAGCTCGAGCTCGGTCACGCTCGACGTCCTGTGGACGGGCCCGAAGGACACGCAGCTCAAGGGCACGACGGTCACGGTCGCGATCGACTCGTCGACGCAGATCGTCTACGGCAAGGGCCAGACGAGCATCGACCCCGGCGACCTCGTCCGCGTGCACGCGGCCGCCGCCGACGCGACGCTCGCCTCGCTCACCGCGCGGCGGATCCACGTCGACTGCGACTGCCACTTCGCGGCCGGCACGCTCGGCTCGGTCGGCAACGGCTCGTTCGCGGTGAACGTCGCGCGCACCGGGCCGTACGACACGGTGCTGAAGGGCAACGCCGTGACGTTCCAGGTGAACGGCTCGACGGTCTTCGTCCAGGGCAAGAACCAGGCCGCGGGCGCGCTCTCCGACCTGAAGTCCGGCGAGAAGGTCGCGGTCATCTTCGCCTCGTCCGGCTTCTTCAAGGATCCGGGCTTCAACTGGCAGACGGCGACGTTCACGGCCAAGCACGTGCGCTACGCGGGCGCTCTCCAGCCCGCTTCGACGAATCCCTAAGTCCCCACCCGAGACCGGGGAGACGCGCCGGGCCCGCGGGGGGCGGGCCCGGCGTCGACCTAGCCGACGAGCTCGCGCTTGCGCTTCGAGGTGGCGGACGCGCGCTTCGTCGCGGACAGCTCGACCTTGCGCAGGCGGATGCTCTTCGGCGTCACCTCGACGCACTCGTCGTCGCGGATGAGCTCGAGCGCCTGCTCGAGCGAGAGCGGCCGCGGCGGGATCAGGCGCACCGTCTCGTCCGAGCTCGCCGCGCGCATGTTCGTGAGCTTCTTCTCCTTCGTCGCGTTCACGTCGAGGTCGTCGGCGCGCGAGTTCTCGCCGACGATCATGCCCTCGTAGACCTCGACGCCCGGGCCCGACGAAGAGCGAGCCGCGCTCCTGCAGGTTGAGGATCGCGAACGCCGTCGTCGGGCCGCGCCGGTCGGCGACGAGGCTGCCGGTCGGCCGCGTGCGCAGCTCGCCGTGCCACGGCTCCCAGCCCTCGAAGACGTGGTGGAGGATGCCGGTGCCGCGCGTCTCGGTGAGGAACTCGGTGCGGAAGCCGATCAGGCCGCGCGCCGGCACGAGGTAGTCCATGCGCGCCCAGCCGGTGCCGTGGTTGACCATCTGCTGCAGCCGCGCCCTTGCGCAGCGCGAGCAGCTGCGTGACGACGCCGATGTACTCCTCGGGGACGTCGATGGCGACGCGCTCGACCGGCTCGTGCCGCTTGCCGTCGATCTCGCGCGTCAGCACCTCCGGCTTGCCGACCGTGAGCTCGAAGCCCTCGCGGCGCATCAGCTCGACGAGCACCGCGAGCTGCAGCTCGCCGCGGCCCTGCACCTCCCACGCGTCGGGGCGCGCGGTCGGGAGCACGCGGAGCGAGACGTTGCCGACGAGCTCCTGGTCGAGCCGCGCCTTCACCATGCGTCGCGGTGAGCCGGTCGCCCTCGGTGCCGGCGAGCGGCGACGTGTTGATGCCGATCGTGATCGAGAGCGACGGCTCGTCGACCGTCGTCACGGGCAGCGGGCGCGGGTCGTCGGGGTCGGCGATCGTCTCGCCGATCGTCACCTCGGGGAGGCCGGCGATCGCGACGATCTCGCCCGGTCCGGCCTCGTCGGCGGGGACGCGGTCGAGCGCCTCGGTGACGTAGAGCTCGGTGATCTTCGCGTTCTCGATCGTGCCGTCGGCGCGGCACCAGGCGATCTGCGCGCCCTTGCGGAGCGTGCCGTGGTGGATGCGGCAGAGCGCGAGCCGGCCGACGTACGGCGACGCGTCGAGGTTCGTGACGAGCGCCTGCAGCGGATGGTCCGGGTCGTACGCCGGCGGCGGGACGGTCGCGAGCAGCGTGTCGACGAGCGGGCCGAGGTCGGGCGCGAGCTCGTCGGGCGCGAAGCCGGCGCGGCCCGCGCGCGCGTTGCAGTAGACGATCGGGAACTCGATCTGCGACTCGTCGGCGTCGAGGTCGAGGAAGAGCTCGTACACCTCGTCGACGACCTCCTTCGGTGCGCGCGTCCGGCCGGTCGATCTTGTTGACGACGAGGACGACGGGCAGCCGCGCCTCGAGCGCCTTGCGCAGGACGAAGCGCGTCTGCGGCAGCGGCCCCTCGCTCGCGTCGACGAGCAGGAGCACGCCGTCGACCATCGTCAGCCCGCGCTCGACCTCGCCGCCGAAGTCGGCGTGGCCGGGCGTGTCGACGATGTTGAGCTTCGTCGTCGCCGACGCGGACGGCCGTGTTCTTGGCGAGGATCGTGATGCCCTTCTCGCGCTCGAGGTCCATCGAGTCCATGACGCGCTCGTGCGACGTCCTGGTTCTCGCGGAAGGAGCCGGCCTGCCAGAGCATCGCGTCGACGAGCGTCGTCTTGCCGTGGTCGACGTGCGCGACGATCGCGACGTTGCGGAGGTCTTCCCGGCGGGCCATGCCGGCCACGGTAGCCGCAGTGGCCCGCCGGGGGAGTTCGCGCTACTTCGCGGTCGTGGTGAACGACTGCGTCACGGTCTGGCCGTTCTCGGAGACGGTGATCGTCCCGTGCAGCTTCTTGTGCTTGTCGGCCTTCGGCACCTTGAAGACGCAGGTCTCGACGGACGTGCCGCCGGTGGAGACGAACGCGTGGCTCGCCGCGAGCTTCGCGCTGCCGGCGGTTCCGGTGCACGTGATCGTGGCCTCGGAGCCGACGGCGGCGTTCGTGTCGGAGCGGGCGACCGAGACGCCTACGGCCCAGACGCCGCCGGCCTTCGCGGCCGTCTGATGCGACGCGGACACCGAGAGCGTGAACACGGCCTGCGCGCTGTACGACCAGCTGCCTGAGCCCGACGGTGCGTCGTCGAAGTGGCCGGCGCTGCCGTCGCCGTCGGTGCTCACGACGAAGAAGTTGAAGCCCGTCGTGTTGCCGAGGTCCGACTTGTTGATCGTGAACACGACCGACTTCAAGTCGCTCGCGACCGTGACGGACGCGGTGTCGCCGCCCGAGGCCTCCTGCCAGTCCGAGCCGCTCCACGCGAGCAGGTCGAACGAGTGCGAGGCGTGGTCGTCGAGGAAGATGTAGTCCGTTCCGGTCGACTGGGGGTCGCCGGTGGCCGGGTTCTTGTCGGTGTCGAGGAAGAGCTGGACGCCGCCGGCGTCGCCGTACGCCGCCGCGAACGCGACCGTGAACGTGTAGTTGCCGTGGTCGTCGTTCGTGACCGAGACGTTCGTGACGTCGGGCGCGGTGCCGCTGTCGCCCGTCGGGTCGGTGAACGTCGACGGCGGAGCGGTGACCCTCGACGACGCGGTCGCCGTAGCCGCGAGGAGGGAGGCGGCGACGAGCGCCGAGAAGAACACGAGCCTGCGCATGGGGGGAGCCTCAATTCGAATTGACAGAAGCCAGCGTCTGTCTTGTATTTCAGGCAGCGCCGAAAAACAAGAGCATCGGATACCGAATTTCGCTGCTCGGGGCCACGGTCCGGCTCAGTTGGCACAATCTCGCCATGGGCCGCTGGGAGTTCGACGATGCGAACCAGGACTTCGAGCGGGTCGTAGAGCGCGCAGAGACAGGGGAGCCGCAGCTCATCCTGCGCGACGGTCAAGAACTGGTCGCCGTCCTGGGCGTCGACGAGTATCAGCGTCTGATCGCGCAGAAGCAGGCCTGAAGAGCCGCTGCTCAGCCCGGCGAGCGGCGCAAGCGCCGCGCGAGCGGGGCGACTACGGCGGTGAGCAGTGCGGCGGCGTTCGCGGTGAAGCACGACCGGCAGGCGTTGCAGCAGCCGGTCGCCACCGGCGTAGCCTCCGCCATCCGGCCGACGAGCGGCAGCGCGCGGACGGTGGTGCGCTCGAACACGTCTCCTACAGTACTGCGGCCTCGCCGAGCAAGGCCTTCACCTCGGCGAAGAAGTCCGGCTCCGGCCGGACGCGGTAGCCGGGCCCGAGCTCGAGGAGCTTCGGCCCCTGCGACGTGAGCAGGTCGAGGTAGACCGGCGCCTCGCCGGGGAAGTCCTTGACGATCGCGGCGAGCTCGCGGACGGCGCCGGCGGCGGCGATGCGCGCGTCCACCTTCAGCCGCACCTCGCGCCGCTCGGGCATCGCCTCGAAGGCGGTGATCTCGAGCGCGACGAGCTTCGTCTCCCCCATCTGCTTGTGGTCGACGCGGCCCTTCACGACGAGGATCCCGTCCTGCACGAGGATGTCGCGCGCGAACGCGTACACGGAGTTGAACGCGACGACCTCGACGGAGCCGGTGAGATCCTCGATCGTCGCGAACACCATCGGCTCGCCCTTCTTCGTCGTCAGCTGCTTGAGCGAGGAGACGAGCCCGCCGACGAGGACGATCTCGCCGTCGCGGCGCCGCTCGAGCTCGGCGAGGCCGCAGTCGGTCTTGCGCCGCAGCTGGTCCTTCACCGCCGAGAGCGGGTGCTCGGAGACGTACAGGCCGAGGCTCTCCTTCTCCATGTGCAGGAGCTCGGACTTGTCGTACTCCTCGGTCGAGAGCGGCGGGTACTGCACCTGCTGCGGCTCGTCGCCGAGGTCGAAGATCGAGCCCTGCCCGAAGCGGCGCGCGTCGTGCGCGGCGTTGCCGGCGCCGAGCGCCTGCTCGAGCACCTCGAGCATCGCCTTGCGCGAGCCGGGGAGCGCGCCCGCCTTGATGAGCGACTCGAGCGCGCGCTTGTTCACGAGCTGCGGGTCGACGCGCTCGGTGAAGTCCCAGATGGACGCGAACGCCCCGCCGTCGGCGCGGGCGGCGACGATCGCGCGGCACGCGGACTCGCCGACGTTCTTCACGGCGTTGAGGCCGAAGCGGATCTTGCCCTCGACGACGGCGAAGTCGACCTGCGACTCGTTCACGTCCGGCGGCAGCACCTCGACGCCGAGCTCCTCGCACGCGTTGACGTAGTACGGCACGCGGTCCTTCGTGTTCATGACCGAGGAGATGAGCGCCGCCATGTACTCGCGCGGGTGGTTCGCGCGCAGCCACGCGGTGCGGTAGGAGATGAGCGCGTAGCAGGCGGCGTGCGACTTGTTGAACGAGTAGTCCTGCGCCTGCTCCATGTCCGCCCACAGCTGGTTGGCGACCGAGGCGGAGACGCCGTTGCCCGCGCAGCCCTCGAGGAACTTCTCCTTGAGGGATGCCATGAGCGCGTGGATCTTCTTGCCGATCGCCTTGCGCAGGTCGTCCGCTTCCGCGGGGGAGAAGCCGCCGAGCTTCTTGGCGATCTCCATATATTGCTCTTGGTAGATGCAAATTCCGTAGGTCGCGCTCGTGATCTCCTTCAGCCGCTCGTCGATGTACGCGACCGCCTCCTGGCCGTTCTTGCGGCGCGCGTAGACGGGGATGTACGCCATCGGGCCCGGCCGGTAGAGCGCGCCGATCGCGATGAGGTCGTCGAACACGGTCGGCTTCACCGACCGCATCGCCTCGCGCATGCCTGAGCCCTCGAACTGGAAGACGCCGGCGGTCTCGCCGCGCGCGAGCATCGCGTAGACCTTCTTGTCGTCGAGCGGGATGTCCTCGATGCGGAGGCCGCCGCCGATGAGCTCGACCGCCTTGTCGATGACGTCGAGGTTGCGCAGGCCGAGGAAGTCGACCTTGAGCAGTCCGAGCGCGGCGACGGTGTTCATCGAGAACTGGGTGACGATCTCCTGGTCGGTGCCCTTCTGCTGGAGCGGGACGTTGCCGATGAGCGGCTCGGCGCCGATGACGACGGCGGCGGCGTGGATGCCGTCCTGGCGCGTGAGCCCTTCGAGCGGCTTCGCGAGGTCGACGATCTCCTTCGCGACCGGGTCGGAGTCGACGGCGGCGCGGAGCTCCTGGCCGGGCTTGAGGCAGTCGTCGAGCATCTGCCCCGGCCCTTCCGGGATGAGCTTCGCGATCTTGTCGACGACGCCGTACGGGACCTCGAGCACGCGGCCGGCGTCGCGGACGGCGGCGCGGGCGGCCATCGTCCCGAAGGTGATGATCTGCGCGACGCGGTCGCTGCCGTACTTCTCGCGGACGTAGTTGATGACGCGCTCGCGGCCTTCGACGGCGAAGTCGATGTCGATGTCCGGCAGCTCCTTGCGCCCCGGGTTGAGGAAGCGCTCGAAGAGGAGGTCGTACCGGATCGGGTCGAGGTCGGTGATCTCGAGGCTGTACGCGACGAGCGAGCCGGCGGCGGAGCCGCGGCCGGGGCCGACGGAGACGCCGTTGCGCTTCGCGAAGCGGACGAAGTCGGAGACGATGAGGAAGTAGTCCGCGAAGCCCATCTCGCGGATCGTCTTCAGCTCGAACTGGAGCCGCTCGCGCAGGTCGGCGTCGACCTTCGGGTAGCGCTTCTCGAGGCCCTTCTCGCACAGCTCGACGAGGTAGTCGAACGCGTCGCGGTCGTCGGGCGTCGGGAACTTCGGCAGGAGGATGCGGTCGAGGACGATGTCGACCTCGCAGCGCTCCGCGACCTCGAGCGTGCGCCGGAGCGCGTCGGCGTGGCCGGGGAAGTCGAGCGCCATCTCCTCCGCGGTCTTGAAGTAGAAGTGGTCGGTGTCGAACTTCCAGTGGTTCGGGTTCTTGAGCGAGTCGCCCGACTGGATGCAGAGCAGCGCCTCGTGTGCGCGCGCGTCCTCGTGGCGGAGGTAGTGGACGTCGCCGGTGGCGACGAGCGGCATGCCGCGCTTCGTCGCGAGCTCGACGAGCAGCGGGTTGATGCGCTGCTGGACGTCGAGGTGCGCGTTCTGCATCTCGACGTAGACGTCGTCGCGCCCGAAGATCTGCGTGAGCCGGTCGAGCTCCTTCTCGGCGTCGGCGGGCCGGCCCTCCTCGAGCGCCTTGCAGACGCGGCCGGAGAGGCAGCCGGAGAGGGCGATGAGGCCGTCGCTGTGGCGCTCGAGCAGCTCCCAGTCGACGCGCGGCTTGTAGTAGTAGCCCTCGAGGTAGCCGAGCGAGGAGAGCTTGATGAGGTTGTGGTAGCCGGCGGTCGTCTCGGCGAGGAGCGTCAGGTGCGCGTACCCCTTCGCCTGCTTGCGGCGGTCGTCGGCGACGTACACCTCGCAGCCGAGAACCGGCTTCACTCCGACCTTTTTCGTCTCCTTGTACAGGTCGACGGCGCCGGCGAGGGAGCCGTGGTCGGTGAGCGCGACGGCCGGCATCTCGAGCTCCGCGGCCCGGGCGGCGAGGGCCGGAATGCGGCACGCGCCGTCGAGGATGGAGTACTCGGAGTGGACGTGGAGGTGGACGAAAGGAGCGGTCTCGGGCACGGCCCAGCCACTCTACAAGGGGCGGTCCGACGGGACCCATTTCGGCCCCGTCGGGACCGCTGGTCTCGGGCTAGTGGTGGTCGCAGTCGCCGTGCTTGGAGCCGCTCTTCGAGCCGAGCGAGAGGCTCACGTTCGCGCCGAAGACGGCGCCCGATCTTCATGCTCTCGGGCGCCATCTCGTGGCCGGCGAAGACGGCGCCGGTGACGGTCGTCCCGTCCTCCTTGAGGAACGCGCGGGAGCCGTCGGAGGCGGCGCCGGCGAAGCCGTAGACGGTCGTGCCGTTCTTCGTCCACGAGCACGTCTTGCCCGTGTACGTCGCCGTCGAGGAGGTGCCGTTCGACAGCGTGATCGACGCGGTCGCGGGCGCGCAGCTGATGCTCGATCGTCGCGGCCGTCCGTTGTTGCCGTCGTCGTCACCGTCGTTGTCGTTCTTGCCGCGCCGAACGTCTTCGTCTGCGCCGACGACCACGTCGTCGACAGCGTGGCGCTGAAGTGCCCGTTCGGGTGCGTGACGCTATTGACGAGCGAGCCGGTGGCGGTTGCGCTCGTCGAAGCGAAGCTCGTGCCGGTGCCGGAGAGCTTCTCGATGCCGGCGATGGCGCCGTGGTGCTCGCCGTCGCCGTGGTGGTGCCCTCCGCCGTGCGCGAGTGCGCTCGTCGGGAGCGCCAGCGCGGCAGCAGCGGCGAGCGGGATCAGGATCTTTCGCATGCGGGTTCCTCCGTCTTTCGGTCTGTTGGGCCGTTCGTCGGAAGGGGCAACAGAGGGGTACCCGGTACGGGCCTGGATGACGCGGAATCTTCGTAAAGTCTTCGTCAAGCCGCAGCGGGCAGCGCGAGCGCCAGCTTGCGTTCAATCTGGCTGATTTCAGCCGACGTCAGACTGCCTTGCGCCCTGAGCAGCTTCGCAAGCGCGCGCGGCGAAAGCACATGCACGTCACCGAATCGAAGCGGTCGTGCGAACAACGGAAAGTCCCCCGATACGAAGCAGATCACCTGGGTGAGAGGTACTCCGGCGAGGGCGGAGCCGAGCACCGCGCGGACCGCTACGACTTGCTTCGCCATTCCGCCGACAAGTCGCGTCTGATCGCGCCGGCCGACGTAAAGACGGTAGTCGGTCGCGAACAGGCCGCTCCGGTCGATGCGCTGGACCTCCCCTTTGTAGTTCTTCGCGTCAATCACGAACACCCCGGCCGGCGCGATGACGATGTGGTCGATGTTCGCCTTTGAGCCGGGGATACGCCGATCGTGGAGCACGGCGATCCCTTCGTTGCGAAGTGGATCGAGCTGCTTCCCGAGAGCGCTCTCGCCGTTGGCGCCGTACGCCCAGGCCGCGGTCGACTGCGGGTCATCGCTGAGTGCGAGGACGATCCCGCTGAGCTTGCCGTACCGCGCTCGAAGGTTTGCCTCCCGCCTGTCGTGGCGGCGATGCCATTCCCGCGCGGCTGAACCGCCAGCGCTTCCGCGGTCCAGCGGAGTCTCGACCGAGGCGGGCCTGAAGCACGGCAGGCAGGTCACGGTCCGCTCTTCGCTGTCCCAGTAAGCCTGCACGCCCTTCGCAAGCTCGACGCCGCACTCCTTGCATCGACCTGCGTACCTCAGAGGCATGACTCTGGACGCCACGATCGAGATATCGGCTCGCCCGGGCTGACATATGTCACTCAACTCAGGTACGGCGTAGGATCAGCCAGTGGAGGACGATCACCTCCGGAGCGCCTGCTTCGCCTCGCTCGACGTCCTCTGTGCGCAATTCGGCGAGGATGTGCCCTACAAGGGCGGGCTCGATCGAGGCTTCCCATTCGCCGGTCGCCGCGTGCCGTTCCTCTCGCCCCAGAAGGGGATCTTTCGGGCAGCCGTGCAGCGCGGACCGGAAGCGTTGTCGATCAACACGTCGGCGAAATCACCATACGACGATGAAGAGCTTCCGAACGGCTTCTTCTACGCGTACCGCGCGGGATCGCCAGACCAGCCGGACAACCGCGCGCTGAGGTCGGCCCGTGCGTCACAAGTGCCGCTGGTCTACTTCGTCGCCACCCGGCCCGGGTGGTACCGGCCGCTCTACCCCGCTTACGTCGTCGAGGACGACCCGGTCGCACGGCGCGTTCTCGTGACGCCGGGCCGTATGGTCGGGCCGCTCGATGAACCCGAGCCCGTCCTCGTCGAGGATCCACTGGAACGCAGGTACGCGGTCCGCGATGCGCGGGTCCGCTTGCATCAGGCTCGGTTTCGCGGTCGCGTCCTCGTGGCCTACTCGAACCTGTGCGCAATCTGCAGGCTGAAGGAGATGCGGCTGCTCGACGCGGCGCACATCGTCGGCGACGCCGAGGAGCACGGCGAGCCGTCCGTCACGAACGGCCTCAGCCTTTGCTCAATCCATCATCGGGCGTTCGACCAGAACCTCGTCGGCATCTCACCCGACTACGACGTTCGCGTCTCGCGACGTCTGCTGGAGGATGAGGACGGCCCGATGCTCGAGTTGCTGAAGACGTTTCATACGGCGCCGATCGTCGTGCCCGCGCGAAGCTCGTGGCGACCCGACAAGGGCCGTCTCGCCGAACGGTTCGAGCAGTTCGTAGCGGCGAGCGTTTAGAACCAGCCGTCTCCAACTCAAAGAACAGCACGTCGCGGTTGCGGCTTCGACGCGTACTCATGGTGAGAAATGTTGAGAGATGACAGCTTCAGCCTGCTTACTCAGCTCGCCCGACTCTTCGGTGGTAACGAGCCGGCCGGGGAAGAACTTGTCATACCAAGCTCGCTTGGTTTCCCAGTGGTTCCGGTAGTCCTCGTGATCGAGGCGGCCGAGGTGCTCCCAGTACCACTCTTGTCCTTGCCAGCTGACTGGTGAAGTCGGGCAGGTAGAAGGTTCCATCCGGGGCGAAGAGCGGCGTCTTCGTACGGAACGGGATGTCTCGGTCGAACAGCATGTTCGCGATGATCACCTCGCTCTTCGATCGGACCATGTACTCGGTGAGGGTCGAGTGGATCTTTCCTTCCTCGTACCAGTCGCCCAGCTCGCGAAGCTCGTCGGGTACCGGTTGGAACGCGAAGAGCGATGCGTTGATCCGCAGAAGTCGCGACGTTCTCGAGGCGACGCATGCTCAGCAGAGGTGAGATGTCCTCTTCGATCAGCAAGGTGCAGTGTCGGCCTGCGCGGGTTAGGCCCGTGTAGAAGAGCTCACGCGAGAGCAAGCGACCGCTTGTGCTTCGGAACCACGAAGTACACCCGGTCGAACTCGCTGCCTTGCGCCTTGTGGACGGAGATCGGCGTAGGCAAGCTCGAGGTTCTCCTCGACGGCTTCCGGCGGCATCCACTTGCCATCGGGCTTCTTGCCGAGTCCCGGCCATATCCAACCGCGTAGTCGGGCTTGGACGAGAAGCGCACCTGAAAGCGCGACAGGCCGGAATCCCGACCAGCCCGATCTTGCCGTCCTTGAGATCGAACGAGTGCGGCTGCACGAAGCCCGAGTTCCCCGTTGTAGACCTCGACTCGTTCGAGCCGCCTGTGACCAGGCAGCAGGCCCAGATCGCTTTCGAAGGCGGGCGATTCCTGACCTGGATGACCTTGTCGCCGAGGGCGATGCCGTCGAGCGTCGATTCAGCATTTCGCCGGGTGGCCTTGCCCTGCACCAGCTCCTTGGAACGCGGCGTTGAGCGATTCCGTGCCGAACTCCTCGCCTCGATACGGCGTCAGCACCTGGTGGAGGTCGGGGCGCTTGTTGTCGTCGAAGGCCGCTCGCCAGAACTCCCATGGTCGGGTCTCGTCGAGCTCGCCGAGTGTCGGCTAGCAGCGTCACCGGTCAGCTCACTCAGCAGTTGCTCGCGGAGGTCTGTCTCCGCCACGCCAGTACACGACACGTAGGTCCTTGTCGACGTCGCCTCCCTCTTGCACGCGCTTGAGGATTTCTTCTGCGGCGTCGGCTTCGACTGCGACGTCCAGCACCGCCCTCAACGGCCGGCGACGAAGGACGTACGCGTCGGCGAGGTCAAGGATCGCTGTTCCGCGTCCGAGGGCCCGGTTCTCCATCTGGCGGACGTTCACTGAGAGCTCGCCGACACCACCGAGCGATCGCAGCCAGTCGATCGTGTCGGCGAAAATCCGGCCACGTCCGATCGGCGGAAGCTGGCTTGGATCGCCGACGAGGATCAGCCGCTGGACGCGAGTTCCAGTTGATGGCCCGGAACAGGGCTGCCATGAGTTCGAGGCTGAGCATCGACGCCTCGTCGATGATGTACGTGGTGATCGCCTGCTCGCGCTGACCTCCCGTCTCGCTTGAACGTCATGTTGTCGTTCAGCCAGCCGCGCTTAGCGAGAAACGAGTGGATCGTCGCGGTCTGCCCTCGGCGCCCGGTCCGCTCGCGGAGGCGCTCAGCGGCCTTGCCCGTCGGCGCGAGAAGCTGAAACGACGTCGCCTGCACCCTCGGTCCGCTCGATCGCCTGCAGGAGCGCTCCGACGACCGTGGTCTTGCCGGTTCCCGCCTCGCCGGCCAAGACACATAGCGGCAGCGGGAACAGATCGTGCGCACACCTCAGCCTGGCCTTCGCACCGCTCGCGCGTAGTCGTCGCCGGCCGAGCTGGCGAGCGGAGCTGTTCGGGTCACGCAGAGACTCGCTCCAGTGCGCGGTCGTCATGGGCGTTCGAAAGACGATGCTCGTGCGTGTCGCGAGGCCGCGGAGGATGCTCTCGATCAGGCGCTCGTCGTCGAAGGCTTCGCGCAGGTACACCCACAACGCGGCTGCCTCCGTTCGAAGGTGAAGCGCGGGCTCGAGCGACGTCTCGGTCGACCTCGAGGTATCGCTCGGTGAACTGGTGCCGCTTCCACTCCGGGTAGAAGCTCAGCCGATGGTTGACGTCGTGGATCAGCTGCGCGGCGGACACGAAGACGTCCGACTGGTCCGCCTTCAGCCGATCCACGCAAAGCGCCCGCAGCCGACGCCAGTCATCCGTCATCGGCGAGGGCATCGCCGCCCAGCTCGGGAGCGGGGAGCATGCCATGGTCGATCTTCGTGAACGAGATCGTGTCGTCCGCGTTCTCGCCGACGAACTGTTCGGCGAGGATGTACGGGTTCTCCTGGAGCTCCGGGAAGCTGGCGGTGATGCCGTATGCGCTCGCTCCGGGGTCGAGGATCTTCGCGATCTGATCCTTGGTGAGCGTCGAATCGAACGAGCCGTCGCCGAATGAGCGCCCGCTCATCGTCGTCATCAGGAGCCCCCACCGTCCGTCGGAGCGCCTTGCCTCTTCGGTCGAGCGAGTCCAGACCGCTCGATCGTCGGCGTTCTCGCCGGCAGAAACGCGAAGATCGCTGCCTCGCGCCTCGTGCTCGCGACCGGCCTCGACGTGCCTGCCTTGAAGAACGCGATCGCCTTCGGGGATATCCGAGATGGTCGAGGACGGCCGGCAGACCGGGAAACAGGCCGCGCTGCCGTCCAGAGCTCTCCGACGACAGAGTGCAGCCAGTCGAGCCGAGGACTCCAGTCCTCCGACGCGTCGCCCCATCTCTGCGGACGGGAGCCCACCGACTCGAGCAGCTGCTCGACGAGCTCGAGGGCGTCGTCGTCGGAGAACTGGCGGGTGGCGTACTTGAAGTTCGTGGGTTGGGCGGGACGACGATGAAGCGCTCCACGTCGTCCGGTCGATCGAGGTAGGCGTGATAGGGGAGGCCGAAGTCCCTCATCCGGGTAATGGGAAGTGATCGGGAGCCCCAGACGAAGCCGCCGCCGTACTTCTGCGCGGTCCTAGTCGGCGCATGCCGTCGTAGTAACACGATCTCGCCGACGGCCTTGACCCGCGACATCCCGACGATCACGTAGCGCTGGCGTCCTCCTCGCTGAACGGGTTGCTGTAGTTCGCGTAGTAGACGATCAGGCTCCGGCTCGGGTTCGATGCTGATCGAAGTACTCCTCGGCGAACGTCGCGACGCTTGTCGTAGTCGTACTTCCTGACCGCTTCCGTCGGTTCTCACCTCTGTCGCGTACATCTGCTCGTACGGCCAGATGCAGACGGTCGAGGGCGGCAGAGCTCCCAGGTCATCCGCTCGTTCGCCGGATACCAATCGGGGCGATTCGACGTACTCGCCGATCGTCTCCTTGCCGAAGGCGTTGATGCTGTAGACGCAGGGTGGAATGCCGTCAATGTTCGAGCACGCCTTACCGGCGTTCGCCGCCTCCCAGTCGAGGTCCGGCCGCCCGGATCTGGTCGCCGCGGGAACGAGTGCTCCCAACGCAAAAGGTGTTGGCTGCCGGGTTCTTGCACATACGGCCGTTCCAGCCCTCCATGTGCCATGCAAGGCGGGCGGAGAGATGGACGGTCATGCGTCGCCTTCTTCGATCAACGCACAAAAGCGCAACTGCATTCGACGCTCAGAGCACGCACCTTCGCCTCAGCATGTCGGTACCGCTCGTCACGACAGACACGACAGCGAACGCAAGACTTGCTCGCGCGAGCTCGTCGTAGCCTGAGCTGCGCATTGATGGGGCAGAGCCATCACGTGCCCGGCGTCCAAGGAAACGGCCACTCGCGCTCCGTCCCCGGGCGTTCGCCGGTCATGCGCACGAAGCGTGCGTGGCGGAGAGAGTCGGGCCAAAGGTGTCCGAGCCCCAGGGCGCTGAGCACGAGCTGGTCGGACCGATCCGTGACGTGCCGACAGCGCAGCATGTCGTAATTGCCCATCTCCTTGCCCGCGTAGAGCGTCACAATCGGATGTTTGGGCTGCTCGGCACGGAGTTCAGCTGCGATCACAAGGAGCTCGGCTCTAACGTCTGTGACGGCGCCGATCGAAACAGGAAAGGTCTTGTGTACCTGCGCAGTGACGTTGAAGTCGTCGCCCATCGCCGCCCACCACCAAACAGCCAAGCGTCCCGCGAGGAGAACGAACGCGACGTCACGATCTGCGTCATCGCCAAAGGTAAGGGTTCCTACGGGCCGAGCGACGCGTTCTCCGCTCGGGAGCCGAGCCGGCGGCTCGTCAACCCAAACGCCGAGGTAGTACAAGCCAGACCTCTGAACCCCAAACGCGATCCGTGCTTGCGGACGTCGATGCCCAAAGGTTGGTTACGCCCTATCAACGCCGAGTTGAGCTGCACGAGGCCCGGGACTCATCTCGGCCAGGCATCCTCGGACGAGCGAACGTCGACTTCGGAGTAGCGCGTCTGGTGGAACAAGAAGGGTCTGGACTCTTCAACCCATCGCCGGGTCTCCGTTACGTACAAGCGAGTCGGCCAGGCTCGCGCGCCGAGCAGGACGGTTGAGCGCACGCCGACCCCTGCCGTGAACAGTGCCGAGGGGTTCCGCGAGAATGTGCTTACGGAACGCCATGGAGTCGCTTCCGCCATGACCCGACGGGCGGCGGCGTAGTCGCTCGAGAACTGGAACGCGATCGGAACGATCATCGCGAACATCCCACGCGCGGAAGCGATTGTCGCTGATCGCTCCATGCAAGGCGCAAAGATGTCCGGTGTTCCGGCAGTCTGAAACCCGCGACTGCGTAGTCCACCTCCTTCGGCGGCACGCATGGGTGGATTGCCGATCACGACGTCGAAGCCGCCACGCTCGAGCACGTGGGGGAATTCGATCGAACCAGTGGAATGGCCGTGCTTTGTCCCGCCAGACATCGAGATCGTCGGCCGTCCCGTCGACCTCCACATAGGCGCCATCGGCAACCTCGCGGAGCTTCTGTGTGGTTGCGATGATCTCTGATTTCAGCGAGGCGATCTCACCTCGTCGGCCGCGCCTTCGAGCAACCGGACGAATTCCGCGCGTCGCTCAACGAGCTCCGAGGCAGCCGGCACAGCGTTTCTCCAATCCGCGGCGAGCGAGCTGCGAGATTCTGCTGAGAGACGGCGCCGCGCCTCTTCGATGTCGTGAAACCCGACCAAGAGGTTGCCTGCTTTGAGATTGAAGTCGAGATCAGGCAGCGGTTCGATCTGATCAGCACGCTCGAGCCGCGCAGCAAGTGCCAAGAAGAGTCGAAGCTTCGCGATTTCAACCGCCTCCGGCATGATGTCGAGCCCGTACAGGTTGCTGAGCGACGCGTGCTTCAACCGGAAGTAGGCCAGATTTTGTCCTTCCTTGCGCTTTGCCGTTATCGATTGGAGCACGTCTGCAGCGCGAGCTGATCCCGACCGTACGTGTAGCTCGGCGGTTTCGAGTATCGCCGCGTACACCTCATCGAGAATGTCGAGAGCCGCGAACAGAAACGCACCCGAGCCACACGTCGGATCGAGGATCGCGGTTGAGGTGGCTTCCTACCACGCGGCGCGGACCGCATTTGGTGAGTCGAGCGAGCGAATGGTGTCTATCAGCAGCGCTCGAAGGTCGACGTTCTCGACGACGAGCTCATCAATCGATCCGATTTCACCGGCGCGATGCGTGACCGAAGTTCGTCTACTCACGCACGACGTTCGAAGAGGTCGCGCCACGTTTCGCCCGCGAGCAGAACGTCTTCGTCCCTTCGAAGGGCATCGAGCTCGCCCCACGTGCCCGGATCGTTCCACGCTGCGATCGCTTCGGCCGGCGCCGGTCCTCACTGCTTGTGTGTGACCTCCCAGCCGTATCGCAGCTCCTCGTGAATGTAGAGGTCGGGGTTCGCTTTCAGATGAACGAAGGGATTGACGCCGGTTTTGTCCGTCAATCCGTTAAGCAACCGCGGACTAACGTCGTGCTCGCCATGTAGCCGGTCACGTCTTGCTTGGTGTAGTACGCGCCATTCTCACGTCGACCGGCGGCGGTCAGGTTGATGTACTGCTCGAATACGTAGCCGAGGACGTCAGGATTGATCGCGTTCGAGTTGCCCGTCGGCCGGGTGTCGAGATGCCACGTGAAGTCGTCGAAGAACTCGAAGATTCGTTCGAAGTATTCGTCACGCACTTGGATCTTGTATCGAACTTCGATGGAGTGGGTTTCGAAGATACCACCATTTACGTAGGGCACTTCCACGAGAAGCCGCCGATGGCTGGATCGGCGTAGGCGTGCGCCCCAGAGCCGAGCCCGTCATGGAAGAGCGGTATCAGCAGGTCTCGGTAGAAGTCCGGAACTCGTCGGTTCCCCGTCGTTCACGCACGGCGTTTAGGCACGTCCTCAGGAACACGCGGTCTCCGCCGATGAAGCCCTTCATCTGGATGAAGTAGATGAACATGAGCCTGTTCATCAGCAGCGACGCGTACCAGCTGCGATCCTGCTCGTCGTCGATGCCCTCGATTCCCGCGAGAAGGTCGCCGTGCTGCGATCGGAAGGCTTCGTAGAAGCGCGCGGTAACCCGTTCGGCGCTGAAACTCTGCCGTACCCGTGCCCGAACGTCAGCGAGCGTAAGCGACTCCTGCTCGTCCAGCGAGAAGGCGACCCGTGCGAGCCTCTGGACGAGATCCTCGTTCGGGCTGGCAATGCGATAATCGTGGGGCACAAGCCGCGTACCGCCGCTAGGACGCGTCTCAGGCCATCGCCAGACTTGCTGCCGTCTTCGTGCGGCAGACAAGGAGCCTCTCAGGGGAACGCTTCGCCACGTCCCGATCGATCGCGGCCTGCACAGCTCCGGGAGGGATCTCCGCGGCCGAGTCGACGTCGAACACGTGGAGGCCGACTTTTGTGCGATCGGGACGACTTTGTATGTCGATCCAGCTACGTCGACTGTGAATGGAGCTATCCGCGGCCGATCCCATCCAAGCTCAGCGAGAAAGAGCTCTTCGAACGAGCCAGCGCTGAGCGAGTTCTTGATGCGCTCCTCAAGACTCACCGCGCCTGCACTCCAAGGGAGCACACGATGCGCAGCTCGTCGTTGGACTGCTCGGACTGATCAACAAAGAGCTCGTCGGCCTGGTGCATCGACAGCAGCATCGCGACAACATCCTCAATTGACCGCTCACGAAGCACTCGCGAGATGCGCGTCTTGGCAGACTCGCGGAGGGGACGGTTGTAGACCGCATCGTCAAGCGCCGCAGCTCAGGTGTGTCTTCGAACTGTCCAGTGACCGAATCGACGTAACGCCGTACAGCCTCGTAAAGTCTTCGCTGCACGCCGCTGACTGCCACGACGTTTGACGATCGATGACGAGATCGTGATGCTCTTCGCGCCACTCGGTGCATGCTCCGTCGGCGCGCAGGAGGCAGGCGCCGGGCTCGACGGGGAGAGCACTCCGGACCGGTTTGCGTCGCCGGTAACCTCAGGCTCAGTGAACGCGAGTCCGTCATGCCGCGCGCCTTCTCGCGTAACGGCGTCCCGCGGCTGATCATCCCATCGCCGCGCCCGAGTGGAGTAGATGACATCGGGAGGACGCAGGCGTATGCTGCTCGGTCTCGCATGCCGCCTTCCAAATCGCGATCGCCAGGGACGACCAGTCAACGTCCTCGTCGCGCTGGGGTTATCCGGCTGTTGCGGAACCGTCGAACAGGCCACGGATCTGCTCGTAACTTCGGGCGCATCGTGAAGAAGCGTTCGTCACACTCGAACGCGGGAGCGTTCTCTTTCAACCGTTGCGCGCACCGTCTGCGGAGGGGAATTATCTGCTCGACGCCGTCTTGCGGCAGGAAGAGTAGACGCCAGACTTCGGGCTCTTTGCCCGACACGATCGACGCGCCCTGCTCGCTGGATGATCTTGATGATCGTCCACGGGAGGTCGTAGTTGACGACGATCGCGGCGTCCTGAAGGTTCTGTCCCTCTGAGAGAACGTCTGTCGCGATCAGCACGTCAACCTCACTCGAGCCCTGGGGAAGCCCTCCGAGCTCCGCATTACTGCTTGGGCTGAACCGTCGCGCCAGGATGGTCGGGTCTGAGGAGCCTCCCGTGGCAATCTCGACATGAACATCCGCGCCCGAGCGCGCGAGCTCCGTGCGTAGTTGCCTGCCCACGTAGTCGGCGGTGTCGGCGTACTCGGAGAACACGATGACCTTCTCTCCGGCGTGCTCCTCGGTCACAAGGCGCGCAAGCGCCCGCACTTTGGAGTCCCGCCCAGCGTCCCACTGACCGTGCTCCTCGAGGATCGACTGAAGCACGCGGACGTCGTGCTCGAGATCTTCAGCAAGACTCGACTTGAAGAGATCGGGTGAGAGCCACGTGAGTCCGGCCGGCTGGCGACGTCGAAGATCCTCATAGCGCTCAGCGGCGAACCGCCGCCATTCGGCTTCGTCTCGAAGTGCGGCCGCCGTCAGGTTCACCTCGAGACCAGGCAGGGCTTCGGCGTCGTTGTCCACCCCGAAGTCCCAACGAGCACTTTCGACAGTTCCGAATGGAACGGAAGCCCGTCCTCGAGGGCATGCATGACGACGAGGTTTCGCAGAATGTGGCGTTCGACCGAGAGGAGAAACGCAGGCCCCGAGGAAGCCAGTCGCTTGAGGAGGGACGTCCTGATGAATCCGTGGGAGGTTCCCCCGCCCACGCTGCATCTTCTCGATCGCGCTGAGATCCACATCCGATGCGCTCACGACCGGTGTTCGGACATAGTCGACAAGTCGGTATCTCGGCAGCTCTAGGGTCGAGAGCTCGTCGACTGTTTCCTCTGACGCCAACCGATCACCCGGATCGTCGACACCGCCTTCATAACGGAGAGGACGCGGAACCCGCTCCGGAAAGTAAAACGGAGTGCCGTTTGCAAAACGGAGAAATATCCGGCCGTCCCGTCAACTTCGCCGTACCGCTCCTCGACGAACCGACGAGTTCTTCGCACCAGGAAGAGCGACATGATGCGCTGCCAGTCCTCCGGGTAGTCGCTCTGCTCGAAGGCACGTAGCGTTGTCAAGCGGCCACCGGCTCGCTGGGCCACATCCACTTCACTCCGCTCCTCGATGAGAGTGTCGGGCTGCACTCCAAGATCAGCATCCGGATCCAGGAAGAGCCTGAGCTGACCCGCGACATCGCCGTAATCCTTGTTGTACGGCGTGGCGGTAAGCAGCATGACGCGCGGCTCGTTGAGTTCGATGTACTTTCGCACCGCCTCCCATCCGCGCGTCTCCTCGTTACGCAGGTTGTGACTTTCGTCGATCACGAGCAGGCGATGCCGGGGCGTGGTTGGCAGCTCAGCGTGCGCCATCGACAAAGACACGACGCCGGCCATAGAGGTGATACGTATGAAAGTGGTCCTGCCACATCTTCACGAGGTTCTTTGGGCAGATCACCAACGTTTCTGACCCTTGCTCCTGCAGCAGGCGACCCGCGGCAACCGCCACCAGCGTTTTGCCGAGGCCGACAACGTCTCCGATCATCACGCCGCGGCGGCGTTCGAGCATCTTGCTTGCCACCCTCACAGCATCGGCTTGATGGCGCAGGAGGACGCCTGCAAGCGACTCAGGTATGTCGTAGTCGCGTACGCCCTCGCGTGCATCGCGGGCGAGCTCATACGCAAGCTTGAGATGCACGAGGTAAGGCTCCGGCTGAAACTCCGAAACCCACGACCGCTCTATGACATCGACGAGCTCGGCATCGATCGAGATAGCGCAAGAACGCTCCCATTGCGATTTGAACCACTCGTGAAGCTTCTGTGTCGCATCTTCATCGAGCACGTCGACGTTCAGCTCTCCCTGGTGGACGAGACCTGCGAGCGTAAGATTGCTCGAGCCAACAAACGCCTTCCTTGGCGCAGCGAGCGCGCGCAGGTGGACGAGGTAGAGCTTTGCGTGGAGCGGACCGCACGCGTAGAACTTCATCTGCAACGCGGCCCTCCTTAACCTGGCGGGCAAGCTGACGAACTACCGCCTCGTTTTCGTCTGTCGGGAATCCGACCGTGAGCTGCGCGCTGAACTCTCCAACGAGCTCACTCCGTAGAGCCGGGATCTCCTCATTGGTGACGCCGTCCCACGTGCTGTCAGCTGGCCGGATCCGCAATCTTCGCCGCAGCTGCTCGCCTGGTTGGATCGACATTCCGACAAGCACGCGGGCCGCGGGACTGCCTGGCTCCCCAGGGGAGCGAATCGACTGCGTCTGCCAGTTCGTTCCAGCCGCGAAGGTTCAGATACCCGACGACGTCGAGACTGCGAGCCTCGTCGAGCGTCGCTCGAAGCGCTGGCGCAAGGCTCTGCGTCTTGTTGTCGTAGATCGTCGGCAAGAGCTAGCCAGAGAGGTCAGGCGAAGATGGCCACGGCGTGCCGCATCCGACGAAAGCACTGCAACGAATCACGCGCCGACCGCTTCGCGCGGGCGCAGCACCGGCGCAGTTGCGCGTGACCTCAAGTTTCTCACCTTTCGGAACACGATTCGATTGTCATACGTCAGCGCGCAAAAGGGAAGGGTTGCGAGCTTCGGTCGTCAGCTTGCACGGACAAGCACTAAGAGTCGCTGATGGCGTACGCCATCAAGATCGCGTCCACATCCTCCCCCGCCCGCGCGTAGTGCCCCTTCCGGTAGCCCTCCCGCTCGAACCCGAACTTCTCGTACAGCCGGATCGCGGGCTCGTTCCACGGGAACACGTGCAGCTCGAGCTTCCGCACGCCCGCCGTTCGCGCCCACTCGACCGCCGCTTCCAGCAGCGCCCACCCCACGCCCTGCCGGCGCGCGTCCATCGCGACCATCAGGCCCAGGTCGGCGACGTGGGCGCTCGCGGGATGCGCGTCTCGCGCGACTGACAGCCGCCCCACGAGCGCACCGTCCTCACGCTCCGCGACGTACACCGCCGCGTGCGCGTAGCGGCGCACCGCTTTCAGATACCTCCGCTCGTCGCCGACCGAGCGCCACTCGCCGTCGGCGCTGATGAGCCACGCTTCCGGCTCGCCGCTCACCGACTCCGCGAGCTTCGTCAGCTGCTCTGCGTCGTGGGGCTCCGCTCGGCGCACGACGAACTCCCGGCTCACGCGACCACCACCCCCGCTCCGCCTCGGCGCGGGTCGCCCGCCGCGGCCAGCGCACCGTCTTCGCGCACCTCCACCGCGCTGACGCCGCCGAAGAACAGATTCCGCCGGCCGAACTCGCACGATCCCCTCGCGCTCGAGCTCGATCCCCGGCTCGCAGTAGACGACGCCCGCATCGAGATGCAGCCGCGGCGCGTCGACCGCCTCCTCGACGCCCATCCCTTGCCCGACGACGTTCGCGACCACCTGCAGCACCGCGCCGCGCAGCCGCTCCGAGCCGGCCGAGCCGACGACGAGCCACGGGCTCCCGCCGCGCAGCACGATCGACGGCGCCATCATCGACGTCAGCCTCTCCCCCGGCCGCGCGCTCGCCTTCAGGTCCGCCTCCCCGAGCATGTTGTTCAGATGTATCCCAGTTCCGGGGACGACGACGCCGCTTCCCGACCCGAGCGAGCACGACAGCGACGCCGCGTCGCCGCGCGCGTCCACGACCGAGATGTGCGTCGTGCCGCCGGCCGCCGCCGTGCGCGCCGCGTCCATCGCCTCCATCGCGCGCACGATCGCCGCCGCGTCGACCTCGCCGTCGCCGAGCTCCGCGAGCCCGAGCGCGATCAAGCTCCCGCCGCTCGACGGCTTCGGGTTCGACCGGAACTCGCCTCCCGCGGTAATGCACCGACACCGGCTCGCGCTCGACGACCTCGTACGCCGCGAGATCCTCGAGCGTCAGCGGCACGTGCGCGCAGATCGCCTCCGCGATCTCTCCCTCGTACAGCACGCCCGCGCCCTCCGCCGCGATCCGCGCGAGCGTCGCGGCGAGATCCGGGAGCACGAACCGCTCGCCCGCGAGCAGCACGCGCCCGCCGTACATCGCGATCGCCCTCCGGCGAGTGCCGCAACAGCCCGTCGAGGATCCGATGCAGATACCCCTGCGCCGGCGTCAGCTCCACGCCCGCGCGCGCCGCCGCGACCGCGGGCGCAGCGAGCGAAGCCCAGTCCACCGAGCCGAACCGCCGGTGCGCCGCCTCGAGCCCCCGCGCCGTCCCCGGCACCGCGACCGCGCCCGGCCCCGTGTGGAAGACCTGCTGCGTGTCCCCGTCGAAGTCGACCGCGAGCTCGAAGAGCTCCGACTCCGACACCGTCTGCGGGACGGTGACGAAGGCGTCGAAGACGACCGTCCCGCCGCCGTGGTGGACGAGCATGAACCCGCCCCCGCCCGGGCCCGTGAGCATGCTCTCGCACACCCAGCTCATGAACGCGGCCGCCACGCAGGCGTCGACAGCGTTTCCCCCGGCCTCCAATACGGCGGCTCCCGCAGCCGCCGTCAGGGGATGCCCCGCTGCAATCGCCCCTCTCACAGCGCCACCTTAAGACCGATGTAACAGAAGGCCAACAAACCATCCCCCACGATCGGCGTCTCAGAAAGTGAGGACAGTTGGGGTCGTTGCACCAATGGAGGGTCAGCAGGAGCAGCCTCGCCGCAGGGGCGCTCTTGCTGTGTGCACTGGGCGCCGCGGTGGCGACCCCCCAACTCCTCGGAACGCGGGTATCGCGCGCGCTCGAGACGCTCGGGCGCGCCGACCCGCACTGGCTCTGGGTCGCGGCCGTCGCCTTCACGCTCTCGCTCGTCGGCTCGGCCGGCTGCTGGCGCTCCGCCATCGGCCTGTGCGGCGGGAAGACGTCCCTCGCGGACGCGACCGCCCGCTACGGCGCCGGCTCGCTCGTGAACACGTTCGTCCCCGCCCGCGCCGGTGACGCCGTCCGGCTCGCGCTCTTCGCCCGGCTCGTCCCCGGCGAGGGCCGCCTGTGGACGACCGGGGGCGCGTTCTTGACCGTCGCCATCGTCCGCGCGGCCGTCCTCGGCGGGCTCGTCATCGCCGGCGCGGTCGCCGGCGTCGTGCCGCTCTGGCCGCTGCTCGTCGCCGCCGCCCTCGTCAGCCGCCGGCGCCGTCCTCGCCGTCCGGGCGCGCAAGAGCCACGCGCACCTCCTCGACGCCTTCCGCGCGCTCGGCGAGCACCCGGCCGCCGCGTTCCGCCTCGCCGGCTGGGTCGCCTTCTCCGTCACCGGCCGCTTCGCCGGCGCGACCGCGATCAGCGCCGCCGTCGGCATCCACCGCCCGGTCGTCGCCGCCCTGCTCATCCTCCCCGCCCTCGACGTCTCCGGCCTCCTCCCGCTCACCCCCGGGAACATCGGGATCGCGAGCGCGGCGATCGCCATCGCCTTCCGCGCCCACGGCGTCTCCTTCAACCACGGCCTCGCCGCCGGGATCACCCTCCAGGCGCTCGAGACCGCCGTCGGCCTCACCGTCGGGATGGCGAGCGTCGCCTGGCTCGCCCCGTACGGCTCCCCCCAGCTCCGGCGGCTCGTGGCGATCGCCGGCGGGACGAGCTGCGCGGTCGGCGCGACCGTGCTTGCATCGGTCCTCTAGGGGTACTCTCACACCCATGTACCGGCGCCACCCGATGTGGGGCGAGGCGCTGCTGTCGGCCTGCGCGGCCGCGTCGATCGCAGCGATCCTCATCTGGCTAGGCCCGCCCGGGTCAGACCTCGCCGCGCACGCGTACCAGCGCACGCTCTTCCTCGAGCACGGCTTCACGCTCTGGAACAACTTCTGGTACGCGGGCCGCTACAGCTTCGTCACGTACAGCGTCATCTACTACCCGCTCGCGGCGCTGCTCGGAATCAAGCTGCTCGCGGTCGCGACGATCGCGCTCGCCGCTCTCGCCTTCGCGGTCGTCATCTGGCACGAGTGGGGAGCGACGACGCGCTGGTCGAGCCGGACGTTCGCCGTCGTGTGGGCGGGCATCGTCCTCTCGGCCGCGTTCCCGTTCGCGCTCGGGATGTCGCTCGCGCTCCTTGCGCTGTGGGCGCTGCAGACGCGCGCGCGCTGGCAGTTCGCGGCGCTCGCGACGCTCACGCTCGCGGCGAGCCCGGTCGCGTTCCTCCTGCTCGTCGTCGTCCTCGCGGGCGTCGCGCTCGCGCGGACGCGATCGGTGCCGCGCAACTGGCTCGCGGTCGTCGCGATCGGATTCGCCGGCGTCGTCGAGCTCGTGCTCTGGCGCCTCTTCCCCGGCGGCGGCAACTATCCGTACTCGTTCGCCGAGTTGGCCGCGGGCGTCGTCTTCTGCGGGCTCGGGCTCGTCTTCACGTGGAACGTCGAGCGCGCGCGCGTGCTCCGCTTCGTCTTCGCCGTCTACCTCGTCTCGATCGTCGTCCTCTACCTCGTCCCGTCGGCCGTGGGCGAGAACGTCGCGCGCATGCGCTACGCGGCGATCCCGCTCGCCGTGCTCATCCTCTCGCTGCGGCACTGGCGGCCGCTCGTCCCCGGCATCGCGGTGATCGCGCTCGCCGTGTCGTGGAACCTGTCGCCGCTCGCGTTCAACTACGTCCACGGGCAGAAGGACGCGACCGCGGCCGCGTCGACGTGGCCGTCGGCGATCCGGTACCTGCAGTCGTACGCCGAGCCGGAGTTCCGCGTCGAGTCGGTCGACACGACGGGGCACTGGGGCGCGGTCTACCTCGCGGACGCGAACATCCCGCTCGCGCGCGGCTGGTTCCGGCAGGACGACTTCCCAGCGAACAAGATCCTGTACAGCAAGCTCGGCCCGCGCGCGTACCTCGCGTGGCTGCACAGCCTCGGCGTCGGCTACGTCGTGCTGCCGCGGAAGGCGCCGCTCGACTACAGCTCGCGCGGGGAGGCGGCGCTCATCCGCAGCGGCCGCTCCGGCCTCACGCGCGTCTTCCACACGGCGACGCTCGCGATCTTCCGCGTCCCCGACGCGCGGCCGATCGTCACCGGGCCGGGCGTGCCCGCGCTCGTGTCGATGACGCAGGAGAGGATCGCCGTGTACGTGACGCGCGGCGGCACGTACCGCATCGCGGTGCGGTGGTCGCCGTACTGGCGCACGTCGAACGGCTGCCTCAGCAAGGGCAAGGACGGGATGCTGCGGCTGACGACGCGGCGCGCGCGGCTCGCGACGATCAGCTTCATCGTCAGCGCCGACAGCGCGTTCGACACGTTCGCCGGCGCGAAGCAGAGCTGCACGCTGCCCGCTAAGTGAGGAGCACCGCGTTCGCCGTCGCCGCCGCGAGGCGGCGGTCGGCGGTGACGAGCGGCGCGTCGAGCGCTTCCGCGAGGACGACGTAGCACGCGTCGTAGACGCTCAGCCGACGCGAGATCGAGACATTCCACGCACCCCGCAAGAGGGACTCGACGGGATGCGCGTCGGCGGGAAACGCAAGCAGCGCATTGATGGCGGTGTATGCGCGGGCATACGAGATGCGGTCATTCCGATGCAGGCGCCGCAGAGCGTGCATGACCTCCACGTAGAGATGGGTCGGCCACGCCACCTGCGACCGAAGCCGGTCCTGCGCGGCCTGGTCGCGACCGATGAGCGCGCGGACGACCGCGCTCGCGTCGAGGACCGACCTAGTAGCCGAACTCGGGCTTGTGGCCTCGGTCACGGTCCTCCCGGATGAGGTCCTCCGGCCACGGCGGCCCGACGACGGGCGGATATTCGTTCAGCTTCGCAAGCAGGCGCTCGTACTCTGCGCGCCGCTCGCGGTGCTCGACCTCGCGCTCGAGGAACTCGAGGATCGCGGCGTTCAGGGAGTCGCCCGTCTCAGCCGCCAACGCCTGCAGCTTCCCGTACAGGTCCGCCGGGACGTTGCGTACGTAGAGCGTGGCCATGGCAGCCATGCTAGCACTCTGCTTGCTCAGTTCATCACCGCCCGTCATGACACCGGCACAGGCGCCACGGATGTGTGCCGGCTTCTACGCCGTGATCGCGTCGCCGACGCGAATGACGCCGTCCGTGAGGACGTCGGCGTTGATGCCGCTGCGGTGCAGGAAGTCCTTGATGATTCCGGGCCGCGTCATCGACTGGAGGTGCTCGCACGGCTCGCACAGCTCGACGCCGTAGCACTCGACGTCGCCGACCCTGAAGTGCTTGCCGACGAGGTCGTTCAGGCGGACGCCGCGCGTCGTCAGCTGCCGCCGCGAGCCGCCCGGCGCGAGCCCGACGTCCTCGACGTTCTCGGCCTCGACGAGCGTCAGCGCCTGCCCGGGCTTCGCCCCGTCCGGCTGGAAATGCCGGTCGCCCTCGACGCCCAGGCCGGCGAGGACGCGCACGGACTCCACCGCGTGCAGCTCCCCGGCGTCCTCCGGGCCGATGTGGATCGCCTCGACCATTACCCGCCGGTGATGAACGCGACGAGGTCGGCGAGCTGCGTCTTCGAGAGCGACGACCCGAACGTCCCCGGCATGACGCCCTTCGGATAGCCCTTCGCGATGAACGCGTCCGGCTTCACGATCGACTGGTCGACGAACGCCGCGAGCGACATGCCCGCGGTCTTCGCGTCGGCGGCCACAGCGGTGTCGAGATTCGGCCCGACCGTTCCGGCCGCCCCCGCCGCCTTGAACGTGTGGCACGCGCCGCAGCCGGCCGAGGTGAAGACCGCCTTGCCGGCGGCCGCGTTCCCGGAGGCCGCTGCCGTCGTCGTCGCAGCCGCGGTCGTCGTCCCGGCGGCGGTCGTCGTGGCGGGCGCAGCCGACGTCGAGACGGTCACCGTGCGCGTCCCGCCGTGGTGGCCCGTGTAGTGGCCGATCGCCCAGCCGACGGCGCCGGCCGGGACGAGAAGCACCGTGAACAGGAGCCACATGAGGATCTCGCCGACGGCGACGACGGGCTTCGGGCGGTTCTTGCGCGCGGCCACGGCGGAACCGTACCTCGCGACTGCGATAGCGTGACGCCATGACAGACCGCGAGCCGCACGACGGCGAGCCGGAGGTCGACGACTGGTTCGCCGAGCCCGAGCGGCAAGGGCGGCGGCGGCGCCGCGAGATGGAGCGCGCGCCCGAGGCCGAGGACTGGCTCGGCGACGACGAGGACCGCGAGCTCGGCGTCGGCATCCGCGGGCTGCGGACGGAGGCGAAGATCGGCCTCGCCGTCGCGGCGCTCGCAGTCATCCTCCTCATCGGCCTCGCGGCCGGCGGCGTGTTCTCGAGCGGCGGCAAGAAGGCGACGCCGCCGGCGACGACGCAGACGGTCCCGACGACGACCGCGCAGACGACGCCGCCGACGAAGCCGACGTTCGCCGTCCCGACGGCGCCGCTCCAGCCGAACGACACCGGCTCGCAGGTGACCGTGCTCCAGCACGCGCTCAACGTCCTCGGCTACACCGTCGGCAAGGCGGACGGCATCTACGGCGGGAAGACCGTCACCGCGCTGAAGGCGTTCCAGAAGGCGGCCGGCCTCAAGGCCGACGGGATCGCCGGCACGAAGACGCTCCAGGCGCTCGCCGCCCGCTCGGGGTCGAGCTCGTCCTCGTCGTCGACGACCCCGCCCGGGACGTTCGACGCGCCGTCGACGACGCTCAAGCCGGCCGACACGGGCGCGCAGGTCGAGATCCTCCAGCGCGAGCTGAACGGCCTCGGCTACACGGTCGGCGCGACCGACGGGACGTACGGCCCGGCGACCGTCTCCGCGGTGAAGGCGTTCCAGCAGGCGAACGGGCTCACGCCCGACGGCGTCGTCGGCTCGAAGACGCTCGCGGCGCTCAAGGCGAAGGCGACCTCCGGGTAATTCCCCATTGACCGCGGCGGCCGTCCGTCGCAGTCTGGGGATGTGGACAGCGGTCAAGACCGCGTCACCGCGCTGACCGAGCGCCTCGAGCGACTCGAGCGGCGGATGGCGGACGAGGCCGCGGCCATCCGCTCGGAGCTCTACGAGCTGCGCGGCGAGCAGCCGGTCCGGCGCGAGCCGTTCCCCACGCCGCGGCCGCCGGCGACACCCGCGCCGTCGCCCCGGACGATCGAGCCCGTCGACCTGTCGTGGCTCGACGGCCCGCGCGCGCTCGCCCTCGCCGGCGGAATCGTGACGCTGCTCGGCATCGTCTTCGTCTTCGCGCTCGCAGCCAGCCGCGGCTGGATCGGCCCCGGCGCGCGCTGCGCGATCGGCGGCCTCGTCTCGATAGCGCTCGTCGCCGTCGGGGTGGGCATCAGTCAGCGACTGGGCCAGTACACCGCCGCGCTCGCCGCCGCCGGCACGGGCATCGGCGGTGAATACGTGACGCTGTACGCGTCGTCCCGCGTCTACCACCTCATCGGCGCAGGAGCAGTGTGGATCGCGGTCGTCGTCGTCGCTGTCGAGGCGGTGACGCTCGCGTTCGTCTGGGACGCGGAGATCCTCGCCGCGCTCGGTCTCGTCGCGGTCGTCGTCGCGCCGCCCGCGGTGCAGCATCACCTGAGCGGGCTCGGGCTGGGAGCGTCCTGCGTCGCAGCCGCGGCAGCGCTCGCCATCGGCCAGCGGCGCTCGTGGATCGCGCTCGGCGGTCTCGCCTACACAGGGCTCTTCGTGCAGACGATCGTCTACGTCACCGACGCGCGGCACCACGGCGTCTGGTCGCACCGCGGCACGGCCGGAGCGACCGCGTGCGTCGTGTTCGCGCTCGCCCTCGCCGGCGCGGCTGCGTACGGCCGCGGAAGCGACCCGCTCGACATCTTCCCGGCCGGTCTCGCGACCGCCACCCTCCCGCTTGCGTTCGTGGCGACGTGGATGCTCGTACACGACGACCACGGCCGCGGCGAGGCGTTCCTCGTCGCCGCGCTCGTGTACGCCGTGTGCACGATCGTCCTGTGGCAGGTCGAGTCGATGGAGGACGTCGCCGTCATCACCGCAGCAGCCACCCTGCTCGCCCTCGCGCTCGCGACCGCCGAGCTCGTGTCGAACGGGAGCCTGGCGTTCGCATGGACGCTCGAAGGGCTCGCATCCGTCGCTGCCGCGGTCTCGCTCAACCGGCCGCGCTTCCAGTACGCCGCCTTCATGTACTTCGCGATCGCGGGCGCGCATCTGTTCGTCTTCGAGACGCCGCCGAGTCACCTGTTCTCGGAGCGGACGCATCCCGCGCAGCACATCGTCTGGCTCATCGCGTTCGTCGCAGCGCTCGCCCTCTCCGCGTACCTCCTCCGGAGAGGCGAGCAGGTGACCGAGGGAGTCGACCTCGGCACCGCGATCGTCGCCGCCGTCGTCGCGCTCTACGCCGTCTCGCTCCTCGTCCTGGAGGCGTCGCAGCACATCGGCGTCGCGAGCTCCCACACGCAGTTCCAGCGCGGCGAGACCTTCGTGTCCGTCGTGTGGGCGCTCGTCGCGCTCGGCCTGCTCGCCGCCGGCCTCCTGCGTCAGGTCGCCGAGATCCGGTACGCGGGGCTCGCGTTGCTCGGCCTCGCGCTCGCGAAGATCTTCCTCTTCGACCTCTCGCAGCTCTCGTCGCTCGCGCGCGCCGCGAGCTTCCTCGCCGTCGGCATGACGCTGCTCGCCGGCGGCTTCCTCGTGCAGCGCCTCGCCGCTAGACCCGGCGAACGAGCTCGCTCGAGCGGCTTGCGGTTCGCGCTCGCCGACCACTCCGCCGCGGTGCGCTCCGCACGCGCGCTTCAGCGGATAGCCGAACGAGAGGATCATCTTCACCTCGCCGCGCGCAGATCGTCGCGGCCGCGTCGGCGTCGCGGATGCCGTTCGGGCACGAGACGACGCCGAGGTCCCACGCCGCGAGCATCATGTTCTGCGCGCAGCGGCCGACGTCGAACGGGAACGCGGCGCCGACGATGGCGACGACGAGGCCGGCGGTGCGCACGTTCCCCGGCGCGTACACGGCGTCGGCGAGCGCGTCCTGCGCCGTCTCGACGATGACGAACTCCCAGTTCTGCGTGTTCCGCGAGCTGCCGCTGAGCCGGCCCGCGTCGAGGATGCGGTCGACGTGCTCCTGCGGATACCGGGCGGTCGGCGTAGCGGCGCTCGTCGCGCTTGCTCGCGATCGCGGTGTAGACGTCCACTACTGCTTCGCAGGAACGACGGCACGTCGACGTCGCCGTTGTCGACGAGCGAGCGCGGGGCGAACGTCGCCGCGCGCGGACGCTTGCCGCGGCCGATGCCGGTCGCGACGACCGTGACCCACACCTGGCCGGTGAGCCGGTCGTCGACGGTCGCGCCGAAGATGATGTTCGTCTCCTCGGTCGCTGCGCCGCGGATCGACCTCGGCGGCCTCGTTCACCTCGATGAGCGTCATGTCGTCGCCGCCGGCGACGGAGAGCAGGATGCCGGTCGCGCCGGTGATCTCCTCGTCGATGAGCGGCGAGCGCAGCGCGCGCTCGGCGGCCTCCTTCGCGCGGCTGTCGCCCGACGACGAGAAGCCGATGCCCATGAGCGCGGTGCCCGAGTCGCTCATGATCGTGCGCACGTCGGCGAAGTCGAGGTTGATGAGGCCCGGCATCGTGATGAGGTCGGTGATGCCCTGCACGCCCTGGCGGAGGACGTCGTCGGCGACCTTGAACGCGTCGAGCATCGACGTCGAGCGGTCGAGCACCTCGAGCAGGCGGTCGTTCGGGATGACGATCGTCGTGTCGCACGCGACGCGCAGCGCCTGCGACGCCCTGGTCGGCCTGCGTGCGCCGCTTCGTCCCCTCGAACTTGAACGGCGTCGTCACGATGCCGACCGTGAGCGCGCCGAGGTCGCGCGCGATCTTCGCGACGACCGGCGCGGCGCCGGAGCCGGTGCCGCCGCCCTCGCCCGCCGCGACGAACACCATGTCCGCGCCGCGCAGCGCGTGCTTGAGCTGGTCGTAGCCCTCCTCGGCCGAGCGGCGGCCGACGTCGGGGTCGGCGCCGGAGCCGAGGCCGCCGCGTGAGCTCGCGGCCGATGTGGATCTTCACCGGCGCGTCGCTCATGTGGAGCGCCTGGATGTCGGTGTTGACGGCGATGAACTCGACCTCGCTGATGCCCGCGTCGATCATCCGGTTGACGGCGTTCAGGCCGGCGCCGCCGACGCCGACGACCTTGATGACGGCGAGGTACGCGCCCGTGTCGCCGGCGGCGCGCGGTGGAGGCGCGGCGGCGCCTCCGGCATCGGCTCGATGTACCGGGAGGCGGGCGGCGGCTCGTACGCGGCGGCGGCGTGCGGGGTCGCGGCGCGGCGCAGGTGCGGAGGCGGCGTGGGTGCCGGTGCGGGCGGCGGCGGCATGCGGAACGGGCGGCGGCGGGCGGAGCAGGTGCAGGCGGAGCCGGCGGCTCGCGCGCGCGCCTCCTCCCAGCTCGGGACGTGCTCGACCGTCCGCTCCTCCGGCTCCTTCGGCGGCGGCAGCCTCCGGCGCCGGCGCCTCGGGGCCCTGCTGCTCGGCCTGGCGCTGGGCGGCCTCCGTCGCGCGGAAGAGCTCCGCGAGCGGGCCCTCACGCATGCTGGCGCGCCGACGCGCCATCGAGCACCTCCTTGGCGAGGTCGCGGTACATGCTCGCGGCCTCCCCGCTCGGGTCGTACTTCAAGACGGACATCCCCTTCACCGGCGCCTCCGCATACCGCACAGTCTTGCGGATCTTCGTGTTCAAGACGAGGTCCCCGAAATTCTCCTTCAGGATCTCGACCGCCTCGCGCGAGTGCAGGAGCCGCTTGTCGAACATCGTCGGCGAGGATCCCCTGGATCTCGACCTGCGGGATTGAGGTTCTCGCGGATCATCGACAGCGTGTTCTCGAGCTGGACGAGACCGCGCAGCGAGAGGTACTCGCACTGCACCGGCACGATGACGCCGTGGGCCGCGACGAGCGCGTTGATCGTCAGCAGGCCGAGCGACGGCGGCGTGTCGATGAGGATGTAGTCGTAGTCCTCCGTGACCGGGAGCAGCGCCTTCTCGAGGGCGCGCTCGCGGCCGATCATCGACGAGAGCGCGAGCTCGGCGCCCGCGAGGTCGATCGACGAGACGGCGACGTCGATCTCGCTGTTGCCGGATGATCTCCGTGATCGGGAGCTTGTGGACGAGCACGTCGAACATCGAGCGCTCGATCTCGTCCGGGTTCCAGCCCTGCGACATCGTCAGGTTGCCCTGCGGGTCGAGGTCGATCAGCGAGACGCGCTTGCCCTTCTCGGTCAGCGCGACGCCGAGGTTCAGGGTCGTCGTCGTCTTGGCGACGCCGCCCTTTTGGTTCGCGAAAGCGATGACCCTAGCCACGGTCGGTCCCTTCTCGTCCGCGCACGAGCGTTGGGGCGCGGGAGCAGACGCGCAAGCGCCATAGTCGTCCCCCATTCCAGCCGACGTAGCCGAGTCCTTCTCGGTTACGGTCGCAGGCATGGATCGCAAGTGGCGGACATTGGCCATCGTCTGTGTGGCCATTTTCATGCTCCTGCTGGACATCACGATCGTGAACGTCGCGCTGCCGAAGATCCAGCGGGACCTCCATTCCTCGTTCACGGACCTCCAGTGGGTCGTGGACGCGTACTCGCTCATGCTCGCGACGGTCGTCCTCAACGCCGGCTCGCTCGGCGACCTGCTCGGGCGCAAGCGGGTATTCCTCACCGGAGTGGTGCTGTTCACGGCCGCCTCGGCCGTCTGCGGCGCCGCGACGAGCCCGCTGTTCCTGAACCTGGCACGGGGCGCGCAGGGTATCGGCGGCGCGATCATGTTCGCCGTCTCGCTCGCGCTCTTGTCGCAGGAGTTCCACGGGCGCGAGCGCGGCACCGCCTTCGGGATCTGGGGCGCGACCGTCGGCGCGGCGGTGGCGATCGGGCCGCTCGTCGGCGGCGCTCTCACCGAGTGGGCGGGGTGGCGATGGATCTTCTTCGTGAACCTCCCGATCGGCGCGCTGTGCGTCGTGGCCGGGGCGCGCGTGCTGCACGAGTCGCGCGACGAGGGCCATGGCGGGATCGACTGGGTCGGGTTCGTCGCCTTGTCGGCGGGGCTCTTCGCGCTCGTGCTCGGGCTGCTGCGCGGGAACGACTGGGGCTGGTCGAGCGGGCGCGTCCTCGGGCTGTTCGCAGGAGCGGCGGCGGCGCTCTTGGTGTTCTGCGTCGCGGAGTGGCGGCAGGAGCACCCGATGTTCGACCTGCGGCTGTTCGGCGTGCCTGCGTTCGCCGGCGCGCAGATCGTCGCGTTCACGATCTCGTCGGCGATGTTCGCGCAGTTCCTGTACCTGACGCTCTATCTGCAGAACGTGCTCGGGTACTCGCCGATGCAAGCGGGCCTGCGCTTCCTGCCCCTGTCGATGATCTCGTTCTTCGCGGCGCCCGCGTCGGGGCGGCTCTCCGAGCGGCTGCCGGTGCGCTTCCTGCTCGGCGGGGGCATGGGGCTCGTCGCGCTCTCGCTCTATCTCATGTACGGCGTGCACACCTCGTCGGGCTGGACGACGCTGCTCGCCGGGTTCCTCATCGGCGGCGTGGGCATCGGCATGGTGAACCCGCCGCTCGCGTCGACGGCGGTGAGCGTCGTACCGCCGCAGCGGGCCGGAATGGCGGCGGGCGTGAACAACACGTTCCGCCAGGTCGGGCTCGCTACCGGCATCGCGGGGCTCGGGGCGATCTTCCAGAGCGCGCTCAGTCCTCGGTACGCGCATGCCATCGCGGGCGGCGCGGTGCGCGGCGTGCAGGCGAGGGCGGAGTTCGTCCACGGGCTGAACGACATCCTCCTCGTCGCGACGTTCGTCGCCCTCGCGGGCGCGGTGGCGGCGATCGTGCTCGTCCGGCAGAGCGACTTCGTCGCGAGCGGGCCGCAGGCGGAAGGCGCCGCGGCCGCGGGCGCGTAGATCTCGTGACCCTTACGTGCCGGTGGCTGCCACCGGCATCGCGGCTTCCGGAGCGGAGCCGGACCGCCGGTGCCAGGTAGGTGCCAGGCACGAAAACGGGAATGTCACGGAAGTGCGACGGCGGGTCTCGGGCTCTGTGCCCGCGTGCGCGCCCGTAGGCGGAGCATCAGCTGGTACCCGGCTACGAGAACGAGGACGACGACGCCGGTGCAGATGACGAGGCCCTGCGCCGCGACGGAGAACGCGATCGCGTCCGTCGTGTGGACGCCGCTCGCCATGAGGATCGCCGCGCCGGCACCCGCCTGCGTCGCGGCCCCCGCGGGCGCAATCGGCAGCGCCGCAGACGCTGCCGATGCGCACAGGAACGCGAGGGCGAGCGGGAACGAGCCCCGCAGGCTCAGTGCCTCGAGGAGCAGGAACACCGCGGTGCCGCGGAGCGACCACGAGATCGAGATGAAGAAGAGCGCAGCCGCCGCACGCCGGTTGCAATGCCCGCGCGAGGCGAGCCAGCGGCCGATCCGGAAGCGCATGACGAACGGGCGCGACGCGATCGTCGGCAGCGACGCGACGACGATCGCCGCGAGCACGCCCGCGACGGCGACGACGGCGAAGCCGACCTGCACCGTCCACTTGTCCGCATCGATGGCGGCGACCGACGCGAGCGGCGCGAGCGCCGCGTTGTCGAGCAGCCCGAGGACGACGAGGCTCAGCGCGACCGCGCCGAGCCCGCTCTTCACGCCCGGAAAGCGCTTCACGACCGCGATCCGCAGCGCGTCGTCGAGGCGGCCGGGTAGGGCGACGCCGCCCACACAGGCGGCGCCGCCCGCGAATGCGAGTGCGCCTGCGCCCGGGCGCTCGTCCGCAGCGAACAGCCGCTGCCAGCCCCAGGCCTTGAACGCATACGCGATCAGGAAGAGGAGCGCAGCTCCGGTGACGAGGACCGGGTCCGCGTGGTGCAAAGGCCATCCGCCACGCGCGAACCGCTGGCCACCCACGATGGTCGCGGCGAGCACGCCCGCAGCAAGCCCGCCGTTGAGGATGACCTGGACCTTCCGGTTGGAGAAGAATCGCCGCACAGACTTCCCACTGCCGCTATCGGCAGTTGGGAGGCGCGGCTCCTACCTCGTTCCAGCGATCAAGACGGCTCCCCGTCGAAATAGTCGAGGAGATCGAGCCGCGCGATGACGCCGAGACCGCGGAAGAACACCTTGTTCGAGCGCGGATACCAGCAGATGTCGTTCGAGTCCTTCATCCCGTACGCGAGGTACGTCAGCCCGTTCTCGCCGGCCTGGAACGAGTGCGCGACGCGCGTTCCGGGCGGCCGCGAGACGACGTGCCCCTGCCGCACCGGGTGCGTCTCCACCGGGTTCGCCGGGAACATCGCCTTCCGGTCGGGCGGCGCCCACAGCTCGAGCTCGCCGCTGCCGGCAAGGATGACGAAGAGCTCCTCCTCCGCCGAGTGGCAGTGCGGCGGCGCGCCCTCCTCCCCCGGCGCGAGCGTCGTCCAGTTGAAGCCGGTGAGCGTCGCGCCCGCGGCCTGCCCGAGCCGCTTCGACCGGCCGCCGAAGTTCCCCTCGACGTCGGCGATGTTGACGATGTTCTCCGGACGCGGCGAGGGCGCGGGCCACTCGAGGCCCTGCTCACGGTCGAACGGGTGCATCCCGGTACCGGCCTCCGTCCACGACGGCCACAGCCAGTAGATGCCGACCTTCGGCAGGTAGCCGCCGCCGAGCCGCGTGCGCGGGCCGTACGCGAGGACGTCGAGCCCCTCCGGCCCGCCGCGGAGCGTGTGCGCCTTCGTCCGTGGCGGATGGACGATCGTGTCGCCGGGACGGATCTCGAACGTCTCGCCGTCGTGCCACGAGAGCCCGCCGCCGCCGAGGACGAAGTACGTCTCCTCGTCGGCGCCGTGGACGTGCGCCGGCGTCGACACCTCGTCCGGCCCGAGCCGAATGCGGTTCACGCCGATGCCGACCGAGCCCGCCGCCTCGCCGAGGAAGCTCCAGTCGCCGCCGGCCCCCGGCTTCGGCGACCGCCGCGGCTCGACCTCGTCCCAGTGCGCAAGAGGTGGCGTCAAACCACGGTCATCGTACGCTCCGCGATCGCCGCCGCCGCAGCTTCTGCGCGCGCGTCGCCCTCGAGCCGCGCCCACGCCTCCGCCTCGCGGACGAGCTCCTGCAGCTCGGCGAGGAGCGCCGCCGGATGCGCACCCTCCTTCTCGAGCGCCTCGATGCGATCGAGTCGCGTCAGCACCGCGCGCGCTTCGTCCATGCGGCGACCGTACCGCGTGAAGTGTGCCGCCTTCGCTACGGCTCAGCCGTGAACTCGGTGATCCCGGGGCGATGCGCGGCGGCGGTGAGCGCCTGCAACGGACGGCCCTCGAGGTAGTGGCCGAGGAACGCGAGCGTCACCCGCTCGACGATGGAGAGCTGCGGCTCCTCGACCGTGAACGGCGGCTCGTGCTCCGCGCCGACGAGCCACAGGAGGAACTTCGGCCGATGCGCGAGCCGGAAGTACGCGGCGGTCACCGCGGGCGGGTTGATCGTGTCTGCGGTTCCGTGCACGGCGAGCAGCGGCGGCCCGCGCGCCGGGAACGGTCCCATCCCGCCGAGCCGGTCGCCGGAGAGGACGATCGCAGCGCGGATACGCCGATCGCGATAGCGGCTGTCGTACGCGACTGCGAGCGCGGCGATGCCGCCGTCGGAGTGGCCCGCGACCGCGATGCGCGCCGCGTCGATCCTGCCGAGCGCGAGCAGCCGCGTGATGACGAAGCTCATGTCGCGCGGCTCGTTCGGGAGGTCGGCCTGCGTCGGCCCGCCGGGAGCGCCGGGCCGCTCGCGCGGGAAGACCGGCGCGGCGACGACGTAGCCGGCGCGCGCCCACGCGTCGAGCAGGTGCGCGTACGCCGCCGGGGTGAGCGCGAACCCGTGCGCGAACACGACGAGCGGATGCCGACCGGCCGCCGCCGGATAGCGGACGACGGTCTCGAGCGTCCGCCCGCGCGCACGGTCGACGAACGTGTACGTGCGGACGTGGAATGCCGGCACGGGCGCGAGCATCACTTGAACGGGACGGTGACAGGTCCCGGCAGGCGCCGGTACACCGCGACGAAGTCGCGGTCGTCGGCAACGAGGTAGCGCGTCGCCGGCTGCATGACGTTCGGCACGACCTTGATCGGATAGAGCCCGTGATAGTGCTGGTACGTGATGAGCGTCGGCCATTCGGGGTTGATGTCGAACTGCATCGCGCGTACGGCACCGGCCCGCTGCAGGATCCGGGCGATCGTGAAGACGGTCTGGTTGTTCGCGGCTGCGTAGATGAGATTGCCGCGACGGTCGATGCCGACGCCGGTGCGCCAGACACGGACGGCGTTGCCGAGCGTGAAGCCCCATTCGGTGCTGTCGTTCAGCGCCGGGCTGAGCTTCCCGTCGACGACGATGAGCGGAAGGCTCTGCCGCGCGAAGGCGATGCTGCGCGGCGCGGTCGGGCCGCCCGTCCACGTCCGGACGTCGACGCGGCCGTTGCGGTAGCCGATGAGCGTCGCGAGCCCGTCCTTGAGCGGCTCGTTCGTGACGCCGTTCACGGCCGAGCCGTTGTGCCCGTCGACGTACGTGAAGCCGCCGTTGAACGTCGCGAGCAGGCGCCACCGCTGCGACTGCGGGACCATGTACGGCCCGCGGCTCGGCGCCCGCGGCGGCTCGTACCGGCCCGGATACCAGGCGAGGGCGGCGCGCGTGTGATCGAACCACGCGACGTACGCGACGATGCGCGGGTAGGCGAGCTCCGTGCGGAACGTCGTCAGGAGCACGGGCGAGCGGCCCCGGACGTTCGGGCCGGCCGGGTGCCAGACGCCCTCGCCCTGGAGCGGACGCGCGAACACCGGCTTGATCGGCGGCGGCCACGGCTTCGCGCGGACGTGCGGCCGCGGCCGCGTCACGATGCCGACCGCGGGCAGGGTCTGGAGCTGCGGCCCGCCCTTCTTCGGCGACCTCCACGAGTAGTAGACGTGCTCGGCCTCGTCGACGAGCCAGTTGCCGTGGTGGGTTCGGAGCCACTCGACGCTCCGCACGCCGAGCGGCAGGCTCGACGGCTGCACCATCGTCGCCGTGTACGAGTAGACCGGGGCGGCGAGCAGCGCGACGACGACCACCAGGACGACCACCAGCCGGCGGCGACGCAGGAGCCTCACCCGATCACAGCCGAAGCGTGCTCCGACTGCGATGACAGGACGATGAAGATTCGCTTTAGCTTGCTCGCAGCTCTGCCACGCGCGCGTGCCCGGCGCGCAGGCCGAGGAGCGAGCGGTCGAGCTCGCGCACGAGCCCGGCGCGGTCGCCGTGCAGCAGCATCGCGACGAGCATGCGGCGCACGAGATCCGGCGTCGGCGTACGGAATCGCTCGGCGAGATCGCCGCGCTCCTCGGCGGTCTCGCCGAGCATCGCGGCCGCACGCATCGCGGCCGCCCACGTGCCGTCCCCTTCTCCGAGCGCCGCGTCGAGCGCGTGACGCAGCTGCTCCGCGCGGAAGGGGTCGTCCTGGAAGAGCGAGAGCTCCCACCGGTCGAGCGCGTCGCCGAGGCGTGCGTCCTCGTCGGCGAGCGCGAGCTGGGGGATGAGCTTCGCCGCCACCTGCGCACGGAACGCGTCGAGCCGCGTCGCCTCGCCGGGCGGCGCCGTCGCCGCGATCGGCAGGACGGGGCGGATCCCGAACGGGCGCCAGTCGAGCCGCTCGAAGAGGACGGGTCCGGCGCCGATCGGCGCGGCGGTGGCGAGACGGATCGCCGTCACGGCGTCGGCGAGCTCGCCGGGAGCGTCGGGAACCTCGTCGTCCTCCCGTGCGAGCGACCGCTCGAGCTCGAGCACGCACAGCCGGTCGGTCTCGCGGCCGTAGTCGCGCGGCAAGAGGCCGGCCGACTCGGGCCAGAGCGTCGCGAACTCGCCGGTCGCACTCGGCCGCATCCGCAGGCCGTCGGCGAGCTCGATCGGCCCGCCGCACGAGATGCCGATGAGCGGCGCGACCGCGCCGTACGCGTGGCCGGCGCCGAAGAGGAGGGCCTCCATCTCCTCGTACGCGCGGTCGAAGGCGGCGTCGTCCCAGTCGAAGCCGCCGCAGCCCTCGGCGGTGCGCACGAGCAGCGGGACGAGCACCGTGCGGTACGCATCCTTGTACACGCGCGCGGCCGGCTCGCGGCCGAGATCGTCGAGTGCCGCGCGCACGTCCGCGCGCGCGCGGAGCCGCTCCGCCTGCCCCTCGATGAAGCTCTTCACGAGCGGTCTGTACTCGTACAGCGTCGGCGCGTCGAAGGAGTGGTGCTCCTCGAACGAGAACGGAAGGTCCTCGCCCTGGAAGACGGAGAAGGCGCCGAGACAGAAGCGGCGCAGGGTGTCGTAGAGGTGCGGGGACCGCATGCCAACCTGCTGTCTACGACCTCGGCTCCCGCCCTCCTCTCTGGCAGCCCGGGCACCAGTACGCGATCCGGGCGCCGTCGCCCTGCGCGTACGCGCGGATCGGCGTGCCGCAGCGCGCGCACGGGCGGCCCGTGCGCCGGTAGACGCGGTACATCGGGCGCGCCCCCTCGACCGACGCGGTCATGAGCCGGTGCGCATCCTCGAGCACCGCGCGCAGCTCGTCGTCGGGTACATCGCCGAGCGTGCGCCACGGCGAGACGCGCGCCGACCACAGCGACTCGGCGCGCCAGATGTTCCCGATGCCCGCGACGAGCCGCTGATCGAGGAGCGCGTCGCCGATCTCGCGGTCGCGGGGCTGCGCGCGGAGATGCGCGACCATCGCGTCGTAGTCGGGATCCGCGTCGAGGATGTCCGCGCCCGCACGGAGCGGCTTGTCGAGCTCGAGCACCGGCCCGTTCCAGAGCACCGCCTCGTGCTCGGCGCCGCGGAGGACGAGCCACGGCCGGCCGGTCCGAGCCGCGCCGCGCGCCTCGACGCGCCAGCGGCCGCTCATCCGCAGATGGCTGCGCAGGACGTGGCCGCCGGCGAACCGGAGGACGAGGTTCTTCCCCACCGCCTCGACCGATTCGAGCACGGCGCCGTCGAGCCGCTCGGCGATCCGCTTCGCCGCTGCGCGCGGGTGCGGCGTCTCCACGCCGACCGCCTGGCCGACGAGCACCTGCAGCCGACGGGCGGCGAGATGGAGCGAATCGCCCTCGGGCACGGATGAACCCTACGATTCAGCCATGACCCGGCGGTTCATCGGCGTGCGCTGGTGGCTCGGTGCGGCGTTCGCGGTGGTCGCGGCGACGTCGACTGCGCTCGTCGTGGCGCAGTTCTCGACCCGGTCGGAGAACGCGTTCAAGAGCCACGCGGAGGATCTCGTCCTCGCCGACGCCCGCACCGCCGCGAGCAGGGCGACGATCTCCAACCTCGGGCAGCTGGCGAAGCAGCTGAACGTCCGCCTCCGGATCGACTCGGTGCCAGCGGACGGAGAGCACGTGACCGGAACGAGCAACGGCCGGACGTTCGTCGCATCCGTTCCCTTCCACGGCCAGACGCTCGTCGCGACGAGCAGCCGGCCCGACGTGGCGGCCGCGATCGGGACGGTGAACGGCGAGGCGTTCCGCGCCGGGATCATCGCCGGTGTCGTCGGCGTCGTCGTCGGCCTCCTCCTCGCGCAGCTGATCGCGCTGCGGCTGCGCCGGCTGTCGCTCGCCGCCGACGCGCTCGCGCACGGCGACTTCGAGACGCCGTTGCGCTACCGCTTCCGCGACGAGTTCGGCGCGCTCACGCACAACTTCGAGCGCATGCGCCGGCAGCTGCGCCGGTCGTTCCGCCACATCGAGGGCGAACGCGACCGGCTGCGCCTCCTGCTCGAGCGGCTGCACGAGGGCGTCGTCACCGTCGACCAGCATCTCGCCGTGCAGCTACGCGAACGACGAGGCGCGGCGCCTCCTCGGCGGCCGGCTCGCCGAGGGCGACCAGCTACCCGAGCCGTGGGACGGCTTCTCGCTGCGCGAGTTCGTCGAGCAGCCTCTTCGACGACGGCGCGTCGCTCGCGCAGGCGCACGTGACGCCCGGACGACGAGCGCGCGATCGGCGTCGTCGGCATCCCGGCGCAGCCGGAGGTCGACACGGTGCTCATCGTGCTCGACGACCTCACCGAGCAGGAGCGGCGCGAGCTCGCCGAGCGCGAGTTCGTCACGAACGCGGCGCACGAGCTGCGCACGCCGCTGACGACGATCATCGGCGCGGTCGAGGTGCTGCAGGCGGGCGCGAAGGACGACGCCGACGAGCGCGACCGCTTCCTCGCGCACATCGAGCGCGAGGCGGCGCGGCTCGCGCGGCTCGCACGTGCGCTGCTCGCAGCTCGCGCGCGCGCACGCCGGTGAGGAGCGGCCGCGGCTGCGAGCCGACCGCGCTCGTCGCCGTTGCTGCGCGAGGTGGCGGCGGACCTCCGGCCGCACGACGGCGTCACCGTCGAGGTCGAGTGCGCGCGACGATCTCGGCGCGAACGTCGAACCGCGACCTGCTCGAGCAGGCGCTGCGCAACCTCGGCGAGAACGCGGCGAAGCACACACCGACCGGGCGCGTCGTCCTGCGCGCGTACGCCGACGGGCGGCAACGTGCTCGTCGAGGTCGAGGACACCGGCGTCGGCATGAGCCGCCGAGACGCAGCGGCACGTGTTCGACCGCTTCTACCGCGGCCGCGACCGCGACGCCGAGGGCTTCGGGCTCGGGCTCGCGATCGTGCGGCAGGCGGTGCGCAGCCTCGACGGCCGCATCGAGCTCGACTCCGCGCCCGGCGAGGGGACGCGCGTGCGCATCGTGCTCGAGCGCGCGCAGGTGCGCGAGAAGGTGCCGGCGTGAGCACGCGTCCTCGTCGTCGACGACGATCCCGGCGTCCTCGACGTCGTCGCGTTCACGCTCCGGCGCGAGGGGTTCGACGTCGACGAGGAGCGCGACGGCCCCAGCGCGCTCGCCGCGGCCCGCGCGCACGACTACGACATCGTCATCCTCGACGTGATGCTGCCGCAGCTCTCCGGCACCGACGTCTGCCGCGCGCTGCGCGCCGAGAGCGACGTGCCGATCGTCATGCTCACCGCGCGCGACGCCGAGCGCGACCGCGTGCTCGGGCTCGAGCTCGGCGCGGACGACTACGTGACGAAGCCGTTCTCGAGCGCCGAGCTGCTGAGCCGCGTGCGGGCGATCCTGCGCCGCCGCGAGCTCGACCGTGCGAACGGCGCCGGCGCCGCCGTGCGCGACCTCGGCGGGCTGCATATCGACCTCGGCCGCCACGAGGTGACGGTCGACGGCGAGGCCGTGCAGCTGACGCTGTCGGAGTTCAAGGTGCTCGCGCTCCTCGCCGAGCGGCCCGAGCGCGTCGTGTCGCGCCGCGAGCTCATGCAGCACCTGTGGTCGAGCGACCACGTCGGCGACGAGCACGCGTGCGAGGTGCACATCTCGAACCTGCGGCGCAAGATCGAACGCGACCCCACGCACCCGCAGCGACTCGTGACGGTGCGCGGGATGGGCTACAAGCTCGTCGCGGCGTAGTTTGGAAGAGCGCGCCCGCGGCCATATCGGGCGAATGGGACTCCTCGAGGAGGCCTACCTCTCTCCGATGCGCAACTAGCTTGACAGCTCGCAAGTCCGCCGAGCGGCTCGCGCGTCTTCACGCCCAAACGGAGGCGGGGCAGGGACAGCCCGACCTCGACGGTCCGCTCTCCGAGTTGCTCGAGCACATCCGCGACGAGGAAGACGTCGAGCTGCTGCAGTTCGTCGCCGGCCGCGCCCGCCTGTTCGAAGCCGAGCGAACTGCACGGCAGCGGCTCGAGCACGTCCAGGCGGTGACCGACGTCGCGCTCATGCACGTCGAGCTCCAGGAGCTCATGCAGGCGCTGCTCGTCCAGACGCGCGACATCTTCGACGCGGACACATGCGCCGTGCTCCTCCTCGACCGCGAGCGCAACGAGCTCGTCGCGCGAGCCGCCGTCGGGCTCGAGGAAGAGGTCGAGGCAGGCGTACGCATCCCCTTCGGCGGCGGCTTCGCCGGGCGCGTCGCGGCCGAGCGGCAGCCGATCATCCTCCCGGACGTCGACCATGCGCACGTCCTCAACCCGATCCTGCACGAGAAGGGCATCAAGTCGATGCTCGGCGTCCCGCTCATCGTGCGCGACGACGTGATCGGCGTCCTCCACGTCGGCACGCTCGTCCATCACGAGTTCACTCCCGGCGACGTCGAGCTGCTCCAGCTCGTCGCCGAGCGCGTCGCGCTCGCGATCCAGCGCGCCCACTTGCACGAGGAGACCATCCGTCTCGATCAGATGAAGCTGAACTTCGTCGCGATCGCGTCGCACGAGCTACGGACGCCGGCGACGAGCGTCTACGGGATCCTCACGACGTTGCGTGCGCGCGGCGACGAGCTCGATCCGATCGTGCGCGCGGAGCTCGAGGAGACCGCGTGGGAGCAGAGCGACCGGATGCGCCGGCTCATCGAGCAGCTGCTCGATCTCTCGCGGCTCGACGCGCACGCGATCGACGTACAGCCGCAACCTCTCGTCCTCGAGCGCACGCTCGCCGAGATCGTCAACGGCGGCGACGACGTCGTCGTCGACGTCGACCCGGGGCTCGCCGTCGTCGCCGATCCGCTCGTCCTCGAGCGAGTCGTGTCGAACCTCGTGCGCAACGCGCGGCAGCACGGCCGGCCGCCGGTACGCGTGTCGGCGGAGCAGCGCGACCGGCACGTCCGCATCAGCGTGTGCGACGCGGGCGACGGCGTCGCCGAGGAGATGGTGCCGCGGCTCTTCGAGCGCTTCGAGCACGGCGGCGGGTCGGGAACCGGTCTCGGTCTCGCGATCGCGAAGGCGTACGCAAATGCACACGGCGGCGATCTCGTCTACGAGCGCGACGGCGCCGGCACGCGGTTCGCATTGGTGCTCCCGCGCGGCTGAGCTCTCGCGGCTCCGTCGTGACGATTCGGTGACCCCCACGTTCCGGTACTAAGTACCGGCACGTTGGTGTGACGAGATCTACGCGCGGAGCACGGCTCTGCGCGGGCCTGCGAGGAAGCCGGCTTCGACGAGCAGCGGCATGACCATCGTGTCCGCCACCGGCTCGCCGTCGAAGCGTTCGACCGCCAGGCGCTTTGCGCCGCCGCCGCGGACGTGGGAGACGAGCGCTGCGAGCGCGGTGCGGAGCCACTCCTCCTCCGGCTCGCGCAACGGCACGAGCGAGCGGCCGCCGCGCTCGACGAAGAGCGCCGCCTCGCCGCCGAGGAGGACGACGTGCGCGCCGGCGACGCGCGCCGCGCGTGCGCCGGCTCGCTTCGGCCACGGCAGCGCGGCGCCGTACGGCTGCGCGGGATCGGCCGCCGCGAGCACGAGCGGCTCCGGCTCGTCCCCGTCGCGCGGCCGCAGCTCGCGCAGCCGCTCGACCGCGCCGCCGAGCGCGAACTGCGCGCCGCCGAGACCCTCGACGAAGTAGCCGCGCCGGCACGTCCCGAGCGTCTCGAGCGCGCGCAGCTGCTGGTACACCGCGCCGTAGCCGCCCGCGATGCCCTCGCCGCGGACGCCGTCGCGCGTGACGATCCCCTGCCGCTCGAGCAGGAGCTCCGCGAGCGCGCGCCGGTCCGGCTCGCCCGCGAAGAGCCCCGCCGCGAGCGACCAGCGGCCCTGCGTCGCCGTCGCGGCAGCGGCGCGCGAACGCGAGAAGCGGCGCACGCGGCGGTCCGGCCGCGGCGCCTGGTAGCGGCGCTCCGCGCGCAGCGGCTGCCACGCGTCGTTCGTCACCTCGCCGGCCCACACGAGATCCCAGAGCGCGGGCAGCGAGCTCCTCGTCGCCCGAAGTCCGGACCAGAACTTCGCGCCGCCCGCAAGCGCGGCGCGAATCGCGTCGTGCTCCGGCCCCCTCCGGCGCCGGCGCGGCCGACGGCCGGCCGAGCAGCGGCGCGTCGTCGCGGAAGAAGACGGCGACGCGGTCGAGCCCGGCGCCGACCCAGACGAGCTCGCCGGACGCGCAGAGCTGGTCGAGCTGCTCCGGCCGGTAGTCGGGGACGCGCCGCGGCAGCACCTCCGACTCCCACAGCGACACCGGCAGCGGCGAGCGCCTGCAGCGGGATGAGCGCCTCGCGCAGCGACGCGCGGCGGTCGATGCCGTGCCAGCTCGGCAGGAAGCGCCCGAGCGCCGCCTGCTCCGCCGGCTCGACCTCGCGGCGCAGCGCGGCGAGCGACGCGCGCCGCAGCCGCCGCAGCACGTCGGGATCGCACCACTCGCGCTCGCTGCCGCCCGGCCGCAGCTCGCCGCGGACGAGCTTCTCCTCGCGCTCGAGCTCGCGCAGATGCGCGTCGACGTCGACGCCGAACCACGCCTTCGCCTGCGCGGTCGTGAACGGCCCGCGCCCCCGCGCGTACCGGCGCACGAGCTGGCGCAGCGAGTCCGGGCCGCCCTCGAGGAACGACGTCGGGCAGACCGGACGGCGGCATGACGCCGAGCGCGTCGCGGTAGCGGCCCGCGTCCTCGGCCGCGACGAGCGCCTCGCCGTCGCGATGCGAACGCGAATCGCGCGCCGCTCGCGCTCGAGGATCTCCGCGAACGCCTCGTCGAACTCGAACTGGTCCCCGCGCAGCCGCAGCAGGTCGTGCAGCTCGTCGGCGTTCCGCGGCTTCGGCCGCAGCGACGCCTCGACCTCGGCCAGCGCGTCGACGTCGATCAGCTCGCGCAGCTCCTCCTGGCCGAGCAGCTCGCGCAGCAGGTCGCGGTCGAGCGACAGCGCCTGCGCGCGCCGCTCCGCCGGCGGCGTGTCGTCCTCGTACATGTACGTCGCGATGTAGTCGAAGAGGAGCGACGACGCGAACGGCGACGCGCTCGACGTCTCGACCTCGACGAGATCGATCTGCCGCGTCCGCAGCCCGTGCAGGAGCTGCTTCAGCGCCGGCAGGTCGAAGACGTCCTGCAGGCACTCGCGGTACGTCTCGAGCACGATCGGGAAGCTCGCGTACTTGCGCGCGACCTGGAGCAGGCCCTGCGCCTTCAGCCGCTGCTGCCAGAGCGGCGTGCGCTCGCCCGGCCGCCGCCGCGGGATGAGCAGCGCGCGCGCGGCGTTCTCGCGGAAGCGCGCGCCGAAGAGCGCCGTCTGCCCCACCTCGGCGAGCACGAGCTCGTCGAGCTCCTCCGGCGTGAGCAGCAGCAGGTCGGTCGCGGGCGGCGCGTCGGCGTCCGGCGAGATGGAACGCGATGCCGTCGTCCGACCAGATCGACTGCACCTCGATGCCGAGCGAGTCGCGCAGGCGCGCGCCGACCGCCATCGCCCACGGCGCGTGCACGCGGGCGCCGAACGGCGTGAGGATGCAGACGCGCCAGTCGCCGATCTCGTCGCGGAAGCGCTCGACGACGACGGTGCGGTCGGACGGGACGACGCCGGTCGACGCGCTCCTGCTCGCGCAGGAACTCGAGGAGGTTCCACGCGGCGCGCTCGTCGAGCGCCCGTCGACCTTCGGCTCGCGCTGCGCGAGCAGCTCGCGCGAGAACTTGCCGATCGCCGCGCCGAGCTCGTACGGCCGCCCGACGCCCTCGCCCTTCCAGAACGGCACCGCGCCGGGCACGCCGGGCGCCGGCGAGACGAGCACGCGGTCGCGCGTGATCTCCTCGATCCGCCACGACGACGCGCCGAGCACGATCACCTGGCCCGCGCGCGCCTCGTACACCATCTCCTCGTCGAGCTCGCCGACGCGGCCGCCCCCGTCGACGATGAAGACGCCGAAGAGCCCGCGGTCGGGGATCGTGCCCGCGTTCGTCACCGCGAGCCGGCGCGCGCCCTCGCGCCCGCGCACGACGCCGGCGGTGCGGTCCCAGACGATGCGCGGGCGCAGCTCGGCGAACTCGTCCGACGGGTAGCGGCCCGCGAGCATGTCGAGCACGTTCTCGAGCTGCACGCGCGAGAGGTCGGCGAACGGATACGCGCCGCGCACGAGCCGGTGCAGCTCGTCGACCTCGATCTCCTCGTCCGCGCAGATGGCGACGATCTGCTGCGCGAGCACGTCGAGCGGGTTGCGCGGGATCTGCGTCTCCTCGATCGCGCCCGCGCGCATCCGCTGCACGACGACGGCGGACTCGAGCAGGTCGGCGCGGAACTTCGGGAAGATGCGGCCCTTCGACACCGCGTCGAGCGTGTGCCCGGCACGGCCGATGCGCTGCAGCCCGCGCGCGACCGACTTCGGCGACTCGACCTGGACGACGAGGTCGACGGCGCCCATGTCGATGCCGAGCTCGAGCGACGACGTCGCGACGAGGCACGGGATGCGCCCCGCCTTCAGATCCTCCTCGATCACGATGCGCTGCTCGCGCGCGAGCGAGCCGTGGTGCGCGCGCGCGACTTCTTCCTCGGCGAGCTCGTTCAGCCGCAGCGCGAGCCGCTCCGCGAGGCGCCGGTTGTTGACGAAGACGATCGTCGAGCGGTGCGCGCGCACGAGCTCGAGCAGCGCCGGATAGATCGACGGCCAGATCGAGCGGTTGCCGACCTCGAGCCCGGGCGTGATGTACGAGTCGCCGGAGACGTACTGCGGCTGGGAGAGCGACGCGTTCGAGCCGAGCTCGCGCATGTCCTCGACCGGGACGACGACCTCGAGGTCGAGCTGCTTCGCGACGCCCGCGTCGACGAGCTCGATCGGGCGGCCGCCGCCGACGAAGCGGCCGATCTCCTCGAGCGGCCGCTGCGTCGCCGAGAGGCCGATGCGCTGGATCGGCTCGCCGACGAGCGCTTCGAGCCGCTCGAGCGAGAGCGCGAGATGCGCGCCGCGCTTCGTCCCTGCGACCGCGTGCACCTCGTCGACGATCACCGTGTCGACGCGTGCGCAGCAGCTCGCGCGCCTGCGACGTCAGCAGGAGGAAGAGCGACTCCGGCGTCGTGATGAGGATGTCGGGCGGCGTCGCGCAGCATCGCCGCGCGCTCCTTCTGCGGCGTGTCGCCCGTGCGCACGGCGACGCGCAGCTGCGACTGCAGTCCGGCGAGCGGCCCGCGCAGGTTGCGCTCGACGTCGTAGTTGAGCGCCTTCAGCGGCGAGACGTAGAGAACGCGCAGCCCCCCGCCCGGCGCGGCGTCAGCCGGTCGATCGCGTAGAGGAACGCGGCGAGCGTCTTCCCGGAGCCGGTCGGCGCCTGGATGAGGACGTGCTTGCCGGACGCGATCACCGGCCAGCCCTTCTCCTGCGCCGGCGTCGGCGCGGCGAACGACCGCTCGAACCACGCCCGCGTCGCGTCACGGAAGACGGACAGCGCGTCCATGGTGCGAGCGTACCGGGCTAGGATCGGCCTATGGCTGCGCCGGCCCGGCTCTACTTCACCGACGACGACGAGGCGTAACGCGCTGCATCGCGGCCGACCCGTTCGCGCTGCTCGTCGGCTTCGCGCTCGACCAGCAGGTGACGGTGCAGCAGGCGTTCCAGGGGCCGCTCCGCCTGAAGCAGCGGCTCGGCACGCTCGAGCCGAAGAAGGTCGCCGCCGCCGACCTCGAGCCGCTCTTCCGCGAGAAGCCGGCGATCCATCGCTTCCCCGGCTCGATGGCGACGCGCGTGCGCGAGCTCGCGGCGATCGTCGCCGAGGACTACGACGGCGACGCGGCGCGGATCTGGACGGAGGCGCGCGACGGCGCCGACCTGCGCAAGCGCATCGGCGGCGCTGCCGGGCTTCGGCGAGATGAAGATCAAGGCGCTCGGAAGCGTGCTCGCGAAGCGCTTCGGCGTCGCGGCCGCGCAGGAGCTCGTGCCGAGCCATCCGACGCTCGGCGACGTCGACTCGCAGCAGGCGCTCACCGACTACCAGGCCGCGAAGCGCGCGCACAAAGCCGAGTGGCAAGCGCGCAAAGCCTGATCGACGTCCGCACGCTGACCGACGGCGGTCAGCCCGCCGACGTGACCGCGCACGCGCTCGCCGAGTTCCTCGGCGCGGCGCAGCGCACGCTCGAGATCGCGATCTACGACCTCAACCTCCCGCCCGCGCTCCAGACCGTCGTCGTCGGCGCGATCGAGGACGCCCAGAAGCGCGGCGTCGCCGTCCGCCTCGCGTACAACGTCGATCACGGCAAGACGGTCCCGGTGCCGGCGCCGCCGCAGCACGATCCGGCCGCCGTCGACGCGCTGCCCTTCCCGACCGCCGGGATCCCGGGCATCCCCGACCTGATGCACCACAAGTACATCGTCCGCGACCAGGCGACCGTCTGGACGGGATCGACGAACTGGACCGGCGACTCGTGGACGCGCGAGGAGAACGTCATCGTCACCGTCGACTCGCCCGAGCTCGCCGCCCGCTACGGCGACCGACTTCGAGCAGCTGTGGACGCGCCGCGACGTCCAGCACAGCGGCAAGGTCGACACGTCGCCGCTGCTCGTTGCGGACACGAGCGTGCGGCCGTGGTTCTGTCCGGGCCGCGGCGAGCAGCTCGCCCATCGCATCGCGAAGGCGATCGGCACGGCGACAGCGCCGCGTGCGCATCGCGTCGCCCGTCATCTCGTCGGGCCCGATCCTCGGCACGCTCGCGCAGGTCGTCTCGGACGGAAAGGTCGACGTCGCCGGCGTCGTCGACCGGACGCAGGTGCTCGAGGTGCTTCGTCAGTGGGAAGAGAACGGCAACGCCTCCTGGAAGGAGCCGCTGCTCCGCACGTCGCTCACGAAGGCGCCGTTCTCGGGCAAGCGCTCGACGCCGTACGGGCCCGGCACCGTCCACGACTACATGCACGCCAAGGTGACGGTCGCCGACGACGTCGTCTTCGTCGGCAGCTTCAACCTCTCGCACTCGGGCGAGCTGAACGCGGAGAACGTCCTCGAGATCGCCGACGCGGCCCTCGCCGAGCGGATGGCCGCATTCATCGACGGAGTCCGCTCCACGTACCCGCCGCTGGATATCTGACCGTAGGTCATTACGATTCCAGGGGGTCTCCGCGGTGCCTGCACGCCACCCCATCACGAGAATCATCCGACGCCGGTACGTCATCGGCGCGATCGCGGGCGTCGCGCTGCTCGCGACGTTCGGAATCATGGCCGGCTTCGGCGCGACCTCGCTCCTCGGCACGGTCGCCTTTGCACCCTGGGTCGCGCTCATCGGCGCGGACGGTGGGATTCCCCTCGGCATTGCCGCCGGCTGTGCCGGGAGTGGCCTCTGGATCGCCGCCGCCTCGGTCGACTCGATCCACACGACCGCGTCGCAGATCGCGCTGCGCTTCATCATCCTCAGCTTCCTCGGCGCCGTCTCCGGCGTCGTCGGGGACATGCTGCGCTCGGCGGAGCAGGCGCGCCGCTCGACCGTCGCGCTCCAGCGCGCCCTCATCGACGCGACGCTCGACGGCATCTGCCTCACGGACGAGCGCGGGCACATCCTCATCGTCAACGAGCCGCTCGTGCGGATGGCGATCGAGCTCGGGATGCCGGCCGAGGGCACCGTCCCCGAGCGGCTGCTCTCGATCGCCGGCAAGCTCGCCGACCCCGAGGCGTATCGCAAGCGCATGCTGGAGATCGCGCACTCGCCCGGGCAAGCGTCGACGGACGAGTTCGAGCTGACGGGCACCGGCCGCGTCTTCCGCGGCTTCACGTCTCCGATCTCCGACCGGCGCGGCACGTTCGTGGGGCGCATCTGGACCCTCCGCGAGGTGACGGCCGACAAGGAGCTGGAGCGGATGCGCGACGCGTTCGTCGCGACCGTGTCGCACGAGCTGCGCACGCCGTTGACGTCGATCTCCGGCTTCCTCGAGATGCTCCAGGACGAGCAGCACCTGCTCGGCGAGAACGGGCGCATGTACCTCGAGGTCATCCGGCGGAGCGCGGAGCGGCTCCACCAGCTCGTCGAGGATCTGCTTCTCGTCGCGCAGATCGAGGCGAACCGGGTCGAGCTCAAGCACGAGCCGGTCGATCTCGCCGAGATCGTGAAGCAGTCGCTCGAGGGGATGCGCGCGTGGGCGAGCGAGAAGGGCATTCGCCTGGAGCTCGCGGCCGACCATCCGCCGGCGACGCTCGGCGACGCGCGCCGGCTCGGCCAGGTGGTCGACAACATCCTCTCGAACGCGATCAAGTTCAGCCGCACGGGCGGGCACGTGACGGTTGAGCTCGGCGGCGACGGGGAAACCATCCACCTGGTGATCGCCGACACGGGCATCGGAATCCCCGCCGAGGAGCAGGGACACGTGTTCTCCCGCTTCTACCGCGCGAGCGCGGCGAGCGAGCTCGCGGTTCCGGGCACGGGCCTCGGGCTCGCGATCACGCGCGCGCTCGTCGACCAGCACGGCGGGACGATCGAGCTCGAGAGCAGGCAGGGCGAGGGCACGACGGTGACGGTGAAGTTGCCCGCGGCATGAGGCGCGTGCTCGCCGTCACGGCGTTGGCGCTGCTCGTCGGCGGTGGCACCGCGAGCGCGCTCCGCGTCCCGGGCGCGCCGCACTGCACGATCTTTCCGGCGAACAACGCGTGGAACGAGCGCGTCGACACGCTTCCCGTCGCCTCCGACTCCGCGCAGCTCATCGCCTCCATCGGGCTCGACACCGGGCTCCATCCGGACTTCGGCTCCGGGCTGTACGACGGACAGCCGATCGGCATCCCGTACGACGTCGTGTCGCACACGACGCCGCGGTCGAAGGTGCACTTCGACTATGCGGACGAGTCGGACAAGGGGCCGTATCCGATCCCGAAGACGGTGCACATCGAAGGCGGCCGGTCGTCGACAGGCGACCGGCACGCGATCCTCGTCGACAAGGACGCCTGCAAGTTGTACGAGCTGTACGCGCTCTACCCGGCGGCAGGCGGCTGGACGGCGGGATCCGGCGCGATCTGGAGCCTCAAGTCGAACAAGCTGCGGCCCGCGGGCTGGACATCCGCCGATGCGGCGGGGCTGCCGATCTTCCCCGGCCTCGCGCGCTACGACGAGGTCGCGCGCGGCGTCATCGACCACGCGCTGCGCTTCACCGCCGAGCGGACGCGGCGTGCGTACGTCTATCCCGCGCGACACTTCGCGTCAGATGCGAGCGACCCGTCGCTGCCGCCGATGGGCCTGCGCGTGCGGCTGAAGGCGAGCGTCGACATCTCCGGATTCCCGCGGCAGGCGCGGATCGTCCTCCAGGCGCTGAAGACGTACGGGATGATCCTCGCCGACAACGGCTCGAGCTGGTACATCAGCGGCGCGCCGAATCCGCACTGGTCGAACGACGACCTGCACTCGATCGGCCGCATCACGGGCGCCGACTTCGAGGTCGTCGACACGACCTCCCTCCACCCTTAGGGAAGAGGCGTCAGCAGCGGTTCGATCTCCGCGCGCAGGTGCTCGAAGTCGGGCGGCAGGATGAGCGTCCTCGCCGAGGTGCGCCGGGTCCTCGTCGACGGCGAACCCGGGACCGAGCGTCGCGATCTCGAACAGGACGCCGTTCGGCTCGCGGAAGTAGATGGAGCGGAACCAGAAGCGGTCGATGACGGGCGTCGGCCGCCCGCCCGATCTCCTCGACGCGCTTCCGCCACGCCTCGTGCTCCTCCATCGTCGATGCCCATGCGACGTGATGGACGGTGCCGGCGCCCGGGATGCCTGACGCATCCGGCGCCTGCTCGTAGCGAATCCAGCCGCCCCGGGTCGCGCCCCGAGTTTCGCCGTCGACGAAGCCGAGCGCGTCGAGGAACGCGGCGTTGCCGCCGGGGTCGCGTGCGAACGCGCGCACCCCTTCGAAGCCCTGGAGCGCGAACGCGCGCGGGATCTCGGGATGGTCGGCGACGAGCGGCTCGTCGGGCACGTTCGCGACGACGAGGTCGTGCTGGAGCCCGTCGGGATCCGTGAAGGGGACGCTGCCGGCGCGGTTGCGCCAGAAGTCGACCGCCTCCTCGGAGCCGACGCGCCAGACGACGGTGTGGATCATCCCGGCGCCGGCGCGCCCGGGCGCGGCGCCCGGGTACTCGAAGAAGGTGATGTCGGCGCCCGGCGAGCCCTTCTCGTCCGCGTAGAACAGGTGGTAGACGGTCGGGTCGTCCTGGTTCACCGACTTCTTCACGAGCCGCAGGCCGAGCGTGCCCGTGTAGTAGTCGACGTTGCGCGGCGCGTCGCCGGTGATGCACGTGACGTGGTGGATGCCGTCGAGCCTCATGCCCGGGACGGTACCCGGTGCGACTAGCCGCGCGCGAGCCGGACCGCCTTGACGATGAGCAGCGCGATGGCGACGAAGAGGTATCCCCACATGACGTACATCGTGAGCACGCGGCCGCGCGACCACTGGGGCTTGCCGAGGAGGGCGAGCGGCGGCATCGTCCAGGTGCGCGCCTCCGCCTTCGCCGCGGCGAGCGTCTTGGCGCGCTCGGCCGCTGCAACGGCCTCCGCGCGCGTGAACGCGTTCGCCGCCAGCGCCCGCGCCTGCGTGTGGTCGGCGCGCGCGAGGGCGACCTCCTGGGTGTAATCGGCCTTCGCCTCGGCGGCGGCGATCGGGTCGTCGCCCGCGCGCTGTAGCCCCTCGTCGTAGCGCGCCTTCGCCGCCTGCCTCGCGGCGTCGTACCGGTCGCGCGCGGCCGCGAGCGCGGCGCGGCGATCGCTCTTCGCCGCCGCGATCGTCTCCTTGTACGACGCCTCGAGCCGGCCGATGTCGTCCGGCGGGGCGCCGGACGACGAGCGCATCGCCGCGGCGGCGAAGCCGAGGCCGCCGATCACGAGCACGATCGACAGCACGATCAGGAGGCGCGTGACGTCGACGTGCGGGAAGACCGTCGTGACGACGAGGATCGCCGAGAGCATGAGCAGGACGGCGAGGATCACGGTGGCGAGGACGTTCAGGCGGATCTTGTTCACCCACGGTCCGAGCACCTGGCGGTCGTTGCAGAGGAGCAGGAGGAAGACGCTCGCGCTCGGGAGCAGAACGCCGGCGAGTGCCTGGACGGAGACGGTGATGACGCCGAGCGGCGCGCCGGGGATGAGGACGATCGCGCATGCGGCGGCGACGATGCCGGTGAAGCTGCCGTAGAAGAACTTCGCCTCGCTCGGCGGACGGTGGAGCGAGTGGCGAAGCCCGAACACGTCGCCGAAGGCGTACGAGGTCGAGAGCGTGACGGCGCCCGCGCCGATGATGGACGCGTTCAGGAGCACGACGGCGAAGAGCACACCGGCGGTGTGGCCGGCAACCTGGCCGAGCCCGCGGGCGACTCCTTCGGCGTTCGTGAAGTGACCGTGCAGGCCCGTGTGCGCGAACGGAAACGCAGCCGCCGCGACGACGAGCGACGCCCCGACGACGACGATGAACGAGCCGATGACGGTGTCCGCGCGCTCGTAGTTGATCCAGCGCGTGGTGATGCGCTTGTCGACGATGTTCGACTGCTGGAAGAAGAGCTGCCACGGCGCGACCGTCGTCCCGACCATCGCGATGATGAGCAGGATCGAGGTCGAGGTGATCCCGCCGGCGATCCCGGGCACGAAGTAGCCGTGCGCCATCGCGTCTGCGTGCGGGTGCGCGTACACCGCGAGCGGGATGACGAGGAGGTTCCCGGCGACGAACACGAACATCAGCCGCTCCCACTTCTCGAAGCTGCCCGTCATCGTCATCCCGACGAGCACGGCGCCGGCGACGGGAACGCTGACGTACTTGCTCGCACCGAGGTAGCTGAGGGCGAAGTCGATGCCGATGAACTCGGTGACGATCGTGAGGAAGTTGAGGACGAACAGGTCGACGATCGAGAACGCACCCCAGAAGCGGCCGAACCGCTCGAGGATGAGGCGGCCGTGCCCGACGCCGGTCACCGCGCCGAGGCGGACGACCATCTCCTGGTTCACGATGAGGACCGGGATGAGCAGAAGCAGCACCCACAGGAGGCTCGTGCCGTAGTTCTGGCCGGCCTGCGCGTACGTCGCGACGCCGCCTGCGTCGTTGTCGCCGACCATGACGATCAGGCCCGGCCCCATGATCGCGAGCAGCGCCACCAGCCGCCGCCGCCACGACCCGCGCGGCGGGACGTCGTCGAGGCGGATCGTCCCGAGCGCACCCTTGATGTCGCCGATGTGCGCGTCGTCGAGGACCGCGGGGCCGTGCTCGAGCACGACCGGGACCGCCGTCTCGACGTCCTTCTCCGCCATCGCCCTCACCTCCCTTCCACGGCGTAGCCGGGAAGCCCCAGGTGCGCGGCCGGGCTCGGCGGCTAGGCGGGAGGCGCTAGCCGACCGGCACGCGGACGCGCGAGCCTGGTACTCCCAGGTCCGTCGGCGTCCATCGCGATCTCGTGTTCGAGCCGGGTCGGCATAGCCGACCGAGGCTACCAGCGAGCAGGCGGCATCGGGTTACGCGCTCGTTAATCGTTCGCGAGCGCGTTCGCCCGGCGCCGCCACTCCTCCGGGATCATCAGCTCGAGGAGGTCGTCGACGGTGACGATCCCGAGGAGCCGCGTGTCCGCGTCGACGACCGGCGCGACCGTCAGGTCGTAGTCGGCCATCTTCATCGCGACCTCGGCGAGCTCGTCGTCGGGGTCCAGCGTGAGCGGCGGCGGCGACTTCACCTCCGCGACCGTCGAGGACGGGTCGTGCTTGAGGAGCGTGACGGCCGAGACGACGCCGGCCAGCCGCCGCTCGCCGTCGAGCACGAACAACGTCGTGATCGTCTCCTCGGGCAGCTCGGTCCGGCGAAGCTCGTCGAGCGCCTGCTCGACGGTCTGGGTGTCCGCGACCGAGACGAAGTCGGGGCTCATCAGCCCGCCGGCGGTCGCCGGGTTGTATCCGAGCAGGGTCCGGATCTTCCGCTGCTGGTGCCACGGCAGCTGACGAAGAAGGGGATCGCGCCGATCCTGATCGAGCTCGCCGAGCAGGTCGGCGGCGTCGTCCGCCTCCATCGCCGCCAGCACGCGCGCCGCCTCCTCGTCGGAGCGCTCGCGCAGGAACTCGACCTGATGCTCCGGATCGAGCTCCTCGAACACGTCCGCCTCCAGCTCGCGGTCGCCGCCGACCGCGGCGATGATCTCCTCGCCCTCCTCGTGCGACGCCGCCTCGACGAGGTCCGCGAGCTGCGCAGGATGCAGCTTCGACAGCCGCCCGAACGTCATCCGCAGGCGCGCAGTGGGCACGTGGTGGACGAACGGCTCCACGCTCTCCCAGTCGAGGAAGGGCTGCACCTTCGCGCGCTGCCGAAGCTGCGCCGGGAGCAGACGCCGGACGAGCGAGCGCAGGCTCGTGTCGACGCCGACGACGCGCCACCACTCCCCCACCTTCCCGAGCACGAGGTCGTCCACCCGCACGAGCCTGGCCCCGACGACGTTGATCACCCGGCGGCCGAGCAGGTCCTGGCGCAACAGCACTTCTCCCTCGCGCCGCTCGAAGCGGCCGAGATCGACCCTCTCTCCGCTGAGCTGCACCGTGCCGGACTCGACGTGCGCCACCCGCTCGGCCGGAACGAACACCTCACGCCCGCCGATGCGCGCCTTCAGACCTGTGATCGGCGGGTAGCCGCGATCGGCCAGACGCACGATCAGGTCGTCGACGCGGCCGATCTTCTCCCCCGCCGGGTCGACCAGGCGGCTGTGCAGCACCGCCGAGAGGTTCAGGAGCGGAATGTCCACTCGGTCCCGAAAGACTAGAAGAAACTCGACGTCATGCTGTCGCGCGGATTGCACACGCCCGGCCGCGCGCGCCGATTCGGTACTTCCAGCCGGGATGGGAGCCGTCGGCCAGCACGCCCGTCTGCGCGACGACCGTCCAGCCGGCGCGCTCGACCGCCTTGCGCAGCCCGCGCGGGTTGAAGACGAACCACTCGCCGCCGTCGCGGCGCGCGTCGAGGCGCGCCAGAGGAGACGGGAGCAGCGCCAGCGGCAGGCTCACGGTGTCGAGCAGGAGCAGCTCGCGGCTCACCCGGCGAACGGATTCGAGCGCGCGGAGCGGGTCGGGCACCACCTGGAGGACGTAGCCCATGACGGCGACGTCGAAGTCGCCGTCGAGCTCGTAGACGTCGCGCTCCTCGTACTCGACCTTCGAGCCGAGCGCGGCACGGGCCTGCTCGAACCGAGCGCGGCAGAGCGACTGGAAGTGCGACGGCCGGTCGGTCGCGAGCACGCTCGCCGCGCCGCGGCGCTCGAGCTCGAACGCCCAGAAGCCGTCGGCGGTGCCGATGTCGAGACAGCGCTTGCCGGCAACGTCCGGCCACGGCAGCCGTCCTGCGATCGGCCGCAGGTCCCACCATCCGTCCGTGGCCGCGCCGTCGGCGAGCTCGATCGTGTGCCACCACTTCTCCGATGATTCACCCATGGTCTGGAAGTCTGTACGGAAACCGAGAGGAGGACGGATGATCGAGCAGGTGGTCGAGGCGTACACCGCCGCGGTGCACGCGAAGGACGCCGGCGCGTTCGCGGCGCTCTATGCCGAGGACACGCGGAACTTCGACATGTGGGGCAGCTTCTCGTACGAGGGCAGTGCCGCCGTGCGCACCATGGCCGAGGGCTGGTTCGGATCGGTCGGCACGGATCAGATCCGCGTCGAGTTCCTCGAAGTGCGCGAGACGGTCGACGACGACGTCGCCGTCGCGAGCGCGTTCATCAAGTTCCGCGGCATCTCGGCGGCAGGCGAGGAGCTGCGCTCGATGACGAACCGCATCTCGTGGGGGCTGCGGCGAACGCCGGACGGCTGGAGGATCGTGCACGAGCACACCTCGGTTCCGCTCGGCGACGACGGGAAGGGGATCTTCGAGCGCGGCTAGTCCGCGGTCGCGAAGAGAAACGCGCGCGTCTCCTTCAGCATCTCGCGCGCGATGACGAGACGCTGGATCTCCTGCGTGCCCTCGTAGATCTGCGTGATCTTCGCGTCGCGCATGAACCGCTCGACCGGGTACTCCTTGACGTACCCGTAGCCGCCGAGGATCTGCACCGCGTCCGTCGTGACCGCCATCGCGACGTCGCCGCACTTGAGCTTCGCCATCGCCGACGCCTTCGTCAGCTCGGCGCCGGAGACGCCGTCGTCGCACATCTGCCCGAAGCGGTACAGGAGTCCGCGCGCCGCTTCGCACTCCGTCTCCATGTCGGCGAGCTTCGCCTGGATGAGCTGGTGCTGCGCGATCGGCTTGCCCATCGTCTCGCGGGTCTTCGCGTACTCGAGCGCGTAGTCGGTCGCGCCCTGCGCGATGCCGAGCGCCTGCGCCGCGACGCCGGGCCGCGACCGGTCGAGGATCTGCATCGCGATCTTGAAGCCCTCGCCCTCCGCGCCGAGGAGGTTCCCGGCGGGGATGCGGCACTCGTCGAACGCGAGCTCGCCCGTGGTCGACCCGGAGATCCCCATCTTCGGCTCGAGCCGCGAGACCGAGAAGCCCGGCGTGTCGGCGTCGACGACGAACGCGGAGATGCCGCTGTGGCCGGCTTCGGGATCGGTCTTCGCAAAGACCGTGTAGACCGACGCGACCGACGCGTTCGTGATGAACCGCTTCGAGCCGTTGAGGACGTACGTGTCGCCGTCGCGGCGCGCCGTCGAGCGCATCGCCGCCGAGTCGGAGCCGGAGCCGGCCTCCGTCAGCGCGTATGCGCACAGCTGCTCGCCGCTCGCCAGCGCCGGCAGCCAGCGCGCCTTCTGCTCGTCCGTGCCGGCGATCTTCAGCCCGAGCGAGCCGAGCTCCTGGACGGCGAGGATGAGCGCGCTCGTCGCGCACACCTTCGCCACCTCCTCGATGGCGATGAGGGCCATGAGCGTGCCGGTGCCGAGGCCGCCGTGCTCCTCGGCGAAGAAGAGCCCGAAGATGTCGTTCTCGCGGTAGAGCTCGACGACGTCCCACGGGAACTCGTGCGACGCGTCGATCTCCGCCGCCCGCGGCGCGATCCGCTCCCGCGCGAGCGTGCGGACGAGGTCGCGGAGCTCGCGCTGCTCCTCCGTCAGCTGGTCCCAGGGCACCGCGCGATTCTAGTCGCGGGAATCCCGCAACCGGCCTAGGGGGCAGGCCGGATGGCGCCCGCCCGGACCCGCAGGAGACTGGGATCCTTCCCTCCTCCGCGGGAGGAACTCACCGCCGGCCTTTGGGCCGGCGGTGCTGCTTCTGGGTACGGAATTCGTACCGACTGCGATTCCGCGGATGGCCCGATTTGCCTGGAAGCGCCTCCGAGCACGATGCCTCCTAACCAGAGGTCGTCGCACCAGACAAAGGAGTCGGAGTCATGAAGCGTTCTCTCGTCGTTCTCGCCGCAGGCATCGCGGCAGCCGCGTTCGCCGGCCAGGCCGTCGCCGGCAGCACCGTCAACATCACCATCCGCCACCAGCAGGTCGGCTGTCACGCCTGGGCGATCGGCAGCGGCGCATACAAGGCGACACAGAGCCTGACCATCAAGGCCGGCACGACGCTGAAGTTCACGGACAACGACGTCATGCCGCACCAGATCGTCGAGGTCGCAGGCCCGAAGGTCGCCATCGCCGGTCGGAACCTGGCGAAGATGGGCGCGTCGACGACGCTCCGCCTGACGAAGCCCGGCACGTACGTCTTCGGCACGAAGGCCGGCGAGGACTACACGAAGGGCATCGAGACGACCGGCCCGGACAACGTCCTCCGGCTCGTCGTCACCGTCAAGTAGCGCAGCTCTCCCTCGAAGTGAGAACGGCCCGTCACCGGCGGGCCGTTCGTCGTTCAGGCGGGCGTGTGGGAGACGGCCTCGACGTTGTTGCCGTCGAGGTCGAGCACGAACGCGCCGTAGTACGTCGGGTGGTAGTGCTCCCGCACGCCGGGCGGCCCGTTGTCATGGCCGCCGGCGGCGAGCGCCGCCGCGTGGAACGCGTCGACGGTCGCGCGATCGTCGCAGTGGAACGCGACGTGGGTGCCGGTGCCATACGGCTCCCGCTCCGTGATCCAGAACTCGGGCTTGTCCTCCTGGCCGAAGCCGGCGCCCTTCCACTCGTCGAAGGACATCACGACGTGGTACCCGAGAGGCGCGAGCGCCTGCTCGTAGAACGCCTTGCTCGCGCGGTAGTCGCGCACGTTGAGTCCAATGTGGTCGAACATACGGCAATGATCCTCCAGAACGGCACCGTCCGCTCGCTCGATCCGTCGCTCCCGTCGATGGGCGCCCTCGCGATCGCGGGCGAGCGCGTCGCCGGAGCCGTCGGGACGCACGAGACCGCGCTCGCGAGCCCGGAGTCGGTCGACCTCGGCGGCCGCTGCGTCCTCCCCGGCTTCACGGACTCGCACGTCCACTTTCCGACCTGGGCGGTCGCGCAGCACGAGGTGAAGCTCGACGGCTGCGGATCGCTCGCCGAGGCGCTCGCGCGGATCGCCGCCGCCGAAGCGCGCGGCGCGGTCGTCCGCGGCTACGGGTGGCGTAGCGGCGACTGGTCGGAAGGCCGCGAGCCGGCGAAGGAGGATCTCGACGCGGTCACCGGCGGCCGCCCGGCAGCGTTCGTCGCGAAGGACTACCACTCGCTCTGGCTCAACTCGGCGGCACTGGCGCTCGCCGGCGGCGACCTCGAGGTCGAGGGCGGCGTCGTCGAGCGCGATGCGCGAGGCGAGCCCACGGGCGTCCTGCGCGAGGAGTCGGCGTGGCGGTTCAAGGAGCGGTTCCTCTCCGTCCCGGCGGACGAGTACGTCGACGCGATGCGCGCCGGCGTGAAGCTCGCGCACGCGCGCGGCGTCACGTGCGTCCACGACAAGGACGGCTGGCTCGGCGCGGCGGGGCTCTGGCAACGGCTGGACGCGCAGCTCCGCGTCTGGCAGTCCCTCCCTGCCGACAAGCTCCCGGAGCTGCGCTCGCTCGCGATCCGCAGCGGCGTCGGGTCACCGATGCTGCGCCTCGGCTACCTCAAGGTCTTCATGGACGGAACGCTCGGGTCGCAGACGGCGTGGATGCTCGACGGCAGCGGCGTGCGCATCACGAGCGGCGAGGAGCTCGCTGAGATCGTTCGCGCGGGCGCCGAGGCCGGCTGGCCTGTCGGCGTGCACGCGATCGGCGACCGCGCGAACCGCGAGGCGCTCGACGCGTTCGAGTCGACGCGGTCGCTCTGGGAGCCGAAGGGCTTGCGGCAGCGCATCGAGCACGCGCAGTGCCTTGCCCCGGAGGACGTCGCGCGGTTCGCGCAGATCGGCGTCGCCGCCTCGGTGCAATTCACGCACGCGCCATCCGACGAAGAGCTCGCCAAGCGGTTCTGGCCGGACAAGCTCGCGGGTGTGTACTCGTACCGCTCGCTCCTCGAGTCGGGCGCGGTGGTCGCGAACGGATCCGACGCGCCGGTCGAGGAGCTCGACCCGTGGGCCGGCGTCGTCGCCGCCGTCCTCCGTCACTGGCGCGAGGACCAGCGGCTCACCGTCGAGCAGGCGCTGCACGCGACGTGCGTCGCGCCCGCGTGGCTCTCGCACGACGAGCGCACGCGCGGAACGCTCGTGCCCGGCCGCTATGCGGATCTCGTCGTGCTCGATGCGGATCCGTTCGATCCGGAGACCGACCTCAGGGCTGTGCGGATCGTGGCGACGATGGTCGCCGGCCGCTGGGTGCACAACCCGCCGCCCTGGGGCTAGACACCCGCCGTACACTTATTTCGCCATGGCCGTCCGGACCATGAACCCCGTCCACGAGTCGGCGACCTGTGCGGTCGCCGCCTGCGCCGAGATCATCGGCGCCAAGTGGACTGCCCTGCTCGTCCACGACATGTCCGAGGGACCCCGCCGGTTTTCGGAGCTCGAGCACTCGTGCTCGGGCATCAGCCCGCGGACGCTCGCCGAGCGGCTCCGGGCCCTCGAGCAGGAGGGCATCGTCGAGCGGCACAGCTACCCCGAGTCGCCGCCCCGCGTCGAGTACGAGCTCACCGACAAGGGCCAGTCGCTGCTGCCGATCATCGACGCCATGCGTTCCTTCGGGCACGCGTGGCTGCCCTGCCACCACCAGCACTAGTCGTACACCGACCGGCCTTTGCCCGGCGCGGCGTTGGCGCCGTACGGCTCGACGTCTTCCATGTAACCGGGTTGCGCCTCGACGCGCGCGAACCACGCGCGGAGGTTCGCGTACGGCGCGAGGTCGATGCCGGCTTCGTCGGCGCGGTGGCTGTATGCGTACACCGCGATGTCGGCGACCGTGTAGCGGCCGGCCGCGAGGAACTCGTTCGCCGCGAGGTGGTCGTCGAGGATCTGCAGCACGTCGAGCGCAGCGTTCTTGCGCCGGACGGCTTCCGGGTCGTCCGGCGTCAGGCGGCCGACGAGGAGGCGGAAGCGGAGACCGCCCATCGTCGGGATGACGTCGGTCTGCTCGTACAGGAGCCAGCGCACGACCTGCGCGAGCTCGAACGGGTCGGCCGGAAGCAACGGCGTTCCGGATGCGAGGTACACGAGGATCGCGTTCGACTCGACGAGGACGCCCTCGTCCGTCTCGAGCACGGGCGTCGTCCGCGTCGGGTTCATCGCCGCGAACTCGTCGGTGAGCGTCTCGCCGGCGAAGATGTCGACCGGCACGCGCTCGTAGTCGAGGCCGAGCTGCGCGAGCAGCAGGCGGGCCTTGTAGCAATTGCACGAGGCGGCGTAGTCGTACAGGCGCAGGGTCATACCTGCATCCTCACAGAACGTTTACTGCAACGACACGACCGCGGCCCGTACGTTGGAAGGAACTGCAACGGAGAGGACACCCATGTCGGGGAGAGAGAACGAAGCCGAGCGGCGGCAGATGCTGCACCTCGTGGAAGCGGCGCAGCGCGACGGTTACTCGGAGCGCGAGATCGCGGAGATCGTGAACGACGCGGTCGAGACCGACGTCGAGATCGAAGACGCCGCGTAGCGCGGACTACCGCTTCGGCAGGTCGCCGAACGCGGTGTAGAGCTCGGCCGCCGTGTCGACGCCCTGCTCGAAGTAGCGCGCGAGGAACTTCTCGTTCGGCGAGTGCACGTTCGACTCCGGCAGCCCGAAGCCGGTGAGGACGGTCGAGATCCCCTTGTCGGCGAGCGCCGGCATGATCGGCAGCGTTCCACCGCCGCGGACGAGCACCGGGCGCACGCCGAGCACCTTTTCGAACGCGTCCAGGCCGAGCTGGATCGCAGGCGCGTCGGCCTTCACGAGACCGGCGGGGCCGCCGGCCCACTTGACGTCGACGTCCGCGCCCTCGGGCGCGGCGTCGCGGAGGAGCTTCTCCGCGGCCTTGCCGATGACGTCGACCTGCTGGCCCGGCGCGAGCCGGACGGTGAACTCGCCCGACGCGTGCACCGAGAGCGTCGTGTTGCGCAGGCCCGGCTTGCCGCCGAGGATGCCGTTCACGTCCGCCGAGGGCTCGGAGGTCGTGCGGAGGTAGAACTCCTCCGCCGCTTTCGCGTCGAGCGGGCGCGCTCCCTGGCTCGCCAGCTCCCCGGCGCCCGGCGGCAGCTTCTTCCACTCCTCGAGCTCGATCTCCGGCACCGGCGCGATCCCCTGGCGGAGCGGCTCCGGGAGGCGGCCGTCAGGCCCGGCGAGCACCGCGGAGAAGCAGCGCATGAGGACGTGGATGGCGTTGAGCGCAGCGCCGCCGTACATGCCGGAGTGAAGGTCGCGCTCGCCCGTCGTCACCTTCACGTCGAACGCGATGAGGCCGCGCGTCGCGAGCGCGAACTCGGGCCGGTCGATCGCGATCATGCCGCCGTCGAAGATGATCGCCGCGTCGGCGCCGCGATCGTCGACGGCGAGGAAGTCGACGATCGTCGTGCCCGCCGATCTCCTCCTCGCCGTCGCAGGCGAAGCGGAGGTTCACGGGAAGCGCGTTCGCCTCGACGAGCCGCTGCGCCGCCTTGAGGAGGATGAAGACCTGCCCCTTGTCGTCGGTGATGCCGCGCGCGTACGCCCATTCGTCGCGGAAGGTCAGCTCGAACGGGTCGGTCTCCCAGAGGTCGAGCGGCGCCGGCGGCTGCACGTCGAAGTGGCCGTAGACGAGGACGGTCGGGCGCGTTGTCCGGCGTCGTGCGACGCGCGGATCTCTCCGAGCGCGAGCTCCTTCTCGCCCCACGGCGTCAGCTCCGCCGTGCCGCCGCACTTCGCGCGGATGAACTCGCACACCCATTCGCCCGCTCGCTTCACGTCCTCGCGGTGCGCCGGATCGGCGCTCACGCTCGGAATGGCGATGAACTCAGCGAGCTCGTTGCGCCATGTCTCGTCCACGAGGAGACACCCTACGCAAATAGTGCGCGCCGCCGCCGCGAGAGGCGGCCTCGTCCTCGGGGTTGAGCAGCCGGCACGTCTTCAGCGACAGGCAGCCGCACCCGATGCACGTCGTCAGGCGGTCGCGCACCGCCTCGAGCGTCGCGATCCGCTCGTCCAGCTCGTGTCGCCACGCCGCGGAGAGGCGGGCCCAGTCGCGCTTCGTCGGCTGCTTTCCGTCAGGCAGCGAGTCGAGCGCCTCGCGGATCCGCTCGAGCGGGATGCCGGCGGCCTTGCCGGCCTGGACGAGCGCGATCCGCCGCAGCGTCGCCGACGGGTAGCGGCGCTGGTTCCCGTCGGTGCGGTGGGACTCGATGAGCCCCTGCCGCTCGTAGAAGCGCAGCGCAGACTGCGAGACGCCGCTGCGGGCGGAGACCTCGCCGATCGTGAGCTCGTGCATCGCCACTTGACTTGAACATTAGTTGAGGTTCTACGGTGTGCGCCATGGCGATTGCGACGACACTCGGATACGACGACCTGCCGGAGCTGCTGACACGGCTGACCGGCGACGAGAAGCACGACTGGAGCGCGCTGTCGACGCTCGACGTGCTCTGGGTGCTGCACGACCGCGTCCTGCAGCCGGAGGACAGGTTCATGCTCTCGAAGGGGCACGGCCCCGCGGCGTTCTACGCCGTGCTCGCTGCGAAGGGGCTCATCCCGGTCGACGCGCTCGACGGGTTCGGCTCGTTCGGATCGATGCTCGGGTACCACCCCGACCGCGTACTCGTTCCGGCGGCAGGGATCGGCAGCGGGTCGCTCGGACACGGACTCGCCGATCGCGGTGGGCTCCGCACTCACCGGGCGGCGCGTCTACTGCCTCGTCGGCGACGGCGAGCTCGACGAGGGGTCGAACTGGGAGGCGGTCCAGTACGCGGGGCGCATCGGGCTCGGCTCGCTCGTCGCCGTCGTCGTCGACAACCACTCGGCGAAGCACGGCTGGCCCGGCGGCATCGACGCGCGCTTCGCGCTCGAAGGTTGGAGCACGGTGCGCTGCGACGGCCGCGACCACGAGGCGATCGACGACGCATTCGCCGCGGCGACGGGAGAGCGGCCGCACGTCGTCGTCGCAGACGTGGAGCGGAAGCGATGACGATGCGCGAACGCTTCTACTCGGTGGCTGCCCGCGCTCTCGACGAGGACGAGCGCGTCGCCGTCGTGCTCGCGGAGATCGGCGGCGATCTTCTCCAGCATCCGCGCGTCTTCAACGTCGGCATCCGCGAGCAGCTCATGATCGGCGTCGCCGCCGGGCTCGCGCTCGAGGGCTACCGGCCGGTGGCGCACTCGTACACGCCGTTCCTCGTCGAGCGCCCGTACGAGCAGGTGAAGATCGATCTCGGCCACCAGGATCTCGGCGCGATCCTCGTGAGCACCGGCGCGTCGTACGACGCCGCGCGCGGGGGCCGCACGCACCAGGCGCCGGAGGACGTCGCCGCGCTCGCCGCGCTCCCAGGCTGGACGATCCACGTGCCCGGCCATCCCGACGAGGTCGAGCGGCTGTTCAGGCGCGCGCTCGCGACGGACGACCGCGTGTACATCCGCTTGTCCGAGGAGGAGAACACCGCCCGCGTCGACGGCGACGGGCTCGTCCTCCTCCGGCGCGGGAGCGCAGGCACGCCGCTCGTCGTCGCCGTCGGGCCGACCTTGAGCGAGACGCTCGCCGCGACCGTCGACCTCGACGTCACCGTCGCGTACACGGCGACCGTGCGGCCGCTCGACGGCGATGCCCTGCGCGCGCTCGCGCTCGGCACCGACGTCGTGCTCGTCGAGCCGTACCTCGCCGGCACGTCGGCGGGCGAGGTCGCCGCGATCCTCTCCGACCGGCCGCACCGCTTCCTCTCCCTCGGCGTGCCGCTCGGCGAGCTCCGCCGCTACGGCACCCCCGCCGAGCACCGCGCCGCGCATGGTCTCGACGCGCCGGGGATCCGGCAATCGCTCGAGCGGTTCTAGCGGATCGACGGCCGGTACCAGGTACCGGTACAGAACCGTCACGCCAGCGTCACGTACGGCTCAACCGAGCGCCGCATCTCGTGACACCTCCGTGCCGGTACCTGGTACCGGTCTCCGGTTAAGCCACGTCTCTGAGGCTGAGCGAGTCGGCCAGAGCCCGCAGCTTCTTCAGGCTCTGGTTCTCGATCTGCCGGATGCGCTCGCGCGTCACGTTGAACGTGCGCCCGACCTCGTCGAGCGTGCGCGGGTGCTCGCCGTCGAGCCCGTAGCGCAGCTCGAGGACGCGGCGCTCGCGATGCGAGAGCGTGCTGAGGATCTTCCGGAGAAGCTCCTTGCGCATCGCCTCGTCGGCGACCTCGTCCGGGAGCGGCGCGTTCTCGTCGGTGATGAAGTGACCGAACTCCGACTCCTCCTCGTCGCCGACCGGCTTCTCGAGTGAGACGGGCGTCTGCGAGCTGCGCATGATCTGCTCGACCTCTTCGACGGGCAGGTCGAGGTCCATCGCGACCTCCTGCGGCGTCGGCTCGCGGCAGAGCTCCGCGCGCAGCTTCCGCTCGGTGCGCACGATCTTGTTCAGCTTCTCGACGACGTGCACCGGCATGCGGATGGTGCGCGCCTTGTCGGCAAGCGCGCGCGCGACCGCCTGGCGGATCCACCACGTCGCGTACGTCGAGAACTTGAATCCCTTGCGGTGGTCGAACTTCTCGGCCGCGCGCACGAGCCCGATCGTCCCCTCCTGGATGAGGTCGAGGAACGGGAGGCCCTGGTTGCGGTAGCGCTTCGCGATCGAGACGACGAGGCGGAGGTTCGCCTCCACCATGTCGCGCTTCGCCAGCTCGTCGCCGCGCTCGATGCGCTTCGCGAGCTCGACCTCCTGTGCCGCGGTGAGCAGCTCGACGCGGCCGATGTCCTTGAGGAAGAGCTGGAGCGAGTCGGTCGAGACCTCGCGCGCCTCTGCCTTCACCGTCTCGTCGGGCTCTTCGACCTCTTCGACGACGGCGACGACGTCGATCTGCATCTCCTCGAGCACGCGGTAGAAATCGTCGAGCTGCGCCGTGTCGAGCTCGAGCTCGTCGAGCGCGGTCGCGATCTCGTCCGTTGAAAGCGATCCGCCGGCGGCCTGGGCAGCCTCGAGCAGATGGCGTGCTTCGTCCGTCTCCAGGATGTCTGCGACATCCCGGATCTCCCGGCCCTCCCGTACGCTCATTGGACTCCCTACCTCGGCGATGCCGCACTGTGCCACGCGGGTCGGACGGCCGCCATGGGCCGTTCGGCTCATCTTTTCCCTACTTGGTCCCATGCCCCCCGAGAGCCCGCAGGATCTCGTTCGCGGTCGCAGCGTAGACGGATCCGGGCTCGACCGCAGCCGCGAGCCGGAGCTGCGCCTTCCCCTTGTTCACCTGCTTCGTCCAGAGGAGGAGCTCGCCGAGATGGAGGCGCACGACCGCCGCCTTCGGATACGTCCCGGTGAGCGGCCCGAGGTGCGGAAACGGCGCAAGCGGATGCGCGGGCGAGAAGAGCGAGACGGCGGCGGCCGTGAGGACGGCGGGGTCGTGCGGAGCGAGGGCGACCGCCTCGTGGAGGGCGCGCCGGGCCGACACCGAGTGCTCGCGGTTCCAAAGGGTGAGCCCCTCGATGAGCTTCGCGCGCGCCGCGCGCGGCACCGTCGCGGCGTCGACGACGATCGGCGGCACGTTCGGGGCGACGTTCGGGTGCAGCAGGTCGAGGGCCGAGATCGCGTACGGCGTATCGGGATCGACCTTCGCCGCCTGCTGCCAGGCGGCGGCCGCGTCGTTGTCGCGCCCGGCCCAGTAGTACGCGAGGCCGAGGTGGAGCTCCGCGAGTGCGCTGCTCGGGTGCGAGGCGACGAGCTTCTTCATCGCGTCGAGGCTCCCGTGCGGCCAGCGCGCGAACGCCGACCCGATCCCGGCCGAGAGCGAGTGGTAGCGGTCGAAGATGACGCCCGCCTCGCTCCGCCGGCCCGCGTCGTAGAGCTTCACCGCCTGCGCGAGCGGCCCCGACTGCGGGAGCTCGAGCGGCGGCGCGCCCTTGCGCGCCTTCGTGCCGGTGCTCTCGCCCCGCGTCTGGAGGATCGTGCCGCCGACGGTGGCGCCAACGGCGACCGCTCCGGCCAGGGCGACGATCGTGACCACGCGGGCCTTCGGGGTCATCGCGATCCAGCGTAGCCCGGGCCTCTATCGCTATATTTCTGAAAGTCATGGCGAGCTATCGCGACCTGCTCGCAGCAGGTGAAGAGCGAGATCGACGAGGTCGACGTCCCGCAGGCACGCGGACCTCCTCGCCGGCACGGAGCCGCCGCTCCTCGTCGACGTCCGCGAGCTGGACGAGTGGAGCGAGGGGCGCATCCCCGGCGCGATCCACATCCCGCGCGGCTTCCTCGAGTCGCGCATCGAGCAGGCGGCGCCCGACCACGCCCAGCCGATCGTCCTCTACTGCGCCGCCGGCAACCGCTCCGCCTTCGCCGCGAAGACGCTCGCCGACCTCGGCTACGAGAACGTCTCGTCGCTCGCCGGCGGCTACACCGACTGGAAGCGCAGCGGCCTCCCCACCGAGCTGCCGCGGTCGCTCGACGCGGCGAAGCGCCAGCGCTACAGCCGCCACCTCCTCATCCCCGAGGTCGGCGAGGAAGGGCAGCTGAAGCTCCTCGACGCGCGCATCCTCCTCATCGGCGCGGGCGGCCTCGGCTCGCCGGCGTCGCTCTACCTCGCCGCGGCGGGCGTCGGCCGCCTCGGCATCGTCGACGACGACCGCGTCGACGCGTCGAACCTCCAGCGCCAGATCGCGCACTCGACCGAGACGCTCGGCGACTGGAAGGCCGACTCGGCGAAGCGGACGATCGAGGCGCTCAACCCCGACGTCGAGGTTGTCACGTACAAGGAGCGCCTCACGTCGGAGAACGTCGACCGCATCCTCGCCGACGGCTGGGACGTCATCGTCGACGGCGCCGACAACTTCCCGACGCGCTACCTCGTCAACGACGCGTCCGTCTGGCACGACATCCCGGTCGTGCACGGCTCGATCTACCGCTTCGAGGGCCAGGTGACGGTGTTCAAGCCGCACGAGGGCCCGTGCTACCGCTGCCTCTTCCCGCAGCCGCCGCCGCCCGAGCTCGCGCCGAGCTGCGCGGAGGGCGGCGTGCTCGGCGTCCTTCCCGGCATCGTCGGCTCGCTCCAGGCGACCGAGGCGCTGAAGCTCGCGCTCGGCATCGGCGAGTCGCTGTCGGGCCGGCTGCTCCTCTTCGACGCGCTCGCGACCGAGTTCAGCGAGGTCACGCTCCGCCGCGATCCGGACTGCCCGGTGTGCGGCGAGCACCCGACCATCACCGAGTACATCGACTACGTGGAGTTCTGCTCCGGGAGGCCGACACACGCATGAAGACCGTGAGAATCCCACCCACGCTGCGCACCGAGACCGGCGGCGCAGCGCGAGGTGCACGCCGCCGGCGGCACCGTGCGCGAGCTGCTCGACGACCTGATGGGCCGCTTCCCCGGCCTGCGCCACCAGCTCGTCGCCGACGACGAGATCGCCGCGTTCGTGAACGTCTACGTCGAGGGCGAGGACGTCCGCACGCTCGACGGGCTCGAGACCGCGGTGCACGACGGCTCGACCGTGATCCTCCTGCCCGCGATGGCCGGCGGCGGTGCGTAGCCAGATCGTCGTCCCGAGCCTGCTCGACCTCGTCGGCAACACGCCGCTCGTCGAGCTGCGCGCCATCTCGCCGAAGCCGGCCGTCCGGCTCTACGCGAAGCTCGAGGGCCAGAACCCGACCGGCTCGATCAAGGACCGCGTCGCGAAGGCGATGATCGAGGCCGCGGAGGCCTCGGGCGAGCTCATGCCCGGCCGCGAGCTGCTCGAGCCGACGAGCGGCAACACCGGCATCTCGCTCGCGCTCATCGCGAAGCTCAAGGGCTATCCGCTCACGTGCGTCATGCCCGGGCAACGCGACGGAGGAGCGGCGGCGCCTGCTGCGGCTCTACGGCGCGAAGATCGTCGAGTCGCCGGGCGAGGAGGGCTCGAACGGCGCCGTGCGCCTCGCGCTCGAGATGGCCGAGCAGGATCCGCGCTAGTTCATGCCGTTCCAGTACGCGAACCCCGCGAACCCGCGCGCGCACTACGAGGGCACCGGCGCGGAGATCGCCGAGGCGCTCGACCGCGTCGACGTCCTCGTCGCCGGGCTCGGCACCGGCGGCACGCTCATGGGCGCCGGCGAGCGGCTGCGCGAGAGCTTCCCCGACGTCGTCGTCGCGGCCGCCGAGCCGCTGCCCGGGCGACTCCGTGATGGGCCTGCGCTCGCTCGACGACGGCTACGTGCCGCCGATCCTCGACGTCTCGAAGCTCGACCGGAAGGTGCTCGTCTCGAACGAGGAGTCGGTCGCGGCCGTCCGCGCGCTGCTCGACCGCGAGGGCATCTTCGCCGGCGTCTCCGGCGGCGCCGTCGTCCACGTCGCGCGGAAGCTCGCCGCGGAGCTCGACGAAGGCGTCGTCGTCTGCGTCCTCGCCGACGGCGGCTGGAAGTACCTCAGCGCCGACTTCTGGGACGCCGACGACGTCGAGGAGTCGATGGAACGCACCCTGTGGTGGTAGTCCCGGCGGCGGTCCGCGAGGACGATCGCCGCGCACGCACACGACGAGGCGCCGAACGAGTCGTGCGGGCTGCTCCTCCTCGACGGCGGCCGCGCCGTCGAGTACGTGCGCGCGACGAACAAAGCGGCGTCGCCGTACCGCTTCGAGCTCTACCTCGATCCCGCCCGCTGGTCCGAGATCGACGCACGAGCAGGCGATCGTCCACTCGCACCTCTCGTCGCCCGCCGCGCCCGTCGCGCACCGACGTCGAGAACATCGGGCTCTGGGAGGGCAAGCCCTACCTCATCTACGCCGTGCGCGAGGACGCGCTCGCCGCGTGGACGATCCGCGACGGCGCGATCGACTCACTCGAGCTCGTCGTCGTCGAATAGCTCGTCCTCGTCGCCGCGCCGCTCGGGCGCTCGACGAACGTGACCGCGATCCGCTCGATGCGGTTGCCCTCGACCTCGAGCACGTCGAAGCGCAGCGCCGTTGTAGGCGACGTCGTCGCCCGGCTCCGGCGCGCGGCCGAGCTGACCGAAGACGAAGCCGGCGACCGTGTGGTAGTCCTCGTCCGGCAGCTCGGTGCCGAAGCGCTCGTTGAACTCGTCGATCGGGAACATGCCGTCGAGGCGCCACGTGTCGTCGTCGACCTGCTCGATCGGCTCCTCCGGCACGTCGAACTCGTCCTCGATCTCGCCGACGATCTCCTCGATCAGATCCTCGAGCGTGCAGATGCCGGCCATCGCGCCGTACTCGTCGACGACGACCGCGAAGTGGTTGTTCGTCCGCCGGAACTCCTGCGAGCAGCGACGCGAGGTCCTTCGTCTCCGGGACGACGTACGCGGGCCGGAGCAGCTCCTCGAGGCGCACCTCGGCGAGCCCGCGGTCGTGGATCGCGGAGAAGAGGTCGCGCACGTGCAGGACGCCGACGATGTCGTCGAGCGTCTCGCGGAAGACCGGATAGCGCGTGTACGGAGAGTCGAGCACCGTCTCGAGCGCCTCCTCCGGCGGCATCTCGACGGAGATCGCGATCACGTCGGGCTTCGCGACCATCACGTCGCGCGACGTCCTTGTCGCCGAAGACGAAGACCTTGTCGATCATCTGCTGCTCGTCGTGCTCGATCTCGCCCTCGCGCGTCGAGCGCGAGACGAGCATGCGCAGCTCCGCCTCGGAGAGGACGTCGCGCTCGGCGCCGGGCGGCTCGACGCCGAAGACGCTGCAGCACGAGCTCGGTCGCGCGCTCGAGCACCCAGATGAGCGGCTGCGCGACGGTGAAGAACGCGCGCACCGGCGCCGACACCCACAGCGCCGTCCCCTCGGAGTGCCGAGCGCGACCCCCTTCGGCACGAGCTCGCCGATGACGACGTGGAAGAACGTGAGGATGAGGTAGGCGAGCGCGATCGCGAGGACGGACGCCATCCAGCGGGTCGAACTCGTGCGAGAGCGCGTGCTCGCCGAGAGCACCGATGGCCAGCGAGGTGAGCGTGACGCCGAGCTGCATCGCGGCGATGAACCGCGGCGGGTCGCCCGTGATCCGCAGCACGTCGCGCGCGCGCCGGTTGCCCTGGTGCTGCAGCTCGATGATCCGCGTCCGCCGCGCCGTGACGAGGCCGTACTCGGCCGCGACGAAGAACGCGTTCAGCAGGATCAGGACCGCGACGCCGAGAAGCTCGTAGAAAAGGTTCACGGCGTCGGCGGCGGTACTCGGAGGTTTGTCGTCCACCAGCTAGGCGCAGTATAGGTGACGATCCGGTCGTCCTCGCCGCGCCGCGCGCGGCCGAGCACGACGAGCCGCTCGAGGTGCGACAGCGTCTCGGCGACGGCGAAGCGCCGCTGGATCGGCGGCAGCGCGTCGCCGAAGAGACGCGTGCGAGACCTCGTAGCCGCTGCGCGGCTCCGCGTCCGAGCGCGGCCTGCCGTCTGGTCGAGCCGGTCGTCGTGGTGGGCGACGATCTCGCGTGCGCGCGCGGCCGGGTCGGCGATGGTCGCGCCGTGCCCGCCGTACGAGACGCGCGGGGCGAGCTCGGCGATCGCGCGCAGCGAGTCGACGTAGTCGCCGAGCGGATCGGGCCTGCTCTCGGGTAGAGCCCGATCGCCGGCGTGATCGGCGTGAGGAGCGTGTCGCCGGCGATGAGCACGCCGTCGCGGTGGAGGCAGAGGTGGCCGTCGGCGTGACCGGGCGTCGCGAGCACGCGCCAGCCGTCGACCTCGTCGCCGGGATCGACGAGCGTCGGGTTCCACGCGAAGCGGACGAAGTCGGCGAAGACGTGGCCGGACTCGATCAGCTCCTCGGCCACCTGCGGCGGCACGCCGTGGTCGAGGAACCAGTCGGCGATCCGCTCCGGCCAGTCGCGACGATCCCCAGACGCGCTCGCACTGCGCGTAGTCGAGCCGGCCCTGGAGGACCGGCGCGCCGGTCGCCTCGCGCCGCCGCCTCCGCGCCGCCGACGTGGTCGGGGTGCATGTGCGTGATGAAGATCCGGACGACCGGCCCGTCGACCTGGGCGAGGATCTCCTCCCACGGCGTCTCCATGAGCCCGAGGCCCGTGTCGACGAGCGTCCAGCCGTCGTCGCCGCGCAGGAGGTAGCAGTGGACGTGCCGCGGCCCGGTCGGCAGCGGCAGCGTCACGCGCAGGATCCCGGGCTCGACCTCGATCGGCGTAGCGAACGTATGTTCGATAAGCTTGGCCACGGGGATGCGTGTCGAGTATCGCGAAGAGCCGTGCCGCTCCGCGCTGAACCGGGTGCGAGGGATGCCGTTCGACTGGTCGCTCAACCCGTACATGGGCTGCGTCCACCGCTGCACGTTCTGTTACGTGCGGGCGTTCGAGCTGCGCGCCGACCGGCCGTCGGACGACCGCTACGGCGCGAGCATCCGGGTGAAGACGAACGTCGCCGACGTGCTGCGGCGCGAGCTCGCGCGGCCGTCGTGGAAGCGCGAGGCGGTCGCGATCGGCGCGGCGACCGATCCGTACCAGCCGGCCGAGGGCCGCTACAGGCTGACGCGCGCGTGCATCGAGGTGCTCGGCGAGGCGGCGAACCCGTTCGCGATCATCACGCGCGGCCCGATGATCGTGCGCGACGTCGACGTGCTCGCGCGAGGCGGCGAAGCGCGCCGACGTGAGCGTGACGTTCTCGATCCCGACGCTCGACCTCGAGATCTGGCGGCGCACCGAGCCGGGCACGCGCTCCGCCGCACCAGCGGCTGCGCGCGCTGACGCAGCTCGTCGACGCGGGCGTCAAGGCCGGCGTCGGGATGGCGCCGATCCTCCCCGGGCTCAGCGACAAGCCGGAGCTGCTCGCCGACGTCGTGCGCGCGGCGCGCGCGGCGGGCGCGACCGGCGTCTGGGCGAACCTCCTCTACCTGAAGCCGGGCACGAAGGAGCACTTCCTCGCCGCGCTCGAGCGCGACTGGCCCGAGCTGCTGCCGGAGTACGAGGAGCTCTACGCCCGGCGCGCGTACCTGCCGGCCGCGGAGACGACAACCCGGTGCGCGAGCAGGTGCGCGAGCTCGCGCGCAGCACGGCGTCCGCGACCGGCGGCGCGTGCGGCTCGCGCCGCCGCCGGATCCGGAGCAGCTCAGCCTCGCGGTGTGAGCGGGAACAGAATCCCCGCCCGGCGCGTTTGAAGAGATGCTCGAGCGGCCCGTGCTCGGACGGGCCGCTCGGTCTTCTGGGCCGGGTCGTCGGAAACCGGGCATAGAATCGGCTCCCCCCTCGTCCACGCCAGAACCGACACCTGCCGAGATCACCTGCCTCATCGTCGACGACCACGAGGTCGTCCGCGAGGGCCTGCGCCTCTCGCTGTCGCGGCGCCGCACATCCGCGTGATCGGCGAGGCGGCCGACGGCGAGAGCGCGGTCGCGCTCGCCGAGCGGCGCCGCCCGAACGTCGTGATCATGGACGTCCGCATGCCCGGCATGGACGGCCTCGAGGCGACGAAGATCCTCATCGGCGCAGGTCCCGACAGCGCCGTCCTCATCTTCACGGCCTACAGCGAGCGCAGCCTCCTCAGCCGCGGCCTCGAGTCGGGCGCGAAGGGCTACATCCTCAAGGAGGCGCCGCACGAGACGCTCGCTCCGCGCGATCGAGAAGGTCGCCGACGGCGAGGGCTACGTCGACCCGGCGCTCATGCCGGCCTTCCTCACCGGCAAGGACAAGGACGACATGCTCACCACGCGGGAGCGGGAGATCCTCCAGCTCCTCGCCGACGGGATGTCGAACGCCGACGTGGCGACGAAGCTCTTCATCAGCCAGGAGACGGTGAAGAGCCACGTGCGCCACATCCTCGCGAAGCTCGAGGCCGACACGCGCACGCACGCCGTCGCGATCGCGCTCCGCGAAGCGATCATCGATTAGCGATCCAGGAAGCGCCACGGCCCCACCGAGCAGGTCCTCGCCGCCGAGCAGGACGAGCGCCGGCGCATCGCGCTCTTCCTCCACGACGGCCCGGTGCAGTCGCTCGCCGGCGTCGCGCTCATGCTCGACGCGTCGCTCGACTTCCTCCGGCGCGGCGAGACTCGAGCAGGCGGCGGAGGTGCTCGACCGCGCGCTGATCCGCACGCGCTCGACGATCGGCGAGCTGCGCGACCTCTCCTTCAACCTCGAGCCGGTCGTCCTGCGCGACCACGGCTTCGGCGACGGCGCTCGACGCGCTCGCCGAGCGACGCGCAGCGAGCGACGGGATCGCCTTCGACGTCGACGTCGCCGCAGCGGAGACGCTCGGCGAGCGGACGCAGGCGGCGCTGTACCAGATCGTGCGCGAGGCGCTCGAGGGGGCGATCCGCCGCGGCCCGCCGACCGCGTTCGCGGTGCAGCGTGCGGCCGTCGACGGCGAGCGCTCGAGGTCGAGATCCGCGACGACGCGCCGAGCGAGCGGCGGCGGCGCGTCGCTCGAGGTGCTCGCAGGAGCGGGCGCGGACGCTCGGCGCGGCGCTCGCCGTCGAGCACGAGCGACGCCGGCACGACGATGCGGCTCGTGCTTCCGCGGCCACGCCGGTGTCGGCGCAAGTAGACTCCGCCGCGATGAGACGGGCATCTCGCTCTTCGTCTGGAAGCCCTCCGGCTACGAGCTGCGCGAGCAGGACGGCGACGCACCGGCCGTCGGCGCCGAGGTCGAGCTCGACGGGCAGACGCTCCGCGTGACGAAGGTCGCGCCGTCGCCGCTGCCGGGCGACAAGCGCGCCTGCGCGTACCTCTCCGCCTGCGTCGCAGGGCGGTCTACGCGCCTGGCTGATGCGCGAGCGTCCTCTGCGCCGCGCAGGTCGCGCCAGACGCACGATGACCGTCCCGTATCGAGGGTCGAGCGCTCGACGGATCCACGGCATCCAGTCGTCGTGACGTAGTGCTCGCCGCGCAGCGTGACGACGCTCGGCCGGGCTCGCTGCGCGATCCGAGGAGGCAAGCCTGACCGGCCGGTCGTTCCGCAGTGCGCATGAAGCGTCAGCCGGGCTCGAGCGTCGTTGACTCGATCTCGGAGATCGCAGCGACTGATCGCGCAGCGGATCGACGCGTGATGGCGATCCAGCGATAGCTCGTACGGTGTCTCTCGACGCGAGAACTCGGACGCATCGTCGCCATCGCTCGAGACGGCCCGCGTCGTCGAGCTCTTCGCGCCGGCGAGCAGCCGTCGCTGAATGACGCCGATTACCCGATCGGTCGATGTCGCGAAGTTGCCGGCACGGGACGTCCGCAGCAGACTCGCGCAGCGCGAAGGGGCCACAGCCTGAGCCGATAGGAAGTCGAGTTGGCGGCGTCCAATCCCGTCCAGCGCTGGACTCGCGCCGTGATCAGCCGGCCCGTCTGTCACCGTGAGGCATCGACTGCGTCAGACAGTCCGGGTCACTGTGCGCGCAGCTGGAGCCCATCGAGCGCATCCTGCGTTGCGAACAGACACGGCCACGGCGCCGCACCGCGATGCCCTACCCGCAGTCGGCTGGTGTACGTCGATCGGTGCACTAAGGCGATCTGCACGACTCAGCGGCCGCGAGCTGCGACCTCGGCCGCGGCGAGGCCGAGGACGAGCGCCTGCGCGAGGCCGCTCGCGTAGCCGCCGCTCGCGACGCCGCCGGCGTCGACGCCCGCGGCCCAGATCCCGTCGAGCCCGGCGACACGCGCGCTCGCTCGTCGACGCGGAGGCCGCCGATCGTGTGCGTCACCGGCCGCGGCGACGTGGACGGCGATGCGTGCCGTCGTCGCGCGTCGACGACCTCGCCGCCGGCGGCGCGCGCGGCCTCGATCCGCTCGTTCGTGCTCCTCGACGACGTACCACGCGCTCGGGCCGATGAGCTGCGCGAGGTCGTTCTCGTGCCACGCGACGGCGGCCGGCGTGATCTCGCGCCCGTCGTCGGTGAAGATGCGCGCCTCGCGGCCGTACAGCTGCGCGAGCGGGACGAAGTCCTCCTCGCGGATGCGCGCCGGCGGCGCCGGCATCACCCGGCCGTAGAACTCGCCGCGATGCCCGCGGCTCGCGGCTGCGCCGCGCGCGAGTGCCCAGTCGAGCGCCGTCGCCCTCGCTCCACGGGTTCGCGCGGAGGAGGAGGCCGCGCTCACGCGCGAGCCGCTTGCGCGAAGCCGCCGGTGGCGAGCACGAGCGGCGGCTCCGCGTCCGCGGCGAGCGGCGTCTCGAGCTCGACGTTCGCGCGCGAGCAGCTCCGTGAGCGCGCGCGGGTCGAAGCGCTTGCCCGTCGTGAGCGGGTTCTCGGTGTCGTGCCACACCGGCTCGGCGCCGAGCGACACGAGCCACGCGAGCGCGTCGTCGAGCCGCTCCCAGATCAGCCGCTGGAGCGGCTCGTCGCCGTCCGGGCACTCGGCGCGGAAGTCGTCCCACTCGAGATGCCGCCAGATGACGCAGCTCGAGAGGAGCATCGAGCCGCCGGCGCGCGTGCCCTTCTCGAGGACGACCGGGTCGAGGCCGAGCTCGCGCGCGCGCGGCGGCGACGAGCCCCGCCATCCCCGCTCCTGCGATGAGCATCGCGCTAGCGAAGGGAGAACGTCGGCTTGTGCTCGACGTACTCGATGCGCACGCGCTCCGGGCCGCGGACGAAGACGGCGAGCGTGTTCGGCGCGTCGACGACGTCGTCGATCTCGACGCCGAGGTCCTTCGCGGCGGCGATGGGCTCGTCCGCAGAGTCGACGAGGACGGCGAGATGGTTGAGCAGCGGCCGCTCCGGCGCGCCCGGCGCATCCGGGATGGAACTCGATCCACGCGCCGCCGACCTCGACGCGCGGACATCCGGACGGGCCGGGCGCAGCCGGCTCGAAGCCGAGCGACTCGTACTCGGCCGCCGTCTCCTCCGGGCTTGCGGAACAGAGCGCGACGTGGTCGAGGTCGTACTCGACGTCCGTCGGCGCCTCGACGAGCCGCCACCTCCGACTCGAATACGCCTCGCCGAGCGTCGAACTCGCTCTCGCCGCCGTCGAGGCTCGAGACGCGCAGCGCGACGTACTTCAAGGCGCCCCGCTCGCGCGGCCCGTCGGCGGCGAAGAGCGTGAGCTTGCCGCGGCGCGCGTCGGAGCCGACGAGCGTGAACTTGTCGGTGCGGTCGATGACGTGCATGCCGAGCCGCGTGGTGACGAACTCGGCGATCGGATCGCGGTCGGCGACCCAGTACGCGACGTGGTCCAGCTTCGTCGGATTCACGTCCCGAGCGTACCCACGCGCCTACTGGTTACGCCTCGGTCGATCCGGTGACGCTAGGACTCCTTCGCCTCACCGGTGCGCGCTCGTTCCTTGTTGACGGTGCGCGCGGCGATCTCCTTCGCACGCTTCAGGGAGACGCCGCGCTTGCGCTCGCTCTCCTTCACGTGCTCGTACTGCCGTTCCCTCTTCTTGGACCACGCCTTGGGCATGAGCATTCCCCCCTTTATGGGTAGAACGGCTCAGACCGCAGGCGGGTTACTCGATGGGCTCGTTGTGGACGTCGTTGTCGACCGCGTACTTCTCGGTCAACTGATTCACGACGTCCGCGCCCTTGCCGTATGCGTAGTTGATCTCGACGAACGCGTTCCACTTGTCGGGAAGCGCGTCCTCCGGGAAGATCGCCTCGACGGGGCACTCCGGCTCGCAGGCGCCGCAGTCGATGCACTCTTCCGGGTCGATGACGAGGATCCGGTCGAACTCGTGGATGCAGTCGACCGGGCACACGTCCACGCAGGAACGGTCTTTGATGTCGATACAGGGTTCGGCGATGATGTAGGTCACGGCGCCCACTTTAATGAACGCGCCCGACGCGGCATCAGTAGAACCTTCTAAGAGGGAATGAGCTCGGCCACGATTCCGGTGACCTGCTCGACGAGGGCCGACTTGGCGAGCACCTGGTCGAAGCCGGCCGCATGCGCGGCGCGCAGCCCCGCGGTGTCGGTGTGGTTCGTGTAGCCGACGATCGGCACGTCCGGATACGTGTCCGCCACCTCCTCCGGATCGATCCGCGCGATGTCGCCGATCACGAGGTCCGGGTCGTCCGTGTGGTCGACCGTGATCAGGCGGTGCCCCGGCAGGAGCGCCTCGAGCTTGCCCCGGAAGAAGAGGTCGACCCCACAGAGCAGGATCGTGGCCACGCGACAAGGTTAGAGGGAGATGGGTGACCCGTACAAGCACGGGCCTCGCGCACATCCGCGCCGGCCGGTTCTTCGAGGCCGCACGAGGAGCTCGAGACGGCCTGGCGTGCGGCCGCCTCCGAGGAGCGCGATTTCTACCAGGGCCTCGTCCACGTGGCGGTCGCCTGGTACCAGGCGGGCCGTGGGCGGCCCGTGGCGACCGCACGGCAGCTGGAGAAGGCCGCACGGCGGCTGGGGCCGTTCTCGCCGGCCCACCGGGGCGTCGACGTCGCCGCGGTGCTCGCCCAGGTCGAGCGGGCCCGGGAAACCGTCGAGGGCGGTTCCCTCGCCCTCGACCCGCCTCAGGTCAGGCGGTCATGCCGGCAAAGCCGGCATGACCTCTTCTGGTCGGCATCGCAAGCGACGCCTAAGGACTCGTGAGGCCGATGTCGACGAGGGCGCGGTTCACCGCGACGTGGAGCCACCAGTCGCGGTGGAAGAAGAGGAGCAGGCCGAGCGCGACGAGGGTGATGCCGCTCGCGACCTGGATGACCGTGTAGCGGTCGCGGAGCCAGCGGAACGCGCCCATCGCGCGCGCGAAGGCGACGCCGGCGACGAGGAACGCGCCGCCGAGGCCGAGCGCGTACGCGGCGAGGAGCGCGGCGCCCTTGAGCGCCGTGCCCGTGTCGCTCGCGAGCACGAGCACGGCGGCGAGCACGGTGCCGATGCACGGCGCCGCGCAGACGGCGAAGGCGCCGCCGAGGAGCGCGCCCGAGCCGCGGCGCCGCGCGCCGGAGAGCAGCCCGGGCGCGACGATCCGCTCCGGCACGGGCAAGCAGCCCGACGAACGCGAGCCCGAGCACGACGAGGACGAAGCCGGCGACGTCCGTCTGCGCACTCGCGGAGACGGCGTTCCCGATCGCGGCGGCGCCGGCGCCGAGCACGACGAAGACGACGGTGAAGCCGGCGATGAACGGCAGGCTGGCGACGACGACGCGGCGCGCGTTCCGCGCTCCGGCCGAGACCGTCCGCACTCGACGCTCGACAGCGCCGAGAGATAGCCCGGCACGAGCGGCAGCACGCACGGCGTGATGACCGACGCGAAGCCGGCCGCGAACGAGACGGCGAGGCGGGCGCCCATCAGTCGAGGCGCGCGAGCAGCTCGTCGATGCGGCGCTCCGTCTCCGGGTCCAGCTCGGCGGCAGGCGTCCTCCGGCTCCTGCCCGTGCGTCCGGCTCCAGCGCCAGACGCCGAACGCGAGCAGGGCGGCGCCGCCGATGACGCCGCCGAGCGGCAGCCACCACGCGAGCAGGTCGAAGCCCTTGTGCGGCGGCGCGGCGAGGATCCCCTGCGCCGAAGTTGCCGCACGAGCTCCGTCCTCGATCTGCTGCGTGCGTCCAGCACTCGTCGATCCGCTTCGCGATGTACCCCTTGATCCGCTGCGCGGCTGCGGCGTCCGACTGGTCGAGCGTCGTGTGGCACGTCGGGCACATGATCTGGCCCTCGAGATACGACAGCGACGTGCGCGGATGCGCGCACGCGGCGGCGGGCCCGGCGAGCGCGAGCGCGGCGACGACGACGGCGAGGACGCGCACGATCACGAGCGCAGCGCCGCCGCGACTGCGTCGCGAAACTCGGATGCGAACGAGCCCGACCGTTGATCGGCCCTGCGATGTGCATGACGATCTTCCCGGTCGCGACCGACGACGTACGTCTCGGGCACCTGCGAGACCCCGTAGCGGCCGCTCGTCACGTCGCCCGAGCCGTCCTGCACCATCGGGAAGGTCAGGCGGTGCACGGACACGAAGCGGCGCGCGTCGCCGGCGACGTCGTGGAAGTCGACGCCGACGAACGCGACACCCTGTTTGCGATAGCGCCGGAACGCCTGCTCGAGCACGCGCGCCTCCGACTTGCACGGCCCGCACCACGACGCCCAGAAGTTCAGGACGACCGGCTTGCCTCTGAGCGCGGCGAGGTCGAGCGAGCCCGATCCGTCAAGCGTGCGAGCGTGAAGCCGGGCGCGGCTGCGCCGACCTTCGGCGCGTGCGTGCTGGTGCGTCAGCCGCCAGACGAGCAGCGCGAGCAGTCCGATCACCGCCGCGAGCGCGATCGTCTGCGCGGTGAGCTTCAGCGGCCGCGTCACGATCGCATCGCCGTCGCGAGCGCTGAGCGGAACTGCGACTCGTGCTTGTCGACCGCCCCGAGCAGGTGCGACGCGACGAGACGGCCGCGCCGGTCGACGAAGTACGTCACCGGCAGATCGGCGATGTCGTAGCGGTTCGCGGCGACGAGCCCGTTCTTGTCGGCGACGACGGGATACGTGACGCCGTGCGCCGTCATGAAGCGGCGCGCATCGCCGGACGCGTCGTTGCTGTCGACGCCGACGAACACGACGCCCTTGCCCACGGTACTCGTGCCAGAGCTGCTCGAGCCTCGGCGCCTCCGACTTGCACGGCCCGCACCACGACGCCAAGAAGTTGAGGACGACCGCCTTGCCGCGGAGCGACGCGAGGTCGAGCGTTCCCGTCGCCGTTCAGCCGCTGGAGCGAGAACGCCGGCGCCGGCCCGCCGATCTGCGGCGGCGAGCTGCGGTGCGTGAGCCGCCAGACGAGGACGCCGAAGAGCACTGCGACGGCCGCGACGGCAACGGCCTGCGCACGCGAGCTTCGCGCGATGGCATCATGCGGGGACGATGAAGACCGGCGTGCCCGACCGTCACGTGCTCGAACAGCCACTCCGCGTCCGGCACGTGCATGCGGATGCAGCCGTGCGACTCCGAGTAGCCGATCGACGCCGGCTCGTCGGTGCCGTGGATGCCGACGCCCGGGGCGCTGAGCCCCATCCAGCGCGTGCCGAGCGGGTTGTCCGGCCCCGGCGGCACGGGCTTCAGGCCCTTCGCCCACGCGTCCTGCGTCGGCGGGTACCACCTCGGGTTCTTCCACTTGACGACGATCTGGAACTGGCCGAGCGGCGTCGGATAGATCGCCTGGCCGGTCGCGACGTGGAACTGCCGCACGTAGCGGTCGCCGCGGTAGAGCGTGAGGACGTTCGACGACCGCTTGATGACGATGACGGCGCCGATGGTCGTCTCCGTCGCCGGCGGCGCGAGCTGCTTCGTCGGCACGACGACGGGCGCGCGCGTCCCGTGCGCGAGCGCCGACGCGAGCAGGTCGACGGTCGCGCCCTGCCGGATCGTCCGGCCGACGACCGACGGCGTGACGAGCGGCCGGAAGTTGCGGAGCAGGAGCCGCGAGGAGCTCGGGGTGCGGTTCAGCCGGTGCGCGAGCCCGGCGACGTAGGCGGCGACCGCCTTGCGGTCGACGATGCCCCGGAAGCCGAGCGTCGTCCCGGGCGCGGACGCGAGGGCGGCCGCGACGGCGGTGTCGACGTAGAGCTTCATGCCGAGGCGCGCCGGCGAGACCGTCACCTTCGTCGCGCCGACGCGGAGCACGACGGAGCGCGAGAACCGGCTCGTGAGGGCGGCGGTCGCCTCGTCGGCGGTGAGCCCGCCGACCGGGACCCCGCCGAGGACGACCCCGTCCGGGACCGTGGGCGACGGTGTCGTCGTGGTCGTCGTCGTCGTGGCCGGGGGCGTGTCCCCGAGGGCCGGCGCGACAGCGGCGCACGCGAGCGTCAGCGAGAGAAGGAGAAGAAGGCTTTTCACCAGGACAGGAGGATCCCCGGGTCGTCGCTGATGATACCGTCGGCCCCCATTTCGACCAGGGTGCGGGCCATTTGCGCGTCGTTGACCGTCCAGACGAGGACCGCCGCGCCCGCCCCGTGGCACGCGGCGACGACCGCCGGTGAGACGACCGTCCAGTTGAGCGTCGCCGCCGCCGCGCCCGCCTGCCGGAGCAGGCCGGGCAGGCGGCGCGGGAGGACCGCTCGGAGCGCGGCCAGCCCGCCGCGGACGATCGGCCGCAGCACGCGGCTGCCGGACACGCCCAGGCGGTCCTCCGGATACGTGAACGAGCGGGGCATCGCCGGGGCGGCCGCCGCGAACGCGGCGAGGATCGGCAGCGAGAACGAGCTCACGAAGCACCGGTCGAGCAAGCCGTGGCGGCGGAGAGCGTCGACCGCGTCCCGCTCGACGCCGTCCGCCTTCACGTCGAGCTGGACGGCGAGGCCGAGCCGCGAGGCGAGGGCGAGGCCGTCGTCGAGCAGCGCCGCGTCCGGCGCCAGCTCGGGGCCGTGCGCGAGGACGAGCGCCCCACCGGGCGCGCGGAGCACGTCGAGCTCGACGGCGTCGAGGCCGTGCGCAGCGGCAGCCTCGATCGCCTCGAGCGAGTTCTCCGCGGCGAGCGCCGCAGCGCCGCGGTGGCCGATGCGGAGCACCCCGCGCTCGCGGCGGAGATCCATCAGCGGCGGCGGATGACGACCACCGCGAGGTCGTCGTCGAGCTCGCCGCCGGCGAACGCACGACAGTCCTCGGCGACCGCGCGGGCGAGCGCGTGCGGCGGCAGATCGTGGCGCTCGGCGAGGAGCGCGTCGAGCCGCTCGAGCCCGTACAGCTCGCCGGCGCGCCTCGCCTCGATCACGCCGTCGGTGTACACGACGATCGCGGCGCCCGCGGGCAGGTCGGCGCGCAGCTCGTCGTACTCCTGTCCGGGATCGATGCCGAGGACGAGACCCCTGGGCTCGATTCCCCGGACGCTGCCGTCCGGAAGGACGAGCCGGGGCGGCGGATGCCCCGCACTCGCGCACGCGACCTCGCCGCGGGCGCCGTCGATCGCGAGGTACGCCATCGTGATGAACTTCCCGGCCGCGATCTCGTCGACGATCACGTCGTTCGCAGCGGCGAGGAAGTCGCCCGGCTCCGGATGCTCGCGCGCGAGCGAGCGGAAGACGAACTTCGCCATCGCCATGTCGGCGGTCGCGTCGACGCCGTGGCCGGTGACGTCGCCGAGAACGACGGCGAGGCGCCCGTCCTCGAGCTGGACGAAGTCGTAGATGTCGCCGCCGACGTCGACGCGCGCCGACGACTCGTAGACCTCCCCCACCTCCAGCCGCTCGGCCGAAGGGCGCGAGCGAGGGAGCAGCGACCGCTGCATCGTGTCCGCGAACTCCTTCTGCTGCTGGTACAGGCGCGCGTTGTCGATCGCAAGGGCGGCCTGGCCGGCGATGGCGACCGCCGCATCGACGGTCTCCTGCGTGATCGGGCTGCCCGGCCGGAACGAGAAGACGCTCAGCGCGGCGATCACCTCGGCGGGCGTCGCGACGGGCACGACGGCGCCGGTCCAGCCGCGCTCGAGGAACGGCGCGAGCAGATCGCTCCCGTCGACTGACGCGCCGCGGCGACGCAGCCGGAACGGGAGCGCTTCGCGGAAGAGCCGTTGCACCATCCTCGCGCCGAACGGCTGCGGCCGATCGAGGATCGTGCGCACCGCGTCGGCGAGGACTGCATCCTTCACGTGCAGCGCCCGCGGCTCGAGCTGCTCGCGGCGCGCGTCCGGCATCCGGATGACGGCAGCGTCGACGTCGAGTACGTCGACGACGGTGCGCGCGAGCGCCTCGAGGGTCGCGTCGAGCGACAGGCTCTGTGCGAACGAGCGCGAGATCTCGTAGAGCGCGCCGAGGCGGCGCGCCGCCTCGCGCTCCGAGGCGAGCGCGGCCTCCCGCTGCGACGACAGCTCGGCCGTGCGCTCGTGCAGCTGCGCGTTCTGCACTGCAACGGCGAGCTGCGCCGCGAGCGCGGCGACGAGCGCTGCCTCGCTCCCGCTCAGCTGCCGGCCGCGCTCCGGGTAGGCGGCGAGCAGCCCGATCACTTCGTCGCGCACGAGCAGCGGCATCGCGAGCGCCGCGTCGATGCCCGCCTCGCGGGCTGCGTCGCGCACGTCGCCGATGCGCACGTCCGTCTGCGTGTCCGCCACCTCGACGAGCGGGCGCCGGCGGCGCGCGGGGCCGATCCCGAGCTCGAGCAGCCGCTCCGCGACGCGCGCGTGCGGGCCGCTGAGCCCGTGGCCGGCAGACGGAACGAGACGATCCCCGTCGGCGCGCAGGTACACGGCGACGCGCTCGACCGCGAGCAGCTCGGCAATGCGCTCCACCGCCGTCTCGAGCGTGTGCGCGAGCGAGAGCTCCGCCGTCGCCTGGCCGACGACGGCGAGCAGCGCACGTGCGCGTTCGAGCTCGAGTGCGTGCTCGCGCGCCCGCGCGCTCGAGCGGAGCACGTGCGCGGCGCGGACGCCGAATGTCGCCAGCCGGCCGAGCTGGTCGGCTCCCGGCTCGGCCCCGGCCGGGAAGAGGAGCTGGAGGAAGCCGACCGGCGGCTCGCCGAGCGGCAGCGTCGTCGAGGACGCGCAGCCGCCGGGCAGGTTCCCGGCTGCGGCGGCGTGGCGCCCGCCGCCGTCGGCGGCCGCGGCGGCAAGAGCGGGTGCGTCGCCGAGATCGGCGTTCGCGTCGAGCCCGTACGCGCCGGCGAGCTCGAGCGCGCCGCCGCCGGCCGGACGCTCCCAGAGAAGCCCGACCGACGCGCCGACGACGCTTGCCGCGAGACGGACGAGCTCGCCCGCGGGCTCGGACTCGTCGACGGCGGCGGCGAGCGCCTCACCGGCGAGCTCGAGCGCCTGCCGCGCAGGAGCGCCCGCCGCTCCCGGCCCCGCAGCGAACGCGCGGAGCACGAGGGCAGCCTGTCCGGCGGCGAGCTCGGCGGCGAGCTGTTCGGCGGCGGAGAACGGGCCGGAGCGGTAGAGCTCGAGGCACGCCGCGGTGCCGTCGAAGCGGATCGGCAGGACGAGGACGGCGGCGACTCCCGCGCGGGCGGCGACGCGGCGGACGCCGGCCGGCGCCTCCTCGAGGAGATCGACGAGCGCTTCCGGCAGCTCGGACGCGGGAACGCGCGTGCCCTCGAGCTCGGCGGCGAGCGCGGCCGGCCCGGCGACGGCGGCGATGCCCAGCTCGTCGGGCCGGCTCCGCACGCGCACGAGCGCGAGATCGGCACCGGCGGCGACGCGCGCCGCCCCGGCGAGCTCCTCGAGCGCGTCCCCGAGGCGGGCCGCCGAGGCCGCGGCCGTGACCGCGCGCGACAGCGCAGCGAGGGCGTCGATCGCGATCCCCGGCACGGCTGTTGGTGTCTCGGCTGCTGCCTGGACGGTCATCCACCCACCCCCGCCGGAGCGTATCGGCTCCTGAGCAGGGGGTTTACACTAGTCCCGTGGCCCAGCCCGCGCGCACGAGACCGCTACCCCCGCCCGACGACGCCCCGGTCGACACCGGCGCCGCTGTCGACCTGCGTTACCGCTACCACCGCGCCCAGCGGCACGCGCGCGTCCTGCGCCGCCAGGAGACCCGCCTCGCGGGCTACCGCTTCTACATCGTGATGCTCGTCCTCGTCGCCATCGCCGTCGCGTTCGTCGTCGGCGCGTGGCACGAGATCCAACATCTCTTCGGGCTCTAGCCGCGGAAAGCGCTTCGCGCTTCCCGCGGGGATAGGTACCCGCTTCGCGGGAGCGCCCGCGGGCTGAGCCCGCGGGCTCTTGGGGCTCTCGGCGAAGGGTCGTTCGGTCTCGGCCGCGGTCTACTGCAAGGACGCGGCTCGCAGCCGCGTGAACGCGCTCCACGGCAACTGCTCCCACGCGCTTCCGCCGCACATCGGGCAGCGCGGCAGCGTTCGGTGCACGGTCACGCCGTAGCCGCACTCGCTGCACCGGAACTCGCCGGCGATGCGCGCTCCTGCTCCGAGAAAGGCGACGAACCCGTCCGCGGCCGGCTCTAGACCTGTGCCCGCTCCCGCTTGTTCGCTCACCCGGTTCACGATTTGCCCATACTTGGCCCCATGCAAACGCCCGAGCCGATGCCGACGCCGAGCGCGCCCCCTGGCCGCCCCGACCGGCGTCCGAACGCACGCACCGTCGTTCCCGGCTACTGGGGCGAGCGGCTCGCGTGGATCGCCGGTCTCGTCCTCGGCATCTCGGCGTTCACGGATTGGTACGCGGGGACGCAGACGAGCGGCGTGACCCTGTCGGTCACCGGCTGGCACACCGGAGCGCTCGGCAAGCTCGTCTTCTTCATCGGACTCGCGACGCTCATCCTCGAAGCGCTGCGCGAAGCGGGCATCGAGCTCCCCGCCACCGTGCCCGAGAGCCTCGTGCTCATCGCCTTCGGGTCGCTCGCGACGATCTTCGTCCTCATCCGCGTCATCTCGATCCCGGACACGTTCTTCGGAACGGCCGACCGCGGCATCGGCATCTTCATCAGCCTCGTCGCCGCCGTGCTCCTGATCGCCGCCGGCCTGCTGAGAGCAGCAGAAGACCTGTAGCGACGCCGAGCGCCGCACCGCCGAGCACGTCGAGCGGCCAGTGGACGCCGACGTAGAGCCGCGAGTAGCCGATCGCGAGCGCGAGCGTGAAGAACGCCGCCGCCGCGCGCGGCACGACCGCCGAGAGCACCGTCGCGCACGCGAACGCGATCGCCGTGTGCCCGGACGGAAACGAGGCACCATGCGGCAGCGACACGAGGCGGGAGACGTGCGGCCGGCTCTCCCCGACGACGGCCTTCACCGCGGAGGCGAGGCCGTCGGCGGCGGCATCGGCGAGGAGCACGAGCACGAACGGCTGCCACCGCCGGCGCGACAACGCGAGCGCGAGGCCGATGACGAGCCAGACGGCGCCCCAGCTCCCGACCCGCGAAAGCCAGACGAAGACCTCGTTCAGCGGGTGCCAGCGATGCGCGACGACCCAGCCTTCGAGGCGGCGGTCGAGCGCGATCAGACGGGTGCGAGCTGCTTCGCGCGGTCGACGAGCTGCTGCAGGTCGAACGGCTTGCCGACGAAGCCCTGTGCGCCGCGGTTCGCGGCCTGCTCCACCGCCTGCTCGTCGACCTTGCCGCTGAACATGACCACGGGGATGGCGCCGACGCCGTAGCGCTCCTGGATGCGGCGGAGCATCTCCCAGCCGTCGACGTGGGGCATCATCACGTCGAGGAGGACGATGTCCGGCTTCGCTTCCTCGATCGCGGCGAGGCCTTCGTCCGCGCCGCCCGCCTCGCGGACGGTGTAGCCCTCGAACTCGAGGTTGACGCGGACGAGCTCGCGCACCTTCGCGTCGTCGTCGACGAGGAGGACGAGCGGGCCGCTCTTCGTCTGGCCGCCGGGACCGGAGCGCTCGAGGAACGTCTCGAGGTCGGAGCGGCGGTACCTACGGTGCCCGCCGGGCGTGTAGAACGCCGGCACGCGGCCCTGGTCCGACCACTTCCGGATCGTGCTCTGGGCCACGCCGAGGAACCGGGCAGCCTGCCCGAGAGTCAGCCATTCGGTGTCGTCGCGGCTCGCCATCGTCTCCGAACCTGTCCAATCCTCAACGTTCCTACTCCCCGGAAGGTTACGGATGGATGGTGGTGACTGATGTAAAGCTCACGCCGGGCCTCGGATTGTCGTGAATCGACTCCCCCACGGCGACGCCGACGGCGAAGATCGCGGCGGCCACGAGGACGGCGAGGACGATGCGGGTCACGAGGCGTAATCCTGGGCGCCGCGCCGGTACGCGTGGAAGGCGGCGGCGAGGACGAGGGACAGGTCGCGGGGCCAGCCGGGCGACGGCGCCCGGTCCTCGATGACATGGCGCCCCCAGCTGTCGGCGTCGCGGTAGGCGGCCGCGAGCTCGGCGAGCGTGTACGTGCCGCCGACGCGCTTCCGCAGCTCGTCGAGGACGAGCTCCACCTGCTCGACGAGACGCGCGTACCGGGGGCGGTCGCCACGGGCGGCCTCGAGCACGCGATCGCCTTCGGCCCACTCGTGAAGCGTGAGCGCGAGGGCGTCGGTCGACATCGCGGCGATGCTAGCCGGAGCTACAGCACGTCTCGGGCCAGAGCGGCTCGAGCTCCGCGACGATCGCCTCGCCGAGCTCGTACCCGGGTTGCGCGAGCGCGAAGGCCGCGTGCGCGTGGAGGCACTTGAGTGAACCGGCCCGCCCCGCCCCGCCGACGCCGAGGTCGAGCGACGCACCCGCGTCGCGTCCGGTCTCCTCGCCGGCGAGTGCGCGCCGGATGTGCCGCTGCTCCTCGTCGGCGCGGGCGCGGCTCGCTGCGAGCGCGGGCTCGCTCTCGGCGCGCGCCGTCCACCGTTCGACGCCGCCGGCAGCTTCGAGCCGCGAGACTGCCGTGACGAGATGGCGGCACGTGAGGTAGTACGTCGTCGGAAACGGCTCGCCGTCGGGCGCGTACGGATGCTGCTCGGTGACGGCCGGCCGGCCGAAGGGGCAGCGGACGACGGCGCGGCGGAAGGCGCGCGGCTCCCGTCCGAGCTGCAGCGCGACGACGGCGCGGTCGGCGTCAGTGCCCATGCGGCTGCAGGCTAGCCCGCAGCCGCTTCCGCCATTGGTCGATGTTCTTGACGATGAAGAGGTGCTCGCCCTTCTTCACGTAGCCGAGCGCGCGCGCCTCGCGGGCGACGGTCGCCGACCGACTGCGACGAGCCGAGCCGCCGCTCGAGGCCGGCCTTCTGCCGCTCGAGCCGCTGCACGACCGCCTGCCGCTGCCCGAGCTGCCCGCGCGCGTCGACGTACGCCTTCAGCGGACGAAAGTAGAGGAGCGCGACGAGCACGAGCGCCCCGACGGCAAGCCAGCGGCGGAGGGTCACAGAGCGCGGTGTTCTGGGTACTGGAGGGCGTTTCCTGCAAGGTGGCTTCTGCGGACACGGCCCAGCCGAGTCTGTCGGCACGATCAGCGCCGTGAAGTTCCGTGAGCTCATCCGACTGCTCGAGGACGATGGATGGAGGTTGGTCGCACAGCGCGGAAACCATCAGCAGTACGAACACCCGAGCAAGTCGGGCAAAGTTACGACAGGCAGGACCACGGAGGCCGAGTCGATGAGCGAATACCTGGTCGTGATCGAGCACGAAGGCGCATCCTGGGGCGCGTACTGCCCCGACCTTCCAGGTCTCGGCGTTGTCGGTGACTCGCAGGACGAGGTGGAGCAGCTCATCCGCGACGCGATCGGGTTCCACCTCGACGGCCTTCGCCAAGCGGGCGAGCCGATCCCTGCGCCGACCGCGGTCGGAACCACGCTCGTCGAAGTCCCTGCTGCCTGAGTCCGCGCGGTCGGGAGCTTGCGGCGGTGGGGCTGCAACCGCCTGCCCGAACCAAACGCCAAGGGCCGCCGCTAACGCGCAGCGTTAGGGGCGGCCGGAGGAAGCGCGCGATCCCGCCGAAGGCACGATCGCGCGCGCAGAACGAAGCCGTCGCCGACACTCATAAGAGCTCGGCGGCTCGGCCGCCGAGCGCTCCCGCGAAGCGGGAACCTCTATAGCGCGAGAAGTGCGCAGCACTTCTCGCGGCTCAGGCGATGTCCACCTTGATGACATTGGTGGAGCCGGGGATGTTCACGGCGGTGCCCGCCGTAATAACGACGCGGTCGCCGGTCTCGACGAGGCCCGCCGTGCGCGCGGCGGCGATCGACGTGCTCCAGAGATCCTCGACGTCGGTGCATTCGTCGATGAGGAGCGGCGTCACGCCCCACTCGAGCGCGAGCTGGCGCATCGCCCAGTCGACGTGCGTGAACGCGACGATCGGCCTTCGCGGGCGCAGCCGCGCGACCGCGCTCGCCGTGCGCCCGGTGAACGTCGGCACGAGGATCGCCGCGCGCGCGCAGCGCCTCGGCGAGGTCGCACGCGGCGTTCGACATCGCACCGCCGATGGTCGGGTTCTCCGCCGCCTCCGGCAGCTCGTGGCGGTAGCCCATGCTCGGCTCGACCGCGCGCGCGATGCGATCCATGTACGCGACCGCCTCGACCGGGTACTCGCCGACCGCCGTCTCGCCGGAGAGCATGACGGCGGACGTGCCGTCGAGGATCGCGTTCGCGACGTCGCTCGCCTCGGCGCGCGTCGGCTCGGCCGAATGCACCATCGACTCGAGCATCTGCGTGGCCGTGATCACGGGCTTACCGCGCTCGAGCGCCTTCGCGATGATCCGCTTCTGCAGGAGCGGGACGAGCGCCGCGCCGATCTCGACGCCGAGATCGCCGCGCGCGACCATCACGGCATCGGTCTCGGCGAGCACGTCGTCGAGGACGTCGACCGCCTCCGCCTTCTCGATCTTCGCGATGACGTGCGCGTGCGAGCCGTGCTGCTCGATGATCGAGCGAAGGTCGCGGACGTCAGCGGCCGACCGGACGAACGACAGTGCAATGAAGTCGACGCCCGTGTGCAGGGCCCACTCGAGATCGTCCGTGTCCTTGCGCGTCAGCGACGGGATCGGCAGCGGCACGCCCGGCAGGTTGACGCCCTTGTGCGAGGTGATCGCGCCGCCGACGAGCACCGCGCAGCGGGCCCGGCCGCGTGAGACCTCGTCGACGCGCAGGCGGACGAGGCCGTCGTCGATGAGGACGTCGTGCCCCGGCTGGAGGACGTCGCCGATGACCGCCGGCGCGACCGGGAGCTCGCCGTCGGTCGCGGAGTCCTCGGCGCAGATGGTGATCTGGTCCCCCTTGCGGAGGACGACCGGCTGCGGCAGGTCGCCGACGCGGAGCTTCGGCCCCTGCAGGTCGGCGATGACCGCGATCGGCCGGCCCACCTGCGACGCGATCTCGCGGACGAGCCACGCGCGTTGCGCGTGCTCCTCGTGCGTTCCGTGCGAGAGGTTCAGCCGGACGGCGTCGACCCCCGCGCCGATGAGCGCGCGGAGGCCGTCAGCCGAATCCGATGCCGGACCGAGCGTCGCGACGATCTTCGTCCGGCGCTGCGGGGGCGCATCCATGCATTTCAGGTTACGCGACGTGCGCGCGGAAACGCGGACCAACCCGGATAACTGGCCCGCGCGCCGAGCTCTTCCTCGATGCGCACGAGCTGGTTGTACTTCGCGACCCGGTCGGTGCGTGCCGGCGCGCCCGTCTTGATCTGGCCCGTTCCGAGCGCGACCGCGAGGTCGGCGATGGTCGAGTCCTCGGTCTCCCCGGAGCGGTGCGAGATCACCGCGCTGTAACCATTCCGCTTCGCGAGGTCGACCGCGGCGATCGTCTCCGTCAGCGTGCCGATCTGGTTGACCTTGATGAGGATCGAGTTCGCGACGCCGCGGTCGATGCCCATCTGCAGCCGCTCGGGGTTCGTGACGAAGATGTCGTCGCCGACGAGCTGGATCCGGTCGCCGAGCCTCTCGGTCGCGATCTTCCAGCCGTCCCAGTCGTCCTCGGCATGGCTGTCCTCGATCGAGACGATCGGGAAGCGGTCGACGAGCCCCGCGTAGAAGTCCGTCATCGCGGATGGGTCGAGCTCGCGGCCCTCGAACCGATACACGCCGTCGACGAAGAGAGCGCTCGGAGCCGGGTCGAGCGCGATCGCGAGCTCCTCGCGATGCCCGGCCTTGTCGGCCGCGGCGAGGATCGCCTCGATCGCCGCCTCGCTCGACGGCAGGTCGGGGGCGAAGCCGCCCTCGTCGCCGACAGCGGTGGCGAGCCCCTGCTCCTTCAGCACCTTCTGGAGCGCGTGGTACGTCTCCGCGCAGATCTGCACGGCCCCGGCGAAAGACGTCGCGCCGACCGGGACGATCATGAACTCCTGCAGGTCGATGGAGTTCGCGGCGTGCGCGCCGCCGTTGATGACGTTCATCATCGGCACGGGCAGCGTCGTCGCGCCCTCGCCGCCGAGATACCGGTAGAGCGACTCCCCGGCCTCCGCCGCCGCCGCCTTCGCGACCGCGAGCGACACCGCGAGGATCGCGTTCGCCCCGAGGCGGCCCTTGTTCGGCGTGCCGTCCAGCTCGATGAGCAGCCGGTCGAGGCCCTCCTGGTCGGCGGCGTCCAGCCCGCGCACCGCGCCGGCGATCTCGCCGTTCACGTGCCCGACGGCCTTCGTCACGGCCTTGCCGCCGAAGGCGTCGCCGCCGTCGCGGAGCTCGACCGCCTCGTGGACGCCCGTGGATGCGCCGGAAGGGACGGCGGCGCGTCCGAACGCGCCCGATTCGAGCCGGATGTCCGCCTCGACTGTGGGGTTGCCGCGCGAATCGAGGATCTGTCGCGCGCGCACATCGACTATCCGGCTCATTCCGTCTTCTCCTTCGCAAGGTCGAAGTAGTGATCCTGCCGCTCGAGCGGCAGCTCGCTCCAATTCTCACCGTCGACCTCGGCGATCGCCTCAGCAATTTCCACGCGCGCCCGGAAGCGCTGCGCCGCGCGGCGCAGCTCGAGCTCCGGATCGACGTCGAGCTTGCGCGCGACGTTCACGGCCGCGAAGAGCACGTCGCCGAGCTCCGACGGCTCGCGATCGGCCTCGAGCTCGCGCATCTCCTCCCGGAGGTCGGCGAGAGCCCCGGCGGCGTCCGGATACTCGAAGCCCACCGCTTTCGCGCGCTGCTGGAGCTTGCGCGCGTACAGGAGCGCGGGGAGCGACTCGGGGACGTCGTGGAAGATCCCCTCGCGGCCCTCCTGGTCGCGCTTGATCGCCTCCCAGTTCGCGCGCACCGCGCCCGAACTATCGGCGACTACGTCGCCGAAGACGTGTGGGTGCCTGCGCACGAGCTTCGCGTGAACGTTCCGAGTGACCGCCTCGAGATCGCCTAGTCCCTTCTCCGACAGGAGAAGGGACAGGAAGAAGACCTGGAAGAGCAGATCGCCGAGCTCGTCGAGCAGCTTCTCGTCGTCGTCCGCGAGCGCAGCGTCGGCGACCTCGTACGCCTCCTCGACGGTGTGCGGCACGATCGTGCGCGCGGTCTGCTCGCGGTCCCAGGGACACTCGCGGCGCAGCCGCTCCGTCAGCCGCTGGAGGTCGAGGAGGGCCTGCTCGAGGCCCTCCACCTCAGCCTGTCGTCGTCGGCGCGGTCGTTGCCGTCGTTGCCGTCGTCGTCACGGACGGCGTGTACCCGGCCGCGTAGCTGATCTTCTTCGCGTAGTCCTTCTTCACGCCGGCGACCCACCCGTTCATCGTGTTCGTCTTCTTCTGCTGAAGAAGCGTCTGCTCGATCGTCTGCTTGACGCTCGCGAGCGGGGTGACCTTCTCGGGCCGAATGGCGGAGAGCGCCTCGATGATGTGCCAGCCGTACTGCGTGTGCACAGGCGGAGAGACGACGTTCGTCTTGATCGAGAACGCGACCTTGTCGAACTGCGGCACGGTCTCACCCTTCGTGATCGTCAGCTTGCCGCCCTGCGGCGCGGAGCTCGGATCCTTCGAGTACTTCTTCGCGAGCTTCGCGAAGTCGGCGCCGCCCTTGAGCTGCGTCTCGAGCTTGTCGGCGAGCGACTTGCTGTTCACGAGGATGTGGCGGACGTCGCGCGACTCCTTCTGCGTGTACGTCGACTTGTGCGTGGCGTAGTACGCGGCGATCTGCGCGTCCGTCACCTTGATGCCCTTCGTGACCTTTGCGTAGATCTTGTTGCTGAGGAGCTGGGCGCGCCATTCGAGCTTGTAGATGGGGAGCGTCAGGCCCTGGCCGAGCAGCCCCGCCTCGAACTTCTTCTCGTCGCCCTTGAAGTACTGCTTCTTGACCTTGTCGACCTGCTGCTGCACCTGCGCGTCCGTCACCTCGACGCCGAGGGTCTTGCCCCTCTGCGTCAGCTCGTCGAGCTGGACGAGGTACGCGAGGATCTGATCCTGGCGCGTCTTGTACGCGGTCGTGCCGGCCTTCGGCGGCGTCTGCTTGTTCGCCTTGTCGATCTTCGTCGTGGCGTCCATGAGGGTGTTGAACTGCACCTTCGTGATCGAGTCGCCGTTGACGACGGCGACGGAGTCGGAAGGCACGCCCGCGGAGCCTCCGCCGCAGCCTGCGGCGACGAGCACGACGACGAAGACGAGGAGGAGCGGCAGGAAGCGAAGCGATTTCATGGACGTCCTAACAAGGTCGGAAACGTGACTGCCGGACAGGAGAGAACCGCTTCAGGCCGCCCGACGGGCCTCCAAGATAGCATCGACCAGCCGGAGGGCCTGGGGGAATCCATCCTCTCCGCGAAGGCTCACTTCCCGGTTCCCTACGGTGTAGACGGCCGTGTGGATTCGGTTCCGAAGCTCCTGCAGCTCGTGCGAGCCGAGCACGAGACGCCCGACGGTGGCCTTGCCGCCGCGGTAGACGAGGTAATCCGCGCCGAGCGCGGCGACCTTGATCTTCGCCTCCTGGATCGCGAACAGGTGCTCGATCGGCTCCGGGAGCGGGCCGTAGCGGTCCTCGAGCGCCGCCCGGAGCTCGCGCAGCTCGTCGTCGCCCTCCGCGAGGGCGAGCCGGCGGTGGATGTCGATGCGGAGCGCCTCCGAGCTGACGTACTGCTGCGGGACGTACGCGTCGATGCGCGCGTCCACCCGCACCGGGCGGGCCGCGACGCGCCGCTGGCCCTGGAGCTCGGCGACGGCCTCGTTGAGCAGCTCGACGTACAGCTCGAATCCGACCGCCGCGACGTGCCCCGACTGCTCGGCGCCGAGGAGCTCGCCGGCGCCGCGGATCTCGAGGTCGCGCATCGCGATCGCGAAGCCGGCGCCGAGCTCGGTGTGGTCGGCGAGCGTCGCGAGCCGCGCCCGCGCCTCGCCCGTGAGCTCGTGCGCGTCGGGGTAGAAGAGATACGCATACGCGGTCTCGTCGGAGCGTCCGACGCGGCCGCGGATCTGGTAGAGCTGCGAGAGCCCGAGCATGTCGGCCCGCTCGACGATGAGCGTGTTCGCCTGCGGGATGTCGATGCCGGACTCGATGATCGTCGTCGAGACGAGCACGTCCGCGTCGCCGCGCAGGAACGTGTGCATCTTCTCCTCGAGCTCCTTCTCGCGCATCTGCCCGTGCGCGACGAGGAAGCGGAGATCGGGGCAGAGCTGGCGGAGCTTCTCCGCCGCCTCTTCGATCGTCTCGACGCGGTTGTGGAGATAGAACGCCTGGCCGCCGCGCTCCTTCTCCCGCTCGAGCGAGAGCTTCACGAGCTCCTCGTCGTACTCCCCCACCGTCGTGCGGATCGGCCGACGGCCTTCGGGCGGCGTCTCGATGATCGAGATGTCGCGCATGCCCGCGAGCGAGAGGTGGAGCGTGCGCGGGATCGGCGTCGCGCTCAGCGTCAGGACGTCGACTTCGAGGCGCAGTGACTTCAGCAGCTCCTTCTGCGCGACGCCGAACCGCTGCTCCTCGTCGAGCACGACGAGTCCGAGCTCCTTCGGGATGACGTCGCGGCTGAGGACGCGGTGCGTGCCGATGAGGACGTCGACCTTGCCCTCGGCGAAGTCGGCGAGGACCTGCTTGACCTCTCTCGGGGGCCGGAACCGCGACACCATCTCGACGCGCACGGGGAAGTCGCGGAAGCGCTCGCGGAAGGTGTTCCAGTGCTGCTCGGCGAGGATCGTCGTCGGCGCGAGCATCAGCACCTGCTTGCCGTTCACCGCGACGGCGAAGGCCGCGCGAACGGCGACCTCGGTCTTCCCGAAGCCGACGTCGCCGCAGACGAGCCGGTCCATCGGATTCGGCGTCTCGAGGTCCTCCTTCACCGCCTCGATCGCGTCCGCCTGGTCGGGTGTCTCGCGGTACGGGAACGACGCCTCGAGCCGCGCGATCCACTCGTGCTTCAGGTCGAACGCGATACCCGGCCGCGTCTGCCGCTGCGCGTACAGCGCGATGAGCTCGGACGCGAGCTCCTGCACCGACTCGCGCGCACGCGACTTCAGGAGCTGCCACGCCTTGCCGCCGAGCTTCGAGAGCGCGGGCGACTTCGCGTCGGCCCCGACGTAGCGCGAGACCTTGCCGAGCTGCTCGTGCGGGACGTACAGGCGGTCGTCGCCGCGGAACGCGAGCAGGAGGTAGTCGCGCGTGACGCCGGCGACCTCCTTCGTCTCGAAGCCGAGGAGCTGACCGACTCCGTGATCCTCGTGCACGACGTAGTCGCCGGTGCGCAGGTCGGCGAACGACTGGAGCGCGCGCCCGCCGATGCGCCGCTCGCGCGGTACGCGCCGGCGGAACACCTGGTGATCCGGCAGAAGCACGAGGCCGAGGTCGCGCCAGACGAAGCCGCGCCGCGCGGGCGCGATCGCGAAGAGGATCTCGGGCTCGGCCGGCAGCGGCTCGCCGGGCTCGAGCACGCGCGCGGCGACGCGGCGAAGGAGGTTCTGCGTGCGCAGCGCTTCGCCGCGGTGCGGGAAGGCGACGACGACGCGCTGGCCGGCGCGGAGAAGCGACGAGAGCTCGGTCTCGGCCTCGGCAAGGCCCCGCGCCGCGATCGCCGGGCGCTGGGCCTCGAACGCGAACGGCTGCGCCTGCGGGAACGGGTCGAGCTCGGTCGCCCCGTCGAGCGACGGCGCCTGGACGCCGTCGTCCGCCCAGACGCGGCGCACCTCGTCCGGCTGGAACACGAGATCCGGCACACGGTCGAAGACGGGCACGAGGTCGGTGGGGACACCCTCCGCCTCCAGGTCGACGAGGTCGAGGCGGCGTTCCGCCGCCGGATAGACGACCGTCTCGGCGACCGGGTGGAGCGCGCGCTGCGTGAAGGCGGAGAAGGCGCGGATCGACTCGATCTCGTCGCCGAAGAACTCGACGCGGATCGGCTCGCCGCCGGTCGCGGGAAACACGTCGACGATGCCGCCGCGGACGGCGAACTGGCCGCGGTCGTCGACGCGCTCGACCCGTGCGTAGCCGGCGAGCGCAAGCGACTCGGCGAGCGGCTCGACGCCGATCTCGGCGCCGGCGCGGAGCTCGATCTGGCCGGGGCGCGCGGAGGGCGGCGGCATCGGCTCGGCGAGCGCGCGCGCCGACGCACAGACGAGGCCTCCGCGTGCGAGCACGTCGAGCGCCCGCGCGCGCTCGCCGGCGAGGTGCGGCGGCGGCTCGAGGCCCGAGTCCCAGCGGACACCGCGGCTCGGGAGGTAGCCGACGACGTCGTCGCCGAGGAACCATGCGGCGGCCTCGGCCGCGTCGCGCGCGTCCGCGTCCTCCGGCAGGAGGCAGACGAGGCCGCGGCCGAGCTTCTCGTAGAGCGTCGAGAGCACGAGCGGCAGCGCCGGCTCGGACACGCGAACGCGCGCCGGCATCGCGGCGGCGAGCTCGCCGAGGCGCTCGTCGTCGACGAGCTCCTGGACGAAGGCGTGAAGTACCGGACGGTCCATGACGACAGGCGGAACCAGCGGTTCCGCCGGGGTCATGGTAGTTGCGCCGCAATCCGATAGAGCGCGTGTGGGCGACTACTTCGTTCGCGCGCCGATCCTCGCGGTCGCCATCGCCGCCGCGCTGGCGGGTCTCGGCGTCGCCCTCATCCACGCCGGACGGGAGCATCACCCGCTCGCGCCGCCGGTGATCTACGGCGTCCGGGGCACGATCGCGTCGAATCCGTACGGCCCCGGTGGCATCGATACGACGTGCACGAAGGAGCACTACGGGGGCACGCCGGCGAGCTGGACCTGCATTCAATGGTCCGTCCTCCTCAGCCCCGACGGCCGCGATCCGGTGCCGACCGTGCCGCCGAGGCCGCATGGCCGCGTGCGTTGCAGGACGCTCGAGGTCGACCAGGAGACTGCGAGCTGGGAGTGCGTCTCGGACGCCTAGGATGTAGGCCCATGTGCCGGAACATCCACACGCTCTACAACTTCGACCCGCCCGCGACCGAGCACGAGACGCGAGGGGCCGCCGAGCAGTACGTGCGCAAGGTGAGCGGCTTCACGAAGCCGTCCCGTGCGAACGAAGCGGCGTTCGCCCGCGCCGTCGACGAGGTCGCGGAGGTGACGCGCCGCCTGCTCGAGGAGCTCGTGACGACGGCGCCCGCCCGGAACCGCGACGTCGAGGCCGAGCGCGCCCGCGCGCGTGCGGCGAAGCGCTTCGCCGCGGCCTGACGGCGGCGAAACCACGCTAGGCTGGGCGGCGCCGTGCTGCGCCCCCTGCTGGTCCTCGCCCTCGTCCTCGGCGCAGCCGTGACGGCGCCGGGCGCGTCTGCCGCCGGCCCGTTCGCGCCGTGCGCACCGAACGGCCTCGAGTGCGCGACGCTGACGGTGCCGCTCGACTACTCCGGCGCGACCCCGGGAACGACCTCGCTCTACGTCGAAGAGCTACCGGCGGCGGGAACGCCGCGCGGCGTCATGCTCATGCTCGCGGGCGGTCCCGGCCAGGCGTCGGCCGAGACGTTCGACCTCGCGACGCAGGGCGCGTACTGGCAGACGTACTTCCCCGGCTACACGCTCGTCGCATACGACGACCGCGGTACCGGCAAGTCGGGCGCGCTCTCGTGCTCGTCGAGCGAGACGATCGACTCGTGCGGCGCCGGCATCGCGGGGCGCACGTTCTACACGACGCGTGACCACGCCGACGACATCGAATCCGTGCGCGAAGCCCTCGGCGTGGACAAGCTCGCCGTCTACGGCGTGTCGTACGGGACGAAGCACGCGGTCGCGTACGCACTCGCGGATCCCGGCCACGTCGAGCGGCTCCTGCTCGACTCGGAGCTTCTGCCGGCGCGCGACTTCCTCGGCCTTGCGTCGCTCCAGACGATCCCGAAGTCGATCGACGGGATCTGCGCCGCCGGCCTCTGCCCCACGCTTCCCTCGGGCATCGGCGAGCAGTACGTGAACTACGCGAACACGCTCGAGACGAGCCCGCTCACCGGGAACGTCACGCCGAGCCCGGCCGGCACCGTCGCCGTGCGGGTCGACGGCGACCAGCTCGTCAGCCTCGCGTACGAGAGCGACCTCAGCTCGGGCGTCTCGTCGGAGCTGCCGGCAGCGGTGGACGCGGCCCTGCACGGCTGGGTGCTGCCGCTCGAGCGGCTCGTCGCGCTCGACGGCATCGTCGAACAGACGACCTCCAACGACATCAACACGGCGCTGTACTTCGCGACGACCTGCGGCGACGGCCCGTTCCCGTGGGCGCCGAGCGATCCGGTCTCGACGCGGCTCGACGACCTGCAGGGCGCGATCAACGCGCTCGCACCCGGCGCGACGGGCCTGCTCGGGTCATGGGCCGTGCTCGACAGCGCTCCCGTCGGCTGTGCGTTCTGGCCCGCGCCGTCCGGCGGCACACCGCTTGGAGCCGGCCCGCTGCCCGATGTGCCCGTGCTCGTCCTCTCCGGCGACCGCGACATCCGCACGCCGACGGCGAGCGCGCAGGAGATCGCCGCGCAGTTCCCGCAGGGCCACGTGCTCGTCGTGCCCGGCTCCGGCCACGCCGTGCTCGACCGCTCCGCCTGCGCCGCCGACGCGGTGCGCGGCTGGCTCGGCGGCGCGACGCCTCCGTCGACGTGCACGCGGATCGCGCTCGGCGTGCCGCCGCTCGCACGCTGGCGGCACACCGTCGCCGCGACGCCGCCCGCAGCGCACCTGCCGGGCCTCCCGGGCCGCACGCTCGCGGCCGCGATCCAGACGCTCCACGACGCCGAGGACTCGTGGTTCCTCGGACGTCAGACGACGACGACGATCACCGGCCTCGTGAGCGGACGGATGGTCCCCGACGCGGTGAAGACGATCCACCTGCAGGCGTACAGCAGCGTCGGCGGCCTCGCGCTCACGGGCACGATCGTCCTCAAGCTCGCGGCGAACGGCCAACCGGTCGTGCCGCTCACCGCCGCGAGCGGGTCGATCCAAGTCACCGGCACGGGCGCCGCGCACGGCACGCTCGTGGCGAGCGGCAACCGGCTCACCGGCAAGCTCGGCGGCCGGAAGATCAGCGCGACGTTCTGACGATCGCCTCGACCTCGTCCGCTGCGCGCGTGACGAGATCGGCGGCGTCGTCGTGCGGCTCGAAGTCGGCGAGAACGTAGTCGGCGAGCGAGCGCGGGTCGCCGCGCTCGGGCCGTCCGACGCCGATGCGGAGGCGGCGGAAGTCCTGCGTCTTCAGATGCTGCGCGATCGAGCGCAGGCCGTTGTGGCCGGCGAGGCCGCCGCCGAACTTCACCTCGAGGCGGCCGAGGTCGAAGTCGCCCTCGTCGTGGACGACGAGAACGTCGGCGGGCTCGACCTTGAAGAACTGCGCGGCCGCACCGACGGAGCGGCCCGACTCGTTCATGTACGTCTCGGGCTTGAGGAGCACGACCCGCGCGTCGTCGACGCGGATCTCGGCGACCTGGCCGGAGAACTTCGACCGCCACGAGCCGCCGTGCCTGCGCACGAGCTCGTCCAGGACGAGATAGCCGGCGTTGTGGCGGTTCCGTGCGTACTCGCGGCCCGGGTTCCCCAGGCCGGCGACGAGGAGCAAGAGCTACTCCTCGGCGGGAGCTTCGGCGGACTCGCCGCCCTCGGCGGGAGCCTCGCCCTCGGGCGCTTCGCCCTCGGCAGCGGCCTCGCCCTCTTCGCCCTCGGCCGCCTCGGCGACCTCTTCCTCGATCGCGCGCGTCGGTGCGGTCACGGTCGCGACGACGGTTTCGGGGTCGTCGAGGAGCTTGACGTTCTCGCCGACGTGGACGTCGCCGATGCGAAGCGTGTCGCCGATGCCCATGGTCGAGACGTCGAGGTCGATGTGCTCCGGAACCTCGAGCGGGAGCGCCTCGACCTGGATCTCGCGGAGCGGCTGCGAGAGCACGCCGCCCTCCTTGACGCCGGGAGCGTTCTCGCCGCCCATGAGATGGACGCTGACGGACGCGGTGATCGGCCGGTCGAGGCGAACCTCGTGCAGGTCGATGTGCGTGATGTACCCGCGCACCTTGTCCACCTGGTAGTCCTTGAGGATCGACGCGTGCGTCTTGTCCGCGCCGTCGATCTCGACGTCGAGGATCGAGTGCAGGCCGGCCTTACCGCCCAGCGCACGCCGGAGCTCGCGCTCGGCGACGCTGAACGCGACCGGCGTGCCGCGCCCGTACAGCACTCCCGGGATGAAGCCCTCCCGGCGCAGGCGCTTGGTCTCGCGCGTGCCGAGGCTCTCCCGAACGCTGACGGTCAGCTTTGTCCGCTCTCCGGCCATACCGGCGGCGGAGTGTAGCCGAAGAAGGGCAGAATCACGGTGTGTTCGAGGATCTCCTGCGGGCGTGGGACGGCGAGGAGGCTGTCATCCGCTTCGATCCCGAGAGCGGCGCGTGGATGTTCGTCTGCGTCCATTCGACCGCGCTCGGCCCGGGCGGCGGCGGCACGCGCCTCCGCGTGTATCCGACGCCGGCGGACGGTCTCGCGGATGCGTTGAAGCTCTCCGGCGCGATGACGCGGAAGTTCGCGGCCGCAGGCATCCCGCGCGGCGGCGGCAAGGCCGTCCTCGCTGTGCCGGAGCTTCCGGCGGGCGATGCGCGCCGACGGCTGCTGCTCCGTTACGGCGAGCTCGTCGACGCGCTCGGCGGCACGTATCGCACGGCCGGCGACATGAACATCTCCCCCGCCGACCTCGACGTCGTCGCCGAGCGGTGCCGCTGGGTGTACGGAACGACGGGCCGCGGCGGCAACAGCGCGCGCGGCACGGCGATCGGAACGCTGCACGCGATCCGCGCGACGGCGGAGAACGTCTTCGGCTCGCCGGAGCTCGGCGGGCTGCGCATCCTCGTGCAGGGCGCCGGCTCCGTCGGAAGCGATCTCGTCCGGCTGCTGCAGGCCGAGGGCGCGACCGTCCTCGCGTCGGACGTCGACGAAGCGCGCGCCACCACCACCGGGGCGATCGTCGTCGCGCCCGCCGACGTCATCGACACCGAGTGCGATCTGTATGCGCCGTGCGCCGTCGGCGGGACGCTCAACGCGGAGTCGATCCCGCGCCTCCGCTGCCGCGCCGTCGCGGGCTGCGCGAACAACCAGCTCGCGGAGCCGGAGGACGGCGACCGCCTGCACGAGCGCGGGATCCTGTACGCGCCCGACTACGTCGCCAACGCCGGCGGCGTCATCCAGCTCGTCGGGCTCGAGGATCTCGGGTGGGACGAGGCGGCGCTCGCGCGCGGGCTCGCCGTCATCGGCGACACGCTGCGCGAGCTGTTCGGCGCCGCCGTCGCCAAGGGGATCACGCCCGCCGCAGCCGCGGAGCAGCTCGTCGCCGAGCGCATCGCCGCCGCCCGCGCGTAGCTAGTGGCCCGGAAGGCAGCTCTTGTCGCCGATCGACTGGAGGATCGCGACCTGCTGCTGCTGGTACGAGACGTCTGACGTGTTGTTCTTGTCGTACGGATGGAGGCCGCCGACGTCTGCCTCGACGTTCGGCTCGACGCCCGGGCCGAGCGCGATGAGCCGGTACTTCTCGCCGACGCCCGGCCCGCGCGGCGCAGTCGCGCCCGCGGGATGGCGGTAGCCGCCCTTCGTCGGATCGAACTTGAAGAAGCCGTAACAGAACGCACCGGTCGGGTTGTGCGACACGAACGAGTTCTCGCGCCGCCAGCCGCTGCCGTACACGGAGTTGAACGTGTCGAGGAAGATGAGGCGGCCGTAGCCGTCGCTCGGGACGCCGTACCGGCTCGTGCCGAAGCCGTGCACCGGCTGCCCGGCGTACGTGTACACGCCGAAGACCTCCTGGAAGCGGCCGCTCCACACCCAGTCCGTGTAGGCCGTGAGCGTCGGGATCGGCCCCTGCCAGTGGGAGATCTCGAGCCACTTCGAGCTCAGCGTCGCGTCCCACGGCGCGAAGCCGAGGTCGGGAAGCGGCTGCGCCCACTGCTGCGCGGCCCAGTACGAGCCGTCGGGAAGCTTGCACGCCGCGACGACGTCGGGCAGCGCAGGACCGTCGTATGCGCGGCACATGTTCGGGAAGCCCTGCCAGTTCGGCCCGCCGGAGTAGTCGAGCTTGAACTTCACCTGCGGCTCGGACCGGCTCGGGAAGAGCGCGTTCACGGCACCCCAGACGAGCACGTGCCGCTGGCTGCCGTGCGCGCGGTACACGAGCAGCGCCTTGCCGTTCGTGTTCGCCTCGAGCTTCACGCCGCTGGCATTGCGGTCGACGAGCTGCGACGCGAGCGCGTTACCGCTCAGCGCGAGCGCAGCGACGACGGCCGCTGTCAAGACCCCGAGACAGCGCATACAGGGCGTCTGCCCTGGCCGAACGAAATGTATGCGCGACTAGAACTGGCGCCCGCGACCGCTGTAGTCGAGCCGGTACGGCGTCATCTTCGGCGCCTCGGGCTTGACCCAGTCGGGGTGGAACTGCGCCCGATGCTCATCCATCGACTTCTTCATGAGCTTCGGCGACGCAACCGTCCACCGTGCGGTGCACCCGTCGATCGCGCAACTGAGCTGAACGGATGCCATCGGGGCCAGCGTAGCTGCGACTCAGAAGAGCTGGTTCTCGCCGCCGAAGATGGCGGAGACGGAGTCGTCGGCGAAGACGTTCATGATCGTCTCGGCGAGCAGCTGCGCGACGGGCAGGATCGTCAAGTTCGGCGGCACCTCGAGCGGGTTCACCGGCACCGTGTCGGTGACGACGATGCCGTCGATCGGCGCGTCGTGGAAGCGCTCGAGCGCGCCGCCGCAGAAGACGCCGTGCGTCGCGAAGACCCACACGCCCTTCACGCCCTGGGCGCGCAGCGCCTTGACGTTCGCGATCAGCGTGCCGCCGGTCATGATCACGTCGTCGCCGACGATCGCGATCTTGTCGCGCACGCGGCCGGTGATCTCGGTCACCTCGACCATGTCGCGCTCGGGCCGCGTCTTGTGCATGATCGCGAACTCCGCGTCGATCATCTCCGCGAAGCGGACGGCCATCTTCGCGCGACCCTCGTCGGGCGCGACGGAGACGATGTCCGGGCCGGTGAGGCCGAGATCGCGGAAGTGGCGTGCGAAGAGCGGCAGCGCCGTCATGTGGTCGACGGGGATGGTGAAGAAGCCCTGGATCTGCCCCGCGTGCAGGTCCATCGTCAGCACGCGGTCGGCGCCGGCGAGCTGGACCATGTCTGCGACGAGGCGCGCGGAGATCGGCTCGCGCGGCCGCGCCTTGCGGTCCTGGCGCGCATACGGGAAGAGCGGGACGACCGCGGTGATCCGCTTCGCCGACGCGAGCTTCGCCGCCTGGATCATGAACATGAGCTCCATGAGGTTCCGGTCGACCGGCTGGCAGCCCGTCTGCACGAGGAAGACGTCGGCGCCGCGGATCGACTCGAGGTAGCGGCCGTACGTCTCGCCGTTCGCGAACGTGTCGAGCTCGATGTCGCCGAGCTCGACCCCGAGCTTCTCGGCGATCTGCGCCGCGAGGTCCGGGTGCGAGCGGCCGGAGAAGACCATGAGCCGCTTCTGCGGCCCGCGCTCGATCCAGTGTCCCGGCGCAGGCGCGCTCATGATCGCCTTCTCGAGGCCGGGCAGGGCAATGTCAGCCGCCGTCACGCTTTCCATGCTTCTCGTAGACCCACCCTTCCTTCGTTTCCTGCCGCGGGGGGAAACCGGCCAGCGATCCCGGAGGGACATCATCCGTGATGACCGCGCCCGCTGCAATCCAAGCGTCGTCACCAATGTCGACAGGAGCATCGAACGTATTGTCGACACCGGTCCTGACGTTGCGTCCGATCCGGGTCTTGGCCTTCGGGAGACCCGCTTCGTGCTTGAAATTGGCCGTGATGTTCCCGGCGGCGACGTTGGCGCCCTCGCCGATCTCGGCGTCCCCGATGTAGGACAGGTGCGGGATCTTCGCGCCGGCACCGACGGTCGAAGCCTTGATCTCGACGAACGTGCCGATCTTCGAGCCCTCGCCGAGGACGGTGTTGGGCCGGACGTAGGCGAACGGGCCGACGTTGACGCCGCTCGCGATCCGGATCGGGCCGCGGAGGACGCAGAACGGATGGATGGTCGTGTCGGCCTCGATCTCGACGTCGGCGTCGATCCAGGTCGACGCGGGGTCGACGATGGTCACGCCCGCGAGCATGTGCGCCTCGTTGATCCGGTCGCGGAGCTTGGCCGCGACGACGGCGAGCTCGGCGCGCGTGTTGATCCCCTCCACCTCGGCGGGATCCTCGGCCGTGTGGACGGCGACGACCTCGCCGGCGTCGACGAGCAGGCCGAGCGTGTCGGTCACGTAGAGCTCGCCCTGGGCGTTGTGCGGCTGCAACCGCTCGAGCACGGACCAGATCTTCGTCCCGTCGAAGACGTAGATGCCGGAGTTCACCTCGGTGAGCGCGAGCTCGTCGCCGCTCGCGTCCGCGGCCTCGACGATGCGCGCGAGCCGGCCGGCGCCGTCGCGGACGATGCGCCCGTACGCGCGTGCGTCGGGCGGCTCGAACGACAGGACCGTCGCCGCTGCGCCGGCATCGCGGTGCGTTGCAAGCAAAGCGCGCACCGTCTCCGGGCGCAGCGCCGGCACGTCGCCGTTGAGCACGAGGACGTCGCCGCCCACGGCACCGAGCTCCGCCTGCGCGGTGCGCACGGCGTCGCCGGTCCCGAGCGGCTGCTCCTGCACGGCGACGGCGAGGCCGTCGTACGAGCCCGCGCTGTCGGGCGACGCGACGACGACGATGCGCTCGACGCCCGCGTCCTGCGCCGCCGCGATCACCCAGTCGACCATGCGCCGGCCGAGCAGGGTGTGCAGATGCTTCGGCGTCGCGCTCTTCATGCGCGTGCCGAGACCGGCGGCCATCACGACTGCTGCGAGATCCTCTGCCATGGGTTCACTCAAGAGTGGCTGGGGCGCCAGGATTCGAACCTGGGATCACGGGACCAAAACCCGTTGCCTTACCTCTTGGCCACGCCCCATCAGGGGTCGGAATCCTACCGGCGGTCGCTGAAGACGAAGAACAGGGCGACGAGCGCGAACACCACGACGAGGATGATCGCCGTCCAGAAGACGATGATCGCGAGGATGGCGGCGACGACCGCCAGCAGCTGCGAGAACGCGAAGATCCACGCGACCTGGTGCACCGTGTCGGAGCGCGTCTTCCGGCCTTCGTACCAGTAGACGATCACCGCCACGATGGCGACCGCGATGACGGTGAAGCGCGAGACGTTGTGGAGGACCGCGACGAGGATCGCCTCCACCGCGGCGATCCAAAAGCTGATGCGGATGCGCCGGGCGCGGAGCCAGCGACCCGGCCCGCTCGACCCCTGCTCGATCACCTGAGACGAGTCCATGAGCCGTTTCAACCGTACCACGCGGGTGCCGTGAGCCAGCTCTCGCCGGCCCGCTTCAGCGCATGCTGCGCGGCCCTGGCCGTGCGCTTGTGATGGAAGAGCCCGTACACCGCCGGGCCGGCGCCGGTGACGTCGGCGCGGAACGCGCCGCGCGCGCACAGCTCGTCCGCGAGCGGCGACGACGCGAGATCGTTCCGCGGCAGCGCGGCGAGATCGCGCGGGCGGCGGACCCGCTCGAGGCCCGCGAGGAGCGCCGCCCGCCGCTCGTCGAAGCCGGCGGCGCCGTCGCGGCGGTCGAAGTCGGCGTAGACGGACGCGGTGGACGGCTTCGCGGCCCCGTGCGGCACGAGGAGGAAGATCCAGAAGTCCTGCGGGAGCGCGAGCGGCGCGAGCTCCGTGCCGTCGCCCGTGCCGAGCTGCGGCCCGTCGACGAGGAAGAAGGGGACGTCGGCGCCGATCGTCGCGGCGAGTGCGCGCAGCTCGTCGTCCGGCAGCGGCTCGGGCAGCGCCGCGTTCGCCAGGCGCATCGCGGTCGCCGCGTCGGAGCTGCCGCCGCCGATGCCGGCGGCCACGGGCAGCCGCTTCTCGATCGTCACCTGCCAGCGCGGCTCGACGCCCGCGTGCCGCGCCACCGCCTCGAGAGCCGCACGAACGAGCGTGTCACCGGTGAACCCGTAGACGCGGAGGTCGGCGGACGGCTCGAGCTCGAGCCGGTCGGCGATGCCGACGCGCTGGTAGACGGTGACGAGCTCATGCTTGCCGTCGGCCCTCAGCGGGCCGACGACCAGCGCCAGATTGATCTTCGCTGCGGCGGAGGCTCTCAACCGAGGGCCTCCGCGAGTGCGACGAACTCCTGCGGGGCGAGCGCTTCGGCGCGCGTCGACGGCTCGCGGCCGATCGACTCGAGCGCGGCCGCGGCCGCGGCGCGCGACGCGAGCCCGGCGAGCTCGAGCGAGTTCGGCAGCGTCTTGCGCCGGTGCGCGAACGCCGCGCCGACGACGTTCTTCACGCGCGCGTAGCCCGCGGGGAGTCCGACGCGCCGGAACGCGACGAGCGCGGAGTCGACGTTCGGCTGCGGGCGGAAGACGGTGCGCGAGACCGGATGGAATCCCGTCCGCTCGCACACGAGCTGCACGAGCACCGAGACGGCGCCGTACGCCTTCGTGCGCGGCTCGGCGAAGAGGCGGTCCGCGACCTCGCGCTGGACCATGACGCACCAGAGCGCGATGCCGGGCAGGCCGTCGAGGCTCTCGACGACGATCGGCGTCGCGACGTTGTACGGCAGGTTGGAGACGAGCTTCGTCGCGTCCTGCGGCAGCTCGACCCTGAGCGCGTCGCCGAAGACGACGTCGACGTTGTCGGCGAGATCGCTCAGCGCGGTCTCCAGCTCGTGGTCGATCTCGACCGCGTGCACGTGCCGGACACGCTCGGCGAGATAGCGCGTCAGCACGCCGTTCCCCGGCCCGATCTCGAGGACGACGTCGTCGGGCGCGAGCGCGGCGAGTCGGCCGATCACGCCGAGGATGTTCTCGTCGACGAGGAAGTGCTGCCCGTATTCCTTCTTCACAGCCCGAAGCACGCCGTCGCGTTCTCGTCGATCTGCCGTTCGAGCGCCGCCGGCTCCTCCCCGCGCGTCTCCGCGAGCGCCGCGACCGTGTGCATGACGTACGCCGGCTCGTTCGGACGGCCGCGCAGGGGCTGCGGCGCGAGATACGGCGCGTCCGTCTCGGCGAGGATCCGGTCGGCGGGCACCTGCGCCGCCGCGACGCGCAGCTCCGGCGCGTTCTTGAACGTCACGTTGCCGGCGAACGAGACGTACCAGCCGCGCTCGAGCGCCGGCTCGAGCAGGCGAGGCGACGAGAAGCAGTGGAGGACGACGGTGCCGTCGTAGCCGGCGAGCGCGGCGAGCGTGTCCTCGTCGGCCGCCCGTGTGTGGATGACGACGGGTTTCCCCAGCTCGGCGGCGAGACCGAGCTGGGATTCGAACATAGCGCGCTGCGACGTCGCGGGGGGCGTAGTCACGGAACCAGTCGAGCCCGATCTCCCCCACCGCGACGACCTTCGGATGCTCGTGCAGGCGGCGGATCTCGTCGACGTCGCCGGTGGCCGACTCGTGCGGATGGACGCCGACGATCGGCGAAGACGCTTTCGAATCGCTCCGCGAGCGCGACGGCCTGCGCGGTGCCGACGGTGAGGATGCGCGTCACGCCGGCGTCGCGCGCGCGGGCGACGACGTCGGCGGGATCGTCGTCGAGCGCATCGAGATGCGCGTGCGTGTCGATCACTGCTGCCCGATGCCGAGGCGCGCGAGCTCCTCGGCGGCGGTCTCGGGCGGGAGCTTGCGGAAGAGCGGCTTCGGCTCGCGCAGCGGCTGGCCCGGCAGCGAGCTCGCTCGGTGCCCACGTGCCGACCCAGCTCGTGTAGTCGCCGGTGAGCACGTCGTGCGCCGAGCCGTCGTCCTCCGTGTACCGGCTGACCTCGAGCGGGCCTGCGAGCCAGCCGTCGTTCCCGAGCAGCTCGTGCACCGTCTGCGACGTGAACGGCAGGAACGGCGCGAACAGCGTCTTGAGCGAGTCGACGCAGCGGAGCGCGACGTAGAGCACCGTCGCGGCGCGGTCGCGGTCGTTCTTCACGAGCGCCCACGGCGCCTGGTCGGCGACGTACTGGTTCACGGCGGCGGACGCGCGCATCGCCTCTTCGAGCGCGGCCTTGAAGCGGACGCCCTCGATGAGCTCTCCGACGCGGTCGAACGCGCCGTCGACCGCGGCGAGCACCTTCGTGTCCGCGTCCGCGAGCGGCGCCGGGCTCGGGAACCTCGCCGAAGTGCCGGTGCGCGTTCACGAGCGTGCGGTTGACGAGGTTCCCCCAGTTCGCGAGCAGCTCGTCGTTGTTGCGGCGCACGAACTCGTCCCACGTGAAGTCGGCGTCCTGCGTCTCCGGCCCGCCGGCGGTGAGGTAGTAGCGGAGCGGGTCGGGGTCGTAGCGGCTGAGGAAGTCGCGCACCCAGATGGCGACGTTCCGGCTCGTCGACGCCTTCTTGCCCTCCATCGTCAGGTATTCGCTCGCGACGACGTTGTACGGCAGCTGCAGGTCGTCGCCGTAGCCGATGAGCATCGCGGGCCAGATGACGGCGTGGAAGACGATGTTGTCCTTGCCCATGAAGTAGAAGTGGCGCGAGTCGGCGTTCTGCCACCACTCGCGCCACGCCTCCGGCGTGCCGCGGTTGTGCGCCCACTCGATGCTCGCCGACAGGTAGCCGATGACGGCGTCGAACCAGACGTAGATGCGCTTCGTGTCCGCCGGATAGCCGGGGACCGGCACGGGGACGCCCCAGTCGATGTCGCGCGTCATCGCACGGGGCTTCAGCTCGCGGACGAGCCCGAGCGCGAAGTTGCGGACGTTCGGGCGCCAGTGCGTCTGCACTGTCAGCCACTCCTCGAGCTGCGTCGCGAACGCCGGCAGGTCGAGGAACAGATGCGTCGTCTCGCGGAACTCCGGCGTGGAGCCGTCGATGATCGAGCGCGGCGCGATGAGGTCGACGGGGTCGAGCTGGTTGCCGCAGTTGTCGCACTGGTCGCCGCGGGCGTCCGTGTAGCCGCAGATCGGGCACGTGCCCTCGATGTAGCGGTCGGGCAGCGTCCGGCCCGTCGGGGGGAGAACGCGCCGAGCGTCGTGCGCTCGATGAGGTAGCCCTTCTCGTGCAGCGTCCGGAAGATGTCCTGCGTGACGGCGTAGTGGTTGCGCGTCGTCGTGCGCGTGAACGTGTCGAACGCGAGCCCGAGCTGGACGTAGTCGTCGAGGATGAGCGCGTTGTTGCGGTCGGCGAGCTCACGCGGAGACACGCCTTCGCGGTCGGCGGAGACCATCGACCGGTGTTCCGTGCTCGTCCGTCCCGCTCACCATCAGGACGTCGTTGCCGCGGAGCCGGTGGTAGCGCGCGAAGATGTCCGACGGCACGCCGGGGCCCGCCACATGGCCGAGGTGCCTCGGGCCGCTCGCATACGGCCACGCCACCGCGACGAGGATCTTCTGCTGCGTCAGAGCGCTCTCCTTCGGACGTCGGAGACGGGCTAGAGATCATACGAACGCCTCCGACGCCCGCCGCGGCAACCGCGAGCGCCGCAAGGCAGAGCAGCACGAGGACGCTCGCCGGCGGACCCGACCGGTGCGACGGATGGGCGAGCACGGGCGACGCACGCCGCGGCGGGCGCGGCGGAGAAGCGGTGCGCCCCGCGACTGCGTGCGGGCGCCCGCGTCGCGGTCGCTGCACGGCCGACGGCCGGTGCGCGGCACGCGGAGCCGACGGACGTGAGACGCGGTGGTGCGCAGGGCGCACGCGGCTCGGCGGCGGAACCGCACGACGCACCGCCGGGACGACGACCGCGACTGTGGTTCCGAGCGGGCCTGCGCGGACGACGAGGGCGTCGTCGATCCAGGCCGCGGGCGGAGCCGGCGCGGTTGCCGGAGCGGACACCGCCGGCGCTGCGTCCGGCGCGACTGCCGCCGGCTCGGGCGCGACGCCGTCGATCGGCACGTCCTCGACGACGGGCGTGACGACGATCGCCGGGGCGCCGGGGCAGTGGGCGCAGGCGCAGGCCGCGGAGGCGGCGGCGCGCTCGCGGGCGGCGAGGCGGCGACCGGCGGCGACGGAGCAGCCACCGACGGCGGCGGGCTCGGCGGCGACGCGTCCACGGGCGGCGACGGAGGCGCGGGAGGCGCCGATGCGTCGCCGGACGGCGTGCCGCCCGTGCCCGCCGTCGTCTCGCTGCCCGGGTCCGGTGCGGAGCCGGAGTCGGCCGTGCCGTCGCCGGCAGTCGCGGACGAATCGGAGGAGGAGCCGGATGCGCCCGCGTCGGAGGCCGGCGCAGGCGCGGTCGTCCCGTCGCCGGCGCCCGCGGAGGCGGCGTCCGTCCCGGTCGTGTCGGCCGGGGGCGTGGTGCCCGCATCGGCGGGTGCAGGCGCGGCCGGGGCGTCCGCGGCCGGCGGCGGGTCGGCCGTCTGCACGGGCGGCGGCGGCGCAGGTGCGCCGGCCGAGCCGGCATCCCCGCCCGTGTCGCCGCTTCCCGCGGTGGAGCCGTCGCCCGCGGCATCGCCGGTCGTCGTCTGCGTCTCGGGCGGCGCCGCTGCCGTCGTGCCCGTCGTCGCTCCCGCGGGCGGCGGCGGAGGCGGAGGCGGCGTGGGCGCGGACGGCGTCGGTGGCGGCAGCGCCGGCAGGAACGAGAGCGGATCGAGATAGCCCTGCGCCTCGGCGGTCGTGCGCACGCCCATGTACAGGTACGGGACGTTGAGCTCGGGCGTGCCGCTCGGCCCGACGGTGCCGACCGCGTCGCCCTCGCCGACGTTCGCGCCCTTCGACACGCCGATCGAGCCGAGGTGCGTGAGCGTGACCGAGTACCCGTCGGCGAGTCGCGATCGTCACCGACTTGCCGCTCGCCGGCACCGTGCCCGCGAACGTGACGACGCCGCCCGCCGGCGCGACCACCGCGGTGCCGGTGTCGGCGCCGATGTCGATGCCGCGGTGCTGCCCGCCCGCGTACGGGTGTGCGGCGTCGAACGTGAACCCGAGCAGCACGGGCCCCTGGACGGGCCACGTCCACGCCTTGGCGGCGGGAGCCCAGCAGCATGAGCAGCAGGACGACCAGGACGAGCCGGCGCATGGCCATCACCTCTGTTGTCAGATTTGGAAAACGAGGCGGGCACGCTAGCAACGCGGCTCGGACGTTGTCAAAGCTGACTTACAGAGAGCCGCGGTAGAGCCGGTTGCGCGCGACGCCGGTGAGCCGCGCGACGACGTCGGCCGCCACGCTTGCGCGGGACGCCGGCTGCGACGAGCTCGGCGACGGCCGCGAGCGCCTCTCCGTCGTCGGGCTCCGCGACAGACGCCGGCCCGATGACGAGCGTGATCTCGCCCTTCGGCGGCTCGGCGAAGCGCGCCGCGAGCTCGGCCGCCGTCCCGCGCACGATCTCCTCGAAGCGCTTCGTCAGCTCGCGGCACACGGCGACGTCGCGCTCCGGTTCCGCGGCCGCGAGCGAGCGCAGCGTCGCCGGCAGCCGCCGCGGCGACTCGAACGCGACGGCCGGCCACGGCACGCCCGCGAGCTCGGCCCACAGCGCGGCGAGCGCCTCGCCGCGCGGCAGGAACCCGAGGAACTGGTAGCGCTCGCCGACGAGCCCCGACGCGACGAGCGCCGTCTCGACCGCCGACGCGCCCGGGCAGCACCGTCACCGGTACGCCCGCGTCGAGCGCCGCGCGCACGATCCGCGCGCCCGGGTCGGAGATGCCGGGCATGCCGGCGTCGGACACGAGCGCGATCCGCTCGCCCGCCTCGAGCCGCGGCAGCAGCTCGGCCGTGCGCGCCGCCTCGTTGTGCTCGTGGTACGAGAGGACGCGCGCGTCGATCCCGTGCCGCTCGAGCAGCGTCGCGCGTGTGGCGCGTGTCCTCGCAGAGGACGACGTCGGCCGCGCGCAGCTCCGCGAGCACGCGCAGCGTGACGTCGTCGAGGTTGCCGATCGGCGTCGCGCAGACGGCGAGCGGCACGGCTACGACGCGTCGAGCGTCTCGAAGGCGACGAACCCGGCGCCGATGAGCCCGGCGGTCGTGCCGAGCTCGGCGCGGACGACATCGCACCTCGTCGCGCATCGGGCGCGAGCGCCTCGCGGCGCAGCACCGCCTCGAGCGCCGGCCCGATCAGGTGCGTCCCACGCGGCGACGCCGAAGCCGCCGCCGATGACGATCAGCTCGCGGCTCGAAGATGTTCGCGAACGAGCCCATGCCGGAGCCGAGGTGCCGGCCGATGTCGGCGAGGATCGCGCGCGCCTGTCTCGTCGCCCTCGTTCGCGAGCCGCACGAGCCGGTGCGCGTCCGCGGCCGGGCCGAACGCCTCCTGCGCCGCCCGCGTGGCCGCGAGCCCCGTCACGTACGGCTCGAGGTGCCCGCGTCCCGTGCAGCGCCCCTGGCACGGCCGGCCGTCGTGGACGATGACGACGTGCCCGAGCTCGACGCCGCCGCCGTGCGCGCCGCGGAACGGGCGCCCGCGCGAGATCACGCCGCCGCCGAGACCCGTTCCGAGCGTGAGCATGACGAGATCGTCGACGCCGCGGCCGGCGCCGACGCGCCACTCCGCGATCGCGGCCGCATTCGCGTCGTTGTCGAGCCCGACCGGCAACGCCGAAGCCGCTTCGCCATGTGGTCGCGCAGCGGAAAGTCGTGAAACGGCAGGTTGACCATGTCGTACGTGCGGCCCGCCACGAGATCGAGCGGGCCGGGGACGCCGAGGCCGATCGCGCTCGACGTCGTCGTCGAGCAGCTCGGCGATCGCGGTCTCGAGCTCCGCGAGCGAGCGCGTCCTGCGGACTCGAGCGACGTCGTCCGCTCGTGCCGGCGCAGGATCTCGCCGTCGCGCGTGACGACACCGGCGAGGATTTTCGTCCCGCCGAGGTCGACGCCGATCGCGTGCGTGCCGCTCACCCTCAGCGGGTACCGTAACCCGCCGCATGGCCGCCCCCGGGGAGAAGCCGTACCGCGTCTACCGCGGCGGACGCACGAAAGGGGAAGGTGCCGCGTGCCCGGCGGCGGCGACGGCAAGGCGCCGGCAAGCAGCGCCGGTGCGGGCCGCGTACGCAAGCGGTGGGGATGGAAGCGCTGGACGCTCCTCGCGATCCTCGCGCTCATCGTGCTCCTCGTCGTCTGGAGCGTTGCCGGCTACCTCTCGGTGCGCAGCGGCGTCGTCGACGCGAACAAGCGGCTCGCGCCCGGGACGACGTCCGTCGCTCGCGAAGCAGAACGGCCTGATCCTCGATTCGCCGACGAACATCCTCCTGCTCGGCACCGATCACTCGGAGAACGGGCAGGCCGGCCGGAGCACCGACCAGCACTCCGACTCGATGATGCTGCTGCGCACCGACCCGAGCCGCCACCGGCTCGACTACCTGTCGATCCCGCGCGACCTCGGCGTCGACGATCGGCGGCTACGGCGACCAGAAGATCAACGCCGCGATGCAGATCGGCGGGCCGAAGCTCGCGATCCAGACGGTCGACAACCTCCTCGGGTCGCAGCTCCAGGTGAACCACGTCGTCGTCGTCGACTTCGGCTCGTTCCAGAAGCTCGATCGACGCGGTCGGCGGCATCGACGTGAACGTGCCGGAGAACATCCTCTCGAACCGGTTCGACTGCCCGTACTCGACGGCGACGCGCTGCCAGCAGTGGCAGGGCTGGCGCTTCCACAAGGGCGTGCAGCACATGAACGGGCACACGGCGCTCATCTACTCGCGCATCCGCGAGAACCGTCTCGACCCCGCGTGGACGGACTTCACGCGCGGACAGCACCAGCAGGCAGGTGATGCAGGCGACGCTGAGCAAGCTCGCGAGCCCGTCGACGTTCTTCCGACTGCCGTTCGACGGCAGCGAGCCTCTCGCGCCGATCACGACCGACCTGTCGACGTGGGACTTCCTGCAGCTCGGCTGGGTGAAGTTCCGCGCCGGGCGACGTCTCCACTGCCGGCTCGGCGGCTCGGCGACGCGGCAACGGCTTACATCACGAGCACGCAGGAGAACATCCAGGTCGTGCAGGAGGTGCTCGGCAACTCGGCGCCGCAGCCGCCCGCGCCCGGCTCGGGCCTCTTCGGCCCGGGCTGCGTGACGGGGAATCAGAAGTTCAAGTAGAGGAGTCGCCGCCGGCGGCGGTCTTCTTCTCCGTCGAGGGCTTCGACTCCGTCTTCGCCGGCTCGCTGGAGCCCGAGCTCGACTCCCCTTCCTTCTTCGCCGCCTTCCCCTTGCCGTAGTCGGTCGTGTAGAAGCCCGACCCCTTGTAGTGGATCGCGATCGGGTAGAGGACGAGCTCGAGCGGCGCGCCGCCGCACACGTCGCACTTCTCCGGCGCCGGCGCGGTCATCGACTGGAAGCGCTCGAACGTGTGGCCCTCGGGCAGCGGTACTCGTAGATCGGCACGAGCGCGAAAGGCTACCGGCGCGTAGGTTTCGCGGGAATGCGCGTCGTCGTCGGTCTCGTCGGGGCGGTCCTCATCCTCCTCATGCTGGCCGAGTTCTTCGTCGCGTTCCTCCTGCCGCGGCGCGTGAAGCGCGACCCGCGCATCGCGCGCGGCATCTACCAGGCGGTGTGGAGGCCGTGGCGGGCGGCGCGCGGCGCATGCGGCCGATCGCGGCCGACGCGCTGCTCGGCTACTTCGGGCCGCTCGCGCTCATCCTCGAGCTCGCCGTGTGGGTGTTCGGGCTCATCGTCGGCTACGCGTGCCTCGAATGGGCCGGCGGCGGCGGGTTCAGCCTCGACGTCAGCGCCGGGACGTTCCTCAGCGCTTCCTTCGAGCATGCCGGCGCCTGGCATCGCTCGATCGCCTTGCTCGAGGCGGCGACCGCGGTCGGCGTCCTCTTCACCGTCATCGGCTATCTGCCGTCCGTCTACTCCGCGTACTCGCTCCGCGAGATCGCGATCTCGCGCCTCTCGACCCGCGCGGGAGCGCCGCCGAGCGCGGCCGGGCTCCTCGTCAACAGCTGGGACGAGCTCCAGACCACGCTGGAGGAGGCCGAGCGCTGGGCGACCGAGATGATGGAGACGCACCTCGCGTATCCGCTGCTCGCGTACTACCGCTCGCAGCACCTCGGGCAGAGCTGGCTGTCGGCGCTCACCGCGATCGTCGACACGTCTGCGGTCGTGCTCGCGGCGGCCGAGGACGGCGCCGACGGGACGCGCCCGGCCGAGCTCGCCTTCAAGGTCGGCCGCCACGCCCTCGCTGATCTCGCCCACCAGCTCGCCGACGGCGACGCCGGGCCGGAGCGCGAGCTCGGCGAGGAGGACACGGCGGAGCTCCGCGGCCTCCTCGAGACCTCGGGGCTGCCGCTCGTTCCCGTGGGGGAATGCCGCGCCCGACTCGATCGCCTCCGCGGCGAGTACGAGGCGAACGCCGTCAAGCTCTCGAAGCAGCTCGCGCTGCGGCTGCCGCCCTGGCGGCCGGACGAGCAGGCGCTCGAGCGGCGCAAGCTCGCGCCTGCGTACCGACGCTGACCGCCGATCCGCGTCGTCCCTGATGTGACGAACGGCGCGGGGCCGCAACGGTCTCGACATGCGGAAGCAGAACCTCGCCGGCAGGGCAGGCCGCTGGAGCGCGGACAACTGGAAGAAGGCGCTCTTCGGCTGGCTCGCCGTCGCGGTGGTCGCAATGGGCATCGGCCAGGCCGTCGGCCACGTGCAGATGAGGGACTCGCAGATGGCGAGCGGCGAGGTCGCGCACGCGATCACGATGCTCGACCAGGGCGGCTTCAAGCAGCCGGCCGGCGAGAGCGTCCTCATCCAGAGCGCGACGTACTCGTTCAAGAGCCACCTCGTCCAGGGGGCGATCGGCGGCCTCGTCCAGAACCTCGCCGTCGAGAAGGACGTCATCGAACATCCGCGACCCGCGCGAGCTTCAGGGCAACGGCGGGCTCGTCTCGAAGGACGGCCACTCCGTCCTCGTCCAGTTCGACATTCGCGGCGACGCCGACAAGGCGCAGGACAAGATCAAGCCCATCATCGCCACGGTCGCCGCGGCACAGGCCGCGAACCCGCACGTGTCCATCCGCGAGGTCGGCAACGCGAGCGCGAACTACGAGCTCGGGAAGACGTTCAACAAGGACTTCGCGAACGCCGAGATGATGACGATCCCGATCACGCTCGTCATCCTGCTCGCGGCGTTCGGCGCTCTCGTCGCGGCCGGGCTGCCCGTGCTGCTCGCGTTCGCCGCCGTGCTCGCGTCGCTCGGCCTCTTCTCCGGGATCACGCACGTGTATGCGGTCGACTACTCGTCGAGCTCCGCGGTCGTCCTCCTCATCGGCATGGCCGTCGGCGTCGACTACTCGCTCTTCTACCTGCGTCGCGAGCGCGAGGAACGCGCCGCCGGGAACGAGGCGCGACCGTCGCTTCTGCGGGCGGCGTCGACCTCCGGCCAGGCAGTGCTCATCTCCGGCGCAACGGTTCTCATCGCGATGGCAGGCCTGTTCATCGCCGGCAGCCGCATCTTCACCGGCATGGCGATCGGGACGATGCTCGTCGTCCTCTGCGCCGTCATCGGGTCGGTGACGGTGTTGCCGGCGATGCTGTCCAAGCTGGGCGACCGCGTCGGCCGCGGGCGCATCCCGTACGTGGGCAAGCGCAAGGAGGCTGCCGGCGAGTCGCGTTTCTGGGGATTCGTCCTCGACCGGGTCCTCCGCCGGCCCCTGATCGCGTTCCTGTTCACGGGTGCGATCCTCCTGGCGGCCGCATCACCGGTCTTGTCGATGCACACGAAGCTGCCGAGCTTCACCGACATGCCGCGCGAGCTGCCGATCGTGAAGACGTACAAGGCCGTCGTGGCCGCGTTCCCCGGTGCGCCGACGCCGGCCGAGGTGGTCGTGCAGGCGCCGGACGTGCGCGCGCCGCTCGTGCAGAGCGCGATCCACGCGCTCGAGCTGCGAGCGACGTCGAGCGGCCAGATGTTCGAGCCGATCCAGGTGCGCATCAGCCCCAACCACACGGTCGCGGACATCCAGATCCCGCTCGCTGGCAACGGCGACAACAAGGCGTCGCTTGCCGCCCTGGACACGCTGCGGACGACCGTGCTCCCGACCACCCTCGGGACGGCTCCGAACGTCAGCTACGCCGTCGCGGGAGAGACCGCCGGCACGCACGACTTCAACGAGCTGATGAAGGCGCGCATGCCGTGGGTCATCCTCTTCGTCCTCGCGCTCGCGTTCCTGCTCCTGCTCGCGACGTTCCGTTCGGTGGTCATCCCGATCACCGCGATCGTCCTCAACCTCTTCTCCGTCGGCGCCGCATACGGGCTGCTCGTGCTCATCTTCCAGCACACGTGGGCGGAGGGGATGCTGCAGTTCACCTCGAACCGCTCGATCACGTCGTGGCTGCCGATGTTCCTGTTCGTCGTGCTGTTCGGGCTGTCGATGGACTACCACGTCTTCATCCTCAGCCGCATCAAGGAGCTGCGTGACGCGGGGGCGTCGACCGACGAGGCGGTGTCGCTCGGTATCCGCCGCACGGCGGGCACGGTGACGAGCGCCGCGATCATCATGGTCGCCGTCTTCGCGATCTTCGGGACGCTGCGGCTCATCATGATGAAGCAGCTCGGCGTCGGCCTCGGGCTCGCGGTTCTCATCGACGCGACCGTCATCCGCGGCGTCATGCTCCCGGCGGCGATGAAGCTCCTCGGCGAGTGGAACTGGTACATGCCGCGTTGGCTCGAATGGGTGCCGTCTCTCACACCGGAGGAGCGCACGCCGGCGAAGGAAACGCCGAAGCCGCCGCTCCGCCCGCTGGCGCACTAGCCGTTGCAGAGACGTAGCGAAGAAAGGCCGGTACTAGGTACCGGCACGTGAGTGTCGCGAATTCGTCACGCCATCAGAGCTGCTGCTCGCGTTCCTGCTCGAGCAGCTGCTGGAAGCAGGGTGCGTCTTCGAACGCGGCCAGGCCGATCGGGTGGAGCCGCCGCTGGCGGCGGCGGCGGTCGAGGTCGCGCCGACGGCGGGCGGTCGCGACCGCGGCGGACGCGCCGACGAGGCCGCCGATGAGGAACGAACGCAGTCGAGCGGCTCTGTCCTCGCCTTCCATGGGACGATTGTAGGAGTGCGGATCGCAACCCTCGGCGACGTGATGCTCGACGTGATCGCGCGGCTCGAGCAGCCGCTCGCTCCCGGCGGGGACGTCCGCGCGGCCACGCGGGCCGGCGCGGGCGGTCAGGCGGCGAACGTCGCAGCCTGGGCCGCGGCGCTCGGCGCCGACGCGCGGTGCATCGCGAAGCGCGGCGACGACGCGGCCGGAGAGCTGCTCGCGCGCGAGCTCGCGGCGCGCGACGTCGAGCTCGTTGGGCCGATTGCGCCCGGGTCGACCGGCGTCGTCGTCTCGATCGTCGGCGCCGACGGCGACCGCGCGCTCGCCTCCGACCGCGGCGTCGCTCCGACCTTCGAACGCGCGGAGCTCGACCCGGCGTGGCTCGACTGCGACGTCCTCCACATCTCCGGCTACGCGCTCCTGCGCGAGCCGATCGCCGATACCGCGCTGCTCGCCGCGACGGCGGCACGCGACCGCGGCGCGCGCATCTCGGTCGACGTCGCCGCGTGGACGGAGATCCGGACGTTCGGCCCGGTCCAGTTCCGTGAGCTGCTCGACGCGGTCGCACCCGACGTCCTCTTCGCGACCGAGGCGGAGTGGGAGATCCTCGGCGGCGCGTACCTCACCGCACCGACCGGCGTCGTCAAGCGCGGACCGCGCGGCTGCACCGTCGTCACCGCAGACGCACGTCTCGATCTCTCCCCCGTCGAAGCGGAGGTCGTCGACACGACCGGCGCCGGCGACGCGCTCGCCGCGGGCTTCCTCCTCGGCGGCTCGCTCGAAGAGGCGGCGCGGCGCGGACTCGAAGCCGCCGCGCGGTGCGTCGCGACAGTAGGGTCGATGCCGTGAGGATCGAGCCCTTGACCGAAGAGCACGCCGAGGAGATCGCGACGTGGCGGTACGAGTTCCCGTACGAGTGGTACGACACGGCGTCCGACCCGCGGCGCGTCGAGCTGTTCGGGACCCCCGCCCGGCGGGAAGGGCTGCGCGCGGTCGTCCGCGACGACGGCGAGCTCGTCGGCTTCTTCAACTTCGTCCACGAGGCGGACGAGATCCGCATCGGCCTCGGCATGCGTCCGGATCTCACCGGACAAGGCCTCGCCCAGCCGTTCATCCAGGCCGGCCTCGAGTACGCGCGCACACAGTGGGAGCCGCTGCGCTTCCGTCTGTGGGTCGCGCGCTGGAACGAACGTGCGCTGCGCGCGTACCGGCGCGCCGGCTTCCGCGAGGTGCGCGGGGACGAGCGCAGCCGGTTCGTCGAGATGGAGCGCCCCGCGTGATCCGCGTCGCCGACGAGGTGCGCGAGGCGGCGACGGTCGTCGCGCTCGAGACGACGCTCGTCGCGCACGGCTTCCCGCCGGGCGAGGGCGTCGAGGTCGGGCTCGAGTCGGAGCGGCAGGTGCGCGCGTCCGGCGCCGTGCCGGCGACGATCGGCGTGCTCGACGGCGAGATCGTCGTCGGCCTCACAGCGGACGAGCTCGCGCGCTTCGACGCATCGGCGCGCAAGGTCGGGCCGCGCGATCTCGCCGCCGCGGTCGAGCAGCGCGCGATCGGCGCGACGACGGTCGGCGGCACGCTCGCCGTCATGCGCGCAGCCGGCATCTCGTTCATGGCGACCGGCGGCCTCGGCGGCGTCCACCGCGGCTTCGCCGAGCAGCCGGACGTCTCGGCCGACCTCGCGCAGCTCGCGCGGACGCCCGCGCTCGTCGTCTCCTCGGGCGTGAAGTCGCTGCTCGACGTGCCGGCGACGTCGGAGCTGCTCGAGTCGCTCGGCGTGCCCGTGCTCGGCTACCGCACCGACACGCTGCCGCTCTTCTACGCAGCCGAGGGCGGCCCGCCGGTGTCCGCACGCGTCGAATCTGCGCAAGAGGCGGCGCGCGATCGCGCGCACGCACTGGCAGATCGGCGGCGGCGGGCTCCTGCTCGGGCGTCCGCCCGACGAGCCGCTCGACGACGTCGACCCGCTCATCGACGAAGCACTGCAGGCCGCGCACGACAAAGGCATCTTCGGCCAGGCGGTGACGCCGTTCGTCCTCTCGTACCTCCACCGCGAGAGCGGCGGCCGCACGCAGCGCGCGAACAAGGACCTCGTCGCGCAGAACGCACGGCTCGCCGGCGAGATCGCGGTCAGCGCGCGGTGACCGCGCTCGGCATCGTCGCGGCGTCCTGGGGCGTCGCGATGGCGGTCTCGCCCCTGCTCCAGATCCGCACGATGATCCGGCACCGCTCGTCCGCCGGGCTCTCGCTCGGCTACCTGCTCGTGCTCATCGTCGGCTTCGCGCTCTGGATCGCCTACGGCGCGTCGAAGCACGACGTGCCGATCATGGTGCCGAACGCGGTCGCGCTGCTCGTCATGGGCTGCACGCTCGCCGTCGCGCGCCGCTATCGCTGACTCAGAGGTTCCGCCGCGAGAACGCGAAGAGCGCGACCGCGCCGACGACGAGCACGTACCCGACCGTCCACACGCGGATCCCCCACCCGTGCACGTACGCGCCGCCGAACGGGCCGAGCTGGAGGAGGAAGCCGGTGAGGCCGGACGCGTTCTCGGTGATCATCCGCAGCCCGTCCTGGTAGAGCGCCTCGAACGGCAGCGCCCACGACGCGACCGTCGACGCGTGCTTGATCGTGTGGGAGTTGAGCGCATGCCCGATCGATCCGAGCAGCCCCGCGACGAGGCCCGCACCGAAGAGCATGAACACGGCGATGCCGTTCGCCGTCGCCGACAGCACGATCGAGCCGAGCAGCGACAGCGCCGTGATGACGAGGACGCCGCCCGCGAGCTCGAGGCCGGGCCAGAGGATCTGGTCCGGCCACCAGTGACCGGTCAGCCCGGTGATGAGCACGCCGCCGAAGTAGACGGCGAGCACGTAGACGCTGCAGACGGCGCCGGCACCGATGAACCGCGCGACGAGCAGCGTCGAGCGCCCGATCGGCCGCGCGACGAGCGGCTGGAGCAGGCCGCGCTCCGCGTCGCCCGACACCGTGCCGAGCGTGAGGAACACGGCGAGCACGACGCCGAGGAAGAGCGTCGCGAACATCGCCAGGCCGACGAGGAATGCGCCCGCGAACGTGCGCGTGTCGACGTTGACGTCCGCCGGCGGCTGGATCGACGAGAGATCGCGGAAGACGAAATGGTTCGCGAGCCAGAAGAGCGCGAGGAAACAGATCGTGAGGATGACGACGACGGCGAACATCTTGCGACGCACCGCTTCGCGGAAGCCGTAGCCGACGATCACCCAGATCGACGTCACGACGTCTCGCCTCCGACCGCTTCGAGATAGACCTCTTCGAGCGTCGACGTCAGCACGCGGACGCCGTACACCTGCCGGCCCGCGGCGACCGCTTCGGCGACGAGCCGCGGCGCGTCCTCGCGCATCGCGCCTTCGATCCGCCGCACGCCCTCGTCGGTCTCGAGCTCGACGCCGCGGGGACGCGACAGGTCGTGCGGCGAGCCGGCGGCGACGAGCTCCCCGCCGAGCAGGATGGCCACGCGGTCGCAGACGAGCTCGATCTCGGAGAGCAGGTGCGAGTTGAGGAGCACCGACACGCCGCGGCCGCGCATCTCCTCCAGCAACATGCGCACCGTGCGACGACCGACGGGATCGAGCGCCGACGTCGGTTCGTCGAGGAGCAGGAGGCGCGGCTCGCCGACGAGCGCCTGTGCGACGCCGAGGCGCTGCTGCATCCCCTTCGACATCCCGTCGACGCGGCGATCGGTCGCGTCGGCGAGCGCGACGAGCTCGAGCAGCCGTTTCCGCTCGGCCGCGCCGCCGCGCGACCCGGCGAGCCGCTGGTGCAGCTCGAGCACTTCATCCGCCGTGTACCAGCCGGGGAAGCGGAACATCTCCGCGAGATAGCCGAGCGCACGGCGCGCAGCGAGCGATCCGGCCGGCGCGCCTGCGATGCGTGCTTCGCCGCCGCTCGGGCGGACGAGCCCGACGGCGATCTTCACGAGCGTCGACTTGCCCGCGCCGTTCGGTCCGAGGAGCCCGACGAGCTCTCCCTCGCCGACCTCGAGATCGACGCCCTTCAGCGCGTCGACGGAGCCGTAACGCTTCGCAAGGCCGCGAACTACGAGTGCATCCGGCACGAACCGGAGCGTAGTCCGCGAATGCGAGCTAGGGTGAGAGCAATGCCGCGCGGATACATGGAAGGTCCGGCCGCCGAAGAGGCGGAGCGCCGCGCCGACGAGGTCGCACGCAGGACGAACGATTCCACGCGCAAGCCGCTCTACCCCGCCGTGTACGGCTCGACCGCCGACGACGACGTACCGCACTTCCTCGGCTGGCTCACCGACGTCGACCCGGACAAGCTCTTCGCCTCCGGCAAGGCGTGGGGCGTGACCGTGCGCCGCGTCGCGGTCGAGAACTAGCTCAGCGTCGCGACGAAGTCGTCGATCGTCAGCGCGGGCAGTGTGTGCACGCGCGTCGAGCCGCGGGCAGCGAGCGCGACCGACACGCGCGCGACCGTCTCCGTGTCCGGAGCCTCGACGACGTTCACGAAGTCGAACTCGCCGAGCGTCGCCCACTGGTGCAGCACCTTGGCGCCGAGCTCCTCGACGTCGCGGTTGACTTCACGCAGGCGGTCCGGGTTCGACTTCAGCGTCTGCACGCCCTGCTGCGACAACCTCGAGAGCAAGATGTAGATCGGCATGGCGGGAACCTACTTCACGCGTGCGGCTTGATCCACATAGAGCAGGGCCGTGCCGACGAAGAGCAGCGGCGAGAGCACGAGGTCGGCGAGGACGAGCGCGACCCTCTGCGTCTGGTTTCCCTGCGTGTGGAGCAGGATGAGGAGGAATCCCCGGCTGACGCCGTAGACGAGCGCCAGCGCGGCGATGCCGCCGATCGCGTGTGCGAGGTGCGCGTTGCTGAGCGCGCGGCCGCGGGCGAGAGCCTTGCCGAACGGCAGCCGCTCGGCGACCGCAGCGGGCACGGCGAGGCCGAAGAGCCCGAGCCAGGCGACGCCCGGGAGGATGTACAGCCGGACGAGGATCGGGAACGGCAGGAAGATCACGACGGCGGCGGCGAGCGCCGCCCACGTCGGCCGTGCGCCCGTGACGATCGACGAGGCGCGGACGATCGCGAGGCAGAAGAGCGGCGCGCACACCCAGAGGATCACCGTCTGGACGTTGACGTCCTGGCCGATCCCGAGCACGTCGACGGCGACGAACGGGATGCCGAGGGGAAGCGACGGTCCAGAAGTGGCTCCCGTAGAACCGGATCGACTCGGCGACGAGCTGCCCGACGGTCCGCTCCGCCGGCGGTAACGCAGCTGGGCGCGCCTCTGGCACGGGCGGGAGGGTACAGTCGCGCCGTGGGCTACGACGTCGTGCACGCGGAAGGGATCGAGTGGGAGGAGCGGCCGGGCCACGAGGGCCAGGAGCCGCGCCACACGACGTCGGTCACCGACGCCGCACACATGACGGATTCGCGCGCGCGCATGTGGCGCTATCCGGCGCACACGCGCGGGCGCCGGCATCTCGACCCCGACCAGGAAGAGGTGTTCGTCCCGTTGCGCGGCACGCTCACGATGCTCCTCGGCGAGCCGCCCGCGCGGGTCGACGTCGAGCCGGGCGGCGCGATCGTCGTGCACAAGAGCACCCCGATGCAGGCGCGGAACGAGACCGGCGCCGAGATCCTCTTCTTCGCCTACGGCGCGCCGCCGCAGCACGGCAACGCCGAGTTCCTAGACGACGTCGAGTCGATCTAGCGCGGCGCCCAGCAGCTCGAAGGCCTCGTCGAAGCGCCACTTCGACCGGTCGTCCTCGTCCGGCGAGTTCGAGATCGCGCGCAGCTCGACCGCCGGGACGCCTGCGAGCTCGCACGCGCGCAGCACCGCGAATCCCTCCATCGCCTCGACCTCGCACTCACGCGTTCCGCCCACACGCGCGCTCGTTCCGATCGGGAGGACATGCGCCTCCGGGAGCGCCGCGCGGACGGACGCGAGCAAGCGCGGCGTCGGGCGCGACGCGCGCCGCGACGAGCGGGCCGAGAGCATCCTCGTAGACGGCCTCCGAACCGAGGACGAGGGACAGGGGCTCGATTGCTCGAGCCCCTGCGATCCCGATGTGGATCACCGCGTCCGGCTTGCGCTCGGCAAGCGCGCGGGCCGTCTGCAGCGCCGCCTCGACCGGTCCGACCCCGCAGCGGAACGTGTCGAAGCGGCGGACGTGCTCGAGCTCGCGCTCGGTCGCGGCGACGATCAGCACAGCGCGGAGCCTAGCCCCCGAGCTGCCCCCGGATCTCCCCACCCGCGTTCTTCGCCGTGTGCACGTTCACGTACAGGAGATGCTTCGCGAACGCGGCCTTGACGGCGGCCGACAGCGTCGCGGTGCCGGACTGCCCGCTCTTGCACGGGCCGCACAGGGCGACGACGACGTTCCCAGCCTTGCCCATCCCCGCCATGTGGATGTGCGCGGCGGTGGCCGGGCCGGTGAGCTTCGCGAACGTGAGCTTCCACGTCAGCTTCGATCCCTTGAGCGTGGCGGTGAACTGGCCATGCGCAGCGGCGTCCTTCACGACCTGCTTCGGCACTTCCTGGCCGGCCGTCAGCGGCGCCGACCAGCCTGCGGTCGAGGCCGCGAGCGAGAGCGCGGCGGCCGCGAGCGCACAGACGGCGGCGGCCGCGACGAGAGCGACGAGCTTCCTCACAGTTCCCTCCTCGGTTGGTGTGAGGACAATTCGCGCGAGGCGCGATTTCGGTTTGCCCTATGCGTGCACGCGCTCGCCGGCGCGCTCGAAGACGAGCTCGCCGTCCACCGCGTCGACCCGCACCGTGTCGCCGTCCTGGATGTCGCCCTCGAGCAGCCGCAGCGCGAGCGGGTTCTCGAGCAGACGCTGGATCGCCCGCTTGAGCGGGCGCGCGCCGTACGCGGGATCCCACCCGGCCTCGGCGAGCGCCTCCCTCGCGGCGTCGGTGAGCTCGAGCGCGATGCCGCGCTCGGCGAGCCGCTCGCGGACACGCTCGAGCTGGTGTCCGACGATCACGGCGATCTGCTCGCGCGAGAGCGGCTCGAAGAGGACGATCTCGTCGATGCGGTTGAGGAACTCCGGCCGGAAGTGCTCGCGCATCTGCTCGATGCTGCGGATGTTCGACGTCATGATCAGCACGGTGTTGCGGAAGTCGACCGTGCGGCCCTGGCCGTCGGTCAGCCGCCCGTCGTCGAGCACCTGGAGCAGCACGTCGAACACCTCGGCGTGGGCCTTCTCGATCTCGTCGAGGAGCACGACCGAGTAGGGCCGCCGGCGCACCGCCTCGGTGAGCTGGCCGCCCTCGTCGTAGCCGACGTAGCCGGGAGGCGCGCCGACGAGGCGGGAGACCGTATGCCGCTCCTGGTACTCCGACATGTCGAGCCGCACCATCGCGCGCTCGTCGTCGAACATGAACTCCGCGAGCGCTCGGGCGAGCTCCGTCTTGCCGACGCCGGTCGGGCCGAGGAACACGAACGAGCCGATCGGCCGGTTCGGATCCTGGAGGCCGGTGCGTGCGCGCCGAAGCGCGTTCGCGACCGCCTCGACCGCCTCGTCCTGGCCGACGACGCGCTGGTGGAGCCGCTCCTCCATGTGGATGAGCTTCTCGGTCTCGCCTTCGAGGAGCCGGTCGACCGGGATGCCGGTCCAGCGCCCGACGACGGCGGCGATGTCGTCCTCGTCGACCTCCTCCTTCACCATGGGCGCAGCCTGCGGCTGCGCCCTATCCTCGAGCTCTCGCTCGAGGTTTGGGAGGTCGCCGTACCGGATCTCCGCGACGCGCTGGAGATTGCCGAGCCGCTCTTCTCGCTCCGCTTCGCGCTTCAACTCGTCGATGCGTCGCGTGATCTCCTTCACCCGTTCGAGGACCTTCTTCTCTTCCGTCCAGCGGGCGGCGAGGCCGTTCCTGTCCTCCTTCGCCTCCGCAAGCTCCTTCTCTAGAGGCGCGCGCGTGGCGGGCGCCTCATTGCTCATCGCGGCGAGCTCGATCTCGAGCTGGCGCACGCGGCGCTCGGCCTCGTCGAGCTCGACGGGCGACGAATCGATCTCCATGCGCAGCCGCGACGCGGCCTCGTCGACGAGGTCGATCGCCTTGTCGGGCAGGAAGCGGTCGGAGATGTAGCGGTGCGACAGCACCGCCGCGGCGACGAGCGCGGCGTCGCGGATGCGGACGCCGTGATGCGACTCGTACGTGTCCTTGAGCCCGCGCAGGATCGCGATCGTGTCCGCGACCGACGGCTCGCCGACGAACACCGGCTGGAAGCGCCGCTCGAGCGCCGCGTCCTTCTCGATGTGCTTGCGGTACTCGTCGAGCGTCGTCGCGCCGATGCAGCGGAGCTCTCCGCGTGCGAGCATCGGCTTGAGCATGTTCGCCGCGTCGACGGCGCCCTCCGCCGCGCCCGCGCCGACGATCGTGTGCAGCTCGTCGATGAAGAGGATGAGCTCCCCCGCGGCGTTCTGGATCTCCGTGAGAACGGCCTTCAGCCGTTCCTCGAACTCGCCGCGGTACTTCGCGCCGGCGAGCATCGCACCGATGTCGAGCGCCCACACGCGCTTGCCCTTCAGCCCCTCCGGCACGTCGCCGGCGACGATGCGCTGCGCGAGCCCCTCGACGATCGCGGTCTTGCCCGTGCCCGGCTCGCCGATGAGCACCGGGTTGTTCTTCGTGCGGCGCGAGAGCACCTGGATGACGCGGCGGATCTCCTCGTCGCGTCCGATCACCGGGTCGAGCTTGCCCGCCTCCGCTGCCTCGGTGAGGTCGCGCCCGAACTTCGAGAGCGCCTGGTACGTGCCTTCCGGATCCTGCGACGTGACGCGCTGGCCGCCGCGGACCGCCTTGATCTTCGCCTCGAGCTGATCCCGCGGAACGGCGTCGAGCGCGAGCAGCAGGTGCTCGGTCGACACGTAGTCGTCCTGCATGCGCTTCGCCTCGTCGAACGCCTTGTCGAGGACGCGGGAGAGCTGCGCCGACGCGCCCGGCTGCTGCTGCGCGCCCTCGAGGCGCGGCTTCGCGGCGAGCGTCGCCTCCGCCTGCGCGCGCAGCGCGTCGGCGTCGGGAACGAGCTCGCGCGGCAGCTCCTGGTCGAGGAGCGCGACGAGCAGATGCTCGGGGTAGAGCTCCGGGTTGCCGAGACGGCGCGCCAGCTCCTGCGCGGCTGCAACCGCCTCCTGCGACTTGACGGTGAGCTTGGTGAAATCCATGTGTTACCTCCGTTCCGGCAGCCGCTCCTCGCGATAGAGCACGAGGTCGCGGCGGTAGTGCCTGTGTACGTCCTGCACGTCTTCCTTCAGCTGCGCCTGCAGCCGCTCGATCTGCGCGTGCGCCTTGCGCAGCTCGTCCTCGAGGCGGAGCACGAGGTCCACGCCGGCGAGGTTGAGGCCGAGCTCGGTCGTGAGCCGCTGCACGATGCGCAGCCGCTCGACGTCGGCCTCCGAGTAGAGGCGCGTCCCGCCCGGCGTCCGCTGCGGGCGCACGAGACCCTTCGTCTCGTACATGCGCAGCGTCTGCGGGTGCATGCCGACGAGCTCGGCGGCGACGCTGATCATGTAGATCGGCCGGTCGTTCACGCCGTTGCCTGCCTCCGCTTCCGGTAGTAGACGAACGCAGCGATCGCGGCCACGACCAGGGCGATCCCGATCCAGCCGCCGAGCAGGAACCCGGTGCGCACGCCGTTCCAGAGGAACAGGTAGATGAGGAACTTGCCGAGGAAGCCGGCCTTCGCGAGACCGATGCCGCCCGCGGCGATGCCGCCGCCGGCGGCCTTCACTCCCTTGCGACTCGTGCGCTCCTCCGCCGTCAGCGGCTCGGGAGCTTCCCGCGGTCCTTCCTTGAGCAGGTCGTCCTTCATCCCGTCACCTTCCTGAGCTCCTCGAGGAGCTCGCGCTCCTTCTTGTTGACCCGCTTCGGCACCTGGATGTGCACGCGCGCGAGCACGTCGCCGCGGCCGGAGCTGTTGAGCTTCGGCGCGCCGCGGCCCTTGATGCGGAGCAGCTTCCCGTCCTCGGAACCGGACGGGATCTTCAGCGACACGGCGCCGTCCGGCGTCGGAACTTCGACCGAGCCGCCGAGCGCCGCGGTCGCATACGACACGGGAACGGTGACGACGAGGTCGTCGCCCCGCCGCTCGTACGTCGGCGACGCGTCGACGCGCGTGACGACGATGAGGTCGCCCGCGGGACCGCCGTGCAGGCCGGCCTCGCCCTTGCCCTTCAGGCGGATGCGCGTGCCGTCCTTGACGCCGGGCTTGATCTTCACGGTGTACGTCTTGATGCGCCGCTCGCGGCCGGTGCCCTGGCACTTCGGGCACGGCTGCTCGATGACGGTGCCGTTGCCGCGGCAGCGCGGGCACGGCTGCGAGAGCGCGAAGAGCCCCTGGCTCTCCGCCTTCACGCCGCGGCCGTTGCACTCGGGGCAGATGACCGGGGCCGTGCCGGGCCGCGCGCCCGTGCCGCCGCACTCGCGGCACGCCGCGAGCATCTCGACGGGAACCTTTGCGTCGACGCCGTGCAGGGAGTCCTCGAAGGAGAGGTGCACCGTCGCCTCGACGTCGTTGCCGCGCAGCGGCTGCCTCGACGCGCGCGCCCGTGTGCCACCGGCGGCGCCGCCGAACAGGCCGCCGAAGATGTCGCCGAGATCGCCGAGATCGAAATCGAAGTTGGCGTTGCCGGCAGGGCCGCCGGCCCTGCCGTTCTGCGTGCCGAAGCGGTCGTACTGCTTGCGCTTCTCGGGATCGGAGAGCACGTCGTACGCGTGCTGCACCTCCTTGAAGCGCTCCTCCGCGTCCTTGTCGCCCGCGTTCGCGTCCGGATGGTGCTTGCGCGCGAGCTTGCGGTACGCCTTCTTGATCTCGTCGGCGGAGGCGTTCTTCGGAACGCCGAGCGTGTCGTACGGCGACGTCATTCGGCGACGATCACCCGCGCCGGCCGCACGACGCGGCCGCCGATCTTGTAGCCCTTCTGGATGACGTCGAGCACGGCGCCGCTCTCGGCCTCGTCGGACGGCTGCGCGAGCATCGCCTCGTGCACGTGCGGATCGAACGGCCCGCTCGTGTCGATCTCCTCGACGCCTTCGCGTGCGAGGAGCTGCGCGAGCGAGCGGTGCACGAGCCGGACGCCGTCCTCGAGCTGCGCCTCCTCGTGCTCGGCGGCCGCCTGCAGTGCCCGCTCGAGATCGTCGAGCACAGGCAGCAGCTCCTTCACGAGCCGCTCGTTCGCGAGCGCCACGTACTCCTGGCGCTCGCGAACGGTGCGCTTCTTGTAGTTGTCGAATTCGGCGGCGAGGCGCAGCAGCCGGTCGTCGGCCTCTGCCGGCGCATCCTGCTGCTGCTGCTCCGCCGCCTGCTGGACCTGCTCGTCAGTCATTGGTCACGTCTTCGTACTCGCCCTCTTCGACGACCTCCTCGTCGGCCGAGGATGCGTCCGTGTCACCAGAGCGCGTATGCGCTTGCGCCTGTGCCGTCGCCTGCGCGTACACGGCCTCCGCGAGCTTGTGCGAGGCCTCCTGGAGTGCGTCGGTCTTCGCGCGGATGTCGGCGAGGTCGTCGCCCTCGAGCGCCTTGCGCAGCTCCATGACCCGGCCCTCGATCGTCGAGGCGTCGGACTCGTCGAGCTTGTCGCGGTGCTCCTTGAGCGAGCGCTCCGTCTGGTACGCGAGCGTCTCCGCCATGTTCTTCGTGTCGACGGTCTCGCGAAGCCGGCGCGCGTCGTCGGCGTGCGCCTCCGCGTTCTGGATCATCTCCTGGACCTCGTTCTCCGAGAGCCCGGAGCCGCCCTGGATCTGGATCTGCTGGATGTTGCCGGTACCGAGATCCTTCGCCGAGACGTTGATGATCCCGTTCGCGTCGATGTCGAACGTGACCTCGATCTGCGGCATGCCGCGCGGCGCCGGCGGGATGCCGACGAGCTGGAACTTGCCGAGCGTCTTGTTGTACGCGGCCGCCTCCGACTCGCCCTGGAGCACGTGCACCTCGACGGACGGCTGGTTGTCGTCCGCCGTCGTGAACGTCTCCGACTTCTTCGTCGGAATCGTCGTGTTGCGCTCGATGAGCTTCGTCATGACGCCGCCCTTCGTCTCGATGCCGAGCGACAGCGGCGTGACGTCGAGGAGCAGGATGTCCTTGACCTCGCCCTTGAGCACGCCGCCCTGGAGCGCGGCGCCGACGGCGACGACCTCGTCGGGATTGACGCCCTTGTGCGGGTCCTTGCCGACGATCTCCTTCACCTTCGTCTGCACGGCCGGCATGCGCGTCATGCCGCCGACGAGGACGACGTGGTCGATCTTCGACGCGTCGAGCTCGGCGTCGGTCAGCGCCTGCTTCGTCGGGCCGACGGTGCGTGCGAGCAGGTCGGCGGTGATCTCCTCGAGCTTCGCGCGCGTCAGCTGGAGGTCGAGATGCTTCGGCCCCTCCTGCGTCGCGGTGATGAACGGCAGGTTGATCTGCGTCGTCATCGTCGAGGACAGCTCGATCTTCGCCTTCTCCGCCGCCTCGTACAGGCGCTGGAGCGCCATGCGGTCGGCAGCGAGGTCGATGCCCTGGTCGCGCTTGAACTCGCCGACCATCCAGTCGACGACCGCCTTGTCGAAGTTGTCGCCGCCGAGGTGGTTGTCACCCGCGGTCGACTTGACCTCGAAGACGCCGTCGCCGAGCTCGAGCACGGACACGTCGAACGTGCCGCCGCCGAGGTCGAACACGAGGATCGTCTGCTCGGCGCCTTCCTTGTCGAGCCCGTACGCGAGCGCGGCCGCCGTCGGCTCGTTGATGATGCGGAGGACGTTGAGGCCGGCGACCTTGCCGGCGTCCTTCGTCGCCTCGCGCTGGGCGTTGTTGAAGTAGGCCGGCACGGTGATCACCGCGTCGGCGACCGGCTCGCCGAGGTACGCCTCGGCGTCGGCCTTGAGCTTCTGGAGGATCATCGCGCTGATCTCCGGCGGGGCGTAGTCCTTGCCCTCCACCTTCACGCGCACGTCGCCGTTCGGGCCCTTGACGACCTCGTACGGGACGATCTTCATCTCCTCCGAGACCTCGTCGAACTTGCGCCCCATGAAGCGCTTGATCGAGGAGATCGTGTTGAGCGGGTTCGTGACCTGCTGCCGGCGCGCCGGGGCGCCCGACGAGGCGCTGCCCATCCTTCGTGAACGCGACGACGGACGGAGTCGTCCGCCCACCCTCCGCGTTCGGGATGACGGTGGGCTCGCCGCCCTCGAGGACGGCCATGCACGAGTTCGTCGTGCCCAGGTCGATGCCAATGGTCTTCGCCATGCTGGTTTCTGCCTCCTGTGAGAAAATCTAAGCCTCTTTATAGCAGATCCCGATGAAGCCCGCCAGCACGAATTCGTGACGGTCCCGTGCCGGTACCTGGTACCGGCCTTCGGCTCCGCACGGGGCATTGCGACGACCGGTACCAGGTACCGGCACGGCGGTGTTACCGGAATGCGCCGCTAAGGCGTCGCTTGCGACGCCGACCAGAAGAGGAGCCGCCAGTTCATCTGGCGGCTCCGATCAGTATTCCGCCGGCGACGATGAGCACCGCGCCGGCGGCAGGCCGGCGGCCGACGAGCTCCGTGTGCCGCAGGAGGAGCGCCGACAGGGCGACGCCGAAGAGCGCCTCCGTCGCGATGAGCGGCGAGACGACGGTCACGCGGCCGCGGTAGTACGCCTCGAACGTCGCGATGTACGAGAGCCCGAAGCAGATGCCCGCCGGGACGAACGGCAGCACCCGCCCCACGCTGCTGCGCCGCAGCGACGGCCCGACGACGACGAGCGCGCAGACGAGGCCGCCGAGCAGCGCAGCCGACGCCGCGGCGGCCGGCGGCGCGGACGTGCTCCCGGCGAGCCAGCGGATGAGGTTGTCGCGGCTCGAGAAGAGGATGACGGCGACGAAGGCGTAGAGGAGGCCGATGCGCCGGAGGTGCACCGGCCGATCGCGCTCGCGGGCGAGCTCGAAGCCGCCGGCGACGATGAGCCCGGCGCCGACGAGGAGCGGCACGCTCGCCGGCTCGCCGAGGAAGACGAGCGCGATCGCGACCGACACGAGCGGCGCCGAGCCGAAGATCATCGACGCCCGCGACGCCCCGGTCTCGCGGATCGCGAGCGTGACGAGGAACTGGCCGACGCCCGGCTGGAGCAGCCCGGCGAGCGCGAACGGCCACGCCGCCCCGACGTGCATGCCGCGGGAGGGAGTCTCCGCCACGAACGCGACGAGCGCGACGAGAAACGCCGTCGCCACGGTCGCGAGCGTCGCGAGCCCGATGTCCGGGTTGCGCGCGAGCCCGATGCGAATGAACACGCTCATCCCGCCGAAGAACACGGCGGCGACGAGCGCCAGCGCGACGGCGATCACCGCAGCGCACGCTCGGCCGCGGCAAGCCAGCGCCGGCGGACGAGCGCCGAGAACGGCCCGACGACGAGCCAGTAGCGACGGAACGCACGGCGGGCGCCCGCATCCATCGCGGCAACGCGCGTCTCGGTGAAGAGGAGCGCCCCTCCTTCCACCTCGGTGGCGGCAATCTCGAGCACCATCCGGATCTGACCCGGACCGGCGGCGGTGAAGCGGCCGGGTCGGCTGCGCGGCGACCAGGGACGGCCGGCCGCGCCGAGCACGACCGCGTCCGGCTCCGACGCGAGCGTCTCGAAGCCGAGCGCGCGCAGCGCGCCGGGGACGCTGCCGCCGCCGGGAAGGCCGCGCAAACGGAAAAGAGCGCGCACGAGCCGGTCGGGCGTGAACGGGACCCCGATCGCGGCCGCGACGGCGTCCCGCGGCGATACGGGCACGAACCGCTCGTGCCGCTCGAACACGTCCCACTCCGGCAGCCACCGGTCGAGGCGGCTCATGTCCCCTCGAGGATGGGCTCGGGAACGGGGCCGACCGCGAAGAACGGGACGAACACGTGCGCGAGCGGGCCGATGGAGAGGGCGTAGAGCACCGTGCCGACACCCACCGTCCCGCCGAGGAGCCAGCCGACGGCGAGCACCGACAGCTCGATCGCGGTGCGGACGACACGGATCGAGTGCCCGCGCGCGGCGAGGCCGGTCATGAGGCCGTCGCGTGGCCCGGGGCCGAGCCCGGCGCCGATGTACGCGCCCGTGGCGACGCCGTTCAACCCGACGCCGGCGACGAGGCAGACGACCCGCCACGCCATCGTGTGCGGGGGTGAGACGTGGCCGAGCACGAGGTCCATCACGCCGCCGATGGCGACGACGTTGCTGAGCGTGCCAATGCCCGGCAGCTGCCGCAGCGGGATCCACAGGAGCAGGACGACGACGCCGACGAGGATGCTCCACGTCCCGATGGCAAGGCTCGAGTGACGCGCGAGCCCCTGGTGAAAGACGTCCCACGGGTCGAGGCCGAGGCGCGCGAGCACGAGCAGCGACGAGCTGGCCCCGTAGAGCGCGAGTCCGAGGTAGAGCTGTACGAGCTGCCTGCGCATCTGCGTAACCGTAGACTCAGCGCCGTGTCCGACCTCGCCACGCAACTCGCGAACGACGCCGCCGAGCGGCTGCTCCGCTACGTCCGGATCGACACGCAGTCGGACGAGGACTCGGAGACGTACCCGAGCACGGCGAAGCAGCTCGACCTGCTTCGCCTGCTGCTCGACGAGCTGAAGGAGCTCGGACTCGCGGACGCAGTTATGGACGAGCACGGCTACGTCACTGCGACCATCCCGGCGACCGTCGACCACGACGTGCCGACGATCGCGTTCTTCGCCCATGTCGACACCGCGCGCGAGGTGACGGGCACGAACGTCCGGCCGCAGCGCATCCGCTACGACGGCGGCGACATCCCGCTCGGGGCGTCGGGCCACACGATCAGGCCGGACGAGTCGCCGCAGCTCGCGAGCCACGTCGGACACGAGGTGATCACGACCGACGGCACGACGCTCCTCGGCGCCGACGACAAGGCCGGCATCGCCGAGATCATGGCGGCCGCCGCCCACCTCGTCGCGACGCCGGACGTTCCGCACGGGCCACTCAAGATCGCGTTCAATCCGGACGAGGAGATCGGCCGCGGCGTCACGCACTTCCCCGTGGAGACGTTCGGCGCCGTCGCCGCGTACACGATGGACGGCTCGACCGTCGGCGAGATCCAGGAGGAGACGTTCTCCGGTGCACAGGTGCGCATGCGCATCCGCGGCCGGTCGATCCACCCCGGTCTCGCGAAGGGTGAGCTCGTCAACGCGATCAAGCTCGCGGCCGCGCTCGTCGAGCGGCTGCCGAAGGACCGCCTCTCGCCCGAGACGACCGACGGCCACGAGGGGTACGTCCACCCCACGCTCATCCAGGGCGACGCGTCCGAGCTCGAGCTCCGCTTCATCGTCCGCGACTTCGACAACGACCTGCTCGACCGGCACGTCGAGCTCCTGCGCACGCTCGCCGCCGACGTGGCCGCGACCGACCCGCGCTGCTCGATCGAGTTCGAGTCCCGCATCCAGTACCGCAACATGCGCGCGGTACTCGAGCAGCATCCGGCGATCGTCGAGAACCTCGAGCAGGCCGTCCGCCGGATCGGGCTGGAGCCGAAGCGGACGGCGATCCGCGGCGGGACCGACGGCTCGGCGCTGACGGAGATGGGCCTGCCGACGCCGAACATCTACACCGGCGGCCAGGACGCGCACAGCGAGCGCGAGTGGATCTGCGTCGAGGACATGGGCACCGCCGCGGCGACGATCGTCGAGCTCGCCAAGGTCTGGGCCGGACGGTAACCGGCATCATTCCGGTGTGAGCACCGACCCCGCGCGCGGACCTCGCCTTCCGAAAGCCGCCGCAGCGCCCGCGGATCCGCTGGACGTGGTGGATCGCCTGGGTCGTCGGCCTGCTCGTCCTCAACTACTGGGTCGCATCGCGCGCAACGAAGGCGCCGCCGCGCGTCCGCGTCCCCTACAGCCCGTTCTTCCTCCAGCAGGTGCAGGCCGGCCACGTCGGCTCGATCACGTCGAAGGGCACCGCCGTGCAGGGGACGTTCACCGTGGCGGAGAGCTTCGCGGGCTCGAAGAAGACGAAGCTCTTCCAGACGGAGATCCCCGCCTTCGCGAACAACGACGCGCTCTCCGCGCTCCTTCAGAAGGAGAAGGTGGTCGTCAACGCACAGCCGCTCAAGACGGGCGCGCCGTGGTGGGAGAACCTCCTGCTCGGCTTCGGCCCGACGATCCTCTTCATCGGGATCATCATCTTCGCGATGCGGCGCGCCGGCGGCGTCCAGAGCGCCCTCGGCGCCTTCGGCCGATCGTCCGCGCGGCGCTACGAGCCGGGCGGCGACAAGGTCACGTTCAAGGACGTCGCCGGCATCGAGGAGGCGAAGCAGGAGCTGAACGAGGTCGTCGACTTCCTCCGCGACCCGGAGAAGTACCGCCGGCTCGGCGCGCGCATCCCGCACGGCGTCCTCCTCAGCGGGCCGCCCGGCACCGGCAAGACACTCCTCGCGCGCGCAGTCGCGGGCGAGGCGAACGTGCCGTTCTTCTCGATGGCGGCGTCGGAGTTCGTCGAGGCGATCGTCGGCATCGGCGCGTCGCGCGTGCGCGACCTGTTCAAGAACGCGAAGGAGGCGGCGCCGTCCATCATCTTCATCGACGAGCTCGACGCAATCGGCCGCTCGCGCACGTCCGGCGTTGCCGGGTTCAGCGGCGGCAACGACGAGCGCGAACAGACGCTCAACCAGATCCTCACCGAGATGGACGGCTTCGACTCGTCGACCGGCGTCATCGTCGTCGCCGCGACGAACCGGCAGGACGTGCTCGACCAGGCGCTGCTGCGTCCGGGCCGCTTCGACCGCCGCGTCGCCGTGCAGCCGCCGGACCGGAACGGCCGCGAGGCGATCCTGCAGGTCCACACGCGCAGCGTTCCGCTCGGGCCTGACGTCGACCTCGGCGCGCTCGCAGCGACGACGCCCGGCATGGTCGGAGCCGACCTCGCGAACCTCGTGAACGAGGCGGCGCTCCTCGCGGCGCGGCGCGGCCACGACGCGGTGGATGAGGCGGACTTCACCGACGCGCTCGAGAAGATCGTGCTCGGCGCGGAGCGCAAGGTGATGATGAGCAAGGAGGACCGCCGCCGCACGGCGTACCACGAGGGCGGGCACGCGATCGTCGGGATGCTCACACGGGGCGCCGACCCGGTGCGCAAGATCTCGATCATCCCGCGCGGCCTCGCGCTCGGCGTCACCTTCTCCGCCCCCGACGCCGACCGCTTCAACTACTCGAGCGAGGAGCTGCTCGCGAAGATCAAGGTCGCGCTCGGCGGCCGCTCGGCCGAAGAGATCGTCTTCGGCGACCTCACGACCGGCGCGGAGTCCGATTTCCAGCAGCTCACGCAGATCGCGCGCCACATGGTGGGCCGCTGGGGCATGAGCGAGGCGATCGGCACGATCACCGTCATCCCGCAGGACGGGCAGGGGCCGCTGTTCCCCGGCGCCGCCGGTGTCTCCGAAGAGACGCAGCGCCTCATCGACGACGAGGTGCGGAAGATCGTCGCCGCCGCCCGCGTGGAAGTCCTCCAGCTCCTGCGGGAGAACCGCGACAAGCTCGACTCGCTCGCACAGGCGCTCCTCGAGCACGAGACGCTCGACCAGCCCGACGCGTACGCCGCGGCCGGCATCGAGCCGGCGCCGGTGGCCGACGAGGGCCGCCTCTCCGCGGCCGCGCAGTCCCAGGCATAGCGCCTACCCTGTCGGTCATGGAGCCGCTGCACGACACGCTCGGCCGCCCGCTCGAGACGCTCCGCGTCTCCATCACCGACCGCTGCAACTTCCGCTGCGTGTACTGCATGCCGAAGGAGGCATTCGGCCGCGACCACGCCTTCCTCGACCGGAAGGAGCTGCTCAGCTTCGAGGAGATCGCCCGCGTCGTCGGCGTGTTCGCCGGCCTCGGCGTCCGTACCGTCCGCATCACGGGCGGGGAGCCGCTCGTGCGCCGCGACGTCGAGCGGCTCGTCGCACAGCTCGCGGAGATCCCCGATCTCCAGCTCGCGCTGACGACGAACGGCGCACTCCTGCCGCAGAAGGCTCAGGCGCTCGCGGACGCCGGCCTCGACCGCGTCACGGTGAGCCTCGACTCCGTCGACGACGCCGTCTTTCGCGCGCTCAACGACGTCGACTTCCCCGTCGAGCGCGTGCTCGAGGGCATCGACGCCGCCGCGGCGGCCGGCCTCCCCGTGAAGGTGAACGCGGTCGTGAAGCGCGGCGTCAACGACGCGGGCATCGTCGCGCTCGCCGAACGCTTCCGCGGCACCGGCCACACGCTCCGCTTCATCGAGTACATGGACGTCGGTCACACGAACGGCTGGCGGCTCGACGACGTCGTCCCGGCCGCGGAGATCGTCGAGCGGATCGCCGCCGCGTGGCCGCTCGAGCCCGTCCCCGGCCGGCCGGACGAGACCGCGCTCCGCTTCCGCTACGCGGATGGCGCCGGCGAGATCGGCGTCATCGCCTCGGTGACGAAGCCGTTCTGCGGCGGCTGCTCGCGCGCGCGGCTCTCGGCCGAGGGCCGCCTGTACACGTGCCTCTTCGCTCTACGGGGCCATGACCTGCGCGCGCCGCTCCGCCTCGGCGCCACCGACGACGAGCTCGCCGAGACGCTCCGCGGCGTGTGGACGCGACGCACCGACCGCTATTCCGAGCTCCGCACGGCCGACACGGCGTCGCTGCCGAAGGTCGAGATGTCTTACATCGGCGGCTAGACCAGCGTAGGCTGTTCCACCAAACGCAGGCCGGAACAGTCGAAAGGAAGGGCATGAGAAAGAGCACCATCGCAGCCGCCTCGGCGTTCGTGGCGGCGCTCGCCGTCGCCGGCATCGCCGCGGCGTCGGTCACGCCGCCGCCGGCGATCAAGTCCGCGGGGCACATCGTCTTCTGCACCGACGCCACGTATCCGCCGGAGGAGTCGATCCCGACCGGCTCGACGAGCCCGATCGGTTCCGACATCGACATCGCGAACGACGTCGCCGCCCAGATGGGCGTGAAGGCCCAGTTCAAGAACACGGGCTTCGACGGCATCATCGCGGCGCTCAAGGCGAAGAAGTGCGACGCGGTCATCAGCGGCATGAACGACACGCCCGACCGGCGCAAGCAGGTCGACTTCGTCGACTACCTCAAGGTCGGCCAGTCGATCATGGTCAAGGCGGGGAACCCCGAGCACCTGAGCTCGCTCGCGAGCCTCGCCGGGAAGTCCGTCTCGGTCGAGTCCGGGACGACGAACCGCGACTTCCTCGCCGCGCAGTCGGCCAAGCTCGTGAAGTCCGGGAAGAAGTCGATCAAGATCAAGACCTTCCCGAAGGACACCGACGCGGCCGCAGCGCTGAAGGCGGGCCGGGTCGACGCGTACTTCGGCGACGCACCCGTCGCCGTGTTCTACGTGAGCAAGGACAAGGGACTCGCGGTTGCAGGCTCTCCGATCGCGCCGATCGCGATCGGGATCGCCATCCGCAAGGGTGACCCGCTCAAGGCCGCGACGCAGAAGGCGCTCAGCGCGCTCATCGCGGACGGGACGATGGCGAAGATCGTCGCCAAGTGGGGCATGACCCACGCCGTGACCCTGATCAAGTAGTTGCTCGCAGCACTTCAATGGCACGTGGTCTGGGTGCGCATCGCGCATCCAGACCACGCGTTCTTCCGCGCGATGTACACGACGGTGTACATGGCGGTCATCGCCCAGGTGATGGGCGTGCTGCTCGGCCTCGTCGCGGCACTGATGCGGTCGTCGAGGTTCGCGCCCTTCCGCTTCCTCTCCGGCGTGTACGTCTGGCTCTTCCGCGGCACGCCGGTGCTCGTCCAGATCTTCTTCATCTACTACGGCACGAACGAGCTGTTCGGCTTCAACGTCATTCCGAACACGCTCAACCTCGGGCTGTTCAGCCTCGACGGCGCCGTCGTCGCCGGCATCCTCGCGCTCGGCATCAACGAGGGCGCGTACATGCGCGAGATCATCCGCGCGGGCATCGACTCGATCGACAAGGGCCAGATGGAGGCGGCGAAGTCGCTCGGCATGCGCTACGGCCTCGCGATGCGGCGCATCGTCCTGCCGCAGGCCGCGCGCGTCATCGTCCCGCCGCTCGGCAACGAGTTCAACAACATGATGAAGACGACGTCGCTCGTCTTCACGATCGGCGTGTACGAGATGTTCGCCGACGCGGAGCAGCGGCTACTCGAACTCGTTCCTGCCCGCGGAGTACTTCGTCGCGGTCGCGTTCTGGTACCTCGTGCTGACGACCGTGTGGGCGTTCATCCAGGCCGCGATCGAGCGCAAGCTCGGGGCGAGCGAGCGCGGCGAGGAGCTCTCGTTCATCGAGCGGATGCTGGCCGCCTGGAGCCCGATGACGTGGGCGGACGGTGGGCGCGCCGATGAGCGACGTCGTCATGCGGGCGGACGGACGTCCACAAGAGCTTCGGCCGGCTCGAGGTGCTGAAGGGCGTCTCGCTCGACGTCACCGAGCGTGAGACCGTCTGCATCATCGGGCCGTCCGGCTCGGGCAAGACGACGTTCATCCGCTGCATCAACCACCTCGAGAAGATCGACTCCGGCCGGATCACGGTGAACGGCCAGCTGATCGGCTACCGGCGAAGCGGCGACCGGCTCGTCGAGGACTCCGAGAAGAGCGTCGCCCGCCAGCGGACGCAGATCGGCATGGTCTTCCAGCGCTTCAACCTCTTCCCGCACAAGACCGCGCTCGAGAACGTCATCGAGGCGCCCGTCCACGTGCTCGGCCAGGACAAGGACAAGGCGTCGGAGGAAGGCGTGCAGCTCCTCACCCGCGTCGGCCTCGGGGACAAGTGCGACACGTATCCGGGCAAGCTCTCCGGCGGCCAGCAGCAGCGGGTGGCGATCGCCCGCGCGCTCGCGATGAAGCCGGCGCTGATGCTCTTCGACGAGCCGACGAGCGCGCTCGACCCGGAGGTGACCGGCGAGGTGCTCGCGGTGATGGAGGAGCTCGCCGCACGAGGGGATGACGATGATCGTCGTCACCCACGAGATGGGCTTCGCGCCGCGAGGCCGCCGACCGGGTCGTGATGATGGACGACGGCGGGATCATCGAGGAGGGCACGCCCGGAGCATTTCTTCGAGGCGCCCGAGCACGAGCGAACGAAGCAGTTTCTGTCGAAAATCCTCTGAAATCTCCGGATCTTGGTGGTGTAAGAACCGGCGGCGCGACTAGACTTTCCGCGTGACCGCTGTTGTGGCAGCAGGACGGCGCGTGCTTCCGCGCGGTTGGACCGATCTCGGGCGCCAGCTCGCGATCTGGTTCGGCTTCTACCTGAGCTACTTCGCCGCCCGCAGCCTCGCCGACCGGAACCCCGCGCAGGCGTTCTGGAACGGCTGGCGCGTGCTCACGTTCGAGCAGCGGACGACGCACCACCTCGTCGAGGTCGGGGCGCAGCAGGTGGTCAACTCGTCGAACGCGCTCCTCACGGCCGCAGCCTGGACGTACTGGAACTCCGAGTTCACGGTCGTCGGCCTCGCCCTTCTCTGGGTCTACATCCGGCACCATGAGCACTTCAAGCGCTTCCGGAACACCGTCCTGCTCGCGAACGTCATCGGGCTCGTCGGCTACGTCGTCTGGCCGACCGCGCCGCCGTGGATGTTCACGACGTACTTCCAGGACGGCGTGAACCACTCGAACGGCGTCCTCGCCTTCTTCGCCAACCCGTACGCGGCGATGCCGAGCCTCCACGCCGCCGACGCGCTCATCGTCGGCGTGTTCCTCGTCGGCATCTGCCGGCACTGGTGGGCGAAGGCGATCTGGGTCGTCTGGCCTGCCTGGGTCTGGTTCTGCGTCCTCGCGACCGCGAACCACTTCCTCCTCGACGTCCTGGCCGGAATCTGCGTCGCGCTCATCTCGATCTTCGCCGTCAAGAGCCTTCCGCGAGCCAAGCCCCTCATCGCAAACCTGCTATAGTCCAGGCATAGCAGGATTGCGATTGGACTCGACCTCGAGACAGCTCCCGCTTCGCCTGAAAGAGGGCTACACCACCGGAGCCCGCGCCCTCGCGTCCCGGTCGGTGACCCGGCTCGCGCACACGCGCGTGACGCCGAATGCGCTCACCACGACCGGCGTCTCGCTCTGCCTCGCCGCCGCCGTTCTCGTCCCCTTCGAGAACCGCGACAAGCTCCTCTTCTACTGGCTCGGTGCGGCCGTCTTCGTCGTCGGCTCGATCCTGGACATCCTCGACGGCGCACTTGCACGCGCCGGCGGGAAGACGACGCCCTTCGGCGCCTTCCTCGACTCGACCACCGACCGCGTGGGCGAGGGCGCGATGCTCGCTGCCATCGCGCTCGTGTTCGCCCGCTCCGGCAACGACCGCGCGGTCGTCGTCACGGTGGCTGCGGTCGCCGGCTCGTTCCTCGTGCCGTACGCACGGGCGAAGGCCGAGGCGCTCGGCCTCCGCGGCGACGTCGGCCTCGGCTCACGCGCCGAGCGCGTCGTCGTCATCACCGCGGGCCTCGTGCTCGCTCCCTGGGGTGCGCTCCAGTGGGCGATCGTCGTGCTCGCCGCCACCGCCTGGCTCACCGTCCTGCAGCGCATCCTGCACGTCCGAAAGCAACTGAATCACGGAGGAACGAATGTCGACCAACGGTAGTTCGAACGGGCGTGCGCGCCTCGACGACGGCAAGGTTCGCGTCGCCATCATCGGCGTCGGCAACTGCGCCAATTCGCTGATCCAGGGCCGCGAGTACTACAAGGACGCGCCCGACGATCATTTCGTCCCCGGCCTCATGCACGTGAACCTCGGCGGGTACCACATCCGCGACATCGAGATCACGGCCGCCTTCGACGTCGTCAAGGGCAAGGTCGGAGAAGACCTCGCCGACGCGATGTGGGCGCATCCGAACAACACGATCAAGTTCGCCGAAGTCCCCGAGACCGGCATCAAGGTCTCGCGCGGCATGACGCACGACGGCCTCGGCAAGTACCTGTCGGAGATCGTCGAGAAGGCGCCCGGCAAGACCGACGACATCGTCGGGATCCTCAAGGAGACGAAGACCGACGTCGTCGTCAACTACCTGCCCGTCGGCTCCGAGATGGCGACGAAGTGGTACGCCGAGCAGATCCTCGAGGCCGGCTGCGCGATGGTGAACTGCATGCCGGTGTTCATCGCGCGCGAGGACTACTGGAACAAGCGCTTCCAGGATGCAGGCGTGCCGATCATCGGCGACGACATCAAGTCGCAGGTGGGCGCGACCATCACGCATCGCGTGCTCACGAGCCTCTTCCGCGAGCGCGGCATACATCTCGACAAGACGATGCAGCTCAACGTCGGCGGGAACTCGGACTTCCTCAACATGCTCGAGCGCGAGCGCCTCGAGTCGAAGAAGATCTCGAAGACGAACGCGGTCACGTCGATGCTCGACTACGACCTCGGCAAGGGGAACGTCCACGTCGGCCCGTCCGACTACGTCCCGTGGCTGACCGACCGCAAGTGGGCGTACATCCGCATGGAGGGCAGCGCGTTCGGCGACGTGCCGCTCAACCTCGAGCTGAAGCTCGAAGTGTGGGACTCGCCGAACTCCGCCGGCATCGTCATCGACGCCGTGCGGCTCGCGAAGCTCGCGCTGAACAACGGCGTCGCCGGCTCGCTCGTCGAGCCGAGCTCGTACCTCATGAAGTCGCCGCCGCAGCAGGTCGCGGACGACGACGCGTACGAGAAGACCGAGGAGTTCATCGAGCGCTACCGGCGCACCGCGCCGGTCGAGGCGCCGGCTCCCTCGACCACCTAGGCAGCTCCCGTCCGTCCGGGCTCTCCCGTATTGCGGGAAGGGCCCGGACGGACGATTCTTTGCCACGTCGTGGGCGTGCGGCGATTCCTCTCCCTCCCGGTCCCGGCCGCCTACATGGGCGCCGGCTACCTCGTCGTGATCGCGTACTTCGCGGCGGCAGGCGCCCCGTGGGAGGCGCGGCTCGCGCTGTACGGCACCGTCAGCCTCTCGGCGGCCGTCGCCATCGTCGTCGGCCTCCACCGGTACAACCCCGCGCGCAAGGCGCCGTGGGTCCTGCTCGCGACGAGCCAGTGCGTCTACTTCGCGGGCGACGTCACGTTCTACACGTACCACGACAAGCTCCACGACACGAGCTACCCCGCACCGGCGGACGCGCTCTACCTCGCGCACTACCCGTTCCTCGTCGCCGGGCTCGTGCTTCTCGTCGGCCGCCGGAGCCGCCACCGCGGCGCTCTCGTCGACACGCTCATCGTCGGGGCCGCCTTCGCATTCCTCGCGTGGAACCTCCTCATGGACCCGTACACCCAGCCGAGCTCCGGCAGCACGCTCCTGCGCGTGACGTCCCTCGCCTACCCGGTGATGGACCTGATGGTGCTCGTGGCGGCGATCCGGCTCGTCGGGCCCGCGCTCCGCGTTCCCGCGATGACCTTCCTCGCGACGGCGCTCGCATTCCTGCTCGGCTCGGACTTCGTCTACGCGTGGCTCCAGGTGAAGGGACGGTACGGCGGCCCCGGCGGGTTCCTCGACGCGACGTGGATGACGTACTACCTCCTCCTCGGCCTCGCAGCGCTGTCGCCGAGCATGCGGCAGATCGGAGAGGCGCGCGGCCCGATGCGGATCCAGCTCGGCCCGGCGCGGATCGTCGCCCTCATGGTCGCCTCCCTGGTCGCGCCCGTCACCGCGATCGTCGCGGAGGCGTCCCACAAGTCGACGCCCGTGCTGTCGAGCGCGATCACGTCGAGCGTCGTCTTCGCGCTCGTCGTCGCGCGGCTCGCCGGCGTGGCGAGCGCACAGCGGTACGCGCAGGCGGAGAAGGAACGCCTGCGCAGCCGCGTCGTCGCGGTGGCAGAGCACGAGCGGATGCGCGTCGCCGCGAGCCTGCACGACGGGCCGATCCAGCAGCTCGGCGCGCTCTCGCTCCGGCTCGAGCTGCTGGCTGCCCAGGTGACGCGCGGGGAGATCGACGAGGCGTTCGCGTCGATGCACCGCGTCCGCGACGAGGTCGCGGCCGAGATGCAGGCGCTCCGGCGGCTCATGTCGAGCCTGCGCCCGCCGGTCATCGACGAGCGCGGCATCGTGCACGCGCTCCGCGAGTGCGCCGGCCAGCTGCTCGACCACCGTGACGTCGAGTTCGAGGTAGAGAGCTCGGTCGACACGGCGCGCGACCCGGAGCTGGAGACGGTCATCTACCGCATCGCCCGCGAGGCGCTCCTGAACGTCGACAAGCACGCGCGGGCGCGCCGGGTCGACATATCCCTCTCCAAGCGCGGCGACGAGCTCGTGCTCTCGATCCGGGACGACGGCCGCGGGTTCGACGCATGGGGGTACACGACGAGCCCGGAGCGGTACCCCGGCCTGCTCAGCATGCAGGAGCTCGCTCAGAGCCTCGCCGGGACCATGCGCGTCACGAGCGGGCGCGATGCAGGCACGGAGGTGCGCGCCGTCATCCCGTTCGTCGACATGCGCGCCTACGGCAAGCAGCTGAGCCAGGTCACCTCGACCGGCTGATAGCGGCACTCGTCGGAGAAGCGGATCTCGAGCGGGCCGCGCTCCTGGCCGTGCGAGGCGAGCCAGGGGTCGTCGCCCGGCTCGAGCACGAGCGCGCAGTGGCGACCCGGGTATTCGCCCCAGACGACGACGTCGCCGGCCAGGACGGCGCCGCGGTCGATGTTCTCCATCCCCTCGAGCAGCGACCCCGTCCAGCCGCGGCCGTCGTACCCGCGCCCGTTCGGGTCCGGCGCGCCGCCGAGGAAGTAGCAGAGCGTGACGAAGCCCGAGCAGTCCGTCGTGAGGGGCAGGCGGCGCTCGAGCGGGAACGGCCTCGTCTCGGCATAGTGGATCCGGGGCTCGTTTCGGATCCCCCAGCGGGCCGCAGCGACGATTGCCTGCCGAACCGTCACTAGACTCGACCTCGAACGATGGCATTTCGCGTCGCCCTCGTCACCCCCTTCTCCTGGTCGCAGCCGCACGACGTGAACGAGCACGTCGCCGGCCTGGCCGACGAGCTGCGCCGCCGCGGCCACCGCGTCACCGTCCTCGCGCCCTCGAACCGCGCCCGCGAGCTCGCCGCCGGGCGCCGGGCGCTCGCCGACGGCCTCCATCACTCCGACGACGTCGTCGCCATCGGCCCGGCGGTGCCGATCTCGCGCCGGAGCCGCATGGGCGTCCCGGTCGGCGTCCGCGCGAACCTCGCGGTCGCCCTCGCAAGCGGGCGGTTCGACGTCGTCCACGGGTTCGAGCCGGCGCTGCCGAGCCTCTCCTACCTCGCGCTGCGGCATGCGGACGCGCTCACCGTCGCGACGTTCTTCTCGGAGGAGCGGCTCGGCTATCCGCCGGGGCGCGCGCAGCGGGAGCGGCTCCTCGGCCGGCTCGACGCCCTCCTCGCGACGAGCAAGGAGACGGCGCAGGCCGCCGCCGTCCGCTTCCCCGGCCGCTACGAGATCGTCCCGCTCGGGATCGACCTCGCCGTCCACGCGCCCGGGAAGAAGCGCAAGATCGCCGTCTTCGAGTGGCGTCCCACGGAGCGGCCACAGCTCCGCGAGCTCGCGCGCGAGCTCGCCGCGCTGCCCGGCTGGGAGCTCGTCCTGCTCCGCACGCGGCCCCTGAGCGGCCGCCCGCCCGTGCCGCGCGCGCTCCGCGGCCGGGTTCGCGTCCGCGTCGGCTTCGACGGGGCGAGCCGCGCCGAGGTCTTCCGCGACGCGGCGGTGTTCGTCCCGGCACAGGAAGGCGTCGCCCGCGCCGTGGTGGAAGCCCAGGCAGCGGGCGTCGCGATCGCCGACCCGTCCGGCCGGGCGTCGCAGCCCGAGCTCGTCGTCGCCGAGGCCGCGCGCCTGTTCGAGGACGAAGCCTTCCGCACGCGCCGCGCCGAGGAATCCGTCGCCGCCGCCGCCGGGCAGAGCTTCGCCATGCTCGCCGACCGCGTCGAGTCGGTCTACGCGGCGGTCACGCGCCGCCGGCGGACGAGCGCCCCGCGACCGGCGCCGCTCGAGGACCGCGACTGGATCGTCGCCGACCTGCACATGCACACGAGCTGGTCGCACGACTGCTCGACCGAGGTCGACGACCTCATCGCCCACGCGGAGGCGGAGGGCCTCGGCGCCATCGCCGTCACCGACCACAACGTCTTCGGCGGCGCGCTCGAGGCGGTCGAGCGCGCGCGCGGCCGCCGGCTCGTCGTCATTCCCGGCGAGGAGATCAAGACCGACGGACAGGGCGAGGTGATCGGCCTCTTCCTGAAGGAGGAGATCCCGCGCGGTCTCTCGTTCGCGGAGACGGTCGAGTCGATCCGCAGCCAGGGAGCCCTCGTCTACGTGCCGCACCCGTTCGACCGGATGCACTCCATCCCCGACGCGGCGACCCTCCACCGCCACTTGGCCGAGATCGACGTCTTCGAGGTCTACAACGCGCGGCTCCTGTTCGAGGCGTACAACGACGAGGCCCTCCGCTTCGCGCGCAAGTACAACCTCACGGCCGCAGCCGGCTCGGACGCGCACGTGCTCCCGGGCGTCGGCACCGGGGCGGTGCGGATGCGCCGCTTCAACGGCCCGGAGGAGTTTCTCGTGTCGCTCCGAAGCGCCGAGATCCTGCGGCGTCCGCGGTCGCTCGCGTACCTCCAGGGGCTCAAGTGGGTGGCCCAAGCCAAGGAACGCGTGCGCTGAGCACGAAACTTCGTCTGGGGCTCAAGTGACCGTGGCGACCGACGAGATCTACGAGAAGTACCTGCAGAAAGCCATCACCGAGATCAACGCTCTCGGTGACGAGGTTGCGCAGGCCGGCGGCGGCGCGCGCGTGCCCGTCGTCGGGTCGGGCCACCCGCTCGCCGACGTCTTGCTGCTGAAGTACGCGCCCAAGGCGTCGGAGCTGCAGGAAGGCGTCGCGTTCTACGGCCGCGCCGGAAACGCGATCCTCAAGTCGCTCCAGCGGCTGCACGTCGACCCGATGGCGATCTACGGCACGAACTGCCTGAAGTTCGCCGACGGCGACGAAGAGGAGTCGCGGCCGTTCCTCGTGCGCGAGCTCCACATCGTCCAGCCGAAGCTCATCGTCGTCATGGGCGAGCGCGCGCGTCGCGTTCCTCAACTGCCGTCGCGTTCCCGCTCGCGCGCGAGCTGTCGGCGACAGAGGGCGCGCGGCAGCAGTTCACGCCGACGATCGAGGCGGTCGTGACGCCGGACATCGACGACTCGCTCGACGAGGCGCCCGCGAAGACGAGCTTCTGGAACGCCTTCAAAGCGCTCGGCACGTGGTGGGCCGAGCTGCCTCCGTATTGACCCGGCGCGTCGCGGCGTTCGTCGCGCTCGCCGCGGTCGTCGTCGTCTGGTTCTCGGTCGCGCCACATCTGCCACGGCTGTCTCTGTGGCCCGATGTCTTCATCGTGAGCTTCGCGGTGATGCCGGCGACGCTGCTGCTCGTCCTCGTGGCGCTGCCGCTCTGGACGCGGCGGTGGATGCCGGTCGCCGTCGTCGTGCTCGCGCTCGCGGCGTTCGGATTCGCCGAGGCGGGCTGGGGGCTCGCGGAGAACTTCGCGAAGCTCTTCGCCGCCGTCGCCGCCGGCTGGTCGTTCCTCCTCATCTTCGAGCAGCTGTCGTGGGTCGTGATCGTCGCGTGCGTCATCCCGTTCGTCGACGCGATCTCGGTGTGGCGCGGGCCGACGCACGCGATCACCGCGCACCACATCGAGGTGTACACGAGCGTGGCGATCGCGTTCGTCGTGCCGCATGGCGGCGCCGCGTACCTCGGGCCTCCCGACATCCTGTTCTACGCGCTCTTCCTCGCCGCCGCGGCGCGCTGGGAGCTGCGCGTCGGCTGGACGTGGATCGGGACGACACTCATGTACGGCCTGACGGTCGTGCTCGCGAACGCGCTGCACGTCGACGGACTGCCGGCGCTGCCGTTCCTCTCCTTCGGGTTCCTCGCCGCGAACGCGCGACCTGCTCTGGACGCGGCTCAGGGGCCCGAGGGCGCCTTCTTCCCCGGCGTCGAGCTGACGGCCGACTCGCCGAACGTGAACGGCGCGCGGAACGACGCGATCACCGCGAAGATGATCCCGATCGCCACGGCGAACCAGCCGCCGCCCGAGTCGTAGCCCGACACGACCATGTAGAAGCCGAGCGCGACGATCGTGAAGCAGAGGAGCCAGGCCGGCCCCTGCACCCACAGGTGGAACTTCTTCACCGGCGCGCCGACCTGCACGTGCAGGTTCGCGTCCGTCTGGAGCTCAGCCGCATCGATCCGGGCCGCAACCGGAGGCATCGCATCGTCCATCGTGCCCTCCGTGTCCCGAGTTGACCGGACGACCTTATACGGTTGCTCCGGTGCTCGCCAGCCTCCATTCCGTCATCCATTGGCCGACCCAGGGCGGCTACAACTTCGTCAGCGGCCCGCTCGCCGACATCACGCTCGCGACGGCCTTCTGCGGCTGGCTCTACCTCTTCCTGCGCCACCACAACTGTCACGTGCATCGGTGCTGGCGCCTCGCCTGGCACCCGCATCCGGATCACGGGCATCCGGTGTGCAAGAAGCACCACCCGGACGGCAAGACGATCGCGGCCTAGGCGCGTTCGAGCAGCGCAACCGCCTCGACGTGCGGCGTGTGCGGGAACATGTCGACGGGCGTCACGCGCAGGAGCTCGTAGCCGTACTCCTCGCGCAGCGTCTTCACGTCGCCCGCGAGCGTCGTCGGGTTGCACGAGACGTAGACGAGACGCGGCGCGCCGAGGCGGCCGAGGTGGCGCAGCGCCTTGCCGGCAAGCCCGGCGCGCGGCGGATCGACGACGACGACGTCCGGGCGGGCCGGAGCGCTCGAGCAGCTCCTCGACGACCTGGCCGACGTTGCCGGCGAAGAACGCCGCGTTCGTGACGCCGTTCAGCTCCGCGTTCTCGAGCGCGCACGCGACCGACTCCTCCGAGACCTCGATCCCCCACACGGTCAGCGCGTCTGCGCGCGAGCGAGAGGCCGATCGTCCCGATGCCGCAGTAGAGATCCCACACGGTCTCGTCGCCGGTGAGCGCGGCGGCGTCGCGCGCGAGCGCGTACAGCCGCTCGGCCATCGCGGTGTTCGTCTGGAGGAACGCGTTCGGACGGACGCGGAAGCGAAGGCCGCCGAGCTCCTCCTCGATCCACTCGTCGCCCCAGAGCAGCTTCGACGGCAGGTTCGTCACCTCGGCCGGACGGTCGTTGATCGACCAGTGCACGGAGCGCACCTGCGGGAAGCGGCGCACGACCTCGACGAAGTATCCGGGCTCGAACTTCTCGCCCGGCGCGGTGACGAGCTGAACGAGCACCTGGCCGGTGTTCCGTCCTTCGCGCACGACGAGGTGGCGGAGGTAGCCGGTGCCGTCCGTCCTGCGAGTACGCCTCGAGGCCTTCCTCGCGCGCCCAGTCGCGCACCGCGTCGCGGATGCCGTTGCCGACGTCGGTCGTGAGCCAGCACTTCCGGATGTCGAGCACCTCGTCCCAGCGGCCGGCGCGGTGGAAGCCGAGCGCGGGGCCTTCCGGCGTGCGCGTGAACGAGTACTCCATCTTGTTGCGGTAGTGGAAGATCTCCGGCTCGCACGGGACGATCGTCGCGGAGCGGCGGCTCGGCGATGCCGGCGATGCGCTGCAGCGCGTCGCGCACCTGCGCGTGCTTCTGCTCGAGCTGCGCCTCGTACGCGAGATCCTGGAAGCGGCAGCCGCCGCACGTGGGGAAGTGCGCGCACGGCGCCTCGACGCGGTGCGGCCCGGCGCGCAGGACGTCGGTCGCGAGCGCCTCCGCGTAGCCGCGCTTCACCTTCGTGACGCGCGCGCGGACGCGGTCGCCGGGGAGGCCGCGCGGACGAAGACGACGAAGCCGTCCAGGCGCGCGACGCCGTTCCCGCCGTAGGCAAGCGATTCGATGTCGAGCTCGAGCTCTTCGTCGCGGGTGACGGGCGCGGCCACGGCGGCCAGCGTAGCCGCGCCTCAGCGGTAGGGCGGGTGCAGCGGCAGGATGAGCGGCGGCCGCGGCTTCTGCGCGAAGTCGAAGTCCTTCGCGAGGTTGCCGAGGACGCCCGCGTTCTCGCGCACGTCGGGACGGGGATCGGGGCGGCCGTCCGTCTTCGGGTCGATGCGCGCGCCGCCGAGGAAGTCGTCCTCGATGAACTTGAGGTACGCGTCGTGACTCAGCACCTGGTGGTCGATGAAGCCCCGGCGCGCGTACGGGCTGATGACGAGGCCCGGCACGCGCAGGCCGTAGCCCTGCGCGTCGACGCTCGGCGGCGCGACGTGGTCGTAGAAGCCGCCCCAGTCGTCCCAGCTGAGGAAGATCGCCGTCGACGGCCAGTCCTTGCTGTGCATCACGGCATTGATCAGGCCCGTCACGTACGACTGGCCGGCCGAGACGAGCCCGGGCGGATGCTCGCTCACCGCCTGCGCCGGCGTGATCCACGACACGGCGGGGAGCGTCCCCGTCCTCGCCGCCGCGTAGAACGACTGGAGCGGCGCGACGTTCGCGACCTGCTTGTCGTTGCGCACGGTGTCGAACCACGGCAGCGGGTTCCAGATGCCCGGCGTCTTCGCATCCTGCGGGACGGGCGCGCAGAACATCGCGTTGTCGGCGCAGTCGGGCTGGTCTCCCTTCGCGACGTAGTAGCGCCAGCTGACGTGCGCCTTGTGCAGGAGGTACGTCAGATCCGTCCACGCGTAGTCGGGAGCGGCGCCGGTCGTGTTCTGCGGCTCGCCCGGCGGCGATCCCGGCGCCTGCACCGCCGGACGGCAGCTCATCGGGTCGCCGTGCTTCGAGCACTTCGCCGACCAGCCCGAGACCATGAACAGGTGCGCCGGCATGCTCCACGAGAGATCCGGCTGGAACATGTGGTCCTGGAGGACGAAGTGCCGCGCGTACGCCCAGTAGTTCGGGATCTCGCGCCCGTCGTGGTAGCCCATGACGTCGGGCGAACGCGGCGCGAGCGAGCACGCACCCGAGTCGATCTGCGCGACGCACGCGAGCCGCCGGCCGCCGACGGCCCGGCGGATGAAGCCGTTCATCTTCCCGCCGGCGACGTCGCCGACCGCGTCGACGTAGTCGTGCGGCCCGCCGGCGTTGCGGTCGGCCGTGTCGTGGTACGGGCGCCGGCAGCTGTCCGCGTGAGCGGGTCGGGGACGCAGACGCCGGCCGGGATTCCGTCCGCGCCGGGAAACGTGCCGAAGTAGGAGTCGAACGAGCGGTTCTCCTGCATGATCACGACGACGTGCCGGATCTTGTGGATGCCGGCCGGCTGCGCGGCCGCGCCGCCGCCCTGCGCGACGACCGCCCATGCGGCCGCCGCCGCCCCCAGAAGCGCCATGACCGGGACCGCCCGCCGCACGCCTCGAACGTACGACGCGATTGTTGAGTTGACGTTGCGCTGCGGTTAGCGCAGCGTGGTGACGTAGACCCTGCGGTCGCGCGGCCCGTCGTACTCGCAGAAGTAGATGCCCTGATACGTACCGAGCGCGAGCCGGCCGTCGCGGAGCGGGATGAGCACCTGCGACCCGGTGAGGGTCGCGCGGACGTGGGACGGTGCATTCGGGCCGTCCGGATCCTCGGTGTGCTTCCACTGCCAGTCCTCGTGGACGACCTTCTGCAGCGCGCTCTCGATGTCCTCGCCGACGAGCGGGTCGGCGCCCTCGTTGATCGTCACGCCGGCGGTCGTGTGCGGAACGTAGACGAGCGCCGCGTTGGCGTCGTCCGCGCCGGCGATCGCGTCCTGCACGTGGCGCGTGATGTCGACGAGCTGCGTCTTCCGCTCGGTCCTGAGGGCAATCTCCTTCATCGGCGCACTATCCTAAGTTCCCTGTGGCCGACCCGCTGAGTCAACGGCAGCTCGACGACCTGAGCGCCGACGCCGACCGCTTCATCGCCGAGATGGACGAGGAGGTCGTACCTCCACTTCTCGGGGCAGAAGGACACGTACGAGCTCACCCCGATCTACGAGCGCCACGAGGAGCTGACGAAGCTCGACACAGCGCTCCGCTCGGCGCATCCGTCGACGGCAGCCGGAACGTCCGCGAGCTGTGGCGGTTCGCATGCGAGGGGTATCTCGGCAACTTCGTCCGCGAGGAGGCGGAGCGCGCTGCCGGCCTCGAGGCGAGCCTGAAGGCGAGCGTCGACGGTGAGGAGATCCCGTACCGGAACCTGCGGCCGGCAATCATGAACGAGCCCGACCGCGGGCGGCGGGAGCGGCTCGAACGCGCGCGCAACGAGCTCACGGAGGAGCACCTGAACCCGCTCCACGCGCAGGCGGCCGAGGTCGTGCACCGCGAGACCGTGAACCTCGGCGCGCCGAGCTACACGGAGCTCTACCGCGGCTTCGCGTACCCGCTCGACGATCTCGCCGAGCAGTGCCGCGACTTCCTCGACTCGACCGAGCGCATGTGGGACGACGCGGGCGACCGCTTCTTCCGCAACGGCGTCGGGCTCGGGCTCGGCGACGTGGAGCGCTGGGACGTCGCGCGCGTCTGGCGCGGCGTCAGCTGGGACGCCGCGTTCCCCGGCGACCGCATGCTGCCCGCTCTCGAGGCGAGTCTCGCCGACCTCGGCGTCGACCTGCGCTCGCAGTCGAACGTCCATCTCGACCTCGACGACCGTCCGAACAAGTCGCCGCGCGCATTCTGCGTCCCGATCGAGGTCCCGGACCGCGTCATGCTCGTCATGAAGCCGGCGGGCGGACCCGATGACTGGCGCGCGCTCTTCCACGAAGCCGGCCACACGGAGCACTTCGCGCACACGTCGCCCTCGCTCACGGTCGAGGAGAAACGGCTCGGCGACAACGCCGTAACCGAGGGCTGGGCGATGCTCATCGAGCACCTCACGAACGATCCGGTGTGGCTCGAGCGGCGCCTCGACTTCCCGCGCCCGCGCGAGTTCGCCGCCGAGAGCGCCGTACAGCTGCTGTGGCTGCTGCGGCGCTACTGCGCGAAGCTCATCTACGAGCTCGAGCTGCACGCGGCCGGCGACGTGACGGCGATGCGTCCGCGGTACGTCGAGCTGCTGAGCGAGGCGCTGAAGGTGACGCCGAGCGACACCGACTATCTCGACGACGTCGACGAGGGCTTCTACGCGTCTCAGTACCTGCGCGCGTGGGCGTTCGAGGCGCAGCTGCGCGGCTACCTGCGCGAGCGGTTCGGCAACGCGTGGTTCACGCGCCGCGACGCAGGCTCGCTCGTCCGCGAGCTCTGGAACGAAGGCCAGAAGCCGACGGCGGACGAGATCCTGAAGGACGTGAGCGGCGAGCAGCTCGAGCTCGCCGCCGTTGCAGCTCGCATTCGCGAAGCGCTCTAGACTCGCGGGTCCGATGATCCCGCTACGGGACAACGTGCCAACCCGGTCGACGCCGTTCGTCACGGTCGGGCTCATCGTCGCCTGCTTCCTCGTCTGGTTCTGGGAGCTGCGGAACCCGGGTGTCGACGTCCACGTCTTCCGGGACGGCTTCTACCCGTGCGCCGTCCAGGGGCCGTGCCGACTCCCCGCCGGCTTCCACGCATTGCCTTGGTACGAGGGCGTCTTCACAGGCATGTTCATGCACGCGAGCTGGGAGCACATCCTCGGGAACATGCTCTTTCTCTGGATCTTCGGCAACAACGTCGAGGACGCGATCGGCTCCGTCGGCTTCCTCGTCTGGTACCTGGCCGCGGGGCTCGCCGCGTTTGCTCTGCAGACCGTGATCACGCTCCGGTTCGCCGGCACGAGCGCGGCCAGCATCCCGAACATCGGCGCGAGCGGCGCAATCGCCGGCGTCCTCGGCGCGTACTTCGTGCTCCTGCCCCGCGCCCGCGTGCTGACGCTCATCTTCTTCGGGATCATCCTCATCCGGGAGATCCCGGCCTTCTGGTTCCTGCTCGTCTGGATCGGCCTCCAGTTCTGGGACGGCGGCCTCAGCTTCCTTCAGCCGCAGGCCGCCGGCGGAGTCGCCTTCTTCGCCCACATCGGCGGCTTCGCCTTCGGCGCCGCGACGATCCTCCTCGTCGCGCGGAACCGTCCCCGGGCTCCGACGTCGAGGTATCCGGTCTATTGAGGTTCGAGACCCACGTCGAGCGTGCCGTCGCCTCCCTGCCGCCGGAGCTGCGGGAAGCGGTCCGGAACCTCGAGATCACGGTCGAGGACGAGCACCCGGACGATCCCGACCTGTTCGGCCTGTACGAGGGCGTCCCGCTGCCGGAGCGGGGCGACTGGGCCGGCACGCTCCCCGACCGGATCCGGATCTTCCGGCTGCCGCTCGTCGAGTCGTTCCCCGACCCGGCCGAGCTCGAGGACGAGATCCGGATCACCGTCCTCCACGAGCTCGCGCACTACTTCGGCATCGACGAAGACCGCCTGGACGAGCTCGGATACGGCTGAAATCCGCCTCTCCGTTTCCTGCGGAATGACTCGGGAAGGTCATGCGTTTGTGACGGTCATGAGGACATTCAGCGAGATCCACCAGGAGATCGAGCGTCTCAGCGAGGAGCGAGGCCAGCTCTGGCAGCAGCTCTCCGCCGAGTACGACGCTGGGATCGTCGCGGACATCCACGGGCTGGATGCGGAGCTCGACCGCCTCTGGGACGAGCATCGCGCCCTTCGCGCCCGGGTGCGCTTCGGCGACCGGACACAGATCGTCGCCCGCGCGCGGGTCGAAGAGCGCCTCGAGCGAGCGGCCTGAGGATTCCGGAGCCCCCTGTCAGCCCCTCGCGGGGTTGACAGGGGCCCGATCCCGCTCGATGCTGTAACCGGTCTGCGGCCAGACCTCCGGAATCGAAGGAGAGCCGCGCCGCATGACACTCTCGCGACTGCCCGAGGACGCTCCCTCCGAGTCAGACCTGACCCGGCGGCTGCGCGCCGTCGAGCGGCGGGAGCGGGAGCTCGAGCAGGCGCTCGCGGCGGTCGCCTCGCAGCGGGAGCGGCTGTCGGCGATCCAGGCGGAGTACGAGCGCCGCCGCGAAGGGCTCGTCGAGCGGACGCGGGAAGTCCAGGCGGAACGCGATGCGTTGCACGACGAGCGGGCCCGCCTCATCGCCGCGAACATCGCGCTCGAGACGCACGACGCCGGGCCGTCCCGGCCGCAGGGGAGCGGCTCGCCGCTCGCCTCGCCGCTCGAGCCCGCCTGAGCCGAGGCTCTACACTGAGGCGCGCGGGGCGTTAGCTCAGCTGGGAGAGCGCCGGCTTTGCAAGCCGGAGGTCGCCGGTTCGATCCCGGCACGCTCCACTTGATCGAAGTTGCGTGAAGCTGTCGCCCGTTCGGCGGTCGCCCCCAGCGTAGAACGGCTCCGGGCCCGATCGAGGCACACCCCGGCCGACGATCCACCTGGGCGCCCCTCGCCCGTCCCGGCTAGCTCTCGTCGGGCGTGTGACAGACAGCCCCAGCTTGAACCCGTGGGGGTCGAGCCAATAGGTCGCGAAACAGTGCGACCCGTACTGGGGAAATTCCTGGGGCTCATCGAGGATGACCGCGCCTGCAAGCCCACTTGTGTGCTTCCCGGACGACCGCTCTACTCGAGACGGGGAACGCGAGCTGATGAAGACCTGTGCCGCGACGCGAAGAGTCCGGGTTAACCTGGCGTCAACCTGGCGTCGGAATCCCGCCAAGGGAGGCAACATGTCTACGGTCGTAGCCGACCAGTCAATGTTGGTTCGGGTTTGCGGTCTTCACTAGCGACCTGCAATCCGGCCGCGCTCTCTTGATCTGCGGCGAATCCGGATTGATGGGCGACTGTGGCCCGAAAGCGAAGGTCGGTCGCGGGTCTGTAGCGGACCGGGGCTGGGGGTCCGGCCAGTTCGGCACCCCGTGGCGGCGCATACAGCGGGCGAAGCTTCGAAACTCGCTCCACAACTGCTGCACCTCGGCCTGAGTCGGCCCCGTGCTGCCGCTCGGGAGCAGGCGCTTGCAGGCTCCGGCGGCCGCCCGGAACCGCGACGTGTTCTCGTCGATCCCTGAAGCTCTGAGCTGGTCCTTGACCTGCCCCTGGGCGTCGGGGTCAGGGAAGCTCGGCTCCCCGTGGGAGCGCATGCAGCGCGAGTACGCAAGCATCTGCGACGCCGGCGACTCGGAACTCGTCGACTCCCGCGCACTCGCATTGCTCGCTGTCGAGCTCGGATGAGTGCCGGTCGTTTCGAGCTGCGCGACGTGACCGGCCGGCGAACTCCCGCACGCCGCGACCAGCAGGGAGAGGCCAGCCGCTGCGGTGACCGCGGCCACGAGACGAGCTGCCCGCGATGAACGCTGCGGAGGTAGCTGTCGGGTGCGGACGAAAGGTCTCAGGCACTCGATAATCGCTCGGCCCGATAAGACGACGATAAAAAGCTCATGAAACCGGTCGCACGGCGCTCGAAAGGCCGGGTTTGGACGACACCCCCTCGCACCAGCAGGGGCCCGGGCCCGCGAGCGTCATCTCTCCGAGCGCCGTTGAGGGGCAACTCCAAGATCGAGTGGCTCGGCTTCGACGTGGTTTGTACAACGCCAAGTTGAGTCCATAACTGACATTGCGCAAACGCTTCGGCCGAGTGAGGGCACGCGTCGATGAGCGGTCAGGGCGAGTCGTCCGATCCTGAGTCGGACGTGCGCTTCTGCGGATGGATCGTCTCTCCGCGCGCAAGCATGGCGACGAATTGCTCGATCCGCCGGGCTCGCGTATCTGCGCGTTTGGCGGTCGCAATCCGGTAGAGGATCGCGTAGCGGTTTTGGCGGTTGAGGCTCTCGAACATCGCCTGGGCCTTCGGCTCGGCGGTGAGTGCCTGCATGAGATCGGGCGGCACTTCGATGCCGGCTGATCCCGCGTAGGCGGTCTGCCAGCGGCCATCAGCCTTCGCCCGTTCGACTTCCTCGATCCCGGCCGCATGCATCCGGCCGTCGGCGAGCAGCCGTTCAGCGATCGCGGTATTCCGCTGCGACCACGCGCTGCGCCGCCGCCTCGGAGTGAAGCGCTGCCGGTAGGTCGCCTCGTCGCGACGCCCGACCTGGCCGTCGATCCAGCCGTGGCAGAGCGCCTCCTCGAGCGCCTGCTCATACGTGAGGCTGGTCGGCTGGGACGTGCCCTTCTTGGCAAGGACGAGCCAGACGCCGGGCGATTCGTCATGGTGCCCACCGAGCCATTGCTTCCAGGCGCGAGTATCCGGCACCACCAGCTCCGGCAGCTCGACAGGCACGCATCAGAGCATGCCATCCGACCGTCCGTCTAGTAGATGAAGGGCAGGAGCTTGCGCGGCGTCTGCTCGCGGTAGCGGCCGTAGCCGGGCAGGCGCTCGTTCAGCCAGAGCTCCTCACGCCGCGCCTTGACGTCGAGGAAGAGCGCCAGCACGACAGCCCAGACGAGGCTGACGACGCTGGCGAAGATCGTCGTCCAGCCGCAAGCGATGAGGATGCCGCCGCCGTACATCGGGTGCCGGGAGAGCCCGAAGGCTCCCGTCGTCCTCAGCTCCTGGCCCGCGCGCGGCGCCGGGAACGGCGTCAGCGCCGAGCCGAGCTGGAGCGCGGCTGTGCCGAGCAGCCCGAGACCGAGGGCGAGCAAGACCGCGCCGACGGCGTAGCCGATGGGCGCGTACGCGCCACTCCAGCCGCGGCCGAAGACGGCGGAGCAGAAGACGGCGGCCATGAGCGCGAGCTGCCCCGCAACCCAGCCGCCGCCACGCCTGCCGAGGCTCGGCAGGTGCGGCGACCGACGTGCGCCGACGCTCGGCACGGTGTACCTCCTCGAGTCCGCGTTCGTACGGGTCTTCGCATCTCGTCGAGGTCGCGCCAATCCGTGAAATCCACGGATGGGAACCTTCGATGGTTGGACACCTATGCGATTAGACGAGCGTCGAAACAGGAGACGACGTGGACGATCTCGCAGCGGTGTTCCGGGCACTCTCCGATCCGAACAGGCTCGCGATCTATGAGCTGATCCGGGAGCGCGAGCAGGCGTCGGTCGCCGAGCTCGAGCGCAGCATCTCCGCGCTCGCGCGCGAGTTCGACCTCTCGCTCTCCACCGTCTCGCACCACATCAAGGAGCTGCGCCGCGCCGGGCTCATCCAGTGCGTCAAGCGCGGCCAGACCGTCTACTGCGAAGCCGACCCGAAGACGCTCGAGGCGATCGAGCGCTTCGCCGGCACGGCAGCGGGCTGAGGCGCGCTCGCAAGCACTCCGACGAGAAAGGAAGGCAGCAAGGATGGCGACCCCGGATCCCACCGAGACCGACGCCCTGCGTGACTGGGCGCGCGAGCAGATCGTGTCGCACCGCAGGCTGCGGATGCGCGCCGCCGCGTTCGCACTCGGCATGAGCGTGCTGACCCCGGTCTGGACGCTCGGCGAGTACCTCAGCTCGGGCGGATGGCCGCAGCGGCTGAGCGCGAACGGCAACCCCGGCGACTGGAGTCCCTGGATCATCTGGGTCGCCATCGCCTGGGGGTTCTACGTCGCGCTCACCGCGCTCGTCATCCGTCTCCGACGGCCGCCCGTCGACGACGTCGAGATCGACCGGGCCCTCGCCCGCCTCGCCGACCAGGGACGGGCGTGAGCGCCGACCTGCTCGCGTACATCGCCGGCGCCGCACTCGTCCTCTGGGGCATCGCCCACGTGCTGCCGACGCGAGCCGTCGCCGACGGCTTCGGCGACATCGGCGCCGACAACCGCCGCATCCTCGTCATGGAATGGGTCGCCGAGGGGGTCGCACACGTCGCGACCGGGCTCCTCGTCGTCGGGATCGCCGCGGCCGGTCACGCCGGAAATCCAACCGCCGGTCTCACGTACCGCGTCCTCGCCGGCGCGCTCGTCGCACTCGCCGTGCTCACGACGGCCACCGGCGCGCGCACGCCGGTGATCTGGTTCAGAGTCTGCCCCTTCGTCCTGACCGCGGCGGCGGCATTGCTCGTCGCGCGCACGCTCGTCTAGCCGTTCCCTTGACAGCGCGGGCGCGCGGTGAGATACGTCGCGCATCCGGGGCAAGCAGGCAGCCGTCGTCGTCGCTCTCCTCTCCGCGCTCGCCGCCGCTGCCGTGCTGGCCGGGGGGAGCTTCGGACAGACCGGCAAAGGCCCCGTCGACGAGCTCGACATCTCGACGATGCTCGCGTCGTTCACCGGCTGCCCGCCCGGGGGCCCCTTCCCGGCAAAGCCGCCTGTCTGCGCGACCGACTACAAGGTGCAGATCCTCCACGCACCCAAAGGCGCGAAGCTCCACTACGAGTGGTTCATCCAGCTGAAGCTCATCAACACCGAGGGCGCACCCGATCCCGAGTCGCAGGGCTCCGGCGCGAACTTCGATCCGACCTGCAACAACGCCGAGCTGCCCGGCGGGAAGGTCGTCGAGGGCAAGGACGGCCAGTCGGGGGTCGTCTACTCCTGGCAGGGCGTGACGGATCTCGTCTGGTACCACGGCGACGTCGGCGTCTACAGCGACCGGCCGCTGTACGGCTGCGACCACACCCGCATGGGGCCCGACGGGCACCAGGGGATCGTCACCCTCGTCGTCGACGACGCGAACCCGGGCGCGACGTACACGCCGTGGGTGTGCCAGGCGAACTACTACGGGACGAACACCGGCATCGGCGCCGAAGAGGACACGGACTGCCATCCGGAGTCGGAGTCGCCCGGTGAGCGCTTCCTCCTCGCGGTCGCGTGGAACGACGAGGTCACGGCCAAGCGCATGATCGAGTCGAAGCACAACGTGGCCGGCGCGAAGACGGAGCTCCAGCACTCGCTCGACGACCTCAAGCAGGCGCTCGCCAAGGAGAAGTCGTTCATCCTCTCGGACCCGTACTGGGTGAAGAACATCGAGCGCGCGATCAAGGGCGACGAGGAGGAGATGAAGGACCTCGGCCCGCGGGCGCCGCGACTCGGGCCGCTCGAGGTGGCCATCATCGCAAAGGGCGCACTCCTCGACGACGCAGCCGACGACGACGGCTGGGCGATACCGCCGCTGCCACTGCCGTTCCCCGGCAAGTAGCGAAGTTCCCCCGAACGGAGCATGCCGCGCTGTTGCATCTGGTCAACAGTAGGGGCGTAGCGACCCTCGAGGCTCGGAAGGATGAGATCCGAATGATCCGCTGGGATGTCGAGGTTCGCCCGAGGTAGGCAGCTCGTTCCTGTTCCAATACGCCGCGCCGCAAGCACGACAAAACGCCACCAAGGGGCCGCCGCAAGGCGGCCCCTTCTCTAGCGGCCGAGATCGAACGGCGGCGGATCGATCGCGCGCACGCACCGTGTCGCGAGGCCGACTGCGCTCGCGCGGTCGATGAAGTCGGACACGAGACCGCCGAGGCAGCCGTACTGCCCGACCGCGTGCCCGTAGCCCGGCACGACGATCGTCCGCGCGTTCGGGAACGTCGCCCGCAGCCGCGGGAGGTTCGCCACCGGATCCTGCGGATCGGCGCCGCCGGCGAGCACGAGCAGCGGCACCTCCGAGCGCTGCGGCAGCGTCCATGCCGCCAACGGCTCGGACCGTCTCGGAACGGCGGCGCACGCCTGCCGGTACGCCGCAATCGTCTTCGCCGCATATCCGTCGAAGTCGGTGTGCCACGGCCCCTTCGCGCCGAGCCCGACCCACGGCTCGTTGCACCAGATCGACCAGAACATCACCTGACGCTCGGTCACGCCCGGCTCGATCTGCTCGTTCAGCGGCCCATAGATGCCGGCGGCGGCGCGTGCGACGACGAGCGGTATCGACGCGGCCGTGCGAGCGTCGAGAAGCATCGTCTGCACGACGCCCGCGAGCTCGTCGCCGGAGATGGTCACCTTCGCCGTGCGGTGTACCGGATGCGCGTTCCACGCGCGGACGAGCCGCGTGAACGTCGTCCGCCAGTGCGGAAACCCGCGCGCGCACGCAGCTTCGGCGACGCAGCGCTTCGCGACCTGCGCCAGCGCATGCTGCGCGTTCCGCGCGAACCGCGCGTAGAACGGAACGCCGAGGAGACTCGCGCCGTCGAGCGTGATCGTGCGCACCGAGTGCCGGTGCCGCTTGAGGTACACCTGCGCCTCCGTCGCGCCGTACGACGTGCCGTAGATGTCGATCTGCTCGTAGCCGAGCGCCGCGCGGACGGCATCGAGGTCGTCCGCCGCCGCCCGCGTTCCGTACTGCGTCGGGTCGGCGCGGACTCCGGCCAGACAGGCGCGAAGCGTCCCCTTGGGCGGGCAGTCGAGCGGCTTCGACCCGCCGGTGCCGCGCTGGTCGACGAGGAAGATGACGTGGTTCTCGTTCACCGCGGCGAGCATCGAGACCACCGCGTACGTCTGCTCGGTGGCGGCGCCCCCCGGGCCGCCGGTGAGGTACGTCACCGCGTCCGGCTCGGCCTTCTTCTGCGCCGGCACGAGCACGACGCGAAGCCCGATCGTGCGCCCGTTCGGCCGGCTCCGGTCCTCAGGGACGCGCAGGGTGCCGCAGCCGGCAAAGACGCCCTGGACGATGCACCGCTCGAGCTTCAGCGGGGGCGGCGGCGGCGCGGCGAAGAGCATGGAGCAATTCTGACTCCGACAAGCCGCTGCCGCGCGGGCTCAGTGGAGCCAGGGCGCGAGCGCGGCCTCGATGTCCCGGCACCCGTTCGGCTCGACGATGCGCTTCCGGATCTTCCGCCCCTCGATGACGAGGAGCGTCGGAACGACGTCGACGCGGAACCGCTCGCCGAGCTCCGGCCGCAGGTCGACCGCGACGCGGACGAGATCGAACGTGTCGTGGTTCTTCCGGCGCTGCAGCACCTGCGCGACGAACGCCTCCGTCCGGCGGCACTTCCCGGAGACGGACGAGTAGAAGAAGAGCAGGCGGGGTCGCTCGGCTTGGACGGGGAGCGGCGATCCGTGCATGCCCGGCTGTATACCCGGCTGTATACGCATCGAAACGCCGCTCCCCCGCCCGCCGCTACTTGATCGGCTCCTGGACGAGGCGGCGCGTGGAGACGCCGGCGAGCAGGTTGTCGCCCGCCTTCCGCGCACGGACGAACATCACCAGGTCACCGCGGCGGAGCGGCATGGTCCGCGTCGGGTGGATCTGGATCGTCGCCCAGCCCGTCGAGTCCGTGGGCGTCTCGGGCGCGCCGTAGACCCAGCCGTACGGCAGGCCGACGACGTAGACGAGCGCGCCGGAGATCGAGAAGCCGCGCGTGTCGGAGACGTGGAAGCTCGCTGTGATCGGGCCGCGGTCGAGCGCCGGCGACGGCGAGAACTTCACGTTGTCGATGACGAGCCGGTTCGGCAGGCTCACCTGCGAGATCGAGATCGAGGCTCCGCCCTGAGCCGGCTTCGCCGGGGCGATGAGAGCCGTCTCGCTCGTCGTGGCCGCGGTCGAGCCCTTCGAGTTCGTCGCCGTCACGATCGCGCGGACGGTGTGCGCCACGTCGCTCGCCGCGAGCACGTAGGACGCGTTCGTCGCGCCGTTGATGTTGGCGCAGCCGCCGCCCGTCCCCACACAGGTCTGCCACTGGAACGAGAGCCTCGGCGCCGGCGTCCCGCTCCACGAGCCGCCGTTGACCGTCAGCGTGCTGCCCTGCTGCGGCGTGCCGGAGATCGCCGGCGGAACCGTGTTCTTCGGCGCGATGCTCGTCGCCTGGACGGCGTCGGTCGGCCGCGACTGGGCGACGCCGTTGCCGGAGGCGTTCGTCGCCGTCACCTGCACGCGCAGGCGGCTGGAGACGTCGGCCGTCGCCACCGTGTACGTGCTGCTCGTCGCGCCGCCGATGGCCGCACAGCTTCCGCCCTGTGCATCGCACCGCAGCCACTGGTAGTCGTAGCTCGTCGGGTTGCCGGTCCAGCCGCCGTGCGAGGCCCGCAGGAGCGAACCGTCGCGGGCCGAACCGGATATCGACGGAAGCGACGTGTTCGACGGCGCCGCCGTCGAGGAGCCGAGCGAAGCGGCGGCGACCACCAGCACCGTCACCGCGGCCACGCCGGCCATGAGAACGAACCTCCTGAAGCGCATCGTGGACTTCCCCCTTAGTCGGATGGGCAGAAGGTTCGTTCCCCGCCGATGCAAACCGCATGTCTGGGGCATGTAAGGATTCCGACAGGAGCGTCAGTGCACACAGCGGCCCAAACACTCCGCGACATCGACATCGTTGCCTTCACCGCACTCGGTGCGGTCGGCCTGCTGTTCTGGCAGCGCCGCCGCGACCGTGCGGCCGGGTGGGCGGCGGCCGCGTTCGGGCTGCTCGCGGCCGTCGAGCTCCTGAGCCTCCTGCCGAACCACCGCCACGACGCGCTCGAGTCGAGCCTCGTGCGCATCGAGGTTCTCCTCCTCGTCCTCTTCCCGTACGTCCTCTTCCGGTTCACCGGTGCCTTCCGGCGCCCCACGCGCAAACTCGCCAACGCCCTCGTCGTGCTCACGGGCGCGCTCGCGATCTGGACGTTTGCGCTCCCGTCCATCCCGAGGTCGGGCGAGCACTGGCCGACGACGTTCGCCGCGTTCGTGGCGCTCTTCGCCGTCCATTGGGTGACGCTCTCCGTCGTCTCGGCCGTGCGCCTCTGGCGTGCGGGAGCCGGCCTGCCCACCGTGTCCCGCCGCCGCGTGCGCTTCATGGCCGGCGGGGCGAGCGCGCTCGCGCTCGCTCTCATCCTCGCCGCGTCCTCGAGCCACGCGAGCAACGGCGTCGAGCTCGGCTCGCAGATGCTCGCCGCGATCAGCGTCGCGACATTCCTCGTCGGATTCTCCCCGCCCAGGCTCGTCCGCGTGCTGTGGCGCCGCGCCGAGCAGGAGCGCGTCCAGCAGGCGGTGCTCCAGCTGCTGACGTTCGCCGAGTCCCAGGAGGAGGTCGCCGGGCGCGTGCTCGAGCCGGCCGCGGCGATCGTCGGCGCCCGCGCGCTCGCGATCCGGAACGCCGAAGGCCGGGTCGTCGCCGCGTGGAACGTGCCGAACGGAGAACGGCGGGCGCTCGAGGATCGAGACGAGCCGCCGCGTCTGTGGGAGGACGCCGAGGTCCTCGACATCGACTTCCCCGGCGGCCGGCTCGTCGTGTGGACGTCGCCGTACGCGCCGTTCTTCGGCGACGAAGAGCTGTCGCTCCTCCAGACGCTCGGCGCGCTGACGGGGCTCGCACTCGACCGCGTGCGTCTGTACCAGGCGGAGCACACGGCGCGGCTCGCCCTCGAGCGGGCGAACGAGGTCAAGCTCGATTTCATCGCGCTCGCCGCGCATGAGCTGCGGACGCCGATGACGACGATCCACGGGTTCGTCACGACGCTCCATCACCTCGGCGACCAGCTCGAGGAGACGCAGCGGCACCAGGTCGCCGAGGCGCTCGTCCAGCAGACCGACCGCATGGCGCGCCTCGTCGAACAGCTGCTCGATCTGTCGCGACTCGACGCGGAAGCGATCGAGATCGCACCGGAGCCGATCGCGCTCCGGCCGCACCTGCAGGAGATCGTGGCCGCAGCGGCGAGGGAGCCGGCTGCGGTCGAGATCGACGTCGAGGACAAGGCGATCGCGACCGTCGACCGGAACGCGCTCGACCGGATCGTCTCCAACCTCGTGTCGAACGCGTTCCGCTACGGGACGCCGCCCGTCCGCGTCCACGCCGAGCAGACCGACCGGCACTTCCGGCTCAGCGTCGAGGACGCCGGGGGAGGCGTTCCGCCCGAGTTCGTGCCCGATCTCTTCGAGCGGTTCACCCGGAGCGAACGGGGCCGCGAGACCCCGGGCGGGACCGGCCTCGGCCTCGCGATCGCCCGCTCCTACGCCCGCGCCCACGGCGGCGATCTCTTCTACGAGGACGCCGAGCCGCACGGCGCGCGGTTCCACCTCGTCCTGCCGACGAAGCGCTGACTATCGGCGGAGCCGCGGTCCTGCCACACTTGCGGCATGGAACGGAGGTTCGACCTGGAGGAGCTGCGCCGCCTCGCGCGCGACCTCGCGTCGCGGCGGGAGAACGCGTACGCCGAGATGGAGGGCGAGGTCGAGATGATGAAGGCTTCGCTCCGCGAGCGGGCTGCTGCAATCGCCGAGCGGGAGCGGGAGCTCGCGGAGCTCGAGCAGCGGCTGACCGAGCACGGCCTCGCGGCCGAGATCGCGAACGCGCAGCGGCTCGCCGCCGAGGCCGAGGCGGAACGCAGCCTCGCCACGGCGGAGCGCGAGCGGCTCGACGAGCGGGAGCAGCAGATCCGCCGCGTCGAGAAGGAGCTGGCCGCCCTCCGCATCGAGCTCGCCGACCGGCAGCCCATACGGCGGCCGCCGGCGAACGTCCGCCAGAAGGAGCTCGACGCGAGGGAAGCCGCCCTCGACGAACGCGAAGCGGCGCTCGAGGCGCGGCTGCGCTCGATCGGCAGCGACACGATGGAGCTCAGCTTCACCGACGACCTCGCGGCGCTCGCTCAGCCCGACCGAAACTGATTGACTGAAGGCGAGGCTGCGACCCGCAGGGGGCCGCGCTTCGAGAAGCGGCCGCGCCGGCAAAGCCGGCACGGCCTCCTTCGATCGGCATCGCAAGCGATGCCTCAGCCATGCCCGAGTACGTGAACCCCGTCGATCCGCCGGACCTCGGCCTGCTGCCGACGTTCGGCCGCCTTCTCCGCCTGTGGTGGGGCCAGCGCCGCCTGGGCGCCGTCGGGCTCGCCTTCGCATTCGTCTACGCGCTGATCTCGATCGCGATCCCGCTGCTCATGCAGCGTGCGATCGACAACGCGATCGTCCGCCACACGCAGCCGCTCTGGCCGTACGTCCTCGGGATCGTCGGCCTCGGCACGCTCCGCTTCGGGATCAACTTCTCCCGCCGCTACGCGACCGCTCGCATCGGCATCCGGATCGAGGCGCGGATGCGCGAGCTGCTGTACGGCGCGTATCTCCGCTACCCGCGCGCGTTCTTCGACCGGCACGCCACCGGGCAGGTTCTCTCGCGCGCGACGAACGACCTCTACCCGATCCGGTACTTCATCGGCTGGGGGCTCGTGCAGGGGATGCAGAGCGTGATGATGATCGTCGGCACCGGCATCGTGCTCGTGATCGTCAACCCGCGGCTCGCGCTGTACACCGCCGTCGCGATGCCGCCGATCACCGCGCTCGCGCTTCGCTTCGCGCGACGCGTGTCGCCGCTCTCGCGCCAGGTGCAGGAGCGCAAGGGCGACGTGACGGAGGCCGCGGACGAGGCGGTCGTCGGGATCGAGATGGTGCAGGCCTTCGGCCGCGAGGACGACGTGCGCGGCCGCTTCGGCGAGCGCGCGGAGGCCGTGCGCAGCACGGTGCTCCGCCAGGCCGGCGTCGAGGCGCGCCACCTTCCCGGGCTCTACTACCTGCCGTCGCTCTCGATCGCGGCGGTCGTCTACTTCGGCGGGCGCCAGGTCATCGCGGGCCATCTCTCGATCGGCCAGTTCGTCCTCTTCGAGACGCTGCTCCTCCAGCTCGTGTGGCCGCTCGAGGCGCTCGGCTGGATCACGAACCTCGCGCAGCGCGCGCTCGCTTCGGCGGGGCGGAGCTTCGCGTGGCTCGAGGGGATCCCGCCGCTGCCGGAGCCGGTGCAGCCGAGGCCGCTGCCGGCCGGACCGCTGCCCGTTCACTTCGAAGCGGTCCGCTTCGCGTACGGCGGCGAGCACGACGTCCTCTGCGACCTCGACCTCGCGCTCGAGCCGGGCGAGATCGTCGCGGTCTGCGGGCCGACCGGGTCGGGGAAGACGTCGCTCCTCAACCTCCTCCCCCGCTTCTACGACCCGACCGGCGGACGCGTGCTCATCGGCGGCGTCGACACGCGCGACGTGGCGATCGCCGAGCTGCGCGCGTCGGTCGCGCTCGTCACGCAGCGACCCGTGCTCTTCTCCGTCCCCCTCCGCGAGAACCTCACGGCCGGGCACGCGGACGCACCGTGGGACGACGTGCTCGCGGCCTGCACCGCGGCCGGCGTCGACGCCTTCGTGGACGAGCTGCCCGACGGCTACGACACGCTCATCGGCGAGCGCGGCGTCAACCTCTCGGGCGGCCAGCGCCAGCGCGTCGCGCTCGCGCGCGCACTCGTCACCGGTGCGCGCGTCGTCGTGCTCGACGATCCGCTCTCGGCGGTCGACACGCTCACCGAGCGCCGGCTCGTCGCCCGGCTGCGGCCGGCACTCGCCGGGCACACGGTGCTCGTCGCCACGCAGCGACTCTCGACGATCGCGCTCGCGCACCGCGCCGTCGTGATGGACGACGGCCGGATCGTCGAGTCGGGAACGCCCGACGAGCTGCTCCGCGCAGGCGGCGCCTTCGCAGCGCTCTTCGGCGACGAGCTGGCGGCGGCATGAGACGGCTGCTCCGCTATCTCGAGGGCAAGTGGCACCGCGCAATCCTCATGGTGCTCGTCGCGACGGGGAACGCCGCCTGCCAGACCGGCGGCTGGCTGCTCGTGCGCAACGCAATCGACAACGGCATCCGCGCGCGCAACGTCCACCACCTCACCGTCATCGTGTCGCTCTACCTCGGCGTCGCCGCGGCCGGCTGGATCCTCCAGGCCTGGCTCATCCGCGGCCTCGCCGGTCTCGGCCAGGAGATCACGATCCGCCTGCGCCGCGATCTGTTCGACCACCTGACCGGGCTTTCGCTCCGCTACTTCTCGGAGCAGAAGGCCGGCTGGATCATCGCGCGCCTGACGAGCGACGTGGACGCCGTCTCCGACGTCATGTCGCAGGGAATGCCGACGCTCGTCTCGAACGTCGTCCTCCTGCCGGCCGCGCTGGCGGCGCTGCTCATCGCCGACTGGCGGCTCGGGCTCACCGTCTTCGCCGTGCTGCCGCCGACGCTCGTCCTCACGCGGTGGTTCACGCGCACGTCGCACGTCGCGCTCGTCGAGCAGCGCAACCGGATCGGCGCGGTGACGGCGCAGATCGCCGAGTCCGTGTCCGGCATGGCGGTCGTGCAGGCGTTCAACCGCGAGCGCGCCTTCCAGGCGCAGTTCGACGAGCTCAACGAGGCGAACCGCGCGCAGTCGACGTACGTGCAGAAGATCTTCTCGGTCTTCTTCCCGTCGATCGAGTTCCTCGGCGTCATCGCGACGGGCGCCGTGCTATACGTCGGCGAGAAGCTGCTCGCGCACCACACGCTGACGATCGGGACGCTGATCACGGCGCTCTACCTGCTCCAGCTCGTGTTCCAGCCGCTGCAGGAGCTGTCGGACGTCTACGGCCAGCTGCAGTCGGGCGCGGCCGCGATGGTGAAGATCGCCGGCATCCTCGACGAGGAGCCGGGGATCCGCGACCAGCAGGGCGCGCAGCCGCTCCCGCGCATCGTCGGCGACCTCGAGATCGACGGCGTCGTGTTCGCATACGGCGCCGAGCCCGTGCTGCGCGGCATCGACCTGCACATTCCGCCGGGCGGCTGCATCGCGCTCGTCGGCGAGTCCGGCCACGGCAAGTCGACGCTCGCGCGCCTCATCGGCCGCTTCTACGACCCGGACGCGGGCGCCGTCCGCGTGGACGGCCATGACCTGCGCACGATCAACCTCCGCTCGTACCGCCGCCAGCTCGGCGTCGTCCTCCAGGATCCGTTCCTCTTCAGCGGCACGATCGCGTCGAACATCCGCTTCGCGAAGCCGGACGCGACCGACGAGGAGGTCGCCGCCGCCGCAGCCGCGGTCGGCGTCGACCGCGTCGCGGCGCGCCTCTCGGGCGGACTCGAGCACGTCGTCCGCGAGGGCGGCGCGGGTCTCTCGGCGGGCGAACGCCAGCTCATCTCCATCGCGCGTGCGCTCCTCGCCGACCCGCGCATCCTCATCCTCGACGAGGCGACGTCGAACATCGACCGGCCGACCGAAGTGCTCATCGAGCGCGCGCTCGACCGGCTGCTCGCGGGCAGGACGTCGATCATCATCGCGCACCGCCTCTCGACCGTCCGCCGGGCGGACGAGATCATCGTCGTCGAGCGCGGCCGCTTGATCCAGCGCGGCACCGAGCGCGAGCTGCTCGCGGAAGACGGGCCGTTCCGCCGGTTGGCACACGCCCTCGACGGCGGCGAAGAGCTCGCCGCGGCGGGCTAGCGCTTCTCGCGCTCGAGCACGCCGAGGCAGACCTCGACGACGCGCGGATCGAACTGCGCGCCCGCGCCGTCGCGCAGGCGGCGCACCGCCTCGGGATGACCGAGCCGGCGCCGGTAGGGCCGGTCGGTCGTCATCGCGTGGTACGCGTCGCAGACGAAGATGATCCGCGCCTCGAGCGGGATGCCCTCCCCGGCGAGGCCGTCCGGATAGCCGCGCCCGTCCCACCGCTCGTGGCAGTGGCGGACGATGCCGCGGACTTCCTGGAGGCGGTCGATCGGCGCGATGATGCGCTCGCCGAGCACCGGGTGCATCTCGATGACGGCGCGCTCGGTCGCGCTCAGGCGGCCGGGCTTCGTGAGGATCGCGCTCGGCACGCCGATCTTGCCGATGTCGTGGAGCAGCGCGCCGAGCTCGAGCTGCTTTAGCTCGGTGTCGTTCAGGCCGAGCTCGACGCCGACGCGGAGCGAAAGGTCGGAGATCCAGCGCGCGTGAGTCGACGTGTACTCGTCGTTCGCCTCGAGCGCGTTTGCGAGCGCTTCCACCGTCGACACGAACGTCCGCTCGAGCCCCTCGAAGCTCGACGCGCTCGCGATCGCGAGCTTCGCCTGGTGGGCGAGGCCGCCGAACAGCCGCAGCTCGCGGTCGCCGTAGTGGCCGTCCGGCGGCAGCGACGCCACGATGAAGCCGCGCCTGCCGTCGGCGTCGAGCGGTGCGATCGCATACGACGACGTCGAGTCGAGCGGGTCGTCGACGATCGCCGCGATCTGCTCGGCCGTGAGCACGAACGGCTCCCCGTCCTGCGGCAGCCGCGTCATCTTCCCGATGTCGAACCGGCGCGCGGCGACGTTCGCCCGCTCCTCGGGCCGGTGCCCGTACAAGGCTCGCGATACGACGTAGCCGGTGTCGTCCTCGAGCCAGATCGACGTGCGCGGCGAGCCGAGCAGCGCCGACGTGAGCTCGACGACGCGCTGGAGGATGTCGTCGAGGCTCGGTGACGACGCGAGCTCGCGGCTGAACTCGAGGAGCGCCGTCGCGCTCTCGGCTTCACGGCGCGCCGAGTCGTACAGGCGTGCGTTCTCGACCGCGACGGCAGCGTGGCCGGCGAGCACCTCGAGGAGGCGGACGTCGTCCTCGTCGAACTGGTCGAGACCGAGCTTCGACACGACGATGACGCCGACGACCTCGGCCCCGTAGCGCAGCGGCACGGCGACGAGCGACTCCTCGATGACGGGCGTTCCGTTGATCCGGTGGCCGAACTCGCAGTTCGCCGCGTCGCCGATGAGCAACGACTCGCCGCGCGCAGCGCACTGGCCGGTGACGCCTACGCCGACCTTGATACGCAGCAGCTCCATCGGCAGCGCGCCGGTGTTCGCGCCGAGCGCGCCGCGGAATGCGACCGGTACGAGCTCGTCGCCGTCGGCGACGAAAACGCGGCAGTTGTGGTAATCGATGAGCGACCGCAGCTCCGACGTGATCTCGTTTCCGATCTTGCGGACGTCGGTGAGGCGGTTGAGCTTGCCGGTGAGGCTCTGCAGCATCTTCATGTGCGCGAGCGAGCGGACGTCGCGCACGAGCGTCGGCGTGTCGGGGCGCTCGGTGGCGTCTTCCTCGTACAGGACGACGCGGTTCTTGCCCTGCGCCTTCGCAGTCATCATCGCCGCCTCGGCGCACGCCGCGAGCTCGCGCGGGTTCATCGCGTGCTCGGGACCGAGAGCGGCGCCGACGGAGACGGTGACCGTGCCGACGCCCGGCGTGTCGATCTCGTCCATGCGCGCGACGATGCGCTCGGCGACCGCGGTCGCGTCGGTGCCGTCGCAGCCGCTCATGATGACGCCGAACTCCTCACCGCCGAGCCGGCAGACGACGTCGTCCGGCCGGACGGCGCCGCGGAGCGCGTCGGCGAGGGTCGTCAGGAGCTCGTCGCCGACGCCGTGACCGTGGACGTCGTTGACGCGCTTGAAGTCGTCGATGTCGAGCATGAGCACGGCGACCGGCAGGTGCGTCCGGCTCGCCTCCTGCAACGCCTTGCGCAGGTGCTCGTGGAAGCTGCGGTGATTGAAGAGACCGGTGAGGGAGTCCGTCTGCGCCTGGTACTCGAGCCGCGCGCGGATCTGCGCGTTGTCGATGGCGAGCGCGGCCGCGTCGGCGAAGCGCTTCGCGAGCTCGAACTCGGCGTCGGTGAACTCGACGTCCACGCCGGCGCGGTAGAGGTTGAAGACGCCCTTGATCTGCGAGCGCGCGACGAGCGGGATGGAGATGAGCGCCTCCGGCTCGACCGGCGTTCCCGGGATCGTCTTGACGCGCGCGTCGAGGTGCGCCTGGTTGAGGAGCACCGGCTCGCGCCGGCGCGCAGCCCAGCCGGTGATGCCCTCGTCGAAGCGCACGCGCTTGCGCATGACCTGCTCCGCCCACTCGTGGCGCGCGAGGACCGGATTGAGGATGCCCTGCGACTCGTCGGCCTCGTAGATCGTGAGCGAGCCGTGCGGGACGAGGTCGGCGAGCGTGTCCGCGATGCGCACGAGCAGCGCGTCGAGGCTCTGCTCGGCGAGCACCTCGTGGAACACGTCGGCGAGCCGCCGGTACGACTCGACGAGCGCAGGCGCGGGCACGCCGAAGTCGTCCTCCGTGTCAGGGAGAAGATCCAGACGGCGAATCTCCGGGCGCGCTACCACGGCGCGTCCTGGCTCTGAGGTGATGCGGACCGCAGGGCCGAGCCTCCTCGGGATGAAGTCGACCGCCGTAGGATCGTCCCAGGAACCGGCCTGGAGCCTCCCCCGGTTGGGGGAACTGAGCAACAGCGGGCACAAGGGTTTTTGACAAGCGTCCTAGACCAGGGCCAAGGGCCGGAGCTAACGCGAAGCGTTAGCGGAGGCCGGACGAGCGGGCGGGGAGGCCGGAGGCCCCACCGACCGCGCAGCACCGAACAGTCGCCCACACGCACTCCAAGAGGTCGGCGGCTCGGCCGGCGACCGCTCCCGCGAAGCGGGTGACTAGACCGGTGGGCGGTGCGCAAGCACCGCCCACCGAAGAATTAGTCGCCCCAGTCGAAGTCGCGCGCGCGATCGACGGACCAGAATCCGTTGGACTCGGAGTCGTCGATGTCGGCCGCAGCCGCGTTCTCCGCGGTCTCTTCGCCGGGCCAGGGCAGGGCTTGATCGGTGACGAAGGCGGGCTCGCCGTCAATCGTCTCCTCGAGGCGCGCCTGCTCCTCGGTCTTGAACAGCGGATGGTTCTCGAATGGATCGTCCGCCTTGTAGCGGTCGATCGGCATGTGGTCGTCGAGCGTTGAGTTCTTCTCTTTCAACTCGAGGTGATCTTTGATCACCTGCGCGAAGTACGACGGTGTCTCTACCGGCATTTGTTCCTCCCGATCGGGTCCTGCCGGGTCATAGTCTAACCCGGTTTCGGCCCAGATTCCGGTTTGAGATTACTAAAAGCTCCGGATCGCCGCCGCAAGCTCGACCCGGTTCTTCCCGCGCCGTTTGGCCTCGTACAGAGCCCGGTCGGCGGCGGCGAAGAGGGCCCGTTCGCCCACTCCACGGCTTAGTTGAGCCACTCCGAAGCTGCAGGTGACCTGGACGACGGCCGCATCCCGGCCGAGGAACGAGCGCTCGGCGAGGGCGCTCCGGACGCGCTCGGCGAGCTGGACGCCGCCCTCGGCCTCGGTCCCCGGGAGGAGGAGGACGAACTCCTCGCCGCCCCACCGGCCGGCGACGTCGGACTCGCGCAGGGTGCTCCGGAGGACGGCCGCGAACTCGCGGAGGACGTCGTCGCCGACGACGTGCCCGTGCTCGTCGTTGACGGACTTGAAGTCGTCGAGGTCGGCGACGACGAGCGTGAGCGGCGTGCCGAGGCGGCCCGCGCGCGCGATCTCCTGCGAGAGCGCGTCTTCGCAGCCGCGCCGGTTGGCGATGCCCGTGAGCCCGTCGACGAGCGCCTGCCGCTCGACCATCCGGTGGAGTCGCGCGTTCTCGAGTGCGATCGCCACGTGCGAGGCGAGTGACGCTGCGGTCCGGCGCTGCTCGTCGTCGAAGGTGCCGATGAGGTCGAGCGTTCCCTGCGTCGAGCCGCCGATCGTGAGCGGGAGCTCGATGAGCTCGCCGATCGCATCCACGTCGCCCGCGAAGGAGTCGCCGCCGTCCGCGTGGAGCCGCGCCGCGAAGGCGCCGGTGGACTCGAGCGCCGTCTCGACGACGACCTGGCGCAGGAGGTCGACGTCGTGCGTCGCCGAGAGCGCCTCGCCGAAGCGCTCGAAGGCGTCCCGCAGCCGCAGCCGCTCGGCCTCGAGCTCGGCGAGCCGGGATTCGAGCTGGTCGGCCATCTCGTTGAAGGCGACTCCGAGCGTCGCGAACTCGTCGCGGCCCTCCACCGGGACGCGCTCGGCGAGCCGGCCGTGCGCGATCGCGCGGGCGGCGTCCGCGATGCCGCGCACCGTGCGCACGATCGCGCGGCCCTCGAGGAACGCGACGAGCGCGACGAGGACGGCGGCGCCGAGCAGGCCGAAGAGCACGCGGTCCCGCGCTGCGGCGTCGGCCGAGTCGATCGACGACTGCGGCGTGAGCACGGCGAACGACGCGCCGTTTGCACCGGTGAGCGGAGGCGCGACGAGCGTGCGGTAGCGGACGCCGTCGACGCGCACCGGCGCGATGCGCCCGGGTGCGAGCGCGAGCGCGCCGCCGAGCGGCGGCGCGGCCGCGACGACGTCGCCGTGGGCGACGATCGCGAGCCGGTCGACCGACAGGAGCTTGGCGCCGGCTCGCAGCGACGCGACGAGCTTCGCGTCGAGCGGCACCGACGCGACGACGACGCCGGCGAGCCCGTCGCGCGTGATGACGTCGGCCTGCCGGTAGATCGCGTTCGCCGGCGTCGTGCCGACGCGGAAGCTGCCGGCGTGGACGCTGAGGCTCGGATGGTGCGCGAGCAGCGTGGCGACCGCAGCGCGGTCGTGCTTCTGGAGCGCGACCTGGAATCCCCGGTCGCCGGCGAGCCGCGCGGCCTCGTCCGCGGCCCCGTCCACACGCTGCTGGTAGCCGGCGAGGGCGAGCCGGAGATCGGTCTGGAGCCTGGCGTCGACGCGGTGCGCCTCGTTCTCGGCCGAGACCGCTGTGAATGCCCACGCGCCGGCCGCCACCGGCAGCACCGACAGGAGCAGGAAGTAGATCGCGAGCTTGACTTTGAAGCTGCCCAAATAGCCTCCGGTGCTCAAGCCCCCGCCCCGTGCTGCCGATACCTCGTTCGAGTGATGCTGTCGGCATCGGGGGTCGGAAACATGAGTTCTATCGAGCGGATGGTTGCAGCGATCTTGCTCGCCGGAGCGGTGGCGGGTGCTGCCGCGATCCCGCGGTTCCTCGCCGGGCCTTCCGGCAGCGAAACGCCGTCCTTCTCCGCATTGCCAGCGGGGACCGAGCCGGCGCTCGTCCACGCGGCGACGCTGCCCGCGGCGTCGGTGCTGCCGCCGCTCGGGACCGCGCCCGCGGTGACGTTCCGCGCCGCGCCGACGACGCGCCTGCATCCGGTGGCGAAGCCGAAGCCGATCGTCGTCCGGCGCGTGCCGCCGTCGACGCCGGTCGCCTCCACGCCGGCGCCGGCCGCGAAGCCGGCGACCTCACCCCAGCCGGCAGTCACACCCGCCGCGCCCGCGACGATCGCGCCCACCGCCGCAGCCCCGGTTGCGATCCACGCCGCGCCGGTCGCCGCCGTCCGCGTGACGGCGGCGCAGCCGCCGCCGACGCCCGCGCCGACACCGACACCGACGCCCAAGCCGACGCCGCCTCCCGTCCCCGTGACGCACGGCGGCGGCGACCAGGGCAACGACACCGGAAACGGACACGACAACGGGAACGGGAACGGGAAGGGCCACGGCGACCGCGATCACGGCAACGGCCATGACCGGCACCACGGCGACAACGTGCCTCCGGCCGCCCCGCCTGCTCCGTCCGTCCCGCCTGCCCCGGCCGCTCCGGCTCCCGCGGCGCCGCAGCCGCCACTAGGATCGGGCGATGGCTCTTCGCAGCAAGATTCGTCCGGGTCCGGTCGCGGTCACGGTGGCTCTGATGGACATGTGGAAGCGCCTGACCCCGGCTCAGCGCCGTCAGATCCTGGCCGTGGTTCGTCGTCATGGTCCCACGGTCGTGGCAAAGGCCACTGAGCTCGGCCGCCGCCGGCCGCGCCGCTAGCTAGACCGAAAGAGCGGCGCGCACGATCCGGTCCTGCTCGCGCAGGTGCGCGGTCGGATACCCCTCGCTCGGGCTCGCGCGCCACGGGCGGCCGACGTAGAGGAGCGGTACGCCCTCCGGCTTCGCCTCTTCGAGGCGGTGGCGGATGGCGCGGAACGGGCCCATGTTCTGCGGCTCCTCCTGCACCCACACGAGCTCGCGCAGGTTCGGATACGCGTGCAGCAGCACGGACGCCTGCTCGACGGGGAACGGATAGAGCTGCTCGAGCCGCGCGACGGCGACACCCTCCGCCTCGCCGCGGCGCTCGTGGCCGACGATGTCGTAGTAGACCTTGCCGGAGCAGAGGACGAGGCGCGTCGTCCGCTCCCGGTCGGCGTCCGCGTCGTCGATCACGGGACGGAACGCGCCGTCCGGCGAGATCCTCGAGTGTCGACGACGCCTGCTTCAGACGCAGCAGCCCCTTCGGCGTCATGACGACGAGCGGCCGCGCGACCGCGTCGAGCGCCTGTCGGCGCAGCAGGTGGAAGTACTGCGCGGCGGTCGTGCAGTTCGCGATGCGGATGTTCTCCTCCGCGGCGAGCTGCAGGAACCGCTCGAGCCGCGCGCTCGAATGCTCCGGGCCGTTGCCCTCGTAGCCGTGCGGCAGGAGCAGCGTCAGCCGCGACGTCTCGCCCCACTTCGACAGGCCGGCGGAGATGAACTGGTCGATGATGATCTGCGCGCCGTTCGACGAAGTCGCCGAACTGCGCCTCCCAGAGCACGAGCGCCTCGGGCGCTGCGGCGGAGTAGCCGTACTCGAAGCCGACGCACGCGTACTCCGACAGCGGCGAGTTGTAGATCTCGAACGACGCCGTCGCGTCGTCGAGATGCTGCATCGGCGTGAACGTCTCGCCGGTGTTCACGTCGTGCAGCACGGCGTGGCGGTGCGAGAACGTGCCGCGCTCGGTGTCCTGGCCGGTGAGCCGGATCGGGATGCCCTCGACGAGCAGCGACGCGAACGCGAGCGCCTCCGCGTGCCCCCAGTCGATGCCGCCCTCGTCGATCGCGTCGCGCCGGCGCTCGAGCTGCTTCATGAGCTTCGGGTGCAGCGTGAACCGTCGGGCACGCGCAGCAGCTGCTCGTTGAGCGCGCGCAGCCGGCCGGCGGCGACAGCCGTGTCGACGGCGACCCGTCGTCGTCTGCGGCAGCGGCTCGTTCGTGCCCGGCTGCGTGCGGCGCCGAACGTCTGCTTCAGCTGCTCGTGCGCGGCCTTCAGCTCGCGTCGCGACCTCCGCGTCGAGCTCGTCGGCCTGCTCCTGCGTGACGACGCCCTCGCGCGACGAGCCGCGCCGCGAACAGCTCGCGCACGGTCGGGTGCGCCGCGATCGCCGCGGCCATCAGCGGCTGCGTGTACGCCGGCTCGTCCTGCTCGTTGTGGCCGTAGCGGCGGTAGCCGACGAGGTCGACGACGACGTCGTGCCCGAAGCGCCAGCGGTACGCGATCGCCAGACGGACGGCGGCGATCGCACGCCTCGGGGTCGTCGGCGTTGACGTGGATGATCGGAATGTCGAAGCCCTTCGCGAGGTCGCTCGAGTAGCGCGTCGAGCGCCCGTCGTCGGGATCGGTCGTGAAGCCGACCTGGTTGTTCGCGATGAGGTGCAGCGTGCCGCCGGTCGAGTAGCCGGCGAGCCGTCGAGGTTGAGCGTCTCGGCGACCACGCCCTGGCCGGCGAACGACGCGTCGCCGTGGATGAGGATCGGCAGCGCGATCGTCGGGTCGTGGTAGCCGTCGCGCGCCGAGCGGTCGGTCTGCTCCGCGCGCGCCCGTCCCTCGACGACCGGGTCGACGACCTCGAGGTGGCTCGGGTTCGCCGCGAGCGTGACGGTGATCTCGCCCGCGCGCAGTCCGGCGCGTGCCCACGGCGCCGAGGTGGTACTTCACGTCGCCGGTGCCGCCCTCCTCGCTCGAGACGACGGCCTCGATCGTCCGCTCGCCCTCGAACTCGCGCAGGATCGTCTCGTACGGGCGCCCGACGACGTGCGCGAGCACGTTGAGGCGGCCGCGGTGCGCCATGCCGATGACGACCTCGTGCGCGCCGGCGTCCGCCGCGAGCTCGATCGCCTCGTCGAGCATCGGCACCATCACGTCGAGGCCCTCGATCGAGAACTGCTTCTGGCCGAGGAACGCGCGGCGGAGGTAGCGCTCGATCCCCTCGACCGCGGCTGAGCCGCGCGAGGAGCGCTTCGCGCTCGTCGTCGGAGAGCGGCTGCCGGTAGCGGCCGGACTCGATCGCCTGGCGCAGCCAGACGCGCTCCTCGTGGTCGGAGAGGTGCTCGATCTCGTACGCGATCGTGCCGCAGTACGTCTCGCGCAGGTGCGGCAGCGCGTCGGCGAGCGTCTCGCCGGGAACGTACAGGCGGAGGACCGGCGGCGGGGATGCGCGCCTGCAGCTCGGGCGTGAGCTTCGGGACGAGGCGCTCCGGCTCGAGCGCCGGGTCGCCGGGCGGCTCGGAGCCGAGCGGATCGAGGTGCGCGGCGAGGTGGCCGTGCGTGCGGATCGCCTTGACGAGCGCCATCGCCGCGGCGACGCCGCCGACGAGCTCGTCGTCGCGCGAGCTCGGACGCAGGAGCGGCCGCGGCGCGCGTGGCCGTTGCCGCCGTTGCGCTCGAGGCAGCTTCGCGAGGCCCGGCTGCGTCGCGAGCAGCTCCCGCGGCGGGCTCTCGAAGAGCGCGCGCCACTCCGACGGGACAGCGGCCGGATTCTCGAGGTACTGCTCGAGAAGCAGGGCCGCGTAGCCCGTGTTCAGTCCATCCATCTCTCCCGTTGTAGCAGCCCGGTGCGGGCTACCAGAGCGGTCGCCCGGTGACGACCGAGATCGTCATGGCGAGGAAGAAGCAGAGCGCGCCGATCATGACGGCGGCGAGCGGCAGCCGCTTGCCGCGGCCGGTCATCGCGGCGCTGATGAGGGCGAGCAGGATCGACGGCCCGAGGAGCCGGACCGGGTGCCACGCGAGCGAGATCGCGCTCGCGAAGATCGAGAACGACGCGAGGTAGCCGGCGACCAGCTCGGTCGTGTGGCTCGTCTCGCGGCGCTCCTCGTACGGCAGGTCGCTGAACGGCTCGGCGCTCATCGGCGCTCAGCGTACGCGCGCGCGTGTGCCGTCCGCGGGTAGGACCGTGTCGGACCGCCGTGCGGCCGCCACGGCGGGCGAGCCCGGCGCCGGCGGCGCCACTGCGGCCCCTCGTCCTCGGGCCCGGTCTTCGCGGCCACGGCAGCGCCGTGCTCGGGCCGCGGCTCGGCCTTGATCGCGTAGTAGACGACGGTGCAGAGGTACACGATGGGGATCTTGAGGATCACCATGAGAAACACGATCTCCCAGATCGAGTCCGGCGCCACCGATGGGGATTCTACCCGCCTTTACCGGCGCCAATCAGAACCGCTTGGTTACGTTCCGCGTAAGGCTGGATATGGGTTGTGGATGAGCCAGGAGCAGCTCCAGTCCCTGCTCGAGCACGGCGAGGAGATGGGCTCGATCGACCTCGCCGCGTTCAACGAGCTGATCGCCGACCTCGAGCTCGAAGAGCGACGACCTCGCCGCCGTCTACGAGCAGCTCGAGCAGCGCGGCATCGACCTGACCGACGACTGGCCACGCGGAGGTCGAGGAGCCGCACTATGCGAACGACGACGTCGCCGCCATGACGACCGACTCGCTCCAGCTGTTCCTCAACGAGGCCGGTCGCTATCCGCTCCTGACCGCCGCCGAGGAGGTCGAGCTCGCGAAGCGGATCGAGAGCGGCGACCAGCGGGCGAAGGACAAGATGATCAACTCGAACCTCCGCCTCGTCGTGTCGATCGCGAAGAGGTACCAGGGGCACGGCCTGTCGCTCCTCGATCTCATCCAGGAGGGGATCATCGGGCTCATCCGCGCGGTCGAGAAGTTCGACTGGCGCCGCGGCTACAAGTTCTCGACGTACGCGACGTGGTGGATCCGGCAGGCCGTGCAGCGCGGCGTCGCGAACAAGTCGCGCACGATCCGCATCCCCGTGCACATCGTCGAGCGCGAGCAGAAGATCGCGCGCGCGGAGCGGGAGCTGACATTGCAGCTCGAGCGCGCGCCGACCGACGACGAGGTCGCGAAGAAGGCGGGGCTGATCCTGAAGCACGTGCGCGAGGTGCGGCATGCGGCGCGCACGGTCGCGAGCCTCGACAAGCCGATCGGCGACCGACGGGGACACCGCGTTCGGCGAGCTCGTCGCGCACGACGCGCGCGGTGTCGAAGAGGAAGTCGTCGTCGGCCTCGGCGAGGATGCGCTCCATCGCGCGATCGAGGAGCTCCCCGACCGCGAGAAGACGGTCATCAAGCTCCGCTACGGCATGGACGGCGATCCAGACCCGAAGTCGCTCGAGCAGATCGGGCGGCAGCTGGGGATCACGCGCGAGCGCGTGCGGCAGATCGAGCTGCAGGCGCTGCAGCGGCTCGCCGGGCAGCGCGAGATCGCTGCGCTGAGCTCCGCGGCGTAGCTCGGGTCGGGCGCGAGGGCGGGCCCCGCCGTGCGAGACTCGACCCGTGCGGTGCCGAGTTCGTGATGTTGACGTGTTCTACGAAGAGGCAGGCGACGGGCTCCCTCTCGTAGTGCTCCACGGCAGCGGGCTCGACCACCGCAGTTGCCTCCCGATCCTGGAGCCGATCATTACGGCCCATCCGGGCTTCCGTCGAATCTATCCGGACTTGCCCGGACACGGCCAAACGTCCGCCGTACAGTCGATCCGCGCACATGACGACATGCTCGCCGTCGTGCTCGAGCTGATGGACGCCCTTGCGCCGGGGCAGCGGTTCGCGATCGCCGGCTTCTCGTACGGTGCATTGCTGGCTCGCGGCGCCGCGCATCAGGCGGCCGAGCGCATCGCGGGCCTGCTTCTCGCTGTTTCCCCCGTACAGGGGTCGCAGCTGCCGGCGTTCCGCGTTCGCCACAGCGATGAGGGCTTCACGCACCTGCTCGGGCCGAGCGAGGGAGACAAGCTCAACTGGGTCGTCTGGCAGACGCCGGACGTACTCGAGAGCATCCGCGAGACGGTCGACGTGGGGTTCCCACTCGCCGACAAGGACTTCTTCGACCGATTGGACGGTCCGCGTTTCTCGAGGTTCGACGTCGACACGCTTCCCAACCCGTTCGAGGCCCCGTCGCTCATCGTCGCCGGCCGCTTCGATCACTGGTGCGGGTACGACGGCATGTACGGGCTCCTTGACGACTACCCGCTCTCCACCTATGCCGTTATGGACGGCGGCGGCCACGGCGCCTACCTCGAGCGTCCCGACCTCTTCCGCGCTCTCGTCCTCGACTGGCTCGAACGGGTCGCTGTGCATGAAGGACACAACCCCGCAACGGGCTGACGCAGGCAGGCGCTGAGGTCGCAGCGTCGCCGGGGTGCGACCGATGACCGGCCGCACCCCCTACGAACTGCTTCCTATTTCCCGGATTGCGGTACGCCGGCGACGATGATCGTCTGCTTCTTGCCGGTGCAGTCGAGGCCCGCCTTGACGTAGATCAGGCACTTCTGCACGTCGGGATCGTTGAGCGCGGTGAGCCGTGTGTTGACGATCTGCGCTTCCAGGACCTTGCGCTGCGTCACGGCCGCCTTGATCGCGGCGGCCTGGTTCCCGGCCTGCAGCTTCGCGGCCTGCCGTTGCTGGTTCAGCTGGGCGTCGAGCCGTCTGATGGCTTCGTGCTCGTCCGAGAGCGTCTTGTCGCGCGGGTATTCGCTCGTGAGCTGGAAGTACATCGGCGGACATCCCTGGGCGGTCCCTGCGCCGGTGAGCCCCGGCTGCACGCCGCAGAAGAAGTTCCCGCCCAGGTCGAGCGCGAGGTACTTCGTGAGGAGCTCGCCGATGTGCTTGCCGTACGTGATGCTCACCGGCTCGCCGCTGACAGGGTTCTTCACGTTCGGGTCGGCACCGTACGTCAGCTGCTGCCACGTGAACCCGGTCGACTCGTCGTGGACGACCTGCTTCATCGTGTTTCCCTGCGCCTCGGCGAGGAAGCGATAGAAGCCCGTGTGCGGTGAATCCTGAGCTCCCTGGCTCTTCGCAGCGACGGTGAAGCCCATGTCGCCGTACGTGCTCTGCATGCCGTATCTCGAGTACCACTTGCAGGCGCTGTCATGCGCGGTGTTGAAGCGGAACTTGAGGACGCCTTCGACGAAGAGCGCGACCTGGCCCTGCGTGTAGGCGAGCAGATGCAGCGGGGCCTCCGGGCTGCTGCCGCGACTCGTGATGTTGTAGACGATGTCGTTCGTCGGGAGCTGGACGAGCTCGTCCGTCTTTCCGATCGTGACGCGCTCGCCCGGCTGGATCGAGCGGATGAAGTTGTGGCCGCTCTCGAGGCTGCTGTACACGCACCCGATCTGATCGCCCGGAACGGCAACAGTCCTCCCCGTGCTTCGGAGGAGCAGGAACCCTGCGACTGCCCCGCCGGCCACGATCGCGACGACGACAACGGCTTGGAGCACGAGCCGCCGGTGGCGCCCGATGAATCCAGACATGGTCGACCTCCGGTTACGCCCCCGACGCACGTTTGGGGAGCTGTTGACAGCGGTCTAAGTCTCGCCGAGCGGCCGGACATCCGGGAATGTCCGTTGCCCGCGTAGCATCTGCGCGCGTGGAAGAACGAGTGCGCACCGGCGGATGTCTCTGCGGAGCGGTTCGCTACAGCGTTCGCGGTGACCCGGTGCACGTCCGGCGTTGCCACTGCGCGGATTGCAGGAAGGAGTCGGGCAGCGCGTTCACCGTGTACGCGCAGTGGCCGGCCGAAGCGTTCGAGATGAGCGGCGAAGTCTCGAGCTACGACGGCCGCGGCTTCTGCCCCAGCTGCGGGTCTCGGCTCCTCGACACCGCCGACGCCGACCACACGCTCGTCGAGATCCGGCTCGGAAGCCTCGACGAGGCGCCGTTCGAGCTGAAGCCCGACGACGAGATCTGGGTGAAGCGGCGCGAGAGCTGGATACCGCCGGTCGACGGCGCAGCGCAGCACGACGAGAGCTGAGCGTCAGTCGATCTCGACGTCGAAGTCCCAGGAGACGATCGGCGTCCCCTCGGGCGCCCAGCGCAGCCGGCCGTTGCCGGTCGGGAGCACGGCCTGCACGAGGAACGTGACCGTCGCCGGCCCGGCCCGACGCGCGCCGGCAGCGCACGGAGGAACGCGCGGATGGTGGATCTTCCCCACCTCGTCGACGATCGTGAACGCCGACGCGCGCAGCGGGACGACGCCGCCCGCCCGGTCGAGCGTGACCGTGAACGTGCACGACGTCGTCTCCGGAACGGGAAACTGACCCTCCTCCGGCACCGACGGGCCGACGACGAGCGCGCGCACGCGTCCGCCGGCGAGACGCACCGACACGATGTCTCCCTTCGACCGCACGCCACGGATGCGCGGCACTCGCGGCCACGACGCGGCCGACGTGAACGGTCGGCTTCGGGAGCCAGCTCGGGATGCCGCCGTACGTCGCGGCCGGCGTCCCGCTCGACCGCCCGCAGGACGACGCCGAGCCGGCAGCCGCCGCCACGAGCAGAAGTACGCCGGCGGCGGTGAGACGGGCACGGCGGGAGCCGAGCCCGAAGGCCCGGCTCCCGCGCAGCTGACCCGGTCGTTGCCGGCGACCCTCGATCAGTGTGCCCGACGGGTTGTTGAAGACGTCCTGGCCGAACGGAGCGAGGCCGAGCTGGGCTGCATAGCCGAGGTGCCCGTCGCCGTCGAGGCCCTTAGAGGCATGACCGACGTCGAAGAGGTCCTCCATCGTGCGCAGCCAGCTGTAGTGGTTGTAGTAGACGTTGCTCACCGTGCCCGGCGTGATGTACGGGCTGATCAGCACGCTGCCGGTGTCGCCGCCGCCCGTGGTCGGATCGATCGCGTCGAACAGCGGATCGTTCGCCGGCGTGTCGGCTGGCCGAGCGTGATGCCGCTCACCGCGTCCGGTCGTCGTGAGCGACGTTCCCCGATGCGTCGACGAGCGTGAACGAGCCCGACGTCCGCCGCCCCTCCGGACTGGGATGTCCGGGGCCGTGTCGAGCGTGTCGTTCACCTGGCCGACGAATGCGCCCGCGCGGGATGCCCGCACCCGACACGCCGCGGCCCGCGTCGGTGGCGACGACCGCGTTGTCGCGGATCGTCGACATCGCCGGCGGCCGCCGAAGCGCCCGCGTCCGTGCGCTGCACCGGGACGGTGGTTGCCGACGCCGAGGATGCACGTCCCCGCCGGCTGCGGCGGGATCGTCTGGGCGACGCAGGTGCTGGGCCGGTCGACGAACGCGTTGACGCCCGGGCCCGGATAGAGCTGGTTCCCGCTCGCGTCCGTCGCGAGCGGCGTGTTCGGGCCGGTCGGCTCGGAGTGCACCGTCTGGCCGACGATCGTCTCGCCCGCCGAGTCGGCGGCGATCGACGTCGCCGCGTTCGCCGGCACGGTGTCGAGTTCGCGAAGCTGTTGCCCGTGAACGTGAACGGCGGGAACGCCTCGTCGAACGTGACGTCGATCAGGCCGCCGTCCTTGAACGCGGGCGACGCCTCGATCTCCGGGATGACGTGCTCGAGGAAGAGATCGGAGGCGTAGAGCCCGCCGCTGTGGTTCTTCGGCGCATTCGATCGTGTCGGATCGCAGAAGCCGCCGGAGAGGTTGTTCCCGTGGCAGACGGCGTCGTGTGCGTCGCTGCAGTTGTTCGGCGAGATCCAGCTGAACGCGGGCGTCGTCGACTTGCTCTGGAGATCGTGGTACAGGCCGTTGCTCGGATCGAAGAGGTCGGCGATGTGCGACGCGGTGCAGTCGCCGGACTGGAGGACCGACGAGAACCACGGGAACGGGAAGTGCTTCGGCACGTACTGATCGGTCGCGTTCGCGCTGCCCGGGTTCGGCTCCGCCGTGCTTCCGGTGGCTCCGGGGCACGCAAACGGCGACCCGCAGTACTGCACGCCCGCCGAGTGGTCGCCCTGCGTCGCCGTCGGGTTCCCAGGTCCTGCGCGTAGCCCTTCCAGCTGACGTGCGCCGCGTCGAGCTGGTCGAAGAGCGTCTGCACGCTCGTCGGGTACACGCAGCCGTTCGCGCCCGGCGCGGCGTTCGGCCCGGCGGCCGATGCGAGCTGTCCGTAGTTCGGGTTCGACTTCAGCGAGCCGGAGGTCTCGACCGTCCCGGAGAACTGGTCGTAGAACGGGCAGTCCGCCTGCGTGTCGGCCTGCGTCGCCTGCCCGCTGACCATGGAGATGTAGTTGTCGAGGCTGAAGTGTCCGGTGCCGTAGTAGTTCTTCAGCAGCACGCCCTGCGACGGGAGCGTCTGCCACAGGTACGTGTTGTTGTTCAGGCCGGTGAACGACGCGTCGTACGACTTGTTCTCCAGGATGATCAGCCAGACGTGCTTGATCTTGCCCGGGGCAAGCCCGACGCCGTCGTCCGCCGTTGCCTGCGCCTGCGCGGCCGCCGTGGTGGCGGCCGGCGACGAGCTCGCCAGCACGGTCACGGCCACGGCCGCGGCCAGCACGACGGCGCCGACAACCGCTTTGTTCAGCCTCCTGAGGTTCATTCTTCTCCCCTGCGGTGGGATGACATCCGACGCCGGAAGTCTCTGCACCGGCGCACGGCCGAGGGGTGTCGACGCTGTGAAGAACCTGTCTCAGAACGGTGACGCTACGAGGCCGCGCGGAGCGCCGGCCGCAGCGCACCGGCGAGCGCGCCGAGCAGGTCCTCGCGCGCACACGGCTTCGTCAGCAGGGCCGTCGCGCCGGCGGCAAGCGCGGCGGAGCCCAGGTGGTCGATCCCGCTCACCATGGCGATTGGAATCGACGCGTCCCGCGCGTGGAGGTAGCGGCACACGGACAGTCCGTCGACGTACGGCATGTCGACGTCGAGAACCGCCGCGTCGACGACGAGCCCGCGCTCGAGCGCGTCGAGCGCCTCGCGGCCGTCGGCGCACGAGACCACGTCGTAGCCGTCGTGCACGAGCCAGATCCCGTAGAGCCTCCGGAGAGCTGTGTCGTCTTCGGCGACGAGGACTCGGTGCATGTGTCGAGCGTGCCGCTCGACACTAAGAACGTGGTGAGGCACGCGTTAAGCCGAGAGAAGGCCTGCGGCCGTCTTGCCGAGCCGCCGCCCCGCCTCGGTGAGGCGGTACTCGACGCGCGGTGGCCGTGTGTCGAGGACGCGCCGTTCGAGGACTCCGGCCTCCTCGAGCTCGACGAGCCGCGCCGCGAGGGTGCGCGGCGGGATCGTCTCCAGCGCCTGCTTGAACTCGTTGAAGCGCACGGCGCCGGCCTCGAACGAGACCCAGAGGATCGCGAGCACCCAGCGCCGCCCGAGGAGGTCGGCCACGCGGGCGACCTCCTCGGGCAGTGGCTGACACGTCCTACACCGCATGGAGCGAAGCCTTCGGCTTCGGCTCGAGGGCGAGGTCGAGCACCTCGCCGAGCGTCATCACCGGGTGGAAGCGCATCGCCTCGCGCACGTCTGCGGGGACGTCCTCGAGGTCGGCGCGGTTGCGCTCCGGGATGATCACGTCGGTGAGCCCGGCCGCGTGGGCGGCGAGCACCTTCTGCTTCAGGCCGCCGATCGGCAGGACACGCCCCTGGAGCGTCACCTCTCCCGTCATCCCGACCGTGTGCTTCACGGGCCGCTCCGACAGGAGCGACGCGAGCGCGGTCGCCATCGTGATGCCCGCGCTCGGGCCGTCCTTCGGGATCGCGCCCGCCGGCACGTGCAGATGGAACGACTTGTCCGTGAACGCCGACGGCTCGACGCCGATCTCCTCCGCGTGCGAGCGGACGAACGAGAGCGCGATGCGCGCCGACTCCTTCATCACGTCGCCGAGCTGGCCCGTGAGCATGAGCTCGTTGCCGCCGTCCATCGACGTCGCCTCGACGAAGAGGACGTCGCCGCCCATGCCGGTCACCGCGAGCCCGGTCGCGACGCCGGGCACCGCGGTCCGATCGGCGGTCTCCTGGAAGAACCTCTGGCGGCCGAGCGCGTCGCGGACGACGTCGACGCCGACCGTGACGGGAGCCTCGACGTCTTCGGACGCGATCTTCGTCGCCGTCTTGCGCAGAATCTTCCCGAGCTCGCGCTCGAGCTGGCGGACGCCGGCCTCGCGCGTGTACTCGGACACGACGAGCTCGACGACGTCGTCGCCGATCGAGACCTCGTCCTCGCGCAGGCCGTTGCGCTCCCGCTGCCGCGGCCACAGGTAGCCGCGCGCGATCGCCGTCTTCTCGTCGGTCGTGTAGCCGTCGAAGCGGATGACCTCCATCCGGTCGAGCAGCGGGCCGGGAATCGTGTCGGCGATGTTGCCGGTGGCGATGAAGAAGACGTCCGACAGGTCGAGCTCGACGTCGAGGTAGTGGTCGCGGAACGAGTGGTTCTGCGCCGGGTCGAGCACCTCGAGCAGCGCCGACGACGGGTCGCCGCGCCAGTCGGCGCCGACCTTGTCGACCTCGTCGAGCAGGATCACCGGGTTCATCGTCCCCGCGTCGCGCAGCGCACGCACGAGCCGGCCCGGAAGCGAGCCGATGTACGTGCGGCGGTGGCCGCGGATCTCCGCCTCGTCGCGGATGCCGCCGAGCGACATGCGGACGAACTCACGGTTGAGCGCGCGCGCGACCGACTCGCCGATCGACGTCTTGCCGGTGCCGGGCGGGCCGATGAGCGTGAGGATGGCGCCGCTCTTCTTGTCGTTCGCGATGCCGCGCTCCTCGCGCAGCTTGCGCACCGCGAGGTACTCGACGATGCGCTCCTTCACGTCGTCGAGGCCGGCATGGTCGTTGTCGAGGACATCACGTGCGTGCTTCGGGTCGAGCCGCTCCTCGGAGCGCTTCGACCACGGAACCGAGGTCAGCCAGTCGAGGTACGTGCGGATCATCGACGCCTCGCCGGAGGCCTCGCCCATCGACTCGAGCCGGCGCAGCTCGCGCTCGGCCTGGGCCCGGACGTCGTCCGGCATCCCGGCCTCGTCGATCTTCGTGCGGTACTCGTCGGCGACGGAGCCCTCGTCCTCGCCGAGCTCCTTGCGGATCGAGTTCAGCTGCTGGCGCAGGAACCACTCGCGCTGCTGCTTCTGCGCGCCGGACTCGACGTCATCGCGGATGCGCGCGCGCACCTGCAGCTCGGCGAGCCGCTCGCGCTGAAGCTTGACGGCGAGCTCGAGACGCTCGACGACGTCGACCTTCTCGAGCAGCTCGACGCGATTCGCGAACGAGATGTCGGGCGCATACGCGCACGTGTCCGCGAGCGCTCCCGCGCCGGTGATGGAGCGCAGGAACTGGCTGATGCGCTCGTCCGCATCGCGCACCTCGAGGATCTCCTCGACGATGGCGCGGTACTCGCGCTCGAGCTCACGGGTCTGCACGGGCGGCGGGTTCTCGTCGGGCCGTTCCTCGACCTCGACGCGGAGCCGCCCCTGCGGGTCGGTGTGGGCCGCGCCGATGACGGCGCGGTGCACGCCGCTGAGGACGACGGCCGTGCCGCCGCCGCGAGGCAGGCGCACGCGCTCGTCGACGTCGGCGACGACGCCGACCTTCGCGTACTCCTGCTCGTGCTGGGGAACGAGCAGCACGCGGGTCTCCTCGCCGGTCTCGACGGTCAGCGTGACGGTCATACCGGGGAAGACGACGGTGTCCTCGAGCGGGACGAGGAGCAGGTCACTCACGTTCGATTCACTCTCCAATCCGTGTACTAGGTATACGGATTGTATCTACAGGCCGGCGGCCTCCGCCAGGACGATCCGGGCCGCCCGAATGAGGGCCTCGGCCGGCATGTCTTCGGGCACGTGCACGAAGCCGCCGGCCGTCCCGGGCCGCTCCTGCTCCAGGAGCCGCATGAGGACGTAGAACGCGTGGTTGCAGAGGAAGCCGCCGGCGTCCCGCGAGGCGGCGGCGGGGATCTCCGCCGCGGTCAGAGCGGCGACGATGGCGTCGACCGGCAGCGTCGACCGGTAGGCAACCGGGCCGCCGGGGTCGATCTCGGCCGACGAGACGGCGCCGTCGTTGTCCGCCGACTCGGAGCCGTCGAGGTTGTGCGCGAACCACTCGACCGAGATCGCGTCGCGGTCGGCCTGCCCGAAGCAGACGACGACGTCGGGGTCGGCCTCCCGGACGGCGGCACGCAGCGCGTCCGCGGTTCGCGTATACGAGACGGGCAGCACGACGCCCCCGAGCGCCTCGACGATCTGCTGCGACGTATTCACCGGCGAGCCGCCGAACGGTTCGAAGCCGGTGACGAGGACGCGCGAGACGGGACTAGCCGCGGTCGCGGTTGCGATCGCGGTTGCGGTTCCGATTGCGGTTGCGTCCGCCTCCGCTCCAGCCGCCGAGCCGCGAGTACGCGAGCCCGCTGAGCACCGCGCCGATGATCGCCACCCAGACGAGGCCGCCCGCGAAGAGCGAGACGACGATCGCGAGCGCGTACAGCGTCCCGACGCCCATGCGGAGGCGGTTGCGCGTGCTCATGCCACGCCGACCATACCGCGTGCGCCCATCGGGCGTGCGTCGTCGAGGTAGCCGCGCTTGTCCTTGCCGTTGCACCAGACGAGATGCTCGAACCACGCCTGCTCGGTCGCGAACGGCCTGCTCGTGCGGTCGACGACGTAGGCCGTGAGCCGCTCCTCGAGCGGGACGGGCTCGCCGGCGAGGACCGCCGCGTGGTACTCGAGCAGGTTGTGAGACAGGACGAGCCGCGCGTCCTTCGTCCGGAACGGGATACGGAGCAGGGCGCTGTTGAGCTCGATCGCCTCGCGCAGCGCGGTGTCGTCGCCGGGGACGAGGCCCGCCAGCTCGTCCGCGGCCTGCTCGTAGAACGCTTCCAGGCGTCCGTCGAGAACGAGCCCGATGAGCGCGTGCTGGTCGGCGGGCCACAGGAGCCCGCCCCACGCCGGGTCGGTGACGTATTCGGGCCCGCCGAGCTGGATCGCCCGCGCATGCGCGGCAAGGGAGTCCACGACGCGGCGCACTTCGGGCGCGTCCGACGACGCGAGCCGCTCGATCCCCGTGCGCACGGGAACGCCGTACTCGGCCTCGAGCAGCGCGAGCGGCAGTTGCAGCAGCCGGTCGAAGTAGAAGAGGTCGGACAGCCACCAGTACGTCTTCGAGCGCACCCAGTCCGGCTCGGGCATCGCCGCGGTCGCGATCACCGTGTCGAGGTACTCCTCCACGTCGTTGACGAGATCGACGCTGTCGTGCGGGTTCCGGATGAGCTGCGGCACCGTGCGGATTCCGAAGCGCTCGACGTAGTCCGGCTGCGCCATCTCCGCGTTCGGCAGCAGCGAGCAGTTGTGGAACTGGACGTGATTGTGCTGGCCGTCCGCGATCGCCTTGCCGATGCTGTCGGCGAAGCCGTCGTAGCTCTCGCCCGGGAGCCCGAGGATGATGTCGGTGTACGTGTAGACGCCGTCGAGCGCGAAGCGGCGCTGCAGCTCGCGATACGAGTCCGACGAGATGTTCTCCCGCCGGATGTTCGCGAGCGTCTGCTCGTTCGTCGACTGGAGCGACAGCGTGACGCCGTACGCGTTCAGCGACTCGTTGAGGAGCTTCTGGATGCGATACGCCCGCTCGGTGGCGTTCTTCGCGTTCTGCACCGAGAACGAGAACGGGAACCCGTAGCGCTCCTTCGCATCGACGACAGCGAGCGTGATGTCGTAGTCGCGCCGCAGCATCCCGAAGTTCGCGTCGCAGCAGAAGACGAAGCCGACCCGGTTGCGCCCCATCCACTCGACCTCGGCGAAGATCCGCTCCTCTTCGAAGCGGAAGACCTTCGATTGCGTCGCCGAGCCCCAGTCGCAGAAGGTGCATGAGAAGGGGCAGCCGCGGTTCGTCTCCCAGATCATGATCCAGCGCTCGTCCGGGTTCGCACGCTGGAGCGGCTCGAACGTGCCCTCGAGGAACGGCGACGGGATCTCCGACATGTCGGCGATGCGCGGTCCCTTCGGGTGCTGCTCGTACGTGCCGTCCGGGTGGAGGAAGCTGATGCCCGGGATCCCGCTGCGGTCGGCGCCGTCGAGCAGCGCCGTGAACACCGCCTCGCCCTCGCCGTGGACGGCGACGTCGACGAACGGGTGCTCGCGCAGCCACTCCTCCGACCGGTCGGGAACCTGCGGCCCGCCGAAGACGACGAGCGTGTCCGGGGACTCCTCCTTCAATGCGCGCGCGATCGCGAGCGACAGGCGCACGTTCCACACGTACGCGCTGAAGCCGACGACGTCGGCGCCGCGCAGATGCTCGACCGCCTCGGGGACCGGTAGGCGCCGGTACAGCGGCAGGAGGAACTCGTGCCGCTCGACGGCGTGGCGCTCCGCGTATGCCTGCAGCAGGCCGACGGAGTACGGCAGGAGGCCGAACGACGTCGTCAGCTCCTCGTCGGGCTTGCGCTTCGGGTTGGACCACGTGAGGCCCATGTTGATCTGCACCACTCCGACGCGCACGCCTCCAACCTAAAGGTCGGCGGCACTAGGATCAATTCGTGAGCGCCACCGCCGCGCGTCCGCAGCCGCCCGGCCCGTCCGAGCGGGTGCCGATCGCCGAGATCCGTGCGGACCCGCTGAGGTTCCTCGAGCGGATCACCGCCGAGTACGGCGACGTCGTCCGCCACGAGACGGAGAACGGCGCAGTGGTGACGCTCAACCGCCCCGATCTCGCGCGGCACGTGCTCCGGAACCGCGACCGCAACTACGTCAAGGCCGGCACGCCCGACGACGCGATGCTGACGCCGCTCCTCGGGCGCGGGCTGCTCACGAGCGAGGGCGAGACGTGGAAGCGGCAGCGGCGCATCACGCAGCCGGCGTTCGAGCGCAGCCGCGTGGAAGGCCTCGGCGAGCTCATCGTCGAGGAGACGGAGGCGCTCGTCGGGCGGTGGGCTCCCGCGCTCGCGTCAGGTGAGGCGGTGCGGCTCGACCACGACCTCTCGAGCCTCACGCTCGCCGTCGTCTCGCGCGCGATCCTCGGCTCGGACGTCTCCGGCATCGGCCGGCGCTTCGGCGAGGCGGTGGACACGGTGAACCGGTTCATGGGCCACTACGACCCGCTGCTCCCCGGCGCCGAGGGGGCGGACGCGCGGGCGGCGTTCACCGGCGCGCTGCGACTGCTCGACGGGATCGTCTCGCTCATCGTCGCCGGCCGCCGCGCGAGCGGCGACGAGAGCGACGACCTCCTGGGCGCGCTGCTCGCGGCCGGCTTCGACGAGAAGGAGATCCGCGACCAGGTGCTGACGATGCTCATGGCCGGGCACGAGACGACGGCGAAGGCGCTCTCGTGGACGTCGTATCTCCTCGACGCGCACCCGGACGTGGCTGCCCGCCTCGACGCCGAGCTCGCGCGCGAGCCGCTGCCGCCGCTCCTGCTCCACGTCGTCCAGGAGTCGATGCGCCTCTATCCGCCGGTGTGGCTCATCTCGCGCACGACGGGCGCCGACGACGAGATCGACGGATTCCGCGTCGCCGCCGGGACGCTCGTCTGCGTCAGCCCCTGGCTCCTGCACCGGCACCCCGCGTACTGGCGCAACCCCCTCGACTTCGACCCCGACCGCTTCGCCGCCGCGGACGACCGGCCGGAGTTCGCGTACATGCCGTTCAGCGGCGGGCCGCGCCGCTGCATCGGCGAGCGCCTCGCACTGTTCGAGGCGCAGCTCGTGCTCGCGACGCTGCGCCGGCGCGTGTCGATCCGCCTCGTTCCCTCGCACCCGGTCGAGCCGGAGGCACTCGTGACGCTCCGGCCGCGCCACGGCCTGCTCGCGACCGTGTCTCCGCGTGGCGGCTGACTCGGCCTACGACCCGCGCCGCGCGGGCCTCGACGCGGAGCTCGCGCGGCTCGAGGCGCAGGCGGCGCTCGCGTGGCCGGCCGAGGAGCGGCTCCTGCGCGAGCTCGGAGTCGGCGGCGACGTGCTCGACGTCGGCTGCGGGCCGGGCGCCGTCCTCGCGCGGCTGCGTCCGATCGCCGAACGGCTCGTCGGCGTCGAGCCCGACGCGGAGCTCGCCGCACTCGCGCACGCGCGCGTCCCCGACGCCGAGGTGCTCGCCGGCCGCGCCGAGGAGCTCCCGCTTCCCGACGGCTCGTTCGACGCCGCCGTCGCCCGCTACGTCTTCCAGCACCTGCACGATCCGGCGGCAGCCGCCAGCGAGCTCGCGCGCGTTCTCCGGCCGGGCGGCATTGTCGCGGCGATCGAGGTGGACGGGCAGCTCTGGGGGATCGCCGAGCCGTCGTTTCCGGAGGTCGCGGCCGTGCAGGCGAAGGTCTGGCGTGCACAGCGCGACCGCGGCGGCGACCGGTCGGTCGGCCGGCGGCTGCCCGCGATCCTGCGCGAGGCCGGCTTCGCCGACGTGCGCATGACCGCCTACTCGTACTCGAGCCACGAGCTCGGCCTCGACGCGTTCGACGTGCACCTGCATCCGTCGCAGCTCGGCGCCGCGCTCGCGGAGGGGATCATCACGGACGCGGACATGGAGACGGCGCAAACCGCGTACGAGCGGTTCCGCGCCGACCCGGACGCCTACGTGCTGCTGACGGGGCTCGTCGCCTCCGGGCGGCTACCGAGCAGGAACTCGCCGACCGTCGACTCGTCGTAGTAGCTCGTCCCCGCCGCGGCCGCGAACGCGTCGGAGTTGCCGCCGCCGAGCGCGCACGGTGCAAGCCCCATCGCCGTCGCCACGAGGTACATCGTCTGGTACAGGACGCCGACGTGCTTGAGGACGGCGGCGTATGCCATCGACTCGTACTTCCACATCATCCGGCCGAAGCGGGCGGCGACGAGGATCGCCACCTGCGGCGGCGACTCCATGACTCCCGTGCGGCGCGCGTACTCGACGAGGAGCGTCGTCGCCGGGCTCGGCTCGGAGACGAGGCCGAGCGCGTGTGCGCTGCCGTCGTAGTGGTAGAGGCCGGGCGCGAGCCCGTCGCAGCGGGTGACGAGCGGATAGAGCTCGAGCTCGTGCAGCGAGCCGCCGGCGGGATACGGGCGCGAGACGACGTCTTCGTGACCGTCGTTCCACACGCCGCGCACGCGCGCGACGCGATGGAGGAACGCGCCGAGCTGTTCGAGCGAGATCGGATGCTCGTCGTCGTGGACGCGGATCGACGTGCGCTCCTCGACGACGTCCCAGAGCGGCGGCCCGCCGCCGGACTCGGGCGCGAGCAGCGGCGTCGCGGGCTCGTACGCCGGACGCACGCCCGGCAGCGGCTCGAACCGGCCTTCCAGCCGGAACGTCCCGCCGTAGCCGCCGACGTTGCGGCCGACGCGCGAGCGCGCGTGGAAGACGAGGTCGGCGAACGCCCACTGTGCGAGCTCGCGCCGCTGCTCGTCCTCGGGTGCGACGGCGATCCCGGCCCGCACGAGCAGTGCCGTCACCGGATCGCCCTTCGGCAGCGTGAAGACCTTCTCGGCGACGTCGGGCGAGTGGAGCACCACGCGCACCGACGCACGCGGCGTCTCGACGACGAGCTCCCCGCCGTCGTCGCGGATGTACGCGAACCGCGACAGCACGACGTCGGGCGGCGTCACGAGCACCGGCGCGAACTCGTGGCCGATCGGCACGAGCGTCGCGCCCGGAACCTCGCGCTCGATCCAGCCGCGCGTCTCCAGCCGGCGCAGGAGCATCTGCAGCGGCAGCAGCCCGCTCTCGCCGGCCGCGTCGTCGAGCGCGTCCTCCGTCACGCCGTCGCCGGCAAGCAGGTCGACCGCCGCCTGCACGCCCGGAGCGAGCGTGCCGAGCGGCATGCGCACGTGACCTTCGACGAGCGCTCCGTCCGCCAGCGTCGCGTCGCGCCGCAGCCGCAGCAGCTCGGTCAAAAGAAGATGCTGATCGGGTTCAGCTCGTCCTCGGCGCGCGGTTGCTCGAGCCAGCCGAGCTCCGGCGGGATGTCGTAGAGGCGGCCGGGGCCGAGTCGCCGCCAGAAGTGGCGGAGCCCCGGCGCCATCACCTTGCAGACGGCGAGCTCGATCTCGGGGCGTGTCTGGTCGAGCACGATCGTGTCGACGCCGTGCTCGGCGAGCCGGGCGACGCAGCGCCGCACGTCCTCGGCGAGATCGTCGGTGGCGAGCGGCTCGAAGTCGGCCGCCTTCGTGATGCCGAGCGCGGGATCGGGGACGACGTACGGCTGCGTCGCGAGCGTCGCGGTGGTCCACCACTCGACGGCGTCGTGGTCGTCCATCCAGTAGTTCGTCGTTCCGTCCGGATGCGTGTCGGACACCGCCGGCAGGAACTGGTTGATCTCGGTGAGCGAGCGGAGGACGCCCATGCGCGGATCGACGTGCGCGCCGAAGCCGAGCACGATGTCCTCCACCGCGCGGTCGAGGCGCCGCGACACGGCGGCGAATGCGGGGATGCCGAGGTCGGAGGTGATGTCGAGCACCCAGAACTCGCGGCCGAGCGACGCGTAGTGCTCGCGCATGAGGTCGATGTACGGCTCGCCGAGGCTGTCGAGGTCGACCGCCGGCCGGCGCGCGCGGTTGTACCACCAGAGCGCCACCGAGTCGCGCTCGACGAGCTCGAGCAGTCCCTGGAGGATCGCCTCCTCGAGCGTGTTCCCGGCCGCGTTGCCGTTGGCGTCGCTCGCGCAGTAGAAGTCGCGCGCGACGTCGGGATGCCCGAAGTACGCGTATGCGGTCGGGACGAGTCGCTCCTCCTCGTGCGTGAGCGACCACGCCGCCGTCCAGTCGATCGCCCGATCGGGCGCGAGGCGGCGCGGGACGATGTGGTAGCCGGTCAGCTGCTCCGGATTCCACGTGTCGCGCTCCGCGTACTGGCGGTCGGAGAACAGCAGCAGCTCCTCCGGGTGCACGGCGCGGCCGGCGACCTCCTCGTAGCGCGCGTGCGTGCGGGACTCGTCGCCGCGGAAGATGCCGTTGAAGCGCTCGATCGCCTCGCACACCGCGCCTGCCTGCGCCTGCGCGTCCGTGCGCCCCTTGCCGCCGCTGCGGCCGCGCAGGTTCTTCCGCAGGAAGTACACGCTGTCCTGCATCAGCGCGAAGTTGTGGCCCGACGTGTAGCTGTACGCGACGCCGTTGTCGACGACCGTCTGGCTCGCGACGCTCGTGACCGCGCCGACGATCGGGCTGATGTGCTTGCGCAGCCGCCAGAGCGTCTCCTGCGGCGCCTCGACGCGATGCCCGCCGTCGGCGGTGAACCGCTTCGGCTGCGGCTCGAGCACGATGCGCGGATCGCGGCGCCCGTGCTGCTCGGGGTCGCCGCACGCGGGACAGTGGGGCAGCCGGACGACGTGGTGGCGCGCGACCTCGAGCGCGGGCAGCTCGACGGTCACGAGCTCGTCCGCGAGGAGCTCCGACCGGCCGGTGGCGAGAATCGCGTGCAGCTCGGTGGCGAGGAGCGCGGCGCCCGTCTCGACCGTGCTGGGGAGCGCGGGCTGCGCGCCCGGGACGATCGTCGACTGGCCGTTCTTCGCCTCGAGGTAGCGCTCGAGCTGGCGATTCCCCGCGAGACGCTCGGCGAGGCACTCCCAGCAGGCGGTCGCGCCGGGCCGGATGTGCGGGCCGAGCCAGAGACGCAGGCCGGAGAGACGCGCGAGCAGCCACGGCGTGCCGTCCTCGAGATGCGAGCGGTTGACGGCCGCGAGCGCGGGGTCGAGGTAGTCGTCGACGAGCACGACGTCGAAGCCGTCGGCGCCGAGCTCGAGGCCGGCGCGGCGAAGCGCGTCGGCAACGCGGTCCCCGGGTGAGTCGCCGAGTGCGGTCAGGGAGATCGTCGCCGTCCCGGCGCCGGCGGCGACACCGAGCGCGTCCCACCAGGCGTCGGCGCGGGCGTCGCCGCTTCCGGGGCCGTCGACGAGATGGCCGAGCCGCTCGAGCTTCGCGAGCGCGGCGAGCACCTCGGTGAACGGCACACCCGGCAGCTCGGTTATGAGCTCGTCGAGCGCGCGCGTGCCGTCGAGCAGCGGCGCGAGCGCGGCCGCGGCGCGGTCCTCGAGCAGCGTCTGGCGCCCCTCGTCGAAGAGGAACAGCTTGTCGCCGTCGACGGAGGCGCGCGTCAGGCTCGCCTTGATGCGGGGATGGGTCAGCATGTCCTCGGAGAAGGTAGTCGGCCCGCGCCCCGGCCGGGGCGCGGGCCGTACGCGTTGCTCAGGTGCAGGTGCAGCAGGGGCTGCAACAGCAGCAGTACGAGTCGCCTGCGCCGGAGACGGTGTCCAGCTCGGCTTCCGACAGCTCGCCGGCCTCGACCTGCGGGACGTCCGGGACGTACAGCGTGTACGTGCCCGTGTTCTCGCCCTGCTCCCAGATCTTGACCTGATCGTCGAGGCTCCCCTCGCCGGCCGTGCTCGAGACGATGTCCACGGTCGCGCTCGCCGGCACATCGAGGCCGTATTCGGCGAGGACGCCGCTCGGATCGTCGTGCAGGCGCTGCTTGAACGTGTCGTCCGACCACGCGTTCGTCAGGATCTTCGTGTAGCTCTTGACGAAGGTCGACCTATCCATCCGTGCCCCCTTTCGCGGGTGATGTCGAGTGGCTCAGGTGCAGGTGCAGCAGGGGCTGCAGCAGCAGCAGTACTCGTCGCCGGCTCCGGAGACGGAGTCCAACTCGGCTTCCGACAGCTCGCCGGCCTCGACCTGCGGCACGTCCGGGACGTACAGCGTGTACGTGCCCGTGTTCTCGCCCTGCTCCCAGATCTTGACCTGGTCGTCGAGGTTCCCCTCGCCGGCCGTGCTCGAGACGATGTCCACGGTCGCGCTCGCCGGCACGTCCAGGCCGTACTCGGCGAGGACGCCGCTCGGATCGTCGTGCAGGCGCTGCTTGAACGTGTCGTCCGACCAGGCGTTCGTCAGGATCTTCGTATAGCTCTTGACGAAGGACGATCTATCCATCCATTTCCCCTTTCCGCGGGTGATTCCGAAGCGCATCCTCTCATGCGCAACGGCGAATTGCACCTGTCAGCCCGTCGGCGCCCGGACCGCAACCAGCTGGTCGCTGCCTCGTAACCGCTGGACGAGGGTGACGCCGAGCGCCACCGCGAGGTTCGCCGCCAGGGCGGGAACGCCGATGAAGAGCGGCGTGTGGTGGTCGCCCCAGCCGAACGCGTAGCTCGACGACGTCGAAGCTCACCTGACGAGCAGGTACGTGCCGATCGCCGTTCCGACCGCCCAGCCGGCGAGGACGGCCGGCGCCGCGAGCCTGCGCCAGAGCGAGCCCGAGGAACACCGCCGGCAGCGTCTGGAGGATCCAGACGCCCGGCGGCGAGCTGGAAGTTGATGACGAACGTCGTCGGCACGAAGACGACGAAACCGACCGCGCCGAACTTGACGACGAGCGACGCGAGCTTCGACACCTTCGTCTGCTCGTGCGGGCTCGCGTTCGGCTTCAGCTCGAGCCAGATGTTGCGGGCGAAGAGGTTCGGCGGCGGCGATCGCCATCATCGCCGCCGGAACGAGCGCGCCGATCGCGATCGAGGCGAGCCCGAAGCCGGCGAACCACGGCGGGAACACCTTGTCGAGCAGCGCCGGCACCGCGATGTTGTTCCCGTAGTGCTTGTCGGGTTGGATGCCCGGCCGCGACGCGAGGTAGCCGAGGATCGCGAGCAGGCCGAGCATGACCGTGTAGACGGGCAGGAAGATGGCGTTGCGCTGCACGACGTACCGGCTCCGCGACGACAGCGCCCCGGTGAGCGTGTGCGGATAGAGGAAGAGCGCGAAGCCGCTCCCGATCGCGAGGGTCGCGTAGTCGGCGTACAGGTTGCCCGGCAGCGTGAGCTTCGTCTCCGGCACCTTCGAGAACGCGTGCGCGATAGCCGCCGAGGTGGATCGGGATGTAGATGACCGCGACGATGACGGTGACCCAGATGAGGACGTCCTTGACGACGGCGATCAGCGTCGCCGAGCGCAGCCCGCTCACGTACGTGATCACGGCGAGCAGCACGAACGCCGTCCAGAGCGACGCCTGCACCGGCAGCCCGATCTGCGCCATGCAGATCTCGATGCCGTACACCTGGAGCGCGATGTACGGCATGGTCGCGACGATGCCCGTGAGCGTGATCGCGGCCGCCAGCGGCCTGCTGCCGAAGCGGTCGCGGACGAAGTCCGACGGGCGTGACGTAGCCGCGCGCGCGCGCGAGCGTGCCAGAGCTTCGGCACGATGATGAAGGCGACCATGTACGTGATGACGAGGTACGGCAGAGCGAAGAAGCCGATCGCGCCGCCGCCGAAGACGAGCGCCGGCACGGCGATGAACGAGTACGTCGTGTAGACGCTGCCGCCCTGGAGGAACCAGGTGAGGACGCCGCCGAACTGGCGGCCGCCGAGCGCCCACTCGTCGAGGTCGTTCATGTCGCCCCTCCGCCAGCGGCCCGCGTACAGGCCGATGACGGTGATCAGCGCGAAGGCGACGCCGATGACGATCGCCTGGGTGGTCTCGATCGGCGCCGACGATCATCGATCGAGCGAGCCGCTCGGTGCCCGCGCAGCAGGTAGACGATCGCCGGTGACGACGACCGCCGAAGGCGACGGCGGCGAGCTGGTACCAGACGAAGAACGGCAGGCCGGCGATCGAAGGCTTGTCGTGGTTGTAGAGCGGCGGATAGACGACGACCGCGATCGGCACGAGCAGGAGGAGCAGCGACCACGGACGGCGCTGCCGCGGCTCGACGGCCTCGAGCGCCGCGAGCTCGTCGAGCGGATGGACGGGCTCGGCGCTCACGCGAGCTGCCTGCGGGCGAGACGCTGGAACGGCCCCTCGACTTCGACGAGCTCGTCGTAGCTGCCCAGCTGCACGATCTGGCCGGCCTGGAGCACGACGATCTTGTCGGCGGCACGCACAGTGGAGAGCCGGTGCGCGATGACGATGCGCGTCGCGCGGAGGTGCTCGATCGCGGCCGAGACGGCCGCCTGCGTCTTGTTGTCGAGCGCGCTCGTCGCCTCGTCGAAGAGGAGGATGCGCGGCCGGCCGACGACGGCGCGGGCGATGAGCATCCGCTGGCGCTGGCCGCCCGAGAACGTGCCGGCGCCTTCCGAGACGAACGTGTGCATCCCCATCGGCAGCGCCTCGATGTCGGCGCGCACGCCCGCGATCTCGGCCGCCTCCCACGCATCCTCGATCGAGAGCGGCCGCGCGCCGACGATGTTCGTGAAGATGTCGCCGGCCATGAGCCGCGCGCTCTGCGTGACGACGCCCATCTGGCGGCGCAGCGCGCGCGGGTCGAGGCTCTCGAGATCCTTCCCGTCGTAGCGCACGGTGCCGACCTCGGGGACCTCGAAGCCGAGGAGGATGCGCATGACCGACGACTTGCCCGCACCCGACGGCCCGACGAAGGCGACGAACTCGCCCGGCTCGGCCGCGAAGCTGACGTCGTCGAGGATGAGCGGCCCGTCCTCGGCGTATCGGAACGAGACGTGGCTCATCTCGATGTGGCCGCGCAGCTCGCCCGGGTCGGACTTGACGACGTCCGACTCCCGCTCGGAGACGAGGATCGGCTTCGTGTTCTCCCACAGCGGCACGGCCTGCGCGACGAAGGTCGCCACCGTCGTCAGGCCGGTGATGGCCGTGAGCGCCTGGATGAACGCCGTGTTGAAGGCGAGGAACGTCGCGCCCGAGATGTCGCCCGTCTTCAGCGTCGAGGCCCCGATGATGAGGAACAGCGTGCCGAGCGCCGGCGCGGCGACGGTGAACGCCGTGACGGCGGCGAACCCGAGCTGGGCGTCGTAGAAGCACCGCTTGAGGTTGATGAAGCGTCTGCCCCACTCCGCGAAGCCGCGCCGGGAAGCGTCGGCGACGCGCAGCTTCCCGACCGCCTCCACGAGCTGCATCGACACTCCGAACAGGTCGTTCGACGCATCCTGCACGCGCCGCTGGCGCGGCACCTGGTAGCGGATGAGGAGGACCATCACGATCGCCACGATCAAGAGCGCACCTGCGCCGAAGAGACCGAGGCGCACGTTGAGGACGAACGCGAGCGCGAGGTTGGCGACACCGATCGGGATCGCGAGCACGGCGGTGACGACGACCGACGTCGCGAGCAGCCGGATCTGCTCGATGCCCATCACGCGCATCGCGAGCCCGGCCGCGGACGTGCCGCGGAAGAACGGCAGCGAGAGATCGAGCACGCGGTCCCAGATCGCCGCCTGGACGTCGGTCGACGCCCGTCCCTGCACGCGGAGGAACGCGAGCTGCTGTGCGAGCGAGAACGCGAACGACGACACCGCGAAGACGACGAGCAGCATCGTGAGCCAGACGAGGTTCGACCGCTGGAGCCCCGGCACGACGTCGTTGAAGATCTTCTTCGTCACGACCGGCGTCAGCAGCGACAGCCCCGCGGCGAGGAGCGCGAACAGGGCGAGCCGGCGGAGGTCGGGGACGAGCGGCCTGAGCATGAAGCGGATCACGTCGCGACCCGTGAGCGGGTGCGACGGCATCGCGCGGTAGAGCATGTAGCCGTCCTCGCCGAGCAGCGCCGCGGTCTCGTCGTTCACCGGCATGCGCGAGCCGTCGCTCGGATCGACGATCTCGAACCCGTTCCTCTTGCGCGGGAGGATCGCGACCGGGCGCTTCTCCTCCTTGAGCTCGGCGAGCATCGGGCCGACGTCGAGCTTCCACCACGCCCCTTCGAAGGTGACGGGGCGCGCGCGGATGCCGGAGGCGCGCGCGATCGTGTCGACCGGGTCGACGGTGGCGCCGACTGCGCCGCGCGGCGGAGGCTTGATCTCGATGCCCTGGGCCTCGCCGATGAGCTGCAGGGCCGCGAGGATCTCGCCCGCCTCCGCGCCCGGCTGGACGCGCGGCACCTCTCCGCCGAGGACGGCGCCGAGGCCGGTGTACGTCGCGGCGCGGAGCTCTTGCTCGTACTGCTGCCGCCGCTCGAGCAAGTCGGCGGCCGCGCGCCCCTCCGCCTCGAGGCGCTGGCGAAGCCGCTCGAGGTACGCCTCGGTGAACGCGGTGATGCCTGCCCAGCCGAGGCTCGAGCCGAGCGCCTCCGCGCCCGCGACCGGAACGACCGTGACGTCCGCCGTGCACTCGACCCACGCCTGCGGCGGAACCGGCAGCAGCACGTCGGCGGCGGTGCGCTGGTCGAAGAGGCGCAGGTCGCCGCCGCTCGGCACCCACACGAGCCGCGTCGCCGGCCATGCGTGCCGGCCGGCCGGGATCTCGGCCGCTTCGTCGGCGACGAGAGAGACGCCGTCGTCGGACGGATGCGGGTCGTCGAGCGACGTCGTCAGCTCCTCGAGCCACGTCTCGACGAGCTGCGCGACCTCCTGGCCGGCGCCGCTCTCGGCCGCCGTGGCGAGGTTGGCGAGCGGCAGCGCGCCGACGACCGTGTCGTCCTCGAGGCCGACGACGAGCAGGCCGAGCGCGGAGCCGGCCGGCGGCGGCAGGATGAGCTCGCCGAGCTCGACGGTGAAGAGCGGCTCGCGCGCCGCCGCCTCGCCGTCCCGCCGGAGCGCGAAGACCTGCACGCGCCCCCGCGTGACGATCCACGCCGTGTCCGGATCGTCGAGCGGGAGCGGCCGGTTCGCGGGAACCGGGCGCTCGGAGACCGGACGGATCGCGGAGACGGCGCTCATTCGTGCGCGAGCTCCGCGTACAGGCCGCCGAGGGCGACGAGCTCGTCATGCGTGCCGCGCTCGGAGGCGACGCCCTGCTTCAGGACGACGATCTCGTCGCAGTCGCGGATCGTCGACAGGCGGTGCGCGACGATGATGCACGTGCAGCCGCGCGCGCGGATGTTCTGGTCGATCGCCTGCTCGACGAGCGGGTCGAGCGCGCTCGTCGCCTCGTCCATGATCAGGATCGCCGGGTCGCCCGAGAGCGCGCGCGCGATCTCGAGCCGCTGGCGCTGCCCGCCGCTCCAGTCGTGGCCGCCTTCCTCGATGCCGCGGTCGTACGCGCGCGGCCGCTTGACGATGTCGTCGTGGATCATCGCGTCCTTCGCGCCCTTGACGATCTGCTCCTCGGTGATCGTCGGGTCCCAGAGCGTCAGGTTGTCGCGGATCGTTGCCTCGAAGAGCAGGATGTCCTGGTCGACGAAGGCGAGCGACGCCGCGAGCACGCGCTGGGGAGCACACTGCGCGGGATGCCGTCGAAGAGAATCTCGCCGCCCCACGGCTGGTTCAGCCCGGCGACCATCTTCGACACGGTCGACTTGCCGCTGCCGGTCGGCCCGACGATGGCGACGCGCTGCCCCGGCTCGATCGTCAGGTCGAGCCCGGTCACGAGCGGCGGCTCGAGCGGGTTGTAGCCGAAGCTCGACGTTCTTCAGCTGCACGTGGCCCGACAGCCGCGCCGGCACGCGCTTCCGCACCGGGTGGCCGTTGCTCGTCGGAAGCTCGATCTCCTCGACGTACGGCCGCTCCTCCGACTCGGGGTCGGACGGGTAGTTGAGGACGTCGTCGACGCTCGCGAGGTTGCCCGCGGCCTGCTGGAGCACCGAGCCGAAGCCGACGAGCTGCGCGACCGGGCCGACGAAGCCCGCGGCGAGCATCTGGAAGGCGACGAGCGTGCCGAGCGAGAGCGACTGGTTCATCACCTGCAGGCCGCCGTAGCCGATGAGCACGGCGGTGTTGAGCGAGATGAGCATCGCCGGCAGCGACGAAAGCGCGGCCAATGGCGCGCCGAGCTCCTGCGTCGAGCCGAGCACCTTCGCCTGGTAGCCGGCCCAGCGGGAGAAGAACGAGGAGTCCTCGCTCGTCGCCTTGAGCGTCTCGATGTTCGCGAGGCCGGAGACGGCGACTGCGGTGAGCTTGCCGGTCTCCTGCACGAGCTTGCGGCTCACGTCCTTCTGCTTCTTGGCGGTGAAGCGCAGGAAGATCACGTTCACCGCGGCGAAGCCGACGGCGATGAGCGTCAGCTGCCAGTCGTACAGCACCATGAGCACGAGGTAGAAGAGCGACGTCAGCAGCGCGAGCCCCGACGCGGACAGCTGGCTCGAGAGCATGCTCGCGATCTGGTCGTTCACCTGGATGCGCGTGACGACGTGGCCCGCGTACCGCTGCGAGAAGAAGAGGAGCGGCAGCCGGAGCACGTGCTCCATGAACCGCGTCGACATCGACATCGACAGCTTCGTCGACAGGCGCAGCAGCGTGATCTGCTGCAGCCACGTGAACGCGAGCTGCGCGACGGCGGCGAGCCCGACGCCGAGGACGAGGAGCGGCAGCCAGCTGCGGTTCCCCTGGCTGAGGACGTCGTTGACGAAGATGCGCGTCGCGGCCGGGACGAGCAGGCCCGGCACGAGCAGGCCGACGCCGGCGAGCAGGCAGAGCGTGACCGCCGGCATGCCGCCGTGGAAGCGCGACGCGAGGCCCTTGACGAGCGACGGCGGCGAGCCGGCCTTCTCGAGCGAGTCGGTCGGCGTCAGCTCGAGCACGACGCCGGTGAACGAGCCGTCGAACTCCTCCCACGTCACGCGCCGCGGGCCCGACGCGGGGTCGTTGAGGTAGACGCCCTTCGGCCCGTACCCCTCGACGACGAGGAAGTGGTTGAAGTTCCAGAAGATGATCGCCGGCAGCTTCACGTCGGCGAGCCCCTTCGGCTCCATCCGCAGGCCCTTGCCGTCGAAGCCGTACGCGCGCGCCGCCTTGAGGATGTTGCTCGCCTTCGAGCCGTCGCGCGAGACGCCGCACTCGTTGCGCAGCTCCTCGAGCGGGACCCAGCGGCCGTGATGCGCGAGAACGATGGACAGCGACGCCGCGCCGCACTCGACCGCCTCCATCTGGAGGACGGTCGGCGTCTTCACGCGCCGTGCCGTCTTCCCCGTCGGCGCCTTGCTCTTCGCGGGCGCCGCCGCAGTCACCGTCGACGACATCTAGAGGACGTTGTCGATCGGGTGATGCTGGCCGACGATGAACTTCGCCGTCGCGGGCAGGCCGGCCGGAAGCGCGCCGGGCGGGCCGCTGCCCGAGCCCCAGACGAGACCGCTCGGGTTGCGCGCGGACTGGTCCATGACGATGACGATCTCGTTCGCCGGGCCGAGCTTGCGCACCGAGTCGACGACGGACGAGTCCTGCAGGATGAAGTTGAGCCGCTCCTCGGTGGCAGGGAACTGGCTGACGGAGGCGACGACGCCCTTCGCGTAGCCGAAGCGGGCGCCGATGCCCGCGCCGAACTGGACCTGGACGGGGACGCCCGGGCGGAGGCCCGCGGCGACGGTGGTCGGCACGTACGCGTAGATGACGAGCGGCCAGCCGACGGGCTGGACGAGCGCGAGGCGCTCGCCCGCCTGCACGAACGCGTGTGCGACCGTGTCGGCCTCCGTGATGACGCCGGTCTCGGGCGCGACCACCGGCGTACGGCTGCCGTCGGCCGCGGCGATCTCGCCGATCGCCTCGCCGCCGACGACGTGGTCGCCGATGCCGACGTCGAGGCTGTCGACCGTTCCCGAGACGGCCGCCTGCACCTGCCGCAACCCGCCCTGCGGCAGGAGGAAGCCCGGACCCGAGAGCGTCGTCGGGACGGCGGCGACCGCCGACCAGGCGACGACGCCGGCGACGATGAGCAGCAGCCCGGTGAGGCCGATCCAGCGGCGCGGGAGCGTGATCCGCAGCATGCGGTCGAGCTGCTCCGGCGAGGACATCTTCTGGAGCGCCTTGTGGCGGAACATGCCCGGGGTCAGCATCGCGTCAGCACTCCGGATCGCAGAAGCCGGCGAGCTTGTGCCCGCCCTGGCCGTCCATGGAGAGGATCCACACGATCTGGGCGACGTCGTGGTCGGCGGTGAACCGGAACGGGCCGAGCGGCGTCAGGAGCGCGACGCCCGGCAGCGCATGCTGGAGCATCGCGCGCCGCGCCGCGATCGGCTTCGTGCTCGTCCCGACGTGGGCCCGCTGCATGGCGTCGGCGAGGATCTCGACGCCGACGTACGCCTGCGTCGCGAACTGGTCCGGCTGGCTGCCGTACGTCTGCCGGTACGCGGTCACGAACGCGCTGTTCGCGGGGAAGTCGTTGCCGCGGTACCACGCGGACGCGCTGCGCGCGCCGGCGCCGGCCTCGCCCGTGAGCGCCGCCGTCTTGTCGCTGTTCATCGCGTTTCCGCCGAGGAACGTGCCGGAGAACCCGGCGGCCTTCGCGGCCTTCACGACGGCGGCGACCGTCTGGCCGCTCACCGTCCCGATGAAGAGCACCTGCGGGTGTGTGGCCAGGGCCCGCTGCACGCCGGCCGTCACGCTGCCCGTCGCGGGAACGGCGACCTTCGCGCGGAGGCCGACGCCGTTCTCGGCGAAGCTCGACACCGCGAGCTGCGCCTCCTGGATGCCGAGCACGTCGCCGCTCGCGTAGACGATCGCCGCAGAAGACGGGTGCGCGGCGAGCGTGTACTCGGCGATGTCGGCCGGAACCGCGATCGCCTCGCCGAGGCTGTCGCGCCAGCTCCACGTGCACGAGTACGAGCACGTTCCGACGATCCCCGCGGCGGTGTTGCTCACGCCGAGCACCGGTGTCTCCAGCTTGTTCGCGACCGGGTCGGCGGAGAACGCGACGGACGAGAGCGTCGGCCCGAGGACCGCGACGACGCCGTCGTGCTGGATCAGCGTCCGCATGGCGATCGTCCCGGCCTTCGGATCGGAGTCGTCGTTCTGGACGACGAGCTGGAGCCTCGCGCCGTTCACGCCGCCGGCGTTGTTGATCTGCTTGATCGCGAGCTGGGCGCCCTTGATCTGCTGCGGCCCGAAGACGTTGCCCGAGCCGATGGTCGAGAAGAGGGCGCCGATCTTGATCGCCTGCGGCGTGGCCGCGGAATCCGCCACGCGTGCGTCACCGGCGAACCCGATCACGACCGCGCAGAAGCACAGCGCTCCAAAGATGCCCCACCGCCCCATCGGGGCGACCATACAACGCTGCGGCCGGAACGCCTAGTGCCGAAGGTCCCGGATCACTCGTCTTCGAGACCTACGGCGGCGAGCGCGGCGCCGAGGTGCGGGTGCTCCTCGACGCGTGCGACGCGGCCGTCGCGCGTCGTCACGACGGCGGCGTAGCGGCCGACGAGGTAGTAGCGGCGGGACTGGAGCGGGCGGTCGTCGGTCTCGTCCGGCTCGATGCGCGAGAAGCGCATGCTGAAGACGACGCGGTCGCCGACGCCGATGCAGCGGTCGACGGTGACGTGGTACCCCTCGGCGACACGCTCTGCGAGGACCTCGAGCACGTCGTCGCGGTCGAATGCGCCCTGGGCATCCTCCCCGACCCACTCCACCTCGGGATCGAGCATCTCGGCGATCGCGTCGAGGTCGCCGGCGACGAACGCGCGGTAACCACGCAGTAACAAATCGACGCCTTCCTGGCTCACGCGCGCCCCTCGCCGGCGCCGGCTACCGGCCGGCAAAGCCGGCCTCCGCCGCCGCCTGACGCCGCTCGCTGCAGGATGCTGCGCTCACCTCGCTTGGCCGTACTCAACGTACTGTCCTGCGCTCGGCTCGCTTGCCTCCTTTGCGAGCGGCGCCCGAGGAACGCGCGTTTCACGCGGCGAGCGTAGCGAGCGGATACTCGACCTGCGCGTGCTCGATGAGCACGGGGTCGTGGGTCGCGCAGACGATCGCCGTTCCCGTCGTTCGTGCGAGCTCGGCGAAGAGCGCGCCGACCGCGCGCGCGTTCGCCTCGTCGAGCCGCGCAGTCGGCTCGTCCGCGAGCAGCATCGCCGGACGCGCGGCGAGCGCGCGAGCGATGGCGACGCGCTGCCGCTCCCCCATCGACAGGCGTGCGACCCGCTGCCCGGCGAGCTCGCCGAGGCCGACGGACGCGAGCGAGCGCTCGGCGCGGGTCGACGCCTCCTCGTGCCTGATGCCGCGCAGCGCGAGCGCGAGCTCGACCGTCTCCCGCGCCGTGAGGAACGGGACGAGGTCGGTGCCCTGCGTCACGAGGCCGATCTGCGCGCGGCGCAGCAGCGCTCGCTCCGTCGCGTCGAGCTCCGAGAGCGGCGTGCCGAGGATGCGAACGTCGCCCGCGGTCGGCCGCTCGAGGCCGGCGAGGAGGTGGAGGAGCGTCGACTTCCCCGACCCGGACGGGCCCGTGAGCGCCGAGAGCTCGCCCGCCGCGAGCGAGAGCGAGAGGCGGTGGAACACCTCGGTCGCGCGCGCGCCGGTGCCGTGCACCTTCGTGAGCTCGATCGCTTCGGCGACGACGTCCCCACGCGCCGAGGCCGCCGGCGCCTCGACCGCCTGCTCTGCTCGCGGCGGCGACCGTGTGCACGAAGACCCCGCCCGGAGCCGGCTCGAGCCGCGCGCGCGTCGTGTGCCCGAGCAGCTCCTCGGGGATCCGGATCCAGCCGCCGCGATTCACGACCGCGTCCACCTCGTCGCCGCCGCGGCTCTCGCCGCTCACGCGGCCGTCGCGGATCTGGACGACGCGGTCGGCGACCGCCGCCGACTCCGGATCGTGGCTGACGACGAGCGTCGTCGCCCCGGCCTCGTGCGAGAGCTCGCGCACGAGCGCGTAGATCTGCGCCGCGTTCGCCGCGTCGAGCTCGCCGGTCGGCTCGTCGGCGATGAAGAGCTTCGGCCGGTGCGCGAGCGCGGCGCAGAGAGCGACGCGCTGCTGCTGGCCGCCGGAGAGCTCCCCCGGGAGCGCGTGGCGACGATCGGCGAGACCGACGCGCTCGAGCAGGCGATCGGCGGTGCGCGCGCACGCGGCCTTGTCGACGCCGAGCAGGCTCAGCCGGAGCGCGACGAGCTCGCGCGCGCTCAGCTCGGGCGCGAGCGCACGGCCGTAGTGCTGGTCGGCATAGCCGAGCGTCCGCGCGCGGTAGTCGACGAGCGCGCGGCCGCGCAGCGTGCGCAGGTCGTGCTCGAAGACCCGGACCGTCCCGGCCGACGGCCGGTCGAGCCCGGCGAGCATGCGGAGGAGCGTGCTCTTCCCCGAGCCGCTCGGCCCGAAGACGACGACGAGCTCGCCCTCGTCGATCGTGAGCGTGAGCCCCTGGAGCGCGGCCGCCGCCCCCTCCGCCGACGGGTAGATGCGGAAGACGTCTGTCGCCTCGACCGCGGTCATCCCACCCTCCTCACCGCGACCGTCGCGGCCGCCGTCGACGCGACCGCGACGCACGCGAGTGCGGCCGCCACGAGCGGCCAGTCGAACGAGAGCGCGAGCGGCGGCAGCGGATTGCCGGCGCCGGCCGTGACGGAGACGACGGCGACGACGAGCGCGCTGACGATCGCGCCCGCGGCGACGCCGCCGGCGATGCCGACCGCCGCCACCGTCAGCGCGCGGAGCAGGAGGTGCCGGCGCAGCTCCGCCGGCGTGACGCCCTGCGCCTCGAGGTCGAACAGCTCGCCGCTCTCGTCGCGCCGGTCCCCGACGACGCCGAGAAGGATCCCGACGGCCGCGAGCACGAGGCCGACGACCGCGGCGGCGAGCAGCAACGCAAGCGAGCCGCGCGCGAGCGGGTCGCCGCGCAGCCCGGCGAGCGTCTCGCGCTGCGAGACGACGGCGAGGGACGGGAACGACGGGCTCTTCGCAGCGTCGAGCCAGACCTCGCTCGCCGTCGCCGTCCCCGGCTCGCTCGTATTCGCGGCTTCGAGCCACGTCGGCAGGTCGGCGACGACGAGATCGCCGTCGACGGACGGGAAGTGCCGCGCAATGCCGACGACCTGGCCCTCGATCGTCTGGTCCTCGACGTGGAGCGGGAGCACGCCGGAGCTCCCGGCCGCGCGCGCCAAATCCGGCGACACGACGACGGGCACCGACGCGCCCTCGAGCGGCTCATGCGGACGCAGGATCGAGTCCGAGGCGCGGTTGAGGACGTAGCGCACCGTCGCTCCCTCGACGCGCACGCCGTTCGTGCCGGTCCAGCCGGCGAACCGCCGGTCGAGGTGTAGCGTGCCGACCGACGAGTCGTTGACGGAGAGCGACGTGCCGCTCTCGCGGTGACCGGCGACGAACGAGGCGATCTGCGGAAACGACAGCCGCACGGCGACGACGCGGCCACCGCGCGCCTCGGGCGGCAGGTGAACGGTGCGCGTGTGCGTGCCGCGCGCGAACTCGCCGAGATCGAGGAGCGTGAAGTCGCCGCGCCGGTCGAGCACGTTCAGCGCGATCCCGACCTTGTCGCCCGTCACGATGAAGGGGAGCGTCAGCGTCGCGGCGCCGCGCGGGAGGTCGAAGCCGCGCAGGCGCGGCGTCACCGGCGGCGTGAGCAGCTTTCCGAGCGCGGCCGGCGAGAGCGAGGAGAAGTCGGAGCGCCAGCCGTCGACGCGCGGGATCGCGGCTGCGGGCAGCGCGAGCAGCGTGAAGTCGATGCCGCGGCTCGCGGTGACGAAGCCGCTGTCGCGGAGGACCGGCGTCGCGCCCTTCAGGTTCGGCGGCACCGCCTGCTGGATCGTCACGAGCTTCGAGAGATCCTCTTGGAGCACGTACGGCGCGGGGACCGCGTAGTGCGCCTGCTCCACCTCGCCGCGCTCGAGCGTCGCGCGATACGCGATCGCGAAGAGCGCGACGCCGACGCTGAGCACGAAGAAGACGACCGAGAGCAGCACCCGGCCCGGCGAGCGTGCGAGCGAGAGGAGCGCGAGCCGGATCGACGGCGGCCCGCGCCGCCCGGCCCATTCGAGCGCGCGCAGCAAGGGCGCGAGCACGCGCGCCGCCGCGACGGCGAGGACGAAGAGCACGAGCCCCGGCAGGAGGAGCAGGACGATCCCGGTTCCGCCGCCGGAGGCGAGCGTCGTCGTGTCCGTCTTCCCGCGCGAGAGCGCGAGGAGGATGGCGCCGAGCGCTCCGAGCGCCGCCACGTCGGCGGCGGTCAACGTGAGCCCGCCGAAGGCGATGCGCTCCATCCGCAGGGCCGCGAGCATGACGACCGCCGTCAGTGCGGCGAGCGCCGCGGCGATGCCGAACGCGCGCAGCGTGAAGAGCGAGTGCTCGACGGCGAGGCCGCCCGGTGCGCCGAGGTGGCGCGCGAGCAGCGCGCCGGCACCGCTGCCCGCGAGCCAGCCGGCGACGCTCGACACGAACGTGATCGCGGCGATCTCCGCGGCCGCGACGAGGAGGATCTGCCCGCGCCGCGCGCCGAACCACGTCAGACGCCGCCGCACCGCCTCGTGGTCGCGGCGCAGGCGTGTGGACGCGAGGACGGCGAAGCCGAGCAGGAGCACGGCGGCGTCCCCGCCGAGGATGAGCAGCCGCTCGCCCGCGACGCGGCTCGTCGCGCGCACGGCGGCGATCGTGTCGAGCGGCGCGGTGACGCCGAAGATGTCGCTGCGCTCCTCGAGCTGCGCCTGCGCGCGATCGATGCTCGCGCCGAGGCTCGCGAGATCCCAGTCGTGGATCGATCCGGGCGCGAGCGGCACGACCCAGCCGTACGTCCGCGCGATGAGCGGCGCGTCCGGGAGCGGCGTGCGCGAGAACGGGAGGACGCCGTCGGCGAGGAGGATCGGCGGCCGGTTCGATCCCGCCGCCGCGAAGTACGCGGAGAGCGGCGCGCCGGCGCGGAACGTCGCGGTGCCGACGACGTGGAGGAACGGCAGCTTCGGCGCGACCGGTCTGCCACCGATCTGCACGAGCTCGCAATCGTTGCGGGTGCACGCGTGCGGCAGGCGCCCGCTGCGGAGCACGAGCCAGCGCGAGAGGCCGTCGACGGCGCCGAGGTTCACGAACGCGCCGCCCCACGTCGCCTGGCGGAACACCTCGACGGCGAACGCCGGCTGGTGGAGCACCGGCTCGAGCGCGGTGCGCGCGAGGCGGTCGAGCTGCGGATACGTGAGGTTCGACTGCGCGGGGACGCCGCTCCACACCGCCTGGACGGCGCGGTCGGAGGGCTGGAGCGCGCCGAGCGCGCGCTGGACGGCGCGGTCCTGGACGGCGACGGCGCCGACCGCGGTCATCGCGAGCACCGCCGCGCCGACGGCGATGCCGATCGCTACGACGAGGTTGCGCGGCGCGTGCGCACGGAGGCGGATCGAGGCGATGCGGAGCGGGACGAGCAGCCTGCGCCCACGGGCCGGGCCGCCGGGGCGCGGTGCGGCCGCCTCCCGCGCGTAGGAGCTCCCCTCCACCGGCAAAACCTTAACGGTGGTTGCAGATCGGCACTAAGCAGGGGCCTCCTCGGGTATGAAGGAGTCGATGCGCGTCCTCGTCGCCGACGACAGCCCCCATCTCGTCCTCCTGTACCGCGCGGTGCTCGAGGACGCGGGGTTCGAAGTCGTGAGCGTGAGCAACGGCATGGCGGCCATCGCCGCGGTGGAGGGCGGCGACATCGACGCGGCCGTCCTCGACGTGCTCATGCCTGGCGTGAGCGGCGACGCGATCGCCGACCGGCTGCGCCGCTCGCACCCAAAGCTGCCGGTGCTGCTCATGACTGGCGACTATGGCGAGCAGTTCGTCGTCGACGTCGCCGCGCCGGTGCTGCACAAGCCGTTCGCACCGGAAGAGCTCGTCCGCGCGGTGCGCGAGCTCGCCGGCTGACGGCGCTACACTGGCGCCCCTGGGGCCGTAGCTCAGCTGGGAGAGCGACTGGCTGGCAGCCAGTAGGTCAGGGGTTCGAGCCCCCTCGGCTCCACTCGGTAGGGGGTTGCGTAGCCCCCGGACCGGAAGTCATGCTGGAAACCCGCGGAGTTCCGCATGGCTCCTACCGATCGCGTACCGACACCAGACCTGCTCCACCAGGCCCTCCTCGGCGAGGCTGCCGACAGCGCGTCCGTCGGCATCAGCGTCTACGACGACGACGGCCGCATCGTCGCGCTGAACAAGCGCGCTGCCGATCTCCTCGGCTACTCGCGTGAGGAGATCCTCGCGCACGACATCGCCGACTTCACCGAGGGCGGCATCGACCGGAGCGTCCTCCAGCGCTCGACGCTCCGCGAGGGCGTGCGGCTCGTCCACCGCAAGGACGGCTCGACCGTCGCGGCGGCGTTCGTCGTCGGCACCGCGAAGCTCGCCGGCCTCCCGTACTTCTTCGCCGTCTGGTGGGAGCTCGCGCCGGACGATCCGCGCGCGGCCGGCGCGTCCTAGTCCTAGTAACGGCCCAGCTCGACCAGGCGTTCGTCGCTGATCCCGAAGTGGTGGGCGACCTCGTGCCAGACGACCCGGCGGATCTGGTCGCGGAGCAGCGTCGCGTCGCCGCCGTACAGGCGCTCGATCGGCCCGCGGTAGATCGTGATCTTGTCCGGGAGCGCTCCCTGGTAGCTGCGCGTACGCAGCGGCAGCGGGATGCCCTGGTAGAGACCGAGCAGCGGCGCCCCGTCCGCCGGCTCGTCCTCGACGACGACCGTCACGTTCGACATCGCCTCCCGCAGCTCGGCCGGCAGCGCGTCGAGGGCGTCGCGCACGGCGTCCTCGAAGCCTTCGCCGCCCGGGAGGCTCACGCCGCGGTGGCGCCCACCGTCGACTGCACGAGCTCGAGGCAGTGCTTGCACAGACGGTCGACGCCCCAGTCCGGCGTCGACACGAGGAACGCCGTCCCGACGGCGCCGCACCGCGCGCCGCTCGACGGCAGGCCGCTCGACGTCTCCGCGAGGTGGATGACGCCGTCGCTTCCCATCACCGCCCACTCGCCTGGACCGAACGCGCCGCGGGTCGAACGAACAGCCACCGACACACACCCTCTTTCTCCGCCGCAAGGAAAAACCGCCGTGCCCAGCATGCCTGATCGAGCCGCTCCCGTGGCGGCCACGGGTTATCCACATCGTTTCCACCGGTCCCTGGCGCTTTTCCACAGGCATAGCCACAATTCACACAGGATGTTCCAGATCGGCGACAGCCTCCGGGAGGCCCGGACGCGGCGGGGCCTGAGCCCGGCCGACGTCCACAAGGCGATTCGCATCCGCGAGCGCTACCTCACCGCACTCGAGGAGGAGCGCTGGGACATGCTCCCCGGCGAGGCGTACACGAAGGGCTTCCTCCGCACGTACGCCGAGTTCCTCGGCCTGCACGGGCACCTCTACATCGACGAGTACAACGCGCGCGTCGTCCGCCATGACGAGGAGCCGGCCTCCCTCGTGCCGCACGCAAGCGTCGAGAACCGGCGCGTCGTCCAGCGCAGCGTCCTCGTCACCCTCGCGTCCATCCTCGTCCTCGGCGCAGGCGTCGCAGGACTCGCCGCCTGGCGGCTCGGCGGCTCGTCGACGCCGCCCAGGCAGGCATCGCAGCCGCCGCCGACCGGGGGCGGCAGCGTCGCCGCACCGGCCACGCCGGCTCCCAGCGTCACGACGACGGCGACGCCGACGGCTCCGCTGAAGCCCGCCTTCGCCTCCATCTCCGCGACCCGCGGGCGCTGCTGGCTCCTCGTCCGGCAGGGCGGCGCGACGGGCGCCGTCCTCTTCGAGGGCGTCCTCGAGCAGGGGCAGGCGAAGCGGTTCGCGGTGCAGTCGCGGCTCTGGGTGCGGATGGGACGCCCCCAGGCCCTCGACATCACGATCGCCGGGCGGCCGGTCGCCGGGCTCGCGGCCGCGCCCTCCGACGTCATCCTGACGCGGAACGGCCCGGCGGCTTAGCTAACCCGCTGCCGCTTCGAGCTGCACGGCGGGCACGTCGCCCCACAGCTCTTCGAGCTTGTAGTAGGCGCGCGCCTCGGGCGTGAACACGTGCAGGACGACGTCGAGGAAGTCGCCGAGGATCCAGCTCCCCTCCTGCACGCCGTCGGCGCTGCGCGGGACGAGCTCGTGCTCGCGCTTCATGCGCCCGTGCACCTCGTCCCAGATCGCCGCCGTCTGCCGCGCGTTGCGGCCCGTGCAGATGACGAAGAAGTCGGTGAACGTGCACACCGGCCGCATGTCCAGGATGACGACGTCCTCCGCCAGCTTCTCCTGGGCGAGAGCGGCGATACGGCGGGCGTGTTCGAGCGGCGTCAACTGAATCCAGTCTAGCCAGGGCTTACGGACGTCAGTCGCCCGCGTAGAGCCCGTGCTCCCGGATGAGCCGCTCCACGGCCGGAGGCACGAGGCCGGCGAGCGGCTCGCCGGCCGCCAGCGCGGCTCGGATGTCCCGCGACGCGGCGGGGTTCGGCTCGGCGTCGAAGAAGACGACCCGGTCGGGATGGTCGAGCTCGCGGAGCACGGCATCGAGCCGCCCGCGGTCGAAGCCCGGCCGCGTCGCCACGGCGAGCTGCGCGAGCTCGAGCACCGCCTCGGGCTCCTTCCAGGCCAGGAAGCCGCCGAACTGGTCGGCGCCGACGAGGAAGACCGGATCGTCGAAGTGCTCGCCGCGGAGCAGGTCGATCGTGCGCGGGTACGGGTCGAGGCGGACCTCGTCGTCGGGGAACGCCGCGCGCGCGAGCTCGAGCCGCACGTCGGCGGGAAGCTCGACCGCCTTGTGCCCGGGCCGTTCCGACACGAGCACGACGAGCGGAAGCCCGAACCGCTCCTTCGCAGCGGCGGCGATCGCGACGTGGCCCGCGTGCGGCGGATCGAACGCGCCGCCGAAGAGCACTACTGCCACTCGAGCGTCTCCTCCCCCATCTCCACCTCGTCGCCCTCGCGCACGCCGGCGGCCTTGAGGATGGACTCGAGCTCGGCTCCGACCGGGGCCTTGCCCGGTGATGCGGAAGCCGCTTTCGGTGCGGAAGACGCGGTACGTCCGCCGCGACGGTTGCGGGCGGTAGACGAGGAAGTCCACGAGCTCCGTCTCCTCGGGCAGCGGTGTAACCAAGGCGCGTAGCGCAGGGACGAGCTCGAAGAGCGCACGCTTCAACTCGTCGATCCCCGCGCCGGTCGCGGCGGAGACGCGCACGACGCGCACGATGCGCGGGTCGTCGACGTCGAATGCGGGCGGCTCCGGCCGGAGGTCGATCTTGTTCAGCACGACGACCTGCGGGCGGTCGTCGAGGCCTGCGCCGTAGGCGGCGAGCTCGGCGTCGATCGTCTGCCAGCGCTCGTCGGCGTCGTCCTCCCCCGAGTCGATCACGTGGAGCAGCAGCCGTGCACGCTCGAGATGCGCGAGGAACTCGTGGCCGAGCCCGATGCCCTCGCTCGCTCCTTCGATGAGCCCCGGGACGTCGGCGACGACGAGCTGGCGGCCGTCCGGCGCCTCGACGGTGCCGAGCACCGGCGCGAGCGTCGTGAACGGGTAGTCGGCGACCTTCGGCCGCGCGTTCGAGATGCGCGCGAGGAGCGACGACTTGCCGGCGTTCGGCAGCCCGACGAGCGCCGCGTCGGCGAGCAGCTTCAGGCGCAGCTCGACTTCGCCCTCTTCGCCGGGGAGGCCGACCTCGGCGAAGCGGGGCGTCTGCCGCACCGCGCCGGCGAAGTGCTTGTTGCCGCGTCCGCCGACGCCGCCCTTTGCGACGACGACGCGCGCGCCCGGATGCGCGAGATCGGCGACGAGCCGTTCGTCCGCGTCGAACACCTGCGTGCCCACCGGGACCGCGAGCACGACGTCCTCGCCGTCCGCGCCGTGCGAGAGGCGGCCGCCGCCGCCACCGCCGCGGCCGGCGCGCACCTTCTGGTTCGGCCGGACGCCGGAGAGGTCGCGCCGACGCGGCTCCGCGACGAGCACGACGTCGCCGCCGTCGCCGCCGTCGCCGCCGTCCGGACCGCCCTTCGGCACGAACTTCTCGCGCCGGAAGTGGATCGACCCGTCGCCGCCGCGGCCGCCGGCCACGTAGATGCGTGCCCTGTCGTTGAACATCACACGAAAAGGTACGGCAGAGGGCCGCAGCTAACGCGAAGCGTTAGCGGAGGCCGGACTAGCGCGCGGGGATGGCGAAGCCACCACCGCGCGCGCAGAACTAGACCTCGGCCCAGAACTCATAAGAGCTCGCCGGCTCAGCCGGCGAGCGCTCCCGCGAAGCGGGTACCTCCCCCAGCGCGAGAAGCGCAGCTTCTCGCGCTAGTCGACGACGCTGATAAAGCGTCGCTCGCCGCTCGTGCGGAAGAAGACCTTGCCGGCGCGCGTCGCGAAGATCGTGTCGTCCTTGCCGAGGCTCGCGCCGGGGCCGGGGCGGAAGCGCGTGCCGCGCTGGCGCACGAGGATCATCCCGGGCGAGACTTCCTGGCCGGCGAACATCTTGACGCCGAGCATCTGCGGGTTCGAGTCACGGCCGTTCCGCGACGAGCCCAGACCTTTCTTGTGTGCCACGTCTAGCTCTCCTTCTCCGCGAGCGCAGCCTCGAGCGCGGCGACCGCGCCCTTGCGGTTCGCGTTCGCCTTCTCGTACTCGAGGGCGGCCTCGACGTTCGGGCGCCGCCAGTCCGAGACGTGCTCCTTGATGTCCGCAATGGACATCTCGTCGTAGCCCTTCGGCGGATGCGCGGTGCGCGCGGGCGCCGCCGCCTCTGCCTTCGGTGCGGCTGCCTTCGGCGCCGCCGCTTCCTTCTTGGGCTCCGCCTTCTTGGCGGGCGCGGCTGCCTTCTTGCTGCCGGCGCCGATCGCCTCGATCTCGATGCGCGTCAGCCGGCTGCGGTACCCGTTGTGGCGCCGGTAGCCGGTGCGCTTCTTGTACTTGCCGATCCGGATCTTCTCGCCGAGCAGGTGGTCGACGACGCGCGCCGTGACGGTCGTCGTCGGCGAGAGGTCGGTCTTGCCGTCGCCGCCGATGAGGAGCACGCGCGGGTTGAACGTCTTCCCCTCGTCCTCCTTCAGGCGGTCGACGAGGAGCCGCTCGCCCTCACGGACGCGGTACTGCTTGCCGCCGAGTGTGATGATCGCGTAGCTCATGGCGCTGAAACGCGGGCCGAGGGGCCCGCGAGGGTCGCAGTGTAGCCGAAATCAGCGCTCGAACTGGTCGCCCCACTCGGACATGGGGACATAGCCCCACTCCTCGTCGGGGGCCGCTTCGGGCTCGTCTGCGGGCGCTTCCTCGGGCTCCGGCGCCGCGGCTTCCTCAGGCTCGGCAACGGGTTCCTCGGGCTCGGCGTCCTCCGGCTCAGCCTCGGGCTCGGGCTCGCCGACAGCGGCTTCCGCCGCGGGCTCGTCGCCGTTCGCCGACGCCGCCGTCGCGGGCTTCTTCCGCCGCCGGCCGCCGCGCGAGCCGCGCCGAGTCTTCTTCTTCGGGGTCGCGGGAGCCGCGCCGTTCTCCGAGGCCTCCTCGGCGGCGGGCTCCTCGGCGTCCGTGGCGGGCTCCTCGGCCTCGGTGGCGGCCACGGGCTCGGCGTCGGGCAGCGGGGACGCCGGCGCCTCCTTCTCCTTCCGCGTGCCGAGGTCGTCCGGCGGCAGATGGATCGTCGTCGTTCCCGTCGTCGCCGCCGCTGCCGCTCCGGCCGCGGCGGTCGCTCCAGCGGGCTTCTTCCGGCCGCGGCCGCCGCGCGAGCCGCGCCGCGTCTTCTTCTTCGGCGTCACCGGGGCGGTGCCGTCCGTCTCCACCTCGGTGTCGACGGCTTCCTCCTCCTCCGGCTCCTCGGTCTCGTCGACGATCTCCCCCTCGTCCTCGCTCCTCGACGTCGGCCTCGGCCGCTGCCTCGGCGCCGGCGACCGTGGCGTCGGCGCCCTTGCGGGCCGGCGGCTTGCGCGTCGGCTTCTCGGCCTCCGCCTCCGCCGTGAGCGGCTCCACCGTCTTCGTGCGCCGCATGAGCGTCGCGTACGCAGCGCCGTCGAGCACGCGCTCGACGCGCACCTTCACGCGCTTGCCGACGAGGCCCGCCGCCTCGCCGACGCAGACGTCGATGCCGTCGAGCTTCCCGACGGCCGCCGACGCGTCGTGCCGGTCGACCTCGACGAGCTCGATCTGCAGCTCGGCGCCCTCCACCACCGGCGAAGCCGGGGCGAGGTCGGCGAGCTTGCCCTCGGCGAGGACGACGAAGTGGTCGAGATGGGTGTCGGGCTTTCCCTCGAGGAAGAAGCGCCGCTTCGTCAGCGCCTCGAGCTCGACGAGCCGGCGCGCGCCGGGGCCGATGAGCGCGCTCGCGATCGGCGCCGCGAGCTCGACGCGGTACGCCTGCGAGCGCGAGCCGGCGACGAGCGAGCGCAGACGGCGCTCGACGTCGATCGCGGCCGACGCCTCGGAGTAGACGATGCCGTCGCCGCCGCACGTCGGGCACTTCCGCGTCATCACCTCGCGCGGGCCGTCGGTCACGTTCTGACGCGTCATCTCGACGAGGCCGAGCGGCGAGATCTCGACGACGTAGGTCTTCGTCCGGTCGCGCTCGAGCTCCTCGCGCAGGGCGTCCTCGACCGTCTTCCGGTTCTTCGGGTTCGCCATGTCGATGAAGTCGATGACGATGATCCCGCCGATGTCGCGCAGGCGAAGCTGGCGGACGACCTCTTTCACCGCTTCGAGGTTGTTCTTCGTGATCGTGTCCTCGAGCCGGCCGCCTGCGCTCTTGCCGCGCGAGCCGACGAAGCGGCCGGTGTTCACGTCGATGACCGTGAACGCCTCCGCGTAGTCGAAGATGAGATAGCCACCCGAAGGAAGGTCGACGCGGCGTCCGATCGTCGACTTGATCTCCGCGTCGACGCCGTACGCCTCCATGAGCGGCGTCTTCTCCCTGTACCGGATGACGCGCTCGACCATGTGCGGCGACGTCTTCTTCAGGTAGCCGGTGATGCGCTTGAACGCCTGGTCGTTGTCGACGAACGCGCGCTCGAAGTCGCCCGTGAACAGGTCGCGCGTGACGCGCAGCGGCAGCTCCGCTTCCTGGTAGATGAGCTCCGGCGCAGACGCGGTCTTCGCCTTCGCCTGGATCGACTTCCACAGGCGCTGGAGGAACACGAGGTCGCGCTCGATGTCGTCCTCGGACGCGCCCTCGGCCGCGGTGCGGACGATGACGCCGCCCTCCTTCACCTCGAGCTTGCGGAGGATCTCCTTCAGGCGGGCGCGCTCGTCGTCGTCGAGCCGGCGCGAGACGCCGAGCCCTTCGCCCTGCGGGACGAAGACGACGAAGCGGCCGGGAAGCGAGATCTGCGTCGTCAGGCGGGCGCCCTTCGTCTTCATCGGGTCCTTCACCGCCTGGACGAGGATCGTCTGCCCGCGGCTGATGAGGTCCTGGATGCGGCGGCCGTGGCCGCGCTCGAGCTCGGGGCCGACGATCTCGTCGACGTACAGGAAGCCGTTCTTCTCGAGGCCGATCTCGACGAACGCCGCCTCCATGCCGGGCAGCACGTTGTCGACGGTGCCGAGATAGATGTTCCCCGCGATCGAGCGGCGCTCCGGACGCTCGAGGTAGACCTCGGCGACGCGGTCGTCCTCGAGGACGGCGACGCGTTGCTCGCCGACGTCGACCGAGACGAGAAGCTCGCGCTTCGCGGCCGGGAGCGGAGCGCGCCGCGGCGGCTGCCGGCGGCGGCCGCCTTCGGAGCGGCGACGCTCCTGCCGCTGCGAGAGCTGCTTCGTCGGCTTGCGCTCGGGCTGCGGCTTCTTCTCTCCGCGCGGCTTCGGCGCTGCCTTGGCCGCGGCGCTACGCGCTTCAGGGTCGGCCGCGCCGGCAGGCTTCTTGCGCCCGCGTCCACCGCGGCTGCCGCGGCGTCGCTTGGGCTTCGTCGGATCGCTTGAGTCGGCCGCATCGCTCGCGGCCGGCTCGCTTACAACAGGCTCTGGAAGGGCTTGTGGTGCAGCCGCGTCAGCGGCTGGGGCGTCGGATTCGTTCTTCCGTCGTCGGAACCAGGGCAAGAAAAATCTCCTCTGTTAATGCGCGCGACGGCGCCGGCCCGCGATTCGGGGCGGCGCGCGCGCTGCAGGTCGATGTGCAAAAGCATGAAGCCAGCGTAGCAGGGGCACCGTCCGACCCCGGTCCTACGATCCGGCAATCCCGACCCTGGAGGTGTGACCGTGACGGGGAAGCGCGAGGCCGAGGAGTTGCTGCTCATCGAGGAGGCTGACGCCTGGTTCGAGTACGGCGAAGCCATTCGCGGGCAGACGGAGGGGCGCTACCTCGAGATCGAGCCCTGGGCCTGGGCCCGCCTCCAGCAAAGGCTCCGCGCTATCAAGGCAAGACGCGCCAGGTTGAGCCGCCCCGCCGCGGCGTAGCGCTCTAGACGCTCGACCGGCGGCACGGACCCGGGCCGGAGCGAACGCCGCAGGCGTTCGCGGAGGCCGGACTAGCGCGTGGGGATGGCGCAGCCACCACCGCGCGCGCGAAACGACCCTTCGCTCACGTCAGAAAAGAGGACGCCGGCTTGGCCGGCGTCCGCTCTGCGGAGCACAACCCAGACCAGTCGAAGAGCGTCAGCTCTTCGACTGGAGGCGCAGGACGGCGGCTTGACCCAACGCTCGCGTCCCTGCGTAGGCGACGCCGCCCTTCACTGCCCACCCCGCGACCGGGACGACATCGAGCAGCTCGCGCGCGACGGTGCGCAGACCGAGGCCCGCACCGACGGTGGCGACGATCTCCGGCAGCCGCTCCCGCGGCTCCATCTGGAGGCCGTACGCCTGGTCGAGCAGAAGGAGCATCCGCACCTGGTTGAGCGCGAGCACGGGCAGGTCGGCTCCCGGGATGAACACCGCCGCCCCGACGATCCCGTTCTTCCGCGCGAACGACGCGACGATCCGGTCGCAGACGGCGCCGCGTAGCACCGGCAGCCGGGCGGCGAGCGGCGCACCGCCGGCGGCGAGCTTCGCTGCGACGGCGACGACGATCTCGTCGATCGGCAGCTTCTCCCCGCCGTGGATCCGCACGACGTCCGTCTCGAGCACGAAGGGCAGCGGGCCGTCGCCCGACGCGATCGCGACGACCGGCACGCGGGCGCGGCGCGCCCGTGTGAGCGCCGCCTCGTCGTCGCCGGTCGCGATGTGGACGTAGACCGCGGCGCCGTCGGAGTCGCCGATCCGCACCGCGGACGGATCGCCTCCCCGCGTCAGATCGCGCGCGAGCACGGTCGCGAGCTCGCGCGCGCCGCCGACGGCGAGCGGCCGCCGATCGTCGCCGGCCGCATTGAGCTCCTTGATGAGCTTCCGCACGGCGCCGATCGACACCGGCGCCTTCATCACCGTCTCCGGCGGGCCGCGCGTCCGCGCGCGTAGATCGCCAGCAGGACGCCCATCGCGGCGAGGTTCGCGATCATCGACGAGCCGCCGACGCTCACGAAGGGGAGCGGGATGCCCGTGATCGGCGCGATGCCCATCGTCATGCCGACGTTCACGAAGATCTGGAAGAGCAGCGCGACGACGATCCCGCCGGCGACGATCGCGGAGTAGAAGTCGCGCGCGACCGAGACGATCCGCAGCGCACGCCAGAGCACGAGCAGGTAGAGCGCGAGCAGGAGCGACGCTCCCGCGAAGCCGCGCTGCTCGCTGTACGACGCGAACACGAAGTCCGTGCCGTGCTCCGGCAGGAAGTTGAGGTTCGTCTGCGTCGCGTTGTTCACGCCGCGTCCCGACACCTGCCCGGCGCCGACGGCGACGATCGACTGCTCGAGGTTGTACCGCGTGTCCTGGTCGGAGCACTGCGACGGATGCACGAAGCACGTGAGGCGCGCCTGCTGGTAGCTCTTGAGGAAGTTCACCCCGACGGCAGGGCCGGCCCAGAGGACGCCGACGATGACGAGCGCGACGACCGTGCCGAGCACCGACAGCTGCCGCCACGGGACGCCGCCGACGAAGAGCATGGCGGCGAGCGCGACGAGGTACACGAGCGCCGTGCCGAGGTCGGGCTGCGCGAAGACGAGGACGACGGGAATCGCGCCGAGAGCGAGCGCACGCGCGGTCGTGCCGACCTCGCCGCCGGCGCGCGCACGGTCGGCGAGGAACCCGCCGAGTGCGAGGACGAACGCGAGCTTCCCGAACTCGGACGGCTGGAACGTGAAGAAGCCGACGTTGATCCATCGCGTCGATCCGCGCGCGGCGTGGCCGACGACGAGGACGAACGCGATGAGCAGCGTCGTTCCGGCGAAGACGATCTTCCAGTAGCGGCGGTAGATGTCCGGGTCGACGAACGCCGCGACGACGAGCAGGACGCCGCCGGCGCCGGCGTAGATCATCTGCTTGTCGAGGTAGTAGCTCGGGTCGCCCGCGACCGCGAACCGCGTCGCGCCGGAGACGGCCCAGAGCCCGACCGCGACGAGCCCGGCGACGCCGCCGAGCAGGATCCAGTCGAGCGAGCGGAGGACGCCGACGAACGGCAGTCCGTCGCCGCGGTCGGCGCGGCGGCCCGCGCGCTGCGATCCGGCGTACTCGAGCATCAGTGGAGTGTGCCCATGATCGTGGCCGTCAGTCGCTGTGGATGGGGCCGAGGATGTGGAACTTCACGTGGAAGTACGAGGCGAAGACCTGCGCCGCCGCGGGCGCGGCCGCGTCGCCGCCGTAGCCGCCGTTCTCGATCACGGCGCAGACGACGATCGTCGGCTTGTCCGTCGGGCCGTATCCGCACCACCAGGACTGGTTCTGGAGGCCGGTGTACCCGGGAAGCGTCACGACCTTCTGCGCCGTGCCCGTCTTGCCGGAGATCGAGACCGGGAACTTCCCGAACACCGAGTACGAGGTGCCGAACGGGAGGTGCGTCCCCTCCCAGAGGCCCTTCTGCACGACCCGGAGCGCCGCCGGGTCGATGTCGATCGTCTTCGGCGCCGGCTGGGCCGGGACGGGGACGCGCGATCCGTTCGGGCTCTCGACGTCCCCGAGCAGGTGCGGCGTCACGAGCTTGCCGCCGTTCGCGAGCAGCGCGTACAGGCGCGCCATCTGCAGCGGCGTGACGAGCAGGTCGCCCTGGCCGACGGCGAGCTCGATCGAATCGCCCGGCTTCCACAGCCGGTCGACCTGCCAGTGCCCGGGATCGGTCGCCGCGGTGTAGCGCCGGTGCTTCCACGGCGTCGTCGGCAGGAGGCCGCTCGCTTCCGGGCCGACGTCGACGTTCGTCGACTGCCCGAACCCGAACAGCGCCGCCCACTTCTGCAGCGGCTGGCCGCGGTCCTGCGGCAGCGAGTAGAAGCTGTTGCCGAGCTTGTAGAAGTACGTGTCGCACGAGTACGCCATCGCGGTCGGGAGATCCATCGCCTGGTCGACGTTCGGGTCCCAGTTGTGGAACGTGCGGTGCGAGCGATCCTCGGGCGCGCTGTACGTCGGTGTGCACGGCAGGTACGAGTACGGCGAGAGCATGTGCTCCTGCATCGCCGCAATCGCGGTCACCGGCTTGAACGTCGAGCCGGGCGGATAGAGGCCCGAGATCGCGCGGTTCAGCGACGGCGTGTTCTTCGCCTCCGCCGTCTTCTCCGTGAGACCGGCGTTCGCGAGCTCGGTCGGTGTCACGTGGCCCGCGAAGACGGACGGGTCGTACGTCGGCGACGACGCCATCGCGAGGATCGAGCCGTCGGTGGGGTCCAGAGCGACGATCGCGCCGCCGCGCGCGGCCCACTTCTTGTTCTCCTGCGCGAGCTTGATCCCGTACTGGAGCGCCTTCTCCGCCGACTGCTGGAGCTTGAGGTCGAGCGTGAGCCGCAGCGCGTTGCCCGTCTTCGGGAGCGTCGTCGTCGTCAGCCCGCCGCGCGGGCGGCCGAGCGCGTCGTGATGGAGCCGCGCCGTCCCCGGTACGCCGCGGAGATAGCTGTCGTACGTCGACTCGACGCCGGCCTGGCCGATCTCGTCGCCCGGCGCATACCCCTGCTTCGCGAGCCGGTCGACCTGCGGCTGCGAGATCTGCCCGACGTAGCCGAGCACCTGCGCCGCGAGCGAGTGGTACGGGTAGTGGCGGATGAACGTGCGCCACGTCGTCACGCCGGGAAACTGCGACGCGTGCTCGTACAGGTAGTCGATCATCGGCTCGCTCGCCGCTTCGCGCACCGTCACGGGCGTGACGAGGTCGTTGCCGTTGCGCCGCGCCTTGATCCCGGCCGCGATCTCGTACAGCGGGACGCGCGAGACGTGCGAGAGCGCGCGCAGCTCGGCGTAGCGCTTCGTGTACACCTTCGGCAGGTCCGCGGGCCACAGCTCGATCGCCGTCGCCGGCGCGTTCGTCACGAGCGGGACGCCGTTGCGGTCGAGGATCTGCCCGCGCGGCGCCTGCACGCGGACGGTCCGGAACGAGTTCGCCTGCGCCTGGTCGACGTACTTCGTGCCCGCGAGCACCTGGAGCGCCCAGAGCCGGAGCAGGAGCACCGCGAAGATGACGAGCATCGCGATGCCGAGGATGCTCACGCGCCGCAAGAGGCCGGCGCTCGGGCGGTAGGGCTCGACGACGCTCTTGCTCGGCGGCAGGAACCGCTTCGAGCGCGGGCGCTCCCCCGTGGTGCTAGCCAAGCAGCTGCACCTCCGTCGCGTAGTCGGCGTGCTCGCGCGGGCGGAGCAGCCGGCGGACGAGCCAGTACGCCGGTCCCGTGAGGATGAGGTTGAGCACGATCGTCGGCGGGATCCCGTGCAGGACGGCGCCGGCAGGCGCGCGCTCGCCGAGCATGAAGTGGACGATGAGCACGCCGAACGAGTAGAGGATCGTGACGACGGCGACCGAGAGGAACGGCGCGTGCGCGCGGTCGCGGCCGGTCGTCTCGCCGTAACGCCCGATGCAGTAGCCGGAGACGGTGAGCACGAGCGACGTCAGTCCCATCGTCCCGAGCGTCGCGGTGTCGACGACGAGTCCGGCGAAGAATCCCGCTGTCGCGCCGGCGACCGAGCCGCGCAGGAGCGCGACGCCGACGAGGATGACGAGGACGAGCTGCGGGACGCCGCCGAAGATGTCGACCTGCGTGAAGATCGAGACCTGCACGATCGCCGCGACGAACAGCAGCGCCGCGGCCTTGAGGCCGTCGGCGAGCGTCACGGGTGTGTGCGGGCGCGCTTCGTCGGAATGAGGGCCGCGACCGAGTCGAGCGAGTCGAACTGTGCGAGCGGCTGGATCTGCACGGTGAGGAAGCTCGCGATGTCGCTCGTGCCGACGGCGATGACGCGCCCGATCGGGATGCCGTACGGGTACTCGTCCGGGTAGCGCCGGTCGACCGTCCCGCGCGTGACGATCCAGTCGCCCTTGTTCACGACCTGGTTCTTCGCGACGCGATCGAGGATGAGCGTCCCGCCCTGCCCGTGCCGGATGAGCCCGCTCACGTGGGTCTTCAGGTCGCGCGCCGGAACGGCGCTGTCGGGATCGGTGAGGAGCGTGACGACGGACGTGCTCCGCCCCGGATTCGTCACGCGGCCGACGAGACCGTCGGCGCTCACGATCGGCGTGTTCAGATGGATGCCCTCGTTCGTGCCGGCGTCGATCTCGAGCTGCTGCGCGAACGGCCCCGACGGGAACGAGACGACGGCCGCGTTCACCGCGCGGAAGTCCTGCGGGTAGCGCGGCCCGGACTCGTACTTCAACAGCGCCTGGAAGTCGTTGTTCTGCTGGACCGCGGCGGCGTTCCGCAGCGCTTCGGCGCGATAGTCGCGCGCCATCTTCTTGTACTTCGCGAGGTCGGACTTCGCGGTCGTGAGCGAGCTGACGTAGTTGTACGCATCGCGGAACGGCCGCGCAACGCGCGTCGCCGCCACCTCGAAGGGCCGCAGCGCGGAGGCGCCGTAGCTCTGCGCGTCGTGGAGGACGCCCGAGGTCGGCGACCGGAACGAGATCGTCAGCATCGCGAGCGCGACGACCACGAGGATCGCGAGGACGGCCCGGCGGATCATTGCGGTGCGGACGCGAGACGGATACGGACTGGGCTTCGAGCGTTGGAGCGAAGAGCCCAGCACCGCCACGCGTCCGGAGCGGTTCGGTGGTGCCACGGTCGCCCAAGCCTAGCGCCCTGAAGTGCTGGCGCACTTCAGGGCGGTAAAGGTTCCCGCTTCGCGGGAGCGGCCGCGGGCCGAGCCCGCGTCCTCTTGAGGGTCTAGGCAAAGGGCGTGCTGCGCGGGCGGTGGTGGCCTACGGCCATCCCCGCCCGCGTGAGTCCGCCTCCGCGTAAGCCTGCGGCTTACGCTCCGGCCTTCGGGATGGCTCGATGCCAGCGCTTCAGACGACGGCAGAGCTTGTGACTAGGAGTACCTGCGGCCGTTGCGCGAGCGCGAGCGGGCCCGGTTCGAGCGGTGGATCGCCTCGAACTCCTCGAGGCTGCGCCCGGAGCCGACGGCGACGCACGTGAGCGGGCTCTCGGCCAGGTGGACCGGCATCTGCGTCTCGTGGCGGAGCCGCTCGTCGAGGCCGGTGAGGAGCGAGCCGCCGCCGGCGAGGACGATGCCGCGGTCCATGATGTCCGCGGCGAGCTCGGGCGGCGTCTTGTCGAGCGTCGACTTGATCGCCTCGATGATCTGCGTGACGGGCTCGTCGAGCGCTCGCCGGATCTCCTCGGACGTGAGGATCACCGTCTTCGGCAGACCGGTGAGCATGTCGCGTCCGCGCACCTCCGCCTGCAGCTCTTCCTTCTGGTCCCACGCAGAGCCGATCTCGAGCTTGATCTCCTCCGCCGTCTGCTGGCCGATGAGGAGCTTGTAGTCGCGCTTGATGTGATTGATGATCGCCTCGTCCATCTCGTCGCCGCCGACGCGCAGCGACTGCGAGACGACGATGCCGCCGAGCGAGATGACCGCGACCTCGGTCGTGCCGCCGCCGATGTCGACGATCATGTTCCCCGTCGGCTCGGCGACCGGAAGACCTGCGCCGATCGCGGCGGCCATCGGCTCCTCGATGAGATACGCCTGCCGCGCGCCCGCGGAGAGCGTCGCCTCTTCGACTGCGCGCTTCTCGACGCCGGTGACGCCGGACGGGACGCAGACGACGACGCGCGGGATGCGCGAAGCGGTGCTGGTGCACCTTCTGGATGAAGTGCCGCAGCATCTGCTCGGTCACGTCGAAGTCGGCGATGACGCCGTCCTTCAGCGGCCGGATCGCCTGGATCGTGCCCGGCGTCCGCCCGAGCATGCGCTTCGCCTCGACGCCGACCGCGTGCACCTCGCCCGTGCGCGGAGTCGATCGCCACGACGGACGGCTCGGAGAGGACGATCCCGCGCCCGCGCACGTAGACGAGCGTGTTCGCGGTCCCGAGGTCGACCGCCATGTCGCGGCCGCCGAATCCGGTCATCGAGGTGAAGAGTCCCATGGGCGTCCGAGTCTATCTGCGAAAAGTCATAAAGCCGCGCAGTTTTCGTGACGAATCGCGTTCTACCTTCATCCCCATGAACACGGTGAATCTGATCGGGAACCTCGCCACCGACGTCGAGCTCCGCGAGGTCGGCGAGGACAAGAAGGTCGCGAGCTTCCTTCTCGCCGTCGGCCGGGGCGCGCGGGAGGCAGGCGCCGACTTCGTCTGGGTCGCGGTGTGGGACCGGCAGGCGGAGCTCTGCGCGGAGTTCCTCGCGAAGGGCAGGCGCGTCGGGCGTCGAGGGCCGGCTGAAGAGCCGGTCGTGGGAACAGGACGGCACGCGGCGGGACGCCGTCGAGGTCGTCGCCCGGCGGGTCGACTTCCTCGGCGGGCCACGGCGCGACGACGAGGCAGAGGCGGAGGTGATTCCGTTCGAGCCGGCAGTCGCTTAGAGCGTCGCGAGGAACTCGCGCGCCGCGCGCAGGACCGCGTCGGGGCGCTCGCCGATGAGGAGGTGGCCGCAGTCGGCGATCGTTCGCAGCGGCGCGCGCAACCGCCGCGCGTACTCGATCCCGTCCTGCAGCGGCACCCAGTTGTCGTTCGCACCCCAGAGGCAGAGGCACGGGCACGTGACGCGATGGAGATCCTCGCGCGGGTCCGACAGGACGAGCGCCTTGCCGGCCGTGAGCGTGTCGGTGTGCTCGGCGGGCCCGGCGAGGAACGCCTCCGCCATCGCGGGATCGAGCGCGGCCGGATCGGCGACGCCCCACCAGCCGAACGCGAGCGTCCGGCCGGCGCGCGAGCTGCGCGACGCGGTGGCGGCGCGCGGCGACGAGCCTGCCCGGCCGCGCGACACCGATCACGGTGACGGTCACGCTTCGCCGACCCGGCTCGCCGACGAGATGCCGGCCGCCGCGGCGAGGACGACGCCCGTGACCGCGTCCGGGCGCAGCACGGCCGCGCGGACCGAGACGAGGCCGCCGAGCGAATGCCCGACCCACGCCGCCGGCAGCGGCCTCCTCGCGCTCGAGCGACGGCCAGCACGATCTCGGCGAACGGATCGAGAGAGGTCGCGCCGCCGAGCGGGTCGATGCGTCCGTGCCCGGGCAGCTCGGGCACGAGCACGCGCCGCTCCTGGGCGAGCGCCGGCGCGATCAGGCGCCAGTTCGCAGGCCGCGCCGCCGAGCCCGTGGACGAGCACGACCGGCGGGCCGGAGCCGCCCGCGAGGTAGCGGATCCGCGCCCCGGCGTGGGCCAGCTCCCGCGCCTCGAATCCGGGAATCCCCGGTTTGGCATCCGTCACCACCAGGGCATATTCTTCCCCAATGGATGCTTTGGTGGGACGGGCCGAGTGATGCCCGTCATGACGACAAGCGAGAGGAGTACGACAAGCCCGTCTGAGCGCTCGGCGCCGGCGGGTTTTTTCGTTCCCGAGGGAAGGAGCAGGCCGGATGGCAAATCACCTCACGCCCGAAGAGCTGTCGAAGGAGCTGGGGATCGATCGGCAGGAGGTGATCCGGGTCTGCATGCAGGAGGGTGTGCCGATCTATCAAGGCAAGATCGACAAGTACCTCTTCCAGGCCCAACTAGAGGCGCTCGGGGCTCTGCCCCAAAATTAGGAACCGCGGCTAGGCGCTCTTGCGCGCCGCAGTCTTTCGACGAGAGCCGCCCGACGAGGCGGCTTTCGTCTTCTTCGAGCCGTTCGACCCCCCGTTCGACTCGCGCCGGCCCTGGACGTCGGCGACGCTGCGGCGCAGCGCTTCCATGAGGTCGACGACCGGCGTCTCCGGCACGGGCTCTGGACGCTTGATCGCCTCGCCCGCGAGCTTCGCGTCGAGCATCGCCTTCAGGTCGCGCCGGTACTCGTTCTCGAAGTCGTCCGCCTTCCACTCTCCGACGAGGCTCTGGATCACCTGGCCGGCGAGCTCGAGCTCGGCCTTCTGCACCTTCGTCGCCGCGACCGACTCCTCGATCTCCGCCTTCGAGCGGACGTCGTCGGCGAAGAAGAGCGTCTCGAGCGCGAGCGCGTCGTCCCTGCGCGCGGATGAGGCAGAGGTTCTCCTTGCCCCAGAGCACGAACTTGCCGACAGCGGCCATCCCCGACTCCTGCATCGCGCGGAGGAGCAGGACGTACGGGCGGCGCTGCGCCTCGGTCGCCGCGGGCGCGAGGTAGTACGTCCGGTCGAAGAAGACCGGGTCGACGTCGGCGAGCTGGACGAAGCGGAGGATCTCGATCGACTGCGAGCGCTGGAGCGCGACGGACTCGAGGTCGGACTCCTCGACGAGGACGAACTCGCCCTTCGCGACCTCCCAGCCCTTGACGAGCTCGTCGCCCTCGACCTCGCGCTCGTGGAACGGGCACCAGCGCTTCTGCTTGATCGGCGTCCCGCACTCGCGGTGGAGCGTGCGGAACGAGACGTCGTCCCGCTGGGTCGCGAGCGCGAGCCCGATCGGGATGTTGACCAGACCGAAGCTGATGGATCCGTTCCAGATTGTTCTCATGGGGCCTCGAAAAGTGTAGAGGGACCGGGACTGTTCGACCTCATCCGCCCCTTCCCTCCCGCGTACGATTCAACTCGTGACGCTCACGACGCGGACGGCTCCGGCGCTCTGGCGCGATGTGGTCGGGCGGAAGCTCGCCACCCCGGCGTACCTCGAGGAGCAGCCGGAGGGCTGGCGCGAAGTCTCGTGGGAGGAGGCGGCCCGGCGGGTCGACGCGCTCGAGCGGGCCCTGCTCGCGCACGGCGTCCGGCGGGGGGACGCGGTCGCAGTCCTCGCCCGGACGCGCCTCGAGTGGATCCTCCTCGACTGGGCGATCATGTCGATCGGCGCCGTCGTCGTCGGCCTCTACCCGACGAACACGGCGAGCGAGTGCGCGTACATCCTCGGTCACTCGGACGCCGTCCTCGCGTTCGTCGAGGACGACGCCCAGCGCGCGAAGCTCGACTCCATCCGGGAGGGCCTGCCCGAGCTGCGCGAGATCGTCGGCTTCGACGACCTCGCCGAGTTCGAGCGAAGCGCCGGCACGGACGAGCCGGAGCCGGTCGGCGAGGAGGACGTCGCGACACTCATCTACACGTCGGGGACGACCGGCCCGCCGAAGGGCTGCATGCTGACGCACAAGAATCTCGTGACGGCCGCGCTCGGCGTGAACGACGACCTCGAGGACGAGACCGACACCGCCCTGCTCTTCCTTCCGCTCGCGCACAGCTTCGCGCGCATCGTCCATCACTCCGCCGCGTGGCTCGGCAGCACGGTCGCGCTCGTGGCCGACGTCGCGCGCGTCCAGGAGGCGCTCATCCGTACGCGGCCGACGATCCTGCCGGCGGTGCCGCGCGTGTACGAGAAGATCCACGCGAACGCGCTCGGGGAGATCGAGCGCTCGAGCTCCGTCAAGCGCGCGATCGGGCGCTGGGCGCTCGACGTCGGCTCGCGCACGAGCAAGGTCGAGCGCAGCGGCGAGCCGCTCCCGGCGATGCTCCGCATCCAGGGCCGCGTCGCGGACGCGCTCGTCTTCTCGAAGGTGCGTGCGCGCCTCGGCGGGCGGCTGCGCATCGGCATCTCCGGCGCGGCGCCGCTCGGCGTCGACGTCCTCGAGTTCTTCCACTCGCTCAACATGCTCGTCGTCGAGGGATACGGGCTCACGGAGACGTCGAGCTCGCTCGCGGTGAACGACCCGGACGACTACCGGTTCGGAACGGTCGGCCGCGCGGTCGACGGCTGCGAGGTCAAGCTCGACACCGACGGCGAGATCCTCGTGCGCAGCGACTCGGTGTTCGCCGGCTACTACAAGGATCCCGAGGCGACGGCGGCGGTGTTCACCGACGACGGCTGGTTCCGCACCGGCGACGTCGGCGAGATCGACGCCGACGGCTTCATCAAGATCACCGACCGCAAGAAGGACCTCATCATCACGGCGGGCGGCAAGAACATCGCGCCGCAGAACCTCGAGAACGCGCTCAAGGCGTCGCGGTTCGTCTCGCAGGCCGTCGTCGTCGGCGACCGGCGTCCGTACGTCACCGCGCTCATCACGCTCGACTGGGCGGAGGTGAGCGCCACCGGGCGCGAGGCCGAAGAGCTCGTGCAGGAGCTCGTCGACGAGCGTGAACAAGCGACCGCGTGCGCGTGGAGCAGATCAAGCGCTTCGCGATCCTGCCGCGCGACTTCTCACAGGAAGAGGGCGAGCTGACGCCGACGCTCAAGCTCCGGCGCCGCGTCGTGCACGACCACTTCAGCGAGGAGATCGAGCGGCTCTACGCCTAATCGGGCGAAGAGCTTGCGCTCTTCGCCCGGTTTGAGGTTGTGCTCCGCAGAGCGGACGCGGGCAAAGCCCGCGTCCTCTTGATGTGTTGACGACGGGTCGTTCTGTGCGCGCGGTGGCGCCTTCGGCGTCCCCACGCGCTGGTCCGCCTCCGCGCAAGCCCGGCTTCGCCGGCCCTGCGCTCCGGCCTTGGCGTTAGCCGCCGGTGATGCGGCGGGCGCCGTCGTACGTCGCCGAGTACCACGCCTCGGAGAGGCTGTCGATCTTCACCACGTCGCCCGTGTGCGGTGCGTGAATGAACTCGCCGCCGCCGATGTAGAGGCCGACGTGGCCGAGACCGTCGAAGAACACGAGGTCGCCCGGCTGCAGGTCGCCCTGGGAGACGGGAACGCCTGCGTTCCACTGTGCGCCGGTGTAGTGGGGAAGCGAGACGCCGACCTGGGCGTAGACGTACGCGACGAAGCCGGAGCAGTCGAACCCGCTCGGGCTCTCGCCGCCCCAGACGTACGGGACGCCGAGGTACTGCATCGCGATCGCGACGACGCCGGTGTAAGGCGAGGAGGGCGGCGTCGTGTACGAGGGATCGGAGCCGAGACCGCCGACCGCGAGGTTGCCCGCCTGCTGCGCCTGGAACGCGGCGTAGCGCTGCTGGGCCTGCCGCGCGAGCGCCAACTGGCGCGCGTGCTGCGCCGCGACGAGCCGCGCGATCTCGCCCTTGATCGACGAGTACAGCCGCTGCTGCTTGCCGAGCTGGTAGGTGATCCGGTTCCTCGCCTGCGCGCGCTTCTGCACGAGCGTGGCCTGCGCCTTGACGTCGCGGACGAGCGCGTGCTGGCGAACCGTCACCTCGTGCTTGAACCCGACGACCTGCTTCACGACCGCGACGTCCTGCGCCGAGACCGACTGCACCGTCTCGATGCGGTTGACGAGATCGTCGATGCTCGTCGCGCCGAGTAGCACGGCGAGTGTCGTCTGGTTGTCGCGTCCCGTGTAGATGGAGACGAGCCGCTGCGCGAGCGTCTGCTGCGCAACGACGAGATTCGCGCGTGCGGCATGCAGGCCGATCCGGTTGATCTTGAGGTTGTGCTGGATGCCGGCGAGCTTGAACGTCGCCGATTCGTACGCCGTGCGCGCACGCTCGAGGCTCGAATCCAGCTGCTGGATCTGCGCCATCACGTGCTGGGCCTCGGCCTGCTTGGCGCCGATCGAGGGGTCCGCCGTCGCCCCGCCGGCTGCGATACCTGCCGCAGCGAGGGCGAGAGCGATGATCGGGGCCTGTCGTTTCAGAACCTTGATGACGTCTCCCGACGTTCACCCGGAGCGTCTGCACCGGGCTTCCCGCACGTCACAAGGTCAGGACGCTACCAGGGTGCCCGGATGCTGGCAACCGCTGAATGCCACAAAAGTTGCCGCAAATTGGCACATCCCCCTGTCAGATTGGGAAAGAAAGACCTCGCACAAACTCGCCAAACCGCGCCTGGACCGTGGTACGGTCCCGCGACGGTGAGCGGCCGAAGGACACGATCCGCGGCGCTGCTTGCAGGCGTCTCCGCAGTGCTCGTACTTGCCGCCGCCTCCGCGGCGAGCGGCGCGAGCCCCGGACCGAGCGAGCGGGACCTCCGCGCGCAGGCGAGCGCACTCGCCTCGAAGGAGCGCAGCGCGTCGCTCGACCTCTATGCGCTCGATTCACGACTCTCGGCGGCGCGCTCGCGGCTGGCGGCGCTGCAGACGTCGGCGGCGCGGCTTCGTCTGCAGCAGCAGACGCTCGCGACACAGATCGCAGCGACACGGCACACGCTTGCGATGTCGCAGAAGCATCTCGGCGCGAACCTCCGCGTGCTGTACGAGGCCGGCGATCCCGATCCGATCGCGGTGATACTCGGCGCGCAGTCGCTCAACGAGGCGGTGACGACGCTCGACAACCTCAAGCGCGTCGCCGATCAGAGCAGCCAGTACGTGCGCGCGTCGAGAGACGCGGCGCGGCGGCTCGTCGCGCTGCGCCTGCAGCTCGCCACGCGCCACGCGCGGGTCGCCGCGGCGGTGCGGTCGGCGCAGCGGACGACGACGGCCCTCGCGGCGGCGCAGGCGGACCGCCTGTCGTTCATCTCGCGCCTGCGGTCGGAGCGCGCGCTCAAGACGTCGCAGATCCAATCGCTCGAGGCGAGCGTGCAGCTGGCCGAGGCGAAGTCGCAGACGCTGACGGCCGCGGCCGCGGCGAGCGGGCCGTCGGCGTCGCTCACGTCGACCGTGAGCACCGCTCCACCGGCACCCGCACCGGCGGCGTCACCGGGCGGCCGGACGCTCACGGTGTCGGCCACCGGCTACGCGCTGCCGGGGCACACCGCGTCCGGGCTGCCCGTCGGCTGGGGCGTCGTCGCCGTCGACCCGACGGTCATCCCGCTCGGCACGCGCATGACGATCCCCGGCTACGGCGAAGGCGTGGCGGCCGACGTGGGGAGCGGGATCCGGGGCGCGATGATCGACCTCTGGTTCCCGACTCTGGGGCAGGCGCTCACATGGGGCCGGCGCACAGTCACGATTACGCTGCACTAGACTGGGCAGCGTAAGGGGGGTTTTGATGAGCGAGCCGTTGGCCGCAACCGAAGGGCGCGGGGTCGAGACGCTTCGCGTCCTCATCGTCGACGATCACGACCTGTTCCGGCACGGGTCTGCGCAACCTGCTCGAGGAGCAGGGCGTACAGGTCGCCGGGGAGGCGGGCTCGGGGATCGAGGCCGTTCGCGCCGTGCGCGAGATCGCGCCGGACGTCGTCGTCATGGACCTCAACATGCCGGGGATGGGCGGCGTCGAGGCGACCCGCCACATCGCCGCCATCGCGCCGCTGACGCGCGTGCTCGTCCTCACGATCTCGGACGAGGACGCCGACGTGCTCGACGCGATCATGGCCGGCGCCTGCGGCTACCTCCTGAAGGACTCGTCGATCCACGAGCTCATGGCCGGGATCGAGGCGGCGTCGCGCGGCGAGTCGCTCATCTCCCCCGGGATCGCTGCGAAGGTGCTGCAGCGCGTCCGCGCGACGAGCGCGCAGCCGGAGATCGCCGAGGCGATCCGGTCGGAGCTGTCTGACCGCGAGATCCAGGTCCTGAAGCTCATCGCGAACGGGAAGGACAACGCGCTCATCGCCGCCGAGCTGCACATCAGCCCGAAGACGGTGAAGAACCACATCTCGAACATCCTCATGAAGCTGCAGATCGACAACCGCATCCAGGCGGCTGTCTATGCGGTGCGCTCGGGGATCGTCTAGGTATTCGCGTGCCGGAGGGCGCGCGTGCGCGCCTGGAGCCGGCCGAGCACTGCACGAAGCTTGCCGAGCTCGACGTCCGCGTGGGTGAGACGCCGCGCGAGCGCGGCGAGCTCCGCGGCTGCGGACGGCTCGTGCGCGGTGCCGGCGACCTCGCCGAGCCGGCGCTCGACCCGCAGGCGCTCGGCCTCGAGGGCGAGCGCTTCCGCGTAGCCCTCCGTCAGCGTCTCCTCCATGCTCGCGAGCGTCGGCGCCGCCACGCCGTTCGAGGGCGCATCGAGCAGCTCCTCGATGCGTTCCAGCACGACACGGTCGTTTCCGCCCACGACCATCGATTATCGAGCCCGTCCCCGGGCGGCTACATGGGCCGCCCGACCCATCTTCGGCGTCGATGGACCCACTGCCCTTGACGACGCCAATACCGTTCCAAACGATGAAACGCGCCGTGGGCGTCCGCCTAGTCGCCGCCGCCGGGGTCGTCGCCGCCGCACTCGTTGCAGCTGCCGCGAGCGGCGCCGCCGGATCTCTCGGCCTGCGTCTCGACCGCGCGCTCCACGCGCGGGCGGTCAGCTACGCGACCTCCGGCGCCGAGGTCGTCGACCTGTCGACGGGCGAGGTCGTGTACGCCCACAACGCGACCGCGCCGCTCCGCCCGGCCTCGAACGAGAAGCTGACGGTGACGTACGCCGCGCTCACGGCGCTCGGGCCGTCGTTCCGAATCGAGACGGACGTCCTCGGGGAGGGAGTGCAGGACGGAGCCGCCTGGCGCGGTGATCTCGTCCTGAAGGGGTACGGCGACCCGACCCTCTCCGTCCGGGAGCTCGGGGCGCTCGCACGCCAGGTGCGCGCGGACGGGGTGACGACGGTCACGGGGCGCGTGCTCGGCGACGAGACGTGGTTCGACGCGCACCGCACCGCCCCGGGCTGGAAGGCGGCCTTCTACATCGACGAGTCGCCGCCGCTGTCGGCGCTCATCGTCGATCGCGCGGCCGTCCACGGCCGGACGTCGAGGAACCCCGCGCTCTCGGCCGCGCAGCTCTTCGCGAAGGCGCTCGCGCGCGCGGGCGTGCGCGTCGCGCATCCGGCCGCACTCGGCGCGGCCGACGCCGCGGCCGTCGCGCTCGCGTCGGTCGACTCGCCGCCGCTCGAGGCGATCGTGCACTCGATGGACCAGCTCAGCGACAACTTCACCGCGGAGATGCTCGTGAAGGAGCTCGGCGCCGTGCAACTCGGACAAGGAACGACCGCCGCCGGCCTGCGCGTCGTCTACGGCCAGCTCGCTGCCGCGGAGATCCCGCTCGCCGGCGTCCGGCTCTTCGACGGCTCGGGCCTGTCGCTCTATGACCGGCTCACGCCGTCCGCCCTCGTCGCCCTCCTCCGCGTCATGTGGGCCGACGCGGAGCTCCAGCCGGAGCTCGTGCACGCGCTCCCCCTTGCGGGGCGCACCGGGACGCTGCACGACCGCATGCGCCATACCGCCGCCGCCGGCGTCGTACGCGCGAAGACCGGGACGACGGACAACTCCACGGCGCTCTCCGGCTTCGCCGGCGACCGCTACGTCTTTTCGGTGATCGTCAACGGCGACCCCGTCTCCTGGATCGGCTCCCGGGATGCCGAGGATCTCTTCGCGACGACGCTAGCGTCGTCGCGATAGAGGTTCCCGCTTCGCGGGAGCGCTCGCGGGCAGAGCCCGCGAGCTCTTATGAGTCTTGGCAACGGTTGCGTGCCGCGCGTGCGGTGGCGGGCTTCACCCGTCCCCGCACGCTGAGTCCGGCCTCCGCTAACGCTCCGCGTTAGCTACGGCCTGTGGTCGTCGCTCTAGGACGAGGTTTTCAAGCCTTGCCGAGCAGCTTCAACAGATCCGCCTCGGTCAGGAGCGGCACGCCGGCCTTCTCCGCCTTCGTCAGCTTCGACTTTCCCGGCTCCTCGCCGACGACGAGTCCCGTCGTCTTCGAGGACACGGAGTCGGAGACCTTCGCGCCGAGCGCCTCGAGCGCGGCCTCCGCCTCCTCGCGCGTCATGCTCTCGAGCGTTCCCGTGACGACGTACCGCTGCCCGGTGAGCGGTCCCTCGACGGGCTGCTCCTCCTCGCCGGCCTCGAAGCGGAGCCCGAGCTCGCGCAGCTCCTCGACGAGACGCCGGTTCTCCTCGTCGCGGAACCACTCCGCGATCGCCTCGGCGCGCTCGGGGCCGATGCCCTCGGCCTCGACGAGCTCCTCCTGCGTCGCGTTCATGAGTGCGTCGACGGTACCGAAGTGGCGCGCGAGATTCTGCGCGGTCACCCAGCCGACGTCGGGGATGTTCAGGCCGAAGAGCACGCGCGAGAACGGGATCGCCTTCGACGCATCGATGGCGGCGACGGCGTTGCCGGCGCTGATCTCGCCGTAGCCGTCGAGCTCCATCAGCTTCTCGCGCGTCACTCTGTACAGCTCGGGAACCGAGCGGACGATCCCCAGCTCCCAGAGCCGCCGCACCGATTGCTCCCCCACTCCGTCGATGTCCGCTGCGGCCATCACCCAGTTGACGAGCGACTCGAGGCCGCGCGACGGGCACGCGCGGTTCGGGCAGCGGTGCATCGCCTCGCCCTCCGGCTTCACGACCGCCGTTCCGCACAAGGGGCAGGCCTCAGGCATCCGGAACGGCTTCGTCCCCCGCCGGTGCGCACCCGCCGGGCCGACGATCTGCGGGATGACGTCGCCGGCACGTTGCACGATCACGTCGTCGCCGACCCGGATGTCCTTCCGGTTGATGTCCTCCTCGTTGTGGAGCGTCGCGCGGGAGACGGTCACGCCCCCGACCTCGACCGGCTCGAGCAGCGCCCAGGGATTGAGCGCGCCGGTGCGCCCGACGCGGATCTTGATGTCGTTCAGCCGGGTCACCGCGGTCATCGGCGCCCACTTGAACGCGCGCGCCCAGCGCGGCCGCTCGTGCAGCGCGCCCAGCCGGCGCTGCTGGTCGTACGAATCGACCTTGATGACGATGCCGTCGATCTCGTAGTCGAGCTCCGCGCGCCGCAGCTCCCAGCCGCGGCAGGCCTCGGCCACCTCCTCGATCGACTCGACGCGCTCGGCGAACGGGTTGATCGGGAAGCCGTGCTGCTTGAGCCACTGGAGCGTCTCCCAGTGCGTGACGAGCTCGGCGCCCTCGTGCGCGCCGACGCCGTAGGCCCAGAACGAGAGCGGGCGGGCGGCGGTGATCGAGGAGTCCTTCTGCCGGAGCGAGCCGGCGGCCGCGTTGCGCGGGTTCGGGGTCGGCTTCTTGCCCTCGGCGACGAGCCGCTCGTTCAGACGGGCGAAGCCGGAGAGCGGCATATAGACCTCACCGCGGACTTCGATCAGCGCCGGCGGCGACGCGCCGACCATCTGGAGCGGGATGGCGCGGATCGTGCGCAGGTTCGGCGTCACGTCCTCGCCCTCGATGCCGTCGCCGCGCGTCGCGCCACGCGTGAAGAGTCCGCCCTCGTACGTGAGATTGATGGCGAGGCCGTCGATCTTCGGCTCGAGGACGAACGCGACGGCCGCGTCGCCGCCGAGGCGCTTGCGGACGTCGTCCGTCCATTTCTGGATCGCCTCGTCGGTGGTGACCTTCTCGAGCGACCCCATCGGCGAGAGGTGACGCACCTTCTGGAACCGCTCGGAGGGAGGCGCGCCGACGCGCTGCGTGGGCGAGTCCGGCGTGACGAGCTCGGGATGCTCCGCCTCGATCGCCGCCAGCTCGTCGTAGAGGGTGTCGTAGGCCGCGTCGTCCATGACCGGCGCGTCCTCGACGTGGTACGCGATCAGCGCCCGCGTGAGGATGTCGCGCAGCTCCGCCGCGCGCTTCGCCGGATCAGAGGGCGGCAAGCAGCTCCTTCGCATCGTCGACGACGGCGTCCGGCTCCTCCCGCTCGAGGCGCGACCTGTCGTGGATCCGGCCCCACGTGACGGCGATCGCGTACATGCCGGCGGCCTTCGCTGCGCGAATGTCGAAGGGCGAGTCCCCGACGTAGGCCGTCTCCGCCGGGTCGGCGCCGAGCCGTTCGGCGGCCAGGAGGAGTGGCTCGGGGTCGGGCTTGTGACGCTCGGTCTCGTCGCCGCCGACGACCGCCTCGAACAGGTGCCCGAGCGGCAGGTGGGCGAAGGCGAGCTCCACGGTCGAGCGCCGCTTCGCGGTCACGATTCCGAGGCGGCGCCCCTCCGCGTGCAGGCGGGCGAGAGCGTCCGCCATGCCGGCGCAGCACTCGAGCTCCTCGTGGAGGGGCTCGTTGTGGGCGCGGTAGACCGTGACGAGCTCGTCGACCCGGTCGGGGTCGAGAGCCGCCATCTGGGCCTCGAGGCCCGGGCCCCCGACCGACCCCATGAGCTCCTCGTCCCGGTACTCCCGGCCGAGCACTTCGCGGGTGGCGTGCCGCATCGAAGCGAGGATGATCCCGCCGGAGTCGATGACGGTTCCGTCGAGATCGAAGAGGACGACCGGGAAGCGGGGCACGAGCCGATCGTAGCCGGGTGCACCCGGCGTCCGGCCCTCCAGCGAATCCCTCGTTCGAGCCCCGGAAGATCACCCCTACGGGGGACGGCCTTACCGTTCTGTGCCAACAAGATGCTCTTGCAGGGACTGCGGCTCCTCAATGAAGGACCTTCGGGCGGCGTAGGGGGATGCGCCTCGCGATGACTGCGGCAACGTCGATGGAAAGAGGTATCCCTTGGTGCGCTGGAACGTCTCGCTCGTGAAGATTGCCCTGGCCCTCGGTGCCTTCTCGGCACTGATGATCGGCTCGGGCGCAGGAATGCGTTGGTGGTAGGCGGCATCCCCCAAACGGGGGCTAGCTTCGCCGCGCTGCGGCGCGGGATCATGCAAGACGCAGGTTCTGCGGCTATCTCAACTGGAGGTACTCCTGCGATGGTTCGTTGGCGTGCGACAACTCTCAAGGCCGTCGTCGCTCTCGGCGCGTTCACCTCTCTCCTGGTTGCTTCGGGAGCGGGACTGCGCTGGGGCGAGCTTTCGGCGATCCTGAATTGGTTCTAAGCGACTAGCCCGTGGGGGCCGGCAACGGCCCCCACGGCTCCTTCTCGCAATGAGCGAATCCACGGAAAGAACGATCCTCGGCTTCTCGCCGCGCCTGTTCGTCTACGTGGCGAGCATGATCGGCTTGGCCGTGCCCGCGCTCGGGATCGCGGGCTTGCATCTGGCGTCGGCACCGCCGAACAGCCGCACCTGGCTCGGCATCGGGCTCTTCCTCGCGCTCGCGCTCGGCTCCGACCTTCGCCCCGTGCCGCTCGACGAGCACGGCAACGAGGTCTCGCTCGCGTTCGTCTTCATCATCGCGTCCCGGCTCATCTTCGGCTGGGACGTCGGCATCATCATCGCCGCGCTCAGCATCATGCCGTCCGAGCTCGGGCGGCGCCGGCCGGGCCTGCGCATCGCGTTCAACAGCGCGGCGTATGCGATCGCCGCGTCGGCCGCGGCCCTCACTCAAGTCTTCGGCACCGTCGCGAGCCACGACGTCGGCCGCCTGACCGTCTACGCGTTCGTCAGCGGCATGCTCTTCGTCGTCGCGAACGTCGCCGTCGTCGCGGGCGCCGTGTCGTTGTCGACCGCGATGCCGTACAAGCAGGCCTTCAGCACGAACATCCGCTACTCCGGCCCCGCGTTCGCGATCATGGCCTTCCTCGCCGCGCTCGCGGCGAACCTGTGGAACATCCGGCCGGAGCTGCTCGTGCTCCTCGCCGGGCCGCTGTTCGCCCTCGCGCTGTACCAGCGCACCGCACTGCGGTCGCGCATCGCGGTGCGCGACGCGAACACCGACAACCTCACCGGGCTCGGCAACCACCGCGCCTACCAGGCTGCGCTTCGCGCGCGCATCGAGGACGCGGAGCGAACGAGTGCGGAGTTCTCGCTCGGCATCGTCGACGTCGACGACTTCAAGCGGATCAACGACACGTACGGCCACCAGGTCGGCGACGACGTGCTCGTCGCGCTCGCCGAGATCCTGCGCGACGCCGAGGGCGCCGACCCGTACCGCTGCGGCGGCGACGAGTTCGCGCTCATCTTCGCCGGCGACGGCACGGGCGCGTTCGAGCGCGTCACCGAGATCCAGGAAGCGGTCGCGGGCCTCGGCCTGACGCCGGTCACGATCAGCGTCGGCATCGCGAGCTACCCGTCGCAGGCGAACGAGGCGGACGGCCTGCAGCGGATGGCGGACGGCGCCCTCTACTGGTCGAAGCACCACGGCAAGAACCGCTCCTTCGTCTACAGCCCGAAGGTCGTGCGCATCCACTCGGCGAAGGAGCTCGAGTGGGAGACGGAGCGCATGGCGCGCCTCCGCGCCGCGAAGAACATCGTGCGGTTCGTCGACGCGAAGGACCCGTCGACGGCGAACCACTCCGAGACGGTGTCGGCGCTCGCGGCGGCAATCGGCGTGCAGCTGGGCCTCGACGAGAGCACGATCGACCAGCTCGCCCTCGGCGGGCTGCTCCACGACATCGGCAAGATCGGCATCCCGGACGCGGTGCTCCAGGCGCCGCGCGCGCTCACGCCGGAGGAGTTCGAGGCGGTCAAGGCGCATCCGGCGCTCGGCTACTCGCTGCTCGAGGGCCTCGGCATCGCGCCGGTCGACGAATGGGTCCTGCACCACCACGAGGACTGGGACGGGCGCGGCTATCCGGACGGCCTCGCCGGCGAGGAGATCCCGCTCGGCGCCCGCATCATCCGCGTCGCCGACGCGTTCGAGGCGATGACGGCGAACCGGCCGTACCGCCCCGCCCAGAGCGTCGAGTACGCGCTCGCCGAGCTGCAGGCGAACATGGGCACGCAGTTCGAGCACTCGGCAGTCCTCGCGCTCGAAGCGTGTCTCGCGAGCGCTCCGAGCAGCGACAAGCACCGAGCCGCCCTCGCCTTCGCCCTCGCCTGATGTCTCTCGCGCTCCCCTTCCTGATCGGCGCCGCGGTATCCCTGCTCTTCGGCGGCCGCCTGAGTGCGCTCGCCGAGATGCGGATGCGCTGGCTCGGCCTGATCTACCTCGCGTTCGCGCTCCAGGTTGTCGCATTCCCGTACAGCTGGCTGCCGTGGCAGACCTCGAACAACGCTGCGATCGCCCTCTGGATCGCGTCCGACTCGATCCTCGTCGTCGTCATGCTCCGCAACCTCAGGCTTCCGGGCGTCCCGCTCGTCACTGCGGGGCTCGGCCTGAACCTCGCCGCCATCCTCGCGAACCGCGGGCACATGCCGGCGCTGCCGAGCGCGCTCCGCGACGCGGGACTGCACTACCACGTGTCGATGAACAGCGAGGCGATGAACCATCCGGCACTGCCGTGGCTCGTCGACCGCTGGGCCGCCCCGCACTGGATCCCGCTCTCGAACGTCTTCTCCGTCGGCGACGTCGTCATCGCCGTCGGTGGTTTCATCCTCGCGCTCGCCGTCATGCGAGCCCGCGTGCCGCGCCCGATCAGGGCGCTGTTCGCGGGTACCTGACTGACACGAGATAGAGACCCCAGGGCGGAGCGGTCGCCCCCGCCTCGGCGCGCGCCGCGCCGGTGAGAAGCGGCGCGAGGTCGACGCCGTCGAGCATCGTCCCGACGAGGGCCCGCACCATGTGCCGCAGGTAGCTGTCGGCGGTGATCTCGAAGTCGAGGTGGTCGTCGCGGCGGATCCACTCCGCGGACTCGACGACGCGGACGAAGACCTCGTGCTGCGTCTCCGTGGGCGTGAAGGCGCGGAAGTCGTGCTCGCCGGGCAGGAGCGCGGCCGCGGCGGCGAGGGCGTCCTCGTCGAGCGGGCGGGGCACCCACCAGCTGCGCCGGTGCTCGAACGGCGACGGCATCTTCCGCGTGAAGAGGCGGTAGCGGTACGAGCGCGCGAGCGCCGAGTGGCGGGCGTGGAAGCGGTCCGGCGCCTCCTCGGCCGCGACGACGGAGATCTCGTCGGGCAGGCGGGTGTTGAGCGCCTCGGCGGCGCGCTCCGCCGGCGGGCCGCCCTCGACGTCGACGGTGGCGACGTTGGCGAGCGCGTGCACGCCGGTGTCGGTGCGGCCGGCGACCGCGAGCCGGTCGTACGACGCGAACGTGGCCGCGAGCGCGTCGCGGAGCGCCCCCTCCACCGTCGGCTGGCCCGGCTGCGCCGCCCACCCGCGGAAGGGCGTGCCGTCGTACTCGATCGTCAGTCTGAGGCGCACGTCAGGGGCGCCTGACGGCGTTTGTCAGGACTGCCTTATGTTCTAGTGACTTGCACACTAGTTGATACACTCTAGCTCATGACGGACGATCGCCACGTCTTCCTCCTCCAGCGCGCACAGCCGGCGATGGTCGGCCTCGTCGACGGCTCGCTGTCGACGCTCGCGCCGATCTTCGCGGTCGTGCTGCACACGCACAACCCGTTCGACGCGTTCATCGCCGGCATCGCCACCGCGATCGGCGCGGGCATCAGCATGGCGTTCTCCGAGGGCCTCTCGGACACGGGTCGAGCAGACCGGCCGCGGCAGCCCCGTCGTGCGCGGCGCGATCACCGGCGGCGGCACGTTCGTCGGCGGCATCCTCCACACGCTGCCGTTCCTCATCACCCAGCTACCACACCGCCCTCGTCGCCGCAGTCGTCGGTCGTCGGCTTCGAGCTGCTGACGCTCGCCTACCTCCGCTACCGCTTCTTCGAGACGAGCTTCGTCCGCGTCTTCGTGCATCGTCACGTTCGGCGGCGTCGCCATCGCCGCTCGTCAGCGCCGCGGTCGGCAGCGCTCCTCGAGCATCCCCTGGCCAGCTCGCGCAGCGCAGTGAACCGCACTCGCACCACGCGAGTACCGCCGCGCAGCACGTCCGCCAAAACAAAGGGCGCCGGCTTGGCCGGCGCCCGATTCCCGCGAAGCGGCGTAACTCCTCTCGTCGACTACGGCACGTAGTCGACGAGCTCCAGGTAGACCATCTCCGCCGCGTCCCCCTGGCGATGCCCGAGCTTGACGATGCGCGAGTAGCCGCCCGGACGCTCGGCCATGCGCGGGCCGACGTCCGAGAAGAGCTTGTGCACGATCTCCTGCGAGCGGAGCACGGCGAGCGCCTGGCGGCGGGCGTGCAGGTCGCCGCGGCGGCCGAGCGTGATCATCTGCTCGGCGAACGGCTTCACCGCCTTCGCCTTCGCCTCGGTCGTCTTGATGCGCCCGTGCTCGATGAGCGAGCACGCGAGGTTCGAGTACATCGCCTTGCGGTGCGCCGAGTCGCGGCCGAGCTTCTTGCCGGTCCGTGCGTGCCGCATGGCGCTACTCGGCGCTCCCGCCGCCGTTGTCGCCGCGGAGGCCGAGCCCGTGCTGCGAGAGGGTCTCCTTGACCTCTTCGATCGACTTCTTGCCGAAGTTCGGGATCGCCGCCAGCTCGTTCTCCGTCTTCATGACGAGGTCGCCGATCGTCTCGATGCCGACGCGCTTCAGGCAGTTGTACGAGCGGACGCCGAGCTCGAGCTCCTCGATCGGGAAGTTCTCCATCCCGCGCGCGAGGCCCGTCTCGGGGCCGATGCCGTCGCCGGCGACGGCCGCCGGCTCGCCGAAGCCCTCGATCTTCTCGATGTCCGTGAAGATCGCGAGCTGGCGGATGAGGATCTCGGCCGCCTCGGCAAGCGCGTCCTTCGGGTCGACGGATCCGTCGGTCGTGATGTCGAGCATGAGCTTGTCGTAGTCGGTGCGCTGGCCGACGCGCGCGGCCTCGACCGCGTACGACGACGCGGCGGACCGGCGAGAAGATCGAGTCGATCGGGATGACGCCGATCGTGTGCTGCGGCCCGCGGTTCAGCTCGGCCGGGTTGTAGCCGCGGCCGCGGCCGATCGTGAGCGTCAGCTCGAGGCGTCCCCGGTCGGAGAGGTTCGCGATCTCGAGCTCGGGGTTGAGGATCTCGAGCTCGGCCGGCGCCTCGATGTCGGCGACGGTGACGATGCCCGGGCCCTTGCGCGCGATGTGCACCTCGACCTCGGGCGAGTCGCCGTGCAGGCGCGCGACGAGGTTCTTGAGGTTCAGCACGATGTCGGTGACGTCCTCGCGGACGCCCGGCAGCGTCGTGAACTCGTGCGCCGTCCCCTCGACCTTCACCGAGGTGACTGCGGCGCCCTCGAGCGACGAGAGCAGCACGCGGCGCAGCGAGTTGCCGAACGTGTGACCGAAGCCGCGGTCGAGCGGCTCGATGACGAACACACCGCGGTGCTCGTCCACTTCCTCGTGGACGATGCGCGGAAGCTGGAAGTCCATAACGCGTGTAGCCAAAGAGATCCCTTCTCTACTTCGAATAAAGCTCGACGATGAGCGACTCTTGAACCGGTGTGTCGATCTCGGCGCGCTCCGGCTGCTTCAGCACCTTGCCGGTGAGGCCGTCGTGATCGGCCTGCAGCCACGGCGCGACGGTCGACACGAGGTCGGTCGCATCCCGGATCACCTGCGTCGCCGCCGAGTTGGCGGCCACGGTGATCACGTCGTTCGGACGAACCTGGAAGCTCGGGATGTTCACGCGGCGCCCGTTCACCTGGAAGTGCCCGTGCCGGACGAGCTGGCGGGCCTGCGCCCGCGACGCCGCGAAGCCGAGGCGGTACACGACGTTGTCGAGCCGCGTCTCGAGCATGCGCAGGAGCTCCTCACCCGTCACGCCGGAGCGCTTGGACGCCTTCTCGTAGTACGTGCGGAACTGCTGCTCGAGCAGCCCGTAGTAGCGGCGCGCCTTCTGCTTCTCGCGCAGCTGCGTCAGGTACTCGCTCTGCTTGATGCGGCCGCGGCCGTGCTCACCCGGCGGATACGAGCGGCGCTCGATCGCGCACTTCTCGGTGAGGCAGCGCTCGCCCTTGAGGAAGAGCTTCATGCCTTCGCGGCGGCAGATGCGGCACTTCGGTCCGAGATCGCGGGCCATTAGACGCGCCTCCGCTTCCGGGCGCGAACGCCGTTGTGCGCCTGCGGCGTCACGTCCTTCACGCCGAGGATCTCGAGCCCCGCAGCCTGGAGCGAGCGGATCGCGGTCTCGCGGCCGGAGCCCGGCCCCTTCACGAAGACCTCGACCTTCTGCAGCCCGTGCTCCATCCCCTTCCGCGCGCACGCGTCGGCGGTGACCTGCGCGGCGAACGGGGTCGACTTGCGAGAGCCCTTGAAGCCGGCCGAGCCGGCCGACTCCCATGCGATGACGTTGCCGTCCTTGTCGGTCAGCGCGACGATCGTGTTGTTGAAGCTCGTCTTGATGTGCGCCTGCCCGATGGCGATGTTCTTGCGGACCTTGCGACGAGTGCGGCCTCTCGTGGCCGCTGTACGGCGGGGAGGCGCCACGCTACTTCGCCGCCTTGCTCTTGCCGCGGCCCACGGTCTTCTTCGGGCCCTTGCGCGTGCGCGCGTTCGTCTTCGTCCGCTGGCCGTTCACGGGCAGGCCGCGCCGATGGCGGACGCCGCGGTAGGCGCCGATCTCCGACAGCCGCTTGATCGCCTGCTGGCGCTCGCGGCGCAGGTCGCCCTCGACCTCGAGCTCGCCGTCGATGTGCGTGCGGAGCTTCGTCACCTCGTCGTCGGTGAGGTCCTTGATCTTCGTGTCCGGCGACAGGCCGAGCTGCAGCGCGATCTTGCGGGCCGTCGGCTGGCCGATGCCGTAGATGTACGTCAGCCCGATCTCGAGCCGCTTCTGGTTCGGGAGGTTGACTCCGGCGATACGCGCCATTCGGCTAGCCCTGCCTTTGCTTGTGTCGCGGGTTCGAGCAGATGACCATCGTCGTGCCGTGCCGCTTGATGACGCGGCAGCGCTCACACATGACCTTGACGGAGGGGCGAACTTTCATATCAGCGGTGCCTGAAGGTGATCCGACCGCGGTTGAGGTCGTACGGGCTGAGCTCGACCTTGACCTTGTCGCCCGGCAGGATGCGGATGTAGTGCTTGCGCATCTTCCCGGAGATGGTCGCGAGTACGTCATGCCCGCCGTCGATCTGCACCCGGAACATCGTGCTCGGGAGGGCCTCGACGACCTCGCCTTCAACCTCGATCTTCTCTTCCTTGGTCGGCATTTCCTTTCTACTCCAGAGGGACGCGCGCGCACGGCAAAGCCGGTGCGCGGCGAGGGATCATCGTAGCAAAGCGGCTCCGGCTCTCGTGAGCACCCGGGGGCCCTCGGCGGTGAGGGCGACGGTGTGCTCGAAGTGGGCTGCGAGCGACGAATCGACCGAGGAGATCGACCAGTCGTCGTCGTGGACGTAGACGTCCGGGCCCCCGGCCGTGATCATCGGCTCGATCGCCAGGGTCATGCCCTCCTGGAGGACGGGGCCGCGCCCGGGAGGGCCGTAGTTCGGGATCTGGGGATCCTCGTGGTAGCTGCGCCCGACCCCGTGCCCGACGAGGCTTCGGATGACCGAGAAGCCGGCCTCCTCGACCACGATCTGGACGGCGTGGGAGATGTCGGAGAGGTGGTTCCCCACCTGCGCCTGCTCGATCCCGGCCGCGAGCGCCTCCTGGCAGACGTCGAGGAGCCGCTGAGCCTCGGCGTCGATCTCCCCCACCGGCACCGTCACGGCGCTGTCGGCGACGAGGCCGTTCAGCGTGACACCGAGGTCGACCGAGATGAGGTCGCCCTCCTGCGCGCGGTACTCGGTCGGGATGCCGTGGACGACCATCGAGTTCGGCGAGATGCAGAGCGCCGCCGGGAAGCCCTTGTAGCCCTTCGACGTCGGGACGCCGCCGTGTGCGCGGATGTGCTCCTCGGCGATCCGGTCGAGCTCGAGCATCGACACGCCCGGCTCGAGGTGCTCGGCGCACGAGCTGCAGCGTCTCGTGGACGAGCTCGCCGGCGTGCGCCATCCCCTCGATCTCGGCCGCGGACTTGCGGATGATCACGCGCGCGCCTCCAGGGCGCCGAGCGAGTCCTCGATCTCGTGGAAGACCGCGTCGATCGGCCGGTCCGCGTGGATGCCGACGACGTTCGCGCGATGCGCGCGGTAGTGGTCGACGAGCGGCGCGGTCTCGCGGTCGTACGTGTCGAGGCGGCGCTCGATCACCTCCGGCGTGTCGTCCGGACGTCCCTCCTCGGCCGCGCGCTTCAGCATCCGGTCGAGCAGCTCCTTCCGGTCCGGCACCTGGAACTCGAAGACGATGCCGAGCGGGCGACCGAGCTCGGCGAGCATCTCGTCGAGCGCCTCAGCCTGCGCGAGGTTGCGCGGGTATCCGTCGAGGACGAAGCCGGGCAGCGTGTCCCCGCGGTCGAGGCGGTCGCGGATGAGCGGGATCGTGATCTCGTCCGGCACGAGCTCGCCCGCGGCGAGGATCGGCTCGACCTGCTTGCCGAGCTCCGTCCCGCGCGCAATCGCTTCGCGATACAGGTCGCCGGTCGCGATGTGCGCGAACCCGTACGTCGCTGCGATCTTCTTTGCCTGCGTGCCCTTACCGGAGCCCTGCGGACCCAGAACGAGGATGTTCAGCGCAGGAACCCTTCGTAGTGGCGCATCATCATCTGCGACTCCATCTGGCGCATCGTGTCGAGCGCGACGCCGACGACGATGAGCACCGAGGTGCCGCCGAGTGCGCGCGCAGTCGCCTGCGAGAAGCCGAAGTAGTGGATGAAGATGCTCGGCGCGACCGCGACGATCGCGAGGAAGAGCGAGCCGGGCAGCGTCAGCCGCTGCAGCACGCGGTCGAGGTACGCCGCGGTCGGCGGGCCGGGCCGGATGCCGGGGATGTAGCCGCCGTACTTGCGCAGGTTGTCCGCCTGGTCGACCGGGTTGAACTGCACCGAGGTGTAGAAGTACGTGAAGACGATGATGAGCACGGCCTCGGTGATGAGGTAGTACCAGCTCGTCGAGACGAAGTTCGCGTTCACCCACGTCGACCACGCCGGCACGAAGCCGGCCACCGTCTGCGGCAGCGCGAGCAGCGCGGCGGCGAAGATGACCGGGATGACGCCCGCCATGTTCACGCGCAGCGGCATGTAGGTCGAGCCGCCGGTCGTCTGCCGGTTGCCGAGCTGCCGCCTCGCGTACTGCACCGGGATGCGGCGCTGGCCCTCCTGCACGAAGACGACCGCGACGACGACCGCGATCGCGACGATCGGGAAGAAGAGCCGCTCGGTCGTGCCGCCGTTGATCCACGCGCTGATGCCCGTCGGGGCGTACGCGAGGATCGACGCGAAGATGAGGAGCGAGATGCCGTTGCCGACGCCGCGCTTCGTGATCAGCTCGCCCATCCACATGAGGAGCACGCAGCCGGCGGTGAGCGTGAGGACGATGATCACGAGCTTGCCGGCGTTCACGTTCGGCAGCGCCCCCTGGCGCTTGAAGAGGAACGCGTAGCCGGTCGACTGCGCGGCCGCGAGCGCGACCGTGAGGTAGCGCGTGTACTGGGTGATCTTCGCGTAGCCGGCCTCGCCCTCCTTCTGCAGCCGCTCGAGCGTCGGCACGACGACGGTCAGGAGCTGGATGATGATCGACGCCGTGACGTACGGCATGATCCCGAGCGCGAAGAGCGAGAAGCGCGAGAGCGCCGAGCCCGAGAACAGGTTCAGCAGCGTGAGGATGCCGCCGCCGGCGCCGTTGAAGTACTGCTGGATCGCGTTCTGGTCGATGCCGGGCGCCGGCACCCAGGAGCCGAGGCGGTAGACGGCGAGGACGGCTGCGGTGAAGAGGACGCGCTTACGCAGCTCGGGAACGCGCCACGCGTTGGCGAGCCAGGAGAACACCTACTCCGCCGCCTCTTCCTCCGTCGGCGTCTCTTCTGCTTCTTCTTGTTCGGCGGCGGGCGCCGCGGCCTTGTGGTGGCGCGCCTTCTTCACCTTCGGCTCGCGAAGCAGCTCGACCGTGCCGCCGGCGGCCTCGATCTTCTCGCGGGCCGTGGCGGAGATCGCGTGCACGCGGACGACGAGCTTCTTCGAGATCTCGCCCGTGCCGAGCAGCTTCACGTCGATCTTCGTGTTCTTGATGAGGCGCTTCTCGACGAGCGACTCCGGCGTCACCTCCTCGCCGGCGTCGAAGCGGTCGAGGTCGCGAATGTTCACGGGCACGGTCTCGGTGCGGAACGGGCCGACCGGCATCGCGTCCTTCGACGTCGAGCCGCGCAGCTTGCCGATGCGCATGTAGATCGGCATCTGGCCGCCCTCGAAGCCGGCGCGCATCTTGTGCGAGCCCGCGCGCGACTTCTGGCCCTTGTTGCCGCGACCGGCGGTCTTGCCCGTGCCCGAGCCCGCGCCGCGGCCGACGCGCTTGCGGTCGACACGCCCCTGCGCGGGCTGGAGATTCGAGAGGTTCAGCGACTTGGCCATGTCAGCTCTTCTCCACCTTCACGAGGTGGCGGACCTTCCGCAGCATGCCTGCGAGCACCGGACTCTCGTCGTGCTCGGCGCTGCGGCCGATCTTGCCGAGGCCGAGCGCGCGCAGCGTGCCGCGATGGCGCTCGCTCTGGCCGATCTGGGACTTGACCTGGGTGATCTTCACCTTGGCCACTAGGAGTCGTCCTTCTTCTGCCGGAGCGAGCGGCGCTTCGGCTTCTCCTCGGCGACCGGAGCGGCAGGCGTCTCCTGGGCAGCCGGCTCGGGCTCCGGAGCCACTTCGGGCTCAGGCTCGGGCTCTGCGGCAGCCGGGGCCACCTCGGGCTCGGGCTCTGCGACCGGGGCCGGCGCCTCCACGACGGCGGCGACGGCCTCCCGCAGCGGCTCCTCGATCGTCTCGGCAGGCGGGCGGTCTTGAACGGCAGCACCTCGCTGATCTGCTTGCCGCGGATCCGCGCGACGTCTTCGGGCCGGCGCAGCTCCTTCAGCGCAGCGACCGTCGCCTTCGCCATGTTGATCGGGTTCGTCGTGCCGAGGCTCTTCGCGAGCACGTTGCGAACTCCACCGAGCTCGAGCACGGCGCGGACGCCGCCGCCGGCGATGACGCCGGTTCCGTCGGAGGCGGGGCGCAGCATCACGCGGGCCGCGTCGAACCTGCCGAGCACCTCGTGCGTGATCGTCGAGCCGTGCTTCGGGATCGTGAAGAGGTTCTTCTTCGCGTCCTCGACGGCTTTCGTGATCGCGAGCGGCACTTCGCGCGCCTTGCCGTAGCCGACACCGACGCGGTCGACCTCGTCGCCCACGACGACGAGCGCCGTGAACGAGAAGCGCCGCCCGCCCTTGACGACCTTGGCGACGCGGTTGATCTCGACCACGCGCTCTTTCAGCTCACGGGTCTCGGAGAAGTCGACAGCCATCAGAATCTCAGTCCTCCCTCGCGCGCGCCGTCGGCCAGCGCCTTGACACGACCGTGGTAGAGGTAGCCGGCGCGGTCGAAGACACATGTCTCGACCCCGGCCTTCTTGGCGCTCGCCGCGAGCAGCTTGCCGACCTCGGCCGCCTGCTCGCTCTTGTCGCCCTTGAACGATTTCTTCACCGCGAGCCACGACGCGGACGCGACCGTGCGACCGCCGAGGTCGTCGACGAGCTGCGCCTCGATGCCGCGATTCGAGCGGAAGACGACGAGGCGCGGCCGCTGGGCCGTCCCGTTCACCTTGCCGCGGACGCGCTTGTGGCGCCGCGCGCGGCCTTCCCTGACGGTGAGGCTAGGCACGCTTGCCAACCTTCCTGCGGACGTACTCGCCGTCGTAGCGGATGCCCTTGCCCTTGTACGGCTCGGGCGGGCGGACCTTGCGAATCTCTGCGGCCGTCTGGCCGACCTGCTGCTTGTCGGTTCCCTTGACGATCACCTGCGTCGGCACGGGCACCTCGAAGCTGATGCCGGTGCGCGGCTTGATCGTGACCGGGTGCGAATAGCCGACGAGGAGCTCGAGGTCGTTGCCCTTGAGCGAGGCGCGGTAGCCGACGCCCTGGATCTCGAGCTTCTTCTCGAAGCCCTTCGTGACGCCCTCGACCATGTTCGCGATGAGGGTGCGCGTGAGACCGTGCAGCGCGCGATCGTCGCCGCGCTCGGTCGGACGCGTGACGACGACGGTGCCCTCCTCCTGGGCGATCTGCATCCGCGCCGGCACCTGCTGCTGGAGCGAGCCGAGCGGGCCGCTCACGGCCACGCGCCCAGGCTCCACCGACACCGTGACGCCGGCGGGGACTTCGATGGGCTTTCTTCCGATTCGGCTCATGAGATTCCGCCTCCTTCGGAGTCGGAATCTCTATACATGGCTGTGTATTGGTTTCTCATATCTCTTCCCTGGAGTTTTCGCGCGAGCGAAAACTCATTCACCAGATGAAGCACACGACCTCGCCGCCGATCCCGCGCTCCTGCGCGGTACGGCTCGTGACGAGCCCGGTCGACGTGGACAGAATCGCGACGCCCATCCCCCCGAGCACGCGCGGAAGACGGTCCTTCTTCGCGTAGACCCGGCGGCCCGGCTTGGAGACGCGCTTCAGGCCGGAGATGACCCGTTCGCGATTCCGGCCGAACTTGAGGTCGACGACCAGGGTATCGAAGGATTCGCCCTTTTCGACGTGATAGTCCCGGATGTAGCCCTCCTCCTTCAGGAGGCGGGCGATCTCGACCTTCATGCGCGAGCTCGGCATGACCGCCTTGTCGTGGAGCGCCTTGTTCGCGTTCCGGATGCGAGTGAGCATGTCTGCGATCGGATCGGTCAGCATGGGATCACCAGCTCGATTTCGTCATGCCCGGGATCGAGCCCTGATGGGCGAGGTCGCGAAGGCAGATCCGGCACAGGCCGAACTTGCGGAACACCGCGCGCGGCCGGCCGCACCGGTTGCAGCGCGTGTAGTTGCGCACCCTGTACTTCTGCGGCCGCTTCTGCTTCACGACGAGGCTCGTCTTTGCCACTAGTCCCTCCTTGGCCCTTCGCCGAACGGCAGGCCGAGGGCCTGCAACAGCGCACGGGCGTGGTCGTCGGTCTCGGCGCTGGTCGTGATCGTCACGTCGAGGCCGCGTACCTGCTGGATGTCGTCGTAGTTGATCTCCGGGAAGATGATCTGCTCGCGGACGCCGAGCGAGTAGTTGCCGCGGCCGTCGAACGAGCCGGGATTGAGCCCCCGGAAGTCGCGGATGCGCGGGAGCGCGATCGAGATCAGGCGGTCGAGGAAGTCGTACATCCGGGCACCGCGCAGCGTCACCTTCGCGCCGACGGGCATTCCCTCGCGCACCTTGAACTGCGCGATCGACTTCCGGGCCTTGCGCACCTGCGCGCGCTGGCCGGCGATCGTCGTCAATTCCTCGACGGCGGTGTCGAGCAGCTTCGCGTCGGTCTTCGCCTCGCCCACGCCCATGTTGAGCGTGATCTTCTCGAGCCGCGGAACCTGCATGATCGAGCGCAGGCCGAGCTCGTCCTTGAGCTGCGGCCGGACGCGGCGCTCGTACTGCTCCTTGAGGCGCGGCGTGTACGTGTCTGTCGCTGCGGCGCTCATACCTTGTCGATCTCCTGGCCGCAGCCCGCGTTCTTGCAGACGCGGATGCGGACCTGCCGGTCCTTGACGGTCTTCATGATCGTGCCGACGCGGGTCGGCTTCTTGCACGTCGGGCAGACGACCATGACGTTCGACACCGGCATCGGCGCCGACTTCTCGACGATCCCGCCCGGGATGATCTGCGGGCCGCCCATGCGGCTCGAGTCCGAGATCGGACGCGGACGCTGGTGGCGCTTGACCATGTTGATGTTCTCGACGATGACGCGGCCTTCCTTCGGCAGCGAGGCGATGACGCGGCCTTCCTTGCCGCGGTCTTTGCCGCGAAGCACGTGCACGACGTCGCCCTGGCGGATCTTCATCGTTTGCGACATGTCACAACACCTCCGGGGCGAGCGAGACGATCTTCATGAAGTTCTTCTCGCGCAGCTCGCGCGCGACCGGGCCGAAGATGCGCGTGCCGCGCGGGTTCCGCTGGCTGTCGATGATGACGGCGGCGTTCTCGTCGAACGCGATCGTCGTGCCGTCGATGCGGCCGAACGGCTTCCGCGTGCGAACGACGACCGCGCGCACGACCTCGCCCTTTTTCACGGCGCCCTGCGGCGTGGCGGTCTTGACGGTGCCGACGATGATGTCGCCCACGCGCGCGTAGCGGCGGTGATGCCCGCCCATCACGCGGATGCAGAGCAGCTCGCGGGCGCCCGTGTTGTCGGCCACCTTGAGACGGGATTCCTGCTGGATCACTTTGCCGCCTCAACGATCTCGGCGAGGCGCCAGCGCTTCGTCGCCGACAGCGGCCGGGTCTCGACGATGCGGACGACGTCGCCGACGTTGGCGGCGTTCTGCTCGTCGTGCGCGTGGAACTTCACGGAACGCCGGACGACCTTCTTGTACTTCGGGTGCGACTTGATGACGTCGACCTTGACGACGATCGTCTTGTCCATCGCGTTCGAGACGACGACGCCGCGGCGCTCCTGCGTGCGGCCGCGCTCGTGCTCCGGCTTCGGGAGCCGCGAGATCGGCTTGCGCTCGGCGGAGGGCGTGTGGACGCGACGCCCCTTCTTCGGGCGCTCGCTGCGCGGAAGGATCTTCCGCTTCTTCTTCGGCCCGGACTGCACGGGCGGTGCAGCAGGTGCCTCCGGCTCGGCGGCAGGCGCCTCTGCAGCCGCGGGCGCTGCCTCGGCGGCGGGCGCCTCTTCGGCGACCGGCTCCGTGGCCTCGACGGCGGCCTCCGGCTCGACGGCAGCCTCTGGCTCCACGACGGGCTCTTCGGTTGTCTCGGTGTTTTCGGTCTCTTCAGTCATCTACTTTCCCTTCGCAAACTCGCGCTCGGTGCGGATCGTCAGGATCCGCGCGATCTCGCGCTTCGTCAGCTTCGAGCCGGGCGCTGTTCTCGATCGCACCCGTCACCGACTGAAAACGCAGGTTGAACAGCTCGTGCCGGCTCTCGCTCAGCCGATGCTCGAGCTCGTCGTCCGACAGCTCACGCAATTCGCTCGCCCTAGTCAAAGAGCTCGGCCTCCCGTTTCACGACTTTCGCCTTGATCGACAGCTTCTGTCCGGCGAGAGTCAGTGCTTCCTTGGCCAGCGATTCCGGCACGCCGGCCAGCTCGAACATCACGCGCCCGGGCTTGATCACCGCGACCCACCCTTCGGGCGAGCCCTTGCCGGAGCCCATGCGCGTCTCCGCGGGCTTCTTCGTGTACGACTTGTCGGGGAAGACGTTGATCCAGACCTTGCCGCCGCGCTTGATCTTGCGCGTCATCGCGATACGGGCGGCCTCGATCTGGCGGTTCGTGATCCACCCGCGCTCGACCGCCTTCAACCCGTAGTCGCCGAACTGCACGGTCGTCTGGCCCTTCGCGTAGCCGGCGCGCCGGCCGCGATGGACCTTCCGGAACTTCGTCTTCTTCGGCATCAACATCGCTTACGACTCCTTCGGCTTCCTCGGTGCGCGCTTCGGCTTCTCCTCGGCGGGAGGAGCGGCCGGCGTCTCCGGCGTCTCCGCCGGCGGCGCTTCGTTCACGGGCTTCGGCGTCTCATCGGTGGGCGGAGCCTCGTTCGTCGGCTTCGCCGCTTCGGGTGCCTGCTGGTCGCGGCGCGGCCGTCCGCCGCCGCCACCGGCCGGGCGCGCACCTGCGCCGGGACCGCGGCCCCTGCCGCCGCCCGGACGTCCGCCGCCACCCTGACCGCCGGGCCCGCGACGGCGCTGGCGCACCGGGCCGAGACCCTCGCGGTCGGGACCGCGGCCGCGACCGCTTTCGCGCGAGGCGCCGAGACCCTCGACCGCGCCACCGCGACGGCGGCGCGTGTCCTGGTCGCCGAGCCGGGTGTCGCCGGCCTGAATCCCTTCGTACCCCTCGGGCATGATCTCGCCCTTGTTGATCCAGACCTTCACGCCGATACGGCCGTACGTCGTCTTCGCCTCGACGAAGCCGTAGTCGATATCCGCGCGGATGGTGTGGAGGGGCACGCGGCCCTCGCTGTACGTCTCGCGGCGGCTCATCTCGCCGCCGCCGAGGCGGCCGGAGCACTGGATCTTCACGCCGGCGGCGCCGGAGCGGCTCGCGGACGCGAGCGCGCGCTTCATCGCACGCCGGAACGCGACGCGGTTCGAGAGCTGCTCGGCGATCGACTGCGCGACGAGCTTCGCGTCCAGCTCGGGGCGCTTGATCTCGTTGATGTTGATGTGGACGTTCTTCTGCGTGAGCGCGTGCAGCTCACGGCGGAGCGCATCCACCTCGACGCCGGACTTGCCGATGACGATGCCCGGGCGGGCCGTGTAGATGTCCACGGTGATCCGCTGCTTGTCCTTCTGGATGAGGATGTCGGACAGGCCCGCGTGCGCGAGCTTCTTGTAGATGTGCTCGCGGATCTTCACGTTCTTCGAGCAGGTACGCCGGGAACTCCTTCTTGCCCGTGTACCAGTTCGACTTCCACCGATGGATGATGCCGACGCGCAGGCCGCCGGGATGGATCTTCTGTCCCACTATTCCTCGCTCTCAGTCGTCTCGGGCGCCGCCTCTGCGGCAGCCGGTGCCGCCTGCTTCGGCGCGCGCTGGCGACGCGGCTTCGCAACCGCCGCCGTCTCCGCCGCCTTGATCGACTCCGCGCTGCGCGCGAGCTCGACCGTGATGTGACACGTCCGCTTGAAGATCTTCCCGGCGCGACCACGCGCACGCGCCTTCCAGCGCTTCAGCGTCGGCCCCTCGTCGGCATATGCCGTGACGACGACGAGATCGTCGCCGTTCCAGTGCAGGTCGGGGCGCGACTCCGCATTCGCGACCGCCGAGCGCAGCACCTTCTCGACATCCTTCGCGACCGCGCGCTGCGAGAACGCGAGGATCGTCCGCGCCTCGGGCACCGAGCGCCCGCGGATGAGGTCGGTGACGAGCCGCGCCTTCCGCGCGCTCGACCCGACCCGCTTCGCCTCGGCGCGAACCGTCTGCTGTGTCTCCACCGCTGCCATTACCTCTTGACCTTCGCCGCCCGGTCGCCGGCATGCCCGCGGAACGTCCGCGTCGGAGCGAACTCGCCGAGCTTGTGGCCGACCATCTGCTCCGAGATGAAGACGGGAACGTGCTTGCGGCCGTCGTGCACCGCGATCGTGTGCCCGACCATCTCCGGGAAGATCGTCGACGAGCGCGACCACGTGCTGGACCATGTTCTTCTGCCCCGCGTCGTTCATCGCGGAGATGCGGTCGAGCAGCCGCTGCTGCACGAACGGGCCCTTCTTGCTTGAACGACTCATGAGCCTCGCTTCCCCTTGCCGCGCCGGCGGGCGCGGACGATGAGCTTGTCCGATTCCTTGTGCTTGCGGCGCGTGCGCTTGCCGAGCGTCGGGACGCCCCACGGCGTCACCGGATGCCGGCCGCCCTTCGTCTTGCCCTCGCCGCCGCCGTGCGGATGGTCGACCGGGTTCATCGCCGAGCCGCGCACGGACGGGCGCTTGCCACGCCAGCGGCTGCGGCCCGCCTTGCCGCCGGTGATGTTCTGGTGGTCGACGTTGCCGACCTGGCCGACGGTCGCGCGGCACGTGAGCGGCACGCGGCGCATCTCGCCCGACGGAAGGCGGAGGACTGCGAAGCCCTGGTCCTTCGCGACGAGCTGGATGCCCGAGCCCGCCGAGCGCGCCATCTTCGCGCCCTGGCCCGGCTGGAGCTCGACGTTGTGGACGAGCGTGCCGGTCGGGATGTTCTCGAGCGGCAGCGCGTTGCCGACCTTGATGTCGGCGCCGCGCCGGACTCGACGACGGCGCCGACACGAAGCTGCGCCGGGGCGAGGATGTAGCTCTTCGCGCCGTCGGCGTAGTGGAGCAGCGCGATGCGCGCCGACCGGTTCGGGTCGTACTCGATCGCGGCGACCTTCGCCGGCACGCCGTCCTTCTGGCGCTTGAAGTCGATGACGCGGTAGCAGCCGCTTGTGTCCGCCGCCCTGGTGGCGCGTCGTGATGCGGCCGTTGTTGTTCCGGCCGCCCTTCTTCGTCACCGGCGTCGTCAGGCTCTTCTCCGGCTTCGTCTTCGTGATCTCCTCGAACGTGGAGACCGACATGAAGCGGCGGCCCGGAGAGGTCGGCTTGTAGCGGCGGATCGGCATCAGAGTTGCGCTCCCTGGAAGATCTCGATCGAGTCGCCGGGCTTGAGCTGCGACGATCGCCTTCTTCCAGCCCTTGCGCTCGCCGCGCGTGACACCGCGCCGCTTCGGCTTCGGCTGGACCTTGATGACGTTCACCGCGACGACCTTGACGTCGAAGAGCTCCTCGACGGCCTGCCGGATCTGCGTCTTGTGCGCGTCCTGGTGGACCTTGAACGTGTAGCGGTTCTGCGTGATCTGCTCGTAGCTCTTCTCCGAGATGACCGGGCGGATCAGCACCTCGCCGGGATGGAGGCTCATGACGCCCTCCGCTGGAGGGCGTCTAGGGCGCTCTCCGAAACGAGAAGTGAACGAGCCCACACGACTTCGGCCACTTCGAGCTCCGAAGGGACGGTGACGATGACGCGGTCGAGGTTGCGGAACGACTTCGCGAGGCCGGCCTCGTCCTCGGTGACGACGACGACGGTGGGCGTCTCGCCGCCCCACTTCGTGAGGAGCTCCAAGGCGACCTTCGTCGAGGGCGTCTCGAACGGCGCGCTGTCGAGCAGCGCGAGCGTGCCGGCAGCGGCGTGGTCGCTCAGCGCGCAGCGCAGCGCGGCTCTGGCGGCCTTCTTGTTCACCTTGACGGAGAAGTCGCGCGGGCTCGGCGGGAACACGACGCCGCCGCCCGTGAACTGCGCCGCGCGAACGGTGCCGGCGCGGGCGCGGCCCGTGCCCTTCTGGCGCCATGGCTTCGAGCGGCCGCCGGAGACGAGCCCGCGGCTCTTCGCCGCGCGCGTCCCCTGACGGCGTGCGTTCATCTCCGCACGGACGGCCTCGTGCACGAGGTGCGGCTTGATCTCGGCGCCGAAGATCTTCTCTTCGAGCGAGACGTCCTTCGCCGCCTTGCCGCCGAGCAGCGGTGCCTTGGGCGCAGCCATCACGCTTCCTCTCGAATCTCGACGATCGCGTTCTTCGGGCCCGGAACGGCGCCCTTCACGAGCAGCAGGTTCTTCTCGACGTCGACCGCGTGGATCGTGAGGCCGACCTGCGTGACGCGCTTGCCGCCCATCCGGCCGGCCATCTTGATCCCCTTGAAGACGCGCGACGGCGTCGCCGACGCGCCGATCGAGCCCGGCTTGCGGATGTTGTGCGAGCCGTGCGTGACCGGGCCGCGGTGGAACTTGTGCCGCTTGATCGTGCCCTGGAAGCCCTTGCCGATCGAGGTGCCGGCGACCTTGACCTTGTCGCCCGCCTGGAAGATCTCCACGGTCACGTTCTCGCCCTGGACCGCTTCCGCGAAGTGCCCGCGGAACTCGACGAGGTGCCGGTATGCACCGGACACGCCGTTCTTCGCCAGGTGGCCGCGCTCGGCCTTCGAGATCTTCCGCTCGGCGACCGGCTCCCACGCGAGCTGCACGCCCTCGTAGCCGTCCGCGTCCGGCGTGCGCACGGCGACGACCGGGCACGGGCCCGCCTCGATCACCGTCACCGGAGTCACGGCCCCGCTCTCCTCGTCGAAGAGCGCCGTCATCCCGAGCTTCTTTCCGAGGATGCCCTTCATAGAGACTCGATCACAGCTTTATCTCGATGTCGACACCCGCGGGCAGATCGAGTCTCATGAGCGAGTCGACCGTCTTCGGCGTCGGCGAGTGGATGTCGATGAGCCGCTTGTGCGTGCGCACCTCGAAGTGCTCCCGCGAGTCCTTGTCCTTGAACGGAGACCGGATCACGCAGTAGACGTTCTTCTCGGTGGGCAGCGGTACAGGACCGGTGATGGTGGCGCCGGTGCGCTGAGCGGTGTCCACGATGTCCTTCGCGGACTTGTCCACCTGCTGGTGGTCGTAGCCCTTCAGACGGATGCGGATTTTTGCTTGAGGCACCGGCGCGTCTCGCTTCCTACTTGATGATCTCGGTGACGGCGCCCGCACCCACGGTGCGGCCGCCTTCGCGGATGGCGAAGCGGAGACCTTGATCCATCGCGATCGGCTGGATCATCTCGATCTCCATGTTCGTGTTGTCGCCCGGCATGACCATCTCCTGACCCTCCGGGAGCTTGATCGAGCCGGTCACGTCCGTCGTGCGGAAGTAGAACTGCGGCCGGTAGCCGTTGAAGAACGGCGTATGGCGGCCGCCTTCGTCCTTCGACAGGACGTAGACCTCGGCCTTGAAGTGCGTGTGCGGCGTGATCGAGCCCGGCTTCGCGACGACCTGCCCGCGCTCGACCTCCTCGCGCTTGATGCCGCGGAGGAGTGCGCCCGCGTTGTCGCCGGCCTGCGCGAAATCGAGCGTCTTCTGGAACATCTCGAGCCCCGTGACGACGGTCTTCGTCACCTCGGGGTGGATGCCGATGAGCTCGACCTCGTCGCCGACCTTGCACTGGCCCTGCTCGATGCGGCCGGTCACGACGGTGCCGCGGCCGGTGATCGTGAACACGTCCTCGATCGGCATGAGGAACGGCCGGTCGACGTCGCGGACGGGCTCCGGGATGTAGGAGTCGACCGCCTCCATCAGCTCGAGGACCTTCGGCGTCCACTCCGCGTCGCCCTCGAGCGCCTTCAGCGCCGAGACCTGGATGACGGGGATGTCGTCGCCGGGGAACTCGTACCGCGTGAGGAGCTCGCGGACCTCCATCTCGACGAGCTCGAGGAGCTCGGGATCGTCGACCATGTCCGCCTTGTTGAGGGCGACGACGATCGCCGGGACCTGCACCTGGCGGGCGAGCAGGATGTGCTCGCGCGTCTGCGGCATCGGGCCGTCGGCGGCGGAGACGACGAGGATCGCGCCGTCCATCTGCGCGGCGCCGGTGATCATGTTCTTGATGTAGTCCGCGTGCCCCGGGCAGTCGACGTGCGCGTAGTGCCGGTTCGCCGTCTCGTACTCGACGTGCGCGGTGTTGATCGTGATGCCGCGCTGCCGCTCTTCCGGCGCCTTGTCGATCTCGTCGAAGCTGGTGATGGCCGTGCCGGTGCCCTGCTCCGACAGCACCTTCGTGATGGCGGCCGTCAGCGTCGTCTTGCCGTGGTCGATGTGACCGATCGTGCCGACGTTGACGTGCGGCTTTGTGCGCTCGAACTTCTGCTTGCCCATGGGTGGCTCCCTGGTCTCCTTCTTGTCCTAGTTGGCCCCGGAGTCGACGAGCTCACTCGCGATCGACTGGGGAACTTCCTCGTAGTGGTCGAACTCCATGTGGAACGTCGCGCGGCCCTGGCTCATGGAGCGAATGTCGGTCGCGTAGCCGAACATCTCGGCGAGCGGGACGATCGCACGGATCACCTGGGCGTTGCCGACGGGCTCCATGCCCTCGACGCGGCCGCGGCGGCTGTTGAGGTTACCCATCACGTCGCCGAGGTAGTCCTCGGGCGTCGTCACCTCGACGAGCATGACCGGCTCGAGCAGCTTCGGCTTCGCGCGCTTCAGCGCTTCCTTGAAGGCCATCGAGCCCGCGATCTTGAATGCGCGCTCGCTCGAGTCGACCTCGTGGTACGAACCGTCGATGAGCTCGACCCTGACGTCGACGACGGGGTAGCCGGCGAGGATGCCCGAGTCCATCGCCTCGCGGATGCCCGCGTCGACGGCCGGGATGTACTCCTTCGGGATCTTGCCGCCGACGATCTTGTCGGTGAACTCGTAGCCCTTGCCCGGCTCCTGCGGGTACAGGTTGATGACGACGTCCCCGTACTGGCCCGAGCCGCCGGTCTGGCGGACGAAGCGGCCCTGGACCTTCTCGGCCGGCTTCGAGATCGTCTCGCGGTACGCGACCTGCGGGCGGCCGACGTTCGCGTCGACGTTGAACTCGCGCTTCAGGCGGTCGACGATGATCTCGAGGTGCAGCTCGCCCATCCCGGAGATGAGCGTCTGCCCCGTCTCCTCGTCGGTCATGACGCGGAACGTCGGGTCCTCCTCGGCGAGCCGCTGGAGACCGGAGCCGAGCTTGTCCTGGTCGGCCTTCGACTTCGGCTCGACCGCGACCGAGATGACCGGGTCGGGGAAGCTCATCGACTCGAGCACGATCGGCGCGTTGTCGGCGGAGAGCGTGTCGCCCGTCGTCGTGAACTTCAGGCCGACGCCGGCCGCGATCTCGCCGGCGAAGATCTCGTCGCGCTCCTCGCGGTGGTTCGCATGCATCTGGAGGATGCGGCTGATCCGCTCGGTCTTGCCGGTCGTCGTGTTGAGGACGCGGTCGCCGGACTTGATGTGCCCCGAGTAGACGCGGAAGTACGTGAGCTTGCCGACGTACGGATCGGACATGACCTTGAAAGCGAGGGCGGAGAACGGCTCCTTCGGATCGGCGTTGCGCTCGACCTCGGCGCCCGTCTTCGGGTCGAGGCCGATCATCGGCGGCACGTCGAGCGGGCTCGGCAGGTAGTCGATGACGGCGTCGAGCAGGGGCTGGATGCCCTTGTTCTTGAACGCCGAGCCGAGCAGCACAGGCGTGACCTCGTCGGCGAGCGTCGCAGCGCGGAGGGCGCGGCGGATCAGTTCCGGCGCCACCGAGGACTCGTCCTCGATGTACGCCTCGAGCACCTCGTCGTCGAAGTGCGAGATCGCGTCGATCAGTTGGTGGTGGTACTCCTGCGCCTGCTCGCGCAGACCCTCGGGGATGTCGGTCGTCTCGAACAGCTGGCCGAGCTCGTCCTTGTAGACGGTCGCCTGCATCTCGACGAGGTCGACGACGCCCTGGAACTTGTCTTCCTGGCCGATCGGAATCTGGAGCGGCACAGGGTTGGCGCCGAGGCGGTCCTTCATCGACTGGACGGCGGCGAAGAAGTTCGCGCCGGTCCGGTCCATCTTGTTGATGAACGCGATGCGCGGGACCTTGTACTTGTCGGCCTGCCGCCAGACGGTCTCGGACTGCGGCTGGACGCCGGCGACCGAGTCGAAGACGGCGACGGCGCCGTCGAGGACGCGCAGGCTCCGCTCCACCTCGACAGTGAAGTCCACGTGCCCGGGCGTATCGATGATGTTGATGCGAAAATCGCGCCAGAACGCCGTCGTCGCCGCGGACGTGATCGTGATGCCCCGCTCCTGCTCCTGGGCCATCCAGTCCATCGTCGCGGCGCCCTCGTGCACCTCGCCCATCTTGTGGGTGCGGCCGGTGTAGTAGAGGATGCGCTCGGTCGTCGTCGTCTTGCCCGCGTCGATGTGGGCCATGATCCCGATGTTCCGGACGCGGTCGAGCGCGACCTGTGTCTCTGCAACCTTTGTGCTCAAGCTTCCCTTTCCCCCGTCTACCAGCGGTAGTGCGCGAAGGCCTTGTTCGCCTGCGCCATCCGGTAGACGTCGTCCTTTCGCTTGAACGCGCCACCCTGCTGGTTGAGCGCGTCCAGAATCTCGTTGGCGAGCTTGTCGCTCATGCCCTTCTCGCGCCGGTCGCGCGCGAACGTCACGAGCCAGCGCACGGCGAGCGTGCGGGCGCGGCGCTGCGGCACTTCGACCGGCACCTGGTAGTTCGCGCCGCCGACGCGGCGGCCCTTGACCTCGAGCACCGGCGTGACCGTCTTCACGGCCTGCTCGAGCACCTCGACGGGCGGACGCCCGGTCTTCGTGCCCACGGTCTCGAGCGCGGTGTAGACGATGTCCTCGGCGGTCGACTTCTTACCGTCGAGCATCACCTTGTTGATCACCTGTGTGACGAGCTGCGACCCGTACACGGAGTCCGGCGTGACCGCGCGGACCTGGACCTCGGCACGGCGCGGCACTACGAGCCTCGCTTGGCGCCGTAGCGCGAGCGCGCCTGCTTGCGGTCGGCCACGCCCGACGTGTCGAGCGCGGCGCGGATGATCTTGTAGCGGAACCCCGGCAGGTCGGCCGTACGGCCGCCGCGGATGAGGACGACCGAGTGCTCCTGGAGGTTGTGACCTTCGCCGGGGATGTACGCCCCGACCTCCATGCCGTTCGTCAGCCGGACGCGCGCGACCTTCCGCAGCGCCGAGTTCGGCTTGCGGGGCGTGGTCGTGTACACGCGCGTGCAGACGCCCCGCTTCTGCGGGGATCCTGCGAGCGCCGGCGCCTTGGTCTTGGCCTTGGCGACCTTGCGGCCCTTACGCACGAGTTGATTGACAGTCGGCATGAGTCCTTCGTCTAGTCCTTCTGCACACAAAGAGACGGTCGGCTGGGGCGGAGGCCCCTGCCAACCGGCCCGCAGCATGGTAGCGAAGGCCCCGAGGGCCGTCAAACCGGCTCCGGAAGCGGGATCGGCGCGGGGCGAAAGCACCTTTTCGGGCGTAGCGCGTGTCCGTAGCGGTGTCTAGAGTCATTGCGCCCCGTGAGCCACCCACTTATTGCGGCGACTGCGGCGCTCTGCGTCTGCCTGCTCCTGCTTGTCGGGCTGCTGATGACGCTGCTCAGACGCTCGAACAGCCGGGTGGCGGAGGTCGAGAGGCGCCTCAACGATCTCGCCTCCGACCTCGGCGGGGCGGTCGAGCAGGCCGAGGAGCAGGGCCGGCGAACCCGCCTCCTGGGCGAGATCTCGGGCTCGATCGACCTCGACGAGGTGCTGAACCGGTCGCTCGAGGCGCTCGGCGCCGTCCCCGGCGTCGACTCGGCGATCATCCGGGTGGAGACGAGCAACGAGGGCGCCCCGATCGTCGCCGCGCTCGGCTTCCCCGACGAGGAGGCCCCACGGCAGGCCCTGGCCGTGCCGCCGGCGGGGAGCGAGGTTCGCGCCGTCGAGCTCACGTACCGGTACGGCGAGGTGGACGAGATCGCGGGCGGCGACGCGCTCCTCCGCGGCGGGCTCGCCGTCCCCCTCGCGGACGAGGCGGGGCCGATCGGCACCGTCGTCGTCTTCACGCGCGCGCCGGGGCGCCGCTTCTCCGACGAGGAGCTCCTCCGCCTCGAGGAGATCGCGCATCGGGCGGCGCCGGCGATCGAGAACGCCCGCCGCTTCCGCGAGGCCCGGCAGCTCGCCGACCTCGATGCCCTCACCTCCCTGCACAACCGGCGCTACTTCCACGAGACGCTCGCGCGGGAAGTCGTCCGCGCACACAGGTACGCCCGCAAGCTCGCCCTCGTCGTGTTCGACCTCGACGACTTCAAGGAGGTCAACGACCGGATCGGCCACCTCGCGGGCGACGCCGTCCTCGCCGAAGCGGCGCTACGGATGCGCGCTGTCGTCCGGAGTGCCGACGTCCCGTGCCGCGTCGGCGGCGACGAGTTCGCGGTGATCATGCCGGAGTCGGCGCTCGAAGACGCCGAGCAGCTCTTCACCCGCATCCAGACGGTCATCTCGAGCCGCGCGATCGGCCAGGCCGGACGCCTCCGCCTCTCCGCGGGCCTCGCCGAGCTCAAGGGCGACGACGACTCCGTGTCGCTCTTCGAGCGCGCCGACCGCGCCCTGTACTCGGCGAAGGAAGCCGGCAGGGCCGTTCCATCGCGGCGAGGGTCCGAGCGGGAAGAGGTACGCTGGGCTGAGTCGCGTCGATCGCTGGACGTGCGCGACGTGGTAGTGGCTGCCCGATCATCACAGGGACTCGGTCGGGAACGGAGGCCGCGGTCACGCCTGGCTGTCGTGGCACTTGGTCCGTCGATCGTCTGTGCGACGCAGCCGCGAAGCCCGGCACGACCATGAAAGCGGACGAGCGGGACGCGTCGGAAGCGCGTGACGAAGACGTAGCCGTTACGTGCCGGTGGCTGCCACCGGCCGTTCGCGCAACGGAGCCGAAACCGAACGGCCGGTACTAGGTACCGGCACGTGAGTGTCGCGACTTCCGCGCGACGCGCCCGTGCTCAGCCGAGCCGCAGGAATGGGACGTACTGCACGAGGTCGACGGCCGCCGGCTGCGGCAGGTCGTCCTTCGCGCACGTCGCGCCCGCGAGTGCGACGCGCTGCTTGCCGACCGTCCAGTTCTCGAAGGCGACGCCCTGCGCGAATGCGCGCAGCGCTGCGACGATCGCCGGCCGCGCGCGGCCGAGCGGCACGGCGCCGAGCGGCAGCGGATCCTGGAGCGCCTTCACCGCATACGAGCCCGTGCTCGTGAGCACCGTCGCCGACTTGCCGGTCGAGAGCGCGAACAGCCGGTCGGGCGCGACGTCCGCGAGCGCGAGCCCCTGCGCCTGGTGGCCGAGCCACGCCGGCGACGGCTTCGCCTGCACCATCCGCACCTGTAGGTCCGGGTACGACGTGTAGAAGGTCTTCACCTGCGACGCGGTCGGCGCGGACGAACCGAGGCCCGGCTCGACGCGCGCGCGCCGGAGCTCGTCCGAGAGGATGCCGCGCGCAACTGCGACGCTCGCGTGTGCGCGCGCAAGCGCGGCGACGTAGAGCGAACGGCTGCCGCGGAACGCCTGCCGGATCACCGCCCGCTCCGCCGCGAGCACGTCCGCCTGCGCCACCGGTTGCTGCACGTTCTCGACGAGCCGCTCGAAGAGCGCGCTGTACGCGGTCTCGGGGTCGCCCGTCACCTGCGCGAGCTGGCTCACCGCCGCGCTCGTCAGCAGCTGCTTGTCGACGAGGCACTGCGCACCGGCCGGCAGAACCGAGAGCTGGCCTTCCGTGAGCGACGGGTTGAAGCCGGAGATCGCCTTCGGCGCGTCGCAGAGCGACGGCGACCGCGCCCACAGCCACGCACACATCGCGTACGGCTTGTCGGGATCCTGCTCGGCGGCGTTCCACTCCCCCCAGCCCCACGACCACACGGACGCGATGCCCGGTCTCGGCCGCGACCTGCTGCGCCGCGAGCGACTGCCACTTCGCCACCTCGTACCACGCCTCGGCCGGCTGCAGCTCGTTCCGCCCGCCGAATCCCTTCGTCGTCGCGAAGCTGACCATGATCCCGACGCGGTTCGCGGGGATGCCGACGGACGTGAAGTCGGTCACCGCCTGCCGGTAGTCGGCGCGTAGGACGCGGTTGCCGAGCACCGGCCCGAGCTTCCACGTCGACGGCGCCGGCACGTAGATCTCGCGCACGAGCTCGGCGGACTGCGCCGCCTGCTGCCACCACGCGAGGGCGTCGCCGCCCATGTACGGCTTCGACGGCAGGAGGAGCACGGGATACGCGCCCTTTGCGGCGAGCCCCTGCACGAGCGCGAGCACGTTCGCGCGGTACTGCGCGTTGTTGTCCGACCACGGCGTGACGAGCCCCGGCCCCGAGAGCTCGTTGAGGACGATCACCGGTGTCGCGCAGCCCGTCTGCTGCTGCGCGAACGTGAAGAAGCTCTGCACGCGCGCCGGGATGAGCGACGGATTCGCCGGTGCGGTCGTCGTGCCGACGCGGTTCTTGAAGTTCAGGTCGAAGTAGACGGTGGCGGCCCCCGCGGTGCGCATCTGCGACCCGTACGTGCCGCTGCCGACGCCGACGACGACCCCGGCCTTGCCGAGGATCGCGTTGAACTGCGGCAGCTGATAGCCGAACTCGGCCCACACGGGCTGCGTCGCCGGCAGCCCGCACTGCCCCGCATACGGCGCAGGCGCAGCCGCGTGCGCGGCCGCCGGCCAGGCGGCGAGGAGCACGAGTGTGACAACGACCTTCTTCACGACCCCGTCCCTTGATACCAGACGGGCCGCCCGGAGGCGGCCCGTCTTACGGTGCATTTACGCGAGGACTACGCCTCGTCGAGCGGCGTGTCGACCTCGGGGACCTCTTCGGCCTCCAGGTCGCTGTGGCCGCCCGCGCCGTTCCCGTCGCTCGTCTCCGGCGCGCCGCCGAAGTCGAGGCCGAGGTCGGCGAGGCTGTCGCCGCCGTCGGACCCGATCTCCTCGAGCGCCGCGAGCAGCTGCTCCTCCGTCTGCGGCCGCGTGTACGCGCCGACCGGAACCGCGTCGGACGGGCCGATCTCGATGTTCCGGTAGCGCTTCAGGCCGGTCGCAGCCGGGATGAGCTTGCCGATGATGACGTTCTCCTTCAGCCCGAGGAGGCGGTCGACCTTGCCCTCGATCGAGGCGTCGGTCAGCACCTTCGTCGTCTCCTGGAACGACGCGGCGGAGAGGAACGACTCGGTCGCGAGCGATGCCTTCGTGATCCCGAGGATCAGCGGCTCGGACGTCGCCTGCTCCTTCTTCTCCTTCTTCACGCGCGCGTTCTCGCGATCGAGCACGAGCTTGTCCACGAGCTGGCCGGGAAGGAGCTCCGTGCCGCCGTTGTTCTCGACGCGGACCTTCTTCAGCATCTGGCGGACGATGAGCTCGATGTGCTTGTCGTGGATGTCGACGCCCTGCGACTTGTAGACCTTCTGCACCTCGCCGACGAGGTAGAGCTCGGTGGCGGTGTAGCCCTTGAGGCGCAGGAGGTCGGCCGGGCTGATCGAGCCCTCGTGGAGGGCATCGCCCGCCTCGACGCGCTGGCCGTGGACGACGAGGAGGCGCGTGCGCCGCGGAACGGTGAACGAGCGCTCGTCCTCCTCGTTCCCACTGTCGGGGAGGATCGTGATCTTCAGCTGCCGCTCGGTCTCCTCGATCGCGATCGTTCCCTCGATCTCGGCGAGCTGCGCGGCGCCCTTCGGGTTCCGTGCTTCGAAGATCTCCACGACGCGCGGCAGGCCGTGCGTGATGTCCGCGCCGGCGACACCGCCGGTGTGGAACGTCCGCATCGTCAGCTGCGTGCCCGGCTCGCCGATCGACTGCGCGGCGATGATGCCGACCGCGTCGCCGATCTCCGACATCTCGCCGGTGGCGAGGAACGTGCCGTAGCACGCCTGGCACACGCCCTGCTCCGCCTTGCACTTGAGCATCGACCGCACCGGGACCGTGAAGCCCTGGGCGGCGTCGCCGAGCTCCTCGATGATCTCGCGCAGCCGCGGCATCGTGATCTCCTCGCCCTTCTCGGCGATCATGGTCTTGCCCGGCTTGCCCGAGGCGAGGGGCTTGTAGACGTCCTCCGCGAGGATGCGCGCGGTGACGCTCTTGTTCAGGCCCTCAACCGTGAACAGGGGCAGCTCGACGAAGTCCTTCGTCTTGCAGTCCGGCTCGCGGATGATGACGTCCTGCGAGACGTCGACGAGACGCCGCGTCAGGTAGCCCGAGTCGGCGGTGCGGAGCGCCGTGTCGGCGAGGCCCTTACGGGCACCGTGCGTCGAGATGAAGTACTCGAGCACGGACAGGCCCTCCATGAAGTTCGCCTTGATCGGGCGCTCGATGATCTCGCCCTTCGGGTTCGCCATCAGGCCGCGCATGCCGGCCAGCTGGCGGAGCTGCGCGAACGAGCCGCGGGCGCCGGAGTTGGCCATCATGAACAGCGGGTTCAGCTCGTTGAGGTTGTTGATCATCGCCTCGGAGACGGTGTCCGTCGCCTCCGTCCAGATGTTCACGATCGACTCGTGGCGCTCGGACTCGGTGATGAGACCGTGCTCGTACGCCTGCTCGACCTTGCCGACGCGAGCCTCGTAGTCGGCGAGGATCGCCTCCTTCTCCGGCGGGATGATCACGTCGTTCTTCGAGATCGTCACACCGGCACGCGTCGCGTACCGGAAGCCGAGCTCCTTGATCGTGTCGAGCACCGACGACACCGTGTGCGCGCCGTACTCGTCGACGAGGCTCGAGATGAAGTCGTCGAGCTCCCGCTTCGACATCGTGCGGTTGATGAAGTCGTGGTACGTCGTGAACTCGCCCTCGAGCTCGCCGACGGCCTCGTGCAGGGCCCGGTCGACCTCCGCGTTGAAGATGACGCGGCCCGCGGTGGTGAGCACGAGCTCGCCCTCCCACAGGTACTCGATCGGGTCCTGGTGGCCGATCTGCTTCGCGTCGAGCGCGAACTCGACGTCCTCCTCGGCCCGGAAGCGCTTCGGCCGCGGGTCGAGTGTGTCCGCCGCGAGCTCGTCGAAGTTCTTGTCCGAGTACGTGAGGTAGTACGACCCGAGCACCATGTCCTGCGTCGGCGTCGCGAGCGCGCGGCCGGATGCCGGCGAGAGGATGTTGTTCGACGAGAGCATGAGGATGCGCGCCTCGGCCTGAGCCTCAGCCGACAGCGGAACGTGCACGGCCATCTGGTCGCCGTCGAAGTCCGCGTTGAACGCGTGACAGACGAGCGGGTGGACCTGGATCGCCTTGCCCTCGACGAGCACCGGCTCGAACGCCTGGATGCCGAGGCGGTGGAGCGTCGGGGCGCGGTTGAGCAGCACCGGGTGCTCCTGGATGACCTCTTCGAGGATGTCCCAGACCTCGGCCTGCATCTGGTCGACGTGCCGCTTGGCCGCCTTGATGTTCTGGACGATCTTCCGCTCGACGAGCCGGCTCATGATGAACGGCTTGAAGAGCTCGAGCGCCATGAGCTTCGGCAGCCCGCACTGGTAGAGCTTCAGGTACGGCCCGGCGACGATGACCGAGCGGCCCGAGTAGTCGACGCGCTTGCCGAGCAGGTTCTGGCGGAACCGGCCCTGCTTGCCCTTGAGCATGTCCGAGATCGACTTGAGCGGGCGGTTGCCCGGGCCGGTGACCGCGCGGCCGCGCCGGCCGTTGTCGAACAGCGCGTCGACGGCCTCCTGGAGCATCCGCTTCTCGTTGTTGACGATGATCTCGGGCGCGCCGAGGTCGAGCAGCCGCTTGAGGCGGTTGTTCCGGTTGATCACGCGCCGGTACAGGTCGTTGAGGTCCGACGTCGCGAAGCGGCCGCCGTCGAGCTGGACCATCGGGCGCAGCTCCGGCGGGATCACCGGCACGGCCTCGAGGATCATCCACTCGGGGTGGTTCTCCGACGTGAGGAACGCGGAGACGACCTTCAGCCGCTTGATCGCGCGCTGCTGCTTCTGCCCCTTGGCGGTGCGGATCGTCTCGCGCAGGCTCGCGGCCTCGGCCTCGAGGTCGAGGTCCTTGAGCAGGTCGCGGATCGCCTCCGCACCCATGCCGCCGCGGAAGTACACGCCGAATCCGTACGGCGACCCGAAGCGGTCCTTGAGCTCGCGGAAGATCTGCTCGTCGTTGACGATGAGCTTCGGCTCGAGCTCGCGGAACAGCTGCCACGTCTGCTCGAGGCGGCGCACGGAGTCGACGGCGGCCTCGCGCGCGTCCTCGCGGCGAGACTCGATGTCGAGGTACATCTCGCGCACCTTCAGCGCCCACTGGATGATCGCGTCCAGGTCCTCCTTCTGGATGCGGCCGTCCGTGCGCAGGCACAGGTCGTTCGTCAGCTCGCGGATGTCGCTGTCCGGCTCCGCCGAGTCGAGCACGTCGGCGAGCAGCCCCTTGCCGAGGTCGCGCGCCTTCTCGAGGTTCTTGAGGTCGACGCCCGAGGCGAGCCCCGCGTCCTCCTCGTTCAGCTCCTCGCCGGCGAGCAGGCCGTCGACGATGCGGTGCAGGTGCTTCGTGATCGCACCCTTCTTCGCCCCGGTCGCCTTCGCGAGCTGCTTCTCGAGCGGGGCGATCGCCGCGAGGATCTGCTCGGCGGCGGCCGCGACCTGGTCGAGCTCGCGCGGCGTCAGCCGGCGATCGTCGCGGATCGCCGCGTTGCGGACGAGCTCGCGGATCTTCTTCGAGTCCTCCGTCGTGATCTGCCCGACGAGGTCGACGAAGAGGCCGCTGACGAGGCTGCGCACGTCCTCGAGGGTCGGGAGCGCCTGCTCCTCGGCCCAGTTCGAGAGCCCGCGGCCCCAGAAGTCGTCGTCCTCGTCGAAGTTCCGCTCGCGGCCCTTCGCGAAGTAGTCGCGCCGGCGTGCGAGCCGGTCCTCGAGCGCGGCGAGCGCCTCGTCGCGGTCGACGTAGATCCGCTCCGACTCCGCCTTCACCTGGTCCTCGAGCGCGTTCAGGTCGGCCGCGCGCTTCTCGATGTCGACCGCGGTGACGATCGAGGCGGCGAAGTACAGGACCTTCTCGAGCTCGCGCGGGGCGATGTCGAGCAGGTAGCCGATGCGGCTCGGGACGCCCTTGAAGAACCAGATGTGCGAGACGGGCGCGGCGAGGTCGATGTGCCCCATGCGCTCGCGCCGCACCTTCTGCCGCGTCACCTCGACGCCGCAGCGCTCGCAGATGATGCCCTTGTAGCGGACGCGCTTGTACTTCCCGCAGTAGCACTCCCAGTCGCGCGTCGGACCGAAGATGCGCTCGCAGAAGAGCCCGTCGCGCTCCGGCTTCAGCGTGCGGTAGTTGATCGTCTCCGGCTTGGTGACCTCGCCCGAGGACCAGTCGCGGATCTGCTTGCTCGAGGCGAGCCCGATCCGGATCGCGTCGAAATCGTTGATGTCGATCAAAGTTCTCTCTCAGCTCCCAATCAGTCTTCGAGTTCCAGATCCACGAGGTCCGGCTCGCCGAGTGGTCCGACCTCGGCGTCCGCTTCCTCCTCAGCCTCTTCGCCCTCGGACACCTCGACGTCGTCGAGGTCGCCGAGCGTCTCGTCCACCGGCACGGCGAGCTCGCCGTCCGAGTCGACGCGCTCCTGGCCCTCCTCGGCCTCCTCGGCGGTCGGCTCGCGGCCGACGGCGCGGAGGGAGCCGGGCGAGAGGTCGATGCCGAGCTCCTCGGCGGCGCGCAGGAGCTCGTCCTCCTCCTCGCGCACCTCGACCTCGCGCCCGTCGTCCGACTGGACGTGGACGTCGAGGGCGAGCGACTGCATCTCCTTCAGGAGCACCTTGAAGGACTCGGGGATCGACGGCTCGGCGATGTTCTCGCCCTTGACGATCGCCTCGTACGCCTTCACACGCCCGACCGTGTCGTCGGACTTGATGGTGAGCATCTCCTGCAGCGTGTACGCGGCGCCGTACGCCTCGAGCGCCCAGACCTCCATCTCGCCGAAGCGCTGGCCGCCGAACTGCGCCTTGCCGCCGAGCGGCTGCTGCGTGACGAGCGAGTACGGGCCCGTGCTCCGCGCGTGGATCTTGTCGTCCACGAGGTGGAGCAGCTTGAGGATGTACATGTACCCGACGGTGATCTTCTGCTCGAACGGCTCACCGGTGCGGCCGTTGTACAGCTGCACCTTGCCCGAGCACTGGCGCCCGGCCGGCCGCGTCGGGTCGACGGCGAACTGGATCGGCGAGTCGGGGTTCTGCTTCGTGTACTCGATGAGCGCGTCGTCGACGTCGGCCGGCGTCGCGCCGTCGAACACCGGCGTCGCGATGGGGTACGGATCCGGCGCGGCGACGATCTGCCGCCGGTGCTTCCAGTCGACGCCGTTCCCGTTTTTGTTCTCGTTGAAGACGCCGTGCGCCGCAGCCCAGCCGAGGTGCGTCTCGAGCACCTGGCCGATGTTCATGCGGCTCGGCACGCCGAGCGGGTTGAGGATGATGTCGACGGGGCGGCCGTCCGGAAGGAACGGCATGTCCTCCTCGGGGACGATCTTCGAGATGACGCCCTTGTTCCCGTGGCGGCCGGCGAGCTTGTCGCCCTCGGCGATCTTGCGCTTCTTCGCCACGTAGACGCGGACGAGCTCGTTCACGCCCGGGCTGAGGTCGTCGCCGCCGTCGCGCGAGAACGTCTTCACGTCGATGACGACGCCGCCCTCGCCGTGCGGGACCTTGAGCGACGTGTCGCGGACCTCGCGCGCCTTCTCCTTGAAGATCGCGCGGATCAGCTTCTCCTCCGCCGTCAGCTCGGTCTCGCCCTTCGGCGTGACCTTGCCGACGAGCAGGTCGCCCGAGTTGACCTCGGCGCCGATGCGGACGACGCCGCGCTCGTCGAGCTGCGCGAGCGACTCCTCGGAGCGGTTCGGGATGTCCCGCGTGATCTCCTCGTCGCCGAGCTTCGTCGACCGCGCGTCCACTTCGTACTCGTGGATGTGGATCGACGAGAGGATGTCGTCCTTCACGAGGCGCTCGGAGAGCACGATCGAGTCCTCGAAGTTGAAGCCCTCGTACGACATGAAGGCGACGAGCAGGTTCGCCCCGAGCGCGAGCTCGCCCGCGTCGGTCGAGCTGCCGTCGGCGAGCACCTGACCCGCGTCGACCTTGTCGCCGAGACGCACCACCGGCTTGTGGTGGATGAGCGTCCCCTGGTTCGAGCGCATGAACTTCGTGAGCGTGTACTCGTCGCGCCCGCTCTTCGTCTCGACGACGATCTTCTCGGCGTCGACGTCGGCGATGTTGCCCGCCGCCTTGGAGACGATGACGTCGCCCGAGTCGACCGCCGCGCGGTACTCGAGGCCGGTGCCGACGAGCGGCGCCTGGCGCACGAGCAGCGGCACGGCCTGACGCTGCATGTTCGCGCCCATGAGGGCGCGGTTCGCGTCGTCGTGCTCGAGGAACGGAATGAGCGCGGTCGAGACGGAGACGATCTGCGCCGGTGCGACGTCCATGAACTCGACGTCCTTCGGCGCTGCCGTGACCGCCTCGCCCTCGGCCGACCGGCAGAGCACGGCCGCCTCGAGGAGCTTGCCGTTCTTGTCGGTCGCCGCGGTCGCCTGCGCGATCGTGTACCGGGACTCCTCGACGGCGTCGAGGTAGACGATCTCGTCCGTGACCTTGCCGGCGGTGACACGCCGGTACGGCGTCTGGATGAAGCCGAACTCGGACACCGTCGCGTACGACGCGAGGTAGCCGATGAGGCCGATGTTCGGGCCTTCCGGCGTCTCGATCGGGCACATGCGGCCGTAGTGGGTCGGGTGGACGTCGCGCACCTCGATCGGCGCGCGCTCGCGCGTGAGGCCGCCCGCACCGAGCGCCGACAGGCGGCGGCGGTGCGTGAGGCCCGCGAGCGAGTTCGTCTGGTCCATGAACTGCGACAGCTGCGACGAGCCGAAGAACTCCTTCAGCGCAGCCACGACCGGCCGGATGTTGATGATCGTCTGCGGCGTGATCGTGTCGACGTCCTCCGTCGTCATCCGCTCGCGGACGACGCGCTCCATCCGGTACAGGCCGACGCGGAACGCCTCCTGGATGAGCTCGCCGACGGTGCGGAGGCGCCGGTTGCCGAAGTGCTCGTACTCGTCGAGCTCGGCCGCGATCGGGGCGCGCGGCAGGCCGATCGCCTCAGCGGCGAAGTCCTTCGAGTCCTCCGGCACGCCGAGGTTGACCGGCAGGGCGATGAGCCGGCGGACGAGGTTGACGATGTCCTCGGTCGTGAGGACGCGCACGTCCTCGGGCACGGACACGCCGAGCCGCTGGTTCAGCTTGTAGCGGCCGACCTTCGTCAGGTCGTAGCGCTTGGGGTCGAAGAAGAGCGCGCGCAGGAGGTTCCGCGCGTTGTCGAGCGTCGGAGGCTCGCCCGGGCGCTGCTTCTTGAACACCTCGATGAGGGCCTCCTCCTCGCGCGTGGAGGGGTCCTTCTCGAGCGTGTTGACGATGTACGACGAGTTGTCGAAGAGGGCGAGGATCGCCTCGTTCGTCGACGTGTCGAGCGCGAAGCCGGTCGACGGGTCCTCGGCGGGGAGAGCGCGGAGGAGCGTCGTGATCGGCAGCTTGCGCTTCCGGTCGATGCGGGCGTAGACGATGCCCTTCTTGTCGATCTCGAGCTCGAGCCACGAGCCGCGGCTCGGCATGAGGTTGGCCGTGAAGACCTGCTTCGTCGCGTCCTTCGGCTCCATGAGGTACGCGCCGGGGGAACGGACGAGCTGCGTGACGATCACGCGCTCGGTGCCGTTGATGATGAACGTGCCGACGTCGGTCATCATCGGGAAGTCGCCCATGAACACGGTCTGCTCACGGATCTCGCCCGTGTCCTTGTTGACGAACCGGACCGTCATCGAGAGAGGAGCCTGATACGTCAGGTCCTTCTCACGGCACTCCTTGATGGTGAACTGCGGCTCCCCGAAGAGGTAGTCGCCGAACTCGACCGCGAGGGTGCCGGTGTAGTCCTCGATCGGCGAGATGTCGTCGATCGTCTCTCTGAGGCCCTCGTCCAGGAACCACTGGAACGAGGCCTTCTGGATGTCGATGAGGTTGGGGAGGTCGAGAACGTGCTCGATCTTGGAAAAGGATTTACGCGCGCGGGGCGAAGCGACCGTGGTGGTCAAAGAAGAAGCCTCCCTTGGGGACGTGCGAGCTCAGGCGAATTTCAGGCGTGCGAGGGTGCAGGCGGACGGAACGTCGGCGCAACCCGTCAGGGTACCGAAACTGACCCCTTCACCGCAAGCGTGGCCAACGGCCGTCGCCGGAATGTGCGCCCCAATGTAGCTCGGAGCCCGGCGCCGCGCAAGCGACGCCGGGCCCTGGCCGTTGTCCCGCAGCTCTCAGGCCTTACCGGTTGAGATACCGGCGCAGCCCGGATCTTGCGGTCCTACTTGAGCTCGACGGACGCCCCGGCCTCTTCCAGCTGCGCCTTGATCGAGTCGGCCTCGTCCTGGGCGATGCCCTCCTTGACCGCCTTGGGAGCCGAGTCGACGAGGTCCTTGGCCTCCTTGAGGCCGAGGCCCGTGACAGCGCGGACGACCTTGATCACCTGGATCTTCTGCTGGCCGGCGCCGGTGAGGACGACGTCGAACGACGTCTTCTCCTCGGCCTCGACCGGGGCCGCGCCGCCGGCAGCAGCGACTGCGACCGGAGCGGCGGCGGTGATGCCCCACTCGTCCTCGATCTTCTTCTTCAGCTCGACGAGCTCGAGCACCGACATCTTGCCGAGGCTCTCGAAAACGCTGTCTACACCGGCCATGGGCTAGCTCTCCTCTTCTTCAGTCGTCGTTTCCTGGTCGGCGACCGCTGTGGCGGTCGCCTGTGTGTCTTCCTCGGCGGCCGGCTGCTCCTCGGCGACCGGCTCCGCCGGCTCCGGAGGTACGGCCTCGCCGCCCAGCTGCTCGATTCGCGCCTCGATGAGGCCGTACAGGTTCTGCACCGGCGCGGTCACCAAGCCGAGCAGGGTGGTCAGGGGGGCGACGATCGCGCCCAGGACCTGGCCCCGCAGGATGTCGACCGGCGGGAGCGACGCAAGGCTCTCGACCTCCTCGGCCGTCAGCACCCGGCCCTCGAGCACGCCGCCGCGGATCGCGAGGACCTTCGACTCGCGTGCCATGTCGGCGAGCGCCTTCGCGGCGGCGAGCATGTCGCCGTCCGCCTCGAGGAACGCGATCGCCGTCGGGCCCTCGAGGAGCGTCAGGAGCGCATCCGCGCCCGCTGCCTCCGCCGCCCGCCGCGTGAGCGTGTTCTTCACCACGGTGAACCGCGCGCCGCTCTCGAGCAGGCGGGTTCGCAGGGTGTCGATCTGCGGCATCGTGAGGCCGCGGTAGTCGGCGACGAGCAGCGTGTCCGCCGCCTTCAGGCGGTCGGCCAGCTCGTCGACGATGGTCTGCTTCTGCTCCTTCTTCATGTCATTTTCCTTTGGAAAATGACTAGGCCCGCGCAGAGGCGGGCCAAGGCGAAAGAGCGAACTCTTCCCAAGCCCCACCTCGACTGGACTTCTGCCCGAGGGCTGCCAGTGGTCTTCGGCGGTCGCTAGTCGGTTAGGCCGTAACTGTAGCTTCCTCGAGTTCCTCGGTGATCCCGCGGGTCTTGGCCGGGTCGACGTGGATGCCGGGGCCCATCGTGCTCGTGAGCGTGATCTGCCGGATGTAGCGGCCCTTCGCCGCCGCCGGCTTGGCCCGGACGATCTCGTCGACGACCGCCGCGTAGTTCTCGACGAGCGCCCGCTCGTCGAAGCTCTTCTTCCCGATCGAGACGTGGACGTTCGCGCCGCGGTCGGTCCGGTACTCGAGCTTGCCCGCCTTCGCCTCGCGGACGGCCTTGCCCACCTCGAACGTGACCGTGCCCGTCTTCGGGTTCGGCATGAGGCCGCGCGGGCCGAGGATCCGGCCGAGCCGGCCGACGTTGCCCATCTGGTCGGGCGTCGCGACGGCGACGTCGAAGTCGGTGAAGCCCTCCTCGATCCGCTTCGCGAGATCGGCCGAGCCGACGATGTCCGCCCCTGCCTCCTCCGCCTCACGGGCCTTGTCGCCCTCGGCGAAGACGGCGACGCGGACGTCCTTGCCGGTCCCGTTCGGGAGCATGAGCGTCCCGCGCAGCTGCTCGTCCGCGTGGCGGACGTTCAGGCCGAGGCGGAAGTGCACCTCGACGGTCTCGTCGAACTTCGCACCCGGCGAGTCCTTCAGCATGCGGACGGCCTCGACCGGCGTGTACACGCGCTCACGGTCGATCTGGCCGCGCGCCTCGATGTATCGCTTGCCCCTCGTGCTCACAGGTCCACCTCCACGCCCATCGAGCGGGCCGTCCCGGCGATGATCTTCGCCGCCTGGTCGACGTCGCGTGCGTTGAGGTCGACGAGCTTCGTCTCCGCGATCTGGCGCACCTGGGCGCGGCTGAGGCGCCCGACCTTCTCGCGGTTCGGCTCCGCCGAGCCCTTCTCGAGCCGCAGGGCCTCCTTGATGAGGACGGCCGCGGGCGGCGTCTTCGTGATGAAGGTGAACGAGCGGTCCTCGAAGACGGTGATCTCGACCGGCGTGATCCGGCCGTTCTGGTCGGCCGTCTGCGCGTTGAACGCCTTGCAGAACTCCATGATGTTGACCCCGTGCTGGCCGAGCGCAGGCCCGACCGGCGGTGCAGGGTTCGCCTGCCCGCCCGGGATCTGGAGCTTGATGAGTGTCAGTACTTTCTTTGCCATCTGATCAGTCCAGTTTCTTGACGTTGTCGAATCCGACTTCGACCGGCACCTGCCGCTCGAAGATGTTCACCATGACCTGGAGCTTCTGCCCGTCGGCGTTCACGTCGGTGATCTCGCCGTCGAAGT
>CAWDJG010000004.1:0-359385 GCA_963802685.1 uncultured Actinomycetes bacterium
CTTGCGCAGGTTCGTCCAGATCTTGTTGTACATCTCGAGTACCGGCTTCGGACACGGCGGAACGAATTCCGGCGTGGGCGATCCGTCCGGCGCCTTGATCTCCGGCGAATTGGCAAACTCCTCCGGCAGGAATTTGTCGCTGCCCTCGATGCCGTTGCCATAGCTGGCAAAGTCGGAAATGAGCGCGGCGTTCTCCGGATCCATGACGAAGTTCTGGAACATCTTCGCATTTTCCATGTTCGGCGCGTCCTTCAGCACCGCCACGTTGTCCATCCAACCTTCGATGCCTTCCTTGGGATAGGCGTACTCGACCGTCGGGACTTGCAGGCGGATGCGTCGCGAGTCGCCGTTCCAGTCTTGGGTCACGTCGACATCGCCCTGAGGTCATCTTGGGCTCGGTGTCGTAGCTGATCGTGCGCCAGTAGGGCTTCGCACTCGTCAGCAGATTGTTGACCTTCTTCAGGTTTACCGGATCGGCGCCGCAGCGCGGCACGCCGAGATAGCGCTCGGCCGCGTGGATCACCGACATCTCGTCGTCCAGCATGTTGATCCGGCCCTTCAGGGAATCCGGCGGATCGAACAGGATGGCATAGGTGTTGATGTCGCCTTTGTACTTCGCGGTATTGACGCCGAAGGCGGTCGTGCCGAACTGCCAGGGCACGGTGTAGTTGCGGCCCTTGTCCCAGTAGATGTCGACGTACTCCGGCTTGACGTTCTTGAAGTTCGGCATCTGGTTCGGATTGGTTTCCGCCAGCATGCCTTGTTCGATCATGATCTTCACGGTGTAGTCGGACGGCACGACGATGTCATAGCCCGTGCCGCCGGCGCGCACCTTGGCCAGCATGGTCTCGTTGAAGTCATAATTGTCCAGCGTGACCTTGATGCCGGTTTCCTTCTGGAATTTCTCGATCAGCTTGGGGTTGGTGTAGTTGCCCCAGTTGTAGATGTGCAGCTCGCCGCCGGCCGCCATGGCCGGGAGCGTCGACATCAGCAGGGCCGCCGCGCCTGCCAATCCTAGCAGTCGCAATTTCATCTGTCTCTCCCGTTTCAGGTTCGTGAAGCCATAGTTTCTTAGGCGCGCCGCCGGCGCGCGATGAGGAAGGATAGTGTCACAAAGATGATCGAGACACCCAAGAGTATCGTGCTCATGGCGTTGATTTCGGGCGTCAGCGGCACGCGCGTGCGATCCCAGATGAAGAGCGGCAGGGTCGTCTGCCCCGGTCCCGCCACGAGCTGGGTGATGGTGAAATCGTCGAAGGAAACGATGAAGGCGAGCGCGGCGCCGGCGCTGATGCCCGGCATCAGGAGCGGCAAGGTCACCCGCCGGAAGGCCATCCAGGGCGTGGCGTAGAGGTCGGCGGCCGCCTGCTCCAGGGTCAGGTCCATATCCTCGAGCCGGGCGCGGATCGGCATATAGGCGAAGGGGATGCAGAAGACCGTGTGGACGAGGATCAGGTTGCCGAGCCCGAAATTGATATGGGCGACCGAGGCGAGCAGGGCGAAGAAGGAGAGGCTCGCCACCGCCGTGATGATCTCCGGCACCATCAGCGGCAGGTTGACGACCATGAAGGCCGCGGTCTGTCCGGGCCAGCGCCGGGTTCGCGTCGTCGCCAGCGCCGCCGCCGTCGCGACAAGGGTCGAGACAATGGTCGCCGTGATCGTGATCTTCAGCGTGGTGCAGCGCCGCGTCGTGGAATCCTTCGTTGTGCACGCAGCATCATACCAGTTGAGGCCGAAGCCGCCCCAGCGGGTCACCGATGGGCCCGCGTTGAACGAAAAGATGACCAGCACGACGATCGGTGCGTAGAGCAGCAGCAGGCAACAGATGGCGATGGTCCCGAAGCCTGGCTGGTATTGCAGATCGAGGGCCTTACGTGGCCGCCGGCCGGTCGCGCCAACGGCCGGGCGCCGATCGTGCTTCCGGCGGTGACAGTGCCTAGCCATGGAGGGCCTGTGCTTTGCCGGTGGTGCTGCGAACATAGAAGATCAGCGCGATCATGCACGCCCGCCATCAGGATCAAGCGCCAGGGCCGAGCCCAGCGGCCAATTGCGCGACGAGCCGAATTGCAGCGCGATCAGGGCGCCGATCATCAGATGCTTGCCGCCGCCCAGGATCAGGGGCGTGACATAGGCGCCGATCGCCGGAATGAAGACCAGCAGGCAGCCGGCGACGATACCGGGCTTGGCCAGCGGAATGATGATGCGCCGCAGCACCTTGCCGCGCGTGGCATAGAGATCGAACCCCGCTTCGACGAGACGGAAATCCATCTTTTCGAGGCTGGCGTAGATCGGCAGCACCATGAAGGGCAGGAAGCTGTAGAGCAGCCCCAGCATGACGGCGAAATTCGTGAAGAGCATGACGATCGGCTTGTCGATACGCCCAGCCAGCGCAGCACGTCGTTGACCAGGCCCTCGTCGCGGATGATCAGCATCACCGCCAGCGTGCGCACCAGCAGGTTCGACCAGAAGGGGATGGTGATCAGGAAGACCCAGAACGTGCGCTGCGAGGGCGGCCGGGTCGCCATGAAATAGGCCGTCGGAAATCCGAGCGCCAGGCAGATGACCGTGGTCACGACCGCCAGAATGATGGAGCGGGCATAGATCACGAGATAGTCGGGCGAGAAGGTGAGCGTCCCGTCGAAGATGTCGCGCTGGAACAGGAAGGAGACATAGGCGTCGGTGGAGAAGTTCCACACGACGCCGCCGTAATCGCCGGCCTCGAGGAAGGAATAGACCACCATGATCAGCAGCGGCAGGATGCCGAACAGCGCGATGATGATCACCGCGGGGGCCGACGAGCCCCCAGCGCGTTCGAAGCCAGCGCCGGCGCATCGCTGGCTTGTGCGGCGACCGCGCTCGGCGGCGGGCGGGAGTGTCCGGGGGCGGCGGTGACGATATGGCATCAGTCCAGCAGCATGCGGGCGGCACCGGCCGGCACGTCGATGCCGACCTTGTCGCCGACGGCGAATTGCGCGCGGCCGTCCACGGCGTTCTGCACCCGGACGTTGAGGCGCAGGTTGTCGGCCAGCCGCACGTCGTAATTCGTATCGGTGCCGACATAGACGCTTTGCGAGACCGTGCCGGCATCGCCCGCCGCGCTTCAGCGTGATCTTCTCCGGCCGCACCGCCAGCGTGACCTTGGTGCCCGGACCGGCGTTGCTCGCGGGCTTGCCAGAAGATCGAGGCCGCCCGGCTGCGGCAGCGCGAGATAATCGCCCTCGCGCCCCGCCACCGCGGCCTCGACGAAATTCGTGTCGCCGATGAAATCGGCGACGAAGCGGTTGACCGGCCGCTCATAGATGTCGAGCGGCGCACCCAGCTGCTGGATCTGGCCCTTGCTCATGACCGCGATGCGGTCGCTCATGGTCAGCGCCTCTTCCTGGTCGTGGGTGACGAAGATGAAGGTGATGCCGGTGCGGCGCTGCAGGTTCTTCAGCTCGCTGCGCATTTCCTGGCGCAGCTTCAGATCGAGCGCCGAGAGCGGCTCGTCGAGCAGCAGCACCTCGGGATGATTGGCCAGCGCGCGCGCCAGCGCCACGCGCTGCTGCTGGCCGCCGGAGAGCTGCGATGGCCGGCGTCCGCCCAGCCCCGTCAGCTTCACCAGCGCCAGCATCTCGTCGACCACGCTGCCGACCTTCTCCTTGGCCGTGCCCCGCATCTCCAGCCCGAAGGCGATGTTCTGCGCCACCGTCATATGGGGAAACAGCGCGTAGCTCTGGAAGACCGTGTTGACCGCCCGCTGATAGGGCGGCAGATGCTCGACCGGGCTGCCGTTCAGCAGGATCTCGCCCGACGTCGGCTGCTCGAAGCCGGCGATCAGGCGCAGCAGCGTGGTCTTGCCGCAGCCCGACGGGCCCAGCAGGGTGAAGAACTCGTTCTGCCGGATGGCGACCGAGACATCGTCCAGGGCGCGCACCGCCTCCTGGCCGCCGCCAAAGATCTTCGTCACGCCGCGCGCTTCGACCGCTGCGATGTCCGCCACGTTCCAAACTCCCCGCCGGCATGTTGCATTTTCGCCGGTGCAAGCGCGTGAAAATCTAGGGGATATCCCCGGGACGGCGCCAAGCCCCGAATACCGGCAACTATGGCGATACCGGTCCGGATGCAGGGCGGCCATGGCGCCGCATGGCACCCCTGCGCGAATGGCCCCGTTCTGACGGCAGTCTTCCGCTAGGCTGACGGCTCCTCCTCCCAGCGGAACCAGCCATCGTGTCGACTGAGACCAGTGCGGTCCGAGCGGCGCGACGTCCTGCGCGGCATCCTCTCCATGCTGCTCTGCGTCCTGTTCTTCGGCCTCATGGATGCGCTGGTGAAGCTGGCCGCCGAGCGCCACCCGACCGGCCAGATCGTCTTCTTCCGCAATCTCTTCGCCTTCATGCCCCTGTCGTTCTTCATCCGCCAGGCGGGCGGGCTGTCGATGCTGCGCACCCGCTATGTCACCCAGCATATCCTGCGCTCGCTGACCGGCGTCATCAGCATGGCGCTGACCTTCCTGGCCTTCGCCTAGATGCCGCTGGCCGATGTGGTCGCCATCGGGCTCTCCGCGCCCATCTTCCTGACGGCGCTCTCGGTGCCTCTATTGGGCGAGCAGGTCGGCTGGCGGCGCTGGAGCGCGGTCGGTCGTGGGCTTCATCGGCATTTTGATCATCACCCGGCCCGGCAGCGGCGTCTTCGGCCATCGCGCTCGCTGCCGCTGGGCGGCGCGCTCTCTATGCCGTCGCCATGATCCAGATCCGCAAGGTCTCGACGCGGGAGCCGGCCGCGACCATGGCCTTCTATTTCACGGTCTGCGCCGCGATGCTGCTGGGCGCGGCCAGCCTGCCCTGGCAATGGGTGACGCCCACGCCGCTCAGCTGCGTCTATCTGATCGGCATCGGCCTGGTGGGCGGCGCTTGCCCAGATGGTGATGACCCATGCCTATCGCCTGGCGCCGGTCTCGGTGGTGGCGCCGTTCGAATATTCGGGCCTCTTCTGGTCGCCGCCGGCTTCGGCTATGCCATCTGGCGCCAGGTGCCCGACCAGTTCGTCTGGCTGGGGGCGGCCGTCGTCGTCGCCAGCGGCATCTATATCCTGCATCGCGAGAACGGTGCGCCGGCGCCGGCAGCGGCCAACCCAGCGATCTTCGAACCCCTCGTCCGCGAGCCGGCGGAAATCATCGCCGGCGCAATTGACCACGATCGCCTCGTCGCTCTCCTCGGCCATCCGGCGATAGAAGGCGCGCGCCCGGGCATTGCGGCGCATCACCTCCCAGATCATGCCCTTATGGCCGGCGGCCATGGCCCGCCGGGCGACGGCCGCCATCAGGTCCGGGGCCAGACCGCGGCCGCGCCATTCCTCCCCACGAACAGATCTCGGAGAGGAACGTCAGCGGCCTCCGGTGTCTGTATCGTAGATCGGCCAGAACAGGGCATAGCCCACCGCGGGGCCCACCGCGGGGCCCATGGCTAAGCCTGCGGCCAGCGATCCGGCCCCGGCTTCCGCGATGAGGGCCTGGAAACGGGGATCGGCACCGAAGCCATGGTCGGCCAAGCGCCGGACGCCTCGGCCGCCAGGGCCGCCGGCGCCCCCTCACCCAGAGCGGCCATGAGCCGGGCGAGGAAATCCGCCAGAAGGGGAGCGTCCTCGGCCCTGGCCGGGCGGATCGAGGCCGCCGACAGCGGGCTCGGCGGCGGCGAGGCGGGCGAGCGCCGGGGCATCGGCGAAGCAATGGAGCAGCGACTCGTCCTCGCGGGCAAAGCGGGCATAGAAGCGCCGAGCCGCGGCGTTGCGGCGCAGCACCGTCCAATGCATGGCCGCGTCGCCCGATGCTGCGGCGAGGCGGGCGACGCTGGCCGCCAGCAGGCGCCCGAGCCCGCTGCCCCGCGCCCAAGCTTCGACATAAAGGTCGCCTAGATAGACGGCGCGAACGAACTCGGTCGGTGTCATAGGATGGATGGAACAGCGCATAGCCGGCCGGCCGGCCGCCGGTCTCGGCGAGCAGCACCTCGAACTGCGGCCGGGGCCCGAAGCCGTCGCGGCGATAGGACAGCGCGTCGAAATGCGGCGCGGGACCGCCCTCGGCCTCGGCAAGCGCGGCAGCCATGCGGGCGATGGTCCCGGCATCCTCGATGCCGGCGCGGCGGATCCTGGTCAATGGCGGCTTCGGGTTCGGTGAGATGGGGCTCGGCGGCATGGGGCTCAGCGACATGGGGGCGCAATACGAGGGGATGGAAACGGCGGCAAGATACTCTAGCGGTGGCGCCGAAGGGGATATTTGCCTAAACAGACATCCGACATGAGCAAGAACGGCCAAGTGAAGGAAACGCCCGGAGAAAAGCCCAAAGCGGCGCCCGCCCGGCAGGCAGCCAAAAGGGCAAGCCGCGGGCCAAGGGTCGGGGAAAGGGCCGGGGTCGTGCCCTCGGCTGGCAATTGCTCAAATGGGCGTCGGTGGCGGCGATCTGGTGCGTCTTCGTCGGGCTCTGCTTCGTGGCCTGGCTCGCCTATGACCTGCCGGACCTCTCGCGCCTCACCAATGCCGCCCGGCGCGCCAGCGTCACGCTGGTCACCGCCGACGGACAGATCCTGGCCAGCTATGGCGATCTCTACGGCAAGGCCGTGAAGCTCGACCAACTGCCCCCCTATCTGCCCGATGCCCTGCTGGCCACCGAGGACCGGCGCTTCTACGAGCATTTCGGCATCGACCCGCTCGGCCTGCTGAGGGCGATCATCACCAATCTGCAGGCCGGGCATGTGGTCCAGGGCGGCAGCACCATCACCCAGCAGCTGGCCAAGAACGTGTTCCTTGACGCCGGACCGCACCATCCGGCGCAAGGGGCAGGAGGTGCTGCTCGCCTTGTGGCTCGAGCATAATTTCAGCAAGCAGCAGATCCTGACGCTCTATCTGAACCGGGTCTATTTCGGCGCCGGTACTTATGGGGTCGAAGCCGCCGCGCGGAAATATTTCGGCAAATCGGCGAGCCAGGTGACGCCCTTCGAGGCGGCGATGCTGGCCGGCATGGTCAAGGCCCCCTCGCGCTACAATCCTGTGATCGATCCCAAGGCCGCGACGGAGCGGGCCAAGGTCGTCCTCTTCAACATGGCCAATGCCGGCTATGTCACCGCCGCGGATGCCGACAAATTGACTCGGCTGTGTAGTTCACCTCGGTGCCAGCGTCGATGCTGCGGAAGGTCATGGTGTCGACGGCCATGACGGTCTTGTTCTCCCCCCGGAGCTGGATGCGCTTGCCAGGGATGAACTCACCCACGATGTAGGTCAGCTGGGTCTTACGGCCGAGGAAGGTGGAGGTGTTGAGGTAGGTGGTGCAGGCCCCTCCGTCGCCGTGGTGGTTCACGGTAGCCACGGTGCCCGGGTCCCACTCGGTGGTGGTGGTGAAGTCGGAAAGGTAGTTGAACACCGCGTCCAGCGGCTTGGCGACGATGACGGTCTTCTGCAATCTCATGGTGTCCTTGGGTCCTTGGTGCTGGAGGGGGTGGTCCGGGGCGGGCGTGGGTCCGGCGATTGAGGTGCGAGCCCACAGGGCTGCCCAGGCGCCGGGCGGGGACGAGGCGCGCGGTCTTCATCAGCAGGGCCATCGGGGTGGGAAGACGATCTCGGCATCTCCGCCGTCCACGAGCTCGATGCACCCGGCATCTACAACGGGCTCGAGGTCACGATCGTGACCACCGACTTCGGCGTCCGGCGGTAGGCGAGGCGGGTGCGGCACCCGCCTCGCCTACGGATCTGACTACCGCTGCCGCGCGACGACGCGGAGGCCGAGGCCGGCGGCGATCAGCGCGCCGGCTGCCAGCACGACGAAGAGCAGGTCGAGCCCGGTGAACGGAAGCGTCCCGAGCGTGTGCTGCTTCGCGAGCGTCTTCGGCGCCGCCGGCTCCACGCCGATCGCTGTGCGCGCCGGCGTCGCCGAATGCGCGACCGGCGTCACCTCGGGCGTCGTCCCGGGACCGAGCCCCGGCTGACGGAGCGGGGTCGGCGAGTTCACCGACTCCACCGTTGCGCCGGGACCGGGGCCGGACGGCGGCTCGCCGGAGCCGATCTGCACGCTGCCGATCGAGCCGCTCGACTCGTTCCCGCCGCCGACCTGCGTCGTGCCGAGCGAGCTCGACGCCGTGTTGCCGTTCCCCTGCCCGACGTGCGTCGGCGAGCCGGTCGAGAGGCCGCCGGCCGGCGTGCCGCTCGCGCTCGCCGTCTGACCGAGCGTGATGCCGCTCGACTGCGTCGTGCCGCCCGAGCGGTTCGCGTTGTTCCCGCCGCCGATCTGGGCGGTGCCGATCGAGCCGTTCGCGTTGTTGCCGCTGCCGGCCACGCCGCTCGAGCCTCCGAGCCCGACGCCGCCGACGGGCGTGCCGGTCTCGGAGACGGTCGGGCCGACGTTGACGCCGCCGAACTGCGCGGTGCCCGCCGAGCCGTTGCTCGTGTTGCCGCCGCCGATCTGCACGGTCCCGCGCGAGCGGTTGGCCCGGTTCGAGCCGCCTGCGATCCCGCTCGACCCGCCGAGGGTCGTGTTGCCCCACGGCGTCGTCGTGGTGTCGCTAGGCCCGCCGGTGACACCGCCGACCTGGGCGGTGCCGGTGGAGTCGGAGGCGGTGTTGCCGCCGCCCGCCTGCGCGGTGCCGACCGACGGGTCGGCGAGGTTCGAGCCGGCGCCGTCGACGGTGCTGCCGGTACCGAGCGTCGTGCCCGTGCCGAGCGCCTTCGAGTCGAAGCCGATGACCGGCGCGATCGTCACCGAACCGACCTGCGCGGTGCCGGGCGAGTCCGGCGCGGAGTTGCCGCCGTTCGGCCCCGTGCCGACGGTGCCGCCGAACGTCAGAGCGGCGACCGGATCGAGTGCGGCGAGGAGGTCGGGCTGGACGCCGACCGCGGTCGCCTGGAAGAGCAGGTTCGCCGGGTCGTAGCTGAAGTCGTGCGTCAGCTTGTACGCGACGCGGTGGCGGACCTGCGGCGGGCCGAGGAGCACGACCGCACCCGGCTGGCCGGGTGTGCCCAGCTGGACGAGCGTGCCGTTCTCACCGCTCGCCGAAGCCTGCGGGTGCGTGCTCACCTGGGATGCCTGCACCCTGGCGACCGACCCGTTCGACGAGTGCCCGCCGCCGAGCTGCGCGGTCACGAGCGATCCCTGCGTCGCGTTCGGGCCTGAGCCCGGCACGGTCGCCGGAGCGGTCGCGTTCGCCCGCGCCACCTTCGCGTCCGTGCCGACGGCGGGTGCTCCGTGCACCGCCGCGATCTGGACCGAGCCGATCGACCGTCCCGACGAGTTGCCGCCGCCGATCTGCGTGGTGCCGATGGATTTCCGCGACGTGTTGCCCCCGACGCCCGCGATCGTGACGGGGACCGTCACCGTCGCGTTTCCGACCCCTCCGCTGACCCCGACCGTCGGCGAGCTCCCCGTCGAGCCCGCCTGCACGGTGCCGATCGAACCGACCGAGACGTTCCCGCCGCCGGCCGAGGCCGATGCGGGCAACGCGGTTGCTGCGATCGCCGCCGCAACGATCAGGACGCGTCCTCTCATTCCCCTTGCCTCCCATCCATAGATGCAGGCCGAACGCCGGCCCGATGCGCATGGATACGGTTTGTAAAGCCGATTTTGCATCGCGTTCACCGGAGCGCAACCACCGCGGCTGCCGCGGCGATGCGGCCGAAATGGACGCCGGAGTGGATCCGCCGCGCGCTGCGCTCGATCGCCCGGCCGATCTGCGCACTCGTCGCGCCGGGGTGCCCGGCGGCGAGAAGCCCGGCGAGCCCGGCAACGAGCGGGGTGGCCGACGACGTGCCGCAGAACTGGCCGTAGCCGCCGTGCAGGAGCGGCGTCACGTTGCACCCGGGAGCGGACACTGTCACCCACGGGCCGCGTTCGGACCAGGCGTACATCCGGTCGGACTGGTTCGTTCCGGCGACGGCGATGACTCCCGGATAGCCCGCCGGGAAGAACGGCGCGCTGCCGCCGGCGTTCCCGGCCGCCGCGACGACGAGCGCTCCCTTCGACTGCGCGTAGGCCACCGCCTGCTGGAGCGCGTCCAACCCGACAGGCCCGCCCAGGCTCAGGTCGATCACGCGCGCGTGCATGTCGGCGGCGCGGACGATTCCGGCGGCCACGGTCGCGAGGTCGCCGTTGCCGTTGCTCCCCATCACCTTGATCGGGAGGATCGAGCACGCGCCGCACACACCCGCTCCGCCGAGGCCGTTGTTCGCGATCGCCGCGATCACGCCGGCGACGGCGGTGCCGTGCCCGTTGTCGTCGCCGGCGGTCGCTTCGCCGGCGTCGACGAGATCGATCTCGGGCAGGACGGCGCCGGCGAGATCCGGCTGCGAGCCGTCGACGCCGGTGTCGAGCACCGCGACGAGCACCGATCGCGCGCCTGCGTGCTGCCACACGTTCCCGAACCCCGCCTGGCGGAAGCCCCACTGGTACGAGAAGTACGCGTCGTCGGGAAGGCTCCCCATGACGTGCAGCACCTCGTCGCGCGTCGCCGCCGCGACGAACGGCGACGCGGCGAGCGCCTGCCGGGCGCGCGTCACCGACGCAACCCACACGACGCGGAGGTCCAGCGTCGAGACGCGCCCGACCGTCCGGGCGCCGATGCGCGCGAGCAGACGCGTTCGCCTGCGCGGCCGTCGTGCCGCGCGCGAAGCGGACGACGAGCACGTGCGGGACGTACGTCGCCGTTGTGCTCGAGCGGAGGACGGGTGCGGACGTCTGCAGTTGCGCCGGAGCCGTGGGGCCGGCCGAAGCGCGCGCCGGCGGCGCAGTCGTCGCCGGCGCCGCGCAGCCGAGCAGCGCGCTCACCGCTGGGCCCACGGCGCAGAGGTTCGCCGTCACGGTGACCTCGATCGCACCATGCGGCGGCTCGGGTGCGGCTCCGACGCCGCCGGCGAACGTGGCGGTGAGGATTACTGCACCGGATGCAGCGCGGATCCGTGTCCTGCGCGACATGGCGTCGAGGCGTGCGTCGAGGCCACCGTTCCGCCGCCGTCGAAATGGAAACGCGCCCGGGAGGATTCGAACCTCCGACCCGCGGATTAGAAGTCCGCCGCTCTGTCCACTGAGCTACGGGCGCCTGCCGCAGAGGGTACAGCGGCGCCCGAGCGGGTACCGCGCGCGGTCGCGGTACGCTGTAGCCGCTTCGCGGTGGCGGTAGCTCAGTTGGTAGAGCCCCGGGTTGTGGTCCCGGTGGTCGCGGGTTCGAATCCCGTCCGCCACCCTCGTGAGTGCGGGCGTCGGCAGCGTTGCGGAAATCGGTGCCGACGCCGTAGCCGTCGGCCGGCGAGGGCCGTGGCGCCAGGCGGCGCAGCGCTTCCGCCGCCGGCCGCTCGGCGTCGCCGCGCTCGCGTTCCTCGTCGTGCTCGTCGTCGTCGGGGCGCTCGCCGGCCCGATCGCCCCGTACTACCCGGGCCAGGAGTTCATCCAGTTCATCACCCGCCCGCAGACGCCGCTGACGCCTCACCACCTCCTCGGGACGGATGCGCTCGGCCGCGACTTCTTCACCCAGCTCGTGTACGCGATCCGCGAGACCGCGCTGTCGGCGCTCATCTGCGCCGGCGGGGCGGCCGCTGTCGGCATCCCGGTCGGCGCGCTCGCGGGCTACTACGGCGGCTGGGTCGACGAGGTCGTCGGCTGGGCAACGCGCGTCGTCGTGTCGGTGCCCGCGATCGCGGTGCTCATCGTCCTCGCCGTCTGGTCGAAGCTGCCGCTGTCACCCATCCAGGACGGGCTCTGGCTCATGGCGCTCATGTGGACGGGCGTCGCGCGCGTCGTGAGCGCGGGCGTCGCGTCGCTGCGGATGAGCGAGTACGTCGAGGCGGCGCAGGCATCCGGCGCCTCCGGCCTGCGGGTCCTCGTGCGGCACGTGCTGCCGAACGCGAGCGGCTCGATCATCGTCGCGGCGACGAACGTCGTCGGCCAGTCGATCGCGATCATCGCGACCGTCGACTACCTCGGCTACGGCTACAACAAGCCCGAGAGCCCGACCCTCGGCGGCCTCGTCGCGGATGCGACCCAGGCGACGGCACAGAGCCTCGGACGCGCGCCGTCGATCAGCTCGGTCTGGTGGCTCTACCTCATCCCGGTCGCGCTGCTCGTCCTCGTCCTGCTCGCCGTCGCCTTTGCGGGCGACGCGCTCGACGACGCACTCAACCCTTCGTCGTAGCGCGCCTCGGGTCGAGCAGCCCGACGAGCACGTCGCCGGCGAGCGTAAAGCCGCACACGACGACCGCGCTCATGACGACGATCGCCGTGAGCTCGAACGGGTCGGCGTGGCCGAGCGCGCCGAGGAACTCCGATGCGAGCCCGCCGGTGTGGAACACGCCGTCGGCGGCAATCGACGCGCCGACGATGCCTCCGAGCTCGAGCGTCATGAGCGCCGTCACGGGAACGAGCGAGTTGCGCAGCGCGTGGCGCAGGAGCACGCGCCGCTCGGTCAGTCCCTTCGCGCGGGCCACCGTCACGTACGGCCGACCCAGCTCGACCGCCATCGCGGACCGGAGGTAGCGCGAGTACAGGCCGATCAGGCCGAGGGAGAGCGTCACCGCAGGCAGGAAGAGGTGGCGGATCCAGTCGACGATCCCGCCGGTCGGCGGACCGAGAAGGAACCATCCGTTCGTGCTCGAGATGACGAAGTGGGTGCCGACGTACTTCCCGGTGAAGTTCGGCTTGACCGCGCGCACGAGCAGGTCCCCGAGCAGGAACGTCGGCACTGCGGCGCCGAGATAGGCGACCGTGCGGACGCCGGCGTCCGCACGGAACCGGCGTCGCTGCGCGGCGAAGACGCCGACCGCGCGCTCCCGATCGCGACGAAGCACGAGCGCGGCCGCGAGGAGGGCCGCGGTGATCTCCGTCGAGCGCACGAGCTGCGGCCCGATCGGCTCGCCGAGCGACTCCAGCGTCAACGGTAGCGCCGCCGACGTCCGTGGAGACGGTCGCGCCGAACCCGTGGTGGGAGAAGCCGACGAGCCAGCGCGCGTACCGGGACACGATCGGGTCCTGCAGGTGGTAGTGCGCACGGACGACCGCCTGCGCGGGCGGCTTCGCGTACAGCGGATAGCTCGGGTCGAGCGAGAGCCCGAAACCGACGAACGCGGCGAAGGACACCGCGACGACGACCGAAGCCGCGACGAGCACCTTCCGCAGGAGGTACGTCGCCATACGGTGGACTTTAGTAGCCTGCTTGGTCGTGGCCGACGCGCTCGAGCAGCTGAAGACCCGTCTCGTCGAGCTGCACGGCATCCAGGACATCGCCTTCTTCCTCGCCTGGGACCAGCTGACGATGATGCCGCCGGCCGGCGTCGGGCATCGCGCCGGCCATCTCGCGCTTCTCCAGCGCATCGCGCACGAAAAGCTCGTCGACCCCGAGATCGGACGTCTCCTGGACGAGCTGGCCCCGGCCGCCGCGTCGCTCGACCCGGACTCCGACGACGCCGGCCTGCTCCGCCTCGCGCGCCGCACGTACGACAAGGCCGTGCAGGTGCCGACGGACCTCCGCGTCGAGATGGCGCGTGCGTCCGCCGAGGCGAATCCGGTGTGGGTCGAGGCGAAGGCGACGTCGAACTTCGAGCTCTTCCTCGGGCCGCTCGAGCGCAACGTCGAGCTGCGCCGCCGCTACGTCGAGTGCTTCCCGAAGACCGACGAGCCGTACGACGTCCTGCTCGACGACTTCGAGCCGGAGATGAAGACGGCGGACGTCACGCGCATCTTCGACGAGATCAAGGCGGAGCTCGTGCCGCTCATCGCCGAGCTGCGCGACCGCGAGGTCGACGACTCCTTCCTCTTCGGCCACTTCCCGCTCGACGCGCAGGTCGCGCTCGATCACGAGGTCGTCGGCATGTTCGGGCACCGCCCCGACACGTGGCGCATCGATCCCACCGAGCATCCGTTCGCGTCCGGCGCGGGCATCGACGACATCCGCATCACGACGCACTACTACGAGGACAGCCTCAAGTCGCTCTTCTCGACGATGCACGAGTACGGCCACGGGCTGTACGAGCACCAGATCCCGCGGCGGTTCGCGCACCTGCCGATCGGCACCGGCGCCTCGCTCGGTCTGCACGAGTCGCAGAGCCGCATGTGGGAGAACCTCGTCGGCCGCAGCATGCCGTTCTGGCGCTTCTTCTATCCGCGCCTGCAGGAGATCTTCCCGACGCAGTTCCGCGGCGTCGAGCTCGACCGCTTCTACGCCGCGATCAACCGCGTGCAGCCGTCGCTCATCCGCATCCGCGCCGACGAGGTGACGTACGGGATGCACGTCATCCTCCGCTTCGAGCTCGAGCAGGACATCATCAACGGCCGCGTCGAGCTCCGCGACCTGCCCCGTCGGTGGGCGGAGAAGATGGACGAGTACCTCGGCGTCGAGGTCCCGGACGACGCGAACGGCGTGCTCCAGGACACGCACTGGGCGTCGGGCCTCATCGGCTACTTCTCGACGTACCTGCTCGGCACCGTCATGTCGGTGCAGATCTGGGAGAAGGCGCAAGAGGACATTCCGGACCTCGAGGATCGGATCGAGCGCGGCGACTTCGCCTCGCTCCGCGAGTGGCTCGGCGACAACGTCCACGCGCACGGCCGGAAGTTCACGCCGCAGGAGACGCTCCGGCGAGCCACCGGCTCGACGATCGACGCGAAGCCGTACCTCGCGTACCTCAAGCGCAAGTACGGCGCTCCCGTCGCCGCGTAGTCAGAGGGCTACGCTTCCCCGGCCCGGCCCCGTAGCTCAGCGGATAGAGCGGCAGACTTCGAATCTGCGCGCGGAGGTTCGACTCCTCCCGGGGCCATCGCGACGTAGCGGTACCCGCGCCCGTGCACGTTTACGACGAGCTCCGGGCAGGCGGGATCGCGCTCGATCTTCGCCCGCAGGTACCCGACGTAGAGGCGTGCTCTCTCGCCGGGATTCGGCAGTGGATGCTCCCAGACGCGCTTGACGAGCTCTCTGGCGGAGATGACGGCGCCCGCATTGCTCGTCAACGTGTCGAGCAGTCGTAGTTCGAGCGGCGTCAGCTGGACCGGTGTTCCGCGGACGGTGACGGCCGCGTTGGACGCATCGAGACGGACGACGCCGTCGTCATACACCTGCGTCGTGCACAGCCGCCGCGGCGGGCGCCGCAGCACGGCAGCGATGCGCGCAGCGAGCTCCGGGCCGCTTGCCGGCTTGGCGACGTAGTCATCGGCGCCGCCGAGAAGCCCGCGCACGCGTTCCGCTTCGGAGTTGTGTGCGGAAAGCATGATCACCGGCACGCGTGCGGTCTTGCGAATCTGGGCGAGCGTCTCCCAGCCGTCGAGCGCGGGCATCGCGACGTCGAGGAGGACGAGGTCCGGCTCGAGCTCCGCGACGCGCCGCAGGGCGACGTCGCCGTCCTCCGCGGTGGACACGCGGTACCCGGCGTTCGCGAGGCTCCGTTCGACGAGCGTGCGCGCCGTCGCGCTGTCGTCGACGACGAGCACGTGCTTCACGAGAGCGCCTCGATCCTGCACGTGCAGGCGGCGGCGACGTCGGCTGCGCTGACCTGCGCGGGCAGGCGGTTCGCGAGCCGGCGCCTCCGACAGCGCTCGCAGCGCCTGGCCGTATGCACGCCGCGCTGCGGCGGCGTCGCCGTTCGCCTCGTGCGCGCGGCCGAGCTGGAACGCGGCGCCGACATGCGAGCGGCTCGATGTACAGGGCGCGGCGGAACGTCGCGATCGCCTCGGCGGCGTCTCCGCGCACGAGGTGCGCGATGCCGGCGGTGAAGAGCGGCATCGGCTCGGGGCGCGCCGGCCGCCGCCGGGTTGTCGGTGCCTTCGCCGGCGCTACAGCCGGAGGCTCGGCACCCGCCACGCAGAGGCGGTCGGCTGCACCGAGGATGAGCCGCCCGCCCGGCGCGAGCGCGCCGCGGAGCCGTGCGTGCACGAGCGACGCGGTCTCGGCGTCGAAGTAGATGAGGACGTTCCGGCACAGGACGAGATCGAACGACCCGGGCGGCGGTACCGGGTCGCGAACGAGGTTGTGACGCGCGAAGCGCACGAGCGATCGGGCACTCTCCCGAATGCGAGCGCATCCGCCCGGAGGCCGGCTCGAAGGCGGACACGCCGGTGCCTGCGGCGGCACGAGCCGGAGCGAGCGCGTCGCGGTACACGCCTGCCGTCGCGCGGTCGAGCGCCGTGCGCGAGAGATCCGTTCCGAGAATGCGCACCGGCGGGCCGGCTGCGCCGAGTGCGTCGCATCGCCTGGAGTGCGAGCGTGTACGTCTCGTCGCCGCTCGAGCACCCGGCCGTCCAGGATTGAATCTCGTTTGCGAGCCGCGCGCACGTGCGCGCTCGAGCGAGCGCGCGCCAGTCGATGGTCGCGAGCTGCGACCTCGTCGCGCCAGAAGAACGTCTCCTGCACGGTGGCCTCGTCGATCAGCCGCGCGAGGAGGTCCGGCTTCCGGGCGACCTCGGCGAGGAACGCGTCCGCGTCGAGGCCCGGCGCTGCGACGGTGAGCGCGCGCGCAATCGCGTGCGGCTGGAGGGCGCGGACGCCGCTCTCCGCCTGCACGAGCTCGGCGATGCGCACGAGGCTCTCGTTCACGCTTCGCACCCCTGCCAGGCGGATGAGGTGCGGCGCGATGAGGTCGAGGCCGAGGACGAGCTTCGCGCCGCTCTCGGCCGCCGCTCTCGGCATGCCGAAGATCGCCGAGCTCGCCTCGTCCTGGGCGATCGTGAGCCCGCCGGCCTCGCGGATGGCGCTGATCCCGTCGGCGCCGTCGCGGCCCATCCCGGTGAGCACGATCCCGGTCGCCCGTTCGCGCGAGCGCCGATGCCATGCTCTCGAGCAGCACGTCTCCCGACGGGCGGTGGCCGCGGATGGCGTGCGCGCGGTCGAGCGCGAGCCGGCCGTCCGCTCCGAGCCTGAGATGGACGTCGTCCGGTGCGATGTAGACGCCGTGCACCGGCCGCATCCCGTGAGCGGCGAGCTGGACGGGCAGCGACGAGGTCTGGTCGAGCAGCCGCGCGAGCCCGGCGACGAAGCCGGCGACGATGTGCTGGACGACGAGGATCGGATACGGGAAGGTCGCGGGAAGCGCGCCGAGGACGACGGAGAGCGCGTGCGGCCCGCCGGTCGACGCGCACACGCCGATCACCTGCTTTCGACTGTCGTGCGACCGTCCGGGCTGCGGACGACTGCGCGAGCCGGGAGCGGGGATGGCGGATGACATGCGCGCTGCTCAGCACGGACGCCCGCCGCCGCAGGGCGGTGGCGTCGGCGCCTGCCGGGTCGCGGAGATCGAGCCGTGCCTTCGGGAGCGCGTCGAGCGCGCCGGCCGCGAGCGCGCGCTCCCGGCCGCGTCTCGTCGGCGCCGAGGTGCGCCGAGAGGATGAGGATCGGCACCGGCTGCGAGCTCATGATCTGCTCGACCGCCTCGAGCCCCGACATGCCCGGCAGCTCGAGGTCCATCGTCACGAGGTCGGGACGCAGCTCGGGCAGCGCGCCGATCGTCGCCTCCGCGCTCGTGAACACGCCGACGACCTCGTGTATCCCGTCGTGCTCGAGCGCGCGCCGCAAGGCCGCCGCGTACGTACGCGAGTCCTCGCAGATGACGATGCGCCTCGACCTCATCTGCCGATGAGCCGCTCGACGGTGGCGAGCAGCGTGCCTTGCTCGAAGGCGCTCTTGGCGATGTACGCGTCTGCACCCGCGTCGAAGCCACGGCGGCGGTCGTCGTCGGTCGCATGCGACGTGACGATGACGACGGGCAGCGAGGCATGCGCCTTGCTCGGCGCGGATGGCGGCGGTCATCTCGATCCCGTCCATCGACGGCATCTCGACGTCGCTGACGACGAGCCCGATCGCGTCGTCGTTCTCGAGGATTTGCAGCGCGCGTCGTCCGTCCTCCGCCGTCGTCACGTCGTAGCCCGCGGCCTCGAGGATGCTGCGCTGGAGCTCGCGGACGGTGAACGAGTCCTCGACGACGAGCACGCGACGCCTCGACGCTGCGGCAGGCGCCGCGACGGGACGATCGACGCGCCGGAGCGGAGCACGGACGAGCTCGGCCGGGTCGAGCACGAGCGCGATCCGGCCGTCTCCGAGGAGCGCCGTGCCCAGATAGCCGCGCACGCCGGAGAGCGGCGGCTCGAATCCGTTGATGACGACGTCCTCCTCGCCGAGCAGCCGGTCGCACGTCGCGACGACGCGCCGGCCGCGCGGCGCCGACGACGATCGCGGGCGGTCTCGTCAGAGCTGCGGGAGCGTCCGCACCGATGAGGTCGGCGATGTCCGCGAGCGGAATGGCCTCTCCGCGGAGATCGAAGCGAGGACGGCCTCCGAGATCGATCGACGTCCGCACCTGAACGACCTCGTCGACATTGGCGAGCGGGAGCCCGAAGACGTGCGGTCCCCGCTCGAAGAGCAGGACCTCGACGAGCGCCAGCGTGAACGGCAGCGCGAGCGTCACCTCCGTGCCGCGGCCCGCGACGCTGTGAACGGCGAGCGTGCCGCCGTGCGACTCCGCGAACCGCTTCACCGCATCGAGACCGACGCCGCGCCCGGCGAGCGCCGTCACCTCGGTCGCCGACGAGAAGCCCGGGGTTGCGAGGCGGTCTGCGAGAGCGGCTCCGTCGCCCTCCTCGCGGAGGAGCGCAGCGGACACGCCGCGGCCGTCGTCGACGACCGCGATCTCGACGAGGCCGGCTCGCTGTCCCGCGCGCAGCTCGATGCGGCCGACAGCCGGCTTGCCCGCCTCGGCGCGCTCGGAGCTCGTCTCGACGCCGTGCGCGACGGCGTTGCGCAGCAGATGGACGAGTGGATCGACGAGCTCTTCGAGGATCGCGCGGTCGAGCTCGGTCTCGCCGCCGGTGACGGTCAGCTCGACGTTCTTGCCCGCGGTTCGCGCTGCCTCACGGACCGCGCGCCGGAGTGGCGCTGCGATCGTCGCGATCTCCTGCATCCGCATGCCGATCGCGGTGCTCTTGAGCTCGTCGAGGAGCCGGTCGCCGGCATGGAGCTCGTCCGTGAGATCGTGCGCTGCATCCGGCGTCGAGCCGATGTCCGAGCCTGCGGCGATGGAGGACGGTCTCGCCGACGAGCTCGAGCAGACGGTCGACGCGGTCGGCCTGCGACGCGAATGCGCGGCGAGGTCGACGGCTGCCGCGCGGTCGGGCTTTCGGCCGTTGGCGAGGGTGCGCAGCTCGTCGACCCCGGCGAGCAGCGGCTCGACGAGCTCGGCGGGAAGCGCCGCGCCGGCGTCGCGGACGGGAACGAGCATCGTCTCGAGCTCGTGCGCGAGCTCGCTGACCTCCGCGAGCCCGACCATCCCGGCCGCGCCCTTGAGCGTGTGCGCCTCGCGGAGAAGGGCGGGCACCGTGCCGACGTCGCCGGAACCCTGCTCGGCATCGAGTAGCAGCCCCGTCATCGTGTCGAGACGCTCGGCCGCCTCGGTCTTGAAGAGCTCGTGGAACTCGGCGTCGGCGTCGTTCATCGCGCGAGCTCGGCGAGCAGCGCGCTCGCGTCGACGACGCCGACTGCGCGGCCCTCGTGCAACGTCATCCCGGAGAGGAACGGCTCGTCGCGCTGGTGCCGTGTCCGGCAGCGGACCGACGGCGAAGACCTCGTCGACGGCGATGCCGGCCCGGAGCGCGCCGTCGACGACGACGACGATGCGCGTCGGTCGACGCTCGCCCGGCGCGCCGAGGAGGCCGGCCGCCTCGTAGACGGGAAGCACGCGGCCGCGCAGCGCGACGAGGCCGAGCAGGTCCGGCCGCGCGCCCGGGAGCGGCGTCGGCGGCGAGAACGGGGTGACCTCGAGGACGTGTTCGACTGCCAGCGCGTAGCGCTCGACGCCGAGCTGGAGCTGAACGAACACGCCGCTCACGAGAGGGCTATCGGCGCGCGTTCCGCGGCGCACGATTCCCGGATCCGGGCATGCGCTTCACCCTTGTGAGGCTGCCGGGCCCGACCGATGCACCGACCGAACGTGCGCGCATACCTGCAACCCGGGCCCGGCCGACGCGTCGCCTCGGCGAGCGTCGCGACGGTTCTGTGCGTCGCGCTCGCCGCCGGACTGACGCTGTGGGCGCGGTCCGCGGCAGGCGACTCCTACGGATCGGCCGTCGAGCAGACCGCCGGCGCCCGGCGGGCCACGACCGGCGCCGGAGCGCTCGATCGTGCGGATGCGGCGGCCTTCGCGTTCCTCGCGACGAGGAGCGCCGGCCGGCTCGACGAGGCGGTGCTCGCCGACGGCGAGCTCCAGCATGCGATCGCGGGGGTGCCTGCCGCCGATGCGACCCAGCACACGCTCGTCGAGACGGCCCGTGCGCAGCTTCTCGATTTCGACGCGACGCTGACGACGATGGAGAGCGGCCCGGCACAGCGCGCGCCGTCCCAGGCCGTCGTCGCGGCGCTCGACAGCTCCCTCACCGCGCTGGCGACGCGGTACGACGCGCATGCGGCGGCGGATACCACGCACGCGCGCACCATGACGCGGCGTCGGCCTCTCGGGTGGTGGCGTGCTCTTCGCGATCGCCTTCGCGGCGCGTTCGATGCTCGTCGGCTACGTGGCCCAGCTCGTTCGGCGGCTCGGCCGCCGGCTGCGCTCCGAGTCGTCGCGGCTGACCAGCGCCGTCTACGACCTGAGAATCGCTTCGAAGGAGGCCGCGAGCGCGACAGCCGAGCAGTCGGCCGCAGTCGCGCAGACGTCCGTCACCATCGCGCAGCTCGCTGCGACTGCGTCGGCGATCGCCGAGAGCTCGCAGCGCGTCTCGGATGTCGGCGACGCGAACGCGCGGGATGATGGCGGAGATGCGCGACGCCGTCGGCGCCGTCGCCGACCGGACGCTCAGCCTCGCCGAGCGTTCGCAGACGATCGGCGACATCCTCGAGCTCATCGGCGAGATCGCCGAGCAGACGAATCTCCTCGCGCTGAACGCGGCGATCGAGGCGGCACGGGCAGGAGAGGCCGGCGACGGCTTCGCGGTCGTCGCGGCCGAGGTCCAGGGCGCTCGCGGAGCGGTCGCTGCGGTCGACCGAGTCCATCCGCGAGATCGTGACGGCGATCCAGAACGAGACGAACGCGACGATCATGGCGACCGAGCAGGGCACGTACCACGCTGCGGCGGTGAGCGAGCTGATGGCGGACGCTGCGGAGACGCTCGACTCGTCGATCCTCGCGACGCAGCAGCAGAAGAGCGCCGCCGACCAGGTCGCCGCGGCGATGGCGCAGATCCGCGACGCGGCCGACCAGCTCGCCGGCGAGCAGGAGCGGAGAGCCGGAGTCGCGGAGCGCGTCGAGCGGCTCGCGGAGGAGCTCGAGTCGACGACGAAGGACCTCGAGCTCGGCCGGTCGCGGCCTCGCCTCCGGTTCCGGCCGTCGCCCTCTGCTCCCGCGGTCTAGTCCTCGAAAAGGAGGACGCAGGACCGCGCGTTTTCGCGCATGCACGCGTTCGCGGATACGCCGATACGACGAGGGTGATTCCGGTATCGCAGGACACCCCTGCCGAGACGCACGCGCTGCCTCGGCCTCAGGACCTCGCCGATCTCTACGGCATTCCGGTCGTCGACCTACGCCGCGAGACCGTCGACCGCGACGTCGTCGACCTGCTGCCGCTGCACGTGCTCGCCCGCACGCGCGCGGTTCCGTACCGGTTCGACGGCGGCCGGCTGAGCGTCGCGATCGCCGATCCGCGCGAGATCCAGCTGATCGACGACCTGAAGCTCGTGAGCTCGTATCCGATCGATCTCGCCGTCGCATCCGAGATCGATATCGACTTCGAGCTCAAGCGACTGCTGCGCTCCCACGAAGTCGTCGTCCGTGCCCAGGCGATGGAGGACGAGCTTCCCGGCTACGTCCAGGAGACGACCGACCTCGCGGCGGACGACGGGGTCTCCGAGACGCCGCCGATCAAGCTCGTCAACTCGATCGTCGTCCAGGCCGTCGAGGACGAGGCGAGCGACATCCACTTCCTGCCGCGCGAGGACGCTCTCATCGCGCGCATCAGGGTCGACGGCGTACTGCATGAGATCGAGCGCATTCCGAAGGCGCACGCTGCCGGCGTCATCAGCCGCATCAAGGTGCTCGCGAAGCTCGACATCGCCGAGCACCGTGTTCCGCAGGACGGACGATTCACGATTCGCGCAGCGGGGAGCGGACGCCTGAACGACGTCCGCGTCGCCGTCCTCCCGACGGTCGAGGGAGAGGGCGCGATCATCCGGCTGTTCGACAAGTCGCGTCGCGCGCCGACGCTGACCGAGATCGGCCTCTCGAACGAGATGCAGATGGCGCTCGAGGATGTCCTCTACCGCCCGACCGGCGCCTTCTTCGCGGTCGGCCCCACCGGCAGCGGGAAGTCGACGACCGTCTACGCCGCGCTCGCCGACATGCGCCGCCCCGAGGTCAACGTCATCACGATCGAGGATCCCGTCGAGTACCGCCTCGAGGACGTCTACCAGCTCCAGGTCAACAACCGCGTCGGGCTGACCTTCGCCAGCGGGTCTCCGCTCCATCCTGCGCTCCGACCCCGACGTCGTGATGGTCGGCGAGGTGCGCGACCTCGAGACGGCGAAGATCACGCTCGAGGCGGCGCTCACGGGTCACGCGGTGCTCTCGACGCTGCACTCGAACGACGCGCCGGGGGCGATCAACCGTCTCAACGACCTCGGCATCGAGCCGTACATGACCGGGTCGGCGGTGACGGCCGTCCTCGCGCAGCGCCTCGTCCGCCGCCTCTGTACCTGGTGCCGCGAGCCGTTCCAGCCGGACCGGAAGACGCTCGAGGACCTCGGCTTCCCGGCGCGAGATCGTCGAACAGGGGCCCACGCTGTACCGGCGGCGCGGCTGCCCGCGGTGCACGAAGGGTTACCGCGGCCGGACGGGCGTCTACCAGCTGATGGTCATCGACGACGCCATCGCCCGCCTCGCATTCGACCGCGCGGCGCACGGCGGATCTCCTCGCGGCGGCGACGGAGGCCGGCATGCGGTCGCTGTGGCTCGACGGCCTCGACAAGGTCGCGGCGGGCATCACGACGATCGAAGAGATCAACCGGGTCGTGCGGTGAGCGACGCTAGCGACGTCCGAGCAGCCGGTCGATCGTCGACTCGAGCTCCTGCGGGCTGAACGGCTTCGTGAGATACGCGTCCGCGCCGGCGGCCATGCCGGCCTCGACGTCTTCTGGGCTGGTCCCGCCCGGTGAGCAGCACGATCGAGGGTCTTCGCGAGCGCCGGATCGGCTCGCATGCTCCGCGTGACCTCCATCCCGTCGAGCCCCGGCATCTCGACGTCGAGGAGCGCGGCCCTCGGCCGCAGCTCACGCGCGAGCGCGAGCGCCTCGTCGCCGCGGGTCGCGGTGACGACGTCGAAGCCTGCTCGCTCGAGGCGAGACGAGACCATCGCGAGGATGGTCGCGGAGTCGTCCGCGACGAGGATGGGCTGAGCTTCCCGAGACGGCCACTGCAGGCGAGCATAGATGGTCGCCGACCTCTCGGATACGCGCACGGCGGGAGCGCGCGTCGGCGTCCTCGCCGGCGGCGTCGCCGTCGCGGCGGTGCTGATGACGGCGGGTCGGTGCTTCTGCTTCTTCCGGCGGCGCGTTCGGCTTCCGCCTACGACCGGTCCCTTTCCGCGGGACGGACGGCCGGCGCGCTCGTGCGCGCCGAAGACGCATTCGCGTCCGAGCAGCTCGCAATCGCACGAGGGGCCGGACCGGCCGCCGCGAGGCGGAGCTTACGCACGGGCGCTCGCTCGCGGCTCCGAGCAGTCTCGCGACGACGCTGCACGCCCGGAACGCGCAGTTCCTTCGAGCCCCCACGGCGTCGAACGCAGCGTCCGTCCTGGCCCCCATCCGGGCAGCGGTGCGGCGAGTGCCGCGACGAGCGGACGCGCGTCGCGCTCTGCGCATTCGCTCGCCGGCAGCGGGCTCGTGGCCGGCGGTGCGCTGCTCGCTCTCGCAGCGATCATCCTCGCCGCTCTTCGGCGCGGGTGGCACGCGGTCGATCGCACGCGCGATCGCGCGTCTGCGTTCGGGCGGCGGCCAGCTCGCGCATGCCGTCGACGAGCTTCGCCTGGCGACGAAGGAGGCGGCGACCGCGACGGCGCAGCAATCGACGGCCGTCGTCGAGACGTCGGTGACGATCGAACAGCTCGCGGCCGCGTCGACGTCGATCGCCGAGAACGCGCAACGCGGGTCGGAGTCGGTCCGCAAGACGAACGAGACGATGCTCGACCTCCAGGCCGCGGTCGACACGATCGAGCACGGCACCGTCGAGCTCGCGGCGCACTCTCAGCGCATCGGCGAGATCGTCGGGCTCATCTCCGATTTCGCGGTGCAGACGAACCAGCTCGCACTCAACGCCGCGATCGAGGCGGCGCGCGCCGGCACGGTCGGGAAAGGGATTCTCCGTCGTCGCCGCCGAGGTGCGGAAGCTCGCCGAGCGGTCGGCGGCTTCGGCGCAGTCGATCCGCGAGATCGTCGGCGCGATCCAGGCGGAGACCGAGGCGACGATCGCCGCCACCGGCGCCGGAAGCGCCCGGACCCGAGCCGTCTCGATCCTCATGGAGGAGACGGCAACGCTCCTCGACGCGTCCATCGCGGCGACGGGCGAGCAGAGTGCCGCGGCCGCGCAGGTGGCGGCCGCGATGGCCGGAATCCGGGAGGCGACGTGGCAGCTGACCGCCGACCAGGAGCGGAGCCGCGCCACGACGGAACACGTGGAGGAGATCGTGTCGGAGCTCGACGAGCTGATGGGGCGTTTCGGGGTGCCCGTCCGGACGGTGGCGACCGCATGATCGCCGGTATCCGCCGTTTGCAGGATGGCGATTCCGCATTCTCGCGGGTGCTGCGTGGGCCTGGGCGGTCGATGCTACGGGTGATGGGATTTCCTGCGGTCATGCGGCGACCGCTGTCTCCGGCGGCGTTGAAGGTCTTCGTTCCGGCCCTCGCGGTCGTGCTCGCGGCTGGCACCGTCGCCGGAACCACGATGCTGCTCCACCGCGCGGTCGCCGACCGCGATCGTCAGGTGGCGCTCGTGCAGACCGTCGACGCCTTGAACCAGGTCGAGGGGCTGCCATGGGCGATGGCGGCGGCAGGCGGCGCATCAGAAGCGCTCGACCAGAGGCTGGCAGCCGGCGAGACGAGCATGGCGACGACGCTCGCTCGGCTCCAGTTGCAGTCCGCGGTCCCCGCGCTACGGCGGAACAACGCCGCGAACGCGGCAATCGTCGCGTTCATCCGCGGCAGCCGGACCGACGCGGGTGCGGCGCTTCAGCTCGCAGCGCGTCAGCAGCGCACCCTCGCGCCCGTCAAATCGGCCCTCAACACCGCGGCGGCCGCAAGCGCGGAGCGTGCGCAGGCCGCCGAGCGAGACGTGCTCATCGGATCGTCGAGCGTCATCGCTGTGCTGGTCGCGGCCTTCGGCTTCGCGTACGTCCGCACGCTGCGCAGCGCCGATCGTCACCGGCAGGCGCGGGAGGCCGCCGAGGCATCGCAACACGATCTCACCATCGCGCTGGCCAAGCTCGAGCGCGCGCAGGAGGATCGCGTTCGTCTGCTCGCGCGCACGGTTCAGGGCGCCGAGAACGAGCGCCGACGGATCGCCGCCGACCTGCACGACGGGCCTATCCAGCGGCTGACGGCCGCCGCGTTCTCACTCGATCTTCTCGTCAACCGGATCTCCCGCGGCGAGCGGGACGTCACGGACCTCGCCGCCCAGGTCCGCGATCACCTCGCGAGCGAGATGCACGCGCTCCGCCGGCTGATGGCGGAGCTCCGGCCCCCGGTCCTCGACGAGGGCGGCATCGCTGCTGCGATTCGCGACTCGGCGGCGGAGATCCTCGGGCCGTCCACGGCGTACGCCGTTCACGACCGCACATCGGCTGCGCGTTTTACGCCGGACCTCGAGACGGTCATCCATCGCATCGCCCGCGAGGCGTTCGTGAACGTGCAGAAGCATGCACGGGCGACGCAGGTGACGGTTCTGATCGAGCGCGCCGGCGACCGCGTCCGGCTGCTGTTCGTCGACGACGGCGTCGGCTTCGACGAGGACGTCGTCGCGGCCGCTCCGCCCGGCACGCACTTCGGTCTGCTCACGGTGCGCGAGCGCATCGAGAGCGCCGGCGGCACGCTGCGGATCGTGACGGGTCCAGGTCTCGGCTCGCAGATCGACGTGAGCCTGCCGTGGGATTCCCGCTACAGCGACTCGGAACAGGAGATGCACCGTGCCGTCGCATGAGCTCGCCTTCACAGCCGAACCGGCCGCGCTCCGCGTTCTCGTCGTCGACGACGACGAAGCAGTGCGCACTGTGTTGTCGCATGTGCTCGCCGACGAAGGATTCGAGGTCGCAGGCGTCGCGGCCGACGGTCTCGAGGCGGTGACGCTCGCGCGGATGCTGCGGCCCGACACGATCCTTCTCGACGTTCGCATGCCGGGTGTCGGCGGGATCGAGGCGGCCCGCCGGATCCGCCCGATCGACCCGAACGTGCGCCTCGTGATGCTCTCTGCGTACGACGACCCGACGCTCCAGCGCGAAGCCGCGGATGCCGGCGCGAGCCAGTTCCTCATCAAGGGATGCGCGCTGTCCGAGCTCGTCGACGCGATCGCCGGCTGACGGAGCAGCGAGGATGTCGTCCGCCGCACCCACGCGTCCCACATGGGACGGTGACGAAAGCCTCGATGCGGTGCTCGCCCGCTACCGCGACATCGTCGAGAACGCCAACGACCTCATCGTCGAGGGCGACCTCGAAGAGAGGATCGTCGGCGTCAACACGGCGTTCGAGCGCACGCTCGGCTACTCGCGCGAGGAGCTGATCGGGCGTCCGCTCGCTTCGCTCGTGACGTCGGCGTGGCGCGTGCAGCTCGAGGATGCCGCAGTCGCGAAGCTCAGCGGCCGCTCCGAGCGCACCGTGTACGACCTCGAGCTCGTCGCGAAGGACGGCCGCGCGGTGCGGGTGGAGGTCTCGAGCTGGCTCGTCCGGGAGAACGGGCAGCCGACGGGATTCCAGGCGATCTGCCGCGACGTGAGCGAGCGCAAGGAGGCCGAGCAGGTGCTGCGGGACGTCGAGGAGACGCTCGTCGAGCGCGAGAACATCCTCCAGCGCGCGTTCGAGAACACCGCGATCGGAATGGTCATCGTCTCGCTCGACGGGCACGTGATCAGCGCCAACCGCGCCTTCGCCGATCTCCTCGGCTATCGGCCGGACGAGCTCCACGGCGTCGACCTCGTCGCGATCAGCCATCCCGAGGACAGACATGCCGCTGCCGCCGTCATCCCGCGTCTCCTCGCCGGCCGCGCAACGCGCGTCTCGATCGAGAAGCGCTACCTCAGGAAGGACGGCACGCACGTCTGGGTGCAGATAGACATCTCCCCGGTACGGAACGGCGCCGGCGATATCACGTGCTTCGTGTCCCAGGTCGTCGACGTCACCGCGAAGCGCGACGCCGCCGCCGTCGTTCGGAGAGCGAGGAGCTCTTCCGCACGGCCTTCGAGGACGCGGCGATCGGGATGCTCATGTCGACGCCGCACGGGAACATCGTTCGCGCGAACGGCGCCCTCTGCGACCTGCTCGGCTACAGCCTCGGCGAGCTGCGGCGGCTCGACGTCGCCGAGCTCACGCATCCGGACGACCGGGGCACAACGACGGACGCGCTCCAGCGCTTCCGTCGACGGCGATCTCCACCGGCACGTGACCGAGAAGCGCTACCTCCGCAAGGACGGCCGGCCCGTCTGGGTGCAGATCGCCGTCTCCGCCGTGCGCGGCGCCGACGGGAAGGTCAAGTGTCATGTGACGCAGGTCGTCGATCTCACCGCCCGGCGGGAGTTCGAGCAGCGCTTCCGCCTCCTCTTCGAGTCGAGCCCGCACGGGATGGACATCATCGACGCCGACGGGCGGATGCTCCAGGCGAACTCCGCGCTCCTGCACATGCTCGGCTACGAGCGCGAGGAACTGCTCGCCCTCCGGTTCGAGGACTTCACCCATCCGGAGGACGTGAGCCTCGACCGCGCCCTCTTCGACGAGATGCTCGCAGGCGAGCGGCCGCACTACGAGCTCGAGAAGCGCTGCCTGCACAAGGACGGCGGGACGGTTTGGGTCCATCTGACGTCGTTCGCGCTCCCGGACTCGAGGCCGACGCCGCGCTTCGCGATCGGCATCCTCGAAGACGTGACGGAGCGCCGGCAGCTCGAAGAGCAGCTCCGGCAGTCGCAGCGCATGGAGGCGATCGGCCGGCTCGCCGGCGGCGTCGCGCACGACTTCAACAACCTCCTCACGGCGATCACGAGCTACTGCGACCTCGCCGAGGACGGACGCGAGGACCCGTCGGGCGAGCGTCGGACGAGCATCGGCGGCATCCGCGGTGCGGCCGACCGCGCCGCCGAGCTCACGCAGCAGCTGCTCGCATTCAGCCGCCGGCAGGTGCTCGAGCTCACGCCGCTCGATGTCAACGCCGTCGTCTCCGAGCACGCGCCGATGCTCCAGCGCCTGCTCGGCGAGGACGTCGCCGTCGTGCTGTCGCTCGACCCCGACGTCGCGACGGTGACGATGGACGCCGGCCAGCTCGTGCAGGTCCTCATGAACCTCGCGGTCAACGCGCGCGATGCGATGCCGGACGGCGGAACGCTCACGATCGAGAGCGAGAACGTCGAGCTCGACTGCGCGCCGACGACGTCGGGCTGCGTCAGCGGGCCGCACGTGCTGCTCGCGGTGAGCGACACGGGCTCGGGAATCGACGCAGAGACGCAGGCGCGGATGTTCGAGCCCTTCTTCACGACGAAGGAGACCGGAAAAGGCACGGGCCTCGGGCTCTCGACGGTGCTCGGCATCGTCGAGCAGTCGGGCGGACGCCTGAGCGTGTACAGCGAGCCGGGCGTCGGAACGACGTTCAAGATCTACATGCCGAGCCTCGCCGGGACTGCGCGGAGCGACCTCGAAGCCCCGGCGGCCGCCGGGGCCGGCGAGCGTCCGTCCGGGTGCGAGCGGATCCTCCTCGTGGAGGACAACGACGCGGTCCGCGACCCGCTCGCCGCGGTGCTCGCCGACCTCGGCTACGACGTCATCGCCGCGCCGGGCCCCGAAGAGGCGCTGCGCCTCGCCGCAGGAGCGGAGATCGATCTCCTCGTCACCGACGTCGTCATGCCGGCGATGAACGGACGGCAGCTCGCCGAACGGCTCCTGCCCGACCACGAGGGGATGCACGTGCTCTACATCTCCGGCTACACCGACGACGCGGTCATCGCCCGCGGCGTCATCGACCCTGGGACGGCGTTCCTCCAGAAGCCGTTCGGGGCCGACCGGCTCGCGCTGAAGATCCGCGAGCTGCTCGACGCCTAGTTCGGGGGATTCCGTTCTCCGGATTTCGCGGCTACGATCGTTGCGGAGGGCACGTTCGTGTTGTCAGAAGTAGGCTGTACCGACACGAACACGATCGGAGAAGCGGCAGTGGTGGAGCGCGACCCAGGGGGGCTTGCGGCCGACTTCCTGGCGGCGATCGTCGAGTCGAGCGACGACGCGATCCTCGGCAAGGACCTCGACGGGACGATCCTGAGCTGGAACACGGCCGCCGAGCGCCTGTACGGCTACACCGCGGCCGAGGCCATCGGCCGGCCGGTGTCGATGCTTCTGCCGGCCGACCGTCCGCACGAGCTGGAGGAGATCCTCGCCCGCGTGCGCGCCGGCGAGCGCGTCGTCCATTTCGAGACCCGCCGCCTCCGCCGCGACGGCAGCGAGGTCGACGTCTCCGTGACCGTCTCGCCGATCGCCGACCGCGACGGCCGCGTCGTCGGCGCGTCGTCGATCGCGCGGGACATCGGCGCGCGCCAGAGGGCCGCGGAGGAGTACCGGCGCCTCTTCGAGCGCCACCCGAGCCCGATGTGGATCTTCGACGTCGAGACGCTCCGCTTCCTCGCCGTGAACGAGGCGGCGGTCGCGGTCTACGGGTGGACGCGGCGAGGAGTTCCTCGCGATGACGATCGCCGACATCCGCCCGGAGGAGGACCTCGAGCAGCTCATGCGCGACGTCGGTCGCGAGGGGGAACAGCGGCCGACGGGCGTGTGGCGGCACCTGCACCGGGACGGGTCGGAGCACGAGATCGCCGTCTCCTCGAGCCCGGTGGCGTTCGAGGGGCGCAACGCGCGGCCTCGTGCTCGCGCAGGACGTCACCGAGCAGCGCCGCCTCGAGCAGCAGCTTGCGCAGGCGCAGAAGATCGAGGCGGTCGGCGCGCTCGCCGCCGGCGTCGCCCACGACTTCAACAACGTCCTCATGGTCATTCGCGCGTGCGCCGCGCTGCTGCTGAAGCAGCTCACCGGCGACGAGCAGCGCGGCGACGTCGCTCAGATCGACGAGGCGGCGCAGCGCGGCGCCGAGCTGACGCGACAGCTCCTCGCGTTCAGCAAGCAGCAGGTCCTCCGCCCCGAGCTCACGGACGTGAACGTCGTCGTCCACCAGACGCTCGAGCTGCTCGAGCGCGTGCATCGGCGAGGACGTCGAGATCGCGCTCGGGCTCGCGGCGGAGCTGCCGCCGATCGTCGTCGACCGCGGCCAGCTCGGGCAGGTGATCGTCAATCTCGCGGTCAACGCGCGCGACGCGATGCCGGACGGCGGCACGTTGTCGCTTTCCACCGGCGAGCTCCAGCTCGACGAGGGCTACGCCTTCGCACACGCCGGCGTCGTCCCCGGCACGTACGTCTGCCTGCAGGTGACGGACTCCGGCACCGGCATGAGCGACGAGACGAGGGAGCACGTCTTCGACCCGTTCTTCACGACGAAGGAGATGGGCACGGGGCTCGGTCTCTCGAGCGTCCACGGCATCGTCAAGCAGAGTGGCGGGCACATCTGGCTCTACAGCGAGCCGGGCATCGGGACGACGTTCAGGCTCTACTTCCCCATCGCCGAGAGCGCCGAGGCGGCGGTTCATGTCCGGCCCGTCGAAGGGTGGCCGCCGGCGCACGGTGAGGAGACCATCCTCTTCGTCGAGGACGAGGAGACGGTGCGCGTCCTCGTCGCCGAGACGCTGCGCTCGTACGGGTACACGGTGCTCGAGGCCGGCGGCGGCGCCGAGGCGATCCGCGTCGTCGGCGAGCGTCGCGGTGCGCGTCGACCTCCTGCTCACGGACGTCGTCATGCCCGGGATGGACGGACGCGAGCTCGCGCGGCGCCTCACCGCCGAGCACGAGGGTCTCGCGGTCGTCTTCACGTCCGGCTACCCGGCCGGCGCGCTCACGGGTGCGGGAACGATCGAGTCTCGCGCCGCGTACGTGCAGAAGCCGTACGACCCGGCCGAGCTGGCCGCGACCGTGCGCCGCGCGCTCGACGACGAACGCTCAGCGCGCTGACAGCGCGTCGCGGATCGCGCAGGCGAGATCCTCGGCGCCGAACGGCTTCTGGAGGAACGGTGTCTGGCGGTCGCCGACGCCGCGCCGGAGCACGGCGTCGTCCGTGTAGCCGGACATGAAAAGGATCGGGACGTCGGGGTGCGTATGGCGGATTCGCTCCGCGGTCTCGCGGCCGTTGAGCCCGCGCATCGCGACGTCGGTGAGGACGAGGTCCATGTGGACTCTGCGGGCGAGCGCCGATCGCCTCCTCGCCGTCGGCGGCGGCGACGACGCTGTAGCCGTCCGCCGCGAGCATGCGCTCGATCGACGTCCGCACGGCTCGTCGTCCTCGACGAGCAGGACGACTGTGCCGGACGCGGTGGCCGCGGGCGTGCTCGTCCGGTCCTCGCCGCGTTCGACCTCGGCGGCGAGCGGCAGCCTGATGACGAAGGCGCTGCCCGAGCCGACGGCGCTCTCGACGCTGATCGTGCCGCCGCTCTGCTTCACGATCCCATGCGCGCTCGCGAGCCCGAGTCCGCGCCCGCCGCCGTCGGTGAAGAACGGCTCGAAGATATGGGCCGCGGTCTCTGCGTCCATCCCCCGCCCCGTGTCGCAGACCGTGAGCTCGGCCCCGAGCGGCGAGTGGTCGGCCGCGACGGCGATCGTCAGCGTGCCGGCGTCGCTCATCGCCTCACGCGCGTTCGCCGCGAGGTTCACGAGCACGTGGGCGAGGAGGCTTCGGTCGGCGAGGACGCAGACGGGCTCCGCGTGCAGCGACTGCACGAGTGCGATCCCCTGTCCCACGACCTCCGCGATCTCCTGCGCGAGACCGGCGACGAGCTCGTTCAGGTCGAGGACCTCCGGACGGACGACCTGCCGGCCGCTGAATGCGAGCAGCTGGCGCGTGAGCGCGGAGGCGCGGCTCGAGGCGGTGAGCATCTCCGCCACCTCCTCGCGCGCGTCTTCGCCGCGCTCGATCTTCTTGAGCGCGATCTCCCCGTACGCACGCAGCGGCAGGAGCGCGTTGTTCAGATCGTGCGCGATCCCGCCCGCAAGACGAGCGACCGCCTCTAGCGTCCGCTCGTGCCCTGTGTCCATGAGTACAGCATCGCCAACGGGACGGGCTCCGGCGATGGGATCTTGCCGCCTACCGAGATCCTCTTTTTCGAGGATTGCTACTCGATGAGGGACATGCGGAGCGCGTTGGCGACCGCCTGCGTCCGCGTGTCCGCCTCGAGCTTCGCCATCGCCTTCTCGATGTGGGTCCGCACCGTGAGCGGGGAGATCGAGAGCTCGCGGGCCACCTGCTCGTTGCGCATTCCGTCGGCGAGCAGCCGCAGGACTTCGCGCTCGCGCTTCGTGATGCCGGGGATGCGTTCGGTCGCGTCCGGGCCGACGAGGATGCCGGCGAGCACCGGATCGACGTACGTCCGGCCGTCGCCGACGAGGCGGACGGCGCGGACGAGATCCGTCAGCGGCGACTCCTTCAGAACGAAGCCGTGGGCGCCGGCGTCGATTGCCTCGATGACGAGCGCGCGCTCGGCGTGAGCCGTGTAGAGGATGACTCCCGTCTTCGCACCGGTGGCGGTCAGCCGCCGCGCGATCTCGATCCCGTCGAGCTCGGGCATCCGGACGTCGACGATCGCCACGTCCGGGGCGAGGTCCTGGATGCGCTCGAGCGCGTCGGCGCCGTCACCGGCGTTGCCGACGACGGAGAGATCGTCCTCGGAGTCGAGGAACCGGCTCACGGAGTCGACGATGGCCGGATGGTCGTCCGCGACGAACAATCGCAATGCCATGGATTGACAAACGTACTACGCGATCAGCGCATCGCGAAGCGCCGTGGCCACGGCCTGTGTCCTGGTGCGGCATCCGAGCTTCGTCATGGCCTTGTGCGCGTGGGCGCGGACCGTGTCCGGCGAGAGGAAGAGGGTCGCGCCGATCTCCCCGTACGAGCCGCCGGCGGCGAGGAGCCTGAGCACCTCGCGCTCTCGGGCGCTCAGCGCGCCGCGGTCGTCGGGATGCGGGGCCCGGGCGAGCGACGCCGCGAGCACCGGGTCGATGTAGATGCTTCCGGACGAGACGAGGTCGATCGCGCGGGCGAGGTCTTCGAGCGGCGCGTCCTTGAGCGCGAAGCCGCGGGCGCCCGCGTCGAGCGCGTCGGCGACGAGGCCCCTGTCGGTGAAGCCGGAGTAGAGGAGCACCGCGGTGTTCGGCGCGGACCGGGCGGTGCGCCGGGCGAGCTCGAGGCCGTCGAGGTGCGGCATGCGTACGTCGGCGACGCAGACGCTCGGGCGATGCCGCTCGATTGCTGCGAGCGCCTTCTCGCCATCGGGCGCGGTCGCCACCACGACGAAATCGGCGGCGGTGAGATAGCGGGAGACGGAGTCGACGATCGGCGGATGGTCGTCGGCGACGATGCAGGTGATCGTGGTGCGGTCGACGCGCGCGCGCGTCATCGTGAGCCTCCTGTCGGGTGCCGTCGCACGAGCCGTCGGCCCAGCGCTTCGACGAGTTCGGGATCGAACTTCCTGCCGCTCTCCTGCGTGATGTACGCGAACGCGTCGTCCTCGTTCCAGGCGCGGCGGTAGGGACGGTCGGTCGTCAGTGCGTCGAAGACGTCTGCGACCGCGACGATGCGGCCGGCGAGCGGGATGTCTTCGCCCGCGAGCCCGGATGGGTATCCGGATCCGTCCCAGTTCTCGTGATGCGTCCAGGCGATCGTCGCGGCGAGCTCGAGCAGCTCGTTGCCGGAGCCTGCGAGGAGCGTGTGGCCCACGTCGGTGTGCCGCTCCATCTCGCGCCGTTCGGCTTCGGTGAGCGCCTCCGGCTTGCGCAGGATCGTCTCGCTGATCGCGATCTTGCCGATGTCGTGCAGCGGCGCCGCGAGGCGCACGCGCTCGGCGAGGACGTCGTCGAGGCCGATCTCGACGGCGATCTCGTGAGCCGAGGCGGCGACGCGCTCGACGTGCTCGCCGGTCTCGACGTCGTGGTACTCCATCGCGCGTCCGAGTCGCCCGACCGTCTCGGCGTACGCCTTGCGGAGCTCGGCCTCGGAGGCGGCGATGCTCGCATACGCACGTTCGAGCTGGGCAGCGCGCGCCCCATCGAGCTTCGCGCGCCTGACGGCGCCGGCGATGTTGATGAGGAGGTCGTTCGGAGCGAAGGGCTTCGTGAGGTAGCCGTACGCGCCGAGCTCGAGCGCGAGATCGGCGGTGTCCGGGTCGTCGCGGCCGGTGACCATGACCGTCGCGATCGCCGGGGTGTGCGCGAGCTCGGCGAGGAGCTGGAGCCCGGACTCGCCCGGGAGGCCGATGTCGCAGAGGACGACGGAGTAGTCGTTTTCGGCGAGGAGGTGCCGCGCTTCGTCGACGTCGGCGGCGGTCATGCACCGGTGACCGCCGTCGTCGAGCACCCGCGCGATGACGTTCCGCACGGCGGGGTCGTCGTCAACGCAAAGGATGGGCTCGCCGCAGGCCACCTTCAGAGTGTCGGCCCGTTTGGGCGGGCAGGCTATCCGTCGGAAACCCGAACCTCGCCTCCTGCAAAGTGACGATGGGGTATACGTACGCTCGTGCTCGAGCTGACCCCGGACGAGCTGCTCTCGACGACGCGGGCGGTGCGCAAGCGCCTCGACCTCTCGCGGCCGGTCGAGCGCGAGGTGCTGGAGGACTGTCTGCGGCTCGCCCAGCAGGCCCCGACGGCGAGCTACTCGCAGAACTGGCACTTCGTCGTCGTCACCGACGCCGAGAAGCGCGCGCGGCTCGGAGAGCTGTGGCGGGAGGTCGCGTTCCCGTACCTCAAGCGCGACGGCGGCCCGAGGCAGGGGCAGATGGCGCGGATCGGCGACGCCGTCGTCCATCTCGCCGACCACATCCACGAGGTGCCCGTCCACGTCATCCCGTGCGTCGTCGGGCGGTACGAGGGCAAGTCGAACCCGCTCGTCGCGTCGATGTTCGGCTCGATCGTCCCGGCCGCGTGGTCGTTCATGCTCGCCGCGCGCAGCCGCGGGCTCGGGACGTGCTGGACGACGTTCCACCTCATGCACGAGCGCGAGGCGGCGGAGATCCTCGGCATCCCCTACGACGAGGTGACGCAGATCGCGCTCATCCCGGTGGCCTACACGCTGGGGACCGACTTCAAGCCGGGCAAGCGCAAGCCGCTCGACTCGATGGTCCATTGGGACCAGTGGTAGCGGGCTACTTCAAGTAGCGATCGAACCACTGGAGGATCGCCTCGAACCGCTGGACGCGGTGGAGCGGCGACCCGCCTCTCGAGAGCTCGTGGCTCTCGGCGGGGAAGCGGAGCATCTCGACCTCCTTGCCGAGGAGGCGGAGGAGCGTGAACAGGTGCTCGCCCTGCTCGATGTTGCAGCGGAGGTCGTTCTCCGAGTGGAGGACGAGGACAGGCGTCTCGATGTTCCTCGCGTGCGTCGCGGGCGAGCGTTCGAGCCAGGCGTCGACGTTGTCGTACCAGGGGCCGCCGAACTGGCGCTCGAAGATCCAGAAGAGGTCGCTCGAGCCGGCGGCGCTGATGTTCTGGTTGACGGCGCGCTCGGAGACGGCGGCCTTGAAGCGGTGGTCGTGCGAGATCGTCCACGACGTCATGAAGCCGCCGTACGAGCCGCCGATGATCCCCATCCGGCCGGCGTCGAGGAAGGCGAACTTCTCGAGCGCGGTGTCGACGACGCCCATGACGTCCTCGAAGTCGACCGTCCCCCAGCCGGGCCCGCCCTCGATCGGCCCGCGGATGGCGCGGCCCCACTCCTCCGTGTGGCCGGAGCCGCCGCGCGGGTTCGAGTACAGGACGGCGTAGCCGGCCTGCGCGTAGACCTGGAACTCGTCGAAGAAGCCGGTGCCGTACTGCGTGAACGGGCCGCCGTGGACGCTGAGGAGCACGGGGTAGCGCTTCCCCTCTTCGAAGCCGTCCGGGCGAACGAGCCACGCGTCCACCTCGGTGCCGTCCTTCGAGATCGCGGTGAAGCGCTCCGCATCGCAGAGCTGCGGGACCGACGAGGTCAAGTCGGTGACCTTGCGATCGTCGACGTAGAGCTCGCGGAGCGTCGTATGCGTCGACGCGACGTACGCGATGTGTCCGTCGCGGACGTCCCAGCTCGAGATGACGCGCTCGCCGCCGACGAGCAGCTCGGGCGCGGACGATCCGTCCGCCGGCGCCGAGTAGACGTGCACGTTGCCGCCGTCCTCGAGTGAGAACACGACCCGGTCGCCGTCCCACGCGGGCTCGCGACCCTCCGGGTACGGCATGCACTGCCGGTCGAGCGCCGTCGTCAGCAGCCGGACGCCGCTTCCGTCCGGTTGCATGACGCCGATCTGTCCGTGGTGCGGGAACGTGCCGTCCTCGGGGCCGTAGCCGAAGGCGACGAGCGATCCGTCGGGCGAGAAGACCGGGTTTTCGAAGGACGCGTCGTCGCCCGTGAGCTGCTTCGGCTCACCGCCGTCTGCGCCGACGACGTAGAAGCGGGTGACGAGGTCGACGTCCCAGCGGTCGCCGCGGAGCGCGGGGAAGAGGATGCTCTTGCCGTCCGGCGTCCAGGCCGGGTCGCCGTCCTCGCAGTCGCCGTCCGTGATCTGTGTCGGCTCGCCGCCGGCGAGGTCGACGACGAAGATGTGGGTCCGGCGGTCGGTCGTCCAGCCGACGCTGTCGAGCTTGTAGAAGAGGCGCGTCAGACGGCGCGGGGCGCGCTTCTGGTCGTCCTCCTCCTCGTACGCCGCGTCGCGGCAGCGGGACGCGAAGGCGATCCGCGTCGAGTCCGGCGACCACGCGATCTTCTCGACGCCCTCCTTGCGGTCGGTGAGCTTCCGGGCCTCGCCGCCCTCGGCGGGGATGACGTAGAGGTTCGCCGGCGTCTTGTCCGGGCCGCGGTTCGAGACGAACGCGAGCCAGCGGCCGTCCGGCGACCACCGCGGCATCCCGTCGCGCTTCTCGCCCGAGGTGAAGGCTCGCGGATCGCCGGAGCCGTCGACGGGCGCGACCCAGATGGCGCCGCGGTACTCGTTCGACTCCCGGTCGATCGACCAGACCTGGTAGGCGACGCGGCTGCCGTCGGGCGAGATCCGCACGTCGGCGACGCCGGTCAGCTCGTAGACGTCCTCGGGACGCATGCCGCCCACGAGCTAGGACTATAGATCGGACCCCGTTGACGTGAGACGATTCCTTCATGGCGACAGTCGAAGCGGTCGAGCGGCGGATCGCCGCGGTCGAGGGCTTTCGCGTCGCGGTCCGCCATCTCGACGGCCGGAACGTCCGCGGCGATCGCACGCACATGCCGACGTACCCGTACCGACGGGCGCTCGCCGACTCGGCGAACGTCAAGGCGTGGCGTGAAGGTCGGTTCCGCGCGCGCTACCCCGGCTTCGAGGTCGACGCCCTCCACCGCGACGGCACGCCCGCGCACGGCGCGACGCTGCTCGGCACCCTCCGGGCCGAGTACCGTTAGACGCGCGCGCGGGCGTGGCGAAATCTGGTCAGACGCGCCGGCTTTAGGTGCCGGTGGGCGAAAGCCCGTGGGGGTTCGAGTCCCTCCGCCCGCACTCAGTGCGCCTTGTGGCCGCTCCTCGCGTGGTGCGAGCCGAGGTCGAGCGCAACGGCGAGGATGAGCGTCCAGGCCCAGGCGTTCACGGGGTCGAAGCGCAGCGGCGCATGGCCGCCGACGTGGTCGGAGATGAACCAGACCACGAACCAGACGATCGTCATGTGATCACCTCCCGCGCGTCGTGAGGCGGGCGCGGTACGCGACCGCGCCGAACATCCCGATCCAGATCAGGGTCACGGTTCCGACGAGGATCGCGGTCCACACGTTCATCGATTGGATAGACGCATTCGCCGTCGGTTTCTTGCGCCCTGCTTCACCGAACGAGTGATTCGATGCGCGACGCTGCCCGCTCGAGGGCCGTCGCGTCGAAGAGGTAGGGCGTCGCGTTCGGGATCGACGTGCTCCGGCGCGTCGAGGTCGTCCGAGCCGGCGGCCGCGTTCAGCGCGTAGCGGATCGCGGATCTCGTGGCAGACGACGAGCATCGCCTCGCTCCGTCCGCTCGAGCAGTCGCGCGAAGGCGCGGCGCGTACCGCCGCGCGGCGTCGTCGAGGCTCTCGCCGCCGGGGAAACGGCTCGTCGCGCGTGTGCGCGTGCTTCCAGGCGTGGTACTCGGCGAGCGTCTGCGCCCTCGAGGTCGCCGACGTCGATGTCGTCGAGCAGCGGCTCCTCGAGTCGTCGGCACGTCCCGGCCGGCGAGGATGCGCGTCGGCCGTCTCCCGCGTCCGGCCGAAACGGGTGTGTACGCACAGGTCGAGCGGGAGCTCCGCGAGCTGCTGCCCGAGTCGCTCCGCCTGGGCCCGGCCCTCGGCGGTGATGGCACCGGCACGCTCGGATCCCCGTTGATCCGGCCCTCGTCGTTCAGCGTCGAGTGCGCGTGCCGGGTCAGGACGAAGAGCGCGCACCGGCCCGGCCAGCGCGACCAGGCCGCGGGGTCTGCTTGAATGGCCAGGTGCAGACCGAGGTCGAGGAGCTCCCCGAGAACCGCGTCCGGCTGACGGTCCAGGTGCCGTCGCACGACGTCCACCACGCCGTCGAGCACGCCGCGTCGGACCTCGCCAAGTCGGCCGAAGATCCCCGGCTTCCGCAAGGGCAAGGTGCCGCGGCAGGTGCTCGTCCAGCGCGTCGGCCGCGAGCGGCTCATGGCCGAGGCGGTCGACAGCCACATCGGCGGCTGGTTCTGGAACGCCGCCGCGCAGACGCGCGTCCGTCCCGTCGAGCAGCCCGAGTTCGACTTCGAGCTGCCCGCGTCGGACGACGAGGACTGGCAGTTCACCGCGACCGTCGCCGTGCAGGCGAAGCCGGAGCTCGCCGACTGGAAGGAGCTCGAGGTCGGCGCGTCCGAGGCGAGGTGCCGGAGGAGCTCGTCGAGCGGGAGCTCGAGGCGCTGCGCGCGACCGTCGCCGAGCTCGTCCCCGTCGAGGGCCGGCCCGTCGCACCCGACGACACCGTCATCGTCGACCTCGTCGTCGCCGAACGGCGAGACGCGGCGCGACTACGTCGTCGAGCTCGGCCGCGGCGCCGTCGTCGAGGAGATCGAGCAGGGCGTCGTCGGCATGAGCGCGGGGGAGACGAAGGAGATCGAGTTCGAGCTCGCCGACGGGACGAAGCAGGCCGTCTCGATCGACGGTGAAGGAGATCAAGGAGAAGGTGCTGCCGCCGATCGACGACGAGCTCGCGCGCGCCGCGAGCGAGTTCGAGACGCTCGAGGAGCTGCGCGCCGACATCGAGTCGCGCCTGCGCGATCAGATTGCCGAGGAGATCGACGCGCAGTTCCGCGCCGACGTCGCCGACGCGCTCGTCGAGCGCGTCGAAGGTCGACGCGTCCGGCCCGCTCGTCGAGGCGCGCACGCGCGAGCTGCTGCGCGACCTCGCCCGCCAGGTCGAGGCGCGCGGCGTCCAGCTCGAGACGTATCTGACGATGACCGGCCAGTCGCCGGACGACCTGCTCGACCGGCTGCGCGACGAGGCGACGCGCTCCGTCGCGCGCGAGCTCGTGCTCGACGCCGCCGCCGATCAGCTCGGCATCGACGTCCCCGACGAGGAGGTCGAGGCGCTCGTGCGCGAGCAGGCCGACGTCCTCGGCGACGACGCCGACGAGCAGCTGCAGCGACTGCGCGACAGCGGGCGCTTCGAGACGCTCCGCGACGACCTTCGGCTGCGCGACGCGCTCGACCGCATCGCGTCGGAGGTCAAGCGCATCCCCCGCGAGCTCGCGGCGGCGCGTGAGTCGATCTGGACTCCCGACAAGGAAAAGCCGCCCGACCGAGACGAAACTCTGGACCCCGGGAAGTTGAGGAGCCACATGAACCCGTCGAATCTCATCATTCCGTCCGTCATCGAGCAGACCTCGCGAGGCGAGCGTTTCTTCGACATCTACTCGCGGCTCCTGAACGAGCGGATCATCTTCCTCGGTACGCCGATCGACGACGTGGTCGCGAACCTCATCGTCGCGCAGATGATCCATCTCGAGTCCGAGGACCCGGACAAGGACATCCAGCTCTACATCAACTCGCCCGGCGGCTCGGTGTACTCGGGCCTCGCCATCTACGACACGATGCAGTTCATCCGCTGCGAGGTCGCGACCACGTGCGTCGGCATCGCGATGTCGATGGGCGCGCTGCTTCTTGCCGCCGGCACGAAGGGAAAGCGGTCGGCGCTGCCGAACTCCAAGATCCTCATCCACCAGGTCTCGGGCGGGTTCCAGGGCCAGGGCACCGATATCGAGATCCAGGCGCGCGAGACGATCAACCTCAAGCGCCGCCTGGAGGAGATCATCGCCCTCCACACGAATCAGCCTGAGGAGAAGGTCTCGAAGGACATGGAGCGGGACTACTACATGACCGCGGATGAGGCCAATGAGTACGGAATCGTCGACAACGTCGTCGCGCACCGGTAGACGAAAAGGCCGATCCGAGGTACAAGGAGAAGACCGTGGCCAGGGCGAGCGAAGGGAACGAACAGCTTCTCTGCAGCTTCTGCGGCAAGAGCCAGCGGCAGGTCAAGAAGCTGATCGCCGGCCCCGGCGTCTACATCTGCGACGAGTGCATCGATCTCTGCAACGAGATCATCGACGAGGAGCTGACCTCTCCGACCCAGCTCGACCTCGACAATCTGCCGCGCCCGCGCGACATCTACGACGTCCTCAACGACTACGTCGTGTCGCAGGAAGAGGCGAAGCGGACGCTCTCGGTCGCGGTCTACAACCACTACAAGCGCGTGCAGATGGGGACCGAGGAGGACGAGGTCGAGCTGCAGAAGTCGAACATCATGCTGCTCGGGCCGACGGGCTGCGGCAAGACGCTGCTGGCGCAGACGCTCGCGCGCATCCTCAACGTCCCGTTCGCGATCGCCGATGCGACCGCGCTGACGGAGGCCGGCTACGTCGGCGAGGACGTCGAGAACATCCTTCTCAAGCTCATCCAGGCCGCCGACTTCGACATCAAGAAGGCGGAGACGGGGATCATCTACATCGACGAGGTCGACAAGATCGCGCGCAAGGCGGACAACCCGTCGATCACGCGCGACGTGTCGGGCGAGGGCGTGCAGCAGGCGCTCCTGAAGATCCTCGAGGGAACGGTCGCGTCGGTGCCGCCGCAGGGCGGGCGCAAGCACCCGCACCAGGAGTTCCTCTCGATCGACACGACGAACATCCTCTTCATCTGCGGCGGCGCGTTCGCCGGCCTCGACAAGATCATCGCGCGCCGCGTCGGCAAGAACGCCGTCGGCTTCGGCGCCGAGGTCCGCTCGAAGCACGGGTTCGAGTCGTCGGAGCTGCTGACGCAGGTGATGCCGGAAGACCTCCTGAACTTCGGGCTCATCCCCGAGTTCATCGGCCGCCTCCCGGTCATCTCCGCGGTGCACCAGCTGCGCCGCGAGGACCTCGTCCAGATTCTCACCGAGCCGAAGAACGCGCTCGTGCGCCAGTACCAGCGCTTCTTCGGATACGACAGCATCGAGCTCGTCTTCACCGAGGACGCGTTGTGGGAGATCGCCGACAAGGCGCTCGACCGCGAGACCGGCGCGCGCGGCCTTCGCTCGATCATCGAAGGCGCGCTCCTCGACGTGATGTTCGAGCTGCCCTCGCGGCGCGACGTCACGAAGTGCGTGATCACGAAGGAGTGCATCGCGCAGGGCATCCGGCCGACGCTCGTGACGAGCGCCGGCGCCGACCTCGACGAGCCTGACGAGCCCGTCGAGAGATCCGCGTAAGACGCTGCGCGCCTCACGCGGGTGATTGTTCCCGCTTCGCGGTTGGTCTCGAGCGCGCGCTTAGCACGGGGCATATCCCGAATCCGTCGCGCCATCTCGGCAGTCCCGTGACGGGGACTGTCCCCGTCACGGGGTCTTGACAGTTCGGATCCGAGGTGAAATAAGACCTGAATCGGGTCTCAGTTTTGGAGAGGCCTTCTCGACGCGGAGGGTTCACATGGCACGAGGCTGGAAGCGGTCGGCGCTGCTCGCTGGGCGTCGTCGGCCTGCTCTGCGCCGTGCTCGCGGCGACAGCCGCAGCCGGCACGACCGCGCACCGCGCGGGCAAGACCGTCAACGTCGCCTTCATCTACCCGAAGACCGGCGGGCTCGCGGCATTCGGGCAGGAGGAGCTCGACGGATTCCAGGCCGGGCTCGCCTTCACGGCGGGCAAGTGCGGTGGCTACACGATCAACCCGACGATCATCGACGACGCGACCGATCCTGCGACCGCGATCGCGGCGTTCAAGAACGAGATCGGCCAGGGCGTCAAGATCGTCGCGGGAACGGGCTCGTCGGGCATCGCGCTCCAGCTCGGCCCGCTCGCCGCGCAGAACGACATCCTCTACATCTCCGGGCGCCGCGGCTGCCGACGCCATCACCGGCCTCAACCGGAACACGTTCCGGGCCGGCCGGCAGACGCTGCAGGACGTCCTCGACGCGGTGAACATCTTCCCGCCGAAGAGCGACGGGCAAGAAGGTCGTCGTCTTCGCCGAGGACACGGCGTTCGGCGCGGGCAACGTCGCCGCCGTCCAGCTGCTGTTCGGCGCCAAGGGGCACACGGTGTCGAAGATCCTGTCGCCGTTCGGCGCCGCCGACCTGACGCCGTACGCGCAGCAGCTCTCGAACTCGGGCGCCGACGCAGCCTTCGTCGCCTGGGCGAACACGACGAACGCCGCCGCGATGTGGCAGTCGCTGCAGCAGCAGGGCGTCTCGAAGAAGATGACGCTCATCACGGGCCTCGCCAACCGCGCCAGCTACGACGCGCTCGGGCCGCTCGTGCCAGGGCGTCACGCTGCTGTCGCACTACGTCTACACGGCGCCCCACAACGCGGCGAACACGTATCTCATCAAGTGGATGGCGAAGAACCGCCACCGGTCCCCGACCTGTTCACGCCCGACGGCTTCGTCACCGCGCAGATGATCTGCCGCGCGGTCGCAAAGGGCGGCACCGACATGTCGAAGGAGATCGGCGCGCTCGAGGGCTGGAAGTTCCTCGCGCCGAAGGGCCCCCAGTACATCCGGCCGGCGGATCACGCGATGATCCAGCCGATGTTCCAGGTGCAGCTCGTGCCCGTCGAACGGTCACTTCGTCGCGAAGGTGCTGAAGACCATCTCGCCGGGCAACGTCCAGCCACCCGTCACGCCCTTCAAGTAGGTCGGTGACCCCTCCGCTTCTCGCCACGCGCAACCTCGGGCTCGACATCGGCGGCGCCACCATCGTCGCCGATGTCAGCCTCGAGGTTGCCGAGGGCGAGCTGCTCGGGATCATCGGGCCGAACGGCGCCGGCAAGACGTCGCTGTTCAACCTCTTCTCCGGCATCTACCGGCCGACCGCGGGCTCGATCCACCTGAACGGCGTCGACATCACGCATCAGCCGACGTTCCTGCGCACGCGGGAGGGGATCGGCCGCACGTTCCAGGTCTCGAGCATCTTCCCGCTCCTGACGACGTTCGAGAACGCGCGGCTCGCCGCCCAGGCGGCGCTCGGTGGGACGCTCCGGCTCTGGCAGCGCGCGGCCGGCGTGCGCAAGGCGGTCGACGGAGCCCGCGCCGCGCTCGCCCGCGTCGGACTCGAGTCGCAAGCCGCGGTGCCGGCCGGCGGGTTGTCGCACGGGGACAAGCGGCGGCTCGAGATCGCGATGCTCCTCGCCGCCGACAGGCCCGTCCTGCTTCTCGACGAGCCGATGGCCGGCTTGTCGGCCGAGCACGTGCCGCAGCTCGTCGAGCTCATCCGCTCGGTGCACGAGCAGGAGCGCAAGACGGTGCTCATGGTCGAGCATCACATGGAGGTCGTCACCGGGATCGCGCAGCGGATCGCAGTCATGCACCACGGGGCGCTCCTCGCCTGCGACACCCCGGCCGCGGTGATGGCGAACGCGACCGTCCAGTCGGCATACCTCGGTGAGGCGCTGTAGTGGCCGTCGCGGCACCCGCGCGGACGCTGCTGTCGGTGCGCGACCTGCACGTGTATCTCGGGCAGTCGCACGTCCTTCAGGGCGTCTCCTTCGACGTCCCCGAAGGCGGGGTCACCGCCCTTCTCGGCCGCAACGGCGTCGGGAAGACGACGACGCTGCGGGCGATCCTCGGGCTCGTCGGGCGTCGCGGCTCGGTGCGGCTCGACGGCGAGGAGCTCACCGCCCTGCCGACGCACCGCGTCGTGCAGCGCAGCATCGGTTACGTCCCCGAGGACCGCGACGTCTTCACCGGCCTGACCGTGGCGGAGAACCTCCGCCTCGCGGAGCGCGACGCGGCGCCGCGCTACGACCTCGTGTACGAGCTCTTCCCCGAGCTCGAAGAGCGCGGCGGCCAGCGCGCGGGCACGCTGTCGGGCGGACAGCAGCAGATGGTCGCCATCGCGCGCGCGCTGCTGAACGACAACCGCGTCCTGCTCGTCGACGAGCCGACGAAGGGCCTTGCGCCCGCGCTCGTCGCCGACGTCGCGCGGGTGCTCGAACGGCTCGCCGAGCTGACCACCGTGCTGCTCGTCGAGCAGAACCTCGGCGTCGTGCGGAAGATCGCGCACGGGGCGATCGTGCTCGACCAGGGCAGCGTCGTGCACACGAGCGACGCGAAGGAGCTGCTCGAGCAGCCGGAGCTCGTCCGCCGGCTCCTGAGCGTGGGGCACGCATGAGCACGTTCCTGCTCCTGACGATCACGGGCTTCGGCCTCGGCGCGATGTACTTCCTCATCGCCTCGGGCCTGTCGCTCATCTACGGGCTCATGGGCGTCCTCAACTTCGCGCACGGCGCGTTCATCTCGGTCGGCGCGTACGCGACGTGGTGGACGGAGCTGCACGTCTTCTCCGGCGTCCACTCGTCCGCGCTCAAGTTCCTGCTCTCCGGCCTGCTCGGGCTCGTGGCCGGCGGAGTCTTCGCGGCGCTCGTCGAGCTCGTGCTCATCCGGCCGCTCTACAACCGCCACATCGAGCAGGTGCTCGTCACGGTCGGGCTCCAGCTCGCCTTCGTCGCGCTGCTCGTCGGCATCTGGGGGCCGGACGCGAAGGCGTTCGTCGTTCCGGCGTGGCTGCACGACACGACGACGATCGCAGGGGCGCACATCCCGAACGACCGCTGGGTCGAGATTGCCGCCGCGGCGGTCGTCCTCATGTCGCTTCAGCTGTTCCTGCGCCGGACGCGGTACGGGCTCATCATCCGCGCCGGTGTCGAGAACCGGTCGATGGTGCAGGCCCTCGGCATCGACGTCCGCAAGGCGTTCACGCTCGTGTTCGCCATCGGCGGCATCGCCGCAGCCGTCGCCGGGGTGCTCAGCGGCGTGTACTTCAACGTCGTCGGGCCGGACCAGGGGACGAGCCTGCTCATCTTCGCGTTCATCGTCGTCGTCATCGGCGGCCTCGGCTCGATCGGCGGCTCGGCCGCCGCCGCCGTCCTCGTCGCGCTCACGCAGCAGTACACGAACTACTACGCGTCGGCGGGGATCGGCGACATGGTCGTCGTCCTGCTGCTCGGCATCGTTCTGCTCGCGCGGCCGCGCGGCCTTGCGGGCGCCGTCGTCGGAGCGCGCGCATGACGAGGCGCCGCCTCCTCTCCGACTGGCTCGTCCCGCTCGCCGTCTTCGGCGTGCTCGCGCTCGTTCCCAAGCTGAACGTGTCGATCCCGAAGCTCTTCGACCAGCCGATCTCGAGCCCGGGCACGCTGCAGCTGCTCGCGGCATGCGTGCTCTTCGGCGCGCTTGCGCTGACGTACGACCTCCAGTTCGGGTACACGGGCCTGCTCTCGTTCGGGCACGCGCTGTACATCGCGCTCGGCGTCTATCTCTCGAACATCGCGATCACCGACTGGCACTGGAGCTTCTGGGTCGCGATCCTCTTCACGATGGGTGTCGCCCTCGTGCTGTCGAACGTGCTCGGCTTCGTGAGCCTGCGCGTGACCGGGATCGCGTTCGCGATGGTGACGCTCGCGTTCGCGCAGGCCGGCGCCGTGCTCGCGCTCAAGGATCCGCACCACTGGACGCACGGAGAGGAAGGGCTCGGCGCCGACTACACGAAGCTGCCGCACGCGTTCGTCGGCATCCTCAACACGAAGAATCTCTACTGGCTCGCGCTCGCCTTCCTCGCCGCTGTCTTCTTCATCGTGCGCTGGGCTGTCGACTCGTCGCCCGGTCGCGTCTGGCAGGCGATCCGCGAGAACGAGCAGCGGGTCGAGGTGCTCGGGATGCGGCCGCACCTGTACAAGCTGCAGGCGTTCGTCCTCTCGTCGACGCTCGCCGCCGCCGGCGGCATCGTGTACATGCTGCTCTACAACGGCTCGACGCTCGCCGTCACCGCGCCGAACTTCACGCTGACACTCCTGCTCATGGTCGTCATCGGCGGGGCGGGCTCGCGTTGGGGTGCAGTCCTCGGAGGAATCCTCTACACGTACCTCAACGACAGGCTCGTCGCGGTCGGGAGCTCCTCGACGGTGGAAGGCCTGCCGCACGCGCTGCGCACGCCGCTGTCGCAGCCGCTCTTCCTTCTCGGCGCGATCTTCATCCTCATCGTCTTCTTCCTGCCCGGCGGCCTCGCCGGAATCGCCGCGCGCGGCCGGCCGAGCGGCCTGCGTCGGCTCCAGGAGGCAATCCGCCCCGATCACGGGCCAACGGCACCCCAGGAGGGCGCATGAGCAGCACGGCGACGAACGACGGTGTCAGCCTCGCCTACGAGGAGCACGGCGAGGGCGAGCCGCTCCTGTTCCTCCAGGGCCTCGGGTACGACCGGCACGGGTTCGGCCCGCTGCCGGGGCTCCTCGCGTCGGACTTCCGCGTGGTCGTGTTCGACAACCGCGGCGTCGGCGACAGCGACGTGCCCGACGGCCCGTACTCGGTGGAGATGCTCGCCGCCGACGCGGTCTCCGTGCTCGACGCGGCTGGGATCGAAAGCGCGCACGTCCTCGGGGTGAGTCTCGGCGGCTTCGTCGCGCAGGAGCTCGCCCTGTCGTATCCCGGCCGCGTGCGGAAGCTCGTGCTCTGCTCGACGGCGCCCGGGTCGGTGCCTCCGAGCTATCCGATGCCGGAGCGCGGGCAGCAGGCGTTCGCGCAGTTCCCGACGTTGGAACGCGAGGCGGGCTTTCGGCTCATGGTCGAGAACTCGCTCGGCGACCACGGCGTGCGCGAGCGGCCGGAGCTCGTCGAGGAGATCTACCGCTACCGGCTCGAGCGCGGCCCGACGCTCGCCGGGTGGGTGGCGCAGGCACAGGCGGGCGCGACGTTCGACGCGTACGAGCGCATTCCGGCGATCACGGCGCCGACGCTCGTCGTGCAGGCGGAAGGCGACTTCGTCATCGACGTCCGCAACGCGCAGCTGCTCGCGGAGCGGATCCCGAACGCGCGGCTCGAGATCATCCCCGACCGGGGCCATCTCGTCATCTGGGAGGAGGGTGAGATGCTCGCGCCGATCGTGCGCGAGTTCCTCCAGTCGTGAGCACACAGGGCAGGCACACCATCGGCCGGTGGATCCGCGACCGGGCGCGGGCGACGCCCGGGCGCGTCGCGATCGACTACCACGACCGGCGCGTGACGTACGGCGAGCTCGACGCGGGGTCGGACGCGTGGGCGGCCGCGTTCCACGAGCGCGGGCTCCGCCGCGGCGACCGCGTCGCGACGCTCACGGGCAATACGCCGGAGCACGTGCAGGTGATGTTCGCGTGCGCGAAGAGCGGGCTCGCGCTCGTGCCGATCTCGTGGCGCCTCGCCGCGCCGGAGATCCGCTACCAGCTCGAGGACTCGCAGCCTGGCGCTGTTCCTCGTCGAGGACGAATACCGCGCGCTCGCGGAGGCGACGGGCTGGGAGATCGCGGATGTGGAGCCGGGCGGCGCCGCTCCCGACGCCGACGTCGCGGACGATGACGCGCTCCTGCTGATCTACACGTCCGGGACGACCGGCAAGCCCAAGGGAGCGCTACTGACGCACGCGAATTGCTTCTGGACGAACCTCAGCCTCGACCTCACGACGCCGATGGCGGAGGACGACGTCGTCTTGCAAGTGCTGCCCCAATTCCACTGCGGCGGCTGGAACGTCCAGCCGCTCCTCGCGTGGTGGAAGGGCGCGCAGGTCGTCCTCGAGCGCGGCTTCGACGCCGGCGTCGCCCTCGAGCTCGTCGAGCGGAAGCGCATCACGACGATCATGGGCGTCCCGGCGGTGTACCTGTTCCTCGCCCAGCACGAGCGCTTCGCAACCGCCGACCTGTCGAGCCTCCGCCGCGTCGTCGTCGGCGGTGCGCCGATGCCCGAGCCGCTGCTCGAGACCTGGGCCGCGCGCGGAACGGTGATCGTCCAGGGTTACGGCCTCACGGAGGCCGCCCCGAACGTGCTCTGCCTTCCGCCCGAGGACGCAGTGCGGAAGATCGGCTTCGCCGGCAAGCCGTACCCGTTCGTCGACGTCGACCTGTCGGACGAGAGCGAGCTCCTCGTGAAGGGGCCGAACGTGTTCGCGGGCTACTGGCGGCAACCCGGACGCGACTGCGCCAGGCGTTCACGGCCGACGGCTGGCTCCGCACGGGCGACATCGCCGAGCGCGACGGGGAAGGCTTCTACCGCATCAAGGGCCGGCTGAAGGAGATGTACATCTCCGGCGGCGAGAACGTCTACCCGGCGGAGGTCGAGACCGCCCTCCACGAGCATCCGCGCATCGACGACGCCGCGGTCGTCGGCGTCCCCGACGAGCGCTGGGGCGAGGTCGGCATCGCGTACGTCGTCGCCGACGGACTCACCGAGGACGACGTGCTCGCGTGGTGCGGTGAGCGGCTCGCGCGCTTCAAGGTGCCGAAGTCCGTTCGCTTCGTCGAGGCGATACCGCGCAACGGCCTCGGGAAGATGCAGAAGCAGGAGCTGCCGGCATGACCGAGATCGTTACCGGCGTCGGTGGACGCGCGCTGTCTCCGAAAGGGGTCGAGACGCGCCAACGCTTGCTCGACGCCGCGGAGAGCGTCTTCGGCGAGCTCAGCTACTCGGACGCGTCGATCGTGAAGATCACCGAGGCGGCCGGCGTCGCGCAGGGCACGTTCTACCTCTACTTCTCGTCGAAGCAGGAGGTCTTCGACGAGCTCGTGCGCGACCTGAACCGTCGGATCCGTCACGCGATGACGGAGTCGGCGGAGAAGGGGGAGACGCGGCTCGAGCGGGAGATCCTCGGCTTCCGCGGCTACTTCGAGTTCACCGCGCAGCACCCAGGGCTGTACAGGATCATCCGGCAGTCGGCGTTCGTGTCGCCGGACGTCTTCAAGTGGCACTACGACCGTGTGTCCGAGCGGTACGTCGCCGCGCTGCGCGAGGCCGTCGACCGCCACGAGCTCGGTCCCATCGACCCCGAGGTGGCCGCGTGGTCGCTCATGGCGGTCGGCGAGACGATCGGCCTGCGCTGGATCGTCTGGGGCGAGGGGAAGGTTCCGGACCACGTCATCGAGGAGCTGGCGCGGATCGTCCGTGCGGTGCTGGAGCCGGCCCGATGACGCGCGTCTCGCTCGCCGCGACCGCGTCGTACCTGCCGGAGCGCTGGATGCCGGCGGCCGAGGTCGCGGAGCGCAGCGGCATCCCGGAGCCGGTGATCCGCGAGAAGTTCGGGCTGCGCGGCAAGCACATCGCGGCGGCGGACGAGCACGTCAGCGACCTCTCGGTGCGCGCGGCGGAGACGCTCCTCACGGAGAGCGGCGTCGACCCGAACGAGATCGACGTCGTCATGTACTACGGCTCGATGTGGAAGGACTACGCCGTCTGGCAGGCGGCGCCGTGGATCGCGCACCGGCTCGGCGCGACGCGTGCATACGCCGTCGAGTACGACAACGTCTCGTGTGGCACGCCGGTCGCGCTGCGCATCGCCCGCGACATGCTGCTCGCCGAGGACGAGCTGCGCACGATCCTCGTCGTCGCCGCGTGCCGCGAGTCGTACCTCCTCGACTACGCGAACGAGCGCTCGCGCTTCATGTTCAACTTCGGCGACGGTGCCGTCGCCGGGCTCCTCGTCAAGGACGGCGCTCGCAACGAGCTGCTCGGCTGCCACGGCATCACCGACGGGACGTTCTCGCTCCAGGTGAAGCTCCCCTTCGGCGGGAGCGCGTCGCCGAACGGCGGCTACCGCTTCCTCGACGTCGAGGATCCTGCGTCGATGAAGGAAGGGCTCGACCGAGTGAGCCTGCCGAACTTCGTCGCCGCCGCGGAGGGCGCCCTCGCGCGCAGTGGCGCGACGCTCGCGGACGTCGGCTACCTCTGCGGGATCCACATGAAGCCGTCCATGCACGCGGCGCTCGTCGCCGCGCTCGGCCTCGACCCGTCGCCGCGCCGCCTACCTCGACGACACGGGCCACATGAGCGGCGTCGACCCGCTCCTCGCGCTGGACCGCGCGGCGCGCGCCGGAGATCTCCGCGACGGCGAGCTCGTGCTCCTCCTCGCCGCCGGCACCGGCTACACGTGGGCGGCGAGCGTTGTACGGTGGGGGGAATGAGTCCGTCGTACGCACCCGGCGCGGAATTCGGCCCCTCGTCGTGGATCGAGATCTCGCAGGGCCGCATCAATGCGTTCGCGGACGCGACCGACGACCACCAGTGGATCCACGTCGACCCGGAGCGAGCTGCCGCCGGCCCGTTCGGGACGACGATCGGCCACGGCTATCTCACGCTCTCGCTCCTGCCGGTCATGACGGAGGAGGTCGTTCCCCGGCAGGACGGCGGCATGACCATCAACTACGGACTCAACCGCGTCCGGTTCCCGGCGCCGGTGCCGTCCGGCTCGCGCGTCCGCGGCCGCTTCCGCGTCGACGCGGTCGAAGAGTCCGACGAGGGCTTCCAGGCGACGATGACGGCGACGATCGAGCGCGAGGGCGGCGAGAAGCCCGTCTGCGTCGCCGAGATCCTCTTCCGCTATTACCGCTAGCCGCTGCGTTCTCGTCACGGGCGCGGCCGCCGGCATCGGCGCCGCGATCGCCGCCAGGCTCGATGCGGACGGCTGGCGTGTCCACGCCGTCGACCTCGCCGACGGCGACCTGGCGACGCGCGAGGGCAACCGCGCGGTCGTCGACGCCGCGCTCGAGCGCTTCGACGGGAGGCTCGACGCCGTCGTCGCGAACGCAGGCTTCCAGCACGTCGCCGCGGTGCGCGAGTTTCCGGAGGACCGCTGGGACGCGCTCGTGGCCGTCCTGCTGACGAGCCCCTTCCTGCTCGCGAAGTACGCCTGGGACGCGCTCGCCGCCTCGGGCGACGGCCGCTTCCTCGCCGTCGCGTCGGTGCACGGCCTCGTCGCCTCCCCGTTCAAGGCCGGCTATGTCGCGGCGAAGCACGGTGTCGTCGGGCTCGTGAAGGTGCTCGCGCTCGAGGGCGCCGGGGTGGGCATCTCGGCGGCCGCGCTCTGCCCCGGCTACGTCCGGACGGAGCTCGTCGAGCGGCCAGCTCGAGGACCGCTCGCTCGACGACCTGCTCGCCCCGCAGGCGGTCAAGCGGCTGCTCGAGCCCTCCGAGGTCGCGGCGGCCGCGGCCTGGCTCCTCGGGCCGGACGGGCGGGCCGTGACGGGCACGCCGTTCGTGCTCGACCTCGGCTGGACAGCCCACTAGCCCGGCTATCGGATCCCACAAACCGGTCAATCGGAGTTTGCGGGGCGTCCGAGCGGTGATTTAGGATCCGAAATCTCATCGTCTCGCGGAGGAGACCGCCATGCAGCCCGATTCTCGGATCCAGGCACAGGCGGAAGAGCTCGAACGCACGTGGCGGCGAGGACGCGCGCTGGGACGGCATCGAGCGGACGTACACGCGCGGCCGAGGTCGTGCGCCTGCGCGGCTCGGTCATGCCCGAGCACACGCTCGCGCGTCACGGCGCCGAGCGGCTCTGGGAGCTCCTGCCGGCGACGAGCCGGTGCGGGCGCTCGGCGCGCTCACGGGCGGCCAGGCGGTGCAGATGGTGAAGGCCGGGCTGAAGGCGATCTACCTCTCCGGCTGGCAGGTCGCGGCGGACGCGCAACCTCGCCGGGTCACACGTATCCCGACCAGAGCCTCTATCCGGCGAACAGCGCGCCGGCGCTCGTGAAGCGGCTCAACAGCGCGCTCATGCGCGCCGACCAGATCGACTGGTCCGAGGGGCGCAACGGCACGCACTGGTTCGCGCCGATCCTCGCCGACGCGGAGGCGGGCTTCGGCGGCTCGCTCAACGCCTACGAGCTGATGCGCTCGATGATCGAGGCGGGCGCGGCCGGCGTGCACTACGAGGACCAGCTCGCGCTCGGAGAAGAAGTGCGGCCACCTCGGCGGCAAGGTGCTCGTGCCGACGTCGCAGTTCGTCCGCACGCTCAACGCGGCGCGGCTCGCGGCCGACGTGCTCGGCGTGCCGACGGTGCTCTTCGCGCGCACGGACGCGCTCGCCGCGGCGCTGCTCACGAGCGACGTCGACGAGTACGACCGCGAGTTCGTCACCGGCGAGCGCACGGCCGAGGGCTTCTTCCGCGTCCGCGACGGCATCGACGCCGCGATCTCGCGCGCGCTCGCGTACGCGCCGTACGCCGACCTGCTCTGGTGCGAGACGTCGACGCCCGGACATCGGCGAGGCGCGCGAGTTCGCCGACGCGGTGCACGAGAAGTTCCCGGGCAAGCTGCTCGCGTACAACTGCTCGCCCTCGTTCAACTGGAGCAAGCACCTCGACGAGCGGCAGATCGCGACGCTTCCAGCAGCAGCTCGGCGAGATGGGCTACCGCTTCCAGTTCATCACGCTCGCGGGCTTCCACTCCCTCAACGCCGGCGATGTTCGAGCTCGCGCGCGGATACGCTGCCGACGAGATGAGCGCGTACGTGAAGCTCCAGCAGCACGAGTTCGAGCTGGAGGAGTTCGGCTACACGGCGACGCGCCACCAGCGCGAGGTCGGCGCCGGCTACTTCGACCTCGTCGCGCAGGCCGTCTCGCCGGAGAGCTCGACGCTCGCGCTCAAGGGCTCGACCGAGGAGGCGCAGTTCGAGCGGGAAGCGGCCGCGTGAGCGCGGCCGCCGCCGAGGACGTCCTCACCCGGGAGGCGGTCGCGTTCGTCGAGCAGCTCCACCGAGAGCTGAACCCGCGCCGGCTCGAGCTGCTCGAGCGCCGGCATGCGCGCCAGCTCGAGCTCGACGCGCGGCGCGCTCCCCGACTTCCGGGCGGACACACAGGCGATCCGCGAGGGCGAGTGGAGCGTCGCCGCCAGCGCCGCGCGACCTGCATCGACCGGCGCTGCGAGATCACCGGGCCGTCGAGCGGAAGATGATGATCAACGCGCTCAACTCGGGCGCGCGCGTCTTCATGGCCGACTTCGAGGACGCGAACTCGCCGACGTGGGAGAACGTCGTCCAGGGCCAGGCGAACGTGCGGGACGCGGTGCGCCGCGAGATCGCGCTCGACACGCCGGAGAAGAGCTACCGGCTGAACGACGAGATCGCGACGCTCCTGATCCGTCCGCGCGGCTGGCACCTCGTCGAGCGCCACTTCGAGGTCGACGGCGAGCCGGTGTCCGGCTCGCTGTTCGACTTCGGGCTGACGTTCTTCCACAACGCGCTCGAGCAGCTCGAACGCGGAAGCGGGCCGTACTTCTACCTCCCGAAGCTCGAGTGCTACGAGGAGGCGCAGCTCTGGGCGGACACGTTCGCGCTCGCGGAGGAGGAGCTCGGTGTTCCGGCGGGCTCGATCCGCTGCACGGTCCTCATCGAGACGATCCTCGCGGCGTTCGAGATGGAGGAGATCCTGTACGCAGCTGCGAGCGTACGGCTGCTCGCTGAACGCGGGCCGCTGGGACTACATCTTCAGCGTCATCAAGAAGTTCCGGACGCGCGACTGGCTGCTTCCCGACCGCGTGCAGGTGACGATGACGGTGCCGTTCATGCGCGCGTACACCGAGCTGCTCGTGAAGACGTGCCACAAGCGCGGCGCGCATGCGATCGGCGGCATGGCCGCGTTCATCCCCTCGCGCAAGGACGCCGAAGTGAACCGGATCGCACTCGCGAAGGTGCGCGAGGACAAGGAGCGCGAGTCCGGCGACGGCTTCGACGGCACGTGGGTCGCGCACCCGGACCTCGTCCCGGTCGCGACCGAGGTGTTCGACTCCGTCCTCGGCGAGCGCCCGAACCAGCTCGACCGGCAGCGCGACGACGTCGTCGCGGATGCGTCGGCGCTGCTCTCGATTCCCGACACGCCGGGCGAGATCACCGACGCCGGGCTGCGCACGAACGTCTCCGTCGGCGTCCGGTACCTCGACGCGTGGCTGCACGGCGTGGGCGCCGCCGCGATCGACAACCTGATGGAGGACGCCGCCACCGCGGAGATCTCACGCTCGCAGGTGTGGCAGTGGGTGCGCGCGGGACGCTTCGACGAGGCGCTCGTGCGGCACGAGATCGAGCTCGTGGAGGCCGGGGACGAGGCGAAGGCGCTGTTCGCCGAGCTCGCCCTCGCGCCCGAGCTCGTCGAGTTCCTCACGCTGCCTGCGTACACTCATCTGGAGTGACGCTCGACACCACCAAGGCAGACGACATCGCCCTCGTGATCGAGGAGGCGATCGTCTCGGGGGAGCTCGCCCCCGGGACGGTTCTCCGGCAGGAGCAGCTCTCGGAGCAGTTCAACGTGTCGCGGACGCCGATCCGCGAGGCGCTGCGCCGGCTCGCCGCGCTCGGCCTCGTCTCGTTCGTGCCCAACCGCGGCGTGCGCGTCCGCACGCTCTCGCGCGAGGAGCTGCACGAGGCGTTCATGGTGCGCGCCGAGCTGGAGGGGCTCGCGACGGAGGTGGCGACGCCGAAGTTCACGCCGGAGGACCTCGAGGAGCTCGACGCGTCGGAGAAGCGCTTCGCCACGATCTCGCAGGAGCTCCGCGCGCGCGAGCCGGGCGACGAGCGCCGCTCGATCATGGGCGACTGGGTGCGCGCGAACCACGCCTTCCACGACGTCATCTACCGCGTCGCCGCGCTGCCGCTCGTCGAGCAGCTCGCAAAGAGCGCGCGGCGGACGTTCTCCGGGCCCGCGGTTTGGGCGCCGGGCGACCACTCGATCGACGGGCTCTACGCGAAGAACGCCGAGCAGCACCGCGCGATCAAGCAGGCGATCGCCGCCGGCAGCGCGACGGGCGCCCGCGCGCTCGCCCGCGAGCACGTCCTCTCGTCGTTCCACCTCCTCGAGACGATCCTCGAGCAGGTCGGCGCGCAGCCGCGCGACTGGCGCGCCGGGCGCGCGACGCGGCGCTAGCCCGGCCCTTCTGGCATACTCGGCGCATAGTCGCTGCCTGACCACAGCCCTCGCATGACTACGATCGGCTTCGCATGATGGAGCCGCTCTACAAGCCGCAGGGCGTCGAGGAGCGCTGGCAGCGCATCTGGGAGGAGGAGGGTCTCTACCGCGCGGACCCGGACGGTCCCGGCGACGACCTACGTCATCGCGGTCCCGCCGCCGAACGTCACCGGCGCGCTCCACATGGGGCATGCGCTCAACGGGTCGATCCAGGACGCGCTCATCCGCTGGCACCGGATGCGCGGCTTCAACACGCTCTGGCAGCCCGGATTCGACCACGCGGGCATCGCGACGCAGGCCGTCGTCGAGAAGGAGCTGCGCAAGGAGGGGACGTCGCGGCTCGAGCTCGGCCGCGACGCCTTCGTCGAGCGCGTCTGGGAGTGGCTGCACGAGTACGGCGGCGTGATCATGGGCCAGTTCCGCCGGCTCGGCTGCTCGCTCGACTACGAGCGCGAGCGCTTCACGATGGACGACGCCTACGTGCGCGCGGTGATGCGCTTCTTCGTGCACCTGTACGAGCGCGGCTGGATCTACCGCGACAACCGGATCGTCAACTGGTGCCACGACTGCCGCACGTCGATCTCCGATCTCGAGGTCGAGCACATCGACGTCGACGACGCACTCACGTACGCGCGCTACCCGCTCGCGGACGGCGACGGTCACGATCACGATCGCGACCGTGCGGCCGGCGACGATCCTCGCCGACGTCGCCGTGGCCGTGCATCCCGACGACGAGCGGTACACGGAACTGATCGGCAAGGAGGTGATCGTGCCGGTGGTCGGGCGACGCGTGCCGGTCATCGCCGACGAGCGCGTCGAGCGCGAGTTCGGCACGGGTGCGCTGAAGATCACGCCGGGTCACGATCCCGATCGACTTCGAGATCGGCCGCGACCACGGCCTGCCCGAGCTGTCCGTGATCGGGCTCGACGGGCGCATGACCGGCGACGTCCCCGACCGTGCTCGCTCGGGCTGACCGAGGAGGAGGCCGCCGAGCACGTCGTCGCCTGGCTGCGGCAGGAGCACGGCCAGCTCGAGAAGCGCGAGAGCTACCGGCACGCGGTCGGTCACTGCGAGCGCTGCGGCACGCGCATCCAGCCGCTCGTGTCGCTCCAGTGGTGGTGCGAGATGAAGCCGATGGCCGATGCCGCGGTCGAAGCGATCGAGTCCGGCCGCGTGACGTTCCACCCGCCGGTGCAGAACCGCGTCGCGCTCGACTGGCTCAAGGCGATCCGCCCGTGGAACGTGTCCCGCCAGCTCTGGTGGGGCCACCAGCTGCCGATCTGGTACTGCCCGGACGGGCACGTGACGTGCGCCGAGACGGAGCCGGACGCGTGCGCCGAGTGCGGCTCGCGCGAGCTCGTGCGCGACCCCGACGTGCTCGACACGTGGTTCTCGTCGGCGCTGTGGCCGTTCGCGACGCTCGGCTGGCCCGACGACACGCCGGAGCTGCGCCGCTTCTACCCCGGCGACGTCAACTCGACGGCGCGCGAGATCATCTTCCTCTGGGAGACGCGGATGGTCATGGCCGGGCTCGAGCTGCTGGGCGACATCCCGTTCCGCGACGTGATCATCCATTCGACGATCCTCGCGCCCGGACGGACGGCGCATGTCGAAGTCGCTCGGCACCGGCATCGACCCGCTCGACCTGATCGACCGCACGGCGCCGACGCGACGCGGTACGGCCTGCTGAAGATGTCGTCGACGCAGGACGTGCGGTTCTCGGAAGGCCCGATCGAGGAAGGCCGCAAGCTCGCGAACAAGCTCTGGAACGCGAGCCGGCTGCTCATGCTCGCCGGCGCCGGCGAAGTCGGAGGTGCGCCCGGCGTCGATCGAGGAGCGGTGGATCCTCGCGCGCATCGACGCGACGCGCGCCGAGATCGAGGACGACCTCGCGCGCGTTCGACTTCTCGCACGCCGTCGACCGCCTGTACCACCTGACGTTCGACGACTTCTGCGACTGGTATCTCGAGTCGATCAAGCCGCGGCTCGGCGACGCCGACGCGAAGGCGACTGCGTTCGCCGCGCTCGAGCGGCTGCTGACGCTGCTGCATCCGGTGATGCCGCACGTGACGGAGGAGATCTGGTCGCAGTTGCCGGACGCACTCGCGCCTCATCGTCGCGCCGTGGCCGCAGCCCGACGACCGTTACGCCGCCGACGTCGACGCGCTCGCGCGCGCGCAGACGGCGGCGCGCATCTACCGGCGCAGCGGCGTGCGCATCAACGTCGAGCGGCGACGCGCTGCGCATCTTCGAAGCGGTCGTACGGCCGTCGGCGGACGGCCAGGGCGACGTCGAGGCCGAGCGCCTGCGCGTGCGCAAGGAGATCGATCGCGCGGAGCGGATGCTCTCGAACGAGAGGTTCGTGGCGAACGCGGCGCCCGACGTGGTCGCCGCGGAGCGCGAGAAGCTCGAGCAATACCGTGCCGAGCTCGACGCGCTCGGCTTGATGGATCGCTCGCTCAGCCCGTGGCCGGCCGACGGCTTCGGGCTCGACCGGATGCGCGCGCTGCTCGCCGAGCTCGGCGACCCGCAGCGGCGCTACCCGGCAGTCCACGTCGTCGGCACGAACGGGAAGTCGACGACGACGAGGCTGACCGAGGCGCTCCTGGCGCGACGCGGGCCTCGCCGTCGGCGCGTACCTGTCGCCGCACGTGCGCGGCTGGAGCGAGCGGATCCGCATCCGCGGCGAGGAGGCCGACTTCGAGCGGGCGGTCGCAGCGCGTGCGTCGGCGCGGCCGAGCACGTTCGCGCGACGCAGTTCGAGGTCCTGACCGCGGCCGCGCTCCTGGCGTTCGCCGACGCGGAGGTCGACGTCGCCGTCGTCGAGGCCGGTCTCGGCGGCCGCCACGACGCGACGAACGTCCTCGGCTCGCGCGTCGTCGTGCTGACGAACGTCGCGCTCGACCACATGGACGTTCTCGGCGAGACGCGCGAGGCGATCGCCGAGGAGAAGCTCGCGGTCGTCAGGCCGGGCTCGATCGTCGTGCTCGGCGAGCCGGAGTGGGAGGAGATCGCGTCGCGCGAACGGCGCGGCGCGCGTCGAGCTGACTGCGCGCAGCAATCTCGCGCTCGCGGTCGCGGCGGCCGAGGCCTTCCTCGGCCGGCCCGTCGACGCGGCGGCAGCCGACGGCGTCACGCTTGCCGGGCCGGCTCGAGCGTCGCGCCGAGCGGCCGCTCGAGATCTGGGACGGCGCGCACAATCTCGCCGGCGTCGGCTACCTCCTGCCGCGCCTGCCGGAGCGGGAGTACGTCGTCGTCGCGTCGATCCTCGCGCGACAAGCGGCCCGCGAGCTGATGCTCGAGGCGCTGTCGGTTCTCGGGGGCACGCTCGTCGCCACGCGAGTCGCACAACGCTCGCGCGCTGCCCGCAGGGGAACTCGCCGATCCGCGCCGAACCGTATCTTCGAACATGTCGAGACCGTCGCCGATCCGGCGGCGGCCCGGGAGCGCGCGCTCGAGCTCGCCGGGCCCGATGGGGCCGTGCTCGTCACGGGCTCCCTCTATCTTCTTGGCGGACCTCAATGGCCACCGTTAGAGCCCATAGCAGCGGGCGAGAAGCTCAGCATCTTCGCGTTCGCGATCGTCGTGCTCGTCGCTCATCGTCGGCGGAGCGTTCGCCGCGGGCTACCTCATCGGCAGGATGCTGCTGTGATCGCGAGTACGGCGGAACTTCTTCAGCTCGGATCGTGGCTCGTGATCCGTAACCTGCTGCTCTTCTTCGCCGTCGTCTTCTGGCTCGCGTTCGCGTACTGGATCGTACAAGGACGCGCGGCGGCGCATCGAGGACCCGTGGCTCGTCGGCGCTGGCGACGCTGCTCGGCCTCGTGCCGTTCATCGGCCCGTTCATCTACATGCTGTTCCGCCCGCCGGAGTACCTCGAGGACGTGCGCGAGCGCGAGCTCGAGATCAAGGCGATGGAGGAGCAGGCTCTCGAAGCGCGACCTCGCACTGCCCGGTCTGCCGCGCCGAGGTCGACTCGAGCTTCCTCGTCTGCCCGATCTGCACGACGAAGCTGCAGCAGGCGTGCGCGACGTGCCAGGCGCCGCTCGAGGCGCTGTGGCAGGTGTGCCCGTTCTGCGAGACCCCGATCGAGCCGACGGCCGTCTCGACTGCCGCGCAGCGAGCTCGACCGACGTGCGCCGGCCGATCTACAGTGCCGCGCGGTGGCCGTGGAGCGGACGCTCATCCTGATCAAGCCCGACGCCGTGCGCCGTCGGCTCGCCGGGGAGATCCTCGGGCGGATCGAGGCGCGCGGCTTCGACGGTCCGCGCCGGCAAGCTCCTGACCGTCGAGTCGCGACCTCGGCGAGACGGCATTACGCCGAGCACCGCGAGAAGCCGTTCTTCGGCGATCTCGTCGACTTCATCACGTCGGGCCCGACGTGGGCGCTCGTCGTCGAGGGCGAGGGCGCGATCGCGACGATGCGCAAGACGATCGGCGCGACGAATCCGGCCAACGCCGATGCCGGGGACGATCCGCGGCGATCTCGCGTGTCGATGCCCGACAACCTCGTGCACGGCTCCGACTCGCCGGAGTCGGCGGAGCGCGAGATCGCGCTCTGGTTCTCCGCCGATGAGCTCGCCTGACGTAACGCGTCGCAACATCGCGCGCCTGGACGAAGTCGAACGCGGAGTACACCGACGGCGCGCTGCGCGCGCATGGGCGCGCGAGGACGATCATCTGGGGCGTGTTCGGCGTCGCCGAGTCGGCGATCGGCTCCATCGGCGACGTCGCCGGCCTCGACGTCGTCGAGCTCGGCTGCGGGACCGCGTACTTCTCGGCGTGGCTCGCGAAGCGCGGCGCCCGTCCGGTCGGCGTCGATCCGACGCCGGCGCAGCTCGAGACGGCGCGGCGCATGCAGCGCGAGACCGGCATCGAGTTCCCGCTCGTCGAGGCGCCGGGCGAGGTCGTCCCGCTGCCGGACGCGTCGTTCGACCTCGCGCTCTCGCGAGTACGGTGCATCGCTCTGGGCCGACCCGTACCGGTGGATTCCCGAGGCGGCGCGGCTGCTCCGGCCCGGCGGCCGGCTGGTCTTCCTGACGAACTCGAACGCTCGCGATGCTCTGCGTTCCCGCCACGTCGGGCGAGCTCGACGACGAGCAGCTGCAGCGCCCGCTGTTCGGCATGTACGGGATCGACGTGGCCCGGCGAGGCGGCATCGAGTACCACCTGCCGCACGGCGACTGGATCCGCCTGCTGCGCGAGCACGGCTTCGAGATCGAGGCGCTGCTCGAGCTCCAGGCGCCCGACGGACGCGGAAGACGCACGTGTACTACGACTACGTCACGGTCGACTGGGCGCGGCAAGTGGCCGAGCGAGGAGATCTGGGTGGCGCGGAAGGCGTGAGCGTCCCGCCGACGCCGCCGCTGCTCCTCGCGTCGACGTCGCCGCAGCGGCGCGCGATCCTCCAGCAGCTCGGCATCCCGTTCGACGCGGTTGCGCCGCACTACGAGGAGCACGATCCGCCCGACGCCGACCCGACCGAGCTCGTCGCGAGACACGCGGAGGGCAAGGCCCGCTCGGTGATCGCGATCGCGGACGGTCGGCCCGTGCTCGGCGTCGACACGACCGTCGCGCTCGACGGCCGCATCTACGCGAAGCCCGAGAACGCCGCCGAGGCGGAGCGGATGCTCGAGGCGCTCTCCGGGCAGACGCACGAGGTCGTGTCCGGGCTCTGCCTGCTCACACCGGCGTGGGAGGTCGTCGAGACGGCGGCCACGCGGGTCACGTTCCGCGCGCTGACGCCGCGCGACCTCGCGGCGTACGTCGCGTCGGGCGAATGGGAGGGGCGCGCGGGCGGGTACGCGATCCAGGGCGGCGGCGCCGCGCTCGTCGAGCGTGTCGAGGGCGACTACCTCAACGTCGTCGGGCTGCCGGCGGGCCTGCTCGTACGGCTGCTGGCCGAGCGGTTCCCGGGTCTGTATGGCTTCGGCTAGCGCCGTCGCCGCGCTTGCGGTCGTCCTGCTCGGCCACTCGTGGCAGGGACGTCCGATCACGGCGGTCGAGGTCGGCAACCCGCACGGCACGCGCGTCGTCGTCTTCGGCGCAGATCCACGGCGACGAGACGGGCGGCATCCCGATCGCACGCGCGCTCGAGCGGCTCCGCCCGCCCGACCTCGATCTCTGGATCGTCCCAGAGCTGAACCCGGACGGTGTCGCGCTCGACACGAGGAAGAACGCGCACGGCGTCGACCTCAACCGCAACTTCCCGGTGCGCTGGCGCCGGATGGGCGGCGTGTACGAGTCCGGGCCGCGCCCGCTCTCCGAGCGCGAGTCGCGCATCGCCCGCGCGCTCGTCCTGCGTCTCCATCCGCACGTCACCATCTGGTTCCACCAGCACCTCGACATGGTCTGGGCATCGGGCGGCGACCGGCGGATCGAGAAAGCATTCGCACGCGTCTCCGGTCTCCCGTACCACCCGATGCCGCAGCTCGCCGGCAGCGCGGTGACCTGGCAGAACAACACGCTGAAGGGGACGACCGCGTTCGCAGCGGAGCTTCCGGCAGGAACGCCGGACGCCACCGCGGTGAAGCGGTATGTGCGTGCCGTCCTCGCGGCGGCACGCACACCGTAATCGGGGTGCCCAGATTCGAACTGGGGACCTCTCCGACCCGAACGGAGCGCGCTACCAGGCTGCGCCACACCCCGATTTGCGGCCCTTAGGGTAGCTTCAACGCGCGATGCCCGAACGGATCCGTGTCGCGTGCGTGCAGATGACGAGCCGGCAGGACAAGGCGGCGAACCTCGAGCGGGCTCAAGCGCTGACCGCGCGCGCCGCCTCCACGGGCGCCGACATCGTCGTGCTTCCCGAGAAGTGGAACCTCATCGGCTCCGCGGACGACTACCGCGCCGGCGCCGAGCCGCTCGAGGACGGCGAATCGGTGCAGGCGATGTCCGGCTGGGCGCGGACGCTCGGCATCACGCTCGTCGGCGGCTCCATCACGGAGCGCCGCGAGGGCCGCGAGAAGCTCTCGAACACGTGCTGCCTGTTCGATCCGGAAGGCGGGCTCGCCGCCGTCTACCGGAAGATCCACCTCTTCGACGTCGAGGTCGGCGGCCACGTGTACCGCGAATCGGAGGCCGAGGAGCCGGGGACGGAGCCCGTCGTCGCGCAGGCGGAGGACTGGAGCATCGGGCTGACCGTCTGCTACGACGTCCGCTTCCCGGAGCTCTACCGCATTCTTGCGCTCGCGGGCGCCGAGCTCGTCACGGTTCCCGCGCACTTCACGACGCCGACGGGCCGCGACCACTGGCACGTGCTGCTGCGGGCGCGCGCGATCGAGAACCAGTGCTACGTCGCCGCCGCCGGCCAGGTCGGCGAGACGATCGCGGGCAAGCCGGCGTACGGCCGCTCGCTCATCGCCGACCCGTGGGGCATCGTCCTCGCGCAGGCACCGGACGAGGAAACCGTCATCGCCGCCGACGTCGACCGCACGCGGCTACGGGACATCCGCGCGAAGCTTCCCTCGCTCGCGAACCGGCAGCCGGACGCGTATCGCCGGCCCGAGCACATCGCGTGACGCTCCGCGCCGTTCTCTTCGACGTCGACTTCACGCTCGTCCGGCCGGGGCCCGAGCTCGGTCCCGACGGCTACGTCCGCTGCCGGCGCGCGTCATGGGCTCTGCGCTCGACCCGTCGCGCTACGAGGAAGCGCGCGACGCGGCGCTCGTCGAGCTCAAGTCGCACCCCGAGCTCGAGCACGACGACGAGATCTGGTTCGCGTTCACCGAGCGCATCGTTCGCGGCATGGGCGGCGACGAGCCGAGCGCGCACGACGTGCGCCGTCGAGATCACGCGCGGCTGGGAGCGGCACGAGAACTTCGAGCTGTACGAGGACACGCTCCCGGTGCTCGACGATCTCCGGCGCTACGGGCTGAAGCTCGGGCTCGTCTCGAACTCGGCCCGCGACGTGCACGCGTTCGCCCAGCATCACTCACTCGACATCGACGCGGGGATCAGCTCCTTCTACCACGGCAAGACGAAGCCGCACGCGTCGATCTTCCGCGCGGTGCTCGACCTGCTCGAGGTCGACGCCGGACGAGGCGGCGATGGTCGGAGACACCGTCGGCGACGACGTCGAAGGCGCCCGGGCGATCGGCATGCCGGCGATCCTCCTCGACCGCCTCGGCCGCCATCCGGGCTTCGAGCCGCGCATCGAGGATCTCTACGCATTGCCTGCTGCCTTGGGTCTACATAGGCTCTAGGACATGGCCGGCTGGCTTGCCTGGACCGATCGCAGCAGTGCTCCTCGCAGTGGGCGAGGTCTTCACGCCGGGTCTCTTCTTCCTCGGGCCGGTTGCGCTCGGCAGCGGTCGCCGTCCGCCGCCGCGGCCGCAATCGGAGGCGGCCGTCTGGATCCAGCTCGTCGTCTTCGTCGCCGGCGCGCTCGCATCGGTCGGGGTGCTGCGGCCGATCGCGCGCGCACACCTCCGCATGCCGGCCGCGATGCGAACCGGCGCCGCCGCGCTCGAGGGCGCGCGCGCCGTCGTGCTGCGTGCGCGTCGACCAGAACGGCGGGCGCGTCCGCATCGGCGGCGAGGAGTGGTCTGCCCGCGCGTACATGCCGGATCAGGTCATCGAGCCGGGCGTGCAGGTCGAGGTAATGAAGATCGAGGGCGCAACCGCGCTCGTCTACCAATAGGAGGAACCGTGGTCGCCCTCATCGTCATCGCCGTCGTCGCCGTGATCGTGCTCTTCGTGCTCGCGCGCACCTTCGGATCGTCCCGCAGGCGCGCGCGGGCGTCGTCGAGCGGCTCGGGCGCTACCAACGCACGCTCAATCCGGGTCTCGCGCATCGTCGTGCCGTTCATCGACCGCCTCAAGCCGCTGATCGACCTGCGGGAGCAGGTCGTCTCGTTCCCGCCTCAACCGGTGATCACGGAGGACAACCTCGTCGTCAACATCGACACGGTCATCTACTTCCAGGTGAACGACCCGAAGTCGGCGACGTACGAGATCGCGAACTACATCCAGGCGATCGAGCAGCTCACCGTGACGACGCTGCGCAACGTCATCGGCGGCATGGCGCTCGAGATGACGCTCACGTCGCGCGACGAGATCAACGGCCAGCTGCGCGGCGTGCTCGACGAGGCGACGGGGAAGTGGGGGATCCGCGTGAACCGCGTCGAGCTGAAGGCGATCGACCCGCCCGCGTCGATCAAGGACTCGATGGAGAAGCAGATGCGCGCCGACCGCGAGAAGCGGGCAACGATCCTCCAGGCCGAAGGGCAGAAGCAGTCGGCGATCCTCACCGCTGAGGGAGAGAAGCAGGCCGCCGTCCTCCGTGCGCAGGGCCAGCGCGAGGCGACGATCCTCCAGGCGGAGGGCCAGGCGAAGGCGATCGGCACCGTCTTCGGCGCCATCCACGAGGGCAATCCCGATCCGCAGCTCCTTGCGTACCAGTACCTGCAGGCGCTGCCGCTCATCGCGCAGGGCGAGTCGAACAAGGTCTGGATCATCCCGGCCGAGTTCCAGCAGGCGCTCGGACGGATCGGCGGCGTCCTCGGCGCCGGCACCGGCGAAGAGGACGAGGAAGCCTCAGACCTAGCAGGACTCCTGCCGGCACGCGCGCAGCGGCGTCACCGTCGGCGCTGCCGCGACGCCAGCGGATGCGCACGAGCAGCGACGCGGTGTCGTTGTCGTATCGCGCCTCGCGCAGGTGGAAGTCCGCGTTCGCCTCGTGGACGAGCCAGTAGAGGCCGGCCGGCACCTTCGTGATGTCGAGGTCCTGGCCGTGGAAGAACCCGGGATAGCGGTCGGTGTAGCCGACGGACGAGCCTTCCTCGACGAACCGCGCCTTCGGCTCGTACTGGTCGCAGTCGCCGAGGAAGCGCGGCGGTCCGTGCGCGGATGCCCGGCGCGATCCCCCAGTGGTCGGCGATGCAGAAGCCGCTCTTGCGGTCGCGCACGACGACCGCGAGGTCGCGCGCGCGGCGCAGCGTGTACCGGTCGAAGCCGACGAAGTGCCAGTGGTGGTGCGGCGGATCGTTGTCGTAGTGGAGCTGGCCACTCTGCGGCAGCGTTTCGACGCCGCCGCCTGCGATCTGCACGCGCTGCTCCACCTCCATCACCTTCGCGGTGCCGTAGCGCCGCGCGGTGATCCAGAGGATGCCGGGCCCGCGGTTGTCCACCATCGACGTGAAGCCGAGCAGCCAGTGCCCGCGCGCGCTGCGCATGAGCAGGAGGCCGCTCGGCGGGCGTTGCGAGAGGTCCGGGAACCGCAGCCGCCCGACGGGCACGGTGCGCCAGTCGAGCGGCCGTCCGCCTCCGAGCGCGCGGACGTCCGTTCCGTCGGCCGCAACCGAGAGGAGCTTGCCGTCGCCGCCGTCGTACGCGATGCGGGTGCCGGTCGCGGACCACACCGGGTGGTCGGCGTAGCCGGGCACGGCGGTCACGGTCGTCTGCGTCGTCCCGTCGTCGACGACGATCGCGCTCGTCCCGTCCGCCGCCACGACGGTGTACGCGAGGCGTCTCCCGTCGGGTGACCAGGCAACTGCGCGAACGTCCGCCGGGGGTGTCGCCGGCGGCGCGGCATCGAACGGCCGCACGTCGCCGCCGTCCGCGTCGGCGACGTAGACGGCGGGCGGGCCGTCCCGCGTCGAGACGAACGCGAGCGTGCCGTTCCGTGCGACCGACGGGCTCCAGTCCTCGCCGCCGCCGCCGCCGAGCCGCACCGACGGCCCGGTCGGGAGGCGATAGAGGCGCACCTGCCGGGCGTCGCCGACGCGCGCGGTGTAGACGATCGCCTTCCCGTCCGGCGTCCACGCGGGGCCCCATTCGACGACGTTCTTCGTCGTCACGAGGCGGCGCTGCCCGCTCCCGTCGGCGTTCGCGAGCCAGAGATCGCCGTCGCGGGCGAAGGCGAGGAGCGTGCCGTCAGGGGAGTACGCCGCGTCGCCCGCGCCCGCGACGAGGGTCCGCCGGTGGCCGTCCGGTGCGATCGCGACGACGTCGTTTCCGCTCTCGACGAGCATTCTCGCCTCGTGCGGCGGGGTGCGGATCGCGGCTGCCGCCGCGGCCGCTGCGATCACAGGCCGAGCTCCCGGCGCCAGCCCGCGGTGTGCTCGCCGAGCGCAGCCGCACGGCCGGGCGGGGGCACGCCGAGGTCGGCCGCCGCCTCGGCGAGAGTCGCCACGGGTCCCACGCACACGTCCTCGTGCGTCGAACACGTGCAGCCACTCTTCCAGCGTCCGGCGGCGCGAAAAACGCGGCGAGCTCCGCGACGAGCGCCTCCTGGTCGGCGTCGTACTGCCGCGAGGCGAGCTCGGGACGGTCGAGCAGCTCGCACAGGCGCGCGAAGAACTTCGGCTCGAGGGCGGCGACGGTGAGGTGCCTGCCGTCGGCGGTCTCGTACATGCGGTAGCAGGCGAAGCCGCTCGTGAGCACCGGCGCGCGCGAGGCGAGCCGGTGCGCGCCGTGCGTCATCGAGACGACGAGCGCGCGCTCCGCGGCCCGTCCGCTCGCGCTCGAGCGAGCGCGGCGAGGATCTCGGTGACGGCGCCGAGCGCGCCCGCGGCGAGGTCGGCGATCTGCACCGGCGGCAGCGCCGGCGCGTGTCGGCTCGAGCACGCCGGACCAGCCGACGTAGTTCAGGTCGTGCCCGGCTCGCTGTGCGTGCCGGCCGGTCGCGCCGAAGCCGGTGATCGAGCAGTACACCGTCGTCTCGGGTGCATCGTCGGGGCCGATGCCGAGACGCGCCGCCACGCCCGGACGGAACGACTCGAGGACGACGTCGGCCCGCGCGAGCAGGGCGCGCGCGAAGTCGCCGTCGCCGGGCAGGTCGCTGACGACCGACTCCTTGCCGGCGTTGAGGACGTCGTGCCACGACTCGGGGCGGTCGCGCGCATCGGGTCGCCGCCCGGCTGCTCGACGCGCACGACCCGCGCGCCCAGGCGCAGCAGCTCCGCGGTCGCGAACGCACCCGGCACGTAGCGGGTGAAGTCGACAACGAGCATCCCGCCGAGCGGCCGTTGCATTCGCGCACGAACCTACCACTACCCTGTGTCTGCTTGGCCGAGCGCAGTGCAGCCGCGGAGGAGAAGCGACGCGTCATCCTCGACGCGGCCGTGCGCGTGTTCGCGCGCAAGGGTTTCCACACGTCGCGGGTCGGCGACATCGCCGAGGAGGCGGGCGTCGCCCACGGCCTCCTGTACCACTACTTCTCGTCGAAGGACGAGGTCCTCGAGACGATCTTCCGCGAGCACTGGGGAGCGGCTGCTCGACCGCATCCACGCCGTCGAGGCGTCGGGCGAGCCCGTTCTCGAGCAGCTGCGCGGGATCGCGGGCGCGATGTTCCACGGCTGGCGGCACGAGCCCGACGCCGTGCGCGTGCGTCGTCCGCGAGATCGCGCGGAGCTCCGAGGTGCAGGAGCGCGTCGGCGAGCTCGTGAAGCCGATCGACGCGATCCGCCGCATCATCGAGCGCGGACAGAGCGACGGCGAGTTCCGCCGCGACCTCGACGCCGATACGGCCGCCGTCGTCTTCTACGGCGCGATCGACGAGCTGCTCACGGGCTGGGTGCTCGGCCGGCTCCCGGGCGACGACGCCGACGTGGCCGCAGCCGAGCATCACCTCGTCGAGCTCATGACCTCCGGGATCTCAGTCGCGGCCGAGCAGCTCGGCGAAGCGCGCCACGCCGACGTTTCCGCCTGAGATCACGACGCCGACGGACGCGCCGGGAACGGCGACCGCCCCGTTCAGCAGCGCCGCGACACCGACTGCGCCGCTCGGCTCCGTCACGAGCTTGAGCCGGTCGAAGAGGAACGCCATCGCGTCGAGGATGTCGCTGTCCGCGACGGTGACGATCTCGTCGACGAGGCGGCGGTTCACCTCGAAGGTCAGCTCGCCCGGCGACGACGCCTGCAGGCCGTCCGCGATCGTGCGCGGCACGTCGATGCGAACGCGCTCGCCGGCCGCGAGCGACTGCACCGTGTCGTTGCCCGTCTCCGGCTCGACGCCGACGACGCGAACGTCCGGCCGCAGCGCCTTCGCCGCCGTCGCGCAGCCGGCGATCAGCCCGCCGCCTCCGACCGGCACGACGAGGACGTCGACGTCGGGTACGTCCTCGAACAGCTCGAGCGCTGTCGTTCCCTGCCCGGCCATGACGAGCGGGTCGTCGTAGGGGCGGACGAGCGCCAGGCCGCGCTCGCCGGCGAGGCGCGCGCCGATCTCCTCGCGGTCCTCCGTCCAGCGGTCGTAGCTCACGATCTCGGCGCCGTAGCCGCGCGTCGCTTCGAGCTTCGCCGGCGGTGCGTCCTCCGGCATGACGATCGTCGCCGTCGTCCCGAGCAGCCGCGCGGCGATCGCGACGGCCTGCGCGTGATTGCCGGACGAGTACGCGAGCACGCCGCGCGCGCGGACGTCGGCGGGGAGCGACGAGATCTTCGTGTACGCGCCGCGGAACTTGAACGCGCCGCCGCGCTGGAAGCACTCCGCCTTGAGGAACACGCGGGCGCCGACGCGCTCGTCGAGCGTGCGCGAGGTGAACACCGGCGTCCGGTTGGCAACGCCGGCGAGCGTCGCGGCCGCCGCGCGGACGTCGTCGATCGAGATCACGAGCGGCACGGATTCGCGCGCGCGCGCATCAGCCCGAAGCCCCAGAGCTTCCCGTCGACGACGTAGTACGCGGTCCGCGTGCCGTGCGCGTCGCGGCACGAGGACGGTGTATCCCGGGCATGCGACCGGGACGAGCCGCCCTGCGAGGCTCGTCACCTGGCCCTCCACCGCGCCGAGGCGCAGGCCGCCCGCGGTGTGCCAGCCGGGCGGCGTCCACAGCGTGTACAGCGCGGCGACGCGGCCGCCCTGGAGCTCGACCGCGAGCCCGGTGCGCGTCCACTTGCCGTACGTGAAGTACCACGTCGTACGGGCGCAGCCGTTGCATATGCCGTAGAAGCCGCCGAGCGCGGCGCGGGTCTGCGCGGCTGTCTCGCCGAGCCGCACGCCGCCGAGCGACTGTCCCGGAACGAGCGTCCCCGCCTTCGGCAGCGATCCGCGTGGAAGCGACGATGGCGACGAGCGCGAGCGCGGCTCTCATTAGGGTTCGCAGTATGCCGCTCTGGGATGCGCTGGCCGGGTTGCAGGTCCGGGTCGACGACTACGCGCTCCGGCGCCGCGAGCTGCCGCTCGCCGCGTGGACGCGCGTGACGACCGACAGTCGTGCTCCAGGGCGACGGGGAGACCGGGGAGGGCGAGGACGTCACGTACGACGGCGGCCGACCACGACGACTTCCCGGCCGAGCTCATGCTCGCGGGGACGTGGACGCTCGACGACCTCTCGCGCCGTCTCGACGAGCTTCGACCTTCCCGACTACCGCCGCTGGGCGTTCGAGAGCGCTGCGCTCGACCTCGGGCTGCGCCAGGCCGAGACGTCGCTCGGCGACGTGCTCGGCCGCCCGTACCGGCCGGTGCGATTCGTCTCCTCGACGCGCACGGACATCGAGCAGTGGCTCGAGAACGATCCGGGGCTCGAGTTCAAGCTCGACGCGGCGAAGGACTGGGACGACGCGCTCATGCGAAGGCTCGCCGCCTTCGACCGCGTTCGCGTCGTCGACCTCAAGGCCTACTACCGCGGCACGAGCGTCGACCTCGATCCCGACCCCGACTTCTATCGCGCGGTCGCACGCGCGTTCCCCGACGTCGTCATCGAGGACGCGTGGCTCGAGGACGGCTGCCGCGAGGCGCTCGCCGGCGCGGAGGACCGGCTCAGCTTCGACGCGCCGGTCCACTCGCTCGCGGACTTCGACGCGCTGCCGATCGAACCGAGATGGCTCAACGTCAAGCCGTCGCGCTTCGGCACCGTGCGCGGCCTGCTCGAGTGCATCGAGGCCTGCTTCGAGCGCGGCGTGCGGATGTACGGCGGCGGCCAGTTCGAGCTCGGCCCCGGCCGGCGGCAGATCCAGCGCATCGCGAGCCTCTTCTACGCGGACGGGCCGAACGACGTCGCACCCGCGGCGTACAACGAGGGCGGCGCGCGGCCGGGTCTGCCGCGCAGCCCGCTCACGCGTCGACTGACGGTCCCGGCCTGTGAACCTGCACGACGACACGCCGCAGCGCTTCGGCGACGCACTCGGCGCGACGATGTGGGGCGGCACGCTCTACGAGCTCGCGCCGGGCGAGGAGACGCGGTACCACTGGCAGGTCGGCGAGGAGGAGTGGCTGCTCGTCGTCGCCGGCACACCGACGCTGCGCACGCCCGACGGGGAGCAGGTGCTGAAGCCGTGGGACGTCGCCGCGTTCCGGCGCGGCGAGGAGGGCGCGCACCAGATCCGCAACGACACCGACACCCCCGTGCGCGCGGTGTTCTTCTCGACCGTCTCCGATCCCGAGGTCGTGGTCTATCCCGACGAGGGGCGGATCGGGCGTCATCGCCGGCTGGACGCGTCCGGACGGGAACGTCCTGCGCGGCTGGGTGGTCGAGCCGTGACCGCAATCGTCAACTTGCTCGACGCCGAGGGCGGCGAGGAGCACGACCGTGACGGCTTCCGCTTCCGCGGCCGCGCGGTCGGAGAGGAGCTCGGCGCAGAGCTGCTCGGCTGCGCCCTCTACGACGTGCTCCCGGGCCAGCAGCTGTGGCCGTACCACTTCCACCGCGGCAACGAGGAATGGCTCGTCGTCCTCGCGGGCCGGCCGACCGTGCGAACGCCGGAGGGCGAGCGCGAGCTCGCGCCGGGCGACGTCGTCGCGTTTCCGCTCGACGAGGCCGGCGCGCACACCGTCATCAACCGGACCGCCGAGGACGCGCGGCTGGCGATGTTCTCGACGCTCAAGGGCCCGACGTATCCCGTCTACCCGGACAGCAACAAGGTCGCCGCGAACCGCCTCTGCTTCCGGATGGGCGACGCCGTCGACTACTGGGACGGCGAGACTGGCCCTGGCTCCGCGTCGGGGCAGAGGGTTGAAACCGCGCGCGTAACGAGTCGGCCCAGGCCGCAGCTAACGCGCAGCGTTAGCGGAGGCCGGACAAAGCGTGCGGTCCTGCCGCAGGCACGGCCGCACGCGCAGAACGAAACCGTCGTCGACAGACCCTCAAGAGCTCGACGGCTTTGCCGTCGAGCGTTTCCGCGAAGCGGACCCTTCCCCAAGCCGGAAACGCGCAGCGTTTCCGGCTTAGCGTTAGCGAAACGCGTTGAGACCGGTGATCGCCTGGCCGACGACGAGCGTGTGCACCTCGTGGGTGCCCTCGTACGTCAGGACCGACTCGAGGTTGTTCATGTGGCGGATGACCGGATACTCGAGCGTGATGCCGTTGCCGCCGAGGATCGAGCGCGCCGACCGGGCGACCTCGAGCGCGCCGCGGACGTTGCCCATCTTGCCCATGCTCACGTGCTCGGGGCGAAGCGTCCCGTGCGTCCTTCATCCGGCCGAGGTGGAGGGCGACGAGCAGACCGCGGTTCACCTCGAGCGCCATCTCCGCGAGCTTCTGCTGCGTGAGCTGGTAGCCGGCGATCGGCTTGCCGAAGACGATCCGCTCCTTCGCGTACTCGAGCGCCGCCTCGTAGCACGCGCGCGCCGAGCCGACCGCGCCCCACACGATGCCGTACCGGGCCTCGCTGAGACAGGAGAGCGGGCCGCGCAGCGTCGACACCTCGGGGAAGCGGTTCTCCTCCGGGATGCGCACGTCGCGGAGCACGAGCTCGGACGTCACCGATGCGCGCAGCGACAGCTTGTGGTGCATGTCGGGCGCCTCGAAGCCGGGCGTGCCGCGCTCGACGAGGAAGCCGTTGATGGAGCCGTCCTCGGTGCGCGCCCACACGACCGAGATGTCGGCGATGGAGCCGTTCGTGATCCACATCTTCGCGCCGTTGAGGATCCAGTCCGAGCCGTCGCGCTTCGCGGTCGTCCGCATCGCGCCCGGATCGGAGCCGGCGTCGGGCTCCGTGAGCCCGAAGCAGCCGATCGCCTCGCCCGCGTGCATCGCCGGCAGCCACCGCTGCTTCTGATCCTCGCTTCCCCAGCGCCAGATCGCGAACATCGCGAGGGAGCCCTGCACCGACACGAGGCTGCGCACGCCGGCGTCGCCCGCCTCGAGCTCCATGCAGGTGAGGCCGTAGGCGACCGAGCTCGCACCGGGGAGGCCGTACCCCTCGAGGTGCATCCCGAAGAGGCCCAGGTCGGCGAGCTCGCCGGCGAGGCCGGGCGGGAGGACGCCGCGCTCGAACCAGTCGCCGACGTCCGGCAGGACGCGGTCCCGGACGAACTGGCGGATGGTGTCGCGGATTGCCCGCTCCTCCTCGTCGAAGAGGGCATCGATCGCGAGGAAATCCCTCGGGTCGAGCGTCGTGGGCTTCGCCGTCGTGGCCACGAGCGAATCCTAGTGCGCCGGCTCGAGATGGAGGAGGGCAAGTTGGAGCCACGGCGGTGCGTAGCGCTGCCACAGGCGCTGGTCGTGCCCGCCCGGGTAGGTGCGGAAGACGTGAGCGATGCCGGCCTTCGACAGTTCCTGATTCAGCGTCTCGTTCTCGGCGTAGAAGCGCCAATCGCTGCGGCCGACGTAGAACGCGATGAAGGTGGGCAGCGATCGCAGCTTCGCGCGCACCCACGGAATCAGGCGGTGGACGTCCGCCTGGAGGTCGCGTGCCGCCGAGCCGAGATCGACCGGCTGCGTGCCGGTCGGGTCGGTCGGATGGAAATACCCGCTCCAGGACTCCACGACCGAGAACTCGCCGAGGTGGCTGAGGGCGAGGTGCATCGCGCCGTAACCGCCGGCGGAGATCCCGACGAGCGCGCGACCGGCGCGCGACCTGATCGTCCGGAAGCGTGCATCGACGATGCGCGGTAGCTCCGTCGCGATCGCCGTCTCCCACCCGTCGCGCGGGCCGTGGTCGACGTACTCGGGATCGCTCTCGCCGGTGCGCGCTGCCTGCGGGACGACGACGATCGCCGGTCTGCCGCCGGCGTCCGCCGCGCGCTCGACGAAGCGGAGTGTCGTGTACGCCGTCGCGCTCGCCGGCAGGCCGTGCAGGACGTAGACGACCGGATAGCGCTTCGTTCCGGTTGTGTAGCCGGGCGGCAGGTAGGCCTCGAAGTCCAGGCGTCCTCCGATCGCCGCCGAGACGAAGCTCGTGTCCACGCGTTGCCCGGACGAGGCCGAGCCGGGCGCGCAGAGGACGACTGCCGCCGCTGCGCCTGCCGTGGCGAGGAGGACGAGCTCTTCTCATGGCGCAATCAACGCGCAACGCGCGCTTAACGTCCTCACGGTACACCCGGTGCCGTGCGGGCAGATCGGCTGAAAGTACCGAGCGTCCTGCCGTACGCGGGCACTGCCGCGATCCTCGCTGCGTTCCTGTCCGTCGGCCTGCTCGGGGTGCGCGGCTACGTCGACAACTTCCTCCAGTACCGGGGTTTCGCTCCGCCGCGCGAGCCGGCGTTCGTCCGCTCGCCGGGGACGCTGCAGCGGATCCTCGTCACGAGCCCCGCCCTCGGCGGACGCCGGCAGGAGGCGTACGTCTACCTGCCAGGCGGCTACGCCTCGCATCCGCGGCGCCGGTACCCCGTTCTCTATCTCCTGCACGGGTTCCCCGGCCGTCCGCTCGCATTCATGGAGACGGTGCAGATGGGGATCGTCGAGGACGTCGCTCGTGGCGAGACGCCGCGCTCAGCCGCTCATCCTCGTGATGCCGTTCGGCTCGACGGGGACGTTCACCGACGAGGAATGGGTGAACGGCATCCGGCCCGGTAACGGTTGGGCCCGGTTCGTCGCACACGATCTCGTTCAGGCGATCGATGCGCGTTATCGGACGGTCCCCGCGCCGCAGGGGAGGGCCATCGGCGGGCTTTCGGAGGGAGGCTACGGCGCGATCGACATCGCCCTCCACCATCCCGGCGAGTTCTCCGTCGTCGAGTCGTGGTCCGGGTATCAGCGCCCCGACAAGATCCGGGCGATCTTCGGGACGAACCTCGAGCTCCTCGCGGCAAACGACCCGCGACTGCTGCTTCCTCGCGTGGCGGCGCGCTTGCGGAAGCTCCACACGTACTACTGGTTCTACTCCGGATCGAACGATCCCATGCGCAGGCAGAACGCGGCGTTTGCACGCGAGCTCGCCGCCCACCGCGTGTCACACCGGTTCTTCGTGGCCTTCGGCGGACACAACTGGGCACTCTGGCGCGGACAGGCCGACATGGCGTACCTCGCGGCAGCTTCGAGGCTCCGTCATGCGTAACGCCGGCCGGGGCCTTGCGGCCGCCGTCCTCGCGCTCGGCGTGCTGGCCGCTGCGACCGGATGGTTGTACGTGGCCCGGCCCGTCGTTGCGCTTCCGGGCCCGATCGTGCACGACGCGCTCGCGCTCGACGAGCTCTCGAAGCACGGCAGCGTGTCGCTTCTGCTCTACCTGATCGTGTGGTGCGCGACCGCGACGATGCTCGCGGGGATCGCGCGCTGGGCGAGGCTCGAGCGCCTCGCCGCCGGGCTGCTGCTCGGGCTCGGCGTCGGCGGCTGGCTCTACGCCGTGAACGGCGTGTCGATTCTCGTCGTCCGGCAGATCCCGGCCCACCAGGCGTTCCACGCCGCCGCGGCGGAACAGGCCGTCGTCATCCCGACAGTGCTCGTGGGAATCGCCGGCGCGCTCCTCGGACGAACGCGGAGCTCGCCGGCGCCGCGCTCGCGCGTCGTCCTCGCGTGGGCGACCGCAGGCGTCGGGCTGCTCGCGGCGGTGGATGCGATGTTCCCCGAGCATCGGCGCTCGCTCGTGACCGCGCTCGACGCCGCGCATGTGCACGGCCTCTCGAAGGCGCTCGTCGTTCCACTCGCGGTGGCCCTCGTGGTGACGGCTCGTAGGTTGGCTGCCGGAAACCGGCGGGCGTGGCAGCTCGCCGTCGCGCTGCTCGCGCTGCTGCTCGCGCTCAACGTCGAGCGCGGGTTCAGCGACGGCGCGATCGTGACGGGAGTCGCCGTCGTCGCGCTCCTCGCACGCCGTGCCGACTTCCGGCTACGAGGCGACCCGTCTGCAAAGCCGCGCGTCCTCCTCCATGCAGCACTTCTCGTCGTCGCGGTGGGCGTCTATGCGATGGCGACGCTTTGGGTGAACCGGCTCATGGTCGACCAGCCCTACACATTCGGGCTGGCGCTCCGCGAGACCGGCCGCGCGCTCGCGGGCCTGAGCTTCCGCGGCGGACATCACCTCGTGGGTCCCGTCGCCGACTGGTTCCCGGTGTCCGTGTTCCTGCTCGGCGCCGGCGGGACGGTTGCAATCCTCGCCGAGTGGCTCGCGCCGTGGCGCTACCGGCTCCGTCGCGGCGTGCACGAGCTCGATGTCGTGCGAAGGCTCGTCGCGACGTTCGGGGCGGACACGCTCGCGCCGTTCGCTCTCCGGTCCGACAAGTCGTACTTCTTCGCGACCGACGAGTCGGCGTTCCTCGCGTATCGGGTCGTGGGCGGTGTCGCGATCGTCTCGGGCGATCCGATCGGACGAGAGTCTGTGCGGGCGCCCCTCGTGCGCTCGTTCATCGACTTCGCGCACGAGCGGGGCTGGCGCGTCGCCGTCCTCGGCGCCGCCGAGCGAGACCTCGCGCTGTACCGCTCTCTCGGGCTGCGCGCGCTCTATCACGGCGACGAGGCCGTCGTCGAGACGGCGTCGTTCTCGCTCGAGGGCCGCGCAATCCGCAAAGTGCGGCAGTCCGTCACTCGGCTGGAGAAGGCCGGCTTCACATCGCGCGTGCTGCGGCCGTCGGAGATCGACGCGTCGTTGCGCGCCCACCTCGAGGAGATCGCGCGTATCTGGCGCGGGGACGCGCCCGAGCGCGGCTTCGTCATGGCGCTCGACGTGCTGTTCCGTGAGGGAGACGACGACGCGGCGTTCGCTATCGGCTTCGACCGCACCGGATGCGCGCGGGGATTCCTCCACTACGCGGTGTGCGGTGCCGGCTCCGCCATCTCGCTCTCATCGATGCCGAGGACCTCGGACGTCCCGAACGGGTTCACGGAATGGCTCATCTGCGAATCGGTCGCCTGGGCCCGCAACAACGGCTTCGCGCGCGTATCGCTGAACTTCTCGCCGTTTGCCGCGCTTCTCTCGCCCGACGCGGAGCTGAGCGTCGGCCAGCGGCTGCAGGCCGTGACGCTCCGGCGGATGAAGCCGTGGTTCCAGCTCGACAACCTGCTCGTGTTCAACCGGAAGTTCTTTCCGACGTGGCAGCGGCGATTCGTCGTGTACGAGCGTCGGCGCGACCTTCCGCGAGTCGGCGTCGCCGCGCTCGCGGTGGAGGCGTACCTTCCCTTCCAGTGATCGCAGTCGGCTTCGTGCTGGCCGTGCTCTCCGCCGTCGGCATCAGCGGCGGCTACGCGCTCCAGCACTCCGTGGCGTCCCGGCTCCCGAAGCTCGAGCTGCGAAGGCCGCTGCACTCGCTTGTCTCGCTCTTCCGTAGCCGGCGGTGGGCGCTCGGATTCCTCGGCGGCATCGCCGGGTGGGCGCTCTACGTCGAAGGGCTCCGGCTGGCGCCGCTCTCGCTCGTCCAGGCGGCGTCTGCGGGCGGGATCGGCCTCCTCGCGTTCGGCGGCGGGAGGCTGCAGTCGTCGGAGCGGATCGGAGTCGCCGCCGCCCTGGGGGGTCTCGTGCTGCTCGCCGTCACGCTGGGCGCGCACGCACCGACGAGCCGCGGCGACGTCCTCCCGGTCGCCCTGTGGATCGGGGCCTCGATCGCGGTCGCCGGGACACTCGCGCGGCTGCTGCCGGGCGCCGCCGGCCTCGGCACGGCCGCCGGGCTGCTCTACGCCGCCGGCGACGTCGGCACGAAGGCGGCTGTCGGGGGAGGAGGAAGGCTCCTCTTCGTGCCGGCCCTGCTCGCCTGCCACGGGCTCGCCTTCGTCTGCATGCAGCTGGCGTTCCAGAAGGGTGGCCGCCTCGCTTCCGCCGGGCTCACCGTCCTGTGGACGAATGCCGTCCCCATCGCGGCGGGGATGGCGCTCTTCGCCGAGGCGCTTCCGGGCGGATTCCGGGGCGGGGTGCGGGTCGCGGCGTTCGCGCTCGTGCTCCTCGGAGCGGTGGCCCTGAGCCGCCGGGTCCAGTAGAATTGATTGACTGGTCAGTCAACTTACGCGGAGGATGAGATGACGACGATCGAGCACGGCGCAGCCGCGGGGGTGTCCTTCGCGCTGACCGACGAGCAGAAGGCACTCCGGGAGCTCGCGCGCGAGTTCGCCGCCCAGGAGATCCGCCCGCTGGAGCACGAGTGCGACGAGCACATGCGGCATCCGGTCGAGCTGATCGCGAAGGCGCACGAGGTCGGCCTCATGAACCTCCACGTGCCCGAGGAGTACGGCGGGCCGGGCCTCTCCACCTTCGAGGGCATGCTCGTGGGCGAGGAGCTCTACTGGGGCTGTTCCGGCATCGGCACGTCGATCACGGCGAACGGTCTCGGGGCCGGCCCCGTCATCATCTTCGGGACGAGCGAGCAGAAGGCCAAGTGGCTGCCGCCGCTCATCGAGTCGCCGATCCTCTGCTCGTTCGGGCTCTCGGAGGCCGGCGCCGGCTCCGACGTGGCTTCGATGAAGTCGACTGCGGTGCGCGACGGCGACGAGTACGTCCTCAACGGCTCGAAGACGTTCATCACGAACGCCGGCTACGCCACGTGGACGGTCGTCTTCGCGAAGACGGACGCGCGCGCGGGCGCGAAGGGCATCTCCGCGTTCATCGTCCCGATGGACACCCCCGGCGTGACGATCGAGAAGCATCTCGACAAGATGGGGCAGCGCGCGACCGACACCTCGGCGTTCGCGCTGCAGGACGTTCGCGTCCCCGTCGAGAACCGTCTCGGCGAGGAGGGCGACGGCTTCAAGATCGCGATGGCGACGCTCGACGTCACGCGGCCAGGCACGGCGATCGGCGCGGTCGGCGTGGCGCAGGCCGCATATGAGCACTCGGTCGCGTACGCGAAGGAGCGCGTCACCTTCGACATGCCGATCGCGATGCACCAGGGCGTCAACTTCATGATCGCCGACATGGCGACGGAGATCGAGGCCGCGCGCCTGCTCTGCTGGCAGGCGGCGTGGATGCTCGACCGGGGGTACGGCCGGAAGACGACGCTGTACTCGTCCTTCGCGAAGCGCTTCGCCGCGGATGCCGCGATGAAGGTCGCCACCGACGCGGTTCAGGTGTTCGGCGGCTACGGCTACATCAAGGAGTACCCGGTCGAGAAGCTCATGCGCGACGCGAAGCTGTTCCAGATCTACGAGGGCACGTCCCAGATCCAGCGGCTCGTGATCGCAAAAGAGATATTTATGCCCCGTGGCGATTGAGATCGACCTAACCGGGCGCGTCGCCTTCGTCACCGGCGGCTCGCGCGGGCTCGGCCGTGCGGACGCGCTCGCGCTTGCCCGCGCGGGCGCGGATGTCGTCGTCGCGGATCTCCTCGTCGAGTCGCAGCTCTCGGACGAGACCGACCGCTACGGCGCGCTCGCGACCGTCGCGCGGCAGCAAGGCCTGGTCCACACGGAGGAGACGGTTCGCGATATCGAGGCGATGGGTCGGCGGGCGCTCGCCATCCGCTGCGACGTCACCGACCGCGACGAGGTGGCGTCGGCCGTCGGCCGTGCCGTCGGCGAGCTCGGCTCGCTCGACATCCTCGTGAACAACGCCGGCACGCTCGACCACGCCGCCCAGTTCGTCGACCAGTCGCCGGAGCTCTGGGAGCGCGACCTGCGCGTGAACCTCTCGGGTGCGTTCAACTGCGCCCAGGCGGTGTGGCCGCACATGAAAGAGCGGGGCTGGGGGCGCATCGTCAACATGGCCTCGGTCGCGGGCACACTCGGCGGCTTCGGCCAGGCGAGCTACTCGACGACGAAGGCGGGGCTCCTCGGTCTGACGAAGACGCTCGCGATGGAGGGCGCGCGGCACGGCATCACGTGCAACGCGATCGTGCCCGGCGTCATCGGCACGGAGGCTTTCAACATGGCCAATCAGGCGATGAACGAGCGGATCGTCAACCGCACGGCGCTGAAGCGGCCGGGCAAGCCGGAGGAGATCGCGAACGTCATCGCGTTCCTCTGCAGCGACCTTGCCTCATACGTCACCGGCATCGAGCTGAACGTCAGCGGCGGCGTCGAGCTCTTCGTCTTCTGAGCCGGCCCGCCCGGCGGCCCGGTTAATCGGTACACGCGAGTAATCCGGGACCCGACCCCTCCCTCCTACCCGCCTACTTCGAGCGTATTTCGCGACCCGTCACGTGTCCGTGCCGGCTTCGTGTCGATTCGTGCAACGCCGGATACCATCGAAGCCCAATGCGTCGCGCGCTCGGCCTGCTCGTGCTCTCGATCGTCGCCGTCGGCGTCGTGCTCGGCCTCGTCTTCGCAGGCTCGCCGACGACGATCGCGAGCGGTGTCCGGATCGACGGCATCGACGTCGGCGGCATGCCGGTGACGAAGGCGCGCACGCTGCTCGAGGGGAAGGCCGCCACGCTCGCCAAGCGCCCGGTCGTCTTCACGGCCGGCGGCAAGCGCTTCGCGATCCGGCCGGTCGAGCTCGGCGTCGAGTCCGACTGGCAGGCCGCCGTCGACTCCGCGCAGCGGCAGGGGAGCGGGTTCGCGCCGTTCCGGGGGTTCAAGCGGATCGGCGTCGACGTCTTCGGCGCCGACGTCACGCCGCCGACGAGCGTCCTCACCGGTGCGCTCCAGTATGAGGTCGGGCGGATCGCCGGCGCGGTCAATCGCCCGCCGCGGAACGCGTCGCTCGCGCTCCGTGCGCAGCACGTCGTCGTCGTCCCCGCGCGCACCGGGCTCGTCCTCGACCGTGCCGCAGCCGCGACAGTCCTCGTCCACGAGCTCGCGACGCTCGGCCGCTCCTCGGGCCCGGTCCAGCTGCCGATGCGTGTGACCGAGCCGCGTGTTCGCGCGCTCTCGCTCCGCCGCGCGGCACGGCAGGCGCGTGTCGTGCTGTCGGCTCCCGTCCACCTCCAGCTCGGCCCGACCCGCTGGCTGCTCACGCCCGCGCAGCTCGCGCCGCTCCTCGAGTTCCCAACCGCCGGCAGCGCCGTGCTGCGCATCGGCGGGCCGGCTGCGGACGCATGGCTCCAGCGTCTCGGCAAGCGCGTCGAGAAGCCCGCGCGCGACGCGACGTTCGCCGTCGACGGACCGAAGGTGAGGATCGTGCCCGACCGGCCGGGCGTACGCCTCGACGCGGTTCGCGCCGCCGATGCCGTCCTCGCCGCGGCGCTGCACACGCTCCCGGCGCGTCGCGTCGCGACGCTGCCGGTCGCGACGTCGTTCGCGAAGCGCACCACGGCGAAGGCGCGCGCGATGGGGATCGACGGGCTCGTCTCCACGTACACGACCGACTTCGGCGGCGTTCCGAACCGCATCCACAACGTCGAGCTCGTGTCGCATCTCGTCGACGACAAGCTCATCGCTCCGGGTGAGGAGTTTTCCTTCAACCAGACGACGGGCGCACGCAGCGCTGCGAAGGGGTTCCTCGTCGCGCCCGTCATCGTGAACGGGGAGCTCACGACCGGGCTCGGCGGCGGCGTCTGCCAGGTCTCGACGACCGTGTTCAACGCGGCGTTCGAGGCCGGTCTCGACATCACCGCCCGGACGAACCACGCGCTCTACATCAGCCACTACCCGCAAGGGCGCGACGCGACCGTCGACTACCCGGACGTCGACTTGAAGTTCGTCAACGACACCGGGGACTGGCTCCTACTCAGGACGTTCGTCAGTCCCTCGTCGCTCACCGTGAACCTGTACGGCACGCCGACGGGACGGAAGGTCGAGAGCACGACGGCGCCACTCGTCGTCCGGGGCAAGACGCCGATCAAGAAGACGGTCGACAAGACGCTGAAGCCCGGCGACAAGATCGTCGACGACCCGGGCGAGCCTGCGATGACGACGAGTGTGACGCGCGACGTGTACGCGGCGGACGGGAAGCTCCTCCATCACGACGTCTGGTACTCGTCGTACCGCTCGTCGCCCGAGCTCGTCCGGGTCGGGCCGAAGAAGAAGAAGCTGAAGAAGCCGGCTACGACCTCGACGGCGCAGACGACGACTCAGCAGTCCGGATAGCGTCGGCGAGCCATTCCGGGACGCGCGTCGGTGCGAACGTCCGCGCGTCGACGCACGCATGCGCCGTCCAGCCGTCGGCGACCATGACGCCGTCGGCGCGGACGATCTCGTACTCGTAGCGGAAGCGCGCGCCGCGCAGACCGACGCAGCGCGCGTGGACGTCGAGCTCGTCGTCGAACCGGGCAGGCACGCGGTATCGGCAGAACGACTCGAGCACGAGGGCCTCGATGCCGTGGTCGCGCAGCGTCTGATAGCCGCCTGCGTACGCGCGCAGGTACTCGACGCGGGCGACCTCGAACCAGACGAGGTACGACGTGTTGTGCGCGACGCCTTGCGCGTCGGTGTCCGCGAACCGCACGCGGACGCGCGTCGTGAACGGGAAGTCCGAGCCTGCCACGGGGCAACTCTACGATGCGCCCATGCCCGTCGACGGCCTTGTCGAGCTCGTACGTGCGCATCAGCCGTGCGTCGTCCTCACCGGCGCCGGCATCAGCACCGAGTCGGGCATCCCGGACTTCCGGTCGCCGACGGGCATCTGGGCACGGTACGACCCGATGGAGTACGCGAGCATCGAGGCGTTCCTCGCCGACCCGGTGAAGGTGTGGGACTTCTACGCGAAGCGGCTCGCCGTCCTTCGCGACGCGGAGCCGAACGAGGGCCACCGCGCGCTCGCCGAGCTCGAGGACAGAGGCTGGGTCGACGCCGTCGTGACGCAGAACATCGACCGGCTGCATGCGCGGGCCGGCTCGCGCACCGTCGTCGAGGTGCACGGATCGATCGGAACGTCGAGCTGCCTCGACTGCGGTGAGGTGGTCGCGCTCGACGATGTGATCGAGATGCTCCCGCTGCCCGAGTGCCCGCGCTGCGGGCGGGTGCTCAAGCCCGACGTCGTCATGTTCGGCGAGCTCCTCCCCGAGGCGGCGATCGACCGCGCGGTGCGGCTCGCGTCGGAGGCCGGCGTGCTGCTCGTCGTCGGCTCGTCGCTCGAGGTCTATCCCGTCGCCGGGCTGCCGCTCGAGACGCTCGCCGCCGGCGGGCACCTCGCGATCGTCAATCGCGGTGGGACGCAGTTCGACCGCCGCGCGGCTGTGTGCGTCGACGCGGGTGCCGGCGAGACGCTCGCCGCGCTCGCGCGGCTACTGCCCGAGCGGCCGGAGTGAGGCCGCGAAGATCGCTTCGTGCAGCCGGCCGGAGGTCGGCGCGATCGCGAGCGCGAACACGGGCACGACACGGCCGGCCGCGAACGCCGTTGCGAAGTAGTCGCCGACCATGCGGCCGTTCGCCTGAGGCAGCCACGTCATCTGCATCGGCTCGGCGTCGAGCTGCTGCGGCTTCGACCACGTGGCGCCGCCGTCCGCCGACTGCACGAACCCGACGCCGAGCGCGCAGGCGCCCCGTGCGCACGACCCGGGCGTGAAGTACGCGTAGACGAGCCCGAGCCTGCCCGCGGCAGTCGCGTCCGCGCCGAGGCCGGGAATCATCGCGCTGATCGTTGAGGTGATGGGTGCGACGGGGATGCGCGTGGGCGTCGTCCAGCTCACGCCGTCCGTCGACGTCGAGAGGACGAGGTCGTTCGCGGTGCACGACGGACGGAAGCGACAGTCGCCCCACGTCGCGTACAGCGTTCCGCTCCCGTCGATCGTGAGCGACGGGAGCGAGATCGCGCGCATCGGGTCGAGTGGGGCGGAGGCGAACGACGACACGACGATGCGCGCGAACGTCGCGCCGCCGTCGGTCGAGCGGGAGCCCTCGATCGATCCGGTGAGGCCCTCTTCGCCGTTGAACTGGCCTGCGATGACGACGAGCGTGCCGTCGGCGAGCACTGCCGGCTGCGTGCCGACGAGGACGTTCGCGGCCCGGACCGGGGCGGACCACGTCGCGCCGCCGTCGTCGGTCGACTGGCTCACCGTGTCGTTCTTCTGATCGTCCGTGTACAGCGCGTAGCACCGTCCGCGGAACGGGCTCGTCGCGCCGTTGTCGCACGCGAGCCAGTCCTTGTCGAGCGCTGGGCCGCTCGCCGCCGTGACGGGGAGCGACCAGTGCTGCCCGTCGGCGGAGTGCGCGACCATGACGCGCGAGCCGCCGCGCTCGATCGTGAGCGTGCCGGCGAGCCAGAGACCGTGCGCCGCGTCGTACGCCACCGTCGGGTCGGAGGCGGCGGTCTCGGGGCCGGGCGGCGTCGACTCGGCGGTGACGCCGGGCAGGAGGCCGCGCGTCCACGTCCGGCCCGCGTCGGCGGAGACGGCGACACCGATGTTCGAGGCACCGCCGCCTGCGAACCTTCCAACCTGGTAGGCGGCGACGACGGTCGAGCCCCACGAGGCGTCCGCCGGCTCGACGGCGGACTCGTGCTGGCCGGCCGGATTCGTCGAGAGATCGACCGACAGCCGCCGCGAGACGGTCGAGCAGCCGGGCGACACCTTGTCCGAGAGATCGGCGGTGACGATGTCGACGCCGCCGCCGCACGAGACGCGGTCGACGCCGCCCCAGGCGGCCTGGATGAGGTCGGTGCCGGAGCCGCCGACAAGCTGGTCGGGAGCGGGCGTTCCGAGCAGCAGCCCGCCGTGCCGTGCCGCGTGGATCGTCGCTGCTGTGGCCGGCGCGGCGAGGACGAGGGCGAGCAGGATCGCGAGCCTCCGCATCGGTGCGCCAGGGTATCCGAGCACTCGCCTCCACCCGTACAATCCGACCCATGGCAGAAGAGCGCCGGACCGATCTGTTGAGCAAGCTCGCCGAGCTGAGCGAGGACGCGATGCACCGTCTCCAGGAAGCGCCCGGCGGTGAGCGCGTCGTCGGCGCGCTGAACTCGATGCGCGACCGGGTCGACGAGCTGCAGAAGCGCGTGCGCGGGATCGACGAGCTCGAGCGCCGTCTCGCCGAGCTCGAGCAGCGGGTGGACGAGCTCGCGAAGGACGGCGGCGGCTCGACGCGCCGCAAGACGACGAAGTCCTCGTAGCTAGCGCATTGCGAACACGAGCGCGCCGGCGATCAGCAGCCCGCCGGCGATGTCCGTCGGGACGTGGAGCCCCGCCACCTCGAGCATCGCGACCGAGCACACCGCCCACGTTGCCGCCCAGCGGCCGGCGCGCGGCCAGGCAGCCGCGATCGCGACGGCGACGAGCACGCTGCGGATCGTGTGACCGCTCGGGTACGAGTTGTCGAATCCCGTGAGATGAAGACCGTGGCGGTACAGCGCCGGTCGCGTCAGCGCCGTCTTCGTGATCGCCTCGACGGCGTTGACCGCGACGAACGCGGCGGCGAGCGCGATCGCGCGCCGGCCGCGGACGACCGCGCACGCGAGCGCAACGATGATCGTCGCGGGCGCGAAATACGCGGGGAGCGTCACGATGTCCGCCGCGACGTGGAGCCAGCCGTGCCAGTACTCGTGCCACAGCGGGATGAGCGCGCCCGACAGCGACGGCTTCCCGCCGGTGAAGCGCGCGCCGGGCATCGCGTGGTCGATCGCCCACTGGTCGAGCGACGTCAGGCTTCCGGCCGCGACGAGGATCGCGAGCGCCGTGAATCCGGCCGCGCCGGCGACGGCCGCCGCGGCTCTAGGCCGGGACACGCACCCGCAGCGCCCCCGGCACGACCTCGAAGCGCGCCGGCGTCGTCCCGACCTGCTCGCCGTCGAGCTCGATCGGCAGCCGCTCGCGCGCGTCGACCTCGACGACCCGTGCGCGGACGAGGTCGACCTTCGGGTGCGAGAGATGCGTCCCGCGGTAGAGCTTCGGCGCGGTCGTGACGAAGTCGAGCTTCGTGACGTCGCCGATCGTGAGCACGTCGAAGAGCCCGTCGTCCGGCTCCGCCTCCGGGGCGAGCCACATCGCTCCGCCGTGGTAGCGGCCGTTGGCGACGATGACGTCGTGCATGCGCTCCGAGCGGCGCTCGCCGTCGAGCGCGACGTCGACGACGGTGTTCTGCCATTCGAAGAACACGCGCACGAGCGCGTAGAAGAACGTCGCGCGTCCGCCGAACATCTTCGACATGCCGTTGGCGCGGCGTGCTACCGCGGCGCTCATGCCGACGCTGCCGACGTTGCAGACGTAGCGCTCTGCCGGGTCTCCGGCCCACGTGCGGTACGAGACGCGGCCGACGTCGATCGTCCTAGTCCGGCCCGTGAGCACGGTGCGGACTGCGTCGTCGAAGCGGGTCGGTATCCCATACGTGCGAACGAAGTCCATGCCGGTGCCGATGGCGACGACCGCGAGCTCGGTCGGAGTGCCGGCGCGCATGAGCCCGTTCACCGTCTCGTTCAGCGTGCCGTCGCCGCCGACGGCGACGACGAGCTCCGCGCCGTCGCGCGCCGCCCGCTCCGCCAGCTCGACGATGTGTCCGGGGCGCTCGGAGAGCAGCGTCTCGCCCGCCGAGCCCGAGGACCTCCGCGCGGTGCGCGAGCTCGGGCCAGCGCTTGCCCGTGGCGCCGTTGTCCGACGCCGGATTGACGAGGAATACGGTCTTAATCGGAGGCGTCGAGTGAATCGACGCCTCCTCTTCTGGTCGGCGTCGCAAGCGACGCCTTAGTCGGAAGCCGTGACGGCGGCGAGGCCGACCCGGGTCATGCGGTCGACGGCGGCGCGCAGGTCCTCGTCGCTGATCCGGGTGAACGTGCCCTCGACGACGATGTCGCTCACGGTGAGCAGGCAGCCCGCCTGCACGCCGCGCAGAGCCCCGAGCGTGAACAGGATCGCCGCCTCCATCTCGACGCCGAGGATGCCGCGCTCCGACCACCGCTGGTACTGGCCCTGGTCGGGGTTGTAGAAGACGTCGCTCGAGACGACCGGCCCGACGTGGATCGGCTGCTTCATCTCCTTTGCCGCGTGGACGGCCGCATGGACGAGCTCGAAGCTCGCGGTCGGGCAGTGCGGCTCGTGCACGTACGTCTGCGTCGTCCCGTCCTGCGGGACCGCCGTGAGCGCGACGATCATGTCGCCGAGCTGATGATGCGGCTGCAGCCCGCCGCACGTGCCGACGCGGAGGATCTTCTTGCAGCCGAGCATGACGAGCTCCTCGATGACGATCGCCGCGGACGGGCAGCCCATCCCCGTCGACTGCACCGAGACCGGCGTGCCCTCCCACGTGCCGCGGAAGCCGAGCATCCCGCGCTCCGCGTTCGTCTGGACGACGTCGTCGAGATACGTGTCGGCGATGTACTTGGCCCGCAGCGGGTCGCCCGGGACGAGAACGGCCTCGGCGTAGTCGCCGGGCTCGGCGCGAATGTGAATCGGCATGGCGCTCACCCTAACCGCTCGCCCGCCGTGGGATGATCGGGCACGTGCACGCGGTCGATCCGACGCTCGACGAGATCCTCGCGTTCTGCGCCGAGGAGCCGATCGAGCGTGTGTTCCTCGAGGACATCGCGCGGCGGCGGCTCGGCCGCTTCTCCGCACTCGGCGAGCGCGGCAGGCTGTCGGCGCTCTGCCACGTCGGCGCGAACGTCGTCCCCTCGGGTGACGGCTGCGGCGCTTTCGCGGACGCAACCGTCCGCGGCCAGCCGCGCATGATCATCGGCGAGCAGCGCGCCGTCGACGAGCTCTGGGCGGAGGCCGCGCACGCGCTGCCGCGGCCGCGCGACGACCGCCGCGGCCAGCCCGTCTACGTCATCGACGGGCCGCCGCCGGCGGGCGACACCGGCCTGCGCCGCGCGACGCTCGCCGACCTCGACGTGCTCGTCCCCGCGTGCGCGGCGGCGCACCGCGAGGAGATCGGGATCGACCCGATGCGTCGCGACCCGGAGGGATTCCGCTGGCGGACGAAGCTCCAGATCGACGAGGGCCGTTCGTGGATCTGGACGGACGCCGGGACGATCCTCTTCAAGGCCGAGGCGTCGGCGTGGACGCCGTCCGCCGTGCAGCTGCAACAGGTGTGGGTCGACCCGCAGGCGCGGAACCGCGGGTACGCGCAGCGCGCGATGCGCGACCTCTGCCGCGCGCTCCTCGAGCACGTGCCCGCGGTGTGTCTCTTCGTGCGGCCCGAGAACGACGTCGCCATCCACGTGTACGAGGCGATCGGCATGCGGCACGCGACGACGTATCGCTCGCTCATCTTCTGACGCTTTACCACGCGCTTACGCGGCGCCCGTCGTGCGCTTACAGAACGGGCGCACCGTCAGCCGGTGAACCGGGTCGTGGTTCTCGGGGCGATCTCGCTCGCCGTCGTCGCGCTCGCGCGTCCCGCCGGCGCGGCGCCGGGCCTGCTGCTCGGCGTCGACGACGACTCGCTCAAGTGGTACGTCCGCACGAGCTCGCTGCTCTCCATCTACTCCCAGCTCGGCGTCGGCGCGGTGCGCGTGACGCTCGACTGGAGCCAGGGAGAGACGTTCCCGCGCGGCACCGACCTGACCGAGCTGCAGCGCGTCGCCGCCGCGGGCCGCAGGATCCGCGTCGTCCTCGCCGTCACCGGCAGCGCATCCGAGCCGCCCCTCGACGATGCGGGTCGCACGTCGTTCTGCGGCTTCGTGACGAACGTTGTCCGCGCGTACCCGTGGATGCACGACGTCGCCGTCTGGACGGAGCCGAACTCGTCGACGTTCTGGAAGCCGCAGAACGGTGCGGCGGCCGCGTACGAGGCGCTGCTCGCGACGTGCTGGGACGATCTCCACGCGGCCGTTCCCGGCGCAAACGTCATCGCGACGAGCGCGCCGCACGCCAGAGCCGGAGACTGGTACCGCGCGCTCGGGAAGGCGTACCGCGCGAGTGCCCGCGCGCTGCCGGTCTTCGACACGATCGGCCACAACGGCTACCCGAACGACTCGGCCGAAGCCCCGTCGGCGATCCACGCGAAGGGCTCGATCGACGAAGGCGACCTCGGTCGCCTGCTCGCCGCGATCCGCGCCGGCTTCGCCGGGACGGGCCAGCCGCTTCCCGGCGAGGACGGCGTCAGCGTCTGGTATCTCGAGGACGGATTCCAGTCGCAGGTGCCGCGGTCGTTCGCCGCCCTCTACTCGGGAAGCGAGACCGACCGGCACGCGGTCGACGAGGCGGAGCAGGCGGGCCAGCTCACGGCCGCCGTCGATCTCGCCTACTGCCAGCCCGAGGTCGGCGGCTTCTTCAACTTCGAGCTCCGCGACGAGGCCTCGCTCGGAGGCTGGCAGTCCGGGCTCGTCCGGCCCGACTGGAGCGCGAAGCCGGCGTTCGTCGCGTATCAGCAGGCGATCGCCGCAGCGCGCGCCGGCGTCATCGACTGCGGCGGGAGGTAGGCACACTCTCCTGCGTGGATCTTCCCGCGCGGGTCGAGAACTTCATCCGCTCGCACGACCTCGTCGAGCCGGGCGGAGAGGTGACCTGCCTCGTCTCAGGCGGCGCCGATTCGACGTGCCTCTGGCACGTCCTCGGGACGCTCGGCTACCGCGTGTCCGCACTCCACGTGGACCACAAGCTGCGCGGCGCCGAGTCGGACGAGGACGCGTGCTTCTGCGCGGAGACGCTCGGAGCCGACGTGGTCGAGCTCGACGGCCGCGGCCTGAGCGAGGCGGAGCTGCGCGAGCAGCGGTACTCGCTCGGCGCACGACCGCGCTGCGCGCGACCGGCCACACCGCCTCCGACCAGGTCGAGACGATCCTCTACCGGCTCGCCTCGCGCGGAGCCGCGACCGGCATGGAGCCGCGGCGCGACGACGGCGTGGTGCACCCCCTGCTGACGGTCTGGCGGGCCGAGACCGAGGCGTACTGCGCCGCCGCGGGCCTCCGCTTCCGCGCCGACTCCTCGAACCCCGACACGAAGCGCGGGCTCATCCGCGACGAGATCCTGCCGCTCCTCCGCCGGCTCCATCCCGCGGCCGACGAGAACCTCCTGCACGCACTCGACGCACGCGAGACGCTGCCGCCATCGCTCGCCGCGCTGCTCGCCTCCGAGGCGGGCTCGAAGCGCGTCGACCTCGGCGGCGGCGTCCAGGCCGTGCGCGAATACGACCGGCTCTGGCTCGAACAAGGCCCCGTCGAGCTCCGCGGCGAAGTGCGCTGGGGCGAGTGGCGCATCCGCTCGCGCGTGGAAGGGCTTAAGGTACGAGGCTGGAGGCCCGGCGACCGGCTCGCCGGCCGGACCAAGAAGATCCAGGACGTGTTCGTCGACGCGAAGATCCCCCGTTCCGACCGCGAGGCTTGGCCTCTGGTCGTGCGCGGGCCGGATGTCGTCGCCGTCCCCGGCATCGTCGAGCACCCGGACGTCGTCGTTGAGCGCGACTGAGCTCGAGCGCGCCGTGACGGAGGTGCTCATCGAGCCCGATGAGCTGCGCCGCCGCGTCGCCGAGCTCGGGGAGGAGATCTCCGCCGACTACGCCGGCCGCGACCTGCTCCTCGTCGGCGTCCTCAAGGGGGCCGTCTTCTTCATGGCCGACCTCATGCGGCACCTGACGATCCCGTGCGAGATCGACTTCATGGCCATCTCGAGCTACGGCGACTCGACCGACTCGTCGGGCGTCGTCCGCATCCTCAAGGACCTCGACATCAACATCGAGGGGCGGGACGTGCTCGTCGTCGAGGACATCATCGACTCGGGTCTGACGCTTTCGTATCTCATCCGGAGCCTCGAGGCCCGCGAGCCGGCCACCCTGGAGATCTGCGCCCTCCTCACGAAGCCGGACCGGCGTGAGATCGACGTTCCCGTCCGCTACGTCGGCTTCGAGATCCCGAACCGGTTCGTCATCGGCTACGGCCTCGATTTCGCCGAGCGGTACCGGAACCTGCCCTACGTGGGCGTGCTCGACCCGGCACTCGTGCCGGAAGGGCCCTGAGGCGCCGCTTGCGGCGCCTCTTTCAGGGCGCGCGGGTCTCCCGCGCGCCCGTCTGCTCTACGGGACTCCCACGCCGGAACCTCGAGGAAGGGCCGTAACCGCGGGCCTCGAAAGCCCGATAGACACGTAGACGGCTGGTACCCTCCCGGTGAGGTCTCTGCCCTTTGAACAGGTTCTTTCGTAGCGCTCTCTTCCCGCTGATCATCATCGCAGCGCTCGTTTGGCTGGCCTTGCAGACGCTGGGCGGCCACGGGACGAAGACGACGCAGGCGACGACCTCCTACGTCTACTCGCTCATCCGGGACCGGCCGACCTCCATCCAGGGGCCGGTCACGATCGACCCGAACAAGCAGGCCCTCTCGCTGACGACGAAGGGCGGCCAGCACTTCAGCGTCCACTACGCGACGCCGCAGGCCGAGGCGCAGGTCGAGAGCCTCATGGTCAAGCACAACGTCGGCTTCAACTCGAAGGGCGTCGGCGGCTCGCCGTGGTGGTCGATCCTCACGAGCCTCCTGCCGTTCGTGCTCCTGTTCGGCTTCTGGATCTTCCTCATGAACCAGGTGCAGGGCGGCGGCTCGAAGGTGATGAGCTTCGGCAAGTCGCGCGCGAAGCGGATGACGCCGGACTCGCCGAAGATCGGCTTCAAGGACGTCGCCGGCGTCGACGAGGCGGTGGAGGAGCTCCAGGAGATCAAGGAGTTCCTCGAGAACCCGAAGAAGTTCCAGGCGCTCGGCGCGCGGATCCCGAAGGGCGTCCTCCTGTACGGGCCTCCCGGCACCGGCAAGACGCTCCTCGCGCGCGCGGTCGCCGGCGAGGCCGGCGTGCCGTTCTTCTCCATCTCCGGCTCCGACTTCGTCGAGATGTTCGTCGGCGTCGGCGCCTCGCGTGTGCGCGACCTCTTCGAGCAGGCGAAGCAGGCGTCGCCGTGCATCGTGTTCATGGACGAGATCGACGCGGTCGGCCGCCATCGCGGCGCCGGCCTCGGCGGCGGCCACGACGAGCGCGAGCAGACGCTGAACCAGCTGCTCGTCGAGATGGACGGCTTCGAGATGAAGGACAACATCATCCTCATCGCCGCCACGAACCGGCCCGACATCCTCGACCCGGCGCTCCTGCGCCCGGGCCGCTTCGACCGGCAGATCGTCGTCGACCGGCCCGACCGCCTCGGCCGCCGCAAGATCCTCGAGGTGCACACGAAGGGCAAGCCGCTCGCACCCGAGATCGACCTCGACACGCTCGCGTCCGGCACGCCGGGCTTCACCGGCGCCGACCTCGCGAACCTCGTGAACGAGGCCGCGCTCCTCGCAGCGCGCCGCGGCAAGAAGATCGTCGAGCAGGAAGAGCTCGAGGAAGGGATCATGCGCGTCATCGCCGGCCCGGAGAAGAAGGCGCGGCTCCTCTCGGAGTCCGAGCGCAAGGTGACCGCCTATCACGAGATGGGCCATGCGCTCGTCGGCCATTACCTCGAGCACACCGACCCGATCCACAAGATCACGATCGTGTCGCGCGGCCAGGCACTCGGCCTCACCGTCTCGCTGCCGACCGAGGACCGCTACCTGCGCTCGAAGTCGGCGCTCATCGAGGACATCGCGATGACGCTCGGCGGCCGCACGGCGGAGGACATCGTCTTCCACGAGATCACGACGGGCGCGTCGAACGACCTCGAGCGCGTGACGCAGCTCGCGAAGAACATGGTCATGCGCTACGGCATGAGCGAGAAGCTCGGCCCGCGTGTCCTCGGCCGCAACCACGACATGCCGTTCCTCGGCCGCGAGATGGGCGCGGAGCCGGACTACTCGGAGGAGATCGCGCGCGAGATCGACGACGAGATCCGCCGTCTCATCGAGCAGGGCTACGAGGTCGCCCGGCGTACGCTCGAGGAGCACATCGAGGAGCTGCACCGGATCTCGATGATCCTCATCGAGCGCGAGACGATCGACAAGGATCAGTTCGAGCGGCTGCTCGCCGGCGAAGACGAGTCGGCGGTGTTCCCGGAGGCGGAGGCCGCCCCGGAGATTCCGAAGCCGCAGGACGAGCCGAAGCGCGAGCGCCTGCCGCGGCCGCGGCCGTTCCCGCTGCCGGGCGCGACGATGCAGCCGCCGCCCGATCCGGCCAAGGGCTAGAGACCCCCGCCGCACGTGGGCGAGCGCAGGGCGGCGTATCTCTCGCTGCTCGTAGGGATGGTCGCCTTCGGCGGGACGTGGCCTGCGGGCAAGGTGGCCGCCGACCACATCGCGCCGGCGACGGTCGCAACCGCGCGCTTCGCGATCGCTGCGTGCCTGCTCTGGCTGTGGGCCCGTATCTCGGGCCGGCCGGTGCGGCGCCCCGCGCGCTCCGACCTGCGCCTCATCGCCGCGCTCGGCTTCACGGTCGTGTTCGCGTACAACCTCTTCTTCCTCTACGGCCTCCGGCACGCGCCGGCGGCCGACGGCTCCGTCCTCGTTCCCGGTCTCATCCCGATCGTCACGACGTTCCTGACGTGGCGCGTCTTCGGCGAGCGCCCGTCGCGGCGCGCGGGCCTCGGCCTTCTCGTCGCGCTCGCGGGGCTCGTCGTGGTTGCCGATCCGGTCGGCGGAATCGGCTCGAGCCGGCTCGTCGGCGACGCGCTGTTCGTCGGTGCCTCCATCTCGTGGGCGGCTTACACCCTGGCCGGCCGCGCCGCGACCGCGCGCTTCGGTTCCGTGAGCGCGAACGTCTATGCGACCGCGGCGGGGTCGCTCATGCTGCTCCCGCTGTCGTTCTTCGGCGGCGGCTGGAGCGGTGCCGCGCATGCGCCGGCGTCGGCGTGGGGAGGGGTCGCGTACCTCGCCGTCGGAGGAACGGTGCTCGGCTTCGTCCTCTTCTACGAGGGCGTACGCCTCATCGGCGCCGCGCGCGCGGCGTCGTTCGCCCTCCTCGTCCCGATCTTCGGCGTCGTGTCGTCCGTGCTCGTGCTCGGCGAGAGCCTGCGTGCGACGCTCGTGGCAGGGGGCGTGGTGGTGCTCGCCGGTCTGTGGATTGCCGAGTCGGCGCGGAGTCGCGCCGCTACCGTGTCGAACGTGGCCGAAGAGGGAGCGACCAGCTGATCGAGGTCTCCTGCGAGGCATGTGGCTGGCTGGCGCTCACGAACCAGCCGGTGAACCAGGTCTGGGCCGAGCACGAGGCCGGCTGCCCCGCCGTGGGCGGCGCGATCCGGCACATGCCCGACCTTCCGCCGATGCCGAGGCTCCTTCCGCCGGTGAATGCGTGCAAGCACCGGATGGTGAAGCGCCAGATCGCAGTGACCGCTTCCGGCACCAAGCGGTACGCCGTGATGTGCGAGTACTGCGGCCGCCGGCTCGACCCGTAGTCGTGTTCAGGATGTTCTTCCTCGAAAGGGGCGTGTGATGGATCTTCCGTTCTCCTCTCTGCGCGTCGCCGGCGGCTTCGTCTTCCTCGCCGGGCAAGGCGGGTTCGACGCGGACCACGAGCTCGTCGACGGCGGCGTCGCGGCCGAGACCGCGCAGATCTTCCGCAACGTCGCCGCGCTGCTCGAGAGTGCCGGGGCGTCGCTCGACGACGTCGTCTCGTGCCTCGTGCACCTGACCGACCTCGACGACTTCGCCGCCTTCAACGAGGAGTACGCGAAGCACTTCCCGGGGGAGAAGCCGGTGCGCACGACCGTCCGCGCCGATCTCGTCGCCGGCATGCACGTCGAGATCACGGTGGTCGCGAAGCAGCCCTGACGTCGCGTGACGGCGGATGTGCGCCGTCTTCGTGCAACCATCCGTCCGTGACTCCGATCGAGGAACGCTTCCAGCGGCCGTCCGTCATGGGCGTCGTCAACGTCACGCCCGACTCGTTCTCCGACGGCGGCGTGCACCTCGATCCCGAGGTCGCCGTCGCATCCGCGCGGCGGATGGTCGCCGAGGGAGCCGCGATCGTCGACATCGGCGGCGAGTCGACGCGGCCCGGCTCCGACGGCGTCTCGGCGGACGAGGAGCTGCGCCGTGTCGTGCCGGTGCTCGAACGCCTGCGCGGCGAGATTCCCGTCTCGATCGACACCGCGAAGGCGGAGGTCGCCCGTCGCGCGCTCGAGCTCGGCGCCGAGCTCGTGAACGACGTCACTGCGCTCCGTGGCGATCCCGAGCTCGCCGGCGTCGTCGCGGGTGCGGACGCCTACCTCTGTCTCATGCACATGCAGGGCACGCCGCGCACGATGCAGGAGGCGCCGCGCTACGACGACGTCGCCTCCGAGGTGGCCGCCTTCCTCGAGGAGCGCCTCGCATTCGCGATCTCCCAGGGCGTCGCCGAGGAGCGCATCTGTCTCGACCCGGGCATCGGGTTCGGCAAGACGCTCGAGCACAACGTCGACCTCATCCGCCGGCTGGACGTGCTGCTCGCGCTCGGCCGGCCGCTGCTTGTCGGCTTCTCGCGCAAGAGCACGCTGAAGCGGCTCGGCGCCGTCGACCTCGTGAGCGCGAGCGTCGGAGCCGCGATCGTGGCGTACGAGCGCGGCGCGACGATCCTCCGTGTGCACGACGTCGGCGCCCACGTCGACGCGCTCCGCGTCGCGAAGGCGTTCGCGTGATCACCGTCGAGCTGCGCGGGCTACGCCTCTTCGGCCTGCACGGGGTGCACGCGCACGAGCGTGCGAACGGGCAGGACTTCGTCTTCGACGTCGAGCTCGACGTCGGCGAACGCGGTTCCTCCGACCGCATCGAGGATGCCGTCGACTACGGCGCGGTCGCGCGTGCCGTGCACGAGGTCTCCGACGCGCACGCGTACGACCTCCTCGAGGCGCTCGCGGGCGCGGTCGCGGACGAGCTGCAGACGCGGTTCGCGCCGGAACGCGTGCGCGTACGCGTGTCGAAGCCCGAGGTCCGCCCCGGCGGACTCGAAGGCACCGCCTCCGTCACCGTGTCCCGCCCGTGACCCGCGCGTACATCGCGCTCGGCTCGAACCTCGGCGACCGGGAGTCGACGATCCGCGGTGCAGTCGCCGCGCTCGCCGACGAGCCGGGGATCGAGGTCGTCGGCGTCTCCTCCCTCGTCGACACGGCGCCCGTCGGCGTCGTCGACCAGCCGCGCTTTCTCAACGGCGCGGCGGCGCTCGAGACGGAGCTCCCGGCGCAGTCGCTGCTCGCCCTCCTCCTCGACGTCGAGCGCCGCTTCGGGCGCAACCGGGAGGGCGTGCCGGCGCAGGGCCCGCGGACGCTCGACCTCGACCTCCTCCTGTACGGGGACGAGGAGATCGACGAGCCGGGCCTCAGGGTCCCGCACCCGCGCCTGCATGAGCGCGCGTTCGTCCTCGGCCCCCTCGCGGAGGTCGCGCCGGGCCTCGAAGTGCCTGGAAAAGGCAAGGTCCAGACCCTCCTCGCACGGCTACACTGAGGCGGCGCATGTCGCACCTCGACGATCTCGACGAGTACGAGGCCGACCTCGAGCTCCAGCTGAAGAAGGAGTACCAGGCGGTCTTCGGGCTGTTCCGCTTCTGCGTGCTGACCCAGGACGCGACGTACCTGTGCAACAAGCTCGAGCGGAGCTACGTCCCGCAGCAGTCGTACCCGTTCTTCCACCTGAAGCTCGAGGACGTCTGGGTTTGGGACAAGAACCGTCCCGACGCGCATCATCCCGCGCACGGAGATCTTCACCTCGGGCGACGTGACGATCGAAGAGCTGCGCGGCGAGGGCGACGAGCCCGCGCTCACGCCGGAGGCGCTCGCCGAGCGCATCGGCGAGCACGACGCCGCGCGAAGAAGACTTCTAGGCGGATAGGGTCTCGCCGCGATGCTGCTCGCGGTCGACGTCGGGAACACGCAGACGGTCTTCGGGCTCTACGACGGAGACGTGCTCGGCGAGCGCTGGCGCATCGCGACCGAGGCGCAGCGCACCGGCGACGAGCTCGGCGCGCTCCTCGCGCGACTTCCTCGACCTCAGCGAGCCTCGACGGCATCTGCCTCTCGTCCACCGTGCCGCGGCTCATCCGCGAGTACGAGCACGTCGCGGAGCGCTGGGCGAAGGCGACGCTGCTCGTCATCGGGCCGGGCGTGAAGACAGGGATCCAGATCCACTACGACGATCCGCGCGAGGTCGGCCCGGACCGGATCATGAACGCGGTCGCCGCGAAGGAGCGCTACGGCGCGCCGGCGATCGTCGTCGACTTCGGCACGTCGACGAACTTCGACGTCGTCTCGCCCGAGGGCGACTACGTCGGCGGCGTGCTCGCGCCCGGCATCGAGATCTCGATGGACGCGCTCTTCGCGCGTGCGGCGCGCCTCGTGAAGGTCGACTTCGTCGAGCCGCCGCAGGTGATCGGCAAGACGACCGCGACCGCGCTCCAGTCGGGGCTCGTCTACGGCTTCGCCGGCCAGGTGGACGGCATCGTCGACGCGATCCGCGCGCGAGCTCGGCGCCGACGCGCCCGTCGATCGCCACCGGCGGCCTCGCCGAGCTGATCGCGCCGCACTCGCGCACGATCTCGCACCGTCGATCCGTTCCTCACGCTCGAGGGCCTGCGGATCGTCTGGGGCCGGAATCTAGCCTCCGCCGTAGATCGAGATCGGCATCCCCTCGAGGAGCACCTCGTCCTCGGGGTTCGGCAGCTCGGCCTCGAGCCGCTCGACGATCTCGGCCGCGCCCGGCGCGGCGGCGAGCAGCCGCGTCACGACGTCCTCGGTCGCTCGCGAGCTGCACGATCTCCTGCTTGAACGGCTTCGGGAAGCGGCCGTGGCCGAGGTACCAGCCGTAGAACTTCTTCAGGAAGCCCGATGCGCGCCGCTCGCCGAGCTCGCGCACCGTCTCGCGGACGAAGACGATGAGCTCCGCGGCGACCTCCTCGCGCGACGGCGGCTCGCCGTCGCCGAGGACGATGTCGCGGATCGCCCACGGATTGCCCTGCGCGCCGCGCCCGACCATCACCGCGGCCGCGCCGGTCGACTCGAGCACGGCCTGCGCCTTCGCGCGCGAGCCGACGTCGCCGGAGGCGATCACCGGCACGTCGACGAGGTCGACGAGCTCCGCCGTCAGCGTGTGGTCCGCATAGCCGGTGTACATCTGCTGCGCCGAGCGGGGATGGAGCGTCGAGCGCCGCCGCGCCTGCCTCGACGAGCCGCGGCCCGAGCTCGAGGCAGGCACGTGAGCCGTTCTCGACGCCGCGGCGCATCTTCACGGTCACCGGCACGGACACCGCCGAGGCGACCGCCTCGGTGATCCGGCAGGCGAGGCCGGGCTGCTCGAGCAGATGCGCGCCGGCGCCGGTCTTCGTCACCTTGCGCACCGGGCAGCCGAAGTTCATGTCGACGATGTCGGCCCCGGCCGCCTCGACCATCCGCGCCGCCTCGGCCATCACCGCGGGCTCGGAGCCGAAGATCTGGATCGCGAGCGGATGCTCGTCCGAGGCGACGCGGAGATAGCCGAGCGTCCGCTCGTTCCGATGCTCGATCCCGGCGCACGACACCATCTCCGAGCAGACGAGCCCGGCCCCAAACCGGCGCCCCTGGCGCCGGAACGCCTGGACGCTCACGCCGGCCATCGGCGCGAGCACGACCCGGGTCGGGATCTCGACCTCGCGGATCCGCCAGGACTCGTTCAGAGAGGCTTGCATGGCGCCCAAGATGGTAGCCCCGACCCCTGTTGACGACCGTCCGGGGGAGGCGGTACCATCCGCCCCCGCCGGAGGGCCATCAGCCGCCGGCCGTTTTCTTGCCAGGGGTCTTCCAGGAGGACCAGTTGAAGGAAGTCATTCTCACCGCCGAGGGCTTCGAGAAGCTCAAGGACGAGATCGAGCACCTGTCGAACGACCGACGCCGCGAGATCGCGGACCGCATCCGCGTCGCGCGCGAGTTCGGGGACATCACCGAGAACGCGGAGTACGACGCGGCGAAGAACGAGCAGGCCCACCTCGAGGCGCGCATCGCCATGCTCGAGGACCGCCTCGCGAACGCGCGCGTCGTCACGAAGAAGGAGATCAAGACGGGCGAGGTCTCCGTCGGCACCAAGGTCCGCCTGCGCGACGTGAAGGCGAACAAGACGGTCGAGTACCACATCGTCGGATCCGCCGAGGCGAACCCCGCCGAGAACAAGCTGTCGAACGAGTCCCCCGTCGGCAAGGCGATCATGGGCCGCAAGAAGGGCGAGACGGTCGAAGTCGCCGCACCGCGCGGGAAGATGACGTTCAAGATCATGGACATAAAAGCGGCTTGAAACGCTGCGCGTTTCAAGCCGTCTGAGGTACCCGCTTCGCGGGAGCGCGCGGCGGCGGAGCCGCCACGCTCTTAGGACGTTGAGCGATTGGTAGTGCTGTGCGGACGACGGTGCGCTTCGCGCATCCCCGCCCGCAGGAGTTCGCCTCCGCGTAAGCCTGCGGCTTACGCTCCGGCCTTCGTCGTCCCGCCGGGCGGGCGTACGCTTCTTCCGTGTTCGAGCGGTTCACCCCGCGGGCGCGACAGGTCGTCGCCCTTGCGCAGGACGAGGCGCGGGAGCTGTGCCACGACTACATCGGGACCGAGCACATCCTGCTCGGATTGATTCGAGAGGAAGACGGAATCGCCGCTCGGGCGCTCCACGACATCGGCGTCACCGAGGGCGACGTTTGTGCGCGGCTCGAAGTCGGCGAAGGCGAGCGGCGCGATGCCGGTCAGATCATGTTCCTTCCGCCGGCGAAGCGCGTTCTCGACGCTGCCGTCGAGCAGGCAGATTCGATGAATCACCCCCTGATCGGGACGGAGCATCTGCTGCTCGGGCTCGTCGACGACGCTCAAAGCGTGGGCTCCCGCGTCCTCCGTGTCGATGCGGAGCGCGTTCGCAGCCACGTGCTCGGCCTGCTGGGCGGCCAGGGGCGCGCATAGACTCGCGCGCGATGACCGCGCCGAAGCATTTCCGCAACCGCGACGAGATCGCCGCCGTTCGCGCGGAGACCGAGCCGCTCGCCGATGGCTCGAACGCCGAGACGAAGCGCCGGCTTGCCGGGCGTGTGCTCGCTCGGCGCGACATGGGGAAGCTCGTCTTCCTCGACCTCGTCGACCGCTCCGGACGCATCCAGCTGCTCTGCCACGTCGAGAAGACCGGGGAGATCGACGTCCACCTCGGCGACGTCGTCGGCGTCACCGGGTCGCCGTCGAAGTCGCGCCGCGGCGAGCCGTCGCTCGACGTCGACTCGCTCGAGATCCTCGCCCGCATCCGGACGCCGCTCCCCGACACGTTCCACGGCGTCACCGACGTCGAGGCGCGCTACCGCCGCCGCTACCTCGACCTGCTGATGAACGAGGAGTCGCGCCGGGACGCGATCCTCCGCGCGCGCATGGTCACCGCCGCTCCGCGCGTACCTCGACGGCGAGGGCTTCATCGAGGTCGAGACGCCGATCCTCCAGCCGCGCTACGGCGGCGGCTTCGCCGAGCCGTTCGTGACCCACTCGCAGCTGCTCGACCAGGATCTCTACCTCCGCATCGCCGACGAGCTCTATCTCAAGCGGCTGATCGTCGGCGGGCTCGAGAAGGTGTACGAGCTGTCGAAGGACTTCCGCAACGAGAGCTACTCGTACAAGCACTCGCCCGAGTTCACGCAGGTCGAGTGGTACGAGGCGTACGCCGACTACCGCGACACGATGGAGCGCCTGCGAGACGCTCGTCGAACGCGTGTCGCACGCGACGACCGGCGGGACGAAGACGACGTTCCGCGGCCACGACGTCGATCTCGCCAAGCCGTGGAAGCGCGTGAAATTCGTCGACGCGCTCGCCGCGCACGGCGTCTGGACACGCGACGAGGCCGCGTTGCGCGCGAAGCTCGACCGGCGCCGGCGTCGACGTCTCGCGCGACCGCACGTGGTCGCAGCTCGTCGACCATGCCTACTCGCACTTCGTCGAGCCGGAGCTGATCCAGCCGACGATCGTCTACGACTGGCCGATCGAGCTGTCGCCGTTCGCGCGCACGACTGACGACGACCCGACCGTCGTCGAGCGCTTCGAGGCCGTCGTCGGCGGGATGGAGTTCGCGAACGCGTTCAGCGAGCTGAACGACAGCGAGGAGCAGGCTGCGCGGTTCGAGATGCAGGCGTCGGAGCGCGAGGCGGGCGACGCCGAGGCCGAGCCCGGCGACCCCGACTACGTCGAGGCGATGTCGTACGGCATGGCGCCGACCAGCGGCATCGGCATCGGCATCGACCGGCTCGCGATGGTGCTGCTCGGCAGCGACACGATCCGCGACGTCATCCTGTTCCCGCTGCTGCGCGAGCGCTAGCTAGTCGGTGTCCGCGACGAGCGCGGGAGCAGAGCGGGAGAACTGCACGACGTCGCGCAGGATCTCCTCGAGGTCGCGCGTCGGCGCCCAGCCGATCGCGCCGTTGACCTTGTCGATCGAGGGCTGGCGGTGGAGCATGTCCTCGATTCCCTGCCCGTAGACCTCGTCGTAGGGCACGGGCACGATCGCCGAGGACGAGCTCGTCATCGCCAGCACACGCTGCGCGAGGTCGTTGATCGTGATGCGCTCGGTCGAGCCGACGTTGAAGATCTCGCCGGAGATCTCGCGCGCGTCCATCAGCCCGGCGAGCGCGCGGATCGTGTCCTGCACGTGGCAGAAGCAGCGCGTCTGGGTGCCGTCGCCGTGGATCTCGAGCGTCCGGCCCGACGAGCGCCGCGGTGACGAAGCGCGGGATGACCATCCCGTACTGGCCGCTCTGCCGCGGGCCGACGGTGTTGAAGAGCCGCACGATGACGCAGTCGAGGCCGCGCTCCTGGTGGTAGGCGAGCGCGAGGAACTCGTCGAGCGCCTTCGACTCCGCGTACGCCCAGCGGCGCGCCGTCGTCGGCCCGTACATGCGCCTGCTCTCCTCGGCGAGCGCCTCGGGCTCGCGCCGGTCGCCGTACACCTCCGACGTCGACGCGATGAGCACGCGCTTGCCGAAGCGGTTGCAGTGGTCGAGCACGTTCTCGGTTCCCTGGATGTTCGTGACGAGCGTGTGCACCGGTTCCTCGACGATCAGCCGGACGCCGACCGCCGCCGCGAGGTGGAACACGACGTCGCAGCGGTGCACGAGCTCGTTCACGACCGACGACTTCAGGACGGAGTCGACGACCAGGTGGAACCCGGGGCGGTCGCGCAGGTGCGCGACGTTCCGCTCGGAGCCGGTGGAGAGGTCGTCGAGGACGTACACCTCGCCGCCCTCGGTCGAGCAGTCGCTCGGAGAGGTGCGAGCCGATGAAGCCGGCGCCGCCGGTGATGAGAGCACTGCTCAAAACAGGGCGATGGTAGCCACCGAGGCGACGATAATGGGTCCATGACGATTTCGAGCCTCGTACTCGTGTCCGGCTGGCTCAGCACGCGGCAGCACAAGATCGAGGCGGTGGCGGCCGTGGTCGTCGTCCTCCTCATCCTCCTGCTCGTCCTGCTCCTGCTCCTCGGTCGGCAGCGGAAGCGGGCCGCCGGGGGCGACTCGCAGCCGAAGGCGGAGAAGCCGCCCGAGCCGGGAAAGCCGCCGAAGCCGGAGAAGCCGGTGAAGGTCAAGGGCCTCGACGGCGTCGCGGAGCAGCTCGACCGGCGTCTCACGTCGACGTTCGACCGGCTCAACGCGGAGGAGCGGCGAATCGACGAGCGGTACACCGCGCTCGCCGCGAGCGAGGCCGAGTTCGAGAAGACGGCAGAGGGGCGCATCGCGCGGCTGACCGAGTGGGAGCAGTCGCTCGCCGACCGGGAGGCCCGCCTCGCCGCCCAGCAGGCGGCCGGCAGCCTTGCCGCCGATGAGAGCGCGCGGTCGGCCGAGGAGGCCTACCGGGCGCGCGAGCTCGAGCTCGCCCAGCGCGCGTCCGACCTCGCCGCGCGCGAGACGGCCCTCGCGCGGCACACGGCGGAGATGGAGGCGCAGCAGCGGCTCCCGAGCGCACCCGCGCCCGTGTCGGCGCAGTTGGAGGAGCGCGAGCGCGCGCTCGCCGAGCGGATCGCGAGCGTCTCCCACCGGGAGCTCGAGCTCGCGCGCCGCGCCGCGGAGCTGTCCCTGCGCGAGCGCGCGCCACAACCCGTCGCACCTGCTCCGGAGCCCATCGCACCTGAGCCCGAGCCGGAACCGGAGCCGGAGCCGGAACCCACGGCCGAGGCGCCGCTCGCGACGGCGCCGGTGCCCGCTCCGTACGTGCCGCCGGAGCCCGTCCCGTACGTCGCGCCCGAACCCGCTCCGCCGGCACCGGAGCCGGCCCCTGCGCCGCAGCCCGCTGCGGCTCCTGCCGCCGCCGAGGCGCCACGCGGCCGCTGGAACGTCCAGCAGCTCGAGGGCTTGGTGAACGAGCGGGGCCGGGAGTTCCCCGACCGCGCCGAGGAATGGACCTCCTACCTCTACTCGTTACGTGCATATGCGGGCGCAGACGGCAGCCTGCCGTCGAGCTTCGACGCACTCATCGCGGAGACGTTCGGCGAGCTTCTCTGAACGGAATCTTGACCGTTTGGAAACCGTTTGGAGCACTCGGTAGCGGCATGCCAATGGGCTACGATGGGCAGACCTTCGACCGGTAAACCGAGGCGTCAAAGGGAAAGGGGAGTCGAGGGACCTTGTTCGAACGTTTCACCGAACGAGCCCGTCAGGTGGTCGTCCTCGCACAGGACGAAGCCCGGGCGCTGAAGCACAACTACATCGGCACCGAGCACATCCTGCTCGGCCTGCTCCGCGAGGAGGAGGGTCTTGCCGCCCGCGTCCTCGAGTCGCTCGACATCACCGTCGAAGAGGTACGCGCGCAGGTCGCCCGCATCGTCGGCCAGGGCGACGAGGTAACCACCGGCCAGATCCCGTTCACGCCGCGCGCGAAGAAGGTGCTCGAGCTCGCGCTGCGCGAAGCGCTCTCGCTGGGCCATAACTACATCGGCACCGAGCACATCCTCCTCGGCCTCGTTCGGGAGAACGAGGGCGTCGCCGCGCGCATCCTGCTCGACTTCGACGCCGACGCAGAGAAGATTCGCAACGAGATCATCCGCATGCTCTCCGGCCCGGGCCGCCGCCAGGGCCCCGGCGCGAGCGGCCCCGCGGGCGAGAAGTCGAAGAGCTCGAAGCTCCTCGACCAGTTCGGCCGCAACCTGACGAAACAGTCGGCGGAGGGCAAGCTCGACCCGGTCGTCGGCCGCCAGACGGAGATCGAGCGGCTCATGCAGATCCTGTCGCGCCGCACGAAGAACAACCCCGTGCTCATCGGCGAGCCGGGCGTCGGCAAGACTGCCGTCGTCGAGGGGCTCGCCTCGCGCATCGCCACGAACCAGGTGCCGGAGCTCCTGAAGAACAAGCAGATCTACACGCTCGACCTCGCTGCGCTCGTCGCGGGCTCGAAATACCGCGGTGAGTTCGAGGAGCGCCTGAAGAAGGTCATGAAGGAGATCATGCAGCGGGGCGACATCATCCTGTTCATCGACGAGCTGCACAATCTCGTCGGCGCCGGCGCGGCCGAGGGCGCGATCGACGCGGCCTCGATCCTCAAGCCTGCGCTCGCCCGCGGCGAGCTGCAGACGATCGGCGCGACGACGCTCGACGAGTACCGCAAGTACCTCGAGCGTGACGCGGCGCTCGAGCGGCGCTTCCAGCAGGTGCGCGTCGAGGAGCCGTCGGTGGACGACACCGTGCAGATCCTCCGCGGCCTGCGCGACCGCTACGAGGCGCACCACCGCGTCAAGATCACCGACGACGCGCTGCGCGCCGCCTCCGAGCTCAGCGACCGCTACATCCAGGATCGTCACCTTCCGGACAAGGCGATCGACCTCATCGACGAAGCCGCGTCGCGCATCCGCATCCGCTCGATGAGCGCGCCGCCGCGCTACCGCGAGCTCGAGGAGGAGATCGACCGCGTCCGCAAGGAGAAGGAGGCCTCGATCGAGGCCCAGGAGTTCGAGAAGGCCGCCTCGCTGCGCGACAAGGAGCGCAAGCTCACGCAGAAGAAGCGCGAGCTCGAGGAGCAGTGGCGCAGCGCCGAGAACCTCGAGGAGCAGCCCGAGGTCGGCGAGGAGGAGATCGCGGACATCGTCTCGATGTGGACGGGCATCCCGGTCTTCAAGCTCACCGAGGCCGAGTCGCAGCGCCTCATCCGCATGGAGGAGGAGCTGCACAAGCGCGTCATCAGCCAGGAGGAGGCGATCGTCGCCGTCTCGAAGTCGATCAGGCGCGCCCGCGCCGGGATCAAGGACCCGAAGCGGCCGACCGGCTCGTTCATCTTCCTCGGCCCGTCCGGCGTCGGCAAGACCGAGCTCGCGCGCACGCTCGCCGAGTTCCTCTTCGGCGACGAGGACGCGATGATCCAGGTCGACATGTCGGAGTACATGGAGAAGCACTCCGTGTCCCGGCTCGTCGGCTCGCCCCCGGGCTACATCGGCTACGACGAAGGCGGCCAGCTCACGGAGGCCGTGCGCCGCAAGCCGTACTCGGTCGTCCTCATGGACGAGATCGAGAAGGCGCACCCGGACGTGTTCAACATCCTGCTCCAGATCCTGGAGGAGGGGAAGCTGACGGACGCCCAGGGGCGCCGCGTCGACTTCCGGAACACGATCGTGATCATGACGTCGAACATCGGCGCCGGCTCGATCTCGAAGAACCAGACATTCGGGTTCTCCGTCGGCGACGAGAACGGTCTGTCGTACGAGGACATGAAGTCGCGCGTGATGGGCGAGCTCAAGAAGGTGTTCCGCCCCGAGCTGCTCAACCGCATCGACGAGATCATCGTCTTCCACAAGCTGGCGAAGGAAGAGATCACGATCATCATCGACCTGCTGCTCAAGCGCCTGCGCGAGCAGATGGCGACGTACGAGGTGACGGTCGAGCTCACCGACGAGGCGAAGGAGCTCCTCGTCGAGAAGGGCTACGACCCCGCGATGGGCGCCCGCCCGCTGCGGCGCGCGATCCAGCGCTACATCGAGGATCCGCTCGCCGACTACGTCCTCGGGCGCCAGCTCGAGCCGGGCTCGACGATCCTCGTCGGCCGCAAGGCCGGTCTGGTGGAGGGCGACGCGGACGAGGTCGACATCACCGTGATCCCCGGCGAGGTGACGCCGGAGAAGATCACCGTGCCGCCGGAAGAGCCGGCGGCTTCCGAAGACTCCGAGGCCTAGAACGCCGAAGGGCCCCGGTCACCGGGGCCCTTCGAGTCTCTTGCCGCTTCGGTCAGGCGGTTGCGGCGCTCTTGGCGGCGCTCTTGCCGCTGCGTCGCTTCGTGAACCACACGAAGAGCCAGCCGTCGGTCGTGATCCCGCCGAGGGCGAGGATCAGGAAGCCGATACCGGAGAGCAGCAGCGCGACCCCGACGACGATGCCGAAGTTGCCGAGCTGATCCGCCATGTACGACGTGTTCAGCGCGGTGGTCAGCGCCGTCTCGGTCACCCACACGTTGCGGGCGCCGTTCGAGATGGGCTGGTTCGTGGTCGGATCGAGCGCGGCGTACTGCGTGTTGCTCGTCGCGCCGTCCGGCGTGAGCTGAGCCTTCGGCGTGCCGGGCTTCGCCTTGTACTGGCCCATCTGGGCGTAGACGAAGCCGCCCGTCGCCTCGAGCGAGTGGATGCGCATGTACTGCGCGAAGCAGCGTGCGCGCGCGCCCGTGTTGACGGCCTGGCCGGCGACGCTGCAGCTCGGCAGGCTCACGTTCTTCAGGCCGGCGGCCTTGACCTCGCCGGCGATGCCCTTCGGCGTCATGTCCGGGGTGCCGGTGATCTGCTCGGCCTTCAGGCTGGACACGACCGTGTTCTTGCCCTGGACGCCGAGGACGATCGCCGCGGCGCCGAATGCGACGAGAACGACTGCGGCGGCGACTCCACCGAACTCGAGAAAACGCTTCATTTCGACTCCTCCTCCGTGTCTTGCTTGCTGGCTGGCTTGCTTGCTTGGGTCTTGAGGCCATGGTGAGCGACCTGGCATCGGCGGCCAGCAGGGCGGACGCTGAACTGCGCTGCGGCTTTCCACCCACACGGGGCACGGGGGAGCGCGCGGTGAAGCGGGCCGCTGAACCACCCAAAAGGGGACGAATCAAGCGGAACCCGAAGCAGATGATCCGCAGTAGGAAACGGGGCCCCGATGCGGCGGGGGCCCGGCTCTCCTCGGGCACTACGAAGCGGCTCCCCTGCGGCGGGAGCCGCTTTTCGTTGACAGGAGACCACGCGTGTGAGAGGACCTGCCTGTGTTCGTACGGGCGGCGGCTCTTGCGGCTCCAGTGGCGGCCTTCGGGGCGTGCTTCCTTGCGCTGCCGGCGACCGCGGCGCCCTCGCCGGCGGCCTACTGCGCTGCGGCCCAGCGTCTGGCGAAGGTCGCCCCCGGCGAGGCGAAGCAGGCGCTGGCGAAGGCGGTTGTAGGGACTCCGTGCCCAGGCGGGGTCGCTGCGCTCACGCCGTCGACGAGCTCGCCCGGGACGATGAAGCGGGTCGAGGACTTCGTCGCTGCGTGGTCGAAGGTGATCGGTGTCGTCACGGGGGCGGCGCTCATCGGCTTCCTGCTCGTGGCAGCGCTGTTCTCGCTCGCGACCCACTCGCGGCGGGTGAGACGGACGCTGCGATACGTCCCGATCCTCGGCCGGCTCTTCCAGCCGAGCGTGACGGTGACGGCGTTCGACGGCTCGGCGCTCAGCCCACACGGTGCCGACGTCTCGTCGATCACGGGGCTCGCCCTTCGCCGCATGTCCTCGGACGGCGGCTCGGTCGGCCTGGACGTCGTCACCGGAGCGGAGAGCTTCGGCGACACGGTGGCGAAGCTCGGCGACGTCGCCCCGCAGTTCAAGGCGCTCGGAGCGATCCTCGGATTCGTCACGGCAACGGCGGCGTGGCCGCGGTATCAGCTCGGCGGGACGATCCAGCCGGACGGCGGACGGGGAGTCGGCCTGGCGCTCGCCCTCGACCGTAAGCAGCACGCAGTCGACGGGAACCTCCTGGTGCCTGCGGTGACGCCGCCGGCGGGCGCGAACGGTGCGGCGATACTCGAGACGCTCGCGGTCGTCGCAGCCGGCTGGACGGAGTACGCCGTCCGGAAGGACGAGACCCCGGACGGGTTCGAGTACAACGCGAGGCCGCGAAGCTACGCGTATCTGCGCGCCGGCGCCGTCCTCGAGTATTTCGGCCACCGAGCGGAGGCCGTGATCGCGTACCAGCAGGCCGTCGACGAGGACGAGACGAACGCGGGTGCGCTGACGAACCTCGGCCGCATCGTCGGCCGTGAGGGGCCGCGAGACGGCCGAGTTGCTCCTCAAGGCGGCTCTGCTCGCGCTGGAGCCGACGCCGTGACGGAGGTCGGGCGCCCGAGCATTCGAGGGTGGCTGCGCGCGGCATCGTCCGCGCGTCGAGCATCGGTTTATCTGGTACCAGACCGTCTGGAGCCTGGCGGCCCACTATGCGAATGCCTATGCGGCCGGCTCGACGGACGACCGGGATCGGAGCGAAGCGCGAGGATACGCCGTCGCCCTGGCGCAGTCGGCCGGCCAGACGATCGAGGACGCCGTGAACACCGGCGGCATCTGGCTCACGCGGCCGTGGGCGTTCTCGCCGCGCGCACGCAAGCTCGTCGCGTTCCTCTACGAAACGATCGAGCCCTCGGCGGTCGTCCTCGTCGCTGCTCTCTCGCAGGGCGAGGCGATGGGCCCTATGCCCGCGCGCGGCACGTTCTCCGAGCTTCTCGCGGCCGCGGCGGAGGACACGCCTGCGGGCGGGGACGCCGCCCGCGCGCTCTTCGAACGCTTCGTCCGTCATGGGCGGTGGTCGCCGCGCACGCACTACACGATCGCGTGCCACCTCGCGCCCCACGCGGACGCCGCCGTCCGCGGCGCACTGGAACGGGAGCGGCAGGAAGAACGCCGGCTCGTCCGGCGGATAGGACGCTCCCTCTCGCGCAGGACCCCGACCGGCGCGCTCGTCGCAGCATTTCGCGTGGCGCTCTACGTGGCGCGGCGTCGCGAGCTGGAAGACGTCGTGCTGCGAGCCCGTGGCGAGCGGGCGGAGGTGTTCGACCAGCTCCGGCGAGCCTTCGATCCGCGGCGCGTCGCTCCCGCCGAGCTCTACGCGCTCGCCGACTGGGCCTGGAGCGACCCATCGCTCGCGACGGTGCGGGACGATCCGTCGTTCAGCGCGCTGACGGCTCCGTTCCGCGGGGCGATCGAGGTCGACACCCTCCTGAATCGGATGCAGGAAGAGCAGTCGCCACCGACCGTGGAGACGGCGTAGCAGTCGGCACGAAGCCGCGACAACCGCGTCCGCTCTGCTCCGTAGGGTGGGCTCATGGCGAAGTCGAAGCCCGCGGTCCAGTACGCCTGCACCGAGTGCGGCACCACCTCGGGCCGCTGGTTCGGGAAATGCCCCGGCTGCGCCGCCTTCGGCACCCTCGTCGAAGAGGTCATCGGGCAGGTGACGACGGCGAAGGCGCCGCCGAAGCCGCTCCTGCGGCTCGTCGACGTCTCCGCGGAGGAGGCGGCCCGCATCTCCACCGGCATCCCGGAGCTCGACCGGGTGCTCGGCGGCGGGCTCGTGCCGGCCTCCCTCGTCCTCGTCGGCGGCGAGCCGGGTGTCGGCAAGTCGACTGTCCTGCTCATGGCGTTGGACGCCATGAGCAGGACTAGACACGTCCTTCTGATAACGGGTGAGGAGTCGGTAGCTCAAGTCAAGCTTCGCTCGGACCGACTCGGGCTGGAAGGACGTGTCATGGTGCTCGCCGAGACCGAGCTCGACACCGTCTGCGAGACGCTCGAGGCCGAGCGGCCCGACGTGTGCGTCATCGACTCGATCCAGACCCTCTACGCCTCAGAGCTCGGCTCGGTGCCGGGCTCGGTCGCGCAGGTGCGCGAGGCGGCGGCCCGGCTGCTGCGCGTCGCGAAGGAGTCCGGGATCGCGACGATCCTCGTGGGCCACGTGACGAAGGACGGCACGGTCGCCGGCCCGCGCGTCCTCGAGCACCTCGTCGACTGCGTCCTCCAGTTCGAGGGCGACCGCTACCACGCCCACCGCGTGCTCCGGGCGACGAAGAACCGCTTCGGCTCGACGAACGAGCTCGGCGTCTTCGAGATGACCGGCGCCGGCCTCGTCGGCGTTCCCGACGCGTCGGCCCTCTTCGGCGCCACCGTCGAGGGCGAGCCGGGCGCCGCGGTCGCCTGCGTTCTCGAAGGGACGCGGCCGATCCTCCTCGAGATCCAGTCGCTCGTCTCCCAGAGCGAGCTTGCGATGCCGCGCCGGGTGGCGACGGGGATCGACCCGAAGCGGCTCGCGATGATCGTCGCCGTGCTCGCGCGCCACGCCGGCGTCTCGCTCGGCCAGGCCGACGTGTTCGTCAACGTCGCCGGCGGTGTCCGGATCGACGAGCCGGGGGCAGACCTCGCGGTCGCGCTCGCGATCGCGTCCGCGGCGCGCCGCATACCGGTCAAGGGCGGCACCGCCGTCTTCGGCGAGATCGGGCTCACCGGCCGGCTGCGGCCCGCGACGCAGGCGGACCGGCGGCTCGAGGAGTGCGCGAAGCTCGGGCTGCGCCACGTCGTCGCCCCGGCCGGCACACCGGCGCGTGGCACACTGGACGTCACGCAGGCCGAGACGCTGCGACAAGCGATCCGAGCGGGGCTCGATGGCGACCGATCCGAGGGAGACGAGCGAGCGTAGGGCCGAGCGGCTGGGTGAGCTCGGGTTCACGCGCACGCCCTCCGAGGACGACCCCCGCCGCGACGCGAAGCTGCTCGAGGCGATGGCGAAGATCGCGCCGGGCACGGCGCTCCGCCAGTCGGTCGACGACATCATCCGCTCCCACGAGGGCGCCCTCATCGTCATCGGCGACCCGAACGAGCTCGCGTTCCTCTACTCGGGCGGGATCCGCCTCGACGCCCCCTTCCGGCCGCAGCTCCTCTACGAGCTCGCGAAGATGGACGGCGCGATCATCGTCGACCCGGCGCTCAAGCGGCTCGCGTGGGCGAACGTCCAGCTCATGCCGGACCCGACGATCCCTTCCGACGAGACGGGCACGCGCCACCGGACGGCCGAGCGCGTCGCGAAGCAGACGGGTGCCATGGTCATCTCGGTCTCGCAGCAGCGGGAGACGGTGACGCTGTTCGTCGGGCCTGCGCGGTACCAGCTCGACCCGGTACCGGACGTCCTCGCGAAGACGAACCAGGCACTCGGCACGCTCGAGACCTACGGGCAGCGGCTCGAGCAGGTGCTGACCCGGCTCACCGCACTCGAGTTCCAGAACGCGGTCGTCCTCGACGACGTGCTCGTCGTGCTCCAGCGCGCCGAGATGACGTCGCGCATGGCCGAGCGGCTCGAGCGCGACTGCGTCGAGCTCGGCGGCGAGGGCCGGCTCATCCGGCTGCAGCTCGACGAGCTCATCGGCGACGTCCCGACGGAGCGCGACGCGATCGTCCGCGACTACCACGCCGCCGGCGCGGGCAGCGACGCGACGGTGGCGCTCGAGCGGCTGCGGAGCTTCCAGTACGAGGATCTCATCCAGTTCGAGCGTCTCGTCGAGCTGCTCGGCTACGACCGGGGCGTCAGCCCGCTCGACTTCTCCGTGTCGCCGCGGGGCTACCGCGTGCTCTCGCACATCCCGCGCATCCCCGACGGCGTCATCCGCCGCATCGTCGACGGCTTCGGCTCGCTCGACACCGTCGTGAGGGCCTCGCAGCGCGATCTCGAGGGCGTCGAGGGGGTCGGGGCGGTGCGGGCGCGGGAGATCCGGGCCGGCCTCCGGCGGCTCCAGGAGCACAACCTGGTGGACCGCTACCTCCAGCTCTGAAAACCCCTGGAAAGGCCAAAAATGTGGCTTTTCCAGGCCATTTCTGCTACCCTGTGGTCATCGGGCCGGCGCCCACCTCGCGCCGGCTCTTTTGGCGAAACACGCATCGAAATGGGAGGTCGGCGTTGTACAAGGTCGGCGACAAGGTGGTGTATCCGCACCACGGTGCCGGGACGGTCGTCAAGAAGGAGTCGCGCGAGGTCCTCGGGCAGAAGCGCGAATACCTGACGATCAAGATCCTGCACAACGACATGACCGTGCAGGTCCCGTGCGAGAACGCCGATCAAGTCGGCCTCCGGCGGGTCATCGGAGAGAAGGAAGTCGGCGTCGTCCTCAAGGCGCTGACGGGTGGCTCGACCGAGATGCCGAAGAACTGGAACCGCCGCTTCAAGCACAACCGCGACAAGATGAAGACCGGCGACATCCTCGAGCTCGCCGAGGTCGTGCGGAACCTCTCGCTGCGCGACCACGAGAAGGGGCTCTCCACCGGCGAGAAGCAGATGTTCGTGAAGGCGAAGAAGATCCTCGCCTCCGAGCTGATGTACGCGAAGGGCGATGGACGAGGAGGAGTGCGCCGAGTGGCTCGAGGGCGTGCTGACCGGTGTCGGTGGCAACGGCAAGAAGAAGACGACGGCCAAGAAGAAGGCCGTCGCCGCGACCGTCTAGCCGTCTCGAGCATCGGTGTCCGTCTGGGCGATCCTCGTGGCAGCGGGCCGCGGGGAACGACTCGGCTCGGACCAGCCGAAGGCGTTCGCGAGGCTCGGCGAGCTGCCGCTGCTCGCAGAGCCGCTGCGCCGGCTCGACGAATCCGAGTGGGTTGACGCGGTCGTGCTCGTAGCGCCGCCCGGATGGGAGGAGCCCGCGATCCTCCTCGCCGAGGAGCTCGGGTGCTCGAAGGTGCGCGCGTGCGTCCCCGGCGGAGACACGCGCGCCGACGTCGGTGCGGGCCGGCGTCGCCGAGGTGCCGGAGGACGCGGCGGTGATCCTCGTGCACGACGCGGCGCGGCCGCTGCTGCCGGACGAGGTGATCGAGCGCGTCATCGCGCCGCTCGCCGAGGGATGGGACGGCGCCGTGCCTGGGCTGCCGGTGTCGGACACGGTGAAGCGCGTCGGCGCCGACGGCGGCATCGCCGAGACCGTCGACCGCGACGGCCTCTGGGCCGTGCAGACGCCGCAGGCCTTTGCGGCCGGAACGCTCCGGCGCGCGGTCACGGGCGGCGGCGAGGCGACGGACTGCGCCGGCCTCGTCGAGGCGGGCGGCGGACGGGTGAAGGTCGTGCCAGGCGACCCGCGCCTGTTGAAGGTGACGACGGCCGACGATCTCGCGAGAGTTGCGTCCTGGCTATGAGCGAGTACCGCGTCGGAACCGGCGTCGACGCACACGCATTCGCGTCGGGCGTCCCCCTCGTCCTCGGCGGCGTGCGCATCGACCATCCCGCGCGGTCTCGCCGGCCACTCCGACGGCGACGTGATCGCGCACGCGCTCACCGATGCCGTGCTCGGTGCCGCCGGCATGGCGGACATCGGCGCGCTCTTCCCGCTCCGACGACCCCGCACTACGCGGGCGCGGACTCGATCGCGCTTCTCGCGCATGCGTGGGGCCGCGTGCAGGAGGCGGGCTGGGAGCTCGCCAACGCCGACGTCGTCCTCATCGGCGAGGAGCCGCGGCTCGCGCCGCACCGCGAGGCGATGCGCGCTCGGCTCGCGGACGCGCTCGGCGTCGAGCCGGAGCTCGTCGCGGTGCGCGCGACGACGACCGACGGGCTCGGCTTCACCGGCCGCCGCGAAGGTCTCGTGGCGCAGGCCGTCGCGTTGCTGCGGCGATGAAGCTCCGCATCGTCACGCACGTCGAGCAGCCGAGCCTGCGCGGGAAGCTCCCGGACCTCTGGCCGGAGTTCATGCACCACGACGAGGTCGTCAGCGAGTTCTGGCCGCAGCTGTACGAGGTCTTCCCGGACTTCCAGCTGTGGCTCCTCGACGGACGGCGGCTCGTCGGCTACGCGTGCACGCTGCCGGTCGCGTGGGACGGCGTCCCGCATCCCGAGGGCGTGCGCTGGGCGGTGCGCAACGGCTCCAGCGGCAGGCCGACGACGCTGTGCGCGATCGTCGCCGGGCTGCTTCCCGAATACCGCGGCCGCGGCGTCAGCGGGGCGGTGCTGGGGCGGATGACGAAGCTCGCCGCCGCGCACGGGCTCGACTCGATGATCGCCCCGGTCCGGCCGACGTGGAAGGAGCGCTATCCGCTGACGCCGATCGAGAGCTACGCGAAGTGGCGCCGCGAGGACGGGCTCGCGTACGACCCGTGGCTCCGCACGCACGAGCGCCTCGGCGCGGAGATCCTCGAGATCGCGCCGCGGTCGCTGACGGTCACCGGCACGCGCGACGAGTGGGAGGAGTGGACGGGCCTCCAGTTCCCGGAGCCCGGCGACTACGTCGTCCCGGGCGCGCTCGTCCCGGTCCACTTCGACAACGGCACGGGGACGTACGTCGAGCCGAACGTGTGGGTGCGGCACCCGGCCGAGCTGGCGCTCGAGTACTGACGTTAGCGGCCGCGGCGCTGCGAATCGCGGCGGGCCTTCTCCATCCGGCGGCGCATCTGGCGGTTCGTCGCCTCCGGTGCCGCGCCCTGCTCGTCCTGCATCTCCATGAGCGCCTGCCGCTCCTGCCGCGTGAGCGTCGACATCGCCGCCTGCGCGCGGTTCGGGTCGCGGAGCGCGCCGGAGCGCTGCATCTTCCGCATCGCGCTCGCGAGCTCGGGGTTCGACCGCTCGAGCGCAGCCGTCGACGCCTTCTGCAGCCACCGCTTGAACAGCGGCACCTTCGCGATGAGGTTGATCACCGGGCGGAGATAGCGGCCGCCGCGGACCCGGCCGAGCACGATCAGGACGCCCATGAGCGCGACGACGCCGAGGAGGATCCACAGCGGAATGAGGAGCGTGACGATCGAGGCGATCACAGCGCGCTTGATGGTAGCGAGACGAGGCCGTCGCGCACCTCGACCAGGCCGTCGCGGGCGAGCGCGTCGACCGCCTCGGCGTCGTCGGGCTGGTCGCCGGCGACGACGGCGCGGAGCGCGCTCGACCGGCGCTGCCGGAACGAGCCCTCGAACGTGCCCTGCTTGCGCAGCGGCTCGTACCGCCGGCCCCGGGACGGGCACGCGTCCGCGAGCGGGCAGACGCCGCAGCGGGGTATGCGCGCGAGGCAGACGGTCGCGCCGAGATCCATGAGCGCCTGCGCGGCCACCGGCGAGAACGCGTACCCCGTCCGCTCGGTGACGCGGCGCACGTTCACGTCGACCGGAAGCACGTCGTGCCCGAAGGCGAAGCGCGCGACGGCGTCGGCGGTGTAGCGGCCGACGCCGGGCAGCTCGGTCAGGTCGTCGGGCCACCCGTGCGCGGCGACGTGCTGCGCGGCGCGGTGGAGATTGAGCGCGCGGCGGTTGTAGCCGAGCCCCTGCCATTCGCGGATGACGTCGCCCGGCTCGGCGGCCGCGAGCGCGCCGACCGTCGGCCAGCGCTCGAGCCAGCGCTCCCACCGCGGGACGACGCGGTCGATCTGCGTCTGCTGCGCCATGACCTCGGAGACGAGGATCGGGTACGGGTCGCTCGTTCGGCGCCAGGGCAGAGGTCGTGCCGTCTCGTCGAACCAGGTAATGAGCTGCGCTTCCACGCCCGGCTACTGCAGCTGGTAGAGCGCGCCGTCGAGGCTGACCGCGTACAGCTCACCGTTCCCGTCCTCGCCGAACGACGAGATGTTCGGGATGGAGTCGTTGAAGATCGGCGAGATGGCGGATGCGCGTCCCTTGCTGCCGGTGGCGAAGCTCCACAGCGTCCCGCTGCAGAAGTCGCCGAAGAAGTACCGGCCCCGCGCGCCGGGGACCCGCGAGCCGCGATACACGTAGCCGCCGGTGACGGCGCAGCCGAGCGCGTGCGAGTAGGTCCACACCGGGGTGACGAGCACGCCCTTGTGTACGAGCTTCTTGTCGACGCCGTAGGTCGGGTAGATCACGCTGCCCTCGAACCGTGGCCAGCCGTAGTTGGCGAGGGCGCCGATCTTCGCCTTCGGACGGAAGTCGATCTCCTCCCACGCGGCCGCGCCGACGTCGCCGATCCAGAGGTTGCCGGTGGAGCGGTCGAACGAGAAGCGCCACGGATTGCGCAGGCCGAAGCCGACCACCTGCCACGTCGCGCCGGCGCGCGCCGGGTTGATCCGGAGAAGCTTGCCGAGCTGGCTCGTCAGATCCTGCGCGTGGTTGTCCGGATCCCCCGGCGACGGATCGACGGGACCCGTACCTCCGTCGCCCATCCCGACGTAGAGATACCCGGCCCGGTCGAACTCGAGCTGGCCGCCGTTGTGGTTGGGATACGGCTGCTTGACGAAGAGGAGGTCGCGCCCGGTGGTGGGATCGCCCACGCCGTTCGCGGACCTGAACTCGGTCACGTGCGTATCGCCGTTCGGATCGGTGTAGTCGACGTAGAAGAGATGGTTCTTCGCGTAGCCGGGATTGAAGGCGACCGAGAGCAGCCCCTGCTCGCCGCCGCTCTTCACGCGGTCGCTGATGTCGAGGAACGTGCCGGTGACCTGCCCGCCCCGCACCGTCACGATCGTGCCCGGCTGCTCGACGACGTAGAGCGTCGCCGGGTCTCCGGGAGCCGACGTGACGTAGTCCGGCGAGTGGAAGCCGGAAGCGATGCGGACGAACGAATAGGCGGCCGGCGCGCTGCGGCCGGCCGGTGGGGAGGCGACGGCGAGAGCGACTGCCGTGGCCAGGACGCCGAAGGGTGCGAGGCGCTTCAGAACGGGAGCGTACCGCTGGGCACCGGCACTACGCTAGGACGGTGATCGACCTCCGCTCCGACACGCTGACGAAGCCGACCGCCGCGATGCTCGCCGCGATGGCGGCCGCCGACGTCGGCGACGAGCAGTACCTCGAGGACCCGACGACGAACGCGCTGCAGCGCCGCATGGCCGAGCTGCTCGGGCACGAGGCGGCGCTCTTCTTCCCGACGGCGACGATGGCGAACCAGTCCGCGCTTCGCGCGCAGACGAAGCCCGGCTCCGTGCTCCTCGCGGAGGAGCGGACGCACATCCTCGTCTACGAGTGGGGCGGCCCCGCCATCCACTCAGGACTGATCATGCGCGGGGTTCCCGCGGACGCCGGCCGCGTCACGCCCGACGACGTCGCGGCGGTCATGGATCCCGACCTCGGTCCGGGCGGCGTCGTCGTGCTCGAGAACACGCACCGCAGCTCCGGCGGTCGCATCTGGCCGCTCGACGACTACTGCGCCGTCGTCGACGCTGCACACGCGCGCGGCGCTGCCGTCCACCTCGACGGCGCGCGTGTGTTCAACGCCGCCGTCGCCGCGGGCCGGCCGCCGTCCGACTGGGCGCAGCTCGCCGACTCGGTGACCATCTGCTTCTCGAAGGGGCTCGGCTGCCCGATGGGCGCCGTCCTCGCCGGGTCTACCGCTCTCGTCGAGCGCGCGTGGGAGAGCAAGTATCTCCTCGGCGGTGCGCTGCGCCAGTCGGGGGTGCTCGCCGCCGCCGCGCTCTACGCGCTCGACCACCACGTCGATCGCCTCGCCGACGACCACGCGCGCGCCAAGCGCCTCGCCGCGGGCATCGGGATCGACCCCGACGACGTCGAGACGAACTTCGTCGCCATCGCCGACCCCGACGGCGACGGCATCGCGCGCGCGGCCGCCGCCGGCGTCGCGCTCGGCGAGCTGCGCCCGGGCTGGCTGCGCGCGGTCACGCACCTCGACGTCACGGACGACGACGTCGACGCCGCGATCGACGCGCTCGGCGTCGGCGTCGGCGCTAGCTGAGCCGCAGCCACGGCTCGGGCCGGCGCACGTAGTGGAGCGCGCCGGCCGTCGCCGCCGCGATGCCGGCCGCTACGGCTACGACGACGAGGGCACGGCACACCGTTCCCGGCAACGCCGAGAGGACGACGGCGTGGAGGAAGATCGCGCCCTTGCTCAGCCCGACCGCGAGCGAGAGCAGCCCGAGCCCGCCGCCCGCAGCCGCTCTCGCCGCGCGCGGTCCCCACGCGAGGACGGCGGCTCCGGCGAGCGCGAAGATCGCTTCGTCGGCGCTCTCGATCCACGTCCCCGGGGACGCGTACGTGCTGAGCGAGAAGCCCGCTGCCGCGACGACGGCGCAACCGGCCGCCACCGCGCCGAGCGCGACCGACCATGCCTCCAGGCGGTCGGCACGCAGCGCGCCGCCCACGGCCGCCACCGCAGCAGCGGCTATGACGACGAGCCAGAGCAACCACGACGGGCGCGCGATGCGCCACACGACGCCGGTGATCGCGCTTCGTCTACCGTCGACGACGATCGCGACGCTCCAGCGCGCGCGGCTCGTTCCCGGAGGAAGGCTCTGCACGCGTGCGTCGTGCCACGTCGATCGCACGCGCACGGGCATGCGAGACCACGTGAGTGGACGCTGCGGTCGGCGACGCCGCGATGACCGACACGCCACCGGCGTCGATGCGCATGAACGGCTCGCCGAGGTACCCGAGCACGACGAGCGTGTGTCCGGGATGCACGACGACGTGCAATGCGCGATCGCTCAGGTAGACGCGCGCGGAGAACGCAGGGCTCGGCGGCGACGTAACGCTGGCGCGGTAGTCGACGGCCGTCGTGCCGCTGCGCAGGTGAGCCCCCGCCGCCGGCGGGACCACGAGCCAGCCGACGACCGCGATGGCGAGAAGCCGCGCTGCCCTGTTGACAACCTCTCGAATGAGGCACCCTTCCTGAGGGATCAACGACGCCCGCTTCCGGGACGATGATGTTCTCAGTTACGTCATCCCCGCTGCGGTGGTGGGGGGAGCGTGCTATCTGCGGCTATGACTGAGATTCGCGTCGGCGACATCGTCCTGTACCACGACCACGCGTACGTCGTGCGTGGGATCTCGCCGATGGGCGCGACGCTCAAGCGCGTACAGCTCGAGGATCAGGACACGCACGATCTCGTCGAGGTGCCGGTCGAAGACCTTCGCCCGTACCGCGAGGAAGACGCCTAGCTCAGATTACGGAGCGCGGCGCCGACGTCGGTCGCCGAGAACGGCCAGAGGAAGAGCGCACGCTCGTCGCCTTTCGCGTCGATGAGGTACGCCGCCTCCGTATGGATGACGTCGCGCACGTTCACGCCTGCGAGCCTCTTCGACGCCACCGTCACGCCGATGTCGTAGTGCCGCCACACTGCTGCGAGCCGGGCAGGCGTGCCGACGCCCCAGCGCCAGTCGGCGGTGACGTTCCACTTGCTCTCGTCCTCGGTGAGATAGCGCTTCGCGTTGCCGTAGACGTTCACGCTGACTGCGACGATCGCCGGCCGGGAGCCTTGCGGGAGGCTGCGCTCGAGTGCGCTCAGACGCCGGGCCTCGACGGGGCAATAGTTGCGACAGAGGGGATCGAGGAACGTGAGGATCACGGGACGGCCGCGGTAGGCGGCGAGCGACACGGCTCGACCGTTCTCGTCCGTGAGGCTGAACGCCGGAGCAGGCCGTGCGCCGGCAGCCCACGTGGCGGCGGGGCCGCCGAGGAGCGGCAGCGTCTTCGTCTTGCCGGACGAGTGCGCGACGATGAGCCCGGCGCCGGCCCCGACCCCGAGCAGGGCGGCGGCTCCCAGGACGGCCCAGCGGACGCGCGTAGCCGTGAATCCACCGGGCGGCGACGACGCTCTCGACGCCACCTCGCGAGCATACACAGCGTTCTCTCAGCGCCGCCTCAGGGCTCGCTCACGCCGGCCGGGAACCATGGGTGCATGACACAGACACTCGCAATCATCGTGAATGCACTGCTCGCAGCGGGCCTCGTCACCGCCCTCACGCTCGTGATGCGCACCCCGTACCGGCTGCACCGCTCCCGTGCCTTCGAGCACGCGGTCTACAAGCCGGGCACCGAAGAACAGCAGCTGTCGCGCGCGGCCTAGCCGCGCTCAGGAAGACGCGAGCCCGGCCGCAGCGTCCAGAGCGTCCAGCAGCTCTGCGGCCGGCTCGTCGTCGCCGTCGACGACCACCGGCAGGCGCAGCGCGAACACCGTCTCGTCCTCGCGCCGCTCGACCGTGCACGTGCCGCCGTGGGCCTTCGCGATCGCGGCGACGATGGCGAGCCCGAGGCCGACGCCGCCGTGCACGCGCGTCCGCGCGTCGTCCGCCCGCGCGAAGCGGTCGAAGATCGTGTGGAGCGCGGCGTCCGGCACGCCGGCTCCCTCGTCGGCGACCTCGATGACGATCTCGCCCCCGACGGCGCTCGCGCGAAGCGCGATGCCCGTGTGCGGCTCGGTGTACTTCACGGCGTTCTCGAGCAGCGCGTCGAGCGCGTTGCGGAGCGCCTCCGGATCCGCGCGCACGACGCCTGCGACGTCGAGCTCGAGCCGCCACGTGCGCGGAGCGACCTCCGACCAGCGCATGAAGACGTCCTCGAGGAACCGGTCGATGGCGATGTCCCGGAGGAGCACGAAATCCGGCTGGTCGACCTTCGCGAGGAGCAGCAGCCGGTCGACGATCCGCTCCATCCGCTCGAGCTCGTCGAGCGCGACGGCGAGCTCCGGCGCGTCCGGCTCTTCGCGGCAGAGGAGCTCGAGGTGGCCGCGCGCGATCGTCACCGGCGTGCGCAGCTCGTGCGACGCGTCGTGCAGGAAGCGCTCCTGCCGTTCGAGGAGCGACGCGCGCATCTCCGCGACGGCCTCCACCTCGCGCATCGCCGCCTGACGCCGGCGGGCGTGCCACACCATGGCGAGGAACATCGCCGACATGAGCGGCACCTCGAACAGCTCGCCCCACAGCTGGATCCCGTTGAACGCGTCGGCCATGATGCTCGCGCCGGTACCGAGTGCGACGGTCCCCAGGATCGCGCTCGTCACGCTCGGCGACCAGACGCGGAAGCCGTAGACGATCGTCAGGCTGATCCACACGAAGTGGAACGGGATCGTCTCCCACGACGGCCACGCGATCATCGCCGTGAAGTTGACGAGCGCGAAGAGGCCCCAGAGGACCTCGACGAGATTACGCCGCAGCCAGCCGGTAGCCGGCATTCCTCACCGTTTCGATGGGCGCTTCGACCCCGAGCTTCCGGCGGAGGCGGCGCACGCACACGTCGACGACGTTCGAGCCCGGATCGAAGGCGTATCCCCACACTTCCGCGAGGAGCCGCTCGCGGCTGATGACCTCGCCGGCGTGGACGAGGAGATGGTGGAGCAGGCGGAACTCGCGGTCGGAGAGATCCGTGACGACGTCGCCGACGCGAGCTTGCCTCCGCGCGAGGTCGAGCACGATCCCGCCGGCGCGGAGCACGTGGTCGTCGTCGTCGACCGGAAAGGTGCGGCGCAGCTGCACGCGGATGCGTGCGAGCAGCTCCTCGAGCGAGAACGGCTTCGCGACGTAGTCGGTCGCGCCGAGCTCGAACCCCTTCAGCTTCGTGCGCAGGTCGCCGCGCGCGGAGAGGATCACGACGGGCAGCTGCGGATGCTCGTGGTGGAGCTCCTGGAGCACGCGCAGGCCGGAGAGGCCGGGGAGGAGCAAATCGAGGACGACGAGATCCCACTCGCCCGACAGCGCGAGCGCGAGCCCGTCGCGCCCGTCCCCCGCGGTGACGACGCCGTAGCCCTCCGCCTCCAGACCGCGCCGGACGAACGCCTGAATGCGCGTCTCGTCTTCGATCACCAGGATCCGCATCGATCCACCCCCACAGGCGACATTAACCGGGCAACAGATGACCTGTAAATGACACTGCGGTGACAAGTTTGTCATTTTCGGGCCGCCCTAATCGCGGTGCGATAGACCACCGCCTGGATGCGCGCCACGGGCTGGAAGCTGCTCGGCGTTGCCGCTGTACTCGCAGCGGCCGGCGTCCTCATCGGCCTCTACGTCGGCAAGCTCGAGACCGACGCGGGCTCGAAGCCGTACACCGTGCCGGTGACCTCGCAGGGCGGCCATCCGGTCGTCGACCTGACCATCGAGACCGTTGCTGCGGTCGGGCCGCAGCTCAGCCCGGGCCATCCCGACTTCGTCTCGTACCTCGTGCGCGACACGCAGGGGAAGTGGCTGCGCCGGACCGTCTGGCGCCTGCCGGCGAATGCGACGGTGCACGTGACGATCTACAACTTCGACGGCGACAGCGGGCTGCGCAACCCGCAGTTCGGGCGGCCGCAAGGGGTCGACGGGAACGCGTTCACCCTCGACGGCAAGCGCACGCTCGCCGTCAGCCCGGATGACGCCTCGCACACGTTCGCGGTACCGGGGCTCGGGCTCATCGTCCCGATCTCAGGCGTCGCCGACGACGCGAAGAACCAGTGCGGCTACGCCCCGTGCTCGCTGTCGATGGCGCATCGCACGATCAAGTTCACCTTCCACACGGGCAAGGCGGGCCACTACCGGTGGCAGTGCTTCGTCCCGTGCGCGGCGGGCTGGATCGACGGCTTCGGCGGGCCGATGCAGACGATCGGGTACATGGACGGCTTCCTGGACGTGGCGTGATGGCGGCGTCGGCACACGCACCTGCGGCGGCGGGCGACCGGCGCAACCACGGCAAGCGCATCATCGTCGCCTGGATCGTCAGCAGCGTCATCGCGACGCCGATCGTCGCGCTCGTCCTCGGCCCGGCGCTCCCGCCGGGGAAAGGCAGCGCTCAGGCGGCCGAGCAGGTGTTCGACAACACCTGGCTGACGACGACGGTCACCCCGATCATCTGCCTGCTCCTCGTCTTCTTCGTCTACGCGCTCTCCCAGTTCCGCCACAGCGGCGGTGCGCTCGTCGACGGTCCGCCGCTCCGCAACGACGCGCGCATCCAGGTCTACTGGATCGCGATCTCGGGGCTCACGGCGATCATGCTCGCCTCCTTCGGAACGTTCGAGCTCCTCCAGACCGGGTCGGGCGGAGGGCAGGGGCCGAAGGCGCTCGTCACGCCGAGCGGGCCGAAGTTCGAGGTTCAGGTCATCGCGCAGCAGTGGGAGTTCACGTATCGGTACCCCGCGTACGGTGGAGTCGAGACGCCGACACTCGTGCTCCCGGCGAACACGCTCGTCGAGTTCCACGTCACCTCGCTCGACGCGATCCACTCCTTCTGGGCATACCAGCTGGGCGTGAAGGCCGACGCGAACCCGGGCGTCGACAACATCGCGTTCGTCACGACGAGGGGCCCGCGCTCGTTCGAGGTCCGCTGCGCCGAGCTCTGCGGGCTCTGGCACGGCTACATGTTCGACACCGGCCGGGTCGTCCCGCAGTCGCAGTTCGCCTCCTGGATCAAGGGGCAGCGGGCCGCCTATGCGCCGGTCGCGAAGTACCTCCCGAAGTACTCGACCACGTATCTCCCCGACCCGCAGAGGAGGGCCGGATGACCATCGCCCGCCGTCTCGTCGGCTTCAACCTGCTGACCGCGTGCATCCTCGGCGTCGGCGGGTGGTACGCCGGCTGGTTCGGCGCACATGCCGTCTCGGGCGCAAGCATCGACTTCTTCGGGGACATCGACTTCAACGAGCTCTCGCTCGTGCTCGCCTATCTCGGCGGCGTCATCGGGTTCCTCGCCGGGCTCGGCTTCCTCAACTACCCGTTCGCGCGGCTCCGCGGCTATCCGCCGTCGCTGCGCGAAAAGGAGACCGGCGGCATCGGACGGTACTTCGGGCTGTGCACCGACCACAAGGTCGTCGGCATCCAGTACCTCGTCGGCATCGGCGTCTTCTTCTTCATCGGCGGCCTCAACGCGATGCTCATCCGCACCGAGCTGCTGCGGCCCGCGCATCAGGTGTGGCCCGCCGGCACGTACCTCACGCTCGTCGGCCTGCACGGCACGATGATGATGGGGATGTTCACGAGCGGGATCCTCGGTCCGTTCGCGAACTACCTCGTCCCGATCCTCATCGGCGCAAGGCGCATGGCGTTCCCGCGCATCGAGGCGCTCACGTTCTGGCTGCTGATGGCTGCCGGCGTCATCCTCGAGACAACGGTGTTCTGGGGCGGCTTCCCCACCGGGTGGACCGGCTACCAGCCGCTCGGCACAGAGTCGAATCCGGGGATCGACTGCTACTACCTCTTCTTCGCGCTCGTCGGCATCTCGATGACGCTCCTCGGCCTGAACATGATCGCCACCGTCGTGACGATGCGGGCGCCGGGGCTGACGTGGACGCGGCTGCCGATCTTCGTCTGGGGCGTCATCTCGACGGCCGCCCTGATGGTGCTCGCCGCGCCGGTGCTCGTCGCCACCCTGTCGATGGCGCTCATGGATCGGGTGGCGCAGACGAACTTCTTCGTGACCGCACAAGGCGGGAGCTCGTATCTCTACCAAAACCTCTTCTGGGTCTTCGGGCATCCGGAGGTGTACATCCTCGCCCTGCCCGGCTTCGCGATCGTCCTCGAGATCCTGCCCGTGTTCGCGCGCAAGCCGCTGTGGGGCTACCGGCTCGCGGTCGCGGGGCTGCTCGGTGTGTCGCTGCTGTCGTTCTTCGTCTGGCAGCACCACCTGTTCGTCAGTGGCATGAACGGCGACCTGCGGCCGTTCTACATGTTCTCCACCGAGCTCATCTCGCTCCCGACCGGCTTCACGTTCCTCTGCGGGATGATGACGCTCTGGCGAGGGCAGATCCGGTACTCGGTGCCGATGCTCTTCTGCCTGGCGTGGTTCTTCAACTTCCTGATCGGCGGGCTCTCCGGCGTCTTCCTCTCCGACGTGCCGAGCGACACGACGACGCACGGAAGCTTCTTCTCGATGGCGCACTTCCACTACACGATCATGGGCGGCCTCGTGTTCACGTTCTTCGCGGGCATCTACTACTGGGTGCCGAAGATGACGGGCTTCCAGCTGAACGAGCGCCTCGGGAAGATCCACTTCTGGTCGATGTTCCTCATGTTCAACTCGACCTTCTTCCCGCTCTTCGTTGCCGGGTTCCAGGGCGACATGCCGCGCCGCGTCGTGACGTATCCGAAGAACCTTCAGTTCCTCAACCAGTGGGTGTCCATCTCGGCGTTCCTGCTCGGCGTGTCGATGCTGCTGTTCCTCTACAACTTCGTGAAGTCGCTCGTCTTCGACCGGATACCGGCCCCGGCCGATCCGTGGGGCTCGAAGTCGATCGAGTGGCAGCTGCCCTCGCCGGTGCCGGTGCACAACTTCGACCGCATCCCGGTCTTCTCGAGCGACCCGTACGGGTACGGCGAGCCGTCCGGCCCGATGCCCGTTCCCGCAGGCGCCCCGGCAGGGATGAACTGATGACAGAGCTTGCACAAGAGGGCACGGCGTACGAGGTCGTCGAGGGCGAAGCGCCGGAGATCCTCTCCCGGAACCTCACCGCTGCCGGCCAGCTCCTCGCCGGAGCCACGGCGTTCTTCTTCCTCTCCTTCGTGTTCGCGTACTTCTACCTCCGGTCGCTGAACAGCGCGGGGATGTGGAAGCCGAAGCACGTCGATGCCTCGGTGACGTGGGGGACGGTCGTGACGTTCCTCTTCGTGGCGAGCGCGATCCTCGTCCGCTTCGGGCTCGCGGATCATCGCGCCGACCGGCGTTCGGCGTGGCGCTTGAAAGGAGCGGCCGCCCTCGGGGTCGGACTCGTCGGCCTCGTCCTCCAGGTGGTCGCGTGGGGCCAGCAGGCGTTCGGGCCGACCGACGGCGGCTACGCGAGCGTCTACTTCGGCTGGACGGCGTTCCTCTTCCTCTTCGTCCTCGGGACGATGTTCTGGCTCGAGACCGTGCTCGCCACCTCCATCCGCTACCGCGGCTGGTCGCAGGGCGACGCGACAGTTCCGCCTGGGCACGCCTCCGGCGACCCCGGCCGGATGGGGCAGGACATCCGCGACCCGGTCTCGCTCGTGCGGGCGGAGCTCGGGGCGCTCAGCTTCTACTGGACGTTCCTCGGCGGCATCGTCGTGCTGACCTGGATCGTCCTCTACCTCATCTGAGCCGTGTCCGTCCTGGCCCTCGTCGTCTGCAGCGCGGCGGCGACGCTCTACGCCCTCGGGCGCCGCGGGCGCACGCGGGCGTGGCGGGAGGCGTCCTTCTACGCGGGCGTCGTCGCGGCGTTCGTCGTCCTCGAGCCGCCCTTCGACACCTGGGCCGACCGGTGGCTGGCCGTGCACATGGCGCAGCACGTCGTGCTCATGACCGTCGTTCCCCCGCTCGTCGTGCTCGGCCGCCCATGGCCACGGCTCTGGCTCGTGTTCCCGCTCGCCGCCCGTCGCAGCGTGGGCCGCGCGCTCGCGGGGTCGAGCGCCTTCCGGGCCGTGGGCGCCGTAGTCCGGCGCCCGCCGGTGGCGCTCGCCCTCCAATCGGCCGCGATCGCGGTCTGGCACGTGCCGCAGCTCTACGACGCGGCGGCAAGGAGTGAGAGCGTGCACGTCTTCGAGCACGTGTGCTTCGTCGCCCCTGCGCTCGTGTACTGGGGCGCTCTCCTCGACGCCGCACCCGTGCGAGCCCGCATGGACCAGCTGCGCCGCGCGATCTGGTTCGCGGCGGCGATGGTGCCCGGATGGATCCTCGCCATCGTGCTCGCCTTCGCCGGCTCCCCGCTCTACACCGCGTACCCGTCGTTCACCGACCAGCAGCTTGCCGCGGGGGTGATGTGGGTGCCGGGCTCGCTGGCGTATCTCATCGCCGCGTTCTACTGCTTCTACCGGTGGCTCGAGCCCACCGCTCCGACCGCCAATCCCCGACCTGAGGAGCTCTCATGGACATGACCGCGTCGTTCCTTGCAGGCTCGATCCTCGGCTGGGCGCTGCCGATCGCCCTCCTTGTCGCCATCGCCATCTGGTGGAGCGCGATCCTGCGCGGGCGCTCCGGCGGGGACGCGTGAGCCTGCGTACGGACACTGCGCCGGGCGTCTTCCTCCGTGTCTGCGCCGCCGGGCTGGCGCTCGCGGCCGCCCTCGCGGTTGCGACCGGCGCGGCGGGGTCCGGCGCCCCGCACCGCGTGCTGGCGGCGCTCGCCGGGCCGCCTCTCGTGGCCATCCTGCTCGCCGCGCTCCTCGCGCACCGGCGGCTCCTCGTCCCCGGGATCGCGACCGCAGCGCTCCTTCTTGCCGCGGCTCTCGCTCCGCAGCGCGCAGCGCACCTCGCGCTCGCCGCGCCGGCGCTCGCCGCGGCGCTCGTCCTCGCCGTCCTGACCTGCCGGGGCCGCGCGGTCCCCGCGGGCGCATGGCGCGACTACGTGACGCTGACGAAGCCGCGCATCATGACGCTGCTGCTGCTCACCGGCGTCTGCGGCGCCGCGGTCGGCGCACACGGACGACCTTCGCTCGAGCTCGTCGCGACGACGCTCGCGGGGCTCGCGCTCGCCTGCGGCGGTGCGGCTGCGCTCAACCACGTCCTCGACCGCGACATCGACAAGCTCATGGGCCCGCGCACGGCCGCGCGTCCGGTCGCCGCCGGCCGGCTCACCGCGCCGCGCGCGCTCGAGTTCGGGCTCGCGCTCTCCGCCGGTTCGTTCACGCTGCTCGCGTCGACGGCGAACCTGCTGACGGCGGTGCTCGCGCTCGTCGGCAACCTCTTCTACGTCGTCGTGTACACCGGCTATCTCAAACGGCGCGGCCCGCAGAACATCGTCCTCGGCGGCGTCGCCGGCGCGGTCCCGCCGCTCGTCGGCTACGCGGCTGCGACCGGCAGCGTCGCCGTTCCGGCGCTGTGGCTCTTCGCGATCGTGTGCCTCTGGACGCCGCCGCACTTCTGGGCCCTCGCGCTCCTTCTGCGCGAGCACTACGAGCGGGCCGCCGTGCCGATGCTCCCGGTCGTGCGTGGCGAGGCGTTCACGCTGAAGCGGATCGTCGGCTACACCGTCGTGCTCGTCGCGACGACGGTCGTCCCGGTGGCGACGGGGACGTTCGGCGTCCTCTACCTCGTCTCCGCCCTGCTGCTCGGCGGCGTCTTCCTCGGCATGGCGGAAGCGCTTCGGCGCCGCCCCACGAAGAAGGGAGCGGCTGCGCTGTTCCACTACTCGCTGCTCTACCTCGCGCTGCTCTTCGTGGCGGCCGCCCTGGATCCGTTGCTCTAGGGGCCCGCCCTGGCGGATATCGACGGCTTGCCCCCGCGCGTTACCTCGAGGACGTCCCACTGGCGCGCGTCCTCGTGTCCGGCGACGAGGGACGTGAAGCGGTACGAGCCGACGCGCGAGGCGACGAACGTGAACGTGACCTTCTGCCCGAGCGGCACGCCCTGCAGCGGATTCGGGGTCGACGCACCGCGGAACGCAGGCGTCGCGGTCATCGGCCCGCGCACGACCGCGCACGAGTTCGGGACGGGAGCGCGGTTCGAGCACGTCACGCGGACGCGCCAGCCGCGCGGAACGCTCACGAGCAGCTCGCCGCGGCCGTAGCCGTCGAAGTTGAAGCCGTTGTTCTCGCCGTCGTAGCCGGCGACGAGCGTCACAGCCGCGATCTTGTGCTTCGCGTCGACGTGGAGGAACTGCGCGGGGTTCGGGTGCGCGACGATCATCGGCGGCTCACGTCGAGGCCGCTCGCGGCGACGCGGCCGAGCGCCACGTCGGGGAGCCGGCCGGAGTCGTCGATCGCCGCGAGCACGTGCCGCTTCCCTTTCGCGTCGGTCACGCAGCGCCAGGCGACGTTCGGGGCCGAGTAGACCTTGTTCCCGCCCATCTGGAGCGTCTTCTGCGCGTTGGCCCAGGCGCGGCAGTCGGCCGACGTGGCGAGCGGCCGGACCTGCCAGACGAACGTCTTCTTCGTCCAGCGATACACGCCGTCGCGAATGCGCACGCGGTCGGTGAACGTGACGGTGAGGACGTGCCGGCGTACCGCCGCGCCCCTGCGGTAGCGATAGAAGCTCGGCGTACGCGCAGGGAGGTAGAGCGTCCCGCCTTCCTCCTTCGTCAGCTGCGCCCGCAGCGGCGCGGGGACGTAGCTCCATGCCGGCGTGAAAGTGAGGGCGACGAGCAGGACGCGCAAGCCCCTACCGTACCGGCGGTTCCGCGCTCCAGGGGAAGTCGATCCAACGGTCGGTGCGCCGCCACACGTACTCGCAGTTGACGACCGATCGCGGCTTCTCGTACAGCACGGCGACGCGCACATCGCCCACCTTGCCGGCGAGGAAGTCCTTCACGAGCAACAGCGTCTGGCCGGTGTCGGCGACGTCGTCCGCGATGAGGACGCGCTCCGTCTGCAGGTCGACGAGGCTCGGCACGGGCGGCAGGAGCATCGGGACCGGAAGCCGTTCGTCGATGCCCGTGTAGAACTCGACGTTCATCGTGAACGTGTTCTTGACGTCGAGCGCGTAGGAGAGGGCGCCGCCGACGAGCAGGCCGCCGCGGGCGATGCCGAGGACGATGTCGGGGGCGAAACCGTCGGCGGCGATCTGAGCGGAGAGCTCCCGGGCGCCGGTGCCGAGGTCGGCCCAGGTCATCCGCTCCCGCTCGGTGGCGACGCTCACGGCTCGATTCTCGCACGGCGCGCCTAGACTCGCGGAATGGTCCGCGTCCGCTTCGCGCCGAGCCCGACGGGCTCGCTCCACCTCGGCAACGCGCTGAGCGCGGTCGCCAACCGCCGGTTCGCGGACGAGCACGCCGGGACGCTGCTCCTGCGCATCGACGACACGGACGCCGCCCGCAACGTCGACGGCGGTGCGGAGGACGATCGCCGCCGACCTCGAGTGGATCGGCGTCGCGCTGGGACGAGGGGCCCGTCCACCAGAGCAGCCGCTTCGTGCGGCACCGTGAGGCGGCCCATCACATCGGCGAGCCGGACGCCGAAGGTGCGCTCCGCTTCGGCCGGACGACGCTCCTCCGCGCGGACGGGTCGCCGACGTATCAGCTCGCGAGCGCCGTCGACGACGTCGACTTCGAGATCACGCACGTCATCCGCGGTTCCGACCACCGCGCGAACGCCGAGCTGCAGACGGAGCTCATCCGCGCGCTCGGCGGCGAGCCGCCGGAGTTCGTCCACCACGGGCTGCTGCTCGGCGAGGACGGCACGAAGCTGTCGAAGCGCCACGGTGCGTCGACGCTCGCCGACCTGCGCGAGGCGGGCATCCCCGGCGAGGCGGTGCGCGCGTACCTCGACGAGCTCGGCCTGCCGAAGCACGACGTGCACCTCGACCTCGCGCGGCTGCGCCGGCTCTCGGTCGAGGCGCTCGCCGCGCTCTCCGACGACGAGCTCGCCGCGCGCGTCGGCGTGCCGGTGTCGGTCGTGCCCGTGCTGCGCGGCGCCCGCGACCTCGCCGAGGCGAGGGAGTACGCGCGGATCGTGCTCGAGCCCGAGCTCGTCGACGTCGAGCGCGCCGGAGACGTTCGCGCGCTTCCGCGAGCTCGTCGAGAGCGGGGTCGAGCCGCGGACGGCCGTCCGCGAGCTGAAGGCGGTCGGCGGCGACCTGAAGGCGCTGCGGCTCGCGCTCACCGGTCGCGAGCGCGGCCCGGAGCTCGCCGCGGTCATCGCCGCGCTGCCGCAGGACGAGCTCCTGCGCCGGACCGTAGGCTAGGAGCGATGCGCCTCTACAACACGCTCACGCGGCGGCTCGAGGAGCTGCCGGCGCCGCCCGGCGCCGATCCGGATGTACTTCTGCGGGCCGACCGTCTACCAGCGCGCGCACATCGGCAACGCGCGGCCGTTCGTTCTCGGCATGTGGCTGCGCACGTGGCTGCGTCTGCGCGGCTACGACGCGACGCTCGTCCACAACATCACCGACGTGAACGACAAGATCTACGAGGCGGCGCCGAACGCGAGCGCGGAGCTCGCCGCGCGCGCGACCGAGTGGTATCTCCAGGACACCGCCGACCTCGGCCTCGGCATGCCCGACGAGCTGCCGAAGGCGACGGAGGCGATGCCGCAGATCGTCGCGCTTCATCGAGCAGCTGGTCGCGGGCGGTCACGCGTACGCGGTCGAGGGCGACGTCTACTTCCGGGTCGCGAGCGACCCGCGGTACGGACGGCTGTCGGGCCAGCGTCCGGACCAGGTGGAGGAGCAGGAGCCGAACCCGCTGAAGGAGGACCCGCGCGACTTCGCGCTCTGGAAGGCGAACAAGCCGGGCGAGGACACGTCGTGGGACTCGCCGTGGGGCCGCGGCCGGCCGGGCTGGCACATCGAGTGCTCGGCGATGGCCGAGGACGCGTTCGGCCCCGTGTTCGAGATCCACGGCGGCGGGCTCGACCTCGTCTTCCCGCACCACGAGAACGAGCTCGCGCAGTCGAGCGCGCTCGGCCACGAGTTCGCGCGCATCTGGACGCACAACGGGATGCTCGAGTCGCGCGGCGAGAAGATGTCGAAGTCGCTCGGCAACGACATGTCGCTCCGCAACGTGCTCGACACGTGGGGGCGCGAGGTCGCGCTGCTCTTCTTCATGACGGCGCACTGGCGCAAGCCGATGGACTTCACCGACGACGACGCTCGAGCAGGCGAAGGCGCAGGTCGAGAGCGTTCCGGAACGCGCTTCCGCTTGCCGAGCGAGCCGCGTGGCGGCGACGTGGGACCGCGTTCGAGGCGCGCGCTCGACGACGACTTCAACACGCCGGAGGCGTCTCGCGATGCATCCACGGCTGGCGCGACGCACGACCTGCTCGCGCGCGCGCTCGACGTCTTCGGGCTCGGTCGCTCGCCGACGCGGAGAGGCGCCGCCGGAGATCGTCGAGCTCGCCGAGCGGCGGCAGGCCGCGCGGGCGGCGAAGGACTTCGCCGAGGCCGACCGGCTCCGCGACGAGCTCGCGGCCGCCGGCTGGGAGGCACGGGACGAGGCGGGCGGCTTCCGGCTCGTCCGGCTGTGAGCCGCGAGCAGGTCTACGGCCGCCGCCCCGTCCGGGAGGCGCTGCGCGGCCCGCGCGAGGTGCTCGAGCTGTGGGCGACCGAGCGGGCGGTGAAGTCCGAGCCGTGGCTGCGCGACCTCGAGCGGCCGCGCGTCCAGGTGAAGCTCGACCGCGATCTCTCCGAGGCGGCAGGCACGCGCGACCACCAGGGCGTGCTCGCGTGGTGCGAGCCGTTCAAGTACGCCGATGCGTACGAGCTCGCGCAGACCGAGCGGCCGCTGCTCGCCTGCCTCGACCAGGTGAGCGACCCGCGCAACCTCGGCGCCGTCTGCCGGAGCGCCGAGGGCGCCGGCGCGACCGGCGTCGTCGTCCCCGCGCACGGGTCGGCGCGCGTGACCGCCGCCGTCTGCCGCGCGTCCGCCGGCGCGGTCGAGCACCTGCCGGTCGCGGTCGTCACGAACCTCGCGCGCTACCTCGCCGAGATCAAGAGCGGCGACCTCTGGGTCGCCGGCGCGGCCGGCGAGACGGGCACGCCGATGTGGCAGGCCGATCTCTCCGGCGGGCTCGCGTTCGTGTTCGGCGCGGAGGGCAAGGGACTGCGCCCGCTCGTCCGCCGGACGTGCGACGTCGAGGTCTCGATCCCGCAGCTCGGCCGCGTCGAGTCGCTCAACGTGAGCGTCGCCGCAGCGGTGCTCCTCTACGAGGCGCGGCAGGCAGCGCGGTGGCTGAGCCGACGCTCTACCTCTTCGACGGCTTCAACCTCCTCCACGCCGGCGGCTTCCGTTCGCCGGAGGAGCTGCGCGACCTGCTCGCGAGCTGGGTGGCGGCGAAGGGCGCGCGCGGCGTGCTCGTCTTCGACGGCCACGGCGCGGACGAGCAGCACGGGCCGCTCGAGGTGCGGTGGGCCGAGGACGCGGACACGCTGATCGAGCGGCTCGCGGCCGAGCGCCGCGGCGGGGAGCAGGTGGCGATCGTCTCGTCCGACCAGGCCGTCCGCGGCACCTCCGGGCGCCGAGGTGCGGAAGCTCTCGTCGAAGGTCGTTCCTCGCCGAGCTCGTCCCGCCCGCGCACGTCGACCGCACGCGCGGCGACATGCGCGACCGGCTCGACCCGGCGACGCTCGCGAAGCTCGAGCGGCTTCGCCGCGGCGAGTAGGCGCTCGAACACACGTTCGTATCATGTTGGGTCCATCGCAAATGGACTTGTAAGTATTTGGACCCGGTGCTATCTTCTCCCTCAACTTCAGGGTGAGAGTTCGCCCGTCACCGAACCGGGAGAGGCCGTGGCCGCTCGCACTGCGCACGCATACTCGCCGCAAAAGGCTCAACGCGAGCTGGAGGATCTTCAGCTCGTCCTCAAGGCCCGCAACGGCGACAGCGTCGCGATGGACGGACTCATCCGGCGCTACACCGGCTTCGTCCGCCTGAAGGCGAGCTCGTACTTCCTCGCCGGCGGCGACTCGGACGACCTCGTCCAGGAGGGGCTCGTCGGCCTGTACAAGGCCGTGCGCGACTTCCGCACGGACAAGGAGACGTCGTTCCGGAGCTTCGCCGAGCTCTGCGTCACCCGCCAGATCATCACGGCGATCAAGACCGCGACCCGCTTCAAGCACGCGCCGCTGAACACGTACGTCTCGTTCAGCCACACGCCGGCCGGCCAGGAGGGCGACGGCGAGTGCACGCTCGGCGACGCGCTGCCGGGCCCCGGCGTCCACGAGCCGTCCGTCATGGTCATCTCGACGGAGGAGCTCCAGAGCCTCGTCTTCTGCCTCGGCACCGGCCTGTCGTCGCTCGAGGCGGACGCGCTGCGCCTCTACCTCGAAGGCTCGTCGTACGAGGAGATGGCGGAGCAGCTCGAGTGCGACACGAAGACGATCGACAACGCGCTCCAGCGCGTGAAGCGGAAGATCGTCACGCACCAGAAGACGCGCGAAGTCCTCCTATAGCCACGCGCCCGATCTCGTAGTCGGCGGCGAAGCGGATCCGGTCGCGCTGGTTGTTGTGCGGCGGGTCGACGCGCAGCGACGCAAGGCTTTCGGCCTTGATGTCCGCGATGGGTATGAGGTAGACCCCCTCCGTCTCGGCGCAGTAGACCGCGAAGAAGTCGACTTGGTCGACGTAGTGCTTCGCCGGCATCTTCGGATTCGGGTGGTGGTAGTAGCTGCTCGCCGTCCGGAATCGGACGGCGCCGCCCAACAGCCGACCCGTCTTGCATTGGACGAGGTACACGTTTCGATCGCGCTCGATCGCGAGGTCGTACCGCGTGTTCTCGCCGAACGGCAGCAGCACGCCGTATCCGGACTGATGCAGGACGAGGATGATCGCGAGCGTCGAGCGGTCGCCGACGTCCTTGGGATGCTCCATGTTGCCAAGGTTGCAGACGCATCGGCTGGGCCGTGTCCGGTTCGGACAGCCTGCTTCTCGCCTACGATTGGGGCGTTGCCGGAGTAGCTCAGTTGGCAGAGCACCGGTTTTGTAAACCGGGCGCCGTGGGTTCGAGTCCCACCTCCGGCTTCGTGAAGTTGCGGGGAATCCCCGCTGCGCGGCCGCCGCTCGAGTCATACGTTGACAAGAGTTGCCGGGGCGGTCCCCGGTCGGGCAGTTCCCATCCATCGGGCTGACGGCAATCCCGCCCGAGCGCCGCCCCGGTCAGCCGATCAGCACTTCAGGCCGCTCGGACGCCGCGGCGCCCCGGCCTCTTGCACGGGCATCTTCTGCGGCGGCGCCGGGAGCGGATACCCGACGACGGTGGGGAAGCTCTCGTCGCCCGTGTCCGGCGCGTTCCGCGGGCAGTCGCTCAGGAGCACGCGCGGGTCGGCGAGCGACGGGCTCGGCAGTTGCGGTACCGACGTGTCCGGCCGCGCGAAGTCGAACGCCGCCGTCAGGTCGCCGGTCACCGATCGTCGCCACGCGCTGAGGTTCGGGACCTCGGTGCCGAAGCGCGTCTCGAGGAAGCGCAGCAGCGACGTGTGGTCGAACGTGTTCGAGCAGACGAACCCGCCGCGCGCGAACGGCGACACGACGAGGAGCGGCACGCGGAAGCCGAGGCCGATCGGCCCCGCCACGCCGGCCGCGTCGCTCGGGAGCGGATCCACCGCCAGGTACTCGCCCTTCGTCCCCTTCGGCGCGACCGGCGGCGGCACGTGGTCGAAGAACCCGCCGTTCTCGTCGTACGTGATGAAGAGCGCCGTCTTCGCCCACAGCGCGGGGTTGGAGACGAGCGCGTCGAGCACTTGCGCGGCCGCCACCTCGCCGTACGACACCGGCGCCGGCGGATGCTCGCTCTCGACGAGCGGCGCGAGGATCCACGAGACCTGCGGGAGCGTGCCGGCGGCGCAGTCGGCCTCGAACGTCCCGGGGAACGTCGGCGTGAACGCATTCGCCGCGAGCTCGACGTTCACCTGGTAGTTGCGGAAGTACGTGAGGACGCTGTCGCCGTAGTTTGCGTCCGGGGTGCCGTACACCTTCCAGCTCACGTCCCGCGTGTTGAGCTGCTCCGGCATCGTCGTCCACGTCAGCTTCCCGAGCCGCTCGACGCGCGTCGCGCTCGTCGAGAGGATCGGGCCGCCCGACACTCCGGCCGGGTCGAGCGTCGCGCTCATCGAGTACAGCCTGTTCGGATCGGTCGGGCCGATGACGGAGCAGTGGTAGCCGTCGCAGATCGTGAACGCATCCGCGAGCGCGTGGAAGAACGGCAGGTCGGAACGTTCGTAGTAGCCCATCGTGTTCGGTCCGTCGCGCAGTCCGTTCGCGTCGAGGTGCGCGCTCAGGAACGCGTCGTTCGCTCCGCCGTGCCACGCCGTGTGCTGTGTCCCCCACGAGTGGTCGATGTCGTTGACGCACTCGCCCTGGTTGTTCGTGTCGAAGCGGAACGGGAGCAGCCGCCCGCCGTACGGCTTGCCGGCAGCGCCGGGGAACGGCTGGCTGAACGCCGCGCGGTTGCGCGTGTCGGCGAAGCCGCGCACGCCGCGGTACGTGCCGAAGTAGCTGTCGAAGGAGCGGTTCTCGTTGATGAGGATGACGACGTGCTCGATGTCGTTCAGCGGGCCGCAGGCGGCGGGGGCAGCGAGCGCCTGCTCGAGTGTCTTCCAAGGCGAGAAGAGCAACGCTCCGGCACCGAGGCCGGCACCGAGGAACTGGCGCCGGCTGAGCGGGGCGTCGATCACGTCTGCTTGCGTTGCCTGGACGGGCGGCGCCGAAACGACGGCCACCGCATCGACACGTTCCGTTCACCAGTCCAGGATAAAAACTGATAGAATGTCTAAATGGTGGATCGCCTGTCCGTGGTGGGAGACCCGGGGCTCCGTGCCGCGTTGCTGTACGTGCGCGCCGAGGACCACGGCGTCACCGCCGACGACCTCGCAGAGCACGACGCCATCCACCGCAACGTCGCGCGCGCCCGCCTCGAGCGGCTCGCCGCCGCCGGCCTCGTCGAGACCGATTTCCGCCGCCGCACCGGCGGCCCTGGCGCCGGCCGTCCGGCGAAGACGTACAGCGCGGCGCCCGAGACGACCGGCATCGAGTTCCCCGCGCGTCACTACGAGCGCCTCTTCGGACTGCTCGCCGGCGACCGGCCGGACGCGCACCTGCGCGAGATCGGCGTGGAGTTCGGACGCGAGCTCGCACGTCGCCGCAGGTCTGCGCCAGGCACGCACCGTCGAGACCGGCATGGAACGGATGTGCGCTGGCGGTCCGCTCGCTCGGCTACCAGGCGACGCTCGAACGCGTCGACGAGAACGAAGCGGTCATCGCGACGCCGACGTGCCCGTTGCGGCCGCTCGTCGTCGCCGAGCCCGCGGCGGCGCCCATCGACCTGGGCATGTGGGCGGGTCTGGCCGAGGCTGCCGTCGCGGGCATTCGCGCCGACGCGGTGACGTGCAACGCGGACGGCTGCCTCGACTGCCATGCATCCTGTCGTGTTCATCTTCAGTTCGGGAGGTAACGATGGTCTCGTACCGCTATCTCGTCGTCGGTGGCGGCATGACCGGCGATGCCGTCTGCCGGGGTATCCGGGACGTCGACGACGAGGGGACGATCGGCCTCGTCGGCGAGGAGCCTGCGGCGCCGTACAAGCGGCCGCCGCTCACGAAGGGCCTCTGGAAGGGCGGCGACGAAGGGAAGATCTGGCGCGGCACCGAAGAGCGCCGGGTCGAGCTCCATCTCGGCCGCCGCATCGTCTCGATCGACCCGGCCGCGGGCCGCGCGACCGACGACGCCGGCGAGGAGTACGCGTACGAGAAGCTCATCCTCGCCACCGGCGCCGCGCCGCGCCGCCTGCCCGGCGGCGACGACGGCGTCATCTACTACCGCACGCTCGCCGACTACCACCGCGTTCGCGCGTTGAGCGACGAAGGCGCGAGGTTCCTCGTCGTCGGCGGCGGCTTCATCGGTTCCGAGATAGCCGCGGCGCTGCGCGACGAGGGGCGTGACGTGACGATGGTGTTCCCCGATGCGGGTATCGGCTGGCGGACGTTCCCCGCCGATCTCGCGCACGCGGTCACCGACTACTACCGCGAGAAGGGCGTCGACGTGCGGACGGAGACGCTGTTCGAGTCGTCGGAGGGTTTCGATGCAGTCGTCGCCGGCCTCGGGGTCGTCCCGCGGACAGAGCTCGCGGAAGCGGCGGGTCTCCCAGTCGACGACGGCATCGTCGTCGACGAGCTCGGGCGCGTTCCCGGCTTCGAGAACGTCTTCGCGGCCGGCGACGTCGCGCGCTTCCCGATCGCGGCGCTCGGCCGCAGCGGCCGCGTCGAGCACGAGGACCACGCGAACACGCACGGACGGCTCGTCGGTGCGAACGCGGCGGGGCGCACCGACTCCTACGAGCACTTGCCGTTCTTCTACTCCGACCTGTTCGACCTCGGGTACGAGGCCGTGGGCGACGTCGACTCGCGCAACCCCGTCCTCGAGGTGTGGCTCGAGCCGTACCGGAAGGGCGTCGTCGCGTACACGGACGCGGAGAATCGCCCGCGCGGCTTCCTGCTCTGGAACGTCTGGGACAAGATCGACGCGGCGCGCGCGCTCATCGCCGCGGCGCAGCCGATCGGCGAGGATGCTCTACGTGGGCTCGCAGGCTGACGTTCGGACCGCCATGTCGCGGTCCCGTTCCGTGATGCCTCCCGCGGAGTGCGTCGACCAGCGAACGAGCACGCGCCGATACCGGATGTCGATGTCCGGATGGTGGTTCTCGCTCTCGGCGAGCCCGGCGAGGCAGCGGACGAACTCGATCGCGGCGGGGAAGCTCTCGAGCTCGAACTCGCGCACGAGCGCGCCGTCCTCCTCGCGCCAGCCTTCCGGGGCGCTCATGCGCCTGACTATGCCGGACCGGAAGCCGCGGCGCGGCTTCGAGATTCTCTGTGAGCTCGTCTTCCGGCCGGCTGCGCACGTCGTCGCCCGAGCGCTCCTGCCGCTCCGCGTGCCGCCGCCCGCGGTCGTGCTCGCCGGTACGGCCGTCGGCTGCGCCGCCGCGGTCGAGATCGGCCGCGGCGCGTACGTCGCGGCGGCGCTCCTCCTCCAGCTGAAGACCGTCCTCGACAACGCGGACGGACAGCTCGCGCGCATGTCGGGCCGCATCACCGCGTTCGGCCGGTATCTCGACTCCGAATCCGACCTGCTCGTGAACGCGGTGGTGTTCGCCGCCCTCGGACTGCGCTTCGGCCCGTGGCTCGCGCTCGGCGGCTTCGTCGCCTTGACGTCGGTGCTCTCGCTCAACTTCAACGTCGAGCGCCTCGGCCGCGCGGCGCCGGCCGGCCCGCCGGACGGCTCGCTCCTCGCACGCGTCTACGACGTCGTGTACGGCCCGCAGGACACGCTCGCCGAAGCGCTCGTCCGTCACCCGTCCGCGCGCACCGTCGGGGTCGCCGCCAACTTCGGGCTGTCGACGCAGCTCGCGGCGCTCGGCCTCTGCCTCGCGCTCGGGCATCCCGGCGCGTACCTCGTCGTTTTGCTCCTCTGCACGACCGTCCTCCTCACGCTCATCGCCATCGACCGCGGGAGAAGCCAACCGTGAACAACGAACCTGCAGTCGTCCTGCCCTGGCACGGACGGGAGAAGCCCGTCCGGCGCGTAGCCGGGACCGAGCTGGCGCGTCTCGAGTCGCACGCGGCCGAGATCTTCGCCGCGCTCGGCATGGACCTCGACACGCCCGGCACGCGCGACACGCCGCGCCGCTTCGTGCAGGCGCTCTTCGACGCGACCGCCGGCTACGACGGCGACCCGAAGCTGCTCACGGCCTTTCCGGCCGAGCACGAGGGCTCGCGGTCGGGTCTCATCGTCGAAGGGCCGATCACGTTCCACGCCCTCTGCGAGCACCACGCGCTGCCGTTCCACGGAACGGCGCACGTCGCGTACGTCGCCGGCAGCGAGATCATCGGGATCTCGAAGCTGACGCGCCTCGTGCGGCTCTACGCCCGGCGGTTCACGGTGCAGGAGCGGATGGGCGAGCAGATCGCCGACACGCTCGTCGACCTCGTCGATCCGCGCGGTGTCGCCGTGAGCCTCGAGGCTGCGCACTTGTGCACGCAGATGCGCGGCGTCGCCGAGGACGGATCCCGCACGGTGACGACGTTCTGGCGCGGCGCGTTCGAAGACGACGCCGACCTTCGCCGCGAGTTCCTGCAGCTCGTGCGCTAGTGGAACCGCTCGAGCTCCTGCACGAGCCGCCGGGGCTCGGGTCGTTCCCACTGCCGGACGCGCTTGCCGCGCTCTATCCCGGCAGCTTCGGCCTGCCGCGTGAATGCGTGTACGCGAACTTCGTCGAGACGCTCGACGGCGTCGTCGCACTGCCCGGCGTTCCGCGCTCGAACCGGCTGATCGCCGACGCGAGCGACGCCGATCTGTTCGTCATGGCGCTCCTGCGCGCGTGTGCCGACGCGATCGTCGTCGGGTCGCACACGCTGCTCGCGTCGCCGCAGAACCGGTGGACGGCGGAAGCCGCGTTCCCCGCGTACGCCGATGCGTTCGCCGAGCTCCGCGCCGCCCTCGGCCTCGAGGAGCAGCCACACGTCGTCGTGCTCACGCGCGGACGCGACCTCGAGGTGGCGCCGGAGGTGCGCGATCGCCTTTCGGTGCGCCCCGACGCCGCCGAAGCGCTTGCCGAGCTGCACGAAACCGGACGGCGCCGGATCCTGTGCGAAGGCGGTCCGACCCTCTTCGGCAAGCTCGTCGCAGCGGGGCTCGTCGACGAGCTCTTCCTCACGCTGTCACCCGTGCTCGCCGGCGAGGGCCTCTCGCTCGTCGAGGGCGAGCGCCTGCTCCCGGACACGCGCGTCGCGGCGTCGCTCGCCGGCGTGCGCCGCCACGGCGCGCACCTCTTCCTCCGCTACGCGTTCGAGCGCTGACGCGACGCGAGCGCGGAGACGACTGCGGGCAGCTCGTCCTCGAGCCGCGCCTTGCGCACGTAGTCGGCTGCTCCCGCCTGCCTGATCTCGAGCACGCGCTCCTCGTAGTCGTGCCCGCTGATCGCCACCACCGGAACGCCGGGCAGGATGTCGTGCAGCAGCCGCGTCGCCTCCACGCCGTCGAGCACGGGCATCTCGATGTCCATGACGACGATGTCCGGCTCGAGCCGCCGCGCGAGGTCGACCGCCTCCCGGCCGTTGTGCGCGCGTCCGACCACGGCGAACTCGGCGTGCGCCTCGAGAACGGCTTCGAGCACGTCGAGAAATGCCTCGTCGTCCTCGGCGACGAGGATGCGATACGGACTGTCGGACCCCAAAAGGCCCGGTAGGTTAGCCGAGAACTGCGGCCTCGGCTTCCCCGCCGTTTCCGCTCGGAATGCGGGCCGTTTCCTGCGGAATCTCGACGAAGAACGTCGATCCCGGGCCGCCGTTCGATTCCACCCAGATCCGGCCGTCGACCCGCCGCACGAGCTCGCGGCAGATGTAGAGACCGAGGCCCGTGCCGCCGATCCCGCCGGTCATGCCGGGATCGAGGCGGTAGAACTTCTCGAAGATCCGCCGCTGCTCCTCGGCCGGGATGCCGAGCCCGGTGTCCGACACGGCGAGCTGCACCGAGCCGTCGTGCGGCGTCAGCGCGGACCGTGACCGAGCCGCCGTGCGGGCGAGTACTTGATCGCGTTGTCGAGCAGGTTCGACCACGACCTGCCGCAGCTGCCCAGGGTCGGCCGCGACCGCGGGAAGGCTGTCCGGGGCTTCGAGGCCGAGCGCCACGGTCTCGGGCGCGTGCGTGCGCGCCGCGTCGACCTCTGCGCGGACGATCTCGAGCGTGTCGCACGGCTCGATGCGGACGTGGAGCCTGCCCGAGTCGAGCTGGCTCGCGAGCAAGAGGTCGTTCACGATCTCGCCGAGGCGCGCCGCCTCCTCGGCGATCACGCGTAGGAGCGTGCCCTGCATCTCCTCCTCGAGCTCGATGTCGCCGCGCCGCAGCGTGAGCGCCGCGCCGTAGATCGCGGCGAGCGGTGTGCGCAGCTCGTGCGAGACGGTCGCGACGAGGTCCTGGCGCATCGACTCGAGCTGCCGCTCCTGCGTGAGGTCGCGGAACGCGTACACGACGCCGTCCTCGAAGCCGACTGCCGAGAGCGACAGCCACAGCTCACGTCCGTCGATCTCGACCGGCACGGTCTCGACCTCCGGCGCGTCGCCCGGTCCCCGCGACCGCGACGCGCGGCGCGATCGCCGTCCAGCCGGGCACGGCCGAGGCCGCCGTCCGCCCGAGCACGTCCTGCTCCTTCAGCCCCGTGATGCGCTCCGCCGCGTTGTTCCACAGCCGGACGCGGCCGCCACGGTCGAGCGAGGAAGACACCGTCGCCGATCGTCGCGAGGACGCGCGCCGCCTGCGGCTCGCTCCTCGGCCTCGCGGTAGAGCCGTGCGTTCTCGATCGCCGCCGACGCGCGCCGCGCGAGCTCCTTCGCGAGCCGTAGGTCCTCCGCGCCGAACATGCGTCCCGACTCGGAGGATGCGAACGTGATCGCGCCGATCGGTCCCGTCCGGGCGGTCAGCGGGACGCACATGTACGACCGCATCTCGAGATGGCTCAGCAGTTGCGCGTGCAGCTGGTCGACGGCGTTGCGCTCGATCGCGTCGGCGCCGATCTCGGGCACGAGCTCGGCGCGGCCCGTGCGGATGACCGCCGCCGGGCCGGACTGGTCGGCGGGCCGCGGCGGATAGCGCTCCTGCAGCTCGCGCGCGAGCGTCAGCTGCGTCGGATTCGAGTGCGCGACCGCCAACTCGGCGACGGTGCCGTCCGTCTCGACGACGTGGACGGTGCACCAGTCGCTCACCTTGCCCACCGCCATCCGCGCCACCTGTGCGAGCGTTGCGTGGTAGTCGAGCGACCGGTTGAGCGCGTCGCCGGCCTCGAGGAGGAAGCTCCGCTGCTCCTCGGTCAGCTTCCGGTCGTGGATGTCGGTCGCGGTTCCGACCCACGAACTCGACCCGGCCGGCCTCGTCGCGGATCGCCGCGGTTCGCGCGAGGTGCCAGCGGTAGCCGTCCTGCACGCCGCGGATGCGGTACTCGACCTCGAACGGCTCGCCGGAGCGGACGTGCGCAAGGAGGGCTCCGAGGTCGTGCGGGTGGACGACGCCGCGCCACGGTGCGGGGCCGGCTTCGACCGGAGCCATGCCGGTGTACTCGAACCAGCGGGGGTTGAAGTACGTCGCATTGCCGTCCACGTCGGCGCGCCATACGATCTGCGGCATCGCGTCGGCGAGCTGCTCGTACCGCGTCGCGCTCGCGCGCTCGAGCTCGCGCAGCTCCTGCTCGTGCAGCTGCTGCGCCTGCGAGCGCAGCCGGCCGTTCTTCTCCCACAGCTCGACGAAGACGGCGACCTTCGACCGGAGGATGTCCGGGTCGATCGGCTTGAAGATGTAGTCGACGGCTCCGACCGAGTAGCCCCGGAAGACGCGCTCGTCGTCCTCCGGGAGCGCGGTCACGAAGACGATCGGCACATGCTGCGAGCGCGTGCGCTGCTTGATCAGCCGCGCCGTCTCGTAGCCGTCCAGCTCCGGCATGTTGACGTCGAGGAGAATGCACGCGAAGTCGTGGCGGAGGAGCTCGCGCAGGGCGGCGACGCCGGAGGTAGCGCGCACGAGCCGGTGGCCGAGCGGCGCGAGGACGGCCTCGAGGGCGAGGAGGTTGTCCTCCCGGTCGTCGACGAGGAGGATGTTGGCCGTCGCGATCATGCGACCTTGCGGTAGAGCCGCTCGTCCGCGTCGAGCACGGCGAAGCGGTCGGCGACGGGTGTGAAGCTCAGCGACTCCTTGCGCCCGAGCGCGACGAATCCGAGGCCGCAGAGGCTGTCGTCGAACAGCTGGGCGACGCGGTGCTGGAGCGGTGTGTCGAAGTAGATCAGCACGTTGCGGCAGAGGATCACGTGGAACTCGTTGAAGCTGCGGTCGGTCGCGAGGTTGTGCTGCGCGAAGACGACGTTCTCGGCGAGCTCGGCGCTGAAGCGCGCCGCGTCGTACGCGGCGACGTAGTACGCCGAGAAGTCACGGCCGCCGCCGGCGCGGATGTAGTTCTCCGTGTACGCCCGCATGCGCTCGAGCGGGAAGATGCCCGAACGCGCCGCCTCGACGGAGTACTCGTTGATGTCGGTCGCATAGATGCGGGTGCGCTCGAGGAGGCCTTCTTCGTGCAGGAGGATCGCCAGCGAGTAGACCTCTTCCCCCGTCGAGCAGCCGGCACACCAGATCCGGGTGAACGGATAGGTGTGGAGCTGCGGCACGACGTGCTCCCGGAACGCGCGGTAGAACGACGGATCCCGGAACATCGCCGTGACGTTGACCGAGAGGTCGCGGAGCAGCCGCTCCATGCAGGCGGGATCCCGCAGGAGCAGTCCCTGGAGCTCGGACAGCGTCTCGACGTCCTCGGCGGCGGCGCGCCGCGCGAGCCGCCGCCGCAGCGACGCGACCGCGTAGTCCCGGAAGTCGAATCCGTAGCGGCGATGGATCGCCTCGAGCAGCAACTCGAGCTCGATCTCGTCGCTGGCAGTCAGCGATAGAGCCAAACGCGCATGAGCGAGAGCAGCCGGTCCATGTCGACCGGCTTGGTGATGTAGTCCGACGCTCCCGAGTCGATCGACCGCTCGCGGTCGCCCTTCATCGCCTTCGCCGTGAGCGAGATGATCGGCAGCTTCTCGAAGGCGGGCATCCCGCGGATCGCGCGGATCGCCTCGTAGCCGTCGAGCTCCGGCATCATGATGTCCATCAGCACGAGGTCGACGTCCGGGTTCGCCTCGAGCGTGTCGATCCCGTCCCGGCCGTTCTCCGCGAACACGACGTCCATGCCGTTCGCCTCGAGCGCGCACGTGAGGGCGAAGACGTTGCGGACGTCGTCGTCGACGATGAGCACCTTCTTGCCGCGGAACACGCTCTCGGCCGTGTGCGCCTGCTCGAGCATGCGCCGCTGCGGCTGCGGGAGCCGGGCTTCCACGCGATGGAGGAAGAGCGAGGTCTCGTCGAGCAGGCGCTCGGGCGAGCGGGCGTCCTTCAGCACGATCGCCTCCGCGTAGCGGCGGAGCTGCGTCTCCTCGTCCGGCGTGAGCTCGGCGCCCGTATAGACGATCACCGGAAGCGTGTGCAGCTGCTCCTCGCTCCTGATCCGCTCGAGCAGCTCGAAGCCGCTCGCATCGGGGAGGCGCAGGTCGAGGACGACGCAGTCGTACTCCCGCGCATGCAGCGCCTCGAGCGCCTCGGCAGCCGTCTCGACGGCAACCGCCTCGACGTCCTCGTCCGAGCCGACGAGCTCGACGAGCGAGTCGCGCTGCCCGGGGTCGTCCTCGACGATGAGGAGGCTCTTCACACGCCTGTCGATGAAGCGCTCGATCCGGTCGAACGTCTCCGTCAGGCTCTCCACGACGAGCGGGCGCTCGACGACGGCGACCGCACCTGCGCGCAGCGCGCTCGTCTTCCCGTTGCCGCCGCTCGAGACGATGTGCACCGGGATGTGGCGCGTGGCGCTGCTGTGCTTGAGCCGGTCGAGCACGGTCCAGCCATCGAGGGTGGGGAGGCTCGTGTCGAGCACGATCGCCGCCGGCTGGATGTCGTGCGCGAGCGCGATTCCGGCATCGCCGCGGCGCGCGACGACGGCCTTGAAGCCCCGCCCGCGCGCGGCGTCGAGCATCGTGCGCGCGAGAGCCGCGTCCTCCTCGACGACGAGCACGACGCGGTCGCCGTCCTGGATGTCGTCCCGGTCGTCGTCGACGTCGCCAGGGAGGAGGAGCGCCGGATCGAGGTCGGTTTCGAACGTGCCGGCGCCGAGGAGGCCGTTCGCCTCGTCGAGGAGCGCGACGCCTTCGCCGACGAGCCGGTCGAGCCTCGCCTCGAGCTCGCCCGCGGTCGCCGGCTCGTGGTACACGGCGGGCAGGTAGAGCGTGAACGTGCTCCCGCGGCCGGAGACCGAGCGAACGCGGATCTCGCCGCCGAGGAGCTGCGCGATCTCGCGGCTGATCGTGAGCCCGAGGCCGGTCCCGCCGTAGCGGCGGGAGGTCGTGCCGTCGGCCTGCTGGAACGCCTCGAAGATGACGTGGAGCTTCTCGTCGGGGATGCCGATGCCGGTGTCGACCACCGAGAAGGCGAGCACCGTCTCCGCGGTCGCGAGCTCGGGCGTCGCGAATTGAACGTCCTCGGTCGCGCGCTCGACGCGCAGCATGACGCCGCCGCGCTCGGTGAACTTGATCGCGTTCGAGAGGAGGTTCTTCAGCACCTGCTGGAGTCGCACCTCGTCCGTCAGGAGCGTCTCGGGCACGTCAGGCCCGACCTCCACGTCCAGGCCGAGGCCCTTCTGCTCGGCGAGCGGGCGGAAGGTGCGCTCGACGTAGTCGTGGACGTCGGCAAAGGCGACCTCCGCGACGTGGACTTCCATCTTCCCGGCCTCGACCTTCGACAGGTCGAGGATCTCGTTGATCAGCTCGAGGAGGTCGGAGCCGGCCTGGTGGATCGTGCGGGCGAACTCGACCTGCTTGCCGGTGAGGTTCTGCTCGGTGTTCTCGCCGAGAAGCTTCGCGAGGATGAGGAGCGAGTTGAGCGGCGTGCGCAGCTCGTGACTCATGTTCGCGAGGAACTCGCTCTTGTACCGGGACGAGAGCGCGAGCTGTTCCGCGCGCTCCTGCAGCGCGGTCCGCGCGAGCTCGATCTCGCGATTCTTGATCTCGATGCGGCGGTTCTGCTCGGAGAGCTGCAGCGCCTTCTCCTCGAGCTCCTCGTTCGTCTGCTGAAGCTCCTCCTGCTGCGTCTGGAGCAGCTCTTCCGACGCTTTCAGCGTGTGCGCCTGGTGCTCGAGCTCGGCGTTCGCCCGCTTCAGCTCCTCCTGCTGCGCCTGGAGCTCTTCCGACCGCTCCTGCAGCTCCTGCGTGAGCGCCTGCGACTGGCGCAGCAGCTCCTCCGTGCGCATCGTCGCCTGGATCGTGTTCAGCACGATCCCGATCGTCTCGCCGAGCTGGTCGAGGAACGCGCGCTGCACCTCCGAGAACGGCTGGAAGGACGCAAGCTCGACGACGGCCATCACCTGGTCCTCGAAGAGGACCGGCATGACGATGACGGCGCTCGGCTCGGCCTCGCCGAGACCGGAGGCGATCTTCACGTAGTCCGCCGGCGGTCCCGCGAGCACGATCGACTGCTTCTCGAGCGCGGCCTGGCCGACGAGCGACTCGCCCAGCCGGAACTGGTTCGCGGACGACTTCCGCTCCTTGAGCCCGTAGCTCGCGATCAGGCGGAGCTTCGGGTCGGGGCCGTCGTCCATGAGGAAGAAGCCGCCGTATCCGGCGCCGACGAGCGGCGTCAGCTCCGACATGATCAGGCGCGACACCGTCTGCAGGTCGCGCTGGCCCTGCATCATGCCGCTGAAGCGCGCGAGGTTCGAGTTGAGCCAGTCCTGCGCGGCGTTGCGTGCGGTCGTCTCGCGCAGGTTGACGATCATCTGGTTGAGGTTCTGCTTCAGCTGGTCGATCTCGCCCTGCGCCTCGACAGTGATCGAGCGCGTGAGGTCGCCCTGCGTCACGGCCGTGGAGACGTCGGCGATCGCGCGCAGCTGTGTCGTCAGCGTGGCCGCGAGCAGGTTGACGTTGTCGGTGAGGTTCTTCCAGACGCCGCTGACGCCTTCGACGTTCGCCTGGCCGCCGAGGATGCCCTCGCTGCCGACCTCGCGCGCGACGCGCGTGAGCTCCGCCGCGAACGAGGAGAGCTGGTCGACCATCGTGTTGACGGTGTTCTTCAGCTCGAGGACCTCGCCGCGCGCGTCGACGGTGATCTTCTGCGAGAGGTCGCCCTTCGCCACCGCCGTCGTGACGGCGGCGATGTTGCGCACCTGGTCCGTGAGGTTCGACGCGAGGCCGTTCACGGCGTCCGTGAGGTCCTTCCACGTGCCGGAGACGCCCTTCACCTGCGCCTGGCCGCCGAGCTTGCCCTCGGTGCCGACCTCGCGCGCGACGCGCGTCACCTCGTCCGCGAACGACGACAGCTGGTCGACCATGACGTTGATCGTGTTCTTGAGCTCGAGGATCTCGCCGCGGACGTCGACGGTGACCTTCTTCGAGAGATCGCCGGTCGCGACCGCAGTCGTGACGGCGGCGATGTTGCGCACCTGCTCGGTGAGCGACGACGCCATCGTGTTCACGTTGTCGGTGAGGTCCTTCCACACGCCGCTGACGCCCTCGACCGACGCCTGGCCGCCGAGGCGCCCCTCGGTGCCGACCTCGCGGGCGACGCGCGTCACCTCGGCGGAGAACGCGCGGAGCTGGTCGACCATCGTGTTCACGGTCTCCTTCAGCTCCGCGACCTCGCCGCGGACGTCGACGGTGATCTTCTTCGACAGGTCGCCGGTCGCGACCGCGGTCGTCACCTCGGCGATGTTGCGCACCTGGCTCGTGAGGTTCGCCGCCATGCCGTTCACTGACTCGGTCAGGTCGCGCCAGGTTCCGCTGACGCCGGCAACCTCCGCCTGGCCGCCGAGCACGCCCTCGGTGCCGACCTCGCGCGCGACGCGTGTGACCTCCGCCGCGAACGCGGACAGCTGGTCGACCATGGTGTTGATCGTGTCCTTGAGCTGGAGCACCTCGCCGCGTGCGTCGACCGTGATCTTCTGGGTCAGGTCGCCCTTTGCGACCGCGGTCGTGACGGTGGCGATGTTGCGCACCTGGTCGGTGAGGTTGTCGGCGAGCGTGTTGACGTTGTCCGTCAGGTCCTTCCACGTGCCGGAGACGCCCGTCACCTGCGCCTGGCCTCCGAGCTTGCCCTCGGTGCCGACCTCGCGGGCGACGCGCGTCACCTCGTCGGCGAACGAGCGCAGCTGGTCGACCATGACGTTGATCGTGTTCTTGAGCTCGGCGATCTCGCCGCGCACGTCCACCGTGACCTTCTTCGAGAGGTCGCCGTTCGCGACCGCGGTCGTCACTTCGGCGATGTTGCGCACCTGTTCGGTGAGCGATGCCGCCATGAAGTTCACCGACTCCGTGAGCCCCCGCCACGTGCCGGAGACGCCCTCGACCTGGGCCTGGCCCCCCAGCCGGCCCTCGGTGCCGACCTCGCGTGCCACGCGCGTCACCTCGTCGGCGAACGCGGACAGCTGGTCGACCATGGTGTTGAGGGTGTTCTTCAGCTCGAGGATCTCACCGCGAGCCTCGACGGTGATCTTCTGCGACAAGTCGCCGCGTGCGACCGCGGTCGCTACCTGGGCGATGTTGCGAACCTGACCCGTCAGGTTCGCCGCCATGTGATTCACGTTCTCCGTGAGGTTGCGCCAGGTGCCGCTGACGCCCTCGACCTCGGCCTGGCCGCCGAGGACTCCTTCCGTGCCGACCTCGCGGGCGACGCGGGTCACCTCGTCCGCGAACGCGGACAGCTGGTCGACCATCGTGTTGATCGTGTTCTTGAGCTCGAGGATCTCGCCGCGTGCGTCGACGGTGATCTTCTGCGTCAGGTCGCCGCGGGCGACCGCCGTCGTCACCGCGGCGATGTTGCGCACCTGGTCGGTGAGGTTGCCGGCGAGCGTGTTGACGTTGTCGGTGAGGTCCTTCCACGTGCCGCTCGCGCCCTGCACCTCGGCCTGGCCGCCGAGGCGTCCCTCGGTGCCGACCTCGCGGGCGACGCGTGTCACCTCGTCCGCGAACGCGGAGAGCTGGTCGACCATCGTGTTGATCGTGTTCTTCAGCTCGGCGATCTCGCCGCGCACGTCGACCGTCACCTTCTTCGACAGGTCGCCGGTCGCGACAGCCGTCGTCACCTCGGCGATGTTGCGCACCTGCTCGGTGAGCGACGCCGCCATGAAGTTCACCGACTCCGTCAGGCCGCGCCACACGCCGCTGACGCCTTCGACGTTCGCCTGGCCGCCGAGTCGGCCGTCCGTGCCCACCTCGCGCGCGACGCGCGTGACCTCCGCTGCGAACTCGGAGAGCTGGTCGACCATCGTGTTGATCGTGTCCTTGAGCTGGAGGACCTCGCCGCGGACGTCGACCGTGATCTTCTTCGAGAGGTCGCCGTTCGCGACCGCGGTCGTCACCTGCGCGATGTTGCGGACCTGAGTGGTCAGGTTGCCGGCGAGCGTGTTGACGTTGTCGGTGAGGTCCTTCCAGACGCCGCTGACGCCTTCGACGTTCGCCTGGCCGCCGAGACGGCCCTCGGTGCCGACCTCGCGGGCGACGCGCGTCACCTCGGATGCGAACGAGCGCAGCTGGTCGACCATCGTGTTGATGGTCTCCTTGAGCTCGAGGACCTCGCCGCGGACGTCGACGGTGATCTTCTTCGAGAGGTCGCCGTTGGCGACCGCGGTCGTCACGTCGGCGATGTTCCGCACCTGACCGGTGAGGTTCGCGGCGAGCGTGTTGACGTTGTCGGTGAGGTCCTTCCACACACCGCTCACGCCTTCGACCTCGGCCTGGCCGCCGAGGACTCCCTCGGTGCCGACCTCGCGCGCGACGCGGGTCACCTCGGCGGAGAAGGCGCGCAGCTGGTCGACCATCGTGTTGACCGTCTCCTTCAGCTCCGCGACCTCGCCGCGGACGTCGACGGTGATCTTCTTCGAGAGGTCGCCGTTCGCGACCGCCGTCGTCACCTGCGCGATGTTGCGCACCTGGCCCGTGAGGTTCGATGCGAGCCCGTTCACCGACTCGGTGAGGTCGCGCCACACGCCGGAGACGCCCTTCACCTGTGCCTGGCCGCCGAGCTTGCCCTCTTCGCCGACCTCGCGTGCGACGCGCGTGACCTCGTCGGCGAACGACGACAGCTGGTCGACCATCGTGTTGACGGTCTCCTTCACCGCGGCGACCTCGCCGCTGACGTCGACGGTGATCTTCTTCGACAGGTCGCCCTTCGCGACCGCGGTCGTGACCTCGGCGATGTTGCGCACCTGCGTCGTGAGGTTCGCGGCGAGCGTGTTGACGTTGTCGGTGAGGTCCTTCCACACGCCCGAGACGCCCTTCACCCGCGCCTGGCCGCCGAGCTTGCCCTCGGTGCCGACCTCGCGCGCGACGCGCGTCACCTCGTCCGCGAACGACGAGAGCTGGTCGACCATGGCGTTGACGGTGCGGCCGATGCGGAGGAACTCGCCCTTCACCGGGCGGCCGTCGATCTTGAGGTTCATCTTCTGGGACAGGTCGCCCTCGGCGACGGCGTCGATGACGCGCGCGACCTCGACGGTGGGGCGGACGAGGTCCTCGACGACGGTGTTGAACGCTGCGAGCGTCTCGGCCCAGTAGCCGCTCAGGCCGGCGGCCGAGGCGCGCTCCGTCAGGCGGCCCTCGCGGCCGATTGCGCGGCCGACGCGGGTGATCTCCTTTGCGACCGACTCGCGGCGGTCGGCGACCTCGTTGAAGGCGCGGCGCAGGTCGGCGCCGAGCCCGCCGCCGCGCACCGGCAGCCGCACGGCGAAGTCGCCGTCCCGGGCGGCGGCAAGCGCGGCGAGGAGCTCGTCGAGCTCCTCGCGGGTCACTTCGGTGTCGGAGTCTCCGTTCCCGGACGGTGCGTCGGCGGCCCGTCCGCGCTGCGACGGCCCCCTCCCGCGTTCACGCGCGACGGCCACAGCTGCCCCCTGGTGAAAGAGTAGGTCTGAGCCCGCAGAAGATAGGCCAAGTGGCGCAGTCTGTCTAGGTCCAGAGGCCCACCGTTGTAAGTGGTGTCGCTATGCGTTCTGAAGGGCCTGCTCGAGATCGGCCCACAGCTCGTCCGGATCCTCGAGCCCGATGCTGAGCCGGAGGAGGCCCTCGGGGCAGCGGTCGCCCTCCCACTTGTGGCGGCTCTCGACGAGGCTCTGGACGCTGCCGAGCGAGGTCGCGTTGAGGACCACTCGGGTCGACGTCTCGACTCGGCGCGCGGCGGCGCCGTCGGCGACGTCGAAGGAGATGAGGCCGCCGATGCCCGGGTAGCGGACGACCGTCACCTTGGGATGCGCCCGGAGCCGCTCCGCGACGATCGCCGCCGTCTCCAGTTGCCGGCGGACGCGCACCTCGAGCGTGCGCAGGCTCCGGAGGAGGCGCCACGCCTCTTCCGACGCGGGCGAGATGCCCGTCAGGGCGCGCATGCGGCGCAGCGCCTCGGCCGCTGCCGGGTCGCGGCACACGACCGCGCCGAGGAGGACGTCGTCGTGGCCGCCGAGGTACTTCGTCGCGCTGTGCAGTGCGTAGTCGGCGCCGAGCTCGAGCGGCCGGAGGCAGATCGGCGTCGCGACCGTCGAGTCGACGACGACCGGTGCGGGATAGGCGATCGCCGCTTCGAGGTCGGGCATCGTCAGGAACGGGTTCGAAGGAGCCTCGAGCCAGACGAGCTGCGCCCCGTCGGGCGGCGGCCTGGTCTGGTCGAACTCGACGTACCGGAGGCCCCACCGGCCGAGCGCCTCGAAGAGCTTGCCCGTGCCGAAGTACGCGCCGGCGGCGAGCGCGATCGTGTCGCCGGGCTTCAGGAGCGTGAGCACGAGCGCCGTCGCCGCGCCGGTGCCGGACGGGAAGAGGATCGCCTCGCCGCCGTCGAGCTCGCCGACGCGCGCCTCCGCCTCGGCGACCGTCGGGTGCGCGTAGCGCGCGTAGTAGAAGTCGCGCACCTCGCCGCCCTCGTACGGCCACAGGATCGCGCGCTCGTCGGGCATGGAGGGAACTTACTCGGTAGGTGCAGGTCGGAGCTCGTCGAGCCTGCCCATGCGCGAGAGGGCGGGGAAGAGCTTCGTCCACGTCGCGGCGACCGCGATCATCGCCGCACCGCCGGCGACGACTGCGCCGACAGTGCCGATGAGCGACGCGACCGCGCCGGACTCGAACGCGCCGAGCTCGTTCGAGGCGCTGATGAAGACCCACTCGACGGCGTTCACGCGGCCCTGGAGCTCCATCGGCGTGACGAGGGCGACCGTCGTCGCGCGGATGTTCATGCTGATCATGTCGACGAAGCCGGTGACGGCGAGCGCTGCGAGCGAGAGCGGCAGCCACCTCGACAGCCCGAAGACGATCATTCCGGCACCGAAGATCGCGACGACGACGAGGAGCGTCGGCCCGGCGCGCCGCGTGAGCGGGCGGCGGGCGAGGAGCACGCCCGCAGCGAGTGCGCCGATCGACGGCGCGGTGCGCAGTGCCCCGAGGCCGATCGGGCCGATGTCGAGGATCGTGCGCGCGAACACCGGCGCGAGCGCGATCGAGTCGCCGAGGAGAACGGCGAAGAGGTCGAGCGCGATCGCGCCGAGGAGCACGCGCGTCCGCATGACGAAGTGGACGCCGGCGACGAGGCTCGCCCAGTCGGGCGGCGGCTGGTCGGCGAGCGGCGCCGCGCGCTTCGGGAGGGCGAGGATGGAGACGAACGCGACGACGAAGAGCGCGGCGGCCGCCGAGTAGACCGCGAGCGGCTCGATCGCGAAGACGACGCCACCGACGGCCGGTCCGGCGACGACCCCGATCTGTCCGGCGACGCTCCGGAGCGCGAGTGCGCCCTGGAGCAGCTCGGCCGGGACGATCTCCGGCGTGAGCGCGCGCGTCGCCGGGCTGCCGACGACGGACGCGACGCCTGCGAGGGCGCCGATGGTGAGGTACGGCCACAGTGCATGCACGCCGGCGAGCGTGATCGCGACGAGGAAGCCGGCGATCCCGACGTCGAGCACGAGCGAGGCGGCCGTGACGAGCCGGCGCGACACGCGGTCGGCGAGCTGTCCCGCCGGGAGCGCGAGGATCGGCAGCGGCACGAACTCCGCGAGCCCGACGAGCCCGAGGTCGAGCGGGTTGCGGTGGATCGCGTACACCTGCCAGCCGATGGCGACGGCGAGCATCTGCGACGCGAGCCCGTTCGCGAGCGACGTCGTCCAGAGCAGTGCGAAGTCCCGGTCGCGCAGCGCAGGAGGGAGCCTCTTTCTCACCGGCGCAGAGTAGGCTCCCGCCGATGGCGGACGGGCACGAAACGACGAAAGCGAAGCTCGAATGGCTCGCCGAGCTGCGCGAGCAGGCACTCCATTCCGGCAGCGGCAAGGCGGTGCAGCGCCGCCGCGACGAGGGGCGCCTCCTGGCACGCGAGCGTGCGGAGAAGCTCTGCGATCCAGGCTCGTTCGTCGAGATCGACCGCTACGTCCGTCACCGCGAGTGGAACTTCGGGATGATGGACCGGCGTCCGTACGGCGATGCCGTCGTCACCGGCTACGGCACGGTGCTCGGGCGGAAGGTCTTCGTCTTCTCGCAGGACTTCACCGTCTTCGGCGGCTCGCTCAGCGAGGTCTTCGCGGAGAAGATCTGCAAGGTCATGGACATGGCGGTGAAGCTCGGCTGCCCCGTGATCGGCATCAACGACTCCGGCGGCGCGCGCATCCAGGAGGGCGTCGTCTCGCTCGCCGGTTACGCGGAGATCTTCTGGCGGAACGTGCAGGCGTCAGGCGTCGTCCCCCAGCTCAGCCTCGTCATGGGGCCATGCGCGGGCGGCGCCGTGTACTCGCCCGCGATGACGGACTTCGTCTTCATGGTGGAGGGCTCGTCGTACATGTTCATCACCGGCCCCGACGTCGTGAAGACGGTGACCGGCGAGGAGGTGACCTTCGAGGAGCTCGGCGGCGCCGCAACGCACGCGTCGAAGTCGGGCGTCGCGCACTTCACGTCGCCGGGCGAGGAGGCGTGCCTCGAGGACGCGCGCTATCTCCTCTCGTTCCTGCCGCAGAACAACAACGAGCGGCCGCCGTACGCGGCGCCGACGGATCCCGTCGACCGTGAGGAGCCCGAGCTCGACACGCTCGTCCCCGATCATCCGAACAAGCCGTACGACATGCACGACGTCATCAAGCGGGTCGTCGACGACGGCGAGTTCCTCGAGGTGCACGAGCACTGGGCGGAGAACATCGTGTGCGGCTTCGCGCGGCTGGGCGGCCACGCCGTCGGCGTCGTCGGCAACCAGCCGCGGTCCCTCGCCGGCGTGCTCGACATTGCGTCGTCGGAGAAGGCGGCGCGCTTCGTGCGCACGTGCGACGCGTTCAACGTCCCGCTCGTCACGTTCGTCGACGTCCCGGGCTTCCTGCCGGGAACGTCGCAGGAGTGGGGCGGCATCATCCGCCACGGCGCGAAGCTCCTGTACGCGTACTGTGAGGCGACCGTGCCGAAGCTCACCGTCATCACGCGCAAGGCGTACGGCGGCGCGTACGACGTCATGAGCTCGAAGCACGTGCGCGCCGACTTCAACTTCGCGTGGCCGACGGCGGAGATCGCGGTCATGGGTCCCGAAGGCGCGGTGAACATCATCTACCGCGACCGCCCGCAGGAAGAGCGGGCGGCGCTGATCGCCGACTACAAGGAGCGCTTCGCCAACCCGTACACCGCCGCGGAGCGCGGCTACGTCGACGACGTGATCGAGCCGCGGCGCACGCGCCCGGTGCTGATCAGCGCGCTAGAGACGGCGCTGACGAAGTCGGAGCCGCGGCCCCGGCGCAAGCACGGGAACATCCCGCTCTAGCCGGTCAGGCCGGCTTCGCGCAGCGGCCGACGGCCCCACGCGAAGTGCTGGCGGTAGTAGCCCGTCAGCTGGGCGAGCGCGACGCCGTACTCGGACGAGTTGATGAACCACCCGTTGCCGACGTAGATGCCCATGTGGTCGACCTCGGACGGCGACGAGCTCGGGCCGTGCGCGCCGAAGAAGATCACGTCCGCCGGCTGCAGGTGCGCGAAGTCGATGAGCTGCGAGTGCGGTACCTCGCCGCTCATGACGTACGTCGTCCGTCCGCGCAGGACCGAGGCGAGGTCGCCCTCGCCCGAATACGCCGTCAGCTTGTACACGCGCCAGACGAAGCCGGAGCAGTCGTAGCCGCCGCGCGCGGCGATGCCGAAGTCGACCTCGTGGCCGTCGCTCGTCCCGCCCCACACGTACGGCATGCCGATGCGCGCGAAGGCGGTGTCGAGGATGCGCCTCTGCCACGTCGAGAACGACGGCAGCGAGAACGAGTCCGCGGCGGCCTGCACGACAGGGACGAGCCAGCCCGACGTGTGCATGATCTGCGCCGCGGAGTACGCGGCCTCAGCGCGCGTCGACGGATCGTCCGGGAGGAGCTCGATGGAGTCCTCGCGCGCGGGGTGGTCGATGCGCAGGCCGAGCAGGCGCGCCGCCACCTCGGTGCCGAACCGCCAGGGGAACGTCAAACCGGCGTCCTGTGTCTTCTGCGCGAACTCCGCCGCCGCGGCCCCGAGGCCGAGCCCGTCGACGAGCTGGGCGTCGAGCGTCGCGATCGTCGCGGCTGCGGCGGGGTGCGCTGCCTTCGGCGGCGTGGGCGCGGGGACGGGCGCGGGAACCGGTTCGGGGACGGTCGTCGCCGTCGGGTCGGTGATCGTGGGATCGGTGACGGTCGGGTCGGTCGTCGTCTGCGTCGGATCGGTCACCGTCGGATCGGTGAGCGTCGGATCGGTCGTCACCGGGTCGGTCACGACGGGCGGCGGCGGTGCCGGCTCGATGGGGGGAGCGGGCGGCGCGAGGAGCTGCTGGAGCCCGAACACGAGGTTCGCGAGCGCCTGGTTCGTGAGCCGCGCGTTCGGCCGGAACGTCGCCGGGCTCTTCGCGCCCATGAGGCCGGCGGCGGTGACGGTGCGGATCTGCGGCAGCGCCCACGAGGTGCTCGAGGCGTGCCGGGCGGCACCGGCGGCGCCGGCGGGGACCAGGCCGAGCGCCGCTGCGATGACTGCTGCCTTCAGACCCACGTTCACCCCAATCGACCCCGTTCTGAAGACACTTTAGAGTCCTTTGCAATGGATTTACAGATCATCCCGGAGCCCAGTGAGGAGGAGCGGGCCGCGATCCTCGCCGCCCTCGCCGCCGACGAAGACGAGCCGCCGGCGGCCCCCTGGCAGGAGCAGGAGGCGTAACCCGGCGTCACGTCCGGCCGTTTTCCCCTCGTCATGTTCGACGAGTGCATACGGTGCTCCTCGGCCCCGGCGGTCGACGAGCTCGGCTATTGCGGCCACTGCCACTGGGCGGTTCGCGCGGAAGTCGAGGAGGGCCTCTACCAGCTGCGCGAGTACCTGCGCCCCTGGGCGCGGTTCAGCGACTGGTGCGAGGCGAAGGGCCTCGGCGTCGCTAGGCGGTAGCCCGCCGGAAGAGCGCCGGCGCGCTGCGCGCATAGTCGATCCCCGACACCCACGTCAGCGCGACCGCGACGAGCAGCGACCACCACGCGACACCGGTGCCCCAGGCTCCCGCGGCCGCGAATCCGCCGAGCCCGGCCGCGATCGCCTGCGCCCACGTCTTGAGCTTTCCGAGGTCGCGCGCGGCGATGACGATGCCGCGCTCGATCGCCGCCTGCCGCAGGCCGGTGATGAGCACCTCGCGGACGACGATCGCCGCCACCATCCAGGCGGGCACGACGTGCTGGCCGACGAGCATGACGAGCATGCCGAGGACGAGCACCTTGTCCGCGATCGGATCGAGGAGCGAGCCGAGAGGCGACGTCCGTCCGTGCCGCCGGGCGAGGCGGCCGTCGAACCAGTCGGTCGTCATCGCGAGGCAGAACACCGCCGTACCCCAGTACGCGTGATGGGTGAACGGCCACGCGAAGAGGACGACGACGACGGGAACGGAGAGTGCCCGCGCGACGGTCAGCTGGTCCGCGGGACTCATAACCGGAGACAATAGGCCGTGCAGATGTTCGACAAGGTCATGGTCGCCAACCGCGGCGAGATCGCGGTACGCATCTTCCGCACGCTGCGCGAGCTCGGGGCAGGCTCCGTCGCCGTGTATTCCGAGGCCGACCGGGGCTCGCTCCACGTCGCCTACGCCGACGAGGCGTTCCTCGTCGGGCCTCCGCCGGCGGCCGAGAGCTACCTCCGGATCGACACGCTCGTCGAGACGGCGCTCCGCGCAGGCGCGCAGGCCGTCCACCCCGGCTACGGCTTCCTCGCCGAGAACGCGTCCTTCGCTCGCGCGGTCGAGGAGGCGGGGCTCGTGTGGATCGGGCCGCCGCCCGAGGCGATCGAGCTCATGGGGGAGAAGACGCGCGCCCGCACGGCGATGCAAGCCGCGGGCGTGCCGATCATCCCCGGCACGACCGAGCCCGTCCCGTCCGTCGAGGAGCTCCTCGCGCTCGGCGAGACGATCGGCTATCCGCTGCTCATCAAGGCGGCGGCGGGCGGCGGCGGCAAGGGGATGGAGATCGTCGAGGGGCCTGAGGACGCCGAGCGTGCATTCGAGACTGCGCGCCGCCAGGGCCAGTCGTACTTCGCGAACCCCGACGTGTACGTCGAGAAGCTCATCGTCGATCCGCGGCACGTCGAGGTGCAGGTGCTCGCCGACGCGCACGGGAACGTCATCCATCTCGGCGAGCGCGACTGCACGATCCAGCGCCGCCACCAGAAGCTCGTCGAGGAGACGCCGTCACCTGCCGTGGACGACGAGCTGCGCGCCCGCATCGGCGCGATCGGCGTCGACGCGGCGCGCGCGGCCGGCTACCGCTCCGCCGGGACGATCGAGGGTCTGCTCACCGCCGACGGCGACTACTTCTTCATGGAGATGAACACGCGCATCCAGGTCGAGCACACGGTGACGGAGATGGTCACGGGGCTCGACCTCGTCCGCGAGCAGGTGCGCATCGCGCTCGGCGAGCCGCTGTCCGTCACACAGGAGGAGGTCGCGCTGCGCGGTCACGCGATCGAGTGCCGCATCAACGCCGAGGACGCGTCGCGCGGCTTCCTGCCCGCGCCGGGGCTCGTCACGGCGTACCGCGAGCCGGGCGGCCCCGGCGTGCGCGTCGACTCAGGCGTCGAGGCGGGACGGCGAGGTCGTCGCCGTCTACGACCCGCTGGTCGCGAAGCTCATCGTGCACGGCGTCGACCGCGAGCACGCGCGCCGCCGGATGCTGCGCGCGCTCGGCGAGTACATCATCGAGGGGCCGACGACGCTCATCGGCTTCCACCGTGCGCTGCTCTCGCACGACTGCTTCGTCCGCGGCGAGACGTGCGCGGGCATCGTCGAGTCCCTCGAGATCGAGACGGATGCTGTGCCGCGCGCGGTCGCTGCCGTCGACGGTCGCGTCGTCGAGCGCCTACGGACGGTCGAGGTGGACGGACGCCGCTTCGAGGTGCGGATCGCGGAGCCCGAGGCGCCGTGGCTCGAGCTCGCGCGCCGCCGCCGAGAGCGCGTCCGTGCCGGCGGGGCCGGCTCGAGCGGACGCGACGCGGTCGTCTCGCCGATGCAGGGGACCGTGCTTTCGGTCGCAGTCTCCGAGGGCGACAGCGTCGAGGCCGGCCAGCTGCTGTGCATCGTCGAGGCGATGAAGATGGAGAACGAGGTGCACGCGCATCGCGCCGGCACCGTCTCCGACCTCTCGGTCACCCCGGGCGCGGCGGTCGCGCACGGTCAGGTGATCTGCGTCATCGCGGGCTGACGAGCCCCGCGTCGTACGCCGCGATCACCGCCTGCACGCGATCGCGCACGCCGAGCTTCCGCAGGACGGACGAGACGTGCGTCTTCACCGTCGTCTCGCTGAGGAAGAGCTGCTGTGCGAGCTCCGCGTTCGAGAGGCCGGTCGCGAGCAGCCGGAGAATTTCGCGCTCGCGCTCGGTGAGCGCGTCGAGCGCGCGGAGATCGCCCTCGGCATGCGGCTGCGAGAACCGGGAGACGAGGCGCTCCGTCGCCTCCGGTCCGAAGAGGGAGTTGCCGGCCGCGACGACGCGGATCGCGTCGACGAGCTCCGACGGCTCGACGTCCTTCAGCAGGAAGCCGCTCGCGCCCGCCTTGATCGCCGCGTACACGTACTCGTCGAGGTCGAACGTCGTCAGGACGAGGATGCGCGCCCGCGTACCGTCCTCGACGAGGCGGCGTGTCGCCTCGACGCCGTCGAGGTTCGGCATGCGGACGTCCATGAGGATCACGTCGGGATCGAGCTCGCGCGCGAGCTCGAGCGCCTGCACGCCGTCGGCGGCCTCGCCGGCGAGCTCGAGGTCGGCGCGTTCCTCGAGCACCATGCGGAAGCCGCTGCGGACGAGCGGCTGGTCGTCGACGACGAGGACGCGGATCACAGCGGGAACCTCGCCGACACCGCAAAGCCTCCGCCGGATCCCGGCCCGGTTGCGAGCGAGCCGCCGAAGGCGACGACGCGTTCGCGCATGCCGATGAGCCCGCTGCCGGAGCCGCCGCCGTTCCCGTTGCCGGTCCCGTCGTCGCGCACCTCCACGTCCAGCGTGTCCTCGCCGTAGCGGAGTGCGACGTCGGCGCGCGACGCGTGCGCGTGCTTGAGCGTGTTCGTCAACGCCTCCTGCACGACGCGGTATGCGGAGAGGTCGATTCCGGCGGGGAGCGAGCGCGGGGCTCCCTCGACGCTGACCGCGACGGCGAGGCCGGCGGCGCGGACCTGCGCGACGAGCTCGTCCAGGCCGTCGAGCCCGGGCTGGGGCGCGTACTCCGCACCGTCGCCGCGCACGACGCCGAGGAGCCGCCGGAGCTCGGCAAGCGCGCTCCGGCCGGTCGATTCGATCGCTTGCAGCGCCTCGCGCGCCCGTTCCGGCCGCGTGTCGAAGACGTCGTTCGCCGCGGCCGCCTGCACGACCATGACGCTGACGTTGTGCGCGATGACGTCGTGGAGCTCGCGTGCGATCCGCGCCTGCTCCTCCGCGCGCGCTCGCGCCGCCTCGGCTTCGCGCTCGCGCTCGAGGCGCGCGGCCCGCTCTTCGAGTGCGCTCGTGTATGCGCGCCGTGTGCCGAGGTTGTCTCCGAGGACCCATGCAGCGACGCACAGGAGGAGGATCGACACCGACTGGTCGTACCTGCCGAGAGCGAGCGCCGTGACTTCGGTGGCCACGGTCGCGGGCACGGCCCACGAGAGCGCGCTGCGCCGGTCGAGGTTCGCGCCGACGGTGTAGATCGCGAGGGCAGACGGGACCGGCGGCAGAGAGCTGAGCGCGATGGCCTGGACCATCCACGCGACCGTGACGACGAACAGGACCAGGCCTGCGTACCGCCGCCGCACGAGGAGCGGCAGGACCTGCGCCACCGAGAGCGGAACGCCGGCCTCCCAGTCGTGCGTGCGCACGGCATGGGCGATGTAGCCGGCGCCGAGCGCGAGTACGAGCGCGACGTCGACGAGGGCCGGATGCCGACGGAGCCAGTTCCAGACCATGCGCTAGACCAGCCTAGGCATATCCGAATGGAAGCGGCGCGCCGCGTCCGCCGCCTCCGCCGGAGGGACGGTTCTTTGCTCCTACCTTCGGATGAGATTCAGATCGAGCGCTGGTACGAGCGGAAGCACCAGGTCGCGAAGAGCGAGGTCACCGCGACCGCCGCGAGCAGGAAGAGAAGGTAGACACCGGACGGCCCCCAGTCGCCGCCGGTCACCACGGCGTTGCGCGATGCGTTGACGCCCCAGTTCACGGGGTTGAAGCGGGCAATCGCCTTGATCCAGCCCGGCATGAGCGCGGTCGTCACGAGGATCGACGACAGGAACATGAGCGGCATGCCGACGAAGTTCGCCGTCGCGATCATCGACGCCTCGCGACGCAGCAGCAACGCGACGCCGTTCGAGAAGCCCGCGAAGACCATCGCGAGCAGGAACGACGCGACGAGGATGACGAGCCACCCGAGCAGGCCGCCGTGGACTCGAACGCCGAGGGCCAGCCCGACGAGCAGGAGGATGATCGCCTGCAGGATCGCCGTGATCCCCGCGCGGACGACCTGCGAGAGGACGATCGCGAGCCGCGACGCCGGCGCGGCGAGGAAGCGGTCGACGACGTGGCGGTCGAGGTCGTTGATCATGGCCATGCCGGCCCACGTGCCGCCGAAGAACGCGTTCATGCACACGACGCCCGGCGTGAGGAACTCGACGTAGTTCCCGGTGGCGCGGCCCTGTGCTCCCACCTTCGAGAACAGCTGCCCGTACAGCAGCAGCCACAGCATCGGCTGAATGATCATCATCGCGATCCAGATCGGCTCGCGCATGAGGTTGCGCGCCTGACGTACGACCATCCATCCGGTCTGCCGCGCGGTCTGCATCAGGCGCCGCCCTCCTCGTCTTCCTTCGCGAAGTCGCGGCCGGTGTAGTGCAGGTACACGTCGTCGAGCGACGGACGCGCCGTCGTCACCGACGCGACGTGGAACCCGTCGCTCTCGAGCGCGGAGAGGATCACCGGGATCGCCTGGCCGCCGTTGGGGACCCGCGCGCGGACGAGCCGGCCGTCGAGGAACACGTCGCGCGCGCCGGTGGCGCGGCGCACGACCTCGACGGCGGTGCCGAGGCGCCCGTCGGTCTCGCGCAGCTCGACGCTCACCGATTCCCCTTCGAGCCCCGCCTTCAGCGTGTCCGGCGGTCCCTCGACGACTATGCGCCCGCGGCTCACGATCGCGACGCGCTCGGCGAGGCGGTCGGCCTCCTCGAGGTAGTGCGTCGTCAGCAGGATCGTCAGATGCTCCTGGCGCGCGAGCCGCTCGACCTCGACCCACATCGCGGCGCGCGCCTCCGGGTCGAGCCCGGTGGTCGGCTCGTCGAGGAAGAGCACGCGTGGCTTGTGCACGAGACCGATCGCGACGTCGAGCCGCCGCTTCATGCCGCCGGAGTACGTCCGGGCAACGCGGTCGGCGGAGTCTCCGAGGCCGACGAGCTCGAGGAGCTCGTCCACGCGGGCGCGGAGCGGGGCGCCGGCCATGGCGTGGATCCGGCCCTGGAGGAGGAGGTTCTCACGTCCGGTCGCCTCCCAGTCGACGCCCGAGTCCTGTGCGACGTAGCCGATCGCGCGGCGAACGCGGTTCGGATGCTTCGCCACGTCCTCGCCGGCGACGGAGGCGCTACCCGAGTCGGCCTGCGTGAGCGTCGTGAGCACGCGCACGGTCGTCGACTTCCCGGCGCCGTTCGGGCCGAGCAGCCCGAACACCTCGCCTTCGCGCACGGAGAACGAGAGGCCGTCGAGCGCCTGGACGGTCTTGTAGCGCTTGTGCAGGTCCTCGACGACGATGGCGTCCATCGCCGATCCACACTATCGGCGGTACATCAGCTCTCGGAGATGCGCATGCCGGCCCAGAAGCCGACGGCGGCGCCGACGATGCTGAAGAGGAACGACTGCATCCCGAGCTGGCTCGCGCCCCACATCGACGGCACGAAGCCGCCGACGAGCATGCCGAACCCGGCGCACATGCCGATGACCGAGCGTCCACCCATGCGGACACTGATCGGCACGAGGCCGCCAGATCGTTAGAGTCACGCGCGGCGGTGGATCTCTACGAATATCAGGGGAAGGAGCTCTTCCGGCGCGTCGGGATCCCGGTCTCCGACGGGCGCCGCGCGGACTCGCCGCAGGAGGCGCGGGCGGCGGCGCAAGAGCTCGGCGGGCCTGTGGTCGTGAAGGCGCAGGTGCTCACCGGCGGCCGGGGCAAGGCGGGCGGCGTGAAGCTCGCCGAGAGCCCCGACGACGCGGAGCAGAAGGCGAAGGACATCCTCGGACTCGACATCCGCGGCCACGTCGTGCGCCGCCTCTGGATCGAGAAGGCGTCGGACATCGCGCGCGAGTACTACCTCTCGATCGCGCTCGACCGGGGCACGAAGAAGCCGCTGTTCATGTTCACGACGCAGGGCGGCGTGGAGATCGAGCAGGTGGTGGAGGAGAATCCGGAGGCGCTCGTCCGCCTGCACGTCGACCCGCTCGAGGGCTTCCAGCCGTGGGTGGCACGGCAGCTCGTCTACGGCGCAGGCGTCGCCGACCCGTCGGAGCAGAAGCAGATCGCGGCGATCGTCGAACAGCTCTACCGGGCGTTCGTCGAGTTCGACGCGATGCTGTGCGAGATCAACCCGCTCATCGTGACGCCGGACGGCGTCGTGAAGGCGCTCGACTCGAAGTTCACCGTCGACGACAACGCGCTCTTCCGGCACCCCGACATCGCCGAGATGCGGGACACCGCCGCCGCCGACCCGCTGGAGACCTTCGCGCGCGAGAAGGGCGTCACGTACGTCAAGCTCGACGGCAGCGTCGGCATCTGCGGGAACGGCGCCGGCCTCTCGATGTCGACGGTCGACGTCGTCGCGCACGTCGGCGGCAAGCCCGCGAACTTCTGCGACCTCGGCGGCGGCGGCTCGGCGGAGGGCGTCGTCGACGCGCTCGAGGTGATCACGCGCGACCCGCAGGTGAAGTCGATCTTCTTCAACATCTTCGGCGGCATCACGCGCTGCGACGAGGTCGCGCGCGGCATCCTCGAGGCGCTCGACCGGCTCGACATGTCGGCGTACCCGATCGTCGTCCGGCTCGACGGCACGAACGCGGAGGAGGCCCGCCGGCTGCTCGCGGAGGCGGGCAAGCCGAACATCCATCCCGAGGCGACGATGCTCGACGGCGCGCGCCGGGCGGTGGAGCTGCGCGGCATGACCGACATGTGGTCGGAGCGGGCGGAGGCGTACCGCACGAGCACGATCCACGCGGCGGGCGAGGACCTCGATCTCGTCGTCGAGTGGTGCGAGCCCGGCCCGGGTGTGACCGTGCTCGACGTCGCGACCGGCGGCGGCCACGTGGCGCGCCGGCTGCGCGAGGCGGGCGCGACCGTCGTCACGACCGACCCCGCCCCGGGGATGGGGGCCGACACGACGGCGCCGGCCGAGAGCCTTCCGTTCGCGGATGCGAGCTTCGACGCCGTCGCGTGCCGTCTCGCCGCACATCACTTCGCCGACGTCCTCGCCGCCGTGAAGGAGATGGCGCGCGTCGCTCGGCATCGCGTGGTCGTCTGCGACAACACGTTCGTGAGCGAGACGTCCGAGGAGGCGGACCGCCTGCGCGACCCGAGCCACGTGCGGAACTACGGCGTGGCGGAGTGGGAGAGCTTCTTCGAGCTCGCCGGCCTCGAGGTCGCGGCCTCGCAGCACTTCGCGCGGCCGCTCGAGATCGAGCCGTGGCTCGCCCGCGTCGGCTGCGCCGGCGAGGACGCCGCGCGGGTGCGGGAGCTGCTCGGCGACCGCGTCGTCGACGGCGTCATGCCGCTGCCGACGCTCGTCGTGAAGGGCGTGAAGTAGTGGCGATCGTCGTCGACAAGGAAACGCGCCTCGTCGTCCAGGGCCTGACCGGCAGCGAGGGCCGCTTCCACGGCCTGCGCAACCGCGCGTACGGCACGAACGTCGTCGCCGGCGTGACGCCGGGCAAGGGCGGCCAGGAGGTCGAGGGGATTCCGGTGTTCGACACGGTCGCGGGCGCGGTCGAGAAGGCGGGCGCGAACGCGAGCCTGATCTTCGTACCGGCGCGCGGCGCGGCGGATGCCGTCTTCGAGGCGGTCGACGCCGGGATCGAGACGGTGATCTGCATCACCGAGCACGTGCCGGTGCACGAGATGCTGCGCGCGTACACGTATTTCCGCCCGAAGGGCGTGACGATGATCGGGCCGAACTGCCCCGGTGTGCTCTCGCCAGGGAAGGCGAACGTCGGGATCATCCCGGCCGAGATCTTCAGCGAAGGCTCGGTCGGGCTCGTCTCCCGCTCGGGGACGCTCACGTACCAGATCGGCCACGAGCTGACGCAGCTCGGCCTCGGCAACTCGACCATCGTCGGCATCGGCGGCGATCCGATCGTCGGCTCGTCGTTCATCGACATCCTCGAGAAGTTCGAGGCCGATCAGGAGACGGAGCTGATCGTCCTCGTCGGCGAGATCGGCGGGGACGAGGAGGAGAAGGCGGCGCAGTACATCAGCGAGCACGTGACGAAGCCCGTGCTCTCCTACATCGCCGGGTTCTCCGCCCCGCCGGGGAAGGCGATGGGCCACGCCGGCGCGATCATCTCGGGCTCCTCGGGAACCGCGACCGCGAAGAAGGAGGCGCTCGAGGCGCGCGGCATCGAGGTCGGCGCGACGCCGACCGAGGTCGCGCAGATGGTCGCCACGCGCATGCGGGCCGGCTAACGCGACGAAGGGAGAACGATGACCACGCTCGACAACCGTCCCAACACCGCGCTCCTCGTCGTCGACGTGCAGAACGGCGTCGTCGAGGGCGCCCACGCGCGCGACGCCGTCGTCGCGAACGTCGGCAGCCTCGTCGAGAAGGCGCGGCGCGAGCAGGTTCCGGTCGTCTGGGTGCAGCACTCGGACGACGGCCTCGTGCAAGGGAGCGACGCCTGGAAGATCGTCCCCGAGTTGCAGCCGGAGGACGCCGAGCCGCTCGTCGAGAAGAACTACGGCGACTCCTTCGAGGACACCGACCTCGAGGCGGTGCTGTCCGGGCTCGGAGTCGGACGGCTCGTCGTCGTCGGCGCGCAGACCGACGCGTGCATCCGCTCGACGCTCCACGGCGCGTTCGCCCGGGGCTATGACGCCACGCTCGTCGGCGACGCCCACACGACCGAGGATCTCTCGGCGTGGGGTGCGCCCTCGCCCGGACCTCGTGATCGCGCACACGAACCTCTACTGGAACGACCAGTCCGCACCCGGGCGAACGGCCGGGACGGTCGAGACGGCGAACGTCGAGTTCTAGATCCGGTTGAGGACCTTCTTTGCGAGGGCCTTCTCCGCGGCGAGCGGGCTTCCGCTCGTGCCGGAGATCGAGAACGTCGCCTCGGTGCCGTCGCGCCAGACGAGCAGGATGAAGTTCGCGACGAAGTACGCCGGCGTGCCGAGGCCGGGCACGGGAACGACCGGCTTCGGATTCGCCTTTGCGCTCTTCGCGAAGTCGCCCTTCGAGAGCGGGCGCGTCTGCACGGTCAGTGCGCGCGTGCCGCGCCCGTACGTGCACGACTGGTAGAGGCCGAGCGTCTGCGCCTTCGGCTTCCCGACAGGCCCGCCGAGCACGGCGGCGGCGTCGGTGGCGGTGACGATCTTGCACGGGGAGGCCGCGACGGCGAGCGCGGTAGCGAGGGCGAGCAGCATTGGGAGTGTCCTTTCCGCGGGGGAGTCGTGCGCTTAAGAGGTTAAGCGGTCGTGCCGGCAGAAGCCGGCACGACCTTTTATGGTCGGCGTCGCAAGCGAACGCCTTGGACGCCGGTGCTGCCGCTAACCTGCGCCACGTGGATGTCGTCTCGTTCGCGCGCGGGATTCCCGCGCCGGAGTGCCTCCCCATCGAGGAGCTCGCCGACTGCGCGCGGGCGGCCATCGGCCGCGACGGCAGCACGGTTCTCTCGTACGGCCCCGGCGGCGGCTACGGGCCGCTCCGCCAGTGGATCGCCGCGCGCCACGGCGTCGAGCCGTCGCGCGTCGTCGTCACGAGCGGCTCCCTGCAGGGGTTCGTCTTCCTCGCGGAGCAGCTCGTCCGCCAGGGGACGCGCGTGCTCGTCGAGGCGCCGACGTACGACCGCCCACTGAAGATCCTCGCCCGGCTCGGCGCCGACGTCGTCGGCCTTGCCACCGACGAGGACGGGCTCCAGCCGGAGGCGCTCGAGGAGGCCCTCGCCGCCGGCCCGAAGCCTGCGTTCCTGTACATGATCGCGACGTTCCAGAACCCGAGCGGGCGCACGCTCTCGCTCGAGCGGCGCCGCCGGATCGTCGAGATCGCGCGCGAGCACGAGTTGCTCGTCATCGAGGACGATCCGTACGGCCTCGTCCGCTTCGAGGGCGAGGCGCTGCCGACGTTGTTCGAGCTCGAGGGCGGTGTCCACGTCGCGTACCAGTCCTCCTTCTCGAAGACGGTCGCGCCCGGCGTCCGGGTCGGCTACTTCGTCCTGCCGCCTGAGCTCGCAGCGCAGATCGAGGCGCTCGCGGTCTCGACGTACATCACGCCGCCGTTCCTCGCCCAGGCGACCGTGCACGAGTTCCTCACCCGCGGCGACTTCGAGCCGAACCTCGCCCGGGTCAACGGGCTCCTGCGCGCGCGTCGCGACGCGATGCTCGAGACGCTCGACCGGCATCTCACCGGAAGCGCGACGTGGAGCAGGCCGGAGGGCGGGTACTTCGTCTGGGTCGACCTGGCCGTCGGCCCCGACGTGTCCGACGTCCTGCCGCGTGCCGAGCAGGCCGGCGTCCCGTTCGTGAAAGGCCCGGACTTCTTCGTCGGCGGCGACGGCGGCCACCACTCCGTCCGGCTCGCCTTCAGCTTCGTCTCGCCACAGCAGATCGCCGACGGGATCGCGCGGCTCGCGCCGCTCCTCGTGGGCTCGGCTACGCGGGAACCCAGTCCCGCGTCAGCGTGAGCCAGAACGCCAGGCCGGCGAACTCGCCGTAGCGGCTGAACCGGCGCGCGATCGCCTTGTCGCTCGCCTTGCGCCCGTTGAGCCTCGCGTACGTCGGCCGCGTCCACGAGTCGAGCACGAGGCGTGAGTAGCGCCCGAGCGATGTGAGCATCACGTGGGCGGCGGCGTACGGTCCGACGCCGGGAAGCTCGAGCAGCCGGGCCTCGACCTCCGCGTCGGGCAGCGCGGCGTCGTTGAGCTCCTCGAGGTCGAGCGACCCTCCGGCCACCTGCTCGGCGAGCGACTGGAGATACGCGCCGCGGTAGCCGGCGCGGGCGACGTCGCGGTAGAAGTCGAGTCCCGCGTCCGCCATCGCCGCAGCGGACGGGAACGCGTGCACGCCGCCGCGTGCGGTTGCGCCGAGGTGATCGACGAGCGCCGTCACCATGCGCACCGTCCCGCTCCACGCGCAGTTCGTCGTGCAGATCGTCTTGACGACGTCCTCGAACACGGTCGGGCTCCGAAGCATCCGGCCGGCGCCGGCCGCGACCCAGGCGAGCTCCGGATCCGCGCTCGCCCGAGCGTAGAACGCCGAGAGGTCCTCGTCGAGCCGGAGCATGTGCCGCAGCTGCGCGAGCGTGCCTGCCCGCGCGCCGTCGACGCTTGCATAGCCGGGCCGGGACTCGGCGACCCGCACGGTGTACGCGCCGCCGCGCCGTCCGGGGAGGGTTACCTCGAGCGTCCACGCCTGCTCGTCGATGCGCGCGGGTGGGAGTGAGGCGACGCCGTGCGAGGCCAGCGTGCGGCGGAAGTCGACCGGTTCGCCGCCCGCGCCGCGCAGGCGGAGCTCGGTGCTACTCGGAGCCGGTGTGACGGCGCGCCCTCCGCCGGCGGTCGAGCTGTGCCGCGAGGATTCCGCCGACGGCGCCGAGCGCGAGGCTCAGCAGGATGAGCCACACGATCGAGACGCGCGTCGTCGTGAAGACGAAGTGGACCGCCACGTGCTTGCCGTTCTCGAGGATGAACGCGATGACGTACGCGATGACGACGGCGAGCACGACCAGTCGCGCGTACACCTTCGGCTGCCATTGCTCTTCGAGCCGGCCGGCGGCGTCCCGTTGGCGGCGCAGGAAACGCATGGAGGGATGCTACGCCGCAGCGTGCGCGAGCGGGCGCGCCACGAGCTTCGCCTGTGGCGGCGGCGCGAGCTGGCCGACTGCCTTGAGGCGGAAGGTCGGGCAGACGTCGTCGCCGGGGAGGGCGCAGAGGCCGGCGCAGCGGAAATAGCAATCGCTGCAGGTTGCTTGGGCGTTTTTGCTCATATCGGCGGGATGCTCGTGGAAAAAGGGCGAGTGCCGGCAGCGATCATAGGACTGTCCAGGGCGACTGGAAAGCGTTGTCGCAGACGAAAACTGACGAATTTCCGGCAGATTCCCGCCCGCCGAAATTCGCGGTTTCTAGCGCTTCGGCGGCAGGGTTGCCAGCGCGTGCAACGCCTGGGGAAAACTCTTCACAGCGATGATCCGGAGGCCGTGCGCGTAGCGCCTCGCGTCGGCCGCGTTATCCCCAGCGGCGGGGACGAGAAAGACGTCCGCCTTCGCCTTGCGGGCCCCGAACGTCTTCTGCTTGATGCCGCCGATCGCGCCGACCGTTCCGTCGAGCTTCATCTCGCCGGTGGCCACGATGCGATAGCCACGGTCGATTCGCGGGCCGAGATCCTCCATCAGCTGGAGTGCGAAGGCGAGGCCGGCCGACGGCCCGCCGACGTTGCCGGCGTCGATCTGCACGTGGATCGGCAGGTGGATCGCGGCGGCCTGGTCGGGAACGAACCCGACGATCGCGCGGTCGTGGTTCTGCGGATCGGGCGTCGTCTTGAGGCGGATCGTGAGCGTCTTCGTGCCGCGCTGCACGCGCAGCGTGACGAGATCGCCGGCGTGGACGGTGTCGAGCGCCCCCCGGAGCTTCGCGATCGTCGGCGTCGGCTTGCCGGCGGCCGTGACGATGACGTCGGCCGGCTGGAGCTTCCCCGGCGCAGCCGTGCCGCCGAGGATCTCGCTGACGATGACGCCGTCCGGCACCGCGACGACGTGGTAGCCGAGGCGACGGAGCGCGACCGCGGCCGCGACCTGCTGCGAGATCGTCATCTCCTGCAGATCGGCACGACGCACGGCGCTGTCGTTCGAGCCGGGCGGAACGATGAGGTTCGCGGGCACGAGGGTCGCGCCCGAGTGGATGAACGGGAACAACGACTCGAGCATGTTCGCGCGGCGCTCGAAGACGTCGACGAAGTAGATGCTGCCCGGACCCGCCGGCGGGTGCCCTCCCTGCACGCGGACGAGCGGCGCGACCGGATGCGCCTGGTCCGGCAGCAGGATGTAGTCGTTCGACTGAACGAGGTAGAGGACGACAGCGGCGACGACGAGCAGGCCGGCGAGCACGCCGGCGATGCGCGCCGGAGCGTGGAGTCGTCGCATCAAAAGAGCGCCCGCTGGAGCCCGCCGTCGACGACGATCGTCTGACCGGTCACGTAGCGGGCGCGGTCGCCCGCGAGGAAGCAGACGACGTCACCGAGCTCGCGCGGCTCACCCCAGCGCCGCAGAGGAATCGCCGCGAGATCGCTCTCGGTCGGCCCACCGGGATAGAGCTGCTCGAGGCGAGCCGTCGCGATGCGGCCGGGAGCGACGCAGTTGACCGTGATGCCGTGCCGACCCACCTCGCCGGCGAGCGTCTTCAGCCAGCCGGTGAGCGCAGGACGCAAGGCGTTCGACAGCGCCAGATGGCCTGTCGGCTCCTTCGCGGCGAGCGAGGTGATCGCGATGATCCGGCCGGCCGCGCTGCGCTCGAGGTGGGGGAGGCAGAGATGCACGAGCCGCACGGCCGGCTGGAACAGGAGCTCGAGCGCCTGCTCGAGCGACTCCGGCGACACGTCGAGCGCTCCTCCCGGCGGCGGGCCGCCGCCATTCCACACGAGGACGTCCACCCCGCCGAAGGCCTCGAGGGTCATCTCGACGGCACGCTCGAGATCGCGCGGAGCCGTGACGTCGCCCCGGACGGCGAGGCCGCCGATGCGCTCCGCCTCGCGCTCGAGCAGGTCCCGGCGGCGGCCGACGAGCGTCACGTTGGCACCCTCCGCTGCGAGCGCCTCGGCGCTCGCGAGCCCGAGCCCGGACGACGCCCCCGTGACGATGGCCGTCCGCCCCTTCAGTCCGAGGTCCATGACGGGCCGAGAGTACCGACGACCTGGGCGGGTGGGACAATTCGAGGCGTGATCCAACTCGTGATGTACCGCATCGCGGAGGGCCAGGAGCCGGTGCTTCGGTCGTGGATGCAGGAGCTGATGCGACGCCGCGAGGAGGTCGTCCAGACGTTCGAGTACGAAGGCACGCGGGAGGAGGCGGCGTACCTCTTACAGACGCCGGACGGCCCGATCCTCGTCTATGTCATGGACGTCGCCGACCCCGAGCGCGCCGGGATCGCCTACCGCTACTCCGCTCTTCCGATCGACCAGCAGCACAAGCAGGTCATGCACCAGGTCCTCGGCGAAGAGGTCCAGCCCGAGCTGCTGTACGACGTGCGCCTCCCGCGCCAGCCCAGCTAGCCCGACAGGACGCCGACGACCTCGCGGACGGCGGCCGCGCTCTTCTCGAGTGCGGCCTGCTCGTCTGCGGAGAGATCGAGCTCGACGATCTGCTCGATGCCCGCGGCTCCGAGCTTCACGGGGACGCCCATGTAGAGGCCGTCGATCCCGTACTCGCCCGCGAGATATGCGGTGCACGGCAGCACGCGCTTCTCGTCGAGGACGATCGAGTCGACCATCTGCGCGGCCGCCGCACCGGGGGCGTACCACGCCGACGTCCCGAGGAGGTTGACGAGCTCGCCGCCGCCCTTGGCGGTGCGCTCGACCATCGCCTGGATGCGCTCCTCGCTCACGAGCTTGCGGAGCGGGACGCCGCCGACGGTGGTCGCGGAGACGACGGGAACCATCTGGTCGCCGTGGCCGCCGAGCACCATCGCCTGCACGTCCTTCACCGACGAGCCGGTCTCCCACGAGATGAACGTCGAGAAGCGGGCGGTGTCGAGGATGCCGGCCATGCCGAAGACGCGCTCCTTCGGCCAGCCCGAGACGCTCTTCGCCACGTGGCACATCGCGTCGAGCGGGTTCGAGACGACGACGAGGACGGCGTCCGGGCTGTGTGCGATCACCTGCTCGGTGACGGAGCCGACGATCTTCTCGTTCGTCGTCACGAGGTCGTCGCGCGACATGCCCGGCGAGCGCGGCTTGCCCGCGGTGATGACGACCACCGCCGACCCTGCACTCGCTTCGTAGCCGTTCGAGCCGACGACGTACGGCTCGTAGCCGAGCACCGCACCCATCTGGTTGATGTCGAGCGCCTTGCCCTGGGGCAGGTTCTCGATGATGTCGACGAGCACGACGTCCGCGTAGTCGCGGGTCGCAAGCACCTGTGCGCAGGTCGCCCCGACGTTGCCGGCGCCGACCACCGTGATCTTCCGTCTCTCGCTCATCGCGCGAATCTAGCTCAGCGCCTCGCGGAGCGGCGGCGGTACATTCCCGGCGTGACCCTCGCCGAAGCGGCCGCCCAGGCCGACGCGCTCGCGCAGGACGGATCCGAGCGAGAGCTGGCCGACCTCCGCACGGAGTGGGGCGACGAGCTCGAGAGCGCCGCCCGGAGCGCGGACTTCCGCGAGCGCGCCGTCGCGTTCCGCGCCATCGGCCAGTTCCGGTGGCGGGCGAAGGAGGAGCTCCTCCGGCGCGGTCTCGACGACGAGAGCCCGGCCTGCCGGGGTTCGGCGCTGCTCTCGCTCGAGCTGCTCTCGCGGGACCATCCGTCGACCGTGAACGGCGTCCGTCCCCTCCTGCACGCACTCGCGAACGCGGACGGAAACGCCGCCGTTCGCAGGCTCGCCGTCATGGCCCTGAAGAACGGCTCGCCGCAGCGCGAGACGATCGTCCTGCTCGAGGGCATCGGCGGGGACGACGAGGCCGAGGGCCAGCTCCGCCAGGCGGCGGCCAAGGTCGCCCAGCTGCTGAAGCGGAAGCAGCCGCAGAAGCGCTAGCCGTCTAGAGCGCGGTGCAGGTCGTGCAGACGCGGGCGTGGATCTCGCGGCCGCACGACGGGCAGATGCGCCGCCGCCGTCGCCACTCCAGCGCGCTCTTCTGCACACCGGCAGTCGCCATGAGCCAGCCGACGCCGAGGGTGAGGACGGCGAGTATCGCGATGTGTGGATCGAGTGTCATGTCACGCCTTCTTCCGCGCGTGTGGGTGCGCTTGGAAGTACAACTCCTTACGGCGGCGGTCGGATACGTGGGTGTACCGCTCCGTCGTGGAGAGGTCGGCGTGGCCGAGCATCTCCTGCACCGACCGGAGGTCGGCGCCTCCTTCCAGGAGGTGCGTCGCAAAGGAGTGGCGCAGCAGGTGGGGGTGGACACGCCCGGGCTCGAGCCCGGCCGTCTCCGCGAGGCGGCGGAGGATGAGGAAGGCGCCGGCCCGGGTGAGCGGGCCGCCGTGGGCGTTGAGGAAGAGCTCCGGGCGGTGGCGGCGGTCGAGGAACGGGCGGCCCCGGGCCTGGTAGCGGCGCAGCGCGTCGACGGCCTCGCGGCCGATCGGGACGACGCGCTCCTTCGAGCCCTTGCCGAAGCAGCGGACGAGCCGCCGCTCGAGGTCGACGGCGGCGCGGTCGAGGCCGACCGCCTCGCTGACGCGCAGGCCTGCGCCGTACAGCAGCTCGACGAGCGCACGGTCGCGCAGCGAGCGCGGCGTCGTGCCGGCAGCTGCCTCGATGAGACGCTCCGCCTCGCCCGGCGAGAGCGTCCGTGGGAGCGTCTGCGCCCGGCGCGGCAGGTCGAGCTCGGCGGCGGGGTTTTCGTCCCGTACGCCGAGCAGCATCTGGTGGCGATAGAACGCGCGCAGCGCCGCGACGCGGCGGGCGATCGTCGTCGACGCGAGGCCGCGGGCGCGGAGCGACGCGAGGTACGCGGCGAGATCGTCACCGGTCGCGTCGGCCGGCGAGCCCTTGAGGAAGGCCGTGAGGTCGGCGAGGTCGCGCCCGTAGGCGTCCACCGTCCTCGGAGCGAGCCGCGTCGCCGACAGGGCGAGGAACGAGTCGACGGCGCGGTCGCTCACGAGCGCGGGTGGGCGTGGTCGTAGACCCGGCGGAGCCGGCGGGCGTCGACGTGCGCGTAGATCTGCGTCGTCGTGAGCGAGCTGTGGCCGAGTAGCTCCTGGATCGTCCGCAGGTCGGCGCCGCCTTCGAGCAGGTGCGTTGCGAACGCGTGGCGCAGCCTGTGCGGGTGGGGGACGAGCCGCCGGAGCGTGCTCGTGTCCAGGCGCCGGCCGTTGACCGAGAGGAACAGCGCGTTCTCGGCTCCCCGCGCGAGCTGCGGGCGCGCGTCGCGGACGTAGCGGGCGACCCAGTACGCCGCCTCCTCGCCGAGTGGGACGACGCGATCCTTCGCGCCCTTGCCGAGCCGGACGTGGACGAGCTCCTGTTCGAAGTCGACGTCTCCGAGGTCGAGGCCGACCGCTTCGGCGCTGCGCAGGCCGGCGGAGTACACGAGCTCGACGAGCGCGCGGTTGCGCAGCGGGACCGGCCCGTCGCCCTCGAGCGCGGCGAGCAGCTTCTCGACCTCTTTCGCCTGCGGCGCGTCGGGCAGCCGCCGCGGCCGGCGCGGCGCGAGCGACGCGTCGGGCACGCGGGCCGCGCCGAGCGAGTGGCGGAGGAACCCCCGGACCACGGTGAGCTTCCGCCCGATGGTCGCGGCCGCGAGCCGGCTCGGCCGGCGGCCGGGGCGCGCGGCGCCGAGATGGGATGCGTAGTCGACGAGCGTGCGGATGTCGACGTCGTCGAGCGTGGTCCCGCGCCGTTCGAGCCATGCGCAGAACTCCTCGACGTCGAAGCGGTACGCGCGGCGCGTCCCGTCCGAGAGGGCAGGCGAGTCGAGAAAGCGTGCGGCGGCCGCGCGGGTGTCCACACCGGGAAGTTCGACGCCCGGGTCGCGCAGCCTCCGCTGGAACCGGCAGTGTTGCCCTATGAGCCATCGCGCGAAGGTGTGGACGGCCCTCGGCACGGTGTACGTCATCTGGGGCTCGACCTACCTCGGGATCAAGCTCGCCGGGGAGACGATCCCGCCGATGTTCGCCGTCGGCACGCGGTTCGTCGCCGCCGGCTTGCTCATGCTCGGGTTCACAGCGTGGCGCCGCGGCTTCGGCGTCCTCCGGGTTCGGCCGGCGGAGTTCGCGACGGCGCTGGTCGTCGGAGCGCTCATGCCCGGGGCGAACGCGGTGCTCTTCATCGCCGAGCGGCACGTGGCGACGGGCCTCTCCGCGCTGATCATCGGCGCGGTGCCGCTCTGGGTCGTCCTGCTGAGGACGCTCGGCGGCGACCGGCCGCCGGCCGCGGCGCTCGGTGGCGTCGTCGTCGGCTTCGCCGGCCTCGCCATCCTCGTCCGCCCGAGCGGCGGCTCGCCGCTGTGGGCGCTGCTCATCGTCGTCGGCTCGTCGGTGATGTGGGCGACCGGCTCGTTCATCTCCAGCCGGCTGCCGATGCCGGCCGACTCGTTCGCGGCCGCTTCGATCGAGATGCTCGCCGGCGGCGCGATCCTCCTCCCGATCGGCCTCCTGACGACGCATCCGCACTTCGCCGACTTCTCGGCACGGTCGGTCGGCGGCTGGTTCTACCTCGTGACCGCGGGATCGCTCGTCGGGTACACGGCGTACGTCTGGCTCCTCGACAACGCGCCCCTCGGCACCGTGGCGACGTATGCCTATGTGAACCCGATCGTCGCCATCGCGCTCGGCGCGATCGTCCTGCACGAGTCGCTCACATGGACGATCGGCATCGGGGCCGTGCTCGTGCTCGCGTGCGTCGCGCTCGTCATCCGGACCGAGCCCGCGCCGCAGCGGATCGCCGGCGAAGCGCACGCAGCACCGTTGCCGATGGCGGAAGCGCCGTAGCGCGCGTCCGCGCGGCCTCTAAGAGGTACACGCGTCATCACTCGGGAGTACCCACCTCCCGCCCCGTCGGCACGAGCCTACCCGGGCAGCGCGCGCCGATGGTGACGAGAGACAGCCGACTTCGTCAGGCTTTTTGCAGCTCGCCCGGCAGGAGCGAGTACATGACCCAGTCCTGGCGGCGGCCGAGGCGCGCGCTCCAGCGCGCGCTGCGGAGGATGCCGTCCTGCTGGAAGCCGGCGCGCTCGGCGACGCGGCGCGACGCGGCGTTCTCGACGTCAGCGCGGAGCTGCACGCGGGCGGCGCCGAGCTCGAGCGCGAGGCCGGCGGCGAGGACGAGCGCGCGCGTCATCACGCCGCCGCCGCGTGCGTCTGCGCGCAGCCAGTAGCCGGTCTCGGCGACGTCCCTGTCCTCGTTCCAGCGCAGGCCGATGCCGCCGAGGACGCGGCCGGTGGCGGCATCCGTGATGGCGAACGCCGTTTCGTCCGTGCGGTTCATGAACGCGAGCGCGTCGGAGGGGGAGTAGGGCTGCGGGACCTGGTCGAGCCAGCGGCTGATCTCCTCGTCGCCGTCGAGGCAGGCGACCATCTCTCCGACGTCGCGTCGCCGCCAGGGACGGAGCGTCACGAGGCCGTCTGTCAGCATCGGCTCGGCCATCCCACGTACGATACGGGGATGACGACCATGGACGTTCGCGGCGGCGTGGACCTCCGCGTCCACGGGATCACGCCCACCGGCCGCGTCGTGTCGAGTCCGAGCACGCCGGTGCTCTACGAGCACGCGATCGCGCGCGGCGAGGCCCGCCTCGGCGAGGGCGGCCCGATGGTGGTCGACACGGGGCGGCACACGGGTCGTTCCCCGAAGGACAAGTTCGTCGTCCGCGAGCCGGGCTCCGAAGCACGCATCTGGTGGGACGGCAACCAGGAGATCGGCGAGGAGTCGTTCGAGCGGCTCCGCGAGAAGGTCACCGATCATCTCGGCCGCGAGACGACGCTGTACGTCGTCGACGCGTTCGCCGGCGCCGACCACGCGCACCGCGTCGCCGTCCGCGTCGTGACGACGCATCCGTACCACGCGCTCTTCGCGAAGACGATGTTCATCGAGCCGACGATCGCCGAGCTGCGCTCGTTCGAGCCGCAGGCGCTCGTGCTGCACGCGCCCGGTCTCGAGGCGGAGCCGAAGTCGGACGGGACGCGCACGGGCACGTTCATCGTGCTGCACCCGTCGCGGACGGAGGTCCTCATCGGCGGCACCTTCTACGCCGGCGAGATCAAGAAGTCGATCTTCACCGTCATGAACGACCGGCTGCCGCTCGAAGGCGTGCTGCCGATGCACTGCTCGGCGAACGTCGGAGAGGACGGCCGCTCGGCGATCTTCTTCGGTCTGTCCGGCACCGGCAAGACGACGCTCTCCGCCGATCCCGAGCGCGCGCTCATCGGCGACGACGAGCACGGCTGGGGCGACGCCGGCGTCTTCAACTTCGAGGGCGGCTGCTACGCGAAGGTCATCCGGCTGTCGGCGTCTGCGGAGCCGGAGATCTACCGGACGACGCGCACGTTCGGGACGATCCTCGAGAACGTCGTCGTCGACGAGCGCGGCGTGCTCGACCTCGCCGACGACTCGAAGACGGAGAACACGCGTGCCGCCTACAAGCTCGAGGAGATCGCGAACGCGCATCCGGAGAAGCGCGCCGGGCATCCGAGCGCGGTCGTCATGCTGACCGCCGACGCGTTCGGGATCCTCCCGCCGCTCGCCCGCCTCGACCGCAAGCAGGCGCTCTACTACTTCCTCTCCGGCTTCACGTCGAAGCTCGCCGGGACGGAGATTGGCATCACCGAGCCGCAGCCGACGTTCTCGACGTGCTTCGGCGCGCCGTTCCTGCCGCAGCCCCCGTCGGTCTACGCCGAGATGCTCGGCCGCAAGCTCGACGAGCACGGCGCCGCCGTCTGGCTCGTGAACACCGGTTGGACCGGCGGGCCGTTCGGCGAGGGTGAGCGCATGCCGATCGCGGCCACGCGCGCCCTCCTGCACGCAGCGCTCTCGGAGCAGCTCGACGGCGTCGACTACCGGGAGGACGAGGTCTTCGGCTTCCAGGTGCCGGTCAGCGTTCCCGGCGTCGACCCGAAGCTCCTCGACCCGCGCAGCACGTGGAGCGACCCGGCGCGGTACGACGAGAAGGCGCTCGAGCTGGCGCGGATGTTCCGGGAGAACTTCCAGAGGTTCGCGGCGGATGCACCGGCCGAGGTCGCGCTCGCCGGGCCGAGAGTCTGAGCCGCGAGCACTGACGCACGAGCGATGCGGTCCCGGTAGCTTCGCATGTCGATGAGCGCGCACGCTGAGCCGGGCCGCCCTGCCGGCGGGCTCGGCATGACATCGCGGACGGACGCCTGGTGGCTCGTTCCCGCCCGGACCGGCGTCGCTCTCGCGGTGCTCGGCATCTACGCGACCGTTGCGGTGGCGCTCGGCTCGCACTATCTGTACACGGACGGCGGCGCGCACTATCTGTCGCCGTTCTACTCCCCGGACCTGAAGAGCATCGTTCGGGGCTGAGCGTGCCGTTCTCCTACGCGTTCCTCGTCGCTCTGGGCGCCGCTCGGCCTACGTGCCACCTGTTACTACTACCGCAAGGCGTACTACCGGTCGTTCTTCCTGGCGCCGCCGGCGTGCGCCGTCTCCGGCCCGCGCCGGAAGCGCGCTACCGCGGCGAGAGCGTCGCTCCCGTTCATCCTCCAGAACGTGCACCGCTTCTTCTTCTACTTCGCGACGATCGTCGCTCGGCTTCCTCTGGTACGACGCGGTGCGCGGCGTTCTTCTTCCGCGGGGCCAACGGCGTCGCTGCACGCTCGGACTCGGCCTCGGCACGCTCGTCCTGCTCGTGCAACGTCATCGTGCCTCTCGCTCTTCACGTTCGGCTGCAACTCGTTCCGCCACCTCGTCGGCGGCAGAGCTCGACTGCTTCACGCTGCTCGCTCGTCGCCGCGCGCGCGGCACCGGGTCTGGCGCGGCGTCACGCGTCCTCAACCGCAGGCACATGGAGTGGGCCTGGATCAGCCTGTTCAGCGGTCGGCCTCACCGATCTCTACATCCGGCTCGCGGCGGCAGGCGTGTTCCACGACCCGCAGGATCTTCTGAGCGCTGGCGCTGGAACTACGAGACCCACGAGTACGACGTGCTCGTGATCGGCGCCGGCGGCGCGGGCCTGCGCGCGGCGATCGCCGTCGTCCGAAGCGGGCGCGCGGACCGCCGTGATCTGCAAGTCGCTGCTCGGCAAGGCGCACACGGTGATGGCGGAGGGCGGGGTCGCGGCGGCGCTCGGCAACGTCGACGAGCGAGGACAACTGGGAGACGTGCACTTCCAGGACACGATCTTCGGCGGCAAGTACCTCAACAACTGGCGGATGGCCGAGCTGCACGCGAAGGAGGCGCCCGACCGCGTCCGCGAGCTCGAGCAGCTGGGGCGGCGTGTTCGACCGCACGCCCGACCGGCAAGATGTCGCAGCGCGCCTTCGGCGGGCACACGTACCGGCGGCTCGTGCACATCGGCGACCGCACCGGGCTCGAGCTGCATCCGCACGCTGCAGGACAAGTGCGTGCACTCAGGACGTCGACGTCTTCATGGAGTGCACGATCACGCGCCTGCTCACGGACGGCGATCGCGTCTGCGGCGCCTTCGGCTACTGGCGCGCGACCGGGCGAGTTCGTCGTCTTCAACGCGCGGTGCCGTCGTGCTCGCGACCGGCGGCGCCGGCAAGTGCTACGCAGATCACGTCGAACTCGTGGGAGTGCACGGGCGACGGGCACGCGCTCGCCTACGAGGCCGGCGCCGAGCTGGTCGACATGGAGTTCGTCCAGTTCCACCCGACCGGCATGGTGTGGCCGCCGGGCGTCGCGGCCTGCTCGTGACCGAGGCCGTCCGCGGCGAGGGCGGCATCCTCCGCAACGCGGAGGGCGAGCGCTTCATGGAGCGCTACGACCCGAAGCGCATGGAGCTCTCGACGCGCGACGTCGTCGCCCGCGCCATCTACACGGAGGTCGCAGGAGGGGCGCGGCACGCCGCACGGCGGCGTCTTCCTCGACGTCATCCCACCTACCGGCGGCGACGGTGAAGAAGCGGCTGCCGAGCATGTACGACGCAGTTCCTCGAGCTCGCCGGCGTCGACATCACGAAGGAGCCGATGGAGGTCGGGCCGACCTGCCACTACTTCATGGGCGGCATGCGAGGTCGACGCCGAGACCGGCGCGACGACGCGTCCCGGGCCTCTTCGCGCGCCGGCGAGTGCTCGGGCGGCATGAACGGCGCGAACCGCCTCGGCGGCAACTCGCTCTCCGACCTGCTCGTCTTCGGCCGGCGCGCCGGCGGCGGCGCGGCCGCGTACGCCGCGACCGCGCCGCGCTCCGGCGGTCGACGACGCGCAGGTGGCAGCGGCCGATCGGCGAGATGACCGGCTACCTGACGGGGCGCCGGCTCGAGGATCCGTACGCGCTCCACGCCGAGCTGCAGGCGGACGATGCAGGCGAACGTCGGCATCTTCCGCGACGAGACGGGCTGGCCGCGGCGGTCGGACAGCATCGAGGCGCTCGAAGAGCGCGCGGCCGCAACCTGCGCGCGCCGGCCGGCGGACGCGCGCTTCAACCCGGGCTGGCACGCTCTGCCGCGACGTCCGGAACATGCTCGGTCTGCGCCGAGGCGATCGCCCGCGCCGCGCTCCTGCGCGAGGAGAGCCGTGGCGCGCACAGCCGCCTCGACTTCCCCGAGCACGACGAGGAGTGGGCGCGGCACAACGTCGTCGTCCGGCGGCGAGGGCGAGCGCGATGTCGTCGAGCGCGCGGCCGGTCGTCACGAGCGCCGGACCTCGACGCAGCTCGTCGACGAGCGCGAAGGCGGCAGGAAGCGAGATGAGCGCGCGCACGTTCCGCATCTGGCGCGGCGACGCGGACGGCGGCCGCGTTCGTCCGCATACGAGGCTCGAGACGCCGGCGCGGGCATGGTCGTCCTCGACGCGGTGCACGAGATCCAGCGCTCGACACGCGCCGGACCTCGCCGTGCGCTGGAACTGCAAGGCGGCGAAGTGCGGCTCGTGCAGCGCCGAGGTCAACGGCAAGCCCGCGGCTCATGTGCAAGACGCCGCTCGACGAGCTGCCGGAGGCGACGCCGATCACCGTCGAGCCGCTGCGGGCGTTCCCGATCATCCGCGACCTCGTCACCGACGTCTCGTGGAACTACGAGGTCAACAAGCGGATCCCGCCGTTCACGCCGAAGCCCGGACGCGGACGTGGCTGATCGGCGCAGGAGGACGTCGACCGGATGGCGGAGTTCCGCAAGTGCATCGAGTGCTTCCTCTGCCAGGACGTGTGCCACGTGCTGCGCGACCACGACCTCAAGTCGCAGTACTTCGGACCACGCTTCATGGTGCGGGTCGCGAGCCTCGAGATGCATCCGCTCGACGCGCTCGACCGGACGCACCTCCTCGCGGACGAGGGCGGCGTCGGGCTCTGCAACATCACGAAGTGCTGCAGCGACGTCTGCCCCGAGCACATCCAGATCACCGACAACGCGATCATCCCGCTCAAGGAGCGCGTGGTCGACAAGATCTACGACCCCGTCCCGCAGCTCGTGGCTTCTTTCAAGAAGCGCCTGCCGCTGCGCATCCGATAGGCTCACGCTCCCGATGGCGGCCAGTCACGACGTCTTGGTGGTCGGCGCTGGGCTGGCCGGGATGCGGGCCGCGATCGAGGCGGTCGGCCTCGGTGCCGACGTCGCGATCGTCTCGAAGGTGCACCCGGTGCGGAGCCATTCCGGGGCGGCCGAGGGCGGCATCAACGCCGCGCTCGGGAACGCGTCGCCCGACAGCCCGGAGGAGCACGCCTACGACACGGTGAAGGGCTCCGACTACCTCGGCGACCAGGACGCGATCGAGATCCTCTGTCGCGAGGCGCCCGACGACGTGTACCAGCTCGAGAACTGGGGCGCCGTCTTCTCCCGGACGGAGGACGGGCGGATCGCGCAGCGCCCATTCGGCGCCGCGGGCGAGCCGCGGACGGCGTACGCCGCCGACATCACGGGCCACGTGCTCCTCAACGTGCTCTACGAGCAGCTCGTGAAGCGGGACATCAAGGTCTACGAGGAGGTCTTCGTCTGGAAGCTCGTCGTCGTGGACGGCGTGTGCAAGGGCGTCATCTGCTGGGACCTCCTGCGCGGCGGACTGAAGGCGATCTCCGCGAAGGTCGTCATCCTCTGCACGGGCGGCGCGGGGCGTCTCTATACCGGGACGACGAACGCGTACTCGTGCACGGGCGACGGGATGACGCTCGCGCTGCGCGAGGGTGTGCCGCTGAAGGACATGGAGATGATGCAGTTCCATCCGACGACGCTCGCGCCGACCGGTGTCCTGATCACCGAGGGGTGCCGCGGCGAGGGCGCATTCCTGCTGAACGCGGACGGCGAGCGCTTCCTCTCGCGCTATGCGCCGCACGCGATGGAGCTCGCCTCGCGCGACGTCATCTCGCGCGCGGAGCAGACCGAGATCGACGAAGGGCGCGGCGTCGACGGGAACGTCTTCCTCGATCTGCGCCACCTCGGCGCCGAGAAGATCCTCGAGCGGCTGCACGGGACGCGCGAGCTCGCGATGACGTTCGTCGGCGTCGATCCGATCGAGGAGCCGATCCCGGTGCGGCCCGGTGCGCACTACCACATGGGCGGCGTCGACGTGGACGTCTGGGGTCGCACGGAGATCGCGGGGCTGTACGCGGCGGGAGAGTGCGCGTGCGTGTCGGTGCACGGCGCGAACAGGCTCGGCGGCAACGCGCTGATGGAGACGATCACGTACGGACGCCGTGCCGGCGCGCACGCGGCCGAGGCGGCGCTCAACGGCGCTCCCGCTGTCGTTCCGGCGTCGGCGATGTCCGACGCGGAGCACGAGCTGAAGACGCTGCTCGACCGGTCCGACGGCGAGCGGCCGTGGCGCATCCGCGACGAGCTCGGCGAGACGATGCACGAGAACTTCGGGATTTTCCGGCGCGAGGAGCAGATGCTCCAGCAGCAGGAGATCGTCGCCGGCCTGCGCGAGCGATACGAGCACGTCGTCGTCGACGACAAGGGCGACGTGTTCAACAGCGACCTGACGCAGGCACTCGAGCTCGGCTTCCTGCTCGAGCTCGCGGATTGCATGGTCGTCGCCGGCCTCGCCCGCAAGGAGAGCCGCGGGGCGCACGCTCGACCCTACGACTACCCGAACCGGGATGATGCGAACTACATGAGGCACACGATCGTTCGCTGGACCGACGGCCGGCCCGCTCTCGACTGGAAGCCGGTCACCGTCACGCACTGGCAGCCGCAGGAGCGGACGTACTGATGCTGCGTGCCGTATCCGCCGCACTCGCGGCGGTCGTGCTCGCGCTCGGCGCCGCGGCGTGCGGCGGTGGCGGCAAGAAGGAAGCGACCGGGAACGGGTCGGCGGCCGACGCCGTCCACGCGGCCGCGCGGAAGACCGCCGCGGCCGGCGGGCAGCACGTCCGGCTCGCCACGACGGTCGGAGCGGGCAGCCAGAGCCTGTCGCTTGCAGCCGCCGGCGACTTCGACGCGAGCCGGAAGATCGGCTCGCTGCACGGAACGCTCGCCATCGCGGGAGTGCACACGACGCTCGACGAGATCTCGAAGGGCACCGCGATCTACGTGCGCTCGCCGTTCCTCTCGGCATTCATCCCGGCCGGCAAGAGCTGGATAACCGCGGATCTCGCGTCGGCATCGTCCCTGCTCGGCTCCTCCGCCGGCGCGGCGCTCTCCGCGGACCCGTCGAGCGTGCTCGACCGGCTGGCCGGCCTCGCTAACGTGCGCGAGGTGGGGAAGGCACAGGTCGGCGGGGCGGAGACGACGCAGTACCACGGGACGGTCGACGCGTCGAAGCTCCCGGGCCTGGCCGGATCGGGGAGCGTCCCGTTCGACGTCTGGGTCGGAGCCGACGGCTACGTCCACAAGCTTCAGTTCACGGCGAACACGGCGTCGTCCGGCCAGTCGGTGAAGGCTGCCGTGACGATGACGTTGTCCGGCTACGGCAAGATGGTGCACGTGTCCGTGCCGTCCGCGGCGGCGACGGTGGATGCGTCGAAGGTGTCGATCCCGGGACTGGGAGGCTGAGCGGATGCAGGTCGCACTGAAGATCTGGCGCTACGACTCCTCGACCGGCGAGCGGGCGCTGAAGGAGTACGAGATCGACACGCCCGACGAGGCGACGCTCCTCGACTGCCTCGACATCGTCAAGGACCGGGTCGACGGGACGCTCGCGTACCGCAAGAGCTGCCGGATGATGATGTGCGGCTCGTGCGGGATGCGCATGGACGGCCGGGCCGTGCTCGCCTGCAAGGAACGGATCGGGCCGTTCGCCGAGAGCGGCCACGTTCCCGTCATCTCCGCAATGGGCAACCTGCCGATCGTCAAGGACCTCGTCGTCGACATGGATCCCTTCTGGGAGAAGATGCGCGCCGTCAAGCCCTGGCTGCAGCCGGGCTACACGGAGTCGCCGGACGGGAAGGAGTTCGTCGTCTCCGCGCACGACGCGGAGGTCATCCACAAGGAAGCGCTCTGCGTCAACTGCGGCTGCTGCGTCTCCGAGTGCAACTCGATGGAGTCCGATCCCGACTTCCTCGGTCCGGCGGCGCTCGCGAAAGGAATGCGCTTCGTAGGCGACCAGCGCGACCAGGCCACCGTCGAGCGGCTCGAGAGCTACAACTCCGAGCACGGCATCTGGGACTGCACGCGGTGCTATTTCTGCAACGAGCGGTGCCCGAAGGGCGTCGACCCGCGCGACGCGATCGCGAAGCTCGGGGCGGAGTCGATCCGGCTCGGCATCGACCGCGACATGGGCGCGAAGCACGCGAAGTGGTTCGTGCGCTCGAGCGAGACGACCGGCTGGCTGCGCGAGACGGAGCTCGTCCCGAAGACGCAGGGCATCGTTTCTTCGATCAAGCAGATGAAGTTCGCGATGGGTCTCGCGCGCCACGGGAAAGTGCCGCCGCCGTTCCCGCCGCACGTCGCGCGCGACGTCGACGAGGCGCGGAAGCTGCACGAGATCGTGCAGGCGCAGGATCGCCCGGGCGCGCTCGGCCAGGTGCAGGGCGAGCGCGCGCTCTCGCGGCTCGCACGCGGCCACGGTGCCACCGAACCGCACGACCAGGAGGATGCGAAGCCGTGAAGCGTGTTGCGTACTACAAGGGCTGCCTCGCCTCGCTGTCGGCGAAGGAGCTCGACACGTCGACGCAGGCGCTCGCGCCGCGCGTCGGATTAGAGCTCGTCGAGCTCGAGTCGGTGACCTGCTGCGGCGCCGGCGACATCCACGAGGCGGAGCCCGACTACTACCTCCACCTGAACGCGCGCATCCTCGCGTACGCCGAGGCGACCGGCTGCGACACGCTGATGACGGTGTGCAACGTGTGCACGCTGAACCTCCGCCAGGCGGACTTCATGCTCAAGGGCGACGCCGAGCTGCGGGCGCGCATCAACAAGAACCTCGCCTCCGTCGGCGTGCCGGCGTACAGCGGCGGGATCGAAGTGCGCCACCTGCTGTGGGAGATCGCGGAGGGCGAGGGGTACGAGAAGCTCAAGGAGGCGGCGCACAAGGGCCTGAAGGGCTTGAAGGTCGCGCCGTTCTACGGCTGCCAGATCCTCCGTCCGTCGAAGATCCTCGGCTTCGAGGATCCCGACCGGCCGTGGTCGCTCGAGCGCATCATCGAGGCGTGCGGCGGGGAGGCGATCGACTACCCGGCGAAGATCAAGTGCTGCGGGTTCCCGATCATCCAGGCGCGCGAGGACACCGCGCTCGGCGAGCTGATCCAGCCGGTGGAGCAGGCCCTTGCGGCCGGCGCGGACGTCATGGTCACGCCGTGCCCGCTGTGCCATCTCTCGCTCGACGCGTGGCAGCAGAAGCTCGAGGCCGCCACCGGACGGTCGTTCAACCTCCCGGTGCTCCACCTCTCCCAGCTCGTCGGCGTCGCCGCGGGAATCGAGGATTCGGAGCTGAAGTTCAAGCGCCACATCGTCGACCCGCGCCCGGCCCTCTCGAAGCTCGAGGTCTGAGCACGGCGCAAGGTTCTCGGCCCCTTCGGCGTCTCGTGGGCGGAGGGGCGGATTCCGGCGCGCGCGGCCCCGGCCGGCGCGCCGGAGTCATTCTCGGGGGCGCCGCCGCGATCGCAGCCGGCTGGGGTCTCGTCGAGGCCGGTTGGCCGCGCCTGCGGGAGCTCGACGTCGAGGTGCCCGGGCTTCCGCCCGAGCTCGACGGGCTTCGCGTCGTGCACCTGTCCGACTTCCACCTGGGCGTGCCGTCGCCCGGGGCAGGAGCGGTCGCACAGGCGGTCGCGTGGACCGTGCGCCGGAAGCCCGACCTCGACGGTGATCACCGGTGACCTGCTCACGCATCCGCGCGGCGAGCCGCTGCTGCGTGCGTTCGTGAAGTGGCTGCCGAAGCCGACAGTCGCGGTGCTCGGCAACCACGACCTCGCCATCTCCCGCGACCCGCAGGCGGTGCGCTCCGACCTGCACGAGCTCGAGCCGGCGACGCTGCTCCGGGACGAGGGGACGATGCTCGAGCTGCGCGGGAAGCGCGTGTGGGTCGCGGGCGTCGACCCGCGCCTGATCGTCCGCGGCCGACCGAAGCGGGACCCGAACTCTCTGGCGGCCGACGCGGACTTCCGCATCCTCCTCTGCCACTACCCGCGCGTCGTCGACACGTCTGGAGCCGGGCCGCTTCGATCTCGTGCTCTCCGGCCACATGCACGACGGCCAGATCGCACTCCCGTACCCGGGCGGCAAGGTGCGCTTTGCCCATCTCAGGGCCCGCTACCAGCGCGGCGTCTACCGCTCGCGGGGCGGCGTGATGCACGTGTCGCCCGGCCTCGGCACGACGTTCGTCCCGTTCCGCTTCGCAGCCCGGCCGGAGGCGACGGAGCTGCGTCTACGCTGCACCTGATGGACGGCGGACAGGCGTCGATCTCGACGGGGATCCTCGGCCGCTACGCGGCCGACGCCGCGCGCGAGATCTCCGGCGTGCGCGAGGTCCCGAAGCGCCGCGGCGTGAAGGTGGACGAGTCGGATGGGAACGTCCGCGTCGAGCTGCACCTCGCCGTCGACTGGGGCGCGTCGATTCCGCAGCTGGGGCGGGACGTCCAGCAGCGCGTGCGCGAGTACCTCGCTGCGGATGGCGGACGTCGAGCCCGTCGTCCGTCGAGGTGATCGTCGACGAGATCGGGCCGCGGGCGTGAGCTCGAGGATCGCCGGCCTGACGGGCGCGACGCTCGAGACGGCGCCGAGCGTCTGCCACGAGTGCGTGTGGTGGCAGTCGCGCGGCGGACGCACCGCGGACAAGCGGCGGTGGATCCGCGCGATCGAGGAGCGAGTGGGGCGCGTGGGGCACGGTCTACTACGACGACGACGGGCGGCTGCTCGGCTCGATGCAGTACGGGCCGACGGAGCTCTTCCCGCGTGCGGCCGAGCTGCCCGCCGGGCCCGCCGAGCGACGACGCGGTGCTCGTCACGTGCGCGTACCTCACCGACTCGTCGAAGCCGTGGGTGATGCAGTCGCTCTTCCTCACCGCGATCGGCGAGGCGCGCGACCGCGGCGCGCAGGCGGTCGAGGCGTTCGCGTACCGCTACCCCGAGGGCGAGACGCGCGTTCGAGCGCTTCCAGCTGCACAAGACGATCTTCCCGAGCGACTTCCTCGCCGACTTCGGCTTCGTCGTCGTCCGCGTCCACGGGCGCGTCGAGCTCGCGCGGCTCGAGCTCGGCGGCCTCGTGCCGGTAGTCGAGGGGACGCGCGAGAAGGTGCTGCGCGCGGTGCGCGAGGCCTTCCTGCCGGCGCCGGCGCCGCAGCAGCAGTAGCGAACGTGAGCCGCTGACCGAGCGAGCCGTGTTCCACACGCCGGCGTAGCCGCGCCCGCAGCAGCGAAAGAAACCGCCGCCGGGCGGCTCTTACTCGCGAGGGCATCTCCGGTGTTCGAACGAGTCGCAGCCACCGTCGCCGTTCCGGCGGCGCCTCCCGCCGCCCGGTGGGCGGCCGCGGCTGCGCGCTGCTCCGCCGTCGTCTTCCTCGGAGTGGTTCCGGTCTGCCTGTTCGTGATCCTCGTCGCCACGCTCCGGCACCACGCGTCCGACTTCACGACGTTCTGGGAGAGCGGCCGCGCGATGCTCCACGGCCGCTCGCCGTACCCGAGCGTCCAGTCGCTCCCGGCACACCCCGACCCGAAGACCTTCGCGCCCTTCGTCTACCCACCGGTCGCGGCCGTGGCGATGCTGCCGCTGTCGCTCCTGCCGTTCGGCGTCGCGATCGTCGTCTTCCTGCTCGTCGACCTGGCCGCCGTCGCCCTCGCGCTCCGGCTGCTCGGCGTGACCGACTGGCGCTGCTACGGCGCCGCGTTCGCCTCGGCTCCCGTGTTCGCGTCCGCGGGGCTCGGCGCGATCAGCCCGTTGCTGCTCCTCGGCGTCGCGGCCGCCTGGCGCTACCGCGACCGCACCGTGCGCGTGGGGCTCCTCGTCGCGTACGTCGCGACGGCGAAGCTCTTCCTCTGGCCGGTCTGGCTCTGGCTCGTCCGCACGCGCCGCTTCGCCGCGGCCGGCGTCGCAGCCGGTGCGGCCGTCGCCGGCGTCCTCGGAGCGTGGGCGGCGATCGGCTTCGCCGGCCTGCACGACTACCCGGCCCTGCTCGGACGCCTGACGCGGCTCGTCGGACCGGAGAGCTACTCGCCGTACGCGCTCGGCCGCTCGCTCGGGCTCGACAGCGCGGCGGCGCAGTCGGGGGCGTACCTCGCCGGCGCGGCTGGGATCGCCCTGGCCGCGTGGAAGCTGCGCGGCGACCGGCGGCTGCTGACGGCCGCGCTCGCGGTCTCGCTGCTCATGACGCCGATCCTCTGGCTGCACTACCTCGTCGTGCTCTACGTGCCGATCGCGCTGGCGCGGCGGCGGTTCACGCCCCTGTGGCTCGCGCCGCTCGCGCTCTGGCTCGACGCGACCGGATGGAGCTCCGGCAGCACGGCGCGCATCGCCGCGCTCATCGCGCTCACAGCCGCGACGATCGCGATGACGCTCGAGCGGCAGCCCCAGGCATAGTCTGAAACGCTTGGGACGTGATCCGTGATCGCCCGATCACGTTCCCCGACGACGTCTGGCCCGTGCGGGACTTCCTGAGCCGGCTCTATTCGATCACTCCGTCGGGAACGGTGTGGGACGTGCGCCGCTGGGACGGCTCGATCTTCTATGCGGCAGTTCCCGGCATCGCTCCGGATCGTGCGGATCGCAGCCGCCTGTGGGTCACCGAGGGCGGACGGATCGTCGCCGCTGCGCTGAGTGAAGGCGGACGGCAGATCCATCCGCACGTCGATCCGGAGACGGCTCATCTTCTCGACGAGGTGGTCGGCTGGGCCGAGGGGGCAGCGGCGGCTGCCGGCGACGACTGCGTGCTCCTCCACGTCTGGCGGCACGACGAGGCGATGCGCCGCGTCGCGAGCGCCCGCGGCTACGAGAGAAGCGAAGGCTGGGAGATCCTTCGCTCCTTGCGTCTCGGAGCTGCGCCGCTACCCCACCCGGTCGTTCCCGCCGGGTACGTGCTCCGGTCGACGCGCGACACGCCCGCCGATCACGGCGCCATCGCGGATCTCGTGAACGCTGCCTTCGGACGGACGTTCCACGTCGCGGCCGAGCACGCAACCTTCACGCGCTTTGCGCCCTCGTTCCGCCGCGAGACCGACCTCGTGCTGGAGGCTCCTGACGGCACATTCGCCGCCTATGCGGCCGTCTGTTGGGACTCCAACAACCGACGGGCGACGTTCGAGCCCGTGTGCACGCACCCTCGCCATCGCCGGCGGGGCCTGGCGAAGGCGCTCATGCTCGAAGGAATGCGCCGAGCGGCCGAGCTCGGAGCCGTCGTGATCGACGTCGCCACCGGCGACGCGGATCCCGCCAACACCCTGTACGCGTCGCTGCCGTTCGCGGAGGTGTACAGCGGCGAGCTCTGGAGCCGGAAGCTTCTACGCCGCGACGCGCTGCCGGTCGAGCAGTAGCTCGGCGATCTGGATCGCGTTCAGCGCGGCACCCTTGTTCAGGTTGTCGCACGCGAGGAAGAGCACGAGGCCGTTTTCGCCCGCCCGGTCCGGCCGGATGCGGCCGACGAGGACGTCGTCGGTCTGCGTGGCGGCGCGCGGCGTGGGGACGTCGACGACGCGGACGGAAGGGGCCGCGCGCAGGAGCGCCTCGGCCTGAGCGGCCGTGAGCGGCTCCTCCGTCTCGAGCCACACCGCCTCCGCGTGCCCGACGAGCACGGGGACGCGCACGGTCGTCGCGCTGATCGGCAGATCGGGCAGCTCGAGGATCTTGCGCGTCTCCGCGCGGAGCTTTGCCTCCTCGTCGGTCTCGTCGCCCTCCCAGTCCCAGTTCATCTCGAGGTCGTGTTCGGCCTGCGGCTCGGCGAGGAGCGCTTCCATCCGCCGCGCGCCCGCGCCCGAGGCCGACTGGTACGTCGAGACGCGCACGCGCACGAGACCGGCGGCGTCGTGCAGCGGCTTGAGGATGCACGTGAGCGGGATGGTGCAGCAGTTCGGGTTGGCGACGATGCCGTCGTTCTCGAGCGCGCGCTCCCCGTTCACCTCGGGGACGACGAGCGGGATCCCCGGCTCGAGGCGGTACGCGGCCGATTTGTCGACCGCGACCGCGCCGCCGCGCACCGCGTGCGGGACGAGCTCCCGCGACGCCGACGTCCCGACGGAAAAGAGCGCGAGATCGACGCCGGCGGCAGCGAGTGCCTCGGGCGTCGCCTCTTCGACGACGATGCCGCCGTCGAGCGTCCGGCCGGCCGAGCGTGCGGATGCGAACGCGCGGACGTTCTCGTGGCCGCGGGCGCGAAGCAAGCGCAGCGTCACCGTGCCGACCGCGCCGGTGGCGCCGACGACGGCGATGCGCGAGTCACGCATCGATGCGCGCCTCGGCGAAGAGCCGGAACTTCTCGTGCACGGCGACGACGGCCCGCTCGACGTCGGCGGCCCGCACGACGCACGAGACACGGATCGACGAGGTGGAGATGATCTCGATGTTGATGCCGGCCTCCCCGAGCGCCTCGAACATGTCGGCGGCGACGCCGGGATGGCTCTTCATTCCGGCTCCGATGAGCGAAACCTTGGCGACGTCGGGGTCGTACGCGATGCCGACCGCGCCGATCTCGCCCTTCAGCTGCGCGAGGATCGGCTCCGCGGCGGCGAGGTCGGTCTTCGGGAGCGTGAACGAGATGTCCGTCGTCCCGTGTGCGGAGACGTTCTGGACGATCATGTCGATGTTCACGCCCGCGTCGGCGAGCGCGCGGAAGACGCGCGCGGCTACACCGGGCCGGTCGGGAACGCCGAGCACGGTCGCCTTCGCCTCCGACGTGTCGTGGGTCACTCCCGACACGATCGCTTTCTCGAGCATGAGCTGATCCTCCTCGCCTATCCACGTGCCCTCGGCGTCGCTGAACGCCGCGCGGACGTGGAGCGGAACACCGTACCTGCGCGCAATCTCGATGGAGCGCGCCATCATCACGCGCGCGCCGGTCGCGGCCATCTCGAGCATCTCCTCGTAGCTGATCCTCGGCAGCTTGATCGCGTCCGGGACGAGGCGCGGATCGGCGGTGAAGACGCCCTCGACGTCGGTGTAGATCTCGCACGCGCCGCCGAGCGCAGCGGCGAGCGCGACCGCGGTCGCGTCCGATCCGCCCCGACCGAGCGTCGTCACCTCGTGCTCCGACGACACACCCTGGAACCCGGCGACGAGCACGATCTTCTCGCTGTCGAGCGCCTCGTTGATGCGCTTGGCGCGCACCTCGACGATCTTCGCCTTGCCGTGCACGGTGTCGGTGAGGATCCCCGCCTGCGAGCCGGTGAGCGAGATCGCCTCGTGCCCGAGGTCGTGGAGCGCCATCGCGCAGAGCGAGTTGGAGATGCGCTCGCCGACGGACACGAGCATGTCGTACTCGCGCGCCTGCGGGTGCGGGGAGATCTCGTGGGCGAGCCGGATGAGCTCGTCCGTCGTGTCGCCCATCGCCGAGAGGACGCCGACCACCCGGTGGCCGCTCTCGCGCGCGGCGACCAGGCGGCGCGCGACGTCCTTGATCTTCTGCGTGTCGCCGACGGAGGTTCCGCCGAACTTCATGACGACGAGATCGCGGCCGCGCGCCTCCGCGTCGGCGGCGAGCTGCGGGATCTCCTCGTGATGCGCGACGGTCACGTCGAAAGTGTAGGCCTACATCTCGCGGCGACCGGTCAGCGCGCGGCCGAGGGTGACCTCGTCCGCGTACTCGAGGTCGCCGCCGACGGGCAGGCCGCTCGCGAGCCGCGTAACCCGGACGCGGTCCCGCAGGCGCCCCGCGAGGTACGCCGCCGTCGCCTCGCCCGTCATGTTCGGGTTCGTCGCGAGCACGACCTCCTGCACGCCGTCGCGATCGACGCGGCGCAGGAGCTCGTCGACGCGGAGGTGCTCCGGCTCGACGCCGTCCAGCGGCGAGAGGGCGCCGCCGAGCACGTGGTAGAGGCCGCGGTACTCGGCGGTGCGCTCGAGCGAGAGCACGTCGACCGGCTGCTCGACGACGCAGATGGTCGTGCGGTCGCGCCGCGCGTCGAGGCAGATCGCGCAGAGCTCCTCCTCGGTGAGGTTGCCGCACTCGTTGCAGAAGCGGACGCGCTCCTTCACCTCGCGGATCGCGTCCGCGAGCGCGTTCGCCTCGTTCTTCGACACCTGGAGGAGGTGGAACGCGAGCCGCTGGGCGGTGCGGCTGCCGATGCCGGGCAGCCGCGTGAGCTGCGCGACGAGGTTCTCGACGGACGGGCTCAGCACGCGTTCAGGCTACTGGGCGGCCAGGAGGCCGCGGACGGCGTCGCGGGCGTAGCCGGCGACCACGCCCGGGTCGGCGTCGCCGAACATGTCGCCGGCGCCCATGAGCGGAACGAAGACGGCGCCGATCGAGCTCGCCATCCGCACGCGCTGCTCGAGCGGGATCCTGGAATCGGCGAGCAAGGCACGGAGGCGCTCCTCGATGTCCGCGTTCTCGGCCCGGTGGCGCTCGTCGTCGAGGATCTGCTTGAACGCGTTCTCGTTCCGCTGGTGGAGGAGGAAGAGGTCGCGGTTCGCCAGCACCTCGTCGACGAACGCGTCGAGGACGTGCGGCCAGGCGGCGACGATCTCGTCCGGGCCGAGGCCGTCGAGCTCGTCGAGGATGCCGGCGCCGAGGCGGTGCAGCCGCAGGTGGAGCTCGAGGAGGATGTCCTCCTTGCGCTCGAAGTGGTAGTAGAGCGCCGCCTTCGTGACGCCGAGCCGCTCTGCGATCTGCCGCAGCGACGTCTTGTCGTAGCCCTGCTCGTTGAAGAGCTCGAGGGCGACGTCGAGGATCCGCTCCTTCGTCGAGGTGGGCGATGCGGGCATACCCGTAGCTTACTTGACGACCGGCAAGTTGGCGACTACGCTCCGACCGGTTACTAGCCGACCGGTAAGGAGCGAAGTGCCTGAAACACCCATGATCGAGGCGGAGGGGCTGAAGAAGCGGTACGGCGCGACGGTCGCCCTCGACGGGCTCGACCTCGCGGTCCCGCAGGGCGCGATCCTCGGCGTCCTCGGCCCGAACGGGGCCGGCAAGACGACCGCCGTCCGGATCCTCACGACCCTCGCCCGGCCGGACGCCGGCTCGGCGCGCGTCGCCGGGCACGACGTCGTCCGGGAGCCGCGCGCCGTCCAGCGGCAGATCGGGGTGACGGCACAGGACGCGACGCTCGACGAGGTGCTGACGGGCCGCCAGAACCTGACGATGGTCGGGCGCCTGAGCGGCCTGCGCCGGCGCGATGCCCGCGCCCGCGCGGCCGACCTGCTCGAGCAGTTCGAGCTCGCCGACGCCGCCGACCGGATCCTCAAGACGTACTCGGGCGGGATGCGCCGGCGCCTCGATCTCGCCGCCGGGCTCGTCACGCATCCGCCGGTGCTTTTCCTCGACGAGCCGACGACCGGCCTCGACCCGACGAGCCGCGTGCGGATGTGGGGGATCATTCGCGAGCTCGTCGCCGATGGAGCGACGCTTCTCCTCACGACGCAGTACCTCGACGAGGCCGACGAGCTCGCCGACCGGATCCTCGTCGTCGATCACGGCCGCTCGATCGCGGAAGGCACGCCGGCCGAGCTGAAGGCGCAGACGGGCGGCGCCCGGCTCGAGCTGACGCTTGCGCGCGCCGACGACGGCATCGCGGCAGCCGCGCTCGCGCCCTACGTGGCGGGCGACGTCCACGTCAGCCACGACGGCAAGCGCCTGCGCGCGCCCGTTCGCAACGGCGGCGCGCTCGCGACGACGATCGTCCGCGCCCTCGACGGAGCGGGCATCGCCGTCGAGGACGTGCAAGTCCACCAGCCGTCGCTCGACGACGTCTTCTTCGTCACGGTCACCGGGCGATGCGGCGGAGGCGGCGTGATGCGCCGGCGGCTCGAAGCACGTCGGCGTCCGCGCGTCCGTCTGACCGGGCGCAACCTCGTGCACATCGCGCGGGAGCCGCTCCAGCTGTCCGACGTCACCATCCAGCCCGTGCTCTTCACGATCCTGTTCGTCTACGTGTTCGGGGCCGGTGTCGTGCTGCCGCACGGCGGCAGCTACACCGCGTTCGCGATCGCCGGCCTGCTCGCGATGAACCTCACCACCTCGGCGATGGGAACCGCGGTCGGCCTCAGCACCGATCTCTCCAGCGGCGTGATCGACCGCTTCCGCACGCTGCCGATGTGGCGCCCCGCCGTGCTCGTCGGCCGCTCGCTCGCGGACATCCTCACGGCGATGATCTGCGCGCTCATCGTCGCCCTCACCGGCCTCGCCATCGGCTGGCGCCCGGAGGACGGCATCCTGAAGATGTTCGCCGGGTTCGGCCTCTTCGTGCTCTTCAGCTACGCGCTCTCGTGGTACTGCGGCTGCATCGGGATCCTCAGCAAAGGGCCCGAGTCGGCGCAGGGGCTGGGCCTGATCGTCCTCTTCCCGCTCGCGTTCGTCTCCAACGCGCTCGTCCCCACCGAGCGCATGCCGACCGTCGTGCGCGTCATCGCGGACTGGAACCCGGTCAGCGCGGTCACGGCCGCCGCGCGCAACCTCTTCGGGAACCCGAACCCCTCGGCCACCGATCCACGACTGGCCGATGCAGCATCCGGTCGTGGCGTCGCTGCTGTGGTCATTCGCGCTCATCGCGGTGTGCGCGCCGCTGGCGGCGCACCTCTACCGCCGGCGGACGACCGGCTAGCCGGCGAAGTCCCAGGCCCAGCCCCAGACGACGATGCCGATCAGGGCGAGGACGATGATCGCCCACACCCAGTTCGAGACGCGGTAGCGGCCGCGCACGCGGCGCTACCCGCCGAGGCCGGGGAGCCCGAGATCGCCGAGCATCTGCTGCGCCTTCGCCTCCACCGCCGAGTGCGCGGAGCGGAGGGCCTCGTTGACGCCCGCGAGCACGAGGTCGGCGAGCGTCTCGGGGTCGTCGGGGTCGATCGCGTCGCGCGAGATCTCGATCGCGACCACCTCGCCGGCGCCGTTCGCGGTCACCTTGACGAGGCCGCCGCCGACGGAGGACTCGCGCCGTCTCGTGCTTCGCCTCCTCCTGCATGCGCTGCATCTGCTCCTGCATCTGCGCCGCCTGCTGCATCAGCTTGTTCATGTCGAAGCTCATTCGCGGCTCCCGTTCGCGCGCGTCGAGGTCGGTCTTCAAGAGCTCGAGGATCCGTTCCTCCCCGGCGGGCTCGTCGAGCTCGACCACGCCCTCGGCCTCGCCCTCGCCGACCGCGAATGCGAGCGCGAGCCGCCGGCCGGTCACTTCGAAGAGCGCGTCGGCGAGCATCGTCGCGTTCTTCGGCTCCTCGGCGAGCTGCCGGTGGAACGACGCGCTCGCCGGGAACTCGACCGTGAGCGTGTCGCCGGCGAGCTGCGCCGGGCGCGCCTCGCCGAGGACGGTCGAGATCGGGATCGAGCGCTCCGCGACGGCGGGGACGATCGTGCGCGACCACGCGTCCTGCAGTTGCTCGAGCTCGAGGTCGGGCTGTCCGCTCGCAGGCGCCGACGCCGTCGGGGGCTTCGGCTGCTCGGGCCGCTCGGGCGTCGGGACGACGTGCGGCGCGGGCGCTGCGACGGCGCGCGACTCGAGCTGCTCGAGCCGGTACGCGAGCGACTCGCGCGCGAGGTCGGCGCCGGGCCGCGTGACCTTGACGAACGCGAGCTCGAGCGGCAGCCGCGGATCGCCGCCCTGGCGCATGTCGTCGACGGCGACGGCGAGCAGGTCGATGAGGCGGATCACCGTCGGCTCGCCGAGCTGGTTCGCCTGCGCGCGCAGGCGCTCGCGCGTCTCCTCGGTCACCGGCAGCGACTCCGGTACCTCGCCCATGTGCTGCACGAGGAGCAGGTGCCGGAGGTGCTCGATGAGGTCGACGACGAGCCTGCCCATGTCGTTGCCGTGCTCCGAGAGGTCTTCGATGAACGTGAGCGCGCCCGCGGTGTCGCGGTCGACGACGAGGTCGCAGAGGCGGAAGAGCGCCTCCTCCTCGACCGTGCCGAGGAGCTGGAGCACGGACTGCACGGTGACGTCGTTCTCCGTCGCGGCCGCGAGCTGGTCGAGCGTCGACTCCGCATCGCGATACGAGCCGCGAGCCGCGCGCGCGACGAGCGCGAGCGCCTGGTCGGGGACGTCGATCTTCTCCATGTCCGCGATCATCCGAAGCCGCTTGAGCAGGTCCTGGAGCCGCGGGCGCTGGAACACGAACGTCTGGCAGCGCGAGCGGACCGTCGCGAGCACCTTGGAGAGGTCCGTCGTGCAGAAGATGAAGACGAGGTGCGGCGGCGGCTCCTCGATGAGCTTCAGCAGCGCGTTCCACGCGGCGTCCGTCAGCTGGTGCGCCTCGTCGAGGATGTAGACCTTGTACCGGCCCTCGACCGGCTGCAGGACGACGCGGTCGCGGATCTCGCGGATGTCGTCGATGCCGCGCTGCGATGCGGCGTCCATCTCGATCACGTCGAGCGACGTGCCCGCGGTGATCGCACGGCATGCATGACACGTTCCATCCGGCGTCACCGTCGGCCCCTCGGTGCAGTTGAGGCTCTTCGCGAGGATGCGCGCGAGCGAGGTCTTGCCCGTGCCGCGCGGGCCGGCGAAGAGATACGCCTGGCGCACCTGCCCGGCGCCGATCGCGTTCTTCAGCGTCCGTACGACCGCCTCCTGCCCGACCACCTCGTCGAAGCTCTGTGGACGGTACTTCCGGTAGAGCGCGGCCATCCGTCGATTCAAGCAGGACCGGGGGCGGGCCGGAGCCGGGCATGGACGGCCATGGCCGCAAGGACGGCCAATGTCAGGAGAAGGGCCCATTTCGTGTGCCGGTCGAAGGCGAGGACGGCGAACGGGAGCAGCAGGAGACCCTCCGGCCGCAGTCGCGCGACCGCCCACGAGGCCGCCGCGACGAGGAGGACGGCGGCCGCCGCGCCCCAGCTCTGCCGGACGAGGTCGTCGACCCGGAGCAGCTCGGGCGCGCCGTGTTCGAGCACGATCCAGGCGGCGACCGCCGCGACCGCGGTCGCGAGGTCGCGGCGCGCCACCGGGAAGCGCGTCGCGGCGGCCGCGGCCCCGACCGCGACGAGCACGAGCGCGTAGAACGGCAGGATCGCGAGCCAGCCGTGGCCGATGCCCGCGAGGCTGAGCGCGGTCGCAGCGAAGTTCCCGTCGGCGATGCGCGCGATCCAGTGGTGCGTGTCGTCGCTCGAGAGGAGCGGCTCGGCGCTCGTCGCCACCGCCATCGCACCGATCGAGATCGCGGCGAGGGCGGCGAACGTCGCGGGCGCGCGGCGCACGACGGGTGCGAGCGCAAACGCGAGGAACGGCAGGAGCGGGACGAGGAAGCGCGGCCCCGGCACCCACCCGCCGAGCGCGAGCTCGTAGTTCGGGCGAAACGCGTGCCAGCCGATCTCCACGATCGCGAGCGTCCCGATGAGCGCCGCCTCGGCTCGCAGCCCGCGCCGCCACAGGAGCACGAGGCCGACCGCGGCGGCGGCGAGCACCGGCGACAGCGTCAGGAGCCCGCGCTTGCTCAGCAGCACCTCCACCGCGAGGTGCGGGTGCGGCGATGTGAGCGTGAAGAAGAGCCCGTGCACCTGCGCTTGCTCCGCACCGCCCGCTCCGGGATCGATGGCGGCGCCCGAGTATGCGAGCCGGAACGGATTCCCGAACGCCCAGATGCCGAACGCGTAGAGCGGCGCCGCGCCGAGCGCTGCGCCGAGTGCGAACCGCGGCGCCCGCCGCCACGCGTACACGAGCAGCCCTGCCGCGACGACGAGCAGGGGCAGGTCGGTCGCGACCGCGAGCCCGGCACACGCGCCCGCGAGAACCGCATTGCGCCGGCTGAAGAGCAGGGCGAACGCCGCGAACGCGAGCAGCGCCGCCGGCACGTGCGCGAACAGCAGCGTCGAGAACGGCAGCACGAGCGTTCCGAGCCCGAGGACGACCGCCACCGCGACGCCCGTCCCGGGCTCGATGCGATCGGCGAGCCTGCGCACGAGCAGGAGCAGGAAGACGCCCGGCAGCACGACCGCCCAGAGGCCGATCTGCCAGATCGCGCGCAACGGCACGCCCGTCATCGCCGCCGGGTAGTGCGTGCCGACGAGGCCGTCGTGCGGCACGAGATGAACCGTCCGCAGCGCGAGGTACCAGGGCGCCGACCAGAAATCGAGCGCGGGCCCTTTCGCCGCGTAGTAGTGGCCGCCGCGCCGCACGAGATCGCACGTCTGCTGCGCGTACCGGTCGACGAAGGGCCGGCCTTCCGCGAACGAGCGCGTCGCGGCGTAGTGCGCGTTCTGTCCGCAGCCGACGGACTGCATCGGCAGCGCCCAGGCGAGAGCCACCGCGCCGAGCGCAATTACGCCGAGCCAGCGCACGCCGCAAGCCTAAAGGGCCGGTCCGCACACCTGGAAGGCAATGCTTAGCGCTGCTTCCTTCCGGATCTGACGCGGTTCACAGGCTTCCACTGCACGGAGCCCGGCCCGGCGGCAGTGTAGCTTTGCCGCTGTGACGGGCTTCGGCGCGCTCGCCGACGGCGGCCTCGCGTGGCGCGAGCACGGCGAGACCGTCGCGCTCGCCGGGCTCGGTGACGTCTTCGCGCGGCCGACGCTGAACGAGCTCATGACGCTCGGCCCCGCGGGCTGGAGCGCGGCGATCGAAGCGGCGCGTGCGCACGACGGTCCGCGCCTCGCCGCCGGCGTGCGGATGCGTCTGCCGTTTGACGTCGCCGACTACGTCGACTTCTACGCGTCGCGCGAGCACGCGTCGAACCTCGGCCGGCTGTTCCGCCCGGATGCGGAGCCGCTGCTGCCGAACTGGCGCTGGCTGCCCGTCGGCTACCACGGGCGGGCGGGGACGGTGGCCGTCACCGGCACCGACGTCGTACGCCCGCGCGGCGAGCTGAAGCTCGGCGACGCGGACCCGGCGTACGAGCCGACGCGGAAGCTCGACGTCGAGCTCGAGCTCGGCTTCGTCGTCGGCATGCCCGCGACAGGCCCCGTCGCGACCGCCGCGTTCGCCGACCACGTCTTCGGCGTCGTGCTCGTGAACGACTGGAGCGCGCGCGACATCCAGGCGTGGGAGTACGTCCCGCTCGGGCCGTTCCTCGGGAAGTCCTTCCAGACGTCGATCTCCGCCTGGGTGACGCCGCTCGCGCTGCTCGAGCCGCACCGCGTCGAGGCGCCGGCGCAGGAGCCGCCGCCGCTGCCGCATCTCGCCGGCGGGCGCGACTGGGCGCTCGACGTCGCCCTCGAGGTCGAGCTGAACGGCGAGGTGATCTCGCGCGGCAACGCGCGCACGCTGTACTGGACGATGCCGCAGCTGCTCGCGCATGCGACCTCGAACGGCGCGACGATCCGCACCGGCGACCTCATGGCGAGCGGGACGATCTCGGGCGCCGAGCCCGGCTCGGAGGGCTCGCTCATCGAGCTGTACGGCAACACGCGCTTCCTCGCCGACGGCGACGAGGTCGTGTTACGGGCAGACGGGCTCGGCGATGTGCGCGGGCGCGTTGTGCCTGCGGCGGGGGCCGACTAGGCTGGCGAGATGGGTATCCGGTCGAACATCAGCCGCACGTGGGCGCGACACGACAAGCGGCTCGCCGAGAACGAGCTCGAGCGCGAGACCATCGGGGTGGAGCTACCGAGCATCGGACGGAAGGCAGCGTGGATGACGCGTGTTCGACGGGGCCGTGTGCCGAGCCTCGCCGAGCGGGCCGTGCACGGGGAGGCCGAGGTCGCCAAAGCGGCAGCCGAAGCCGAGGCCGATGCCAGAAGCGGCGGCATCGAGCTCGAGTAACGCCGCGGTGCGCCCGACGCTGTACGAGTTCGCGGGCGGCGAGGCTGCGTTCCTCTCGCTCGCGCGAGCGCACCACGAGCGCTGCCTCGCGGATCCCGAGCTGAACCACCCGTTCTCGCGGGAGGACCGGCACCCGCAACACGTCGAGCGGCTCGCCGCGTACTGGGCGGAGGTGCTCGGCGGTCCGACGACGTACTCGCAGGCGTGCGGGGACGAGCCCGCCCTTCTCCGCATGCACGCCTGTCACGGCGACATGACCGATCTCGGCAACCGCTTCGTCGCCTGCTTCGTCGCCGCCATGGACGACGCCGGCCTCCCCGACGATGCGGAGTTCCGCGCGGGGATGGCCGCGTACATGCGCTGGGCCGTCGACAACGTCCTCTCCTACCCGACCGAGGATGCCGTCCCGGCGGACATAGCGGTGCCCCGCTGGAGCTGGGGCGGGCCTCAGGCGGCCGAGTAGCCCTCGCGGCGGAGCAGCGTCCGCGCGAGCTCTGCGTTGTCGGCGCCCGCGACGAGGATGACGAGCACGCCGCCGTACTCGGGCGAGACGTGCCGGAGCTCGAAGTCCTCGATGTTGACGCCCGCTGTTCCGAGCGTCTGCGTGATGCGCGCGAGCACGCCCGGCTTGTCGGGGACGCGGACGCGGATCCGGTTGAGCTGCTTCGCATCCGTCCGGTACGCGTACTCGAGCATGCGCGTCCGCGCCGACGCGACATCGGCGATCCATTGCTCGAAGAAGTCGCGCTCGCCCGCGCGGAGCGCGCGCTCGACGTCGGCGAGCTCGCCCGCGAGCGACTCGAGCGCCGCGGCGATCAGCTCCCCGTTCGCGACGAAGATATCGGCCCAGACGTCCGGGTTCGCACCGGCGACGCGCGTCATGTCGCGGAGCGACGCGCCCGCGTAGCCGAGGGCGTCGTCGCCGGCACGTGCGGCGGCATGCATGAGCAGGTTCGCGAGGACGTGGGGGAGATGGCTCGTGACGGCGAGCATCCGGTCGTGCGCGGCGGCGTCGATCCGCACCGGTCGCGCGCCGAGCGCGGCGACGAAGCGCTCGATCCCCTCGACGCGCTCCGTCTCCGCGTTGACGGACGGCGTGAGGAACCACACGGCGCCGTCGAAGAGATCGGCGCTTGCGCGGCCGGGGCCGCCGGTCGCGCCGCCGGCGACAGGATGGCCGGCGACGAAGCGTGAGTCCTCCACGGCGGCGAGGGCCCGCTTCGTCGAGCCGACGTCGGTGACGGTCGCCTCGGGCGCGGCTGCGAGGACGTCGCGGACCGTCGCCACGAGCGCGCCGACCGGCACGGCGACGACCACGAGCTCCGCGCCCGCGACCGCCTCGGGTAGCGATCCCGCACCGTCGACGGCGGCGGCCCGCAGCGTCGCGGGATCGGAGTCCCAGCCCTTCACCTGCGACACGCCCGCGCGTCGCGCAGCCAGCGCCACCGACGTGCCGACGAGGCCCGTGCCGACGACCGCGAGCCGCGTCACCGGCGCGCTGCGCGGCGCAGGCTCTCTCGCGCGCGCGGGCGCGCCCGCCGCGCTCTCCTGCTTCATGACGTCGAGGACCGCCGAGAAGAGCGCGCGCACCGCGCTCTCGCCGAGCGGTCCCCCGTTGGCGGCCACGAGCTCGTTGAGCAGCTCCGCCTCCCGCTCGGCGTCGATGATCCGCGTCCCGGTCTCCTGCTTGTGCGCGCGCACCTGCTGGACGAGCTCGAGCCGCTGGTTCAACGCGTCGAGGACGGCGCGGTCGAGCGCCGCGATTCGGCTGCGGAGGTCGGCGAGATCCTCACTCATAGTTTGGGAACCGTACCGTCGGAGACCTGCGGCGAATGAGAATTGCACCGTTTCTCGCGCTCGCCGCCGCCGCAGTCGTGGCCGGCGGCCAGGCGGCGTCGGCGGCAGGACCGTCGGCGACCGCACACGGGCAGCTGTTGAGGCTCGCCCGTGCGAACACGAACCAGAGCAGCAACTGGTTCGGTTACCAGCAGGGCACTCTCGAGCAGGGGAGCAAGCTGTTCAATGCGATCACCGGCGACTGGACGGTTCCGACGGTGACTCAGCACACTGCCGGCCAGGACGAGTCCTCGTCGGATTGGATCGGCATCGGCGGCGGGTGCGAAGACGCGGGCTGCACGGTCACCGACAACACGCTCATCCAGACCGGGACCGAGCAGGACGTGAGCGGCGGCACGGCGTCGTACTCCGCCTGGTGGGAGCTCGTTCCCGCGCCGTCGATCGCGATCTCGATGACGGTCGCGCCCGGGGATCACATGCACGCGTCGATCTCGGAAGCCGTCCCCGACTCGAACGTCTGGACGATCACGCTCCAGGACGTGACGCGCAACGAGTCCTTCACGACCACGGTTCCGTACAGCTCGACGCACGGAACGGCCGAGTGGATCGAAGAGACGCCGCTCCTGATCGGCACGAACGCGGGCTTCGCCGCCCTGCCGAACCTCACGAGCCCGGCCTTCGACCTCGGCACGGTGAACGGCGCCCCCGTGCCCCTCACCGCCTCGGAGCAGATGCAGCTCATCGACTCGAACGGCAACGTCATCGGGGCGCCGTCCGCCCCCGACTCGGATCGCGACGGCTTCGGCGCCTGCACCTGGGCGACGACGTGCAGCACGCCGTCCAGCTGATCGAGCTCAGTCCACCAGCAAGGCCAGGAGAGCCTTCTGCACGTGCAGGCGGTTCTCTGCCTGGTCCCAGACAGCGGACTGGCCGCCGTAGAGCACGTCGCTCGAGATCTCCTCGCCGGTGTGCGCCGGGAGGCAGTGGAGCACGACCGCGTCCGCGGCGGCGGACGCGAGCAAAGCCGTGTCGACGCCGAAGCCCGCGAAATCGCGGAGCCGCCGGTCGCGCTCCTCTTCCTCACCCATGCTCGCCCACACGTCGGTGTAGATCACCTGAGCGCCCGCCGCCGCCTCGTACGGGTCGTTCGTCAGCGAGACGTTGCCGCCGAACGCGCACGCCGCTCCGAGCGCGCCGGGCGGAGGCTCGTAGCCGCGCGGGGTCGCGCAGACGACCTCGGCGCCGAGCGCGGAGCACACGATCATGAGCGACGAGGCGACGTTGTTGCCGTCGCCGACGTACGCAACGCGGACGCCGGCGAGGCCGCCGAAGCGCTCGCGGATCGTCAGCGCGTCGGCGAGCGCCTGGCACGGGTGCTCCTCGTCCGTGAGCGCGTTGATCACGGGGATGGTCGCGTGCGTCGCGAGCGTCTCGAGATCCGCCTGCGATCCCCAGCGAACTGCGAGCGCGTCGAGGTACCCGGAGAGGACGCGTCCGGTGTCTTCCAGCGGCTCGCCGCGCGAGAGTTGCAGCTCCGACGTGTTGAGCGAGAGAGCCGAGCCGCCGAGCTGCTCCATCGCCACTGCGAACGAGACGCGTGTGCGCGTCGACGGGCGCGTGAAGAGGAGCCCGAGCGTGCGGCCGGGGAGGAGCCGGTGCTCGACACCGTTCTTGTGTGCCGCCTTCAGCTGCTCGGCGAGATCGAGCACGAGCCCGAGCTCGTACGCGTTCCACGTCGTGAGTGTCGTCAGGTCGCGTCCCGAGAGCGAGCTCGTGACGGACGAGAGCGAGCGCGCTTCGAGTCGCAGGCGGGCGTCGTGCAGCGCCGCCTTCACGCCGCCGGGGCCGGGCGCCGCGCGCGGCGCGGTCCGGTCGGGTGCGGCGAACGTGCCGGCGCGGACTGCGTCGGCGACCTGCTCGTGCGCGTCGCGGAACGGGACGCCCTCCTGCACGAGCGCCTCGGCGGCGTCGGTCGCGCGGAGGAGCGGGTCGGCGACGGCGGCGGCGAGCCGTTCGTGGTTCAGCTCGAGACCGGCGACGAGCACGCCGAGCGCGGCGAGCGCGCCGCGCACGTCACGCCGAGTCGCGAAGAGCGGCGTCTTGTCCTCCTGCAGGTCCTTGTCGTACGCGAGCGGCAGGCCCTTCACGACGGCGAGCAGGCCCGCGAGCCGGCCGATCGCCGTGCCCGCCTTGCCGCGCGCGAGCTCGGCGACGTCGGGGTTGAGCTTCTGCGGCATCATCGACGAGCCGGTCGCGGCGGTTCCGGGCAGGCGCACGAACCCGAACTCGGACGTGCACCAGAGGACGATCTCCTCGCCGATGCGGGAGAGGTGCGTGAACAGCACCGACGCCGCGTAGAGGTAGTCGAGTGCGAAGTCGCGATCCGCGACCGCGTCGAGCGAGTTCCGCATCGGCGCCGCGGGCAGCGGGAGCGGCAGCGTCGAGCCGGCGAGCGCTCCTGCGCCCAGGGGGCTTGGCGCCGCCGCAGCGGCCGCATGCTCGAAGCGCGTCCGGTCGCGCTCGAGCATCTCCACCCACGCGTGGAGGTGATGTCCGACGGTGATGGGCTGCGCGCGCTGGAGGTGCGTGTACCCGGCGAGCGGGGTCTCCGCCTCGCGCTCCGCGACGTCGAGGATCGTCCCGACGAACCGTGCGATCGCCGCGGATGCCTCGCCGCACGCGTCCTCGACGTAGAGGCGCGCCGCCGCCGCGACCTGGTCGTTGCGCGACCGGCCGGCGTGGATCTTGCGCCCGACGGCTCCGAGCATCCCCTCGATCGCCGAGTGGACGTCCTCGTACTCACCGAGGAACGGCGCGCCTTCCTCGAGGATCGTCTGGAGGCGCGTCTCGGCCTCAGCCAGTTCTTCGTCGGTCAATAGCCCGGCGGCGTTCAGCCGCCGGGCATGCACGGCGGTCGCGGCGCAGTCGTACGGCAGGAGCTCGTCGTCGTCGGCGCGGAGGAACGCGTCGACGTCCGGGTCGAGCGTGACGCCGGTGCGCGCGGCCCAGAGGGTCATGCGTGCACCTGCTCGAGCGGATGGCCGAACGCGGCGAGGAAGCGGCGCGTGTCGGCGATGTCGTTGCTCTGCACCGCGAGCTGGCCGATGCGGTCGGCTGCCGTGAACGCGGTCGCGCTCCGCTCCATGCTGAGGCGCTCCGGGTCGTACGTCACGGCCTCGCCGCGCGTGTCGAGGATCGTGTAGTCGTCGCCACGGCGTAGCTCGATCGTCACCTCGCCCGTCACGGGGGCGGCGACGTACCGCTGGAGCGCGTCGCGGAGCATGAGCGCCTGCGGGTCGAACCAGCGGCCTTCATAGAGCAGCCGGCCGAGGCGGCGGCCGTCGACCGCGTAGCGCTCGAGCGTCGCCTCGTTGTGGATCGCCGTCAGCAGCCGCTCGTACGCGATGTGCAGGAGCGCCATGCCGGGCGCCTCGTAGATGCCGCGGCTCTTCGCCTCGATGATGCGGTTCTCGATCTGGTCGGACATGCCCAGCCCGTGCCGGCCTGCGACCGCGTTCAGCTCGACGATCACGTCGACGGGATCGCCGACCGGGAAGCCGTCCTCGAACGCGATCGTGACGGTCTCGGGCTCGATCTCGACGCCGGGATTCCAGTGTGCGACGCCCATGATCGGCTCGACGATCTTCATGCTCGTCCCGAGCAGCTCGAGATCCTTCGCCTCGTGCGTCGAGCCGAGCATGTTCGCGTCGGTCGAGTACGTCCTTCTCGGCGGAAAGCGCAGTGCGGCAGGCCGCCGACGCGAGCCATGCGCTCATCTCGGTGCGGCCGCCGAGCTGCGAGACGAACGCCTCGTCGAGCCACGGCTTGTAGATGCGGAGGTGCTCGTTCGCGAGCAGCCCGTAGCGGTAGAAGCGCTCGATGTCGTTGCCCTTGTACGTCGAGCCGTCGCCCCAGATGTCGACGCCCTGCTCGCGCATCGCGCGCACGAGCAGCGTGCCCGTGACCGCGCGACCGAGCGGCGTCGTGTTGAAGTAGCGCTTGCCGGCGGTGTCGATGTGGAACGCGCCGCACTGCAGCGCGACGAGTCCTTCGCGTGCGAGCGCGTCCTTGCAGTCGACGACGGTCGCGTCCTCGGCGCCGTAGCGGAGCGCCTTCGTCGGGGACGGCGCCGACATCGGGCTCGTCGACTGGCCGAGGTCGGCCGTGAAGGCGTACGGGACGGCGCCGTTCTCGCGCATCCACGCGAGCGCGCAGCACGTGTCGAGGCCGCCGGAGAAGGCGATGCCGACCTTCTCGCCGACGGGAAGTGTGCGCGAGGATCGTTCGCTCGCTTCGAGAAGGTCGACGCTCACGCCGCTCCCTGGGAGGATGTGTGCCTGGATCTCCTCGGCGAGCTGCGCGCCGGTCGTGCGCTCGCGCGCGATGAGCAGCACGGTGTTCTCGCCCGCGATCGTGCCGGCGATGCGCGGATGCCGCGCGATGTCGATCGCCTGCGCGAGCGGGCTCGCGTACCCGTGCGGCGTGACGACGACGACGAGGTTGCCGCTCGCCTCGACGGCGAGCGCCCAGCGGGCGAAGGCGACGGCGATCGCGTCGGAGCGCTCGGCTTCGGCGGCCTCCGGCGGCGCGTACACGAGGCGGCCCTCGGGGCCGCGGACCTTGATGAGACCGAGCTCGTGGATGTCGCGGGACACCGTCGTCTGCACGACGTCGTGTCCCGCCGTCCGGAGCGCGTGCGGCGAGCTCGGTCTGCGTCCCGATCGACTCGTTGCGCAGGATGCGCAGGATCGCGGCATGACGCTGCTGGCGGTTCATCCGGAGCACCTCCGTGAGGATTCGAAGAGCGAGTGCGATCTCGTCGCCGCCGACGACGAGCGGCGGCGCGAGCCGAAGGACGTCCGGGCCTGCGGTGAGGCACACGAGGCCCGCGTCGAGGGCTGCGTCGGCGACGGCCTGTGCGGGCCGGTCGAGGACCGCGCCGAGCAGCAGCCCGGCTCCGCGCACCGCCGTCACGCCTGGGAGCTCCGCGAGCCCCGCGGCGAGCCGCTTGCCGTTCGCGCGCACGGATGCGAGCAGCGCGTCGTCGATCGTCGTGCAGACCGCGGCGGCCGCGGCGCACGAGACGGGGTTGCCGCCGAACGTCGAGCCGTGGTCGCCGGGGGCGAATGCGCGCGGCGCGTCGTCGCCGACGAGGAGGCAGCCGATGGGGAGGCCGTTCGCGAGCGCCTTTGCGAGCGTGACGAGCTGCGGCTTGACGCCGAGCTGCTCCCACGCGAAGAACGAGCCGGTGCGGCCGACGCCCGTCTGCACTTCGTCGAATGCGAGCACCGCGCCGAGCTCGTCGGCGAGCGACGCCGCGGCTGCGAGGAAGGCAGGCTCGAGCGGGATGACGCCGCCCTCGCCGAGCACCGGCTCGAGGAACACGAGGCCGATGTCGTCGCCGGCGGCGGCGTAGAGCGAGGCGATGTCGTTCGGCGTCGCGAAGCGCGCCGGCCCGAGCGGCTCGAACGCCGCCCGCTTCGCCGGCTGGCCGGTGACGGCGAGCGCGCCGAGCGTGCGGCCGTGGAACGAGCCCTCGAGCGCGAGGACGCCCGGCTTGCCGGTCGCCTTGCGCGCGTACTTGATCGCGGCCTCGTTCGCCTCGGCGCCCGAGTTGCAGAAGAACGCCGCGCGCCGCCGAAGCGCGCCGAGAGGAGCGCGGCGAGCGCGACCGCAGGCTCCGTCCCGTAGAGGTTGTCGCGTGCCAGAGCCGGTCGAGCTGCGCGTGCGCGGCTGCAAGCGGGGCGGGATGGCGGTGGCCGAGCGAGACGACGGCGATGCCGGCGGCGAAGTCGAGGTAGCGGCGGCCGTCCTCGTCGCGGAGCCACGCGCCGTCGCCCTCGACGAACGTCACCGCTCGTCGACGGGTACGTCGGCAGGAGTGCGGTCTCGAGCAGTCGTGTTCACGCGACCACCGCCGTCGCGCCGATCTCCGCCTGCAGGCCGCTGCGCGCGGCGCGCGACGCGGCGAGGAGCTTCGGCACGATGCCGCCGTCGAAGCTGCCGTCGGCCGACGAGCGCCTCCGCCTCCGCCGCGGGGATCGAGTGCAGCAGCCGGCCCTCGTGGAAGACGCCGGGGACGTCCGTGAGGAAGAGGATGCGCGCGCGCCGAGCCCGACGGCGAGCGCGGTCGCGGCCTCGTCGGCGTTGACGTTGAGCGGGCCACGCGCGAGCGGCGAGACGACCGGCACTGGCCCGGCGCTCGAGCGCCGCGCACGACCGCGCCGGGCACGACGGGCACGGGCTGGCCGACGAGCCCGAGCTCGGCAGCCGCTCCGCCTCGAGCCCGATCTCGTCGCCTGCGAGCGCGAGCGCGTCGGCGCCGATCGCGGCGCAGATCGTCGGCGTTGATCGCGGCGAAGCTCTCGCGCACGACCGCGAGCGCCTCCGGCGTCGTGACGCGGCGGCCGCCGACGAAGCGCACCTCGAGCCCGCGCCGCGCCATCTCCTCGGAGATCTGCGGGCCGGCGCCGTGCACGACGCAGACGGCATGGCCGAGCGTGCGCAGCTCGCGGACGATGTTCGCGGTGCCGGCGACCGACGCGCCTCCGACCTTGAGCACGACGCTCACGAGCGGTACTCCGCGTTGATGCGCACGTAGTCGTACGAGAGGTCGCTCGTCAGGTACGAGGCGGTGCCGTCGCCGAGCGCGAGGTCGATCTCGATCGAGCAGTGGCCGTTCGCGAGCACCGGCTCGTCGCCGGAGGGACTGCCGTCGACGAGCACGGGGACGCCGTCGATGACGATCGTGAGCCGGTCGGGATCGAGCGCCGCGAAGCCGCCGTCGAACTTCGCCGAGCCGGCGGCCGCGGCGATGCGGCCCCAGTTGGCGTCGTGGCCGTACAGCGCGGTCTTCACGAGCGGCGACGTCGCCACGCGCTCGGCGATCGCGCGCGCCTCGCCGTCGCTGCTCGCGCCGCGGACGGCGATCTCGGCGAGTACCGTCGCGCCTTCGCCGTCGACGACGATCTGCTTCGCGAGCTCGCCGCACACGGTGCGCAGGCAGAGCGCGAACTCCTCATCGGTCGCCGGCGTGCGCTCGACGCCGCTCGCACCGTTCGCGAGCAGCAGGACGGTGTCGTTCGTGGAGCACTCGCCGTCGACCGAGATCGCGTTGAAGCTCGTGTCGACTGCGGGGCGGAGGAACTCGATCGCCTCGCCGGGCTCGAGCGGGTAGTCGGTGGTGACGACGGCGAGCATCGTCGCGAGACAGGGGTGGATCATCCCCGAGCCCTTCGCCATCCCGCCGACCGTGAACCCGGCGCCGTATGCGACCGACTCCTTCGCGTGCGTGTCGGTCGTGCGGATCGCCTCGGCCGCGTCGGTGCCGCCGTTCTCGGCGAGCTCGCATCCGCTCGAGGCCGGCGAGGACGCGGTCGAGCGGCAGCGGCTCGCCGATGACGCCCGTGGAGAGCACGAGCACCTGCGCCGGCTCGAGGCCGAGCTTTGCGGCCGTGGCTGCGGCGGTCGCGCGCGCGTCGTGCAGGCCGCGCTCGCCCGTGGCCGCGTTCGCGACGCCGGAGTTGGCGACGATCGCCTGCGGCTGCGCCTGCTCGAGATGCTCGCGCGAGACGACGACGGGCGCCGCCTGCACGCGGTTCGCGGTGAACATCCCGGCGCCGGTCGCGGGGACGAGCGAGCGCACGAGCGCGAGGTCGATGCGGTCCTTGCGGATGCCGCTGTTGACCGCGCCGGCGACGAAGCCCTTGGCGGCGGTGACGCTCATACGAGCACTCCTGCGAGGCGGAGACCCGCAGTCTCGTCGAGGCCGAGTGCGAGGTTCGCGTTCTGGATGGCCTGCCCGGCCGCGCCCTTGCCGAGGTTGTCGAGCGCGCAGACGACGATCGTCGTCCCTGTCGAGCCGTCGGTGAAGACGCCGATCTCCGCCGCGTCGGTGCCCTGCACGCGCGCGAGCTCGGGCGTCGTGCCCGCCCCGAGGACGCGGACGACGGGGCTGCCGGCGTAGGCGTCGACGAGCAGCGCGCGCACGTCCGCGTCCGCGTGGACGTAACACGTGGCGAGAAGGCCGCGCCGCACGGGGAGGAGGTGCGGGACGAAGCAAACGGGGAAGCCGAGCGCCTGCGCGATCTCGGGTGCGTGCCGGTGCGCTCCGATGGCGTACGGCGAGATGTTCTCGAGGACGAAGCCCGCGTGCGAGCTTGCCTTCAGCTCGCGGCCGGCGCCGGAGACGCCGGACTTCGCGTCGACGACGACGCTGTCGGGATCGATCGCGCCGGCGATGGGCGCGAGCGCGAGCAGGGCCGCGGTCGCGTAGCAGCCGGGGTTGGCGATGAGCTTTCCCTCGGGCGCGAAGAGCTCGGGCAGGCCGTAGCTCCACGCCCCCGGCGCTACCGCGTACCACGCGCGCGCGAGCTCGGGATCGGCGAGGCGGTGTGCGCCCGACAGATCGACGACGACGGCACCCGCGGGCGGCTCGACGGCGGCGGCGCGGTCGTGGCCGAGACAGAGGAAGACGACGTCCGCACCGGCGGCGAGCGCCTCGTCGTTCGGGACGAACGCCGGCAGCGAGCCGTTGAGCCGGAGGTCGAGGGCGGAGGCGGGCTCGCCGGCGAGCGAGTCCGAGCCGAGTGCGGCGATCGTCAGCTCGGGGTGGCGGAGGACGCGGTCGAGCGTCTCCTGCCCGGAGTAGCCCGAAGCTCCGAGGATGGCCGCCGTCGGCATACCGGCATATTATGCAATGCGGCGGCTGTTATGCAAATCGGCCCCGGGTCGCACCGCCCGTGCGAGGAGCGCCCCGCTGAGGACGAGGCAGGCGAACGCCGCCACCTGGAGGACACCCTTGCCGTTCTGCGGCAGCTCCTCGCCGAAGACGACGAAGCCGGCGGCGATCGGGAGCGCATTCGTGGCCAGCGTCGCGAGCCCGGCCGCGGTGAGTGCGCTGCCGTGCTGGAAGCCGCCCTGGAGGATCGTCGTGCCGAGGCCGTAGCAGACGACGAGCGAGAAGGCGGCGAGGATCCACGCGCCGCCGTAGACGACGAGCTTCGCGCTGATGTCGCCGCCGGCGAAGAGGACGCCGGCGCCCAGACCGAGCGCGGGTGCTCCGGCGCTCCCGAATCCGGAGCGGGCGAGCAGGAGCCCGCCGGTGAGGACGCAGATGAGCCAGAGGAAGACGTTCGCCGGGTCGGGCGCGTGGTCGGACTGCGTCGTGTCGACGAGCGAGAGCGAGAGCAGCACGAGGCCGGCGAAGGCCACGACGACGGCGAGCCGCTCGAGCCGCGGCAGCCGGCTCGGGTGCCCGTGCGCGGTCACGAGCGCGAGGACGGCGATGCCCGAGGCGCCGATCGCCTGGACGAGCGAGAGCGGGGCGAGCCGGAGCGCGGCGACGTAGACGAGCCAGCCCGCGGACTCCGTCCCGAACCCGATCAGCCAGTGCCGGTCGCGCAGCAGGAGTCGGATGAAGCGGAACGGGTGCCGCGGTGAGAACGGCGGGAGCTGCTCGACCGCGTCGTGCTCACGCGTGTACGCCCAGTTGACCGCGACGGCGGAGACGAGGGCGAGCACGAGCCCGAGCATGGTCTTCGTCGCCATCGCAGCGCAGTCTGACCGCGAGAGGCGAGGTCAGCTCGACGTAACCGTCGTCGACGTCGTGTACTCGACGCCGCCGTACTGCTGCTGCTGCGCGACGTTCAGGGTGACCTTGTACGTCCCCTTCTTCGCATACGTGTGCGCGATCGAGGCGGGCGGCTTCCCCTGGCCCGACGCCTGCTGCCCGTCGCCGAAGAAGATCTGCCACGACACGATCCTCGGCGGCACGTTCACCGTCGTCGTGAACGTGACCTTGAGCGGCGACTTGCCGGACGCCGGCTTCGCCTTGACGGCGAGGACGGGCGGCGTCCCGCCGCCGACCGTCACGGTGGCGAAGGTCGCGAGCAGCGACAGGCTGCTCGGCTTGATCGCGAGCGTCGCCTTGTAGGCGCCGTCCTTCGCGTACGTGTGCGTGACGGTCGCGGGCGGCTCGCCGGGGCCCTTGGCGGGCGGCGTGCCGTCGCCGAAGTCGAGCGTCCAGTCGACGGGCTTCTGCACGCTCGTCTCGAGCGAGAACGTCACCTTGAGCGGCGACGGCCCGGATGGCGGCTTCACCGTCAGCCCGACGAGCTGCTTCAGGTGGACCATGACGCTCGTCGCTCCGTTGTACGACGTGTTGGCGTCGATGACGACGCGAAGCGTCGGCTTGAAGTCGCCTTCCTTCGCGTACGTGTGCGTGAGCGTCTTCGGCGGCGTGCCCTGCGCGCCCTGCGACTTGCCGTCGCCGAAGTCGATGCGCCAGCCGATCGCCTTCGGGGCCTTGATCGTGAACGTCACGGCGAGCGGCGGCTTGCCCGTGTCCGGCTTCGCGCTCAGCTTCACCTTCGACGTGGCGGCCCCGCCGTTGCCGCCGCCGCCACCGCCAGCGCCCCCGCCGCCGCCGCCGCCACCACCGCCACCGCCGCCGTTCCCGCCGTTGCCTCCATTGCCGCCGTTGTTCCCGCCGCCGTTGTTGCCGCCGTTGCCGCCGGGCTTCGGCGTCGGCTTCGGCTTCGGATTGCGCTTGCAGTCGGCGAAGAGGCCCTTGCCGGTCAGCGTGCCGAAGTACGTCTCCGTGCACGTGAAGGTTCCGTCGGTGACCTTCAGCGTGATGATCCCGGGATGGCCGCGGTTGAAGTAGATCTGGTGGTTGCACCCGTCCTGGTCGCCGTGCTTCCACACGGCCTCGCCGGCGGACGGCGACGTGAACGCGCTGCAGCCCGGGTCCGCCTTCGGCGGCTTCAGCGACCACGTGTACGTGAGGTTGTCGCCGTCGGGATCGGTGGCGCTCGCCGTGTAGTTCGTCGCGAAGTCCTGCGGGACGAAGGTGGCCGCGATCGGCGTCACCTTCGGCGGCCGGTTCGGGGGCTTGGGCTTCGGCTTGCCGCCCGCGGCGGCGCCCGGCGCGAGAAGCGCGAGGAACGCGAGGGCCACGAGGAGCCGGCGCATCGTGCGGACTATCTCATGCTCCTCTAGGAGAGCGGTAGCAGCGCGCCCTCGTGCTCGAGCAGGTACCGCTTCAGCGGCAGCCCGCCGCCGAAGCCGGTGAGGGAGCCGTCGGCGCCGATGACGCGATGGCACGGGAGGACCACCGGCACCGGGTTCTGGCCGTTCGCCGCGCCGACCGCGCGGGCGGCGTCGTGACCGAGGCCGAGCCGGCGCGCCTGCTCGCCGTAGCTCACCGTCTGCCCGTACGGGATCGTCGCGAGCGCGAGCCAGCAGCGTCGCTGGAAGTCGGTGCCGTGCAGGTCGAGCTGCACGTCGAAGGCGATCAGCTCCCCTGCGAAGTACGACTCGAGCTGAGCCGCGACGCCGTCGAGGACGGCACAGCTGCTGCCGGCGCGGAGGCTCTTCCCGGACCAGAGCACGCGCTCGAGCCCCGCGTCGGAGCCGACGAGCCCGAGCGTGCCGATCGGCGTCGTGACGGTGCGATGAGGCATCGACTCGATGCTGCCAGGACCGCGCCGGCGCGCGCTACATGCGCTCGATCATCGCGTCGGCCGAACGCCGAGGTCGAGATCTCGTGCGCGCCGTCCATCAGCCGGGCGAGGTCGTAGGTGACCTGCTTGTCGGTGATCGCGGCGCCGAGCGAGTCGATGATCAGGTCGGCGGCCTCGACGCCAGCCGAGGTGGCGCAGCATCATCTCGGCCGAGAGGATCAGCGAGCCCGGGTTGACCTTGTCCTGGCCCGCGTACTTCGGCGCGGTGCCGTGGGTCGCCTCGAACATCGCGACCTCGTCGGAGAGGTTGCCGCCCGGCGCGATCCCGATGCCGCCGACCTGCGCGGCGAGCGCGTCGGAGATGTAGTCGCCGTTCAGGTTCAGCGTCGCGATCACGTCGTACTCGGCCGGCCGCGTGAGGATCTGCTGCAGGAACGCGTCGGCGATCACGTCCTTGATCGTGATCGTGCGCCCGCTCGTGCTCGAGCGTGAGCCACGGGCCGCCGTCGATCGGCGTCGCGCCGAACTCGCGCGCGGCGAGCGCGTAGCCCCAGTCGCGGAAGCCGCCCTCGGTGAACTTCATGATGTTGCCCTTGTGGACGAGCGTGACCGACTCGCGCCCGTTCGCGATCGCGTACTCGATCGCCTTGCGGACGAGCCGCTCGCGTGCCCTCGCGCGAGACCGGCTTGATCCCGATCGCCGACGTCTCGGGGAAGCGGATCTTCTGCACGCCCATCTCGTCCTGCGAGGAAGTCGATCACCTTGCGGGCGCCGGCGCGACTCGGCCTCCCACTCGATGCCGGCGTAGATGTCCTCGGTGTTCTCGCGGAAGATGACCATGTCGATCTTCGACGGGTCCTTGAGCGGGCTCGGCACGCCGGGGAAGTGCCGCACCGGCCGCAGGCAGACGAAGAGGTCGAGCTCCTGCCGCAGCGCGACGTTGAGCGAGCGGATGCCGCCGCCGATCGGCGTCGTCATCGGCCCCTTGATCGAGACCGAGTACTCGCGCGCGGCCTCGAGCGTCTCGTCGGGGAGCCAGACGTCGCTGCCGTAGACGCGCGTCGACTTCTCGCCCGCGTAGATCTCCATCCAGTGGATCTGCCGCGCGCCGCCGTACGCCTTCTCGACCGCGGCGTCGACGACCGTCTGCATCACCGGGCGTGATGTCGACGCCGATCCCGTCGCCCTCGATGAACGGGATGATCGGGTTGTCGGGCACCGGCTCGCCGGGGACGATCTTCGCGCCGCCGGCGGGAACCTCGATCTGCGTCGTCGCGCTCATTGGCCTACCGTGTGCTCGTGGAGAGCAACGGGCGGCTCAGGCTATCCGCAGCCGCTCCCCGACGGACGCGGCGCGGCAGATCGCGACCGTCCTCATCGAAGGCTTCGACAAGCACTACCGGCTCTTCCGCGCGACGAGCGCCGCGCGCGAAGGAGCAATTCGAGGCGGGCGACTGGGCGGAGCATGCAGCACGGCGGTGCAGGAGCGGATCCGCTTCTACGACGAGCGCGTCCGCGAGTGCGTCGACCGGCTTGCGCGGCGAGTTCGACGTCGCGGCGCTCGCCGACCAGACGTGGCGCGAGCGCGAAGCTCTACTACATCGGGCTGCTCGTCGAGCACAGCCAGCCGGAGCTCGCCGAGACGTTCTTCAACTCGGTGATCAAGCGGATCGCTGCGGCGCGACCTACTACGACAACGACCTCATCTTCGTCCGCGCGGCGATCTCGACCGAGTACATCGAGTCCGACCCGCCGATCTACCGCAGCTACTACCCGAACGTCGACGGCGAGCGGGAGTGCTTCGCGCGGCTCTTCCGCGACTTCGGCTGGAGCCGGCCGTTCGCCGACCTCGACCGTGACGTCGACCACGTGCTGCGCGCGCTCGCCGAGCGGCCCGGCGGACCGTGGACGCACCTCGAGCCGAACCACCAGATCCAGGTGCTCGAACTCGGCCTTCTACCGCAACAAGGCCGCGTACGTGTTCGGCAAGATCGTGAACGGCCACGACGAGCTGCCGTTCGTCGTCGCCGTCCTGCACGACGGCGGACGGCCGGCTCGAGCTCGACACGATCCTGCTCGACCCGCGGCAGATCAACGTCCTCTTCTCGCTCTCGCGCGCGTACTTCATGGTCGACATGGAGGTGCCGTCCGGCTACGTCGAGTTCCTGCGCTCGATGACGCCGGCGCGCGCCGCGCTCCGAGCTCTACACGATGCTCGGCCTCGGCAAGCAGGGAAAGACGCTCTTCTTCCGCGAGCTGCTCGCAGCACCTGCACCACTCCGCAGGACGAGTTCGTCGAGGCGCCCGGCATCCGCGGGCAGGTGATGCTCGTCTTCACGCTGCCGTCGTACCCGTACGTCTTCAAGGTGATCCGGGACGCGTTCGGCCTCGGCGAAGGACACCGACCGGGCGACCGTCCGTTCGAAGTTCGACGATGGTGAAGCACGTCGACCGCGTCGGACGCCTCGCCGACACGCTCGAGTTCGTCGACCTCGCGCTGCCGCGCGCACGCTTCTCGCCGGAGCTGCTCGCAGCAGCTTCAGGAGCTCGCGCCGTCGATGATCTCCGACGGCGACCCGCTCGTGATCCGCCACTGCTACGTCGAGCGGCGGATGGTGCCGCTCAACCTCTACCTCGACCGCGCCTCGCCGGAGGAGCTCGAGGCCGCCGTCGTCCGACTACGGCGACGCGATTCGCGATCTCGCCGCGGCGAACATCTTCCCGGGCGACATGCTCTGGCGGAACTTCGGCGTCACGAGCTACGGCCGGGTCGTCTTCTACGACTACGACGAGATCGAGTACCTGCTCGACGTCAACTTCCGCCGGATCCCGCCGGCGCCTGACCCCGACGCGGAGCTCGCGGCCGAGCCGTGGTACGGCGTCATGCCGCAACGACGTCTTCCCCGAGGAGTTCGCGACCTTCCTGCTCGGCGACCCGCACCTGCGCGAGCTCTTCCTGCCGCCACCACGCGCGAGCTGCTCGAGCCGGAGTTCTGGCAGGACCGCCCAGCGCGCGAATCGAGCGCGGCGAGCTGATGGACTTCTTCCCGTACCCGGCCTCGGTTCGCTTCGGGAGCCGGGCGCCCGAAAGCTCCTGATTCCCGTGTCGTGCCGCTGTACAACGGCCCTGCAAGCTTGACTCTGACCCGCCAATTCGTTTATTTATACTGAACAGTGGCCGCCAGTCAGAACCCGCGTCCGGCAGTGGGGTTGATCGGGCTCGGCAACATGGGCTCGGCGTTCGCAGAGCGCCTTCTCGCTGCCGGCTACGACCTCCTGGTGCACAACCGCAGCGCCGAGAAGACGCGCTCCCTCGCGGCGCTCGGAGCGACCGTCGCCGAGTCCGTCGCCGGCCTCGCCGAGGGGGTCGACGTCGTCCTCACGTCCCTGTCGGACGACGATGCCCTCGACTCCGTCGCGACGGCGGTTCTGGCCGCCGCGCGGCCGGGGACCGTCCTCGCCGACCTGAGCACCGTCTCGCCTGGCGCGTCGGCGCGCGTCGCCGGGCGGGCCGAGGAGGCGTCGATCCCGTACCTGCGCGCGCCCGTGAGCGGCAACCCGTCCGTCGTGCGCGCCGGCAACCTGAGCTTCATCGTCTCCGGCCCTCGGGACGCGCTCGACCGTGTCGAGCCCGTGCTGCGCGCGATCGGGCCCACGATCCACTACGTCGGCGAGGGCGAGCAGGCACGCGTCGTGAAGCTCGCGATCAACCTCGTCATCGGCGGCCTCGCGGAGCTGATGGCGGAAGCCCTCGTGCTCGGCGAAGCCTCCGGCGTCCCGCGCGGCGTCCTGCTCGCGACCATGGGCGACTCCGCGGCAGGCGCGCCGTTCGTCAAATACAAGACCGAGCCGATCCTGCGCGGCGACTACTCAGCGACCTTCACCACGAGCCTCATGGAGAAGGACGTCGACCTCGTGCTCGAGGCGGCCGAGGCCGCCGGCGTGCGGCTGCCGCTCGCGGGCGAGATCAAGGGCCTCCTCCGCGCAGCGATCGACGCGGGCTTCGGCGACGACGACTTCATGGCGCTCTTCCCGTATCTCCAGAGCAAGCCGGGCCAGGAGGTGCTGCGATGACGATGCGGAGCAGGGTCAGCGGCTCGCCGGACGCGACGCGGGCAGTGGACTGGGAGCAGCGGATCGACTTCCCGCGGCTCCGGCGCGACCGCCTCGACCGCGCGAAGGCGGCGCTCGAGGCGTCCGACCTCGGCGCGCTGCTCCTCTTCGACCCGAACAACATCCGCTACGTCACGAGCACGCACATCGGCGAGTGGGCGCGGGACAAGAACGCGCGCTTTGCGCTGCTCCCGCGCGGCGGCGACCCGATCCTGTGGGACTTCGGCTCGGCGGCGCGCCACCACCAGCTCTTCGCCCCCTGGCTTCCGCCGGAGAACTTCCGCGCCGGCGTCGCGCCGATGCGCGGGGCCATGCCGGTCGAGACGGGGATCCCGGACCGGCTCGGCGAGCGCATCGCGCACGAGCTGCGCGAGCACGGGCTCGCCGGCGAGCCGCTCGGCATCGACATGACCGACATGCTCACCGTCGAGGCGCTGCAGCGCGCGGGCGTCCACGTCACCGACGGCTCCCGCGTCGTGCTCGAGGCCCGCAAGATCAAGACAGCGCAGGAGATCGCGCTCCTCGACCAGTCCGCCGGCCTCGTCGACGCCGTCTACGAGGAGATCTACCGCATGCTGCGGCCGGGCGTGTACGAGCACGAGATCGTCGCGCGCGCACACCAGCTGCTGTTCGAGATGGGGTCCGAGCAGGTGGAGGCGGTGAACGCCGTGTCGGGCGACCGCTGCAACCCGCACCCGCACGTTTTCTCCGACCGGCTCCTACGCCCGGGCGACCAGGCGTTCTTCGACATCATCCACTCGTTCATGGGCTACCGGACGTGCTACTACCGCACGTTCAACGTCGGCGGCGTGAGCCCCGCGCAGCTCGACGCGTACAAGCGGTGCCGCGAGTGGCTCGACGCCGCGATCTCGCTCGTCCGGCCGGGGATGACGACGGACAGGATCGCCGAGGTCTGGCCGACGGCCGCCGAGCTCGGCTTCCCGGACGAGGAGACGTGCTTCGGCCTCCAGTTCGGGCACGGGATCGGCGTCGGACTGTACGAGCCGCCGATGATCTCGCGCGTCCACTCGCTCGAGCACCCGGTGGAGATCGAAGAGGGAATGGTCTTCGCGCTCGAGACGTACTGCGCCGCGACAGACGGCCGCTCGGCTGCGCGGATCGAGGAGGAGGTCGTCGTCACCTCGACCGGCTGCGACGTGATCACGCGCTTCCCGGCGGAGGAGCTGCTCGTGGCCGGACGGACGTACGTCCGCGGTGCCGACCTGCTCCGCGACGGCGACACCGGCGAGAACGGGATGGCCGGCGCCGTCGCCGCATCCACGCTCGTCGGGGACGGCGCCGGCGCGTGAGCAGCGAGTCCGGGACGCGCTACCTCGCCGACGGCCTGCCGGCGTACCGCCTCGTACGCCGCGAGGACGTCGAGCTCGCCGAGGCGCTGCCCGGGCGCGCGAGCGGTCTGCGCAGCTGCCGTCTGGTCGGCGGCTCGCTCGGTTCGACGCACATGGCGCTCACGCTCGTCTCGCTCGACGGCGGCCACGTCGACACGCACGTGCACTCGTTCGAGACGGGCTTCTACGTTCTCGAGGGGGAGCCGGTGCTCTATCTCGACGGCCGCGGCGTGCAGCTCGTACCGGGTGCGTGCGGCGTGCTCCCGGTCGGCGTCCCGCACGCGTTCCGCTCCGACGCGCCGGCGCTGTGGATCGAGATGGCCGCGCCGCGCCCGCGCGCGGACGGGAGCGACACGTTCTTCCTCGGTCCGGCACCCGACGCGCCGGCGCAGCAGCTCGACGTGCGCGACCCGCGCAACCGCAACCTCTTCCTGCTCGGCGAGGGGCAGATGGACCTCGACGTCCTCAAGCACGGCTCCGCGGTCGGTGCGCCGACCGTCTCCGCGAGCATGGCGACCGCCGTCCTCGCGTACAGCGGCATCGCCGTGAAGATGCTCGTCGACCAGCGCGTCGATGCGCAGCTGCACACGATGTTCATGGTCGCGTACGAGCCTGGTGCAGTCGCGCACCCGCACGACCATCCCTTCGAGGAGTCGTACTACATGCTCGAGGGCGAGGTCGACGTCGTCGCCGACGGCGACCGGCACGTGCTTCGGCCGGGCGACGTCTTCTGGACCGCCGCCGGGTGCGTCCACGCGTTCTACGAGGTGAACGGCGGGCACGTCCGCTGGCTCGAGACCTCGGCGCCCGGGCCGCCGGCGCGGCACTCGTACCGGTTCGAGCGCGACTGGGAGTACCTCGCCGCGCAGCTCGGCTCCGAGGTCGGCTCGACATGAGCCGCGCGGGCGCGCGCGTGCTCGACGATCTCGAGCTGTACACGCGCATCTATCGCCAGATGCTCCTCATCCGCGGCTTCGAGGATCTCGTGCAGGCGCTGTTCCTCAAGGGCGAGGTGTACGGGACGACGCACCTGTACTCGGGGCAGGAGGCCGTGGCGACCGGCGTCGCGAGCCTCCTCGAGGAGCGCGACCGCGTCGCGGCGACGTACCGCGGCCACGGGCATGCGCTCGCGGTCGGCGTCGATCCGCAGGCGCTCCTCGACGAGATGCTCGGGCGCGCGACCGGCGTGAACGGCGGCCGTGCGGGATCGATGAACGTGACCTCGCCAGCGGACAGACTCATCGGCTCGTTCGGGATCGTCGGCGGGAGCATCGCGGCGGCGACCGGCGCTGCTCTTGCACTCTCGCGAACCACAGGGGGCGTCGCGGTCGCGTACTTCGGCGACGGCGCGATGAACCAGGGCTACGTGTTCGAGTGCCTCAACTTCGCGCAGGTGCTGAAGCTCCCGCTCGTCCTCGTCTGCGAGAACAACGGCTACGGGGAGTACACCGCGTACCGATCGGTGACCGCGGGTGAGATCCGCGCCCGCGCCGAGATGATGGATGTCCCCGCCGAGACGATCGACGGCATGAGCGTGTGGACGGTGCGCGATGCGGCCGCACGCGCGATCGCGCACGCGCGTGGAGGCAACGGCCCGGCGTTCATCGAGGCGATCACGTACCGCTTCGTCGGCCACTCGCGCAGCGACCCCGGCGCCTACCGTCCCGACGGCGAGCTCGACGAGTGGAAGACGCGCGACCCGATCGTCGTCCTGCGCGCGCAGCTCGAGGAGGAGGGGTCGAGCGCCGCCGCGCTCGACGAGATCGAGCGCGAGATCCAGGACGAGCTCGACCGCATGCGCGAGCGCGGACTCGCCGCTCCCTTCCCGTCGGCGTTCACGGGCGAGGAGTTCGCGTGACCGCCGAGCTGACGATGCCGAAGCTCTCCGACTCGATGGCGGACGCCGTCATCATCAAGTGGCTGAAATCGCCCGGCGACGGCTTCCGGCGCGGCGACGCGCTCATGGAAGTGGAGACGGACAAGGCGACGGTCGTGTACGAGGCCGAGGCCGACGGCACGCTCGCGGCGATCCTCGTCCCGGAGGGCGGGACGGCCGCCGTCGGGCAGCCGATCGCGCAGCTCGGCGGCGAGGGCGGCGCGCCCGCTGCGGCGCCCACGCCGACGGCGAACGGCGCTCCGGCCGTCGCGGACCGCCACAACGCGACCCCCGTCGCGCGGCGCACCGCGCTCGAGCTCGGAGTCTCGCTCCACGGCATCGACGGCACCGGGCCCGGCGGCAGGATCACGCGCGAGGACGTGCAGCAGGCGGCGGCCGAGGCGGGAACCACGGCGCATGTCGCGTCCGGCCGCGGCGACGCGCGCGTCGTCGAGCTGACGCCGACGCAGGCGACGATCGCGCGCCGCATGGTCGAATCGGCGAACACGATCCCGGCGTTCACCGTCTCGATCGACGTCGACATGTCGCTCGTCGCCGAGCTGCGGAAGGACGTCGCGGGCGCGCCGTCGCTCAACGACTTCATCGTGCGGGCAGCCGCGCTCACATTGCGCGAGTTCCCGCGGTTCAACGCGTCGTTCGCGGACGGCGCCGTCCACGTCTGGTCGCGCGTGAACGTCGGCATCGCCGTCGCGACCGACGACGCGCTGCTCGTCCCCGTCGTGTTCGACGCCGACGTGAAGACGCTCGCGCAGATCTCGGGCGAGACCAGCCGCCTCGCCGACGCCGCGCGCCGCCGGACGCTGAGGCCGGAGGAGCTGCAGAACGGCACGTTCACCGTCTCGAACCTCGGGATGTTCGGCGTGCGCTCGTTCACCGCGATCGTCGACCCGCCGCAGGTCGCCATCCTCGCCGTCGGCGGCGTCGCCGACAACGTGATGACGGTCACGCTCAGCTGCGACCACCGTGTCGTCTACGGCGCCGACGGCGCCCGGTTCCTGTCCCGGCTCCGCGAGCTGCTCGAGCGGCCGCTCGCTCTCACGCTCTGATGGCTGCGATTCCCTTCCGCACCGCCGTCCGCGACGCGCTCGACGAAGAGCTCGCCGCCGACGAGCGCGTGATTCTCTTCGGCGAGGACATCGCCGTGGCCGGCGGCGTCTTCGCGGCGACGCCGGGCCTGTACGAGAAGTACGGCGAGAAGCGCGTGTTCGACACGCCGATCTCGGAGCTCGCGCTCGCGGGCGCCGCCTTCGGCTCGGCCGTCACCGGGCTGCGGCCGGTGATCGAGATCATGTTCGGCGACTTCCTGACGCTCGCCATGGACATGATCGTCAACCAGGCTACGAAGTACCGCTTCCTGACGCAGGAGCAGGTGAGCGTGCCGCTCGTCATCCGCTCGGTCGTCGGCGCCGGTGGCCGCTTCGGCGCCATCCACTCGCAGATGCCGGCCTCCTGGTTCATGGGGATTCCCGGTCTGAAGGTCGTCGCCCCGTCAACGCCGGCGGACGCGAAGTCGCTTCTGCGCGCCGCGATCCGCGACGACAACCCCGTGCTCTTCTTCGAGCACAAGCGCCTGTACACCCTGGAGGGCGAGGTCGACGACACGGTGGGGACGCTGGGGAAGGCGGCCGTCGTGCGCGAGGGGAGCGACGTCACGCTCGTCACCGCGATGAAGAGCGTCCACGACGCGATCGAGGCGGCCGAGACGCTCGAACAGGACGGGATCTCCGTCGAGGTGATCGACCTGCGCACGCTGCGTCCGATCGACGTCGACACCGTGCTCACGTCGGTCCGCAAGACGAACCGCGTCGTCGTCGTCGAAGAGGGACCGCTGACGGGCGGCTGGGCGGGGGAGGTCCTCGCCTGCGTCACCGAGCAGGCGCTCGGGTATCTCGACGACGCCTGGCGCATCGCGACCCCGAACACGCCGATCCCCTATAGCCCGCCGCTCGAGGACGCGTTCCTTCCGGGCCCGGACCGGATCGTCGCCGACGTCCGGCGGCGGTTACGGTAGAGGCGTGGCGACCGCCGACCGCAGCTTCGAGTCCTCGAAGGTCGGCTCGCGCCTGCGGCAGGAGCGGGAGCGGCGCGGGATAAGCCTGCGCGAGCTCGCCCGCCGCGTCGGCGTCTCCCCGAGCCTCGTGTCGCAGATCGAGCTCGATCGCGTCAATCCGTCCGTGAGCACGCTCTACACGCTCGTCACCGAGCTCGGGATGACGATGGGCGACGTCTTCGGCGACAACGCCCAGCCGGTGCCGCGGATCGTCCGTGAGCGACTTGACAGCGACGGGCTCGCCGCGCACCCCGGCACGCGGCGCGTCATCAACCTCGCCTCGGGCGTCCAGTGGGAGCGGCTCACGCCGCAGACGGATCCGGACGTCGAGTTCCTCTACGTCGTCTATCCGGTCGGAGCCGAGTCGTGCGCGGAGGACGCGCTCGTCACGCACGGCGGCCGCGAGTACGGCTACGTCACGAGCGGGACGCTCGGCGTGCGGGTCGGCTTCGACGAGTACGAGCTCGGCCCGGGCGCGTCGATCGCATTCAACTCGTCGTCGCCGCACCGCCTCTGGGCGATCGGCGGCGAGCCGGTGCACGCGGTCTGGCTCGTGATCGGCCGCGCGGCCGATCCGCGCACCGACGCCTAGGCGTCGGCGGGCAACGCACCCGGCCGCTGCCGCGCGGCGCGGAAGCGCGCGATGAGCTCGGGTGCCTGGTAGAGCACGAGCGCGAGCAGGATCAGCACGCCGATCGTCATGTCGGCGTACTCGGCCGGCTGCTGGAAGAGCGGGAGGACGTTGTTGATCTCGGTGAGGAAGAACGCCGCGAGCATCGTCCCGAAGAACGACCCTTTCCCGCCGCGCGAGGCTCGCGCCGCCGAGCACCGCGGCGGCGATGCTCTCGAGCGCCTGGTTGCCGACGATCGGCGAGCCGACCTGCACCTCGGCCGCGAGATAGAAGCCGGCGATCGACGCCATCACCGAGCACACGACGAACGCGAGGAAGATCGTGCGCCCGGTCGACATCCCGAGCCGGCGCGAGGAGCGTCGCGTCGAGGCCGACCGCACGGAGCGCGAGCCCGGTCCGCGAGCGGTAGAGCCAGACGTCGGCGAGGGCGGCGAGCAGCGACGACGCCGACGAACGCGAGCGGGAGGAAGCCGACGGCCGACGTGAGGACGTTCGTCACGTCGGTGTTGATCGGCCCCTGCGGATAGGAGCGGAGAAGCAGGGAAGCGCCCTCGAGGACGCTGAGCGTGCCGAGCGTCGCGACGATCGAGGGCAGGCGCAGCACCCGGATGAGGATCGCGTTGAAGATGCCGGTCGCGACGCCGACGCCGACGAGCGCGAGCGCGCCCGGAACCAGGGCGAGGCCCGTCACGCTCGGCGTCATCGTGAACGACGCTGTGACGACGCACATCGTCATCAGCGCCGCGACCGAGACGTCGAAGCCGCCGACGAGGAGCGCGGTCGCCTGCCCCATCGAGACGAGGACGAGAGGCATCGCCTCGAGCAGGAGGCTGTTCAGGTTCTGCTTGCCGAGGAACGACGAGTGATGCGCCTCCGAGTACGCGCCGACGGCGACGATCAGCGTCGTCATCAGGACGAGCGGCAGCCAGCCCCGCCTCATGCGTGCGCTCCTTCGCCCGCGTGCGCGGGTGCAGCAGCGACGGCGCGCGAGCCGACGATCGCCTCGACGATCCGCCGCTCGCCGAGCTCGTGCCGGGGGATCTCCTGGACGATGCGTCCGCGCGACATGACGACGACGCGGTCGCAGAGGCCGGCGAGCTCGAGCGGGTCGCTCGACTTGACGATGGCGGCGAGGCCTTCGTCCGTCTTCGCGCGCAGCGCCTCGTAGATGTCGAAGCGCGCGCCGACGTCGACGCCCTGCGTCGGTTCCTCGGCGAGGATCACCTTGACGTCGCCGCGCAGGAACGGGCGGATGAGCGACACCTTCTGCTGGTTGCCGCCGGAGAGCGATTGGATCGGCTGCTCCGTCGACCCCATGCGGACGCGGAGGCGCTCGACGAGCCCGGCGAGCTCGCGGCGCTCGGAGCCCCGCGCGACGACGCCCGCGCGTGCGAGCCTGCGCAGGACCTGGATGGTCGCGTTCGCGCGCACGCTCAGCACGGGGAACAGCGCCTCGCCGCGGCGGTCGCCGCTGAGCAGGACGACACCGGCGCGCAGCGGCCCGAGCGGCGAGTGCATCTCGTACGCCGATCCGTCGCACGACGCGGTCCCGGTTGCGCGCTCGACGCCCGCGAGCGCGCGGAGGAACTGCACCTGGCCGTTGCCCTCGGCGCCCGCGATCCCGAGGATCTCCCCTTTCCGCACGACGAGGTCGATCGGACCGAAGCGCTCGCCGCGCAGGCCCGACACCTCGAGCACGACCTCGGCCTCCTCGGGCAGCGCGCGCCGCTCGGGGAAGGCGACCTGCAGCGGCCGGCCGATCATGAGGGCGACGAGCCCGTCCTCGGAGACCGACGCGGCCTCGAACGTCCCCTGGCCGACGCCGTCGCGGAGCACCGTCACGCGGTCGGCGACCGCGAGCACCTCGGGCAGACGGTGGCTCACGTAGACGATGCCGACGCCGGCGCGCGCCTGCTCGAGCACGAGCGCGTGGAGCTGCTCGACCGCCTCCGGCCCGAGCGCCGTCGTCGGCTCGTCGAGGAGCAGCACCTTCGGTCGCGTCAGCAGCGCCTTCGCGACCTCGAGCAGCTGCCGCTCGGCGAGCGACAGCGAGCCCGTCGGCGCGGTGACGGAGATGTCGAGCTTGAAGGCTCGCCAGCGTCTCCTCCGCCCAGCTCTCCATGCGGCCGTACGCCGGTCGCGCGTCGGCCGGCATGGCGAGGTAGACGTTCTCGGCCACCGACAGGTCGAGCACGTGCGAGTAGTCCTGGTAGGCGATGCCGAGCCCGAGCCTCCGGGCCGCGGCGGGGGAGTGGCGCCGAAGGCGGCCTCCCCCGATCTCCACGGTTCCCTCGTCCGGTGCGAGCGAACCGCTCGCGATTCCGAGCAATGTCGATTTCCCGGACCCGTTCTCCCCGACGAGTGCGTGGATCTCGCCGGCGCGGCAGTCGATGCTGACGTCGCGGAGCGCTTGCACCGCTCCGAACGCCTTCGACACGCCCGCGAACGGACAGGACGTCGGGGTTCACGGGCCCGGGAATCGACATTGGAATCAGCTCGTGCTCAGTCCTCCTACGGGTACATCTGGTGGAGGAGGCTCAGCGGGATGAGCGACGTGCCGGATGCCGTCTCCGGATACCCCTTCATGCACATGTCCCGCGTCGCCTGGTTCTGGAGCTGGATCGGGTAGACGATCGTCGGCGGGATCTTCGCCCCGGCGAGCTTCATCATGTCGGCGGTCAGGGCGACGCGGATCTGCGCGTTGCCCGCCGAGTAGTAGAAGATCTTGAGCTTCGGGTCCTTCAGCTTGTCGGCGAGGCAGCCCATGCCGGACTCGTCGGTCCGGTAGGTGAAGACGCCCTCGTACGGGATGTTCGCGGCCTTGTACGCGGCGTAGCCGCCCTGCGACATGAACAGCGCGTCCTCGTAGCTCAGGCCCTTCAGGTCAGGGGTCTTCGCGAGGATGCCGGAGACGATGCCCTGGACCTTCGACGGATCCCAGTTCGTCGGGTCGTTCGCGACGACCTTGATCGACGGGTTGAGCGCCTTCTGCTCGCACGTTCTGCCAGCCGGCGACAGCGGGTTGCCGGGGAAGCCGCCCATGAAGGCGATGTTGCCCGACTTGACCTGCGTGTTCATCACGTACGCGAACGCCTGGCCGAGCTTGCACGTGTCCTCACCGACGACCGTCGTGTAGTTCGTGCCCGGCCCGGTGACGTAGCCCCAGGCGTACGTCGAGACCGGGATGCCGGCCTTCGTCGCCTGCTGGAACACCGGGATCATCGCGTCGCCGAAGTCCGGGTAGGTGACGATCGCGCTGACGTGCTGCGCGATCATCGACTTGAAGTCCGCGATCGCCTGGTTCAGGTCGGAGTGCGCGCTCCGGTAGATGATCTTCCCGATCTGACGGATACGTGAGCGCCTGGAGGATGAACTCCATCTTCGACATCTGGCGGTAGGTGTTCTCGCCGAAGCCCTCGACGTAGGCGACGGTGAGCTTGCCGCCCGTGCCGGTGCTGCAGCCGTTGTTCTTCCAGCACTTGAGCGCGAGCGCGTAGTTGACCGTCTTCGTCGAGCGCCCGAGCGCCGCCAGCGAGACGTTGCGCGGCCGTCTTGCTCGCCGGCAGGAGGTTGGCGTGGAAGAGCGCGTGCGTGAGCGTGCCGATCGGCGCCGTGTACGTCTCGCCGAAGCCGCCGCCGCTTCCCGACCATCGCGCCTCCGCTCCCCACACCCGAGGGGCCGGAGCGGCCGAGTGCCTGCCGCCCGCGCTGCCGCTGGCGGCCGCGACGAGCGCGATCGCCGTCGCAGCCGCGAGCATCAGCACCAGCAACGATCTGGCGCTTCCGTCTCATCTGTGACTCCTTCCGTCGGTGCATCGTTGACCCTCCTTCGAGCTGCCGTAGCTCGCCTGCCCGCCCTACCCGCCGCCCGCCGCCGTCGGCGGAGGTGGCGTAACGAGTCGCAGCCCGCGGCCGAGCACTGCGGCGACGCGGTCGCCCGAGACGACCATCCCGGCGATGATCGCGGCGCCGAAGACGACGTACTGCATCGCTGCCGACAGGCCCATGATCACGAGCATCTGCGTCAGCAGCGTCAGCGCGAGCGCCGCGAGCCACGTCGACGTCGCGCTCGCGAGGCCGCCGGCGAGCGACGCGCCGGCGATCACGACCGCCGCGATCGGCGCGAGCAGGTACGCCGAGCCGAAGGCCGGGTCGATGCTGATGCTCGACGCCCGCGAGCAGGACGGCCGCGACGGCGTAGAGCGTGCCCGCCGCGGTGTAGGCGAGCACGACGTGCGTGCGCACGCGCAGGCCCGCCATCCACGCCGCCCTCGGGTTCGCGCCCACCGCCTGGAAGCGCCGGCCGAGCCGCGTGTAGCGGATGACGAGCGCGACGACGAGCGTGATCGCGAGCCCCGTCCAGAAGACGTTGCTGATCCCGAGCGGCTTGTCGCGTCGCCCACGACGAAAGCCCGCCCGGCACGTTGCGGCTGGTTCGTCACGACGTCGCGCGAGTACTTGCTGCTCCAGGCGAGGACGATCTGGCCGACCGCGAGCGTGACGATCAGCGGGTTCAGCCGCAGGACGCCCGACGAGGACGCCGTTGACGAGCCCGACGAGCACGCCGACGCCGAGGGCGGCGAGGATCGCGACGGGAAGGTTGTGGTCTGAGCCGACGCCGACGCCTGCGATCAGGTTGCCGCCGAACGAGATGACGCGCGGGCGTCGAGAGGTCGATGCCGCCCGTGCATGACGACGAGCATCTGGCCGAGCGCGGCGACGCGCGAGCACGGTCGCTCTGGGGCAGGACGAACGACCACGACGTGCTGCCGAGCGCGTCCGGCGCGATGAACGCGGCGACCACGACGAGCGCGCCGGTGGCGAGCCAGACGGGCAGGAAGCGGGCGGCGATGACGGCGTTCGCGGCGAGGCCGTGGCCGGAGGCGCCCGCCAACCGTCCCAGCGGGGGCGGCGATGATGGGCTGGCCGCGACCACGGGACATTCTGAGCAGGTACGGCGAACAGTGTCAATGATGGCTTAACGATCTTGCAAAGGAATGCGCGGTCGGTGACGCGGTTCGCCGTTGACGACGACCGTGTGCGACCGTTTATGGTCGCTGTACATGCGGCGGGCGGAAACCGCCGCATCCCGTCCCTTCCGGAAACGCGAAGGAGTGAGGCATGAGCTCGAAGCGGCTTCTGATCCGCAACGGCTTCGTCGTCTCGATGGACCCCGACGGTCGGTGACATCCCGTACGGCGAGGTCCTCGTCGAGGACGGGAAGATCGTCGACATCGGCCAGGACCTCGGAGTCTCGGACGCCGAGCAGGTCGACGCGACCGGGATGATCGTCATGCCGGGCTTCGTCGACACGCACCGCCACACGTGGCAGACGCCCGTTCGCGGCGTCCTGCCGTCGTGCACGCTCGACCACTACTTCGCCGTGATGCTCGGCCAGGTCGGCGGCTTCTACCGGCCCGAGGACGTGCACATCGGCGACTACGCCGGGTCGCTCGAGGCGCTCAACGCCGGCGTCACGACGCTGCTCGACTGGTCGCACATCAGCAACACGCCCGACCACTCCGACGCGGCGATCCAGGGACTGAAGGACGCCGGCATCCGCGCCGTCTACGCGCACGGCATGCCGACGGGCGGCGAGTGGTGGTCGTACAGCGAGCTCGAGCACCCGGCCGACATCCGCCGGATCCGCGACACGTACTTCTCGTCCGACGACGGCCTGCATCACGCTCGCGATGGCGGCGCGCCAGCCCGGCAACGTGACCCCCGACGTGGCGAAGCACGACTGGGCGCTCGCGCGCGAGCTCGGGATCCTCGATCAGCGTGCACGTCGGCATGCGGCTCCACACGCTCCACTACACGCCGGTGAAGGACATGCACGACCTCGGGCTCATGGGCCCGGACGTCTGTTACATCCACATGACCGACCTCACCGACGAGGAGCTCGACTGGATCGCCGAGACCGGCGGGAAGGCGTCGATCGCGCCGTACGTCGAGATGCTGATGGGCCACGGGCCGCCTCCGACCGGGAAGATGCTCGCCCGCGGCGTGCGGCCGTCGCTCAGCGTCGACGTCGTCTCGAGCGTCCCGGGCGAGATGTTCACGCAGATGCGTACCGCGCTCGCCTACGACCGGATCCTCGAGTTCACCGACACGCCGGACGTCGCCTTCGCGCCGAAGCTCACGCACACGGACGTGCTCGAGTTCGCGACCATCGACGGCGCGCGCTCGATCATGCTCGACGACAAGGTCGGGCTCGCTCACGCCGGGCAAGCAGGCGGACGTCGTCCTGCTGAAGACGGACGTGATCAACACGGCGCCGGTGCTCGACCCGAAGGCGACGATCGTCACCTTCGCCGACACGTCGAACGTCGACTCGGTGTTCGTCGCCGGGAACGCGGTCAAGCGCGGCGGCCAGCTCGTCGGCGTCGACATGAAGTCGGTCGTCGGCAAGCTCGAGGAGTCGCGCAACCACATCCTGTCGCAGGGCGGGCTGCTGCCCGACTGGTGCAAGGAGCCGGTCGGCGCCCACTAGGGATGGCGGGCGGGAGCGTCGTCGTCGTCGGCGGGACACGCGGCCTCGGCCGCGAGGTCGCGCAGTTCTACGCGGACCAGGGCCGCGACGTCGTCATCACCGGTCGCGACGCCGCGGCCGCGGCCGCGTGCGCCGCCGGAGATCGGCGGTTCGACGCGCGGCCTCGGCCTCGATCTCGCCGAGCCCGAGACGATCGCGGCGCGGCTGGCCGACGTCGGCGACGTCGAGTTCCTCGTCCTAGCGGCGATCGAGCGCGACAGCAACACGGTGAAGGACTACGACATCGCCGGGGCGCTTGCGGCTCGTGACGCTCAAGGTGGTCGGCTACACCGAGACGATCCACGCGCTGCTGCCGCGGCTGGGCGGGGACTCGGCCGTCCTCATCTACGGCGGCCTCGCACGCGACCGGCCCTATCCCGGCTCGACGACGGTCACGACGGTGAACGGCGCCGTCACCGGCCTCGTGCGGACGCTCGTGATCGAGCTCGCGCCGCGGCGCGTGAACGCACTTCATCCGGCCATCGTCGGCGACAGTCCGCAGTGGCGCGACATGCCGGCGGAACGCCACCAGGCACTCGTCGTCGCGCACTCCGACGGGACGGCTCGTGACGATGGCCGAGGTCGTCGACGCGTCGCGGTTCCTGCTCGAGAACCGCGCGATCAACGGCATCAACCTGGCCGTCGACGGCGGCTGGCTCTGCATGTGACCGCGCCGACTCAGGAGGAACGTCATGTCTGACCGCAAGATCATCGCCGTCGTCGGCGCGACCGGCGCCCAGGGCGGCGGCGTCGTCCGCGCCATCGCCGCCCATCCCGACGGCGGCTTCAGCGCACGCGCGATCACGCGCGACCCGAGCTCGGATGCGGCGAAGGCGCTCGCGGCGCTCCCGAACGTCGAGGTCGTCCAGGCGGACGCCGACGACGAGGCGAGCCTCGAGCGGGCGTTCGCGGGCTGCCACGGCGCGTTCTGCGTCACGTTCTTCTGGGTCGACTTCTCGCCGGAGCACGAGATGGCGCAGGCGCGGAACATGGCGGCTGCGGCGAAGGCGGCCGGCGTCCACCACGTCGTCTGGTCGACGCTCGAGGACACGCGCCGGTTCGTCACCGACGACCGCATGCCGACGCTTCAGGGCAAGTACAAGGTGCCGCACTTCGACGGCAAGGAGGACGCCGACGCCGCGTTCCGCGAGGCGGGCGTGCCGACGACGTTCCTGCGCACTGCCTTCTACTGGGAGAACTTCATCTACTTCGGGCTCGGCCCGGTGCGCGGCGAGGACGGCGTGCTCGCGCTCACGTTCCCGATGGGGACGGCGCGCCTGCCCGGCATCGCGGCCGAGGACATCGGCAAGACGGCGTACGGGATCTTCGCCCGCGGCGACGAGCTCATCGGCGCGACGGTCTCGATCGCGGGCGAGCACCTGACCGGCGCGCAACTGGCGGAGAAGATGGGCCGCGCGATCGGCGAGGAGGTGCGCTACAACGCCGTCGACGCGGACGTGTTCCGGAGCTTCGGCTTCCCGGGCGCGGACGAGGTCGGGAACATGTTCCAGTTCAAGCGCGACTTCGAGGCCGAGTACTGCGGTGCGCGGGATCTCGACTACGCGCGGACGCTCAACCCGGAGCTCCAGGACTTCGACGCCTGGCTCGCGGCAAACGCGGGAGCGATCCCGCTCGGCTAGGTCGCGGAAGGCGCCGCGACGGACCAGATCAACAGATCGAGGATTCGCACCTCGGTGACGTCGTAGCCGCGCGTTGTGAGCTCCCGCCGCAGGGCTCGCGTCGCTGTTCGGTTGCGATCGAGATCGCGCTTGTAGCCGCGCACGAGCTCGAGCGCGCGCTCTCCGAACGAGGCCTCGGTGCCGGGGTCGTCGTCCGCGAGGTACTTCTGGACGACGCTGTCGAGCATGGGAATGAGCGCCGGCCGCTTCGGGTGCAGCGTCTTCGTCATCTTCGAGAAGCCGACACCGCGTATGCCCGCGAACGTCTCGAAGAGCTGCTGTAACGGCAGCCATGGCACGGAGCTCGTCAGCGAAGCGTCGGTAACGATCGCCTTCAGCGCGCGCTGGATCGCCGAACGCCGCGCGAGGATCTCTGCGATCTCGGCTGCGGAGATGCGGGCACCGCCGCGATTCGCGAGCCTGAGGTCCGGCTCCCCGAACGAGGACGAACGGTCGCCGGCTTCCATGCGCCAGGTCTCGAGGTAGCCGAGCACGACGTGCAGGGGATCCGCGATCTCGATGCCGTTCCGAAGGACGGCCGGCCGGACAGAGCTCGCCGTCACTCGCTCGAGCTCAGCTCGCGAGTCACGTACTTGGGGACGACCATCGACCAGGCGTCGACGACGAGCTCGCGCATCTCCTCGGCGTCGATCGCGGCGAGTCGCACGACGGCCCAGTTGTACTTCAGATCCACACCGGTCGGCATCCGGAACTTCTCCGGCTCGGAGTCGACGAGCGCTTGCCGCCACTCCTTCGGAAAGGCGAAGCCCATCTCCGCCTCGTCGCGCGAGAACGCGAGCCAGACGATGCTGCCGACACGAAACTTGAGGCGGCCGCGCACGACGACCTCGTAGGCGCGCGGAAGCGTCCGAGCCAGCTCCCGCACATCGTCCGCCGTCACCATGATCCGAACGATCGCAGCCGGCGCCGAGTCTGTGTCGTGCGCGCTCACGAGGGGTGCGGTTAGTCGCGGATGTGGCTGGGGGTGGTCAAGGCGAGGCTTGGTCCTGTGTCGAGGCCCGGGCAGTGAGGGATTCGCGGTGAAGGTCGCGACCGCGCTCGCCATGGCGCTGGCTCTGGCCTGCGCAGCGGGCTCGAGCGCGCGTTCTGCCGGTTCGATCGCCGCCGCCTTGTCTTCCGGCACCGTGGTCGTGTCGACGACGGCTGACGTTGTGAACGGCGATGTGTCATCGCTGTCTGCGTTGAAGGCGAGAGCCGGGACGGGATGGGATCTCGCTTCGCGAGGCACTGTCAGCCGTCGACCGGACCGGCGGCTCGGCGACTCTCTACGTCATGTTCAGCGCCGCCCTCAACGGCAAGACGATCGACATTCGCACGCCGCTGCCGCCGCTCCGCCGCGATCACGTCGTGCTCGAGGGGATCGCACCGAACGGGTTGCCGGCGCGGGTCAGCATCGACGGCCGGCACGCGCCGCTCAACACGCTCGACGAGCTGTTACTCGTCCAGAGATCTGAGGTCACCGTTCGCTGGCTCCGTTTCACGGGCATGAACCCGACGGGGAACCACACCTACCAGGAACCGGCCATCTACGTCATCGCGGGACAGGGGTTCGCCCTGACGCCGGGGCCGACGCGGCAACGGCTCACGAACGTCCAGATCGTCGACGACGTCTTCGACAGCCGCGACATTTCCTTCTCCAACAAGAACACGGTCGGCCCCTCCGGGGTGATCGTGTTCGCCGGCTCGAACGCACAGATGAACGGGATCACGATTGCGCGCAACACCTTCCTGCACGAGACCGGCAGCAGCGACTCCGTCGGCATCTGGGCCAACTCCTCGGGTGCGCGAATCAGCGGTGTGACGATCGAGGACAACACCTTCGATCAGGACGCAAACGCGGTCGAGCTGGCTTTTTCCAAGAAGAGTCCGCGACTTTCGGGAACACGGATCGTCGGCAACACGATCACGCGCGGCGGCAACGGCATCACGCTTGACGGGAACGCGATGGACGGAGCGATCGACGGCACCTTGATCGAGGGCAACTCGATCTCGGGCACGAGCCTCGCGCTCAATCTCGACGCCTGCGCCTTCGACTCGAGGCTGGCGACCGACGCGTACAACGACGTGATCTCGAACACGCAGATCGTCAACAACGACATACGCGATCCCGACATAGGTATCCGTCTGGCAGGCGGCAACACAACGCGGTGCGCCAGTCGCGTCAGCGCGGTCACGATCGAGAACGACACCTTCGTCAAGGACGTGCCCGATACCGGCGAACCGGGGAATCTGTTCACAGCAGGGTCCGACGCGAGCGGCAATCGGATCACCGGCGTGGTCGTCCGCAACTCGATCTTCTACTGGCCGTCCGGCAGGCCGATCGCCTCGCCGGGCCAGCCGTTCGGCCAACCCCCGGACATCGTCACGAACTCGCTCATCAGCGGCCCCGGGTGGGCCGGCACGAACGGCAACGTCGCAGGCGGCCCCGGACTCGTCGACGAACAGAGTGGCGACCATCACCTCGCAGTAGGGAGCCCGTTGATCAACGCCGGCACGACGATCGGTGCTCCTGGGTACGACTTCGGAGGAGCGCGGCGCGACGCCCAGCCCGACATCGGCGCGTTCGAGTTCGGCGCTGTCCCGCGGCCCCTGCTCACCACTGTGGTCGAGCAGCTCGGCGGCAGTGGGACGATCACGAGCAGCCCGGCAGGCATTGCATGCGGAACGGCTTGCACCGCCCGCTTCGACCCGGGCGCCACCGTCACGCTCACCGCTAGAGCGGACAAGGGGTCGCGATTCCTCGGCTGGCACAACGGCTGCTCCGGCGTCGGTCGCTGCACGATCACCCTTGAGGCCGCACGAAGCGTCACCGCGCGTTTCTCCTGATCGGCTACGACGAAGAGCAGCAGTGGGCGCGGCTGGGATCGAACCAGCGACCCCTCGCGTGTGAAGCGAGTGCTCTCCCGCTGAGCTACGCGCCCGGAGCGCTGATATTAGCGGCGACCCGGCGCTCGTCATGCGTCCGCAGCGACACGACGACACCGCCGCAGATCGCCGCCGCGAGCACGAACGGGATCCAGTCGCCCGTCGCCGCCGCGATCGCGCCGCCGGCCGCCGGGCCGAGGACGGCGCCGAGCGCCCACGCGACGTTCATGAGCCCGAAGCCCATGCCCTGCGCGAGGCCGACTTCCTCCGCGCCGTCCGCGAGGAGCGCGAACGCGGTCGTGAACAGCACGCCGTAGAAGACGGCCGCGACGACGATGAGCGGCGCGTACGCGAACGGGCGCGCGCCGACGGCGAGGCCGAGCGACAGGACGCCGGCGCCGACGAGCGCGATGCGCGTCGGCCGGAGCGGCCCGCTGCGATCGGTCATCCGGCCGGCGAACGGCGCCTGCACCGTCTCGAGCGCCGCGGCGCAGAGCCACACGCCGCCGATCGCGGCCGCGCCCCAGCCCGCGGCGGCGAGATGGAGCGGCGCGAGCACGCCGAGGATCCCGAAGAGGAGCGAGCCGAGCGACATGAGGCCGAGGCCGGTGAGGAACGTCCGGTTCCGGAGCGCGCGCACGACGGCGGCGGCCGACGGCTGCTCGCCCGGCGCCGCTCGATGCGCAGCGCCCACGCGCCGAGGACGAGCGACGACGCCGCGAGCACCGAGAAGACGACCTCGCGGCCGGCGATCGCCGCCGCGGCGCCGACGACCGGCCCGAACATCGCGCCGAACGTCGCCGAGCCCATCGCCGTCCCCATCATCTGCCCGCGCCGCTCGCGCGGCACGACGGCGAGCAGCCACGCGAACGCGCCGGCCCACGTGAAGCCGCTGCCGGCGCCCTGGAGGACGCGCGCGAGGAAGAGCGTCCAGAAGCCGCCGGCGAAGGCGAAGCCGAGGCTCGCGAGCCCGACGAACGTCAGCCCGATGAGCACCGCCCTCCGAGCGCCGAGCCGCGTCGCCGTGATCCCGCCGGCGACCCCCGCGACGAGCGCGCCGCTCGCGTACGCCGCGACGAGGAGGCCGGCCCGCGACTTCGACAGCCCGAACTCGTGCGCGAAGTGCGGCAGGAGCGGCGTCAGGACCGCGAACAGCATCGTGTCGACGAAGACGAGGGTCGCGCACAGGAAGACGAGGCGGCGCATGGAGCCGAGGCTATCTACGCTGACCCATGTGACGATCCGCCCCTCGCGCGCCGTACAAGAGGGCGTGAACGCGGCTTCGACCTCGCTCGATGCCCCGGCGGCGCTCGGCGCCCGCTCCGGCTTCGCCGAGATCGTCGCCGAGCAGCTCGACGCCGTGTACGGCTACCTCGTCTACTTCACCGGCGACCGTTCCGCCGCGGAGGATCTCGCGGCGGAGACGTTCGAGAAGGCGTTCCGCACCTGGCGCCGCTACGACCCCCGCCGCGGCTCGGCCCGCACGTGGCTCTGCAACATCGCGCGCAACGTCGCGATCGACTGGTTCCGCGCCGAGTCGCGCCGCCGCCGCCGCGAGGACACGTACATGCGCGACCAGGCGGCCGCCGCGGACTTCGGCGACGACCTCCCCGGCCCGCTCGAGGAGGCGCTGCGCGAGCTCTCGCCGGCCGAGCGCGAGGTCGTCGCCCTCCGCGTGCTGCTCGAACTCGACGGCCCGAGCGCCGCCCGCGTGCTCGGCATCAGCCAGACGGCGTGCTCCACCCGTCTGAGCCGCGCGTTGAACCGACTGGAAGAGAGGATCGGCGATGTCCGCGAGTGAGACCACCGTCACGACGCTGCTCCGCACGCACGCCCCCCGCGCATCCGAAAGGCTGCGGGCGCGCGTCCTCGAGCTCGAGCCGAAGCGGCTGTCGCCGCGGCGGAAGCTCGTCCTCGTCGTCGTTCCCGCCGCGGCGGCGGTCGCGGTCGCAGCCGCGCTCGTGCACGGCTTCCTCGGCTCCTCCTCGCCGTCGCCGCGGACGGCGCTGCAGCCGCACGTCTTCAGCGCGACCGCGCGGCCGCCCGCGTCCGGCGCCGGCGGTGCCGCGACCGGCGCGCCCGCCTCGGGCGCGCTCGCGAAGGTGCCGTCCGTCGGCGGGAGCGCGACGCGTCTGCAGCGCACCGAGGCCTCGCTCGAGCTGCGCGTACAGGACACCTCCGCCGCGACGACGAAGGCGACGCGCATCGCCACCGCGCTCGGCGGCTACGCGCAGTCCGTCACGTACAGCTCGTCGTCGCGTTCCGCGTCGATCGTCCTGCGCGTTCCCGCGCAGAACGTCAAGACCGCGCTCGCACGGCTCGCCGGGCTCGGCTCGATCGTCTCGCAGAACCTGTCGGTGACCGACCTCCAGCACCTCTTCCAGGTCGAGGAAGTGCAGATCGCGCAGATGCGGCGCACGGTCGCGGCCCTCGAGGCGGCGCTCCGGAGCCCGTCGCTGCCGGACGCACAGCGCGTCCTGCTGCAGATCCGCCTCGCGAACGCGAAGCGCGCGCTCGCGCTGCGGCTGAACGCGCGGAAGGGCACCGTCACGGCCGGCACGACCGCGCGGATCTCCCTCACGCTCAGCGCCAAGAGCGCGGTCGTCCCGGTCCCGCATCCGCGCGGCCGGCTCGGCCGGATGCTCCACTCGGCCGTCAGCTTTCTCGGCCTCGAGGGGACCATCGCTCTCTACGCGCTCATCGTTGCAAGCCCGCTCGCGTTCGTCGCCGCGCTGTTCTGGAGCCTCCGCGAGGCCAGACGGCGACGCGACGAGCGGCTTGTGATGGAATAGGCGCGGTGCTGCTCGCCGGGCTGACAACGGGCCACAAGATCGGGCTGGGCGTCGTCGCCCTCGTCTTCATCGCGTTCGCGCTCACGTCGTCGTTCCTCGCACCGCGCAGGCGGCCCGACTTCCCCGGCAAGAACGGCCTCAGCGTCTTCGTCATCGCCTGCCTCGCGCTCTTCGCCGCCATGGTCAGCGCCGTGCTGATCTTCGGCAAGGAGAGCGAGGCGAAGGGCGCCTCCGAGGTGGCCGCGAAGGGGACGACGGTGCAGGTGCAGGAGAAGGACTTCGCGATCGCGCTCTCCAAGAGCAAGGTTCCGCACGGCACCGTGACCTTCGTCGTGAAGAACGTCGGCCAGACCGCGCACAACCTCACCATCCAGGGCGGCAAGGCGACCCCGAACATCAACGCCGGCGGCACCGCGAAGCTGACGGTGACGCTGAAGAAGGGCTCCTACACGCTCTACTGCAGCGTGCCCGGTCACCGCCAGCTCGGCATGGTGGCCAAGCTGACGGCGACCTAGCGCGTCTCTACATCCTCCGCGCCGTCGAGTGCGGCAGCGGGTCGACGAAGTTGTCCGGGTCCGTCTCCAGCGGCTTGCGGTTCGACAGCCGGTGCGGTGCGCGCACGACCGCCGCCAGGCCGAGGATGAGCAGGAATCCGAACACCGCCACGAGTGTCATTCCGAGTGTGGTCATGTGGGTGGAACGGATGAAGAAGCCCCGGGGTTCCGGGGCTCTTCGTGACGGAGAGGGCGGGATTTGAACCCGCGACGCACCTTTCAGCACGTACGCGATTTCCAGTCGCGCTCCTTAGACCACTCGGACACCTCTCCGGGTGAAGCGAGCGGAGGGGGAGGGATTTGAACCCTCGATCCGCCTAACGACGGATAACGGTTTTCGAGACCGCCGCATTCGACCGCTCTGCCACCCCTCCGGGCCGGGCGGATGGTATCGGCTGGCGGCTACGCCCCGGTGATCGTCCCGACCCCGCTGACGTGCGACTCGACGCGGGCCGGGTGGCCGCTGTAGAGGATGGTTCCGACGCCGTTCACGGTCGCATCGAGCGTGCCCGTGACGTCGACGTCGATGGTTCCCGTGCCGGCGAGCGTCACGTTCGCGTCGCGCGCGACGAGGTGCTGCAGCGTCGCGGAGCCGACGCCGGCGACGGTCGTGTCGAGCGTCCCGACCGTGCCCGCGAGGTCGACGCTGCCGGCTCCGCTCAACACGAGCGAGAACGCCGTCGCGCGGATTCCTCTGGCGGTGAACGTGCCGCTCCCCCGCAGGGTCACGCCGTCGAGCGCAGGCGTCCCGATGCGGATGACGAGCGTGTGGTTCGACTTGTAGCCGTGCTTGCTCGAGATGACGAGCACGCCGTCCCGGACGTCGGTGCGAATGATCGGCACGACGTTGTCGTCCCCGCTGATGCTGACGGTGGTCGGCATCCCGACCCTCACGGTGATCGTCGCGGCGCCCTTCAGGTCGATGCTGCTGAAGCCGGTGACGGTGCGCGTCGTCGTGACGACATGGCCCGATCCGGTCGTCGTCCCGCCGCAGCCGGCGGCGAGGAGGACGAGCGCGGCGAGCGCGTACTTGCGCATGCCCCGTTCCTATCTCAATCGGAGAAACGGAGAAGGAGGGATTCGAACCCTCGATGGAGCCATTCAGCCCCATAACGCCTTAGCAGGGCGCCGCCTTCAGCCACTCGGCCACTTCTCCGCGCGGCTACAGGGTATCGAGCTAGTCCTGGATGCGGGCGATCAGCTCGCGGCGGCGGACGACGCGCATCGCCGAGCCCGCGAGCCGCACCTCGTACCCGCCGCCGGCCGGGAAGAGCACCTTGTCGCCGGGGACGACGCCCTCGACCTCCGCGCCGACCGCGGTGACGATGCCGCTCCGGCACTGCGTCTCCGCGCTCGCCGGGATGATGAGCCCGCCGCGCGTCTCGGCCTCCTCGTCCGTCTGCTCGATGACGACGAAGTCGTCGAGCGGCTCCAGCGTCAGCCGGATCGGGCGCGGGTCCTCGAGCACGTATTTCACGATACTCCGGACATGCCGTCGCCGTTCGTCGAGCTCGAGGTGGGGGGCCGCACCGTCAAGGTGTCGAACCCCGACAAGGTCTACTTCCCGGCCCGCGGCGAGACGAAGCTCGATCTCGTGCAGTACTTCGTCGGCGTCGGCGACGGGATCGTCCGCGCGCTGCACGAGCGGCCGTGCCAGCTGAAGCGGCAGCCGGAGGGCGTCGGCGGCGAGGTCATCTGGCAGAAGCGCGTCCCCGAGAAGCGCCCCGACTGGATCGAGACCGCGCGGGTCACGTTCCCGTCCGGCAGGCATGCCGACGAGCTCTGCGTCACCGAGCTCGCGCACGTCGTGTGGGCGGCGAACCTCGCGACGCTCGAGTTCGGCGCGTGGCCGTCGCGGCGCCGCGATCCCGAGAAGCCCGACGAGCTGCGCATCGACATCGACCCGCAGCCGGGGACGGCGTTCGCCGAGGCGAAGCAGGTCGCGGCCGTCGTGCACGAGGTCCTCGACGAGATCGGGTTCACCGGCTGGCCGAAGACGAGCGGCAACCGCGGCGTCCACGTGTACTGCCGCATCGAGCCGAACTGGGAGTTCCGTGTCGTGCGACGGTGCGCGCTCGCATTTGCGCGCGAGATCGAGCGGCGGGCGCCCGACCTCGTGACGACCGCGTGGTGGAAGGAGGAGCGCGGCGAGAAGGTCTTCGTCGACTACAACCAGAACGCGCGCGACCGGACGATCCTCTCCGCCTACTCCGTGCGCGGACGTCCGGACGCGACCGTCTCCGCGCCGGTCGCCTGGGACGAGCTCGCCGACGTCGAGATGGAGGACTTCACGATCGCGACGATGCCGCCGCGGTTCGCGAAGCTCGGCGACCTGCATGCCGGCATCGACGATGCCGTGTGCGACCTGCGCGTGCTGCTCGAGTGGGTCGAGCGCGAGGAGGCGCAGGGCGAGGGCGAGGCGCCGTACCCTCCGAACTTCCCGAAGATGCCCGGCGAGCCGAAGCGCGTGCAGCCGTCGCGCGCTAGGAAGCGCTCGTAGCGGGCGCGACCGCGGGCACCTCGCTCACCCGCCGCACGCACCAGGCGAGCAGCAGCGTCGCGAGCGTCATCGCCGCAGCGACCGCCGCGTACGTCGTGCGGAATCCCGCGCGCTCGATCGCGTACCCCGTGAGCGCAGCGCCGAGCGGGACGCCCGCGCTCGTGATCGCGAGGAACGCGGCGACCACCTGCGGCCGGATCTCGCCCGGCGCGCGGATGGTGATGATCGCCGTGATCGGCGAGACCCCGAGCGGCGCGCCGATGCCGAACAGGAACAGCACGACGACGGCGAGCGGCAGCGGCGTGCCGATCGTCAGCAGCCACAGCGGCGCGCTCATCATGGCGAACCCGGTGACACCGAGGAGCAGCGGCTTCACGCGCCGCGCGAGACGCATCGCGAGCAGGCCGCCCACGACCGAGCCGACCGCATTGGCGGTGAAGAGCACGCCGGCGGCTCGCGCGTCGTGGAAATCGCGGAACGCGAGCGCGGGCAGCGACGCGAAGAGCGCGGCGAGGCCGACGTGCGCGATGAGCCCGACGGTGACGATCGACGCGAGGAGCGAGTCGGCGAACACGTGCCGGACGCCCGCGAACACGCCGCGCCTCCGCGCGGCCCGTGCAGCCGCCCGTCCGCCGCGCACGAAGGCGACGACGATGAAGGCGGAGAGTGCGTAGCTCGCGCCGTCGAGATAGAGGAGCTGCGGCGCGCCGAGCAGCGGGATGAGGGCGCCCGCCGCGACCGGGCCGACGATTCCCGTCACCTGGATGGCGACCTGGAGCGACGCCTGCGCCCGCGCGACCTCCTGCTCGTCCTCGCCGACGATCTCCGGCAGGAGCGAGCTCGCCGCGGCCGCGTACGGGACGCTGAAGACGCCGATCGCCGTCACGAGGACGAGGAGCGCCGGGAAGGAGAGGGCGCCGGCCGCGTGCAGGACCGGGACGGCGACGATGAGCGGCGCGCGCAGCACGTCGCCGAGCACGAGCGACCGCCGCGCGCCGAGTGCGGCCACGACCGAGCCGCCTGGGATGCCGAGCACGAAGGCGGGCAGCGTCCCGCAGGCGAGGACGAGGCCCATCTTCACCGTCGAGCCCGTCGTCGCCAGCACGAACCACGGGAGCGCGACGGTCGTCATGTTCGTCCCCGTCAGGGAGACGAAGCGGGCGACGACGACGGCGAGGAGCGTCCGGTCGCGAGGCATGCCAGAATAATAGGATGGATGTCCTTCTTTGTAAAGTGAAGGCATGCCGAAGGTGAGCCAGGAGCACGTCGAGGCCCGGCGCGCGCAGATCCTCGCGGGTGCGCGGCGCTGCTTCGCGCGCTGGGGCTACGACGGCGCGACCGTGCCGAGGCTCGAGCGGGAGATCGGCCTCTCGCACGGCGCGATCTTCAACTACTTCCCGTCGAAGCTCGACCTCTTCGTCGCCCTCGCGCGCGAGGACTTCGCGCACTTCCACGAGATCCTGCGCGAGCGGGGCTTCGAGGGGCTCGCGCGCCACATCGCCGAGGCGGATCCGTCGTGGCTCAGCATCAACCTCGAGCTGCACCGGCGCCTGTACACGGACGCAGCGCTGCGGAAGAAGTGGCGCGCGGAACCGCCGCGGCCGCTGTCCGACCGGGAGGCCTTTGCGCACACGATTCTCAACGGGCTCGTCTACGCGCGCGGCGCCGGCGTCGAGATCGACGTCGAGCCGATCCTCCGTCTAGCGAAGAAGGTCCTCGACGGCTAGGTCGTCGGCCCGCCGCGGCGGCCGCACCTCGCGCCACGTGCACTGGTCGGGATCCTTGTCTTCGCGGAAGCGGATGAGCTTCGTGCCGTGGCGGAAACGGTGCTTCTCGAGCTTGTCGAACCGCACCTCGACGACGAGCTCCGGACGCAGCGCCGCCTCCTCGAGGCCGTTCGTCCCCCACCGGGTCGGCTCGGAGAACCGGCGCTCGCTCTTCTCGTCGAGAAGCGGGAGCACCTTCGCCGCGATCTCCGCCTGGTTCCGCGCGCCGACTGCGCACGAGCCGACGTAGTCGAGATGGCCGTCGTCGGCGTAGAGACCGAGCAGGAGCGTCGCGATCGTGTCGCGGCCGCCCGCCTTCCAGCGCAGGCCGGCGACGACGCAGTCGGCGGTCTTGTGCGGCTTGACCTTCACGACGCCGTCGCGTGAGCCGGGGAGGTACGGCAGTCCGAGCTTCTTCGCGACGACGCCGTCGAAGCCGGCCGCCTGCAGCGTCTGCAGCCAGTCGCGGCCCTGCGCGACGTCGTCGGAGACCGGCGAGAGCGAGAAGCCCGCGCCGACCTGCTCGAGCTCCGCGCGCCGCTCCTCGATCGGCTTCGCGTGCACCTTCTTGCCCTTCCAGAGGAGCAGGTCGAAGGCGACGAACGTCGCCGGGATCTCGGCCGACAGCTTCCGCACGCGGCTCTCGGCGGGGTGGAGGCGCGTCTGCATCGCGTCGAAGTCGAGTGCGCCGCCGCGCGAAATGACGATCTCGCCGTCGAGCGCGGAGTGCGGCGGCATGAGGTCGCCGAGCGCACGCAGCTCGGGGAAATAGCGGAGCAGCGGGCGGCCGTTGCGCGACCAGAGCGCGAGCTCGCCGCCGTCGTTCTCGAGCACGCCGCGGAACCCGTCCCACTTCGGCTCATATCGCCAGCCGCCGCCTTCGGGCAGCTCGGAGACGAGCTCCGCCTCCATCGGCGGATAGGGAACGTTCGGGCCGGGCGCGCTCTCGTTCTGCATCTCCGCGAGCCTAGTCCACGTCTAAGCTCGGACGATGAGACGAGTTGCGGTCACGGGTCTCGGCGCGGTCACGCCGATCGGCAACGACGCGCAGTCGACGTGGCGCGCCGCCGTCGCCGGCGAGAGCGGCGTCGACTGGATCCGCTCGTTCGACCCGACCGGCTTCCCCGTTCGGATCGGCGCCGAGGTGAAGGACTGGGACCCGACCGGCGTCGCGTCGCCGAAGGAGGTGCGCAAGCTCGAGCGGAACGTCCTGCTCGCGCTCGGCGCCGGCCGTGAGGCGGTCGCCGACGCCGGCCTCGACGGCGCGTACGAGCCGGGCCGGGTCGGCATCCTCTTCGGCACCGCCATCGGCGGCTTGATCGGCATCGTCGAGCAGGCGAACATCCTGCGCGACCGCGGTCACGACCGCGTCGCGCCGACGTTCATTCCGAGCGTGCTCGCCGACGCGGCGAGCGGCCAGCTCGCGATCTCGCTCGGCTTCCGCGGGCCGAACTACGCGCCGGTGTCCGCGTGTGCGACCGGCTCGCACGCGGTCGGCGAGGCTGCGGAGATCATCAAACGCGGCGACGCCGACGCCGTCCTCGCGGGCGGCGCCGAGGCGTGCATGCACCCGCTCATCCTCGCCGGCTTCTGCTCGATGCGCGGCCTCGTCGCCGAGGAGGAGGACCCGCGGCGTGCGTCGCGGCCGTTCGACGCGACGAGGGCCGGATTCGTCATGGGGGAGGGCGCGTGCATCCTCGTGCTCGAGGACATGGACTCCGCCCGTGCGCGCGGCGCGAGGATCTACGCGGAGATCCTCGGCTACGGCGCCTCGAACGACGCGCACCACATGGCGCAGCCGGACCCGGAGTTCGTCGGCGTCGCGGAGATGATGCGGAGCGCGCTCGCGCGCAGCGGCGTCGAGCTCGACCGCGTCGGCTACATCAACGCGCACGGCACGTCGACGCCGCTCGGCGACCTCGCGGAGACGAATGCGATCAAGGCCGTCTTCGGCGACCACGCGTATCGCCTCGCCGTCTCGTCGACGAAATCGGTCACCGGGCACTGCTTCGGCGCCGCGGGAGCGATCGAGGCGATGATGTGCGTCCGCGCGGTGCACGAGGGCGTTCTCCCGCCGACGATCAACTACGAGCATCCCGATCCCGAGTGCGACCTCGACTACGTCCCGAACGAGGCGCGGAAGGTCCAGGTCGACGTCGCCCTCTCCAATGCGATGGGGCTCGGCGGTCACAACGGCTGCGTCCTCGTGGGGCGGGTCGAGTGAGGTTCGACGAGGCCGACGCGTACGCGACGGCCCACTCGACGCCCGCGCCCGACGTGCTGCGCCGGCTCGCCGAGGAGACGTATGCGACCCAGGACGCCGCGGAGATGTCGGTCGGCCCGCTCGAGGGCGCGTTCCTCCGCTTCCTCGTCGCGCTGAAGCAGCCGCGGAGCGTGCTCGAGATCGGCGTCTTCACCGGGTGGTCGTCGATCGACATGGCAAGCGCGCTGCCGCCCGGGGCAACGATGGTCGCGTGCGACGTGGAGCCGGAGACGACCGCCGTCGCGCAGCGCTACGCGGAGGAGGCGGGCGTCGCCGACCGCATCGACTACCGCGTCGGAGACGCGTTCGAGACGATCGAGTCGCTCGACGGGCCGTTCGACCTCGTGTTCCTCGACGCGTGGAAGTCCGACTACATCCGGTACTACGAGGCAGTGCTGCCGAAGCTCGCCGCCGACGGCGTGATCGTCGCCGACAACACGCTCAACGCGCTCCACGGGAGCGAGCCCATCGCGGCGTTCAACGAGCACGTCCTGAACGACGATCGCGTCGAGTGCGTGCTCGTGCCGATTCGCGAGGGCGTCACCCTGATACGACGTCGACCGTGAGCTCGTCGAGCGAGCGGATCGTGACGTCGGCGAGCGTGAGCGCCTCCTCGTCCGGCGGATAGCTCGAGTTCGGAATCGCGACGACGCGCATGCCGGCGCTCTTCGCCGAGCGGATGCCGCCGTGCGAGTCCTCGACCGCCGCGCATCGGTCCGGCGCGACGCCGAGCCGGCGCGACGCCTCGAGGTAGACGTCCGGCGCCGGCTTTCCGCGCGCGACCTCTTCCGACGAGACGGTGGCCGCGAAGTGCTGCGCAATCCCGGCGACGTCGAGGACGGTGTCGATGAGCTCGCGGTTCGACGACGACGCGAGCCCGAGTGGAAGGTGCGCCGCCAGCCGCCGAACCGCCTCGACCGCGCCGGGGATGAGCGGCAGATGGTCGTGATACGCCGCGAGCATCCGCCGGACGACCTCGGCGTTGATCTCGTCCGGCTCGTCCGGGACGCCGGCCGTCTCGTGCAGATAGCGAGCCCATTCCGTCGAGCTCATGCCCATCATCGCGCGCTGAACCTCGTCGTCGTAGCGCCCGCCGCGCTCGCGGACGTACGCCTCGCGCACCGCGTCCCACACCTCCTCGGACTGGATGAGGACGCCGTCCAGGTCGAAGACGACCGCGTCGATCACAGAGCGTGGTACGTGCTCTCGCGGTACATGAGACCGCTCTTCGCCGGCCCGTGCTCGAGGGCGACGACGTCGCCGATGAAGAACGTGTGGTCGCCGGCGTCGTGCTCCGCGCGCGTGCGCGCCTCGATCCAGCCGACGGCGCCTTCGATGAGCGGTGCGATCGTGCCTTCGCGAATCGCGACGCCGTCCCAGTGGACGATTGGCGGGCGGCCGGCCGCGAAGCGCTGCGCCAGCTCGGCCTGGTCGCCGCCGAGCAGGCTCACGCCCCAGGCCCCGGCGCGGCGTAGGAGCTCGTAGCAGGAGGCTTCCTTGCCGATGGAGACGCCGACGAGCGGGGGGTCGAGCGAGAGGGAGACGAGCGATGACACGGTGACGCCCATGCGGTCGCCCTCGTAGTCGACGGTGAGAACGGAGACTCCGTGCGGCCAGAGGCGCATGAGGCTGCGCAGATCTTCGGGGCCGACCATGCGGCCGATCATAGGGACGGCCGCTGGGGAGGCGGCCGGAAACGGGACTATCCTTTGTCGTCGGACCGGTTGATGGGCATCAACACCTTGGTTCAATCGACGGCGGCCCTGCTCGCGGCCGCGACGCTGCTCGCGGCGCCGCCCGGCGCCGCGTCGACGAGCGCCGCCCCTGCGCGCGTCGCGATGTCGTGGAACAACGCGGGCGCGTTCGTCGTGAACACGCACGACGTCGATCCCACGTGGCTCGGCCTGCAGATGCGCAGCGCGGGCTTCGGCTGGGTGGCGATCTACCTCGGCTCGACGGGGAGGGCGTATCCGATCGACAAGGGATGGGTGGCGCGCTTCACCCAGACGAGCGGCCTCCCGGTCGGCGGCTGGAGCGTCCTCAGCGGATATCCGCATTCGGATGCGGGCTTCGCGGCGACGCAGCTGACGAAGAACGGTCTGTCGTTCTACATCGCGAATGCGGAGGCGTCGTACCAGGGTGTGCCCGGCGCGTCGCAGAAGTTCGTCACGGCGTTCCGCAAGCGCGAGCCGACGATCACGGCGGCGCTGTCGTCGCTCTGCGACGCCGAGGGGATCGGCTTGCGGCCGTGGGCGCCGGCGGGCTTCGCGTTCCTGCCGCAGGCCTACGTCAACGACTTCGGAGCCTCCGTCTCGCCGGCGGCGTGCGTGCGCGCCGCCGCGCCGTTCTTCGCGACGTCGGCCGTCCACCCGACGGTCGGCAGCTACAAGGGAATGCTGGGCTACGTGCCGCCGGCGCAGTGGGCCCGCCTGCTCGCGAAAGCGGGGACGATCGGGTTCTCCGTCTACACCGCCGAGACGGAGATGACCGCGGAGGACTGGCAGGCGTACGGCCTGGCGATCCGCACGATGCACATCGCCGCCGGCGTCAGCTGAGAGCGGCGGGGGTGGGATTCGAACCCACGAGCCCTTGCGGGCTAACGGTTTTCAAGACCGTCCCGTTCGACCGCTCCGGCACCCCGCCGAGCGAATTGCATTGAAGCAGGCGCTACGCCTGTGACTCGCGGCGGCCGTTCTTCTGCAGCTGGGCGCGGCCCTTCTCGGCGAGCTCACGCGTATGAGCGGCGTTGGCGAGCATCTGCTCGCGGAACGCCTCCCATTCAGTCTTCGTCATCCTCTTCTTCGCCATCGTCGCCTCGTAGGAGATCGGTCAGTTGGCTGAGCGCGACCGCGATGTCGCTCACGTTGAAGAGTAGAGCAACGACCTCTTCGCGATAGACGACCGGCTCAGCCAGAGGCCGAAGCGTGACTGTCGGCGTGCGGCCACGCAAGACGCTGTTTCGGACGCGTCAGCGCGCGACGCGCTCGCCGCCGAGCTTCCGCGGCGCGCCGAACTCCCAGAGCGTCTCGGGAACGGACACGCTGCCGTCCGCGTCCTGGAAGTTCTCCATGAGCGCGATCATCGTGCGGGCGGTGACGGCGGTGCCGTTCAGCGTGTGCACGTGCTCGAGCTTGCCGTCGCGGCGCGTGCGGATGTCGAGCCGGCGCGCCTGGTAGTCGGTCGTGTTCGACGTCGAGGTGAGCTCGCGGTAGCGCTCCTGCCCCGGGAACCAGCCCTCGACGTCGTACTTCTTCGCCGCCGACGCGCCGAGGTCGCCCGCTGCGATGTTGACGACGCGGTACGGGAGGTCGAGGTCGCCGAGGAGCTCCTCCTCGATCGCGAGCAGCCGCTCGTGCTCGTCGCGCGCCGCGGCCGGCGGTCGTGAAGACGAACATCTCCACCTTGTCGAACTGGTGCACGCGGAACATGCCGCGCGTGTCCTTGCCGGCGGCGCCCGCCTCGCGGCGGAAGTTCGTCGAGTAGCCGGCGTACCGCAGCGGCAGCGTGTCCGCGTCGAGGATCTCCTTCATGTGCATCGCGGCGAGCCCGACCTCGGCGGTGCCGGTGAGGTAGAGCTCGTCGCGCTCGACCTTGTAGATGTTCGACCTCGTCGGTCGGCAGGAAGCCGGTGCCGTACATCGCCTCCTCGCGCACGAGCACCGGCGGCAGCACCGGCACGAATCCCTTCGCGACGAGCCGGTCGAGCGCGTAGCGGTAGAGCGAGAGCTCGAGGAGCGCGACGTCGCCGATGCGATAGGCGAAGCGCGCGCCCGAGACCTTCGCCGCGCGTTCCATGTCGATCCAGCCGAACACCTGCGCGAGGTCGAGGTGGTCGCGCACGGGGAAGTCGAACGCGGGCGGCTCGCCGACGTGCGCGCACGACGACGGCGTCGTCCTCGGTGAAGCCGTCCGGCGTCGCGTCGTCGGGCGGGTTCGGGATCCGGTCGAGGAGCTCGCTGCGCCGCCGTCTCCGCCGCGGCGAGCTCCTCCTCGAGCGCCTGCAGCTCGACCTTCACCTGCTCGAGCTCGGCGAGCTGCTCCGGCGTCGGCTTGCCCTTCAGCTTCCGCTTCGCGCGCAGCTCCTCGACGCGCGGCTGCACCGCGAGCACGGCGCGGTCGGCCTCGAGCAGCTCGTCGAAGAGCTCGCGCCGCGCCCTTGCGCGCGAGGCGTCGCCGAAGGTCGTCCGGGTCGTTGCGGGCGGCGCGCAGGTCGATCACGGGCGTGAGTCTAGGTACGCCTCGAGCAGGGCGGCGACCCCTTCGTCCTCGCACCGGCGGGATGACGAGATCGCGCGCGGCGCGAGGATGTCGTCGTGCGCGTTCGCGACCGCGACGCGGGAAGCCGGCCCAGTCGAGGAGCTCGCGGTCGTTCTCCCCGTCGCCGCAGGCGACCGTCTCGCGCGGCGGTGAAGCCGAGCCGGTCGGCGACGAACTGCAGGCCGGCGCCCTTGCTCACGTCCGGGTGCGCGAACTCGAGGAAGTACGGCAGCGACTTCGAGACGAAGAGGCGGCCGGCGAAGCGCGGCTTCAGCTCCGCCTCGAGCTCGTCGAGCGCTGCTCGGGTCGCCGACCGCGACGAGCTTCGTCGGCGGCTTCGTTCAGCCAGTCGCGCAGCGGCCCGACGGCGTGGATCTCGAGGTGCTGGAAGTCGGCGTAGCGCTCGCGCCTCGGGCGTCACCTCGGCGACGTAGAGCTCGTCGTCGACGTAGCAGTTGAGGTGGAAGCCCGGCGTCGACGACGGTGTCGATCACCTCGAGCGCGTCGGGCAGCGGGATCGGCACGTGGCGGAGGAACTCGCCCGTGACGGGGTCGGCGACGACGGCGCCCTGGTAGCAGACGACCGGATCGTCGATCCCGGCCTCGTCGACGTACGGGCGGACGGAGCGGAACATCCGGCCGGTGACGACGATCACGTGCACGCCGGCCGCGCGGGCCGCGGCGATCGCGGCCTTCGTGCGCGGGCCGCAGGACGGCGTCCTCGGCGATGAGCGTGCGGTCGAGGTCGACCGCGAACGCGGCGAGCGGCCGGGGGAAGCTCGGCGGAAGCTCGACCGGGGGCTACGGAACCGTGCCGCCGGTCGACTTCACGACGTAGGCGGCGACGTCGGCGATCTGCTGCGCCGAGAGGCTGCCCTTGAAGGACGGCATCGTCGCGCTCGCCGTTCGTGACCTGCGCGGTCACGTGCCGGTAGTCGGGCTTCAGCTGGTCGAGGTTCGGCCCGACCGTGCCGGTCGCGTGCGCGGCGGCGAGCGTGTGGCAGCCGCTGCAGCCCGGCTCGTGAAGATGCTCGCGCCGGCGGCCGGGTCGCCCTTGAGCTTGAACGCCGGCGTGATCGGGACCTGCGGCGCCTTCGGCAGCTGCCGACGACGGCGTTCTGCGGCGTCGGCGTGACGACGCCCTCGGCGCCGCAGCCTGCGAGCAGCACGCATGAGAGCAACGAGAATCGACGAGAACGGCCCGGCGCACGACGCGAGACTCTACCGGGCCGGAGTACCATGCGAGCCGTGAAGCGCAAGTCGTACGGACGCGACGCGCGGGCTGACCTTCCGGATGCTCTTCACGAGCGGGCTGCTCGGCCTGCTCTACGTCATCTTCGCCGTCGTCCTCTTCTCGGTGCTGAACGTCGGGCTCGCGCCGATGCTCGTCATCGTCATCGGGCTCGCCGTTCTTCCAGTACTACACGTCGGACAAGCTCGCGCTCGCCGCCTCCGGCGCGAAGATCGTCACGCCGGAGCAGGCGCCGGAGCTGCACGCCATGGTCGAGCGGCTCTGCGCGATGGCGAGCCTGCCCAAGCCGCGCGTCGCGGTCGTCGACACCGACGTTCCGAACGCCTTCGCCACCGGCCGCAACCCGAAGCACGCGGTCATCGCGGTGACGCAGGGGCTGTGGCGGCGGCTCGAGCCGCAGGAGCTCGAGGGCGTGCTCGCCCACGAGCTGTCGCACGTCGCCAACCGCGACGTGCTGATCATGACGGTGGCGAGCTTCTTCGCGATGCTCGCGGCGATCATCACGCGCTTCGGCCTCTACTTCGGGATGTGGGGCGGCGGCTTCGGCGGCGGCAACCGGAGCAACAACAACAACCAGGTCGCCCGTCTGGCTGATCGTCTTCGTGGTCTCGATCGTCGTCTACGCGATCAGCTTCGTCCTCATCCGGACGATCTCGCGCTACCGCGAGTACGCGGCCGACCGCGGCTCGGCGCTCATCACCGGCGCGCCCGAGCACCTCATGAGCGCGCTCCAGAAGATCTCGAGCGGCATCACGCAGATCCCGCAGCGCGACCTGCGCGAGGTGGCCGGCATGAACGCGTTCTTCATCATCCCGACGAACTGGAAGCAGCCAGATGAGCGAGCTGATGATGGATCACCCGCCGCTCGAGAAGCGCCTCGCCGCCCTCGCGGAGATCGCCCGCGAGATGGGCAAGCCCGTCGCCTAGATCGGCGCGTCGAACAGCGCGAGCCAGCGCGACAGGTCGGGCTCGATCGGCAGCTCGGGCTCGAGCTTCGCCTTCAGCTCCAGCTCGGTCGCGTTGTCGCGTTCCTTCGCGCCGGTCGGCACGAACGGCCAGAACGTGCCCGTCTTGAAGCCGTAGATCCAGTAGACGGGGTTCTCGCCGCCGTCGAAGCGGAACGGCGGCCGCGAGCAGCTGGCCGCCGAAGCCCTTCGCCTCGAGCTCGGAGGCGACGGTGTGCACGCCGGCGACCTGGTCCTCGAGGTCGGGGTCGCGGACGATGACCCACTCGAAGCCGAACGAGTCGGTCTTGCGGTCGAGCTTCGATCCGGCGCTCGCGGCGACCGCCTGCAGCAGCTGCTCGATCGTCCTGGTCGGCCTGCGGTGAACTCGCCCGCGGACAGCGGCTTGAAGATGACCGCGCCGACGCCGGCCGGCTTGAGCGAGCACTCGGTGTCGAGCGTGACCGCCGCGGTCGTGAGCGCGAACAGCCGGTCGCCCGCAGGCGTCCTTGAGCTTCTTCCGTCCGAAGAGGATGTCGCCGAGGCCCAAGCCGCTACTGCTGTCGCTGCTGCTGCTCCGGGCGCGGCGTCGCCGGCGGCGATCTCCTTCGCCGCGCCGTCGCCCGAGCCGACCTCGGCCTTCAGCTTCGCGAGCTCCGTGTCGACCTGCGACGACGCGGAGATCTGCGCGAGCTCGCGGTCGAGCTGCGTCTGGTCGCCGGCGGTGAGGTCCTCGAGCGCGCCGGTGCTCGTCAGCTCGTCGATCGCCGACGCGCGCGCCTGCAGCTCCTCGGTCTTGTCCTTCGCGCGCTGGATCGCGGCGCCGGTGTCGTTCATGCCCTTGCCGATGCCGGTCGCCGCCTCGCCGACGCGCACCTGCGCCTCGGCGGCGGAGTACTGCGCCTTGAGCACTTCCTTCTGCGAGCGGAAGGACTCGATCCGCGTCTCGAGCTGCTGCTGCGCCGGCGACGAGCTTGTCCTGCTGGTCGTGCGAGCCGCTGCACCTGCGCGTCCATGCTCCTGCAGCTGCTGCTGCGCGACCGCCTTGCGCTCGAGCGCCTGCTCGCGCGAGATCGTCGCGGTTCGCGCGCGACCGCCTGCCGCGCCTGCGTCTCGAGCTTGACGACGTTCTGCTCGAGCTTCTGCTGCTGGAGCTCGAGCCGCTTCTTCGCGGTGACGACGTCGGCGACGCCGCGCTTGACGTTCTGGAGCTGCTCGAGCATCTGCTCGTACGAGTAGTCGAGCGTCTCGGTCGGGTTCTCGGCCCGGTTGAGGAGCTTCGAGTACTTCGACTTGATGATGAGCATCGTCCGCGAGATGAGGCCGGCCATGGTCCGTTAGCCTACAGCGGCGATGCTCGTCGAGCGGAGCATGCATCCGGACTGGCTTTCGAACGCCTACGTCATCGCCGACCGGGAGGGCGGGACGGCCGTCTTCGTCGACTCCGGCGCCGATCTCGGCCCGCTCGTCGCCGCCGTCGAGGAGTGGGGCGTCGCGCCGGCCGTCGATGCTCCGGACGCACGCGCACCACGACCACGTCGCCTGACGAGGACGAGCTCTGCGGCGCGGTACGGGATCGCGGTCGTCGCCGAGCCGGGCGAGTGGGAGTGGGGAGGGACTCGCGCGTCCGCGGGATCGCGACGCCGGGCCACTCCGACGACATGGTCGCCTTCGTCGTCGGCGACGAGCTCGTCTTCACCGGCGACACGCTCTTCAAGGACGCAGTCGGCGGCGGCGACCTCGAGCAGGTGCGCGCGCTCGGTCATGGACGTGCTTCATGACGCTGCCGGACGCGATGCGCGTCCTGCCCGGCCACACGGACGAGACGACGATCGGCCGCGAGCGCGAGCACAACCCGTTCGTGCGCGTCTGGATCGGGCGCGGAGCCGGAGGGAACGGAGCGCGTCCGCGTCGGCGGACCGCGACGCGACGCTCCTCGTCTGGTCGCCGGACTACGACGGCAAGGGCAAGGCGTGGGTGCGCTTCGACGACGGCACGCGACGCGATCGTCGGCGGCTCGCGCGTCGAGCGCTGAGCAGCCGGCTGTCCGGAAGGGACAGTAGTTTGCTCGCGTGCGCCTCATCGTCGCCCGCTGCGAAGTCCGCTACTCCGGCCGCCTGACCGCCGTCCTGCCCGAGGCGGTGCGGCTGCTCATCCTCAAGGCGGACGGCTCCGTCCTCGTCCACGACGACGCCGGCGGCTACAAGCCGCTCAACTGGATGACGGCGCGCGACGTTCGTCGAGGAGCAGGGCGACACGCTGCTCGTCCGCAAGCCGAAGACGGAGGACGTGCTCGAGATCCGGCTCGTCGAGGTGCTCAGCGACGTCGTCCACGACATGGGCGAGTCGGCGGCGCTCCAGAAGGACGGCGTCGAGCGCGACCTGCAGGAGGTGCTCGCCGCCGCGCCCGCGGCGCTCGGCGAGGAGCTCACGCTCGTGAAGCGCGAGTGGCCGACGGAGGTCGGCCCGGTCGACCTCATGTGCAAGGACGCCGCGGGCGAGTGGGTCGCGGTCGAGATCAAGCGCATCGGGACGATCGAGGCGGTCGAGCAGCTCACGCGCTACCTCGCGTTCATCCGCGAGGACCCGGCGAAGGCCGCGTGCCGCGGCATCCTCGCTGCGCAGACGATCAAGCCGCAGGCGGTCGCGCTCGCGGAGTCGCGCGGCCTGCGCTGCGTCGAGGTCGACCTCGCCATGCTCCGCGGCGAGCGCGAGCCCGACCTGACGCTGTTCGCCGCCTAGCGAACCGCCGCAACCGCGGCCGCGACTCCCGCGCGTACGCCGTCGGGATGCGCGTACGCGGCCGAGCCGAGCAGGAGCATCACGCCGTGGCGCGTGCCCGCGCGCGCGAGCTGCTCGGCGGCGTTCTCCGCGCCGACGCCGCCGCCGATCACGGCGGTCGCGGGCCGCGCGGCGGCGATCTGCTCGCGCACCTCGTCGTCCGTGTCGAACGTCCGCGGCGAGAACGATCCGACCTGGACGTAGTCGGCGCCGAGCAGCCGCGTCAGCTCCGCGAGGACGCGCGCGGAGACCGACACGGCGCCGCCGCGGCGGAGGAACGAGGAGCCGACGCGGTGGACGAAGATCGGCAGCCCGTACTCGCGCAACCGCGGGATCGAGCCGAGCCCGACGAGGAATGCGTTGACCATGAGCGCCCGCGCGCCGGCCGCGACGATCGCGTCGGCATCCGTCCCGGACACGTTCGCCGCGTAGAGGACGTGCTCCGGGATCGCCGCGTTGACCGCGCGTACCCGTTCCGGTGACGAGCGCTGCAGCTCGTCGTCCTTGATGAGGACAGCGCCGCCGGCAGCGAGCTCCGCCGCCACGGCGGCCGCCTCGCCGGGCGAGAGCCCGAGCGCCGGCTTGACGATCGCGCCGACGACGACGCCGGGAGCGGCGGGAAACGCCGGACCGGGGAAGCCTTCCGGCCACTCGACCTCGAGGAGCCGGCAGGAGTCGAAGTCGCCGCGGTCGGCCCACTCGCCGGCGATGCAGGCCGCGAGCAGCTGCTCGGGGACGGTCTCGCCGGCGAGCGCCGGGAAGTCCACCGTGACGCGGTCGCCGGCGACGTCCACGACCCGCGCGCGCACTGCGGCGGGTCCGTCCGGCAGGCTCACCGACTGGAGGATCGCCAGCGTCTCCGCCCACTCCGCCGGCCGCAGCTCGTACGTCGCTCTCATTGCGTCGTATCGTAGGTCCAGTCGACCGAAGGAGGCAGGCGATGGCAGTGAAGCTCCATAGGTGTTCGAACCAGTGGGTCAAGCTCCAAGGCCATCCGTGCTGGAAGGTCGAGAAGGCCCTTCAGGACATGGGGATCGAGTACGAGCGCGTGGGCGGGCCCGTCCGCCGCGGCAAGCGCGACGACCTGGAGGCGCACACGGGCCAGCGGCTCTATCCCGCGATCGAGTTCGAGAACGGCACCTGGTACCGCGAGCCGTCGAAGGACATGGTCGAAGTGATCCGCGCGGGCAAGCTCATGGAGAAATCCGGCTAAACTGCGCTGGCCCGGGGCTATAGCTCAGTTGGGAGAGCGCCTGGATCGCACCCAGGAGGTCGGCGGTTCGAGCCCGCCTAGCTCCATGCCCCCGAGATGACCACCGGCGCGCGCAGCGGCCTCAGCGCGGCGCTCGTCGTTTGGATCGCTCCTCGATCGCCGCCGGGCAAGGCTTTACGCCTCGGCGGCTACGGGCCGGTACTCCTCGTTCATCAGCGGGCTCGAGAGCAGGAAGTCCGCGGTCGAGCGGTTGCACGCGATCGGGACGTTGCAGACGACGGTGATGCGCAGCAGTGCTTTCACGTCGACGTCGTGGGGCTGAGGCTCGAGTGGATCCCAGAAGAAGACGACGAAGTCGATGCGCCCTTCGGCGATCGCCGCTCCGATCTGTTGGTCGCCGCCGAGCGGCCCGCTCAAGAATCGATGCACGGTCAGATCGAGCTCGTCGGCGACTACGGCGCCGGTCGTGCCGGTCGCGTACAGCTCATGCCGGGCGAGCGTGCCCCGATTGAACCGGGCCCACTCGACAAGGTCGGGCTTGCGGTTGTCATGGGCGATCAGCGCGATGCGCTTGCGAAGCGGCATCGCCGGCGACCGGGCCACGTTCCGAACCGTACCGGGGAACGGCCAACCGCGTCTGTCGACTCGGCGCCGGAGACCCGCCGGTCGCTAGGACTGCCAGGGGAACGCGGTCTGCCGCTGCCCGGGCTCACGGACGGGCGGCTCCTGCGGCGCACTCGGCTCCTGCGGCGCGCTCACTTCGATCGGCGGTGCGACCGGCTCCGGTGCGCTCTCGAGGTGCTGCAGCCGCGCGTACGCGGCCTGGAGGGCCTCGAGCGTCGAGGCGAGCTCGACGTCGCGCGCCGAAAGCTCGTTCCGCGTCCCGTCGAGGTCGTGCCGGACGGCGCTGAGCTCCAGCTCGAGCTCGGACACCCGTGCTTCCGCGGCGCCGACGTGCGCCTGTGCGACCTCGTACGCGGCGTTCGCCGCCGCTGCACGCTCGTCGCGGGCCTTCGCGACCGCCAGCTCGAGCTCGGCGATCCGTGCCTCGGCAGCGTCGGCGCGCTCGCGCTCGCGCTGCACGTCGGTCACGAGCTCGGCGATGCGCTCACCGTCCTCGCCGGCCCGCGTCTGCGCCGTATCGAGTTCGCCTTCGAGCCCGACGATGCGCACGTGCGCAGCCGTCACCTCGGCCTGCGCCGCCTCGAGCGCCGGATTCGCCGCGAGCGGGACGTCGTCGGCCGTCTGGTGGAGCGGGATGACGTTCGTCGCGACGGGCGCCGGTTCCGGCGGAGCCGTAGGCGACACCGGCGGGTGGACGAGCGCCGACGGTGGGCTGACGGGGGGTGCCGCCGCCGACGCTGTCCTGAGTGACATGTCGAATCCGGTCGCGAAGCCGTACTCCGTCTTGAGCAGGCCGCCGTGCTGCGTGGCGAGCGCCTGCGCAATCGTCGACTCCGAGACGAATCCGAGCGCGATGAGCACCTCCCCGAGCGGACGGCCGGACCACTCGTGCTGAGCCAGTCCGGTGTGGAGCTGTTCCTCGGTCAGCAGGCCGCGCTCGCGCAGCAGCCGTCCGAGGGGAGTTGCGTCCGTTGTCGGGCCCTGAGCCGCAGTATCGGCCATGGGCACGGGGACGCCGCCCGTGTCGAGGGTGTCGAACATCGACTCTCTTTCGCCGCAGTTGGTGTTGCCGCAGTTGGTCGTGCCGCAGTGCGTGTTGCCGCACCGGAAGCGTCGTCCGAATCGCGCCGCGTGTGGTCACCAAGAAGGGTGATTCGTTATCCATTCATCCGTGTTTCATACGGATCGGCCGGAGTAACGTTCGCGATTGCTGTGAGCATCACGTCCGAGCGGCACAACCAGCCGCCTCCGCTCGCCGGCCACGATCTCTTCGCGGAGAACCGGCCGCTCGCGGAAGCGCTCGAGCGCGAGGACGCGGGCTGGGCCGCCGCTCGCTGCACAGCCTTCGGGCGGACGCTCACGGGCGAGCCGCTCGAGTGGGGGCGCCTCGCGAACGAGAACCCACCCCGGCTGAGAACGCACGACCGGTTCGGCGAGCGCATCGACGAGGTCGAGTTCCACCCGGCCTGGCACGAGCTCATGCGCCTGTCGGTCGCGAACGGGCTGCACGCGCTGTCGTGGACGGAGCCTCGCGCGGGCGCACACGTCGCGCGCGCGACACTCTTCTACCTCGCCGCCCAGGTCGAGGCGGGGCACGGCTGCCCGATCTCGATGACGCACGCCGCCGTCCCTGCGCTGCGTGCGGCGGCGCCCGAGCTCGCGGCCGAGTGGGAGCCGCTCCTGACGTCGAGCCGATACGGCGAGGGCGCGCTCTGCGGAATGACGATGACCGAGCGGCAGGGCGGATCGGACCTCCGAGCCAACACGACGAGAGCGGCCCCGGCGGGTGGGGACGAGTACGTCCTCGATGGTGCGAAGTGGTTCTGCTCCGCGCCGATGTCCGACGCGTTCCTCGTCCTCGCACAGGCGCCCGGCGGCCTCTCCTGCTTCCTCGTCCCGCGCGGTGACGGCTTCCACATCCAGCGGCTGAAGGACAAGCTCGGCGACCGCTCGAACGCGTCCGCGGAGATCGAGCTCATCGGCGCGCGCGGCATGCTCGTCGGGGAGGAAGGGCGCGGCGTGCGGGCGATCCTCGAAGCCGTCGTGCACACACGGCTCGACTGCGTCCTCGGGACCGCCGCCGCGATGCGGCAGGCCGTGGAGCAGGCCACGCACCACGCCGCGCACCGCACCGCGTTCGGCGCCCGGCTGGCCGACCAGCCCCTCATGGAGAGCGTGCTCGCGGATCTCTGCCTCGAATCGGAGGCCGCCACCGTGACGGCCCTCCGCCTCGCCGGCGCGTACGACCGCCGCGGCGCCGACGCGCGCGAGGCGGCGTTCGCGCGCATCGCGACCGCCGTCGCGAAGTACTGGATCTGCAAGCGCGGCCCCGGCCACGCCGCCGAGGCGCTCGAGTGTCTCGGCGGCAACGGCTACGTCGAGGAGTCCGGGCTCCCGCGCGTCTACCGGCAGCAGCCGCTCCAGTCGATCTGGGAGGGATCGGGCAACGTCGTGTGCCTCGACGTCCTGCGGGCGCTGGCCCGGGAGCCCGAGTCGCTCGCCGCGCTCCTCGACGAGATCGGGCTCGCGGGCGACCCGGAGCTCGTCGCGATCGCCGAGCGTGCCGCCGCCGAAGCGGACGAGAGCCAGGCCCGTCTCGCCGTCGAGCGGATCGCGCTCGCCCTCCAGGCGTCGCTCCTCGTCCGGCATTCGCCGCCCGCGGTGGCCGACGCGTTCCGGGCGGCCAGGCTCGGCCCGGAGAGCGGCCACGCCTACGGCGCCCTGCCCGCGGGGGTCGATGCGGCGGCCGTCGTCGGCCGGAATCGGCCAAATCTCGACTAAGGGGCCTGCCCGGAAAGTCCCGCGGGCCGGATGCGACCGGAAACGCGGCGCCTGGCGGCGTCCTCGGTCGCGCCGATAGTCACGACTATCGGCGCTCCCTGCGTCCTTGCCATGCTTGGTTTCCGGCCGCCCCGAACACCACGCGACTTTCCGGACAGACCCCTAACTCCTGGTGTGCGCAGACGTCTGAAGGGATAGAACGATGCTCACGCCCGTCCCGCCCACAGCCTGTCAGCGGGCGCGTGAAGCCGTCTCGATGCAGCTCGATGGGGAGCTGTCGGAGCTCGGCTCGGCGCGCCTCTCCGCGCATCTGCGCGAGTGCGAAGCCTGCGCGGGCTACGCGCTCGAGCTCGCCGCGCTGACCACCCGGCTCCGCACGGCGCCGCTCGAGCAGCTCCCGGCCCCGGTCGCGCTGCCGAGCCGCAGGCGCCGGCCGGCGCTCCAGCTCGCCGCCGCCGCTGCCGCCGTCGTCGCCGCAGCCGCTTCCTCGCTCGCTCTCGGGCACGCGTTCAGCGGCACCGGCAGCACGGCCGGCAAGACGGCGACGATCGAGATCCCCGGCCCGAGCCTCCAGGGCGACGCCGTCGACCAGCACGTCCTCGCCATGCTCCGGCACTTGCCTCCGGTCAAGGAGATGCGGGTCGGCCGGATCGTCATGCTCTAGGCCGAAACCGCCGCTCTAGCGTTTTTGCATTGCACTAACTAAGCTCCCGTGCCGTCGTCATACGACGTAACGGGACGCCCCTGCGGGGGCGTAGGAGCGGAGCAGGCGCCGCCGTCCGAGAAACCGGCTCCCGGCGCCGAACCAAACGGAGGGAAAAATCGATGCACAGACGCCTCTGGCTCTTTGCGGGAGCGGCTGCCGCCACGGTGCTTCTGGTGGCAGCGTCTGCGACCGCAAAGACCAACGTCGCTGGTTCGGCTCGCGTCGCTGACGCGACGCCGGCCGCTGCGCCGTTTGCCCAGGCGTGGGCACAGGTGCCGCGGACGACGGCAGGCCGCCAGGCCGCAGGTGTCGTCGTGTTCGGCGCAGAGCAGGACATCGACGGGTTCAACACGAACCTCAGCTGCTGCAACGAGCTGTGGGCGTCGTGGATGGGCGGCGGGGAAGCGCTGCATGGCGCGTTCAACCAGAACGAGAAGGGCCAGTGGTTCATGGACCTCGTCTCGGCCGCTTCTGCGAACAGCAAGGGCGTGACGTACACGATCAAGCCGAACGCCAACTGGTACTGGGGCGGCAAGAAGGTCCCGGTCACCTACAGCGACTTCGTGTACACGGTGCAGAAGATCGACAACCCCAACAACGACCTGGCGGGGCGCACCGGGTACAGCAACATCGACCCGACGCACTTCACGCACAAGGGAACGAAGCAGGTCACGTTCTTCTGGAAGACGACGAAGTGCTCGTCGGACTTCCCGTGCGGCCCGTACGCGAACTGGCAGAGCCTGTTCTCCGGGATCTATCCGTCCTTCGCCCTCAAGGGCATGGACTTCAACAAGATCTGGACGAACTGCATCTGCGGTAGCGACGGACAGCCCGTGTCGAACGGCCCGTACTACCTCTCGAACTACACGAAGGGCCAGGGCTCGGTTCTGAAGGCGAACCCGTTCTGGGCCGGCAAGAAGCCGGGCATCAACGAGATCGACTTCAAGCTCATCACGGACACGAACTCTGAGGAAGAGGCAATGCGCGGCGGCGAGGTCGACGCGATCTCCCCGACGTTCGGTCTCTACCTGCAGCCCTTGAAGAGCACGCCTGGGATCACGTTCAACCAGATCCCCGGCTACTACTTCGAGCACATCCAGTTCCGTGAAGGCAATGCGAAGGCCGGCGACTCCGTGAACTCGGGCTCGACGAACAAGCTCCTCCTGAACCCGTGGTTCCGCGAGGCCATCGCGATGTCCATCGATCGCCAGTCGATCATCAACACGGTGTACGGCGCTCTCGCCGGCAACACCAAGCCGATGAACAACGCGATCTACTACTCCACCGAGGCGCAGTACAAGCCCGACTTCCAGAAGTGGAACTTCAACCCGCAGAAGGCTCTCGCCCTCATGGCGAAGCACTGCTCGGGCGGTCCCTCTTCGGTCGACGCCGGCAACACGAAGATCTGGACGTGCTCGGGCCTGCCCGCGACCATCAACTGGTCGTGGACGTCGAGTAACTCGGTTCGCGCCACTTCCGAGGCGATCGCCAAGGCCGAGGCCAAGTCGATCGGCATCCAGATCAACGACCATCCGGTTCCCGCGAACGTCATCTTCGGCTCGACGGGCCTCCCGTCCGGCAACTTCGACGTTGCCGAGTTCGCCGAGATCACGACCGGCGACCCGGGTGACTGGTACGACTCCTGGCGCTGCCAGGGTGCCGGCAACTGGACCGGCTACTGCTCCAAGAAGGTGGACACGCTGCTGAAGCAGGGCAACGCGGAGCTCGATCCCGCGAAGCGCGCCCTCGACTTCCAGCAGGCGGACGCCCTCATGTCGGACACGGTCCCGGTGTTCCCGCTCTATCAGCGGCCGACCCCGGTGATCTACAAGTCGGCCCTCCTGGGCGTCGTGAACAACCCGGCGATCGTCGGGCCGTTCTGGAACGTCGAGAACTGGCACTGGAAGGCCTAGTACCGGAGGAAGTGGGGCTAAACTAGCCCGCACTTGTTCGAGACCTGGGGCCCCACCGCGAGGAGCGACGGGGCCCCAGGTCGAAACAGACAGGACACACATGCTCACCTACATCGCGCGGCGCATCCTCTACAGCATCCCGGTGCTCGTGGCATCGAGCTTCATCAGCTTCACGTTGCTGACCGAAGCCGGCGATCCGCTCGCGAACCTCCGAGCGAACCCGCGGACGAACTCCCCGGCGATTCTCCACCACCTCACGCACGTCTACCACCTCGACCAGTCGCTGCCGGTGCGCTACTGGTACTGGGTGGAGTCGGTCTTCACGCAGAAGTTCGGCGTGTCCCTGCTCACGTCGCAGCCGATCTGGCCGGACATCACCCGCGCGATGGGGCACACGCTGCAGATCGTGCTGCTCGCGCAGCTGATCGCGCTCGTGCTCGGCGTCGCGGTCGGCATCTACTCGGCGATCAGGCAGTACTCGCCGTTCGACTACACGTTCACGACGATCAGCTTCCTCGGCTATGCGATGCCGACGTTCTGGCTCGCCTTGATCCTCCAGATCCTCTTCGTCGACATCTACCTGCACTGGCACGTCCGGATCTTCTACACGTCGGGTCTCAACAGCGGTGTCACGAGCTCGACCTGGTCGCTCGACCGGTTGCAGCACATCGCGCTGCCGGTCATCACGCTGACGGTCGTGAGCTTCGCGCTGTACAGCAGGTACATGCGCGCGACGATGCTCGACGTCATCAACAGCGACTACGTCCGCACGGCGCGCGCGAAAGGACTGCCCGAGCGCCTCGTCATCATGCGCCACGTCGTGCGCAACGCGCTCATCCCGATCGTCACGGTCTCGGCGCTGACGTTCGGCGGCCTGCTCGCCGGCGCGATCGTCACCGAGACGATCTTCACGCTCGACGGCATGGGGTTCTACTTCATCACGAAGCTCCAGCAGCTCGACATCTATGCGGTGATGGCGTACCTCATGGTCGTCGCCGTCTCGATCGTCGTCTTCAACCTGATCGCCGACGTCCTGTACGGCTTCCTCGATCCGAGGGTGCGGTATGACTGAGCCGACCGCGCGCCTCGAGCCGCCTCCGGGCGTCGTTTCGGCGGGGGTCCCGGTCGACGTCGCGGCCGCCGAGGGCATGGAGGTCGAGGCCCGGAGCCAGTGGTCGTACGCACGGCGGCGCTTCCTCCGCCACCGGCTCGCGATGATCGGCCTCGTCGGGCTCGTCATCATCTTCGGCGCCGGCGCGCTCGCGCCGTGGGTGTCGCCGTACACGTTCGACCAGATCGACCTCACGAACGTGCTCCACGGTCCGACCACGCTCGGTCACCACTTCTTCGGCACGGACGAGATCGGGCGGGACTACCTGAGCCGCGTCATCTACGGCATTCGCACCTCCGAGCAGGTCGGTCTCGTCGTCGCGGTCGCATCGACGCTGTTCGGCCTGATCATGGGCGCGATCGCCGGCTACTACCGCGGCTGGGCCGACAACTTCATCATGCGCATGACCGATCTCTTCCTCACGATTCCCGTGCTCGTGATGCTGCTCGTGACGGCGGCGCTGCTCGGCGCCGGCAACCAGTGGCTCATCACCGGCATCCTCGCCGCCTTCTTCTGGACACCGATCGCCCGCATCGTCCGCGGCGTCTTCCTGTCGCTCCGCGAGAAGGAGTACGTCGAGGCTGCGAAGGCCGTCGGCGCAGGCGACCTCCGGATCATGTTCCGGCACATCCTTCCCAACACGCTCGGCCCGATCATCGTCAACGCGACGCTCACCGTCGCGGACGCGATCATCACCGAGGCGTTCCTCTCGTTCCTCGGCCAGGGGATCAAGCCGCCGACGCCGTCGCTCGGAGTGCTCGTCGCCGGCGGGCAGCAGTTCCCGCAGGACTGGTGGCTGACCGTGCTGCCGGGCCTCGTGCTGGTCATGATCGTGGTCTGCGTCAACTTCGTCGGCGACGGCCTGCGCGACGCGCTCGATCCGCAGCAGCGGCGAGTCAGAGCCTGATGGCCGAGCCGATCCTGTCGATTCGCGACCTCGCGGTCGAGTTCCGGACCGAGGACGGCATCGTCCACGCGGTCGACGGCATCTCGTACGACGTCTACGCCGGCGAGACGCTCGGGATCGTCGGCGAGTCCGGCTCCGGGAAGAGCGTCAGCACGATGGCGCTGCTCGGTCTGATCCCGCAGCCGCCGGGCCGCATCGCGAGCGGCACTGCGATGTTCAAGGACACCGACCTCCTGAAGATGAGCAAGAGCGAGCTGCGCAGGTTCCGCGGTGACGAGGTGGCGATGGTCTTCCAGGACCCGATGACGTCGCTGAACCCGGTGCTCAAGGTCGGCTACCAGGTCGCCGAGGCGATCAAGACGCACTACCCGAAGGAGCCGGACGACAAGGTCAAGGCGCGTGTCGTCGATCTCCTCCGGCTCGTCGGCGTCCCGAACCCCGACGTCCGCGCCGAGCAGTACCCGCATGAGTTCTCGGGTGGCATGCGCCAGCGCGCGATGATCGCGATGGCGATCGCGAACTCGCCGTCGCTGCTCATCGCCGACGAGCCGACGACCGCGCTCGACGTGACGATCCAGGCGCAGGTGCTCGAGGTGCTGAAGAACGTCCAGGCCGAGACGCACGCGGCCACGATCCTCATCACGCACGACCTCGGCATCGTCGCCGAGCTCTGCGAGCGCGTGATCGTCATGTACGGCGGCCGCATCGTGGAGATGGGCGACGTGCACACGATCTTCCGCGCGCCGCGCCACCCGTACACGATCGGCCTCATGGACAGCCTCCCGAAGCTGACCGAGGACGAGGAGTGGCTGCGCCCGATTCCGGGATCTCCGCCGTCGCTCATCAACCGGCCGTCCGGCTGTGCGTTCCACCCGCGGTGCTTCCTCACGCAGGGCCGCACGCGCTGCCACGACGAGGTGCCGGAGCTGCACAAGGCCGAGGGGACGGAGCACTTCGCGGCGTGTCACTTCTCGGACGAGCTGATCGGGCATCACTCGAAGTTCTCGGAGACGGTCGGCGCCGTCGGCGGGCAGGGCAGCAACTGATGAGCGCGACGAACGGGCACGTCGCCGTCGACCTCGCAACGCTCGAGGCGGAGCTCGACGGCCTGGAGAAGCACGCCGACGCGATGAAGCTTCTTGCCAAGAAGATCCTCGGCGTCGCCGGCGCGCTCGCGTTCGCCGTCATCGTCGCGATCTTCGCCCCGTGGGTGCGCGTCTCGCTCGTGCCGAAGATCGCCGTCGCGAAGACCGTCCACGGCACGATGGGTCTTGGGTGGATCTTCCTCCTCGTCCTCGCACTGTCGCTCCTCGTTGCGGTCATCGGCTTCCGCGTGCGCGAGTGGCGGGTCGTTGCCGCCGGCGCGCTCATGTTGATCGGGCTGGGCGCGTTCCTCGTCGATGTGATGACGTCGGCCAAGACGTTCCATCCATTCATGAATCTCGGCCGAGGAGCTGCGCACGGCGCCTCGGTATCCGGCATGTGGGGCTTCGATCTGGCCGTCGCCATCTGCTTCGGGGTCGGCGCAGCACTCGCAGCCGCCGCTGTGACGACGGGGCGGTGGCAGGTCGCCGAAGAGGCGCTGGACCGCGGCGAGTCGACGCTCGCCGCCGACAAGCCCGGCTTGCTTCGCATCGAGAACCTCGTGACGTACTTCCCGATCCGCGCAGGCCTCCTCAAGCGGACGGTCGGGCACGTCCACGCCGTCGACGGTGTCGACCTCACCGTCTACAAGGGCGAGACGGTGGGTCTCGTCGGCGAGTCCGGGTGCGGCAAGACGACGCTCTCACGCACGATCCTCAAGCTCGTCGAGCCGACGAGCGGGCGCATCTATTTCAACGGGCGCGGCATCAGCCGTTGGGGCCGGCGACGCATGCGGCCGGTCCGCCGCGAGATGCAGATCGTCTTCCAGGATCCGTACGCGTCGCTCAACCCGCGCATGACGGTCGCGCGACATCGTCGGCGAGCCGCTGCGCATCCAGCGGCGGCTATCGCGGCGAGCGCGGGAAGCAGCGCGTCGACGAGCTGCTGCGCATGGTCGGGCTCTCGCCGGAGCACGCGAACCGGTTCCCGCACGAGTTCTCGGGCGGCCAGCGGCAGCGCATCGGCGTCGCGCGCGCTCTCGCGCTCGAACCCGCAGCTGATCATCCTCGACGAGCCGGTGTCGGCACTCGACGTCTCGATCCGCGCGCAGGTCGTGAACCTGCTCGAGTCGCTGCAGCGCGACTTCGGGCTGACGTACATCTTCGTCGCGCACGATCTCTCCGTCGTGCGGCACGTCTCGGACCGCGTCGCGGTGATGTATCTCGGCAAGATCGTCGAGATCGGCGACAAGCACGAGATCTACGAACGAGCCGCTCCATCCGTACACGCAGGCCCTCCTGTCGGCGGTGCCGATCGAGGAGCCGGCCCAGCGCGGCAAGCGCAAGCGGATCGTCCTCGAGGGCGACGTGCCGAGCCCGGCGAACCCGCCGTCCGGCTGCCGGTTCCGGACGCGCTGCTGGAAGGCACAGCCGATCTGCGCCGAGGAAGAGCCCGCGCTCATCGACCGCGGCCAGGGCCACCCATCCGCGTGCCACTTCGCCGAGATCGTGCGCCCGCTCGATCTCGTCAGCTGAGCTTCCAGCGAATCTCGCCGCCCGACTCGCCCGTCCGCTCGAACCCGATGCGTTCGAGGACGCGGATCGAGGCCGCGTTGCTCGGATCGCAGCCGGCCACGACGCCGACGACACCATCCTGACGCAGCGCCCAACCGGTGAGCGTGCTCACCGCTCCCGTGGCGTACCCGCGGCAACGACGACCGGGGACGACGCTGTAGCCGATCTCGACGATGCCGTTCTCGTCCGGCGGCCCGAGGAAGCCGGCGTCGCCGACGACCGTGTTGGTCTCTCGCTCGATCATCACCCAGACACCGAAGTTCTCGTACTCCTCTGACTGGAGCGGTAGGACGTCGAGGAGATCCGGCAGCGGCCACGCAGGCGCGAGCCCGGCGCCGAGCACGCGGCGCGCGAGCTCGCGATCGTCCGGTAGCGCATGCGCTGCCGCAGCCGGCAGCGGTCGGATCTCGAGCCGTCCGCCGTTCACTATCTGTGCCGCGTCCGCGCTCGTGCCTCCCGGGTGCGGATCTGCCACTTGCGCGTCTCCTCGCGGCGCAGGCGCGCGTCGGTCCGGATCGCGATCGCCCGCAGCTCGCGCTGCAGCTTGAGCCAGCTGTGATGACGGTCGCGCGGCAGCTCGCCCGAGACCAGCGCTGCCTGGACGGCGCAGTCCGGCTCGGTGCCGTGCGAGCAGTCCGTGAACCTGCACGCGAGCGCGAGCTCCTCGATGTCCGCGAACGCGGCGCCGACTGCATCGCCGCCGCCGTCCCACAGCTGCAGCTCGCGCAGCCCCGGCGTGTCGATGACGATGCCGCCGCCCGGGAGCAGGATGAGCTCCCGGTGCGTCGTCGTGTGCTGCCCCTCGTCGTCGTCGACGCGCGTCTCCTTGACCGCCATGAGCTCGCGGCCCGCGAACCGGTTTACGAGCGTGGACTTGCCGACGCCGCTCGAGCCGAGCAGGACCGCCGTCGTTCCCGGCCCGAGGCGTGCGCGCAGCGCGTCGCAGCCCTGGCCGTTGATCGCCGAGACGACGTGAACGGGCACGCCGACCGCGACGGCTTCGACGTCTGCCACGAGCTGCCACGGATCGTCCATCCGGTCGGCCTTCGTCAGCACGATCTCCGGGATCGCGCCGCTCTCCCAGATGGTGACGAGGTACCGCTCGATTCGCCGCGGCTCGAGATCCGGGCCGAGGGAGCTGACGACGAACGCGACGTCGACGTTCGCGGCCAGCGTCTGCGACTGCGACGTGAGTCCGGCCGCCTTCCGCAGGATCGCGCTGCGGCGCGGCAGAACCGTCTGGATCGCCGCGCCGGCGATGCCGACCCAGTCGCCGACGGCTACGTCGGTGCCTTCGTGGACGAGCCGGCCGGGCAGGCGGGCGCGCACGTTCCCGTGCGACGTCGTGACGTCGTATCCGCCGCGGTGGGCGGCGGTGACGCGGCCGGGCTCGAGGCCCTGTTCCATGTGTGCGGCGAGCTCGGCGTTCCATCCGAGCGCGCCGAGATCGAAATCAGGCAACGCAATGCTCCTTCATGAAGAGAGGGACGCCGTACGTCCCCTCGGAAGGAGCGCCGGCGGTTAGGTCGGGAAGACCGAGGAGGCAGCAGGCACAGTCATCTGTTCAGAACCTCCTCTTTCGCCGGGGGAATGGACCGCCGGACAGGTTAGGTGCTCGGAGACCCATCCGTCAAGCACGCGGTCGCCGCCGAACTGCCGGCGGATGTGCGAGACCGCGAGCACGCGCCGTGCGCCGCGTGTCTGCACGAACACCCACTGGTCGGCCGCCGGCAGCGAGCTGAGGAGCCAGCGGCCGTTCGGCGACCACGCGACGCCGGCGAGACGGCTCGGCGCGACGAACAGCGTGCGCACGCGCGCGCCGTCGAGCACGAGAACGCCGTTGCCGCGCACGAGCGCGAGGCGTCCGTCGGGCGCGAACGCGAGCTGCCGCACGCCTTCGACGCGCACCGTGCGCGCGCGTCCCGTCGCCGCGGAGAAGAGGACGACCTTCGTTCGCGCCGCGAGTGCGAGGGTCTTGCCGTCCGGCGACCACGCGAGCGAGCGCGCGCCGGCGTAGCCGGCCGACGTCCACCGCACGTCGCCGAGATCGGGATCGAGCACGGTGACGCGGCCGTGCATGTCGACGTACGCGAGCACGTGGCGGTCAGTCGTCGCCGGCTGCCACACAGGGGCGACGCGCGCCGCGGCCGGCAGCCCCTCGGCGTCGACGTCGCGCGTCCCGTCGCCGGCGACGACGTGCAGGCGGCTCGTCGAGAGGTAGGCGATGCGCGTGTCCGTCCGCGTGCCGCCCCAGCGCGGGAACCTGATCGCGCGCCGCGCGAGCTGCCAGTGCACCTGCCCGGTCGCGGGCTCGACGGCCGCGAGCTCGTTGCTGCTCGACGCGACGACGTAGAGCCCGTGCGGCGACCAGGACGCCTGCGCGAACGCGCCGAGCCGCCTCGTCGACCCGTCGGCGGCGACGACCCATGTGCCGCCGTCGCCGCTCACGAGCAGGCGCCCGGGTGCGGGCAGCCGGAAGAGCGCCGGCTGCGCTCCCTCGATCCCGATCGAGCGCCGGACGGCGTTCACGACGGCGCGACCCGGCGGGGAGAGCGCGGCCGAGACGGCGGCCGCCGCCGACGGCCGCGAGCACGAGCGCGGGGCGGACCGGCGAGCGCCACCGCCGCGCCGGCTCGCGCCGCTCGTACGCCTCGCGGACGACCGCCCAGGCGCGTTCCTCCGCTTCGGCGTCCGCCGGCACCGCGTCGAAGAGCTGCTTCACTCCTGCACCGCCTCCTGGAGCCGGTCGAGCCCGCGCCGCAGGCGCGAGTTGACCGTGCCGCGCGGGAGATCGAGGAGCCGCGCGATCTCCCCCGGCGTGTAGTCGAGGAGGTAGCGCAGGACGATCACCGCGCGCTGCTCGGGCTGGAGCTCGGTCAGCGCCTGCGCGAGCGTCTGCGTGTGCGTGCCGGGCTCGCGCTCCTCGGCCGCCGGCTCCGCGCCCTCGCCGCGGAAAAGTGCTCGCGGCGCAGGCCGCGGGCACGGGCCCAGTCGATCGAGCGGTTGACGACGATCCGGTGGAGCCACGGCCCGAACGGGCGGCGGCGGTCGAAGCGGTCGAGCGCGCGAACCGCGGCGAGGAACGACTCCTGCGCGATGTCCTCGGCGGCCGCCGCGTCGCCGACGACGAGCAGCGCCGCCCGGTAGGCGCGCGGCCAGTGGCTGCGGAAGAGCTCCTCGAACGCCGCCGCGGAGCCGCGCTGCGCGTCCCGCACGAGCGCGCGCTCACGGTGCTCGGCGGCCACGGGCAGCTCGACTCGAAGCGCGGCTCCGGCGCTGGAGGACACGTCCTCTATACGGTTGCACAGACATGCGAGGTCCACTGACCGACAGCCAGCTCGCGCTCCTCGACGAGCCGTACTTCGGGATCGTCACGACGCTCCGGGCCGACGGGTCGCCGCAGAGCACCGTCGTCTGGGTGGAGCGGGACGGCGACACGGTCTCGTTCAACACCGCCTACGGCCGCGCGAAGCCGGGGAACCTCGAGCGTGATTCGCGGGTCTCCGTCCTCGTGACGGCGCCGGACTTCTATCACTGGGTCGCCGTCGACGGCCGCGCCGAGCTGACGACCGACGGGGCGGAGGAGCAGATCGACCGGCTGAGCCGGAAGTACGACGGCAAGCCGTGGGGCTACGTCGAGGGCCAGCGGCGTGTGAAGGTCCGCGTCGTGCCCGAGCACGTCACGGCGTACGGCCTCTAGACCCTCGGGTCGCCCTCGACCATGCCGTGGGGCTCGCCGTACGCGGCGAGCAGGTCGAGGAACGGCACGGCGTCGAACGACTCCGGCCCGAGCACGCCCGTGCCGTGCCACGTGCCGTTCGCGATGAGCTCGAGCGCGACGACCGGGTTGAGCGCCGTCTGCAGCACGACCGCCTGGTGGCCGTACTCGCGCATCGTCCGCTCGTTGTCGGCGACGTGGTAGAGGTAGACGGCGCGCGGCGCTCCGTCCTTGCCGGTGCCGGTCACGAGCGTGCCCGCGCAGGTCTTGCCGCGCATCCGGTCGCCGAGCGTCGCGGGATCGGGCAGCGCCGCGGCGACGACGTCACGCGGCGCGACCTCGACGCCGCGCACGCGCACGGGCTCCTTCGAGTCGAGGCCGATCTTGTGCAGCGTCTTCAGCACGGCGATGAACTCGTCGCCGAGGCCGTACTTGAACGTGACGCGCCGGCAGTCGATCGTGCGCGGGACGAGCACGACCTCTTCGTGCTCGACGTTCACGCACTCGACGACGCCGATCCCCTCGGGGAACTCGAACAGCTCGGGCTCCGAGAACGGGTCGGTCGTGAAGAAGCCGCGGCCGCGTTCCCACACGAGCGGCGGGTTCAGACATTCCTCGATCGTCGTCCAGATCGAGAACGTCGGGGCGAAGTCGTAGCCCTCGACGACGAGGTTCGCGCCGTCGCGGACGGCGACCTCGTCGATCTCGGAGAAGAGATGGTCGGCGGCGTAGCGGGCGAAGACGTCGGCCAGCCCGGGCTCGACGCCGATGCCGACGAGCGCGAGCAGGCCGCGCTCCTCCCATCTGCTCGCATGGGCGTCGAACTGCTCCTGGCCGAGGAGGACGCCCGGGCCGCGAGAGCGTCATCGCCATGTCGAGGTACGTGCAGCCCGCGTCGAACGCCGCCGCAAAGATCTGTGGGTTGAAGCGCGGATCGGTCGCGTTCAGGACGGCGTCCGCGCCGGTCCGCCGGAGGAGCTCGGCGACGGAGCCGGCGACGGAGGCGTCGACCTGCGCGGCTGCGAAGCGCTGGTCGCCCATGCGCTCGGCGAGCGCCGCCGGCCGCGCCGGGTCGAGGTCGGCGAACGTCATCAGCTCGAAGAAGTCGCGCCGCCGCGCGACCGCGGCCACGGCCGCGCCGACGCCTCCGGTCCCGACGACGACGATGCGCATTGCGGGACTGTAACGCGGTTGTGATTGACGCAATGCGTGAGAAGGTGGTAGAAACTCCGCGCATTGCGCAGGTCGGATGCCCAGCAGCTTCACGCCGCCGCTCACCCGGACGGCCGGCGAGGGCCCGTCGCGCCGGCCCGCAAGGTCGACGACCTCGACCGGAGGATCATCGAGGAGCTCCAGGCGAACGGGCGCGAGTCGTTCCGGCGCATCGCAGCGCGGCTCGGCGTCTCGGAGGCGACGGTGCGCGCGCGCTACGCCCGCCTGACGAGCCAGGGCATCCTCCAGGTGGTCGGCGTGACGAACCCGCTCGGCCTCGGCTTCGACCAGGCGCTCGTCGGCGTGAAGACGTCGGGCGCCCCGGAGGACGTCGCCGACGAGATCGCGCGCTGGGCCGAGGCGGACTACGTCGTCGTGACCGCGGGCCAGTTCGACGTCGTCGTCGAGGTCGTCGCCTCGAGCCGGCGCGAGCTGCTCGACCTGACGAACCGGATGCGCGCGCTCGACGGCGTGGTGTCCACCGAGACGTTCTTCTACCTCGAGATGTGGAAGCAGCTCTACGACTGGGGGACACGTGGCGCTTGATCTCCGCGAAGCCGCACGGAACCACCTGTGGCTTCACTTCACGCGGATGGGCTCCCACGAGCCGCCGATCATCGTGCGCGGGGAGGGCTGCTACCTCGAGGACGCGGACGGGAAGCGCTATCTCGACGCGCTCGCGGGACTCTTCGCCGTCCAGGTCGGATACTCGTACGGCGAGGAGATGGGACAGGCGGCGCTCGCGCAGATGCGCGAGCTGCCGTTCTACACGAACTGGTCGTACGCGCATCCGCGCGCGATCGAGCTCGCGCACGAGATCGCGCAGCTCACCCCGGGCGACCTGAACCGCGTCTTCTTCGTCTCCGGCGGATCGGAGGCGGTCGAGTCGGCATGGAAGCTCGCGCGGCAGTACCACCACGCCCGCGGCGAGCGCCGGTGGAAGGCCGTCTCGCGCCGGCTCGCGTATCACGGCACGACGATGGGGGCCCTGTCGATCAACGGCATCCCCGGCGCTGCGGGCGCCGTTCGAGCCGCTCGTCCCGGACGTCATCCACGTGCGCAACACGAACCGCTTCCACCGGCCGCCGGACGAGCGCGAGGCCGACTTCACCGCGTTCCTGCTCGAGGACATGGAGTCCGCGATCGTGCAGGCAGGCCCGGAGACGGTGGCCATGGTGATTATGGAGCCGGTGCAGAACGCCGGCGGCTCGTTCACGCCGCCCGCCGGCTACTGGCGCGGCGTCCGCGACATCTGCGACCGGTACGACATCCTCCTCTGCGCCGACGAGGTCATCACCGGCTTCGGGCGCCTCGGGACGTGGTTCGGCTCCGAGCTGTACGACATCCGGCCGGACATCGTCACGTCCGCGAAGGGGTTGTCCTCGGCATACGCGTCGATCGGCGCGGTCATCGCGGCCGACCACGTCATCGAGCCGTTCATGACCGAGAAGGCGATGTACACGCACGGCCTCACATTCGGCGGCCACCCCGTGCAGTGCGCGGTCGCGCTGAAGAACATCGAGATCATGAAGCGGGAGCGTGTGGTCGAGAACGTCCGCGACAACGGCGACGTGTTGCGCGCGACGCTCGCACAGCTGCTCGACCTGCCGATCGTCGGCGACCTGCGCGGAACGGGCTTCTTCTACGCGCTCGAGCTCGTGAAGGACAAGGACACGCGCGAGTCGTTCTCCCATGAGGAGAGCGAGACGCTCCTGCGCGGCTTCCTCTCGCCGCGGCTGTTCGAGAGAGGGCTCATCTGCCGCGCGGACGACCGCGGCGATCCCGTCGTCCAGATCTCGCCCCCGCTCATCGCGACGAAGAAGGAGTTCGACGAGATCGCCGGGACGCTCGGCGACGTGCTCGGAGAGGCATGGCAGCGGATCCGGTAGCGGCCGACATCCGCCTCGTCGACCTGACGAAGCGCTTCGAGGACGTCGCTGCCGTCGACGGCATCTCCTTCGAGGTCGAGCGCGGAAGCTTCTTCGCGATGCTCGGCCCGTCCGGCTGCGGCAAGACGACGACGCTGCGGATGATCGGCGGCTTCGAGGAGCCGACGCTCCGGCGTCATCGAGCTCGGCGGCCGCGACGTGAGCGAGCTGCCGCCGTACCGCCGCGACGTCAACACCGTCTTCCAGTCGTACGCGCTCTTCCCGCACCTGACCGATCTTCGAGAACGTCGCCTTCGGCCTGCGCCGGAAGAAGGTCCGCGGCGACGAGCTGCGCCGGCGTGTCATCGACGCGCTCGAGCTCGTCGGGCTCGCGGGCCTCGAGCGGCGCAAGCCGCGCCAGCTCTCCGGCGGCCAGCAGCAGCGGATCGCGCTCGCCCGTGCGCTCGTCAACCGTCCGCGCGTCCTGCTCCTCGACGAGCCGCTCGGCGCGCTCGACCTGAAGCTCCGCAAGGAGATGCAGCTCGAGCTGAAGCGGATCCAGCACGAGGTCGGCATCACGTTCGTGCACGTGACGCACGACCAGGAGGAAGCCATGACGATGGCCGACCGGATCGTGATCATGAACGGCGGGCACATCGAGCAGCTCGGGACGCCGAGCGAGCTGTACGAGCAGCCGGCACGTCGTTCGTCGCGGGCTTCCTCGGCGCGTCGAACCTGCTCCGCGGCACCGTCACGGGCGACGATCGCGTGCTGCCTCGACTGACGGCGCGGACGTCCACGTGCCGCGGGCGGCGATCGCCGGCCGGACGGGCGCCGTGCAGATCGGCGTCCGCCCGGAGAAGATCCGGCTCGGGACCGACGAGCCGAACACGCTCTCCGGCACCGTCACCGAGAGCGCGTACATCGGCGTCTCGACGCAGTACATCGTCGACACGCCGGCAGGCGCAGTCACCGTCTACGTCCAGAACGACCGGCCGGGTGCACACGGTGTCTCTCCCGGCGACCGGCTCACGCTCGGGCTGGAGCCCGGAATGCACCTTCGTCGTCGAAGCCCAGGAGGGTCCCTGATGTCCGAAGGCATGTCCCGCAAGGTGTTCCTCGGCCGCGCCGCCGCCGGCGGTGCGGTTCTCGCCGCTCCCGGCCTCTTCAGCGGACCGCGGTCGCAGGGGCGGCCACGCTCGCCGAAGACGATCACGTTCTCGAACTGGCCGCTGTACATCGACGTGAAGAAGAAGAAGCGCATCCGTCGATCGACCAGTTCCAGGCGAAGTACCACGTGCACGTGAACTACATCGAGGACATCAACGACAACGACTCGTTCTTCGGGAAGATCGAAGGCCCGCTGTCGCAGGGGCAGTCCGTCGGCCGCGACCTCGATGGTGATGACCGACTCCTCCGGCCTCCCGCAGAGGATGATCCAGCTCGGCTGGCTCGAGAAGCTGGGACAAGTCGGCGATGCCGAACTTCAAGGATCTCATCCCGGCGCAGCAGCCACCCGAAGTGGGACCCCCACCGCGAGTACAGCCTCCCGTGGCAGTCCGGCATGACCGGCATCGGCTACGACCCGAAGAAGGTCGGCTACGACATCGACTCGGTCGACAAGCTCTTCACCGATCCGAAGCTCAAGGGGAAGGTGACGCTGCTCACCGAGCTTGCCGACACGATGGGCCTCGTGATGCTCTCGAACGGCGACGACCCGTCGCACGTGACGCAGAAGTCGTGGGACGCGGCGAAGACGAAGATCCAGAAGGCCGTGAAGTCCGGCCAGATCCGCCAGTTCACCGGCAACGACTACGCGCCGCTGCTCGCCAACGGCGAGCATCTACGGCGTGCTTCGCGTGGTCGGGCGACATGGTGCAGCTCCAGGCCGACCACCCGGGTCTCAAGTGGATCGCGCCGAAGACGGGCGCGATGATCTGGACGGACAACATGCTCATCCCGAAGGGCGGCAACGTCTACGGGGCATCCGTCCTCGTGAACTGGTTCTACGTCCCGAAGATCGCCGCCGAGGTCGAGGACTACGTGAACTACATCTGCCCGGTCCAGGGCGCGGCCAAGGTCCTCGACAAGACCGACCCGGCGGTGGCGAAGAACCCGCTCATCTTCCCGTCGGCGTCGCTGCTCGCGAAGACGCACCAGTTCGACGGGAACGCCCTCAACAACCAGAAGTACAAGCAGGACTTCCAGCACCTGATCGGGGCGTAGCGGTTGGGAAAGCTGCTCCACCGCCGCACGTGGGCGACCCCCTACGCGCTGCTTGCGCCGGGCACGGCGTGGCTCGTCGTCTTCTTCGTCGTGCCGATGTACTACCTCGGGAAGATGGCGCTCTCGCAGGGCCTCTTCCCGATCTTCAGCTTCGGCTGGGCGTGGGGCAACTTCAGCGACTCCGTCTCGACGTACAGCACGCAGTTCATCCGTTCGCTCGAATACGCGGGCATCGCGACGGCGGTCGCGCTCGCGATCAGCTACCCGCTCGCGTACTGGATCGCGTTCCGCGGCGGCAGGTGGAAGAACCTGTTCCTCCTGCTCGTCATCGCACCGTTCTTCGTCACGTACCTCATCCGCACGCTCGCGTGGGAGACGATCCTGTCGGACAACGGCGTCGTCGTCCGCGTGCTCCAGGACGTCCACGTGCTCGGCTCCGACGGCCGCCTCCTCGCCACCTCCGCAGCCGTGATCGCGGGCCTCACGTACAACTTCCTGCCCTTCATGGTGCTGCCGCTGTACGTGAGCCTCGAGCAGATCGACTACAGGCTCGTCGAGGCGGCGTCCGACCTGTACGCGAGCCGCCCCGTCTCGTTCCTCCGGGTGACGCTCCCGCTCTCGCTCCCGGGCGTGTTCGCCGGCGTGCTGCTGACGTTCATCCCGGCCGCGGGCGACTTCATCAACGCGCAGCTGCTCGGAACGCCGCAGCAGTACATGATCGGCAACGTCATCCAGTCGGAGTTCCTGTCGCTACGCGACTATCCGACTGCGGCGGCGCTGTCGTTCGTCCTCATGGGCGCGATCCTCGTCCTCGTCCTCATCTTCGCTCGGATCCTCGGAACCGACCGGCTCACCGCGGGGACGGCCGCATGAGGCGGGTCCGCCGGCACGTGCTCGACGCGTACGCGGTGCTCGCGCTCCTGTACCTCTTCGTGCCGATCAGCGTCGTCGTCGCGTTCTCGTTCAACAACCCGATCGGCCGCTTCAACTACACGTGGCAGGGGTTCACGTTCACGAACTGGGCGCATCCCTTCGCGTACCCGGGGCTGCAGGGCGCCGTGCGGATCAGCATCGAGATCGCGCTTCCTCTCGAGCCTCGCCGCGACGATCCTCGGAACGCTCATCGCGCTCGCGCTCGTCCGCTACCGCTTCCGCGGCTCGGCGACGACGAACCTCCTCATCTTCATCCCGATGACGACGCCCGAGATCGTCATGGGCGCCTCGCTGCTGACGCTCTTCCTCAACTGGAGGATCCCGCAGGGGTTCATGACCATCCTCATCGCGCACATCATGTTCAACATCTCGTACGTCGTCGTCACCGTCCGGGCGCGGCTCGTCGGCTTCGACCGGCACCTCGAGGAGGCGTCGATGGACCTCGGCGCAAACGAGCTCGTGACGTTCTTCCGCGTGACGCTGCCGCTCATCGCGCCGGGCATTCTCGCCGCCGGCCTGCTCGCCTTCGCGCTCTCGATCGACGACTTCGTGATCACGTACTTCAACGCCGGCACGACGATCACGTTCCCGCTGTTCGTGTGGGGCGCCGCGCGCGTGGCGGTGCCGCCGCAGATCAACGTCATCGGGACGGCGATCTTCCTCGTCGCCGTCGGCGGGATGCTCGCGAACGTCCTGTTCCAGAATCGCCGCGCCCGCCGCCTCGCGTGAAGCCGTCGGTCGAGCCGCGGCTTCCGTCGTGGTGGCTCGAGCAGGCGCTCGCCGCCGAAGGCGGGGCCCACGCCGCGCCGCCGCTCGCCGGCGACGCCACCGCCGACGTCGCCGTCGTCGGCGGCGGGTACACCGGCCTCTGGACGGCGCTCGCGCTCCGGGAGCGCGATCCCGACCTTCGGGTGACGCTCGTCGAGGCGGACATCTGCGGCGCCGGCCCGAGCGGGCGCAACGGCGGCTTCATCCACGGCTACTGGGCCTCGCTCGCCTCGACCGCGTCGCTCCTCGGCGCCGAAGAGGCGGTGCGGCTCGCACGGGCGGCGGAGGCGATCGTCCCCGGCGTGCGCGCTTTCGCGGAGGCGCGCGGCGAGGACGTCTGGCTCCGCGAGGGCGGCATGCTCATGGTGTCGACGGCGCCGGCGCAGGACGCCGCGGTCGCGGGCGCGGTCGCAGCCGCGGCCGCCGCCGGCCACCCCGAGGAGGCCGTCGCGCTCTCGAGGGACGAGGTCGCACGCCGCTGCTCCTCGCCCGTCTTCCGCGCGGGCGTCGTCTTTCGCGACGGCGCGACCGTCCATCCGGGGCTCCTCGTGCGCGCGCTTCGGCGCGCGGCGATCGACGCCGGCGTCGACGTGCACGAGCGGACGCCGGCTCTACGCGTTCGCGACGGCGAGGTCGCGACGCCGAACGGGACGCTCCGCGCCCGCGAGATCGTGCTCGCGACGAACGCCGCGCTCACCGGCTGGCGCCCGGCCGCCCGGAGCCTGACGAACTTCGGCTCGTACGTCGTCCTCACCGAGCCCGCGCCCGATCGGCTCGCGGAGATCGGCTGGACCGGTGGCGAGGCGATCGTCGACGGGCGGATGTTCCTCCACTACTTCCGGGCGACGGACGACGGCCGCGTGCTCATGGGCAGCGGCTCGGGGCCGATCGGGTTCGGTGGCCGCGTCGACGGGCGCTTCAGCGCCGACTCCGCGACCGCGGCGCGCGCCGAGGCCGGCCTGCGCCGCATGCTCCCCGGGCTCGCGGGCGCCCGCGTCGAGCGCGCGTGGGGCGGCCCGATCGACGTCTCGGCCGACCATCTCCCGTTCTTCGGCACGAAGCCCGGGACGCGGCTCCACTACGGCGCCGGCTACTCGGGGCACGGCGTCGGCCCGAGCTGGCTCGGCGGCCGGATCCTCGCCTCGCTCGCGCTCGGGGCGGACGACGAGTGGACGCGCCTGCCGCTCGTGACCCGGCGGGTGCCGTCGCTGCCCCCGGAGCCGCTCCGGCGGCTCGGCGGCGGGCTCGTCCGGCGGGCGATCATGGCGTGCGAGGCGGCGGAGGAGCAGGAGCGCCGCCCGAGCCTCGCGGCGCGTGCCGGCGCCGCCCTGCCGCGGCTGCTCGGCATGGAGCTCGGGACCCGCTAGAAGCTGCCGCTGCTCGACGGCTGGCAGTTCGACCCGCCGCAGACGAGCGTGTTGCCGGCGGTCGCCCTGATCTTGTTTCCGGACCCGACGAACGGGCCGCCGCCCGAGACCGCGGTGTGCCCGGATCCGCCGGCGAGCGTGAACACGATCGTCGGTCCGGTGATCACCCATGTCGAGCTCGTGAACGCGCTATTGGCCGCCACGGTCATCCCGGTGATCTCGCCGACCGAGGGTGAGCCACCGCAGGTCGAGCCGATCACGACCGTCCCCTGCGTCTTGCAGGCGCGGATGGCGATCGTGGTGCCGGTCGTCTTGACGTCCTGGTTGTACGTGATCGTGAGCGTGTCGCCGTTCTCGATTCCGCCCGGGTGCCCGCCCGCTTCGGCGAGTGTCACCGAGAGGGGTACGAGGAGCCGGATCGGCGTGAAGTCGGCCGATGTCGTCCACGTGCCGGCGGAGTCCGAGACCATCCGGAAGCACCACCAGTCGGCGGCCGGCGTCTCGCCGACGGAGTCCGTCGTCGTGGCGGCGCCGACGTTTCCGACCGAGCTGTAGGAGCCGCAGCTCGCGCTCGCCCCGCCGCCGCCGTCGGCGTACATGAGCGTCTGGTCCGTGACCGGGTTCGGCGAGGGGCTGGCCGCGCTCGCGCCGGACGTCCACGTGAGGGCGGCCTCGTCGTTCACGCTTCCGCCGACGGCGATGGAGAGCCCCGACGGCGCCGGGATCCAGCCGCCGGCGAAGGCGGAGCTCGAGTTCTCGGTCTCCGCGCTGAACGTCGCGAACGTGCCGTGCACGGAGCCGAGGGACAGCAGGAGCCCGAGGGCCCACGACGCGAGCGATGCGGCGGCGACCCGCGCCCGCAGCGAACGACACCGGCCGCGGCGGCCGGCGAGGGGGCGGGTGTCGGTCGGAGCTGTGTCCACGGCCACGGCCCGGCGACGAGCAGCCGCCGGAGATAGATCGTGAACCGATTCTTCGGCGATCGGGTGGATTTCCCCGATCCCCCGCCGGGGTGAGTAAGGAATCACCCGGATGGGGACTCTTAGGTGTTGGCACGTCCGTCAACGTCCCGAGAGGAGGCTCGAATGCATCGCCTGCCCAGGCCGTCGCCTGCGCTGGTCATCTCGCTCGTCGCCTTGTTCTTCGCGCTCGGCGGGACAGCGTTCGCCGTCGGTTCCAAGGCCCTCGCGTCCCAGCCGCGGTGCGCGACCGGCGCCGTACGCGGCATCGCGATCGTGACGGGCGGGCTCAACGGCCTCGACAGCCTGCCGTCGTCGGCGGCGTACGAGAACGACGCGAGCCTCTTCGGCTACCGGTGGAGCTGCACCGGCGGCCAGATCCTCGTGCGGAAGCCGCACAACCAGAACGGGATCGACATCCAGTTCGTCGGCAATCCCTCCACGATCGCCATCGTCTCGTCCGCCGCCAACGCGTCGCCCGCCGGCGGCTCCGTCAGCCGCCGGCAGCCGGACGGCTCCTTCCGCATCACCATGGGCGGCCTGAACTCGGGAACGACATCGGGCCCGTGGCAGTTCCAGTGGAACGTCCCGTTCGTGATCGTCCTGCTGTGAACGGCAGCCGGCGCGCCGCGAGTCGCTAGGCCGAGGCCTGCGTCTCGCGGACGCCGGTGCCGACGGCGATCGAGCGCGCGATGTCGAGCGTCGAGAGCACGCCGATCGGGCGGCCGCTGTCCGGCTCGACGACTGCGAGGTGGGCGATGCCGTGCTGCGCCATCATGTCCGCGGCGTGCGCGAGCGGTGCGTCGGTGCGCACGGCGACGATCGGCGTCACTGCGCTCGCGCCCGCGGTGCGGGCGTCGACGTCGAGGCGGCCGGCGGCGACGAGGTCGAGGTCGGAGACGATGCCCCAGAGCTGCGCGTCCTCGTCGTCCTCCATGCGATGCTCGAAGACGAAGACGGAGTGCACGTTGAACGTCGCCATCATCCGCGCGACGATGCGCAGCGGGGTCTCCGGCGGGCAGCTGATGACGCCCGGGCTCATCGCGTCGGCGACGATGGCGATCTCGAACGGGACCGGCATCGGCTGCTCGGTGTGCGGCGTGTTCGTCACACCGTCGCCTCGTCGGCCACTCCGTGCCGGGCGACGCCGGTTGCCGCCGCCGCGGCGGCGACGGCTGCAGCGACTGCGGGCGCGATCGAGCGGTTGAAGACGCTCGGGATGATGTAGTCGGCAGAGAGCTCGTCGTCCGGGATGCTCGAGGCGATCGCCCGGGCTGCGGCGACCTCCATGTCGGCGTTGATCGTCCGTGCGCGGACGTCGAGCGCACCGCGGAAGACGCCGGGGAACGCAAGCACGTTGTTGATCTGGTTCGGATAGTCGGACCGTCCCGTCGCGATCACGTCGGCGAGCCCCTCGATCGCCTCCGGATCGACCTCCGGGGTCGGATTCGCCATCACGAAGACGATGGCGTGCTCGGCCATCCGCCGCACGCCGTCGACGCTGATCGCGCCCGGCGCCGAGAGGCCGATGAAGACGTCGGCTCCCGCGAGCACCTCGTCGGCGCTGCCTTGGACGTTCCGCGGGTTCGTCGTCTCCGCGAACTCCTGCTTGACCGGTGTCAGGCCGGCGCCGGCCGCGATAGATCGCGCCTTCGCGGTCGCACGCGACGACGTCGACGACGCCTGCGCTCTGGAGCGTCCGCGTGACGGCGATGCCGGCCGCGCCCGCTCCCGTGAGAACGACGCGGATGTCCTCGATGCGCTTGCCGACGACGCGCAGCGCGTTGAGCAGCGCGGCGAGCACGACGATCGCCGTTCCGTGCTGGTCGTCGTGGAAGACGGGGATGTCGAGCGATTCGCGCAGCCGCTCCTCGATCTCGAAGCAGCGCGGCGCGGAGATGTCCTCGAGGTTGATGCCGCCGAATGCCGGCGCGATCGCCTCGACCGTGCGCACGATCTCGTCGGTGTCCGTCGTCGCGAGGCAGATCGGGAAGGCGTCGACGCCGCCGAACTCCTTGAACAGCACGGCCTTGCCCTCCATCACGGGCATCGCCGCCTCTGGCCCGATGTCGCCGAGGCCGAGGACCGCGGTGCCGTCGCTGACGACGGCGACGGTGTGCCGCTTGATGGTCAGGTTCCAGACCTTGTCCGGGTCGTCGGCGATCGCGCGACAGACGCGGGCCACACCCGGGGTGTAGGCCATCGACAGGTCGTCGCGCGTCTTCAGCGGGACGCGCGGGGTCACCTCGATCTTGCCGCCGAGGTGGAGGAGGAACGTGCGATCGGAGACGTTGACGATCTCGACGCCCTCGACCGCGCGGACGAGGTCGATGATCGAGCCCAGGTGTGCGTCGTCCGCTGCGAGGACGGTGACGTCGCGGACCTTCGTCTCCTTCTCGACGCGGACGAGGTCGATCGCACCGAGGAGGCCGCCCGCCTCGCCGACGGCGGCAGCGAGGCGGGCGAACGCGCCCGGCTGATTGTCGATGCGGGCGCGAATCGTGGCGCTGAAGGAGGCTGACGGATGCATGAAATCCAGGCTACGGCCGCCCTTTCGGCCTGCCATCGTGGGCAACTACGCTCTCCTGGTGTGGGTAACCCTGTGCGACGTCGGGCCGCGCGACGGGCTCCAGAACGAGCCTGAAACGCTGGCTGCCGGCGACCCGGGCGGATCTCGCCCGCCGCCTTGCCGCCGCGGGGCTCCGGCGTATCGAGGCGGTGAGCTTCGTGCGCGACGACCGGGTGCCGCAGATGGCCGGCGCCGAGGAGGTCGCCGCCGGCCTCGAGCGGCGCGACGGCGTCGAGTATTCCGGCCTCGTGTTGAACGACCGCGGGTGGGAGCGGTTCCGCGCGGCCGGGCTCGACCGCGTGAACGTGACGTTCGGCGCGACGGAGAGCTTCAACCGGGCGAACGGCAATGCGTCGCTCGCCGACGCCGTAGCGCTTCGCCGAAGGCGATGGTCGCCGGCGCGACGGTGCCCGCGACGGTGACGATCTCCGTCTCGTTCGGCTGCCCGTTCGAGGGCGTCGTCGATCCGGGCCGCGTCGCCGAGCTCGCCGCACGCTTCTCCGGCCGGGCGGAGGTCGTGCTCGCCGACACGATCGGCGTCGCCACCCCGTCGCACGTCCTGAGGCTCGTGGATCGCACGGGAGCCGCGGGCTTCCACGGGCACAACACACGCAACACCGGGTACGCGAACGCGCTCGCGGCGATCGAGGGCGGCGCGCGCGTGCTCGACGCGTCGATCGGCGGCCTCGGCGGCTGCCCGTACGCGCCGCGCGCGACCGGCAACGTCGCGACGGAGGATCTCGTCTATCTCCTCGAGGGCGAGGGCATCGAGACCGGCGTCGACCTCGACGCGCTCATCGCGATCTCGGAGTGGCTCGAGGGCCTGCTCGGCCGGCGGCTCGAGGGGTACCTCTACCGCGCCGGGCCCTGGCCGCCGGCGTCGTAGTCGCCGAGCGGCGGGGGAGGCGAGCGGTGCACGACGCGCTCGCCGTCGACGGAGAACGGCTGCGCGACGGTGGTGAACCCGGCGAGCTGCTGGAGGATGCCGAGCGCGCGTGTCTGCTCGTGGTCGGCCGCCTCGCCGACGTTGCGCACGGGCGACGCGGGAATGCCCGCGGCGACGAGCGCGTCGAGCAGCGCGGCGGTGTCCCACGTGCGGGTGCGGCGCTCGATGATCTCCGCGAGCAGCTCCGCGCGGTGCGTGACGCGGTCGGGGTTCGTCCGGAAGCGCTCGTCCTCCTCGATCTCGAGCACCGCGCACAGCCCGCGGAAGAGCTTGTCGTTGCCGGCGACGATCATCAGCTCCCCGTCGCGCGTGGGGAAGACCTGGTACGGCGCGATCTGCGCGAAGGCGCTGCCCTCGCGGCCGGGGATCTCGCCCGTCGCGAGGTAGCCGACGATCTGGTACGAGAGGAGCCAGAGCGCCGTCTCGTACAGCGAGACCTCGATCGTCGCGCCGCCGCCGCGCTCGAGCGCCGCGACGATCGCGAAGGCCGCCCAGAGGCCCGTGGAGAGGTCGATGAGCGACACGCCGACCCGCACCGGCGGCATCCCGTCCACGCCGGTGACGCTCATGATCCCGCTCGCCGCCTGGAGGAGCGGGTCGTAGCCCGGCTGGTCGCGGAGCGGCCCCTGCGCGCCGAACGCGCCGATCGAGCAGTAGACGAGCTCGGGGCGGCGCGCGCGGAGCGTCTCCGCTCCCATGCCGTGCTGCTCCGCTGCGCCCGGCCGGAGGCTCTGGACGAACACGTCCGCACGGTCGACGAGCGCGAGCAGCTGCTCGAGGCCGTCGGGCGTCGAGAGGTCGAGGACGAGCGACTGCTTGCCCGCGTTCGAGGCGAGGAACATCGCTCCCTCGCCGTCCACGAACGGCGGTCCCCACGCGCGTGCGTGGTCGCCGCCCGGCGGCTCGATCTTCACGACCTCGGCGCCGAGCGAGGCGAGGAGCTGCGTGCACGAGGGGCCGGCAAGCGACGACGTGACGTCGACGACGCGCTTGCCCGCGAGCGGCAGGAAGCTCATCGCGGGTGCACCCATACGCCGGTCGGCCTGCCCTTCAGCGTCACCGTCTCGGCCTGCGCCGCCCCGAGCCGTTCCACGACCCGGATCGAGCGGGCGTTCTCGACGTCGACGAGCGAGATGAGCCGCTCGACGCCGACCGTCGTTCGCGCCCAGTCGCGCGCCGCGCGTGCGGCCTCGGTGGCGTAGCCGCTGCCCCAGTGCTCGCGCACGAGCGTCCACCCGAGCTCGATCTCCGGCACCGCGGCGTCCCGCATCGTCGACTGCTCCCACGTGCTGCGGTCCCAGACGAGGAGGCCGGTGCGTCCGAGGAACCGGCCGTCCTCGCGCCGCACGACGACGAGCTGCCCGAAACCGTTCGCATCCCACCGTGCGAGCCAGCGGTCGACGACCGCGGCTGCATCGATCTCACCCTCCGGGGCCCCGCCGAGGAAGCGCATGACCTCGGGATCGGAGGCGTACTGGAGCACGCCGTCGGCGTCCTCGGGGACCGGCTTGCGGAGGAGAAGACGTTCCGTTTCGATCAACGCGGCATCATGATCGACCGCTCGAACTCGATCACGACTTCGTCGCGCTGGTTGAGGCCGCGCGTCCGCACCGTGACGATGCCCTGGCCGGGGCGCGAGCGTGACTCGCGCTTCTCGAGCACCTCCGTCTCGGCGCGGATCGTGTCGCCCGCGTAGACGGGCGCCGGCAGCCGCACCTCGCGCCAGCCGAGGTTGACGCCGCGCTCGGAGACGTCGCCGACCGAGAGGCCCGTGACGAGCGCGAGCGTGAACGTCGAGTCGACGAGCGGCTTCTTCCACTCCGTCTGCGCTGCGTACTCGGCGTCGAAGTGGATCGGATTCGTGTTCAGCGTCAGCAGCGTGAACCAGACGTTGTCGGCATCGAGTACCGTCCGCCCGAACCGGCTCGTGTAGACCGCACCGACCTCGATGTCGTCGTACGTCCTGCCCACACCCGCGATCATCGCATCAATGCAGCGGCTCGCGGCTGAGCAGCGGCGCGCGCTCGGCCGGCGCGCGGGGTGGCACGTCGGCGATATCGCATGGGGGCTGAAGGAGCACGAGGGGCGCGAGCACGAATGGCGCTTCCGGATCTGGGAGGAGGGCGGCGAGCTCGTCGCGTGGACCTGGCTGAAGACCCCGAGCGGCACGCTCGAGCACGACGTGCGCGCCGGCCGGCACGACCTCCTCGACGAGATGCTCGACGAGCCCGAGGCACGCGTCGCGTCCGCGTTCGAGGACGACGCCGAGACACGGGCCGTCTTCGCGCGGCACGGCTTCGAGCGGCCGGGCGATGCGCTTCATTTCAATGCGCGCGACCTCTCCGAGCCGCCCGGCCTCCTGCCGCTTCCCGACGGCTTCCACTACCGCACGGTCGAGCCGCGCGACCTCCGCGAGCGCGTCGCGGTCCATCGTGCGGTGTGGGCGCCGTCGCGCGTCACGCAAGCGAGCTTCACGAAGGTGCAGTCCGCGTGGCCCTACCGCGCGTCGCTCGACTGCGTCGTCGAGGCGCCGGACGGACGCTTCGCGGCGTACTGCCACATCTGGCCCGACGACGAGAACGCGGTCGGCGAGCTCGAGCCGGTCGGCGTCCGCTCCGACTTCCGCCGGCGTGGCCTCGGCGCGGCCGTCTGCACGTTCGCGCTAAGGCGGCTGTACGAGGAGGGCGGGCGCGAGGCAATCGTCTCCTGCGAGTCGGAGCCCGCGTGCGCGCTCTACCGCTCGATCGGCTTCGAGCGGCACGCCTCGTTCGTCGGCTACGGGCGCGCATGAACCGCCTCGCCGGCGAGACGAGCCCGTACCTCCTGCAGCACGCGGACAATCCGGTGGACTGGTACCCGTGGGGCGAGGACGCGTTCGCGCGCGCCCGCGCCGAGGACAAGCCCGTCCTGCTTTCGGTCGGCTACGCCGCCTGCCACTGGTGCCACGTCATGGCGCACGAGTCGTTCGAGGACGACGCGACGGCGGCGCTGATGAACGAGCGCTTCGTCAACGTCAAGGTCGATCGCGAGGAGCGTCCCGACGTCGACGCGCTGTACATGGACGCCGTCGTTTCGCTCACGGGCCAGGGCGGGTGGCCGATGACGGTGTTTCTCACGGCCGCGGGCGAGCCGTTCTACGGCGGCACGTACTACCCGCCCGAGCCGCGGCACGGCCTGCCGTCGTTCGGGCAGCTGCTCGTCGCGATCGCCGACGCGTATCGCGACCGGCGCGAGGACATCGCGCAGCAGGCGGCGACGATCGTCGACGCGCTCCAGCGGAGCGCGGCGCTCATGCCGTCGCGGGAGCCCTTGAGCGGCGAGCTCATCGCGGACGCCGTTCGTGTGCTTCGCGGCCAGCTCGACGCGGAGTGGGGAGGGTTCGGGCACGCGCCGAAGTTCCCGCCCGCCTCGACGATCGAGCTGCTCCTGCGCGCCGGTGCGCTCGACGTCGCGACGACGACGCTCGACGGCATGGCCGCCGGCGGGATGTACGACCTCGTCGGCGGCGGCTTCCATCGCTACTCCGTCGACGACCGCTGGCTCGTGCCGCACTTCGAGAAGATGCTCTACGACAACGCGCTGCTCGCCCCGGCATACCTGCACGCGTGGCTGGTGACGGGGAACGAGCGGTATCGCGAGGTCGCCGAGGAGACGCTCGATTACATGGTGCGCGAGCTCGGGCTGCCGAGCGGCGGCTTTGCCTCGTCGCAGGACGCGGACACCGACGGCGTCGAGGGGCTCACGTACACGTGGACGGCGGACGAGGGCGCGCCGACGGAGCTCCTCGAGCCGTTCGAGCACGGCCGCTTCATCCTTCGCGGCGACCTGGACGACGAGACGCGCGCGCGCCTCCTCGCCATCCGCGACCGCCGGCCGCAGCCGGCGCTCGACGACAAGGTGATCGCGGCGTGGAACGGGCTCGCACTCGCGGCGCTCGCCGAGGGCGGCCGCCGGCTCGAGCGGGACGACTTCGTCGACGCAGCGCGCGACCTCGGCGGGCTGCTCGCCGCCGACCCGCTCTGGCGGACGCTGCGCGACGGTCGCGCACGGTACCCCGCGTATCTCGAGGACTACGCGAACGTCGCACACGGCCTCGTCGAGCTGCACGTCGCCACCGGCGAGCTGCGCTGGCTGCACGAGGCGCGGCGGATCGCGCTGCGCGCCGTCGAGCTCTTCGCCGACACGGAGCGCGGCGGCTTCTTCCTCACGCCGGCCGACGGTGAGCAGCTCGTCGCGCGGCGGAAGGATCTCGACGACAACCCGACCCCGTCGGGGAACGCGATGCTCGCGTTCGTGCTCATCCGGCTTGCCCGCATCTGGGGCGAGGACGAGCTCGAGCGGCACGCCGCCGGTGCCCTCCGGCTCGTGCGCGACGCGATGCCGCGCGCGCCGTCGGCGTTCGGCTGGTCTCTCTGCGCCTTAGACCTCTACGTGTCGCCGTCGCGGGAGCTCGCGATCGCAGGCCGGCCGGACAGCGCCGTCGCCCGCGCCGCGCTCCGCGGCTTCGATCCGAACGCGGTCGTCGCGTTCGGGCCGGCCGAGGACGTCCCGCTCCTCGCCGGAAAGGGCCTCGTCGACGGGCAGCCGGCCGTCTACGTCTGCGAGCGCTTCCTCTGCCGCGCGCCGGTCACGGATCCGGCGTCGCTTGCCGATACGTAAGTCGTGCGCCCGACGATCGTCGCCGTCCTGGTCGTGCTCGCGGGCGTCCTCGCCGCGGGTGCGCAGGGCTCCGCGCGGCCCGCGACCGCGCGCGACCGGGCGCTCCTCGCGCGCCCGGCGACCGCCGAGGAGAAGGTCGCGGAGCACGTCGCCGAGCGGCTGACCGGCCACCGGAACGTCGCCGTCCGCTGCGGCTCCACGGGGATGGCCGACCCGAACGTGCTCGGCGCGACGCCGATCCTGAACGGCCACTCGTTCGACTATTTCCTCATGCGACCGGCGGAGTGCACGTACCTCGCCTGGTTCCACGATTCCCCGGGCCGATGGGACCCGCGCACGTGCGTCCCCGCCGACTGCTCGTACACCGTCGACATCGCGTGGGCGCTCCAGACGGTGGCGCACGAGTCGTACCACCTGCTCGGGTACACGAACGAGGCGCAGGTGGACTGCTACGGGATGCAGTCGATCTGGTTCGTCGCCTCGCGCCTCGGCGCGTCCGTCTCCGAGGCGCAGGCCTTCGCGAGCCTCTTCGCCACGCGGATCTACCCGCTGCGCCGCACGGAGACGCCGACGTACTGGTCGTCCGAGTGCCGCGACGGCGGAGCGTACGACCTGCGCCCGAAGTCGCACGCCTGGCCGAGCTGAGAGCTAGACGACGAACGTCTCCGGACGCTCTGCACCGCGGGCGAAGCGGTCGACCGAGAACGCGGAGAGATCGAGCGTCGGCTCGCGGCCGACGACGAGCTCGGCGAGGTGCTCCCCGACGGCCGGCGCCTGCTGGAAGCCGTGCCCTGAGAACCCGGTGGCGTAGAGGAACCGCGACGGCTCCGCCGCTTCGCCGGCGAGCGCGTTCCAGTCGGGGCTGACGTCGTACCAGCCCCACCACGACGACTGCACCGGCAGGTCGGCGAGCACCGGCAGCCGCCGCGCCGCGATCTCGGCGACGTCCTCCAGCGTCGGTTCGCGGCCGCCGAACGCGAGTCCGGGGCCCTCGCGGTGGAAGTAGAAGCCCGTCGAGAAGTCGATGGTGAGCGGCACGCGGGCAGGCAGGCCGCCGTCCTCCGGCGTGAACCACATGTGACGGGCTTCGCCCGTCACCGGAAGGTCGACGCCGGCGAGCGCGGCGACGTCCTTCGACCACATTCCGGCGCAGCAGACGACGGTGGTCGTGGAGATGCGCCCGCGTGACGTCTGCACGGCCTCGATGCGGCCGTCCCGCACGTCGATCGCGGTCGCCTCGCATCCCTGCATCACGGTGATGCCCGGAGTGCGTGCGTAGTGCTGCACGACGGACTCCGGCGTCGCATAGCCGTCGCGCGCGCAGTACGTCGCGGCGAGGACGCCGTCGAGCGAGAGCTGCGGGACGATCTCCGCGGCCTCGTCCGGCGTGAGCTCGCGCGAGGCCACGCCGAGCGACTGCTGGAGCGCGAGTGCCGCCCGGAACGTCTCGACGTCGTCGTCGCGGTCGAGCAGGAAGAGGTAGCCGTCCTGCCGGAACGCGATCTCGTCCGCCATCGCCTCGAACTCGTCGAGCGACCGGAGCGCGATCCGGATGTTGAGCTCGTCCGCGAACTGTGCGCGGATACCGCCGGCGGACTTGCTCGTCGATCCGGAGGCGAGCACGTCCCGCTCGACGAGCGCGACGTCGTCGACGCCGAGCCGGCAGAGATGGTGCGCGGTGGCGGCGCCGAGGGCGCCGCCACCGATCACGACAACGTCGGCCGAGAGGCCCGACGCGCTACCGAACGCCTTCGTACAGCTTCCCGAAGGCGGCCCAGTCGCCGGTCCCGCCGCCGGCCCACTTCACGAGGATCTCCTGCTCGGTCGGGAAGTTGTCCTTCGCCGACGTGTTGAGCTTCATCCCCGGATAGAGGAACGGGTCACTCACGTTCTTCATGTTCTTGAGCGCGGCGACGAGGCTCGCCCGCGTCGGGTTCTTGCCCGCGTGCTGGAGCGCGTAGACGAACATCCACGCGTCGCCGAGGCCGTACACGACGTTCGCGTCGCCGGCCGCGAGGCTCGACGCCAGCGCCGGCGCGTACTGCCCGATGATCGACTTCGCGAGCTTGACGCCCGCCAGGTTCGCCGTCGACGCGAGCGTCGGGTCGACGAGGTAGCTCGTCGAGATGACCTTGCTCACGTCGGCGCCGTTCGCCGACGCCAGCCGGATGAAGAGCGGGTTGGCCGACACGTTGTTCACGAACTCGGTCGGGCTCCAGCCCACCTTCGTCGCGGTGACGAGCGCTGTGATCGTCGGCGACGGCGTCGCGAAGATCACGAACGTGTCGGCACCGGCCGCCTTGAGCGCGAGGATCTGCTGCGCGAGGCTCGTCTGCGTCACGTCGTACGACTGGGAGCTGACGATCTGGCCCTTCTTCGCGCCCAGTCCGACGCGCAGCCCGGCGAAGTAGTTCTTGCCATAGGCGTCGTTCTGGTAGAGAACGCCGACCTTCGCGGACGGCATGTTCGCCGCGATGTACTTCCCGTAGATCTTGCCCTCACCGGGATAGTCCGGCTGGTAGCCGACCGTCCACGGGTACTTCTTCGCCGAGAAGCCCCAGTACGAGTCCCCGGTGGCGATGCCGACCTGCGGCACCTTGCTCTTGTTGAGGTAGCTCCAGATGGCGAGGTTCGGCGCAGTGCCCAGGCTGCCGAAGACCGCGAACACCTTGTTCTGCTCGACGAGCTGCTGCGTCAGCGGCACCGTCTTCGACGGGTCGTACGCGTCGTCGAGCACCGTGAAATTGATCTTGCGCCCGTTCACGCCGCCGTGGTCGTTCACGTACGCGAAGTACGCGCTCTCCGCGGCGGGGATCGTCTTGTAGAGCGACGCCACGCCCGTCAGCGGGAACGTGCCGCCGATGTTGATCGAAGTGGCGGTGATTCCGGGATCAGCCCGATGGGCACCGAATGCGGCTGTCGCCGCCACCGATGCGAACACCGCGACCCCGGCCAGAATCGCCAGAACTCTGCCGTTCCTGCGCATCAACCCTCCTAGCCCGACGTTGGACCCTCCGTGCCGGCAGCACCGCCGGAATTACGGAGTATGACGCCCTGGGATCCGATTTGATAGGGAAAATTGAATCGGGAGTCAAGCCCGAACCCGCAGCCGGCTGAGCCGGAGCAGGAGCCCCGCGACCCCGTTCGGGAGCAGGAGCATGATCGCCACGACGATGAGGCCGAAGACGACGTCCTGGCCGTGGCTCGACCCGACGAGCGGCGCGCTCGAGGAGATCTCGGGCAGGAGCCCGATGAAGACGGCCCCCGCCAGGACGCCCCAGAGCGAGCCGAGGCCGGCGACGGCCGCCCCGATGAGGATCTGGAGCGACAGGAGCACGCCGAACTCGTCCGGCTGCGCGAACCCGAAGGTGGCGAGGACGAAGAGCGACCCCGCCACGCCGGCGAAGGCGGCCGAGACCCCGAACGCCAGCACCTTGTAGATCGGGAGCGAGATCCCGGTCGAGACGGCGGCGAGCTCGCTGTCGCGCACCGCCCGGAACGCACGGCCCGTCCTCCCGCGCAGGAGGAGCCAGGCGATGACGAAGAGGATCGCCGCGCTCGACCACGACACGATGTACAGCCACTCGTGGGAAACGGTTTGGCTCGTCTGCAGCCCGTTCCGCGCCCCGAGGAACTTCGAGAACTTCAGCGCGAACTGCGGCACCGAGACCGCGAGCGCGAACGTCGCGAGGGCGAGGTAGACGCCGGAGAAGCGCAGTGCCGGGATGCCGACGACGACGCCGCAGACGAACGCGGTCGCGAATGCCATCGGCAGCGTCGCGATGAGGTTCGTGTGGTGGTAGTGGGACATGACGGCGGTCGTGTAACCGCCGATCGCCATGAAGGCGCCGTGGCCGATCGAGATCTGCCCGGTGTATCCGGTGAGGATGTTGAGACCGAGGATGGCGATGAAGTAGACCGCGACGCGCGACGCCAGCCCTTCGTGGTAGCCGTCGAGCGTGAACGGCAGCAGCCCGATCACGACGGCGGCGAGTGCGGCGACGACGAGCCCGGCGGGGATGCGCTTCATACGCGCCTCGCGGTCTTGTGGCCGAAGAGCCCCGTCGGCTTCAGGAGCAGCACGCCGAGGAGCACCGCGAAGGCGACGGGGAGCTGCAGCGCCGATCCGACGAAGCCCCAGTAGTGGCCGACGAGGTTGAGGAAGATGCCGAGCGCAAGGCCGCCGACGACCGCACCGACGGGGCTCTCGAGCCCGCCGAGGACGGCCGCCGCAAAGGCGTACAGGAGGATCGGCTGCATCATCGTCGGCTGGAGGAACGTCGTCGGCTCGGTCATGAGGCCGGCGACGGCGCCGAGCACCGCGGCGAGCCCCCAGCCGATCGCGAGCATCCAGCGGACGCGCACGCCGACGAGCGCGGCCGCCGCCGGCCGCAGCGCCGCGGCGCGCATCGCGAGCCCGAGCTTCGTGTACTGGAAGAGCAGCCAGAGCAGGGCGACCGAGGCGATCGTGACGGCGAGCGTGCCGATGTCCTGCCGGCCGATCGTCACCGCGCCGACGTGGTAGACGGTGTTGCCGAACGGCGCGGCCATGAACTTCAGGTCGGCGCCGAACTTCCACGTGACGAGGCCGTCGATCAGGAGGAACAGGCCGATCGTCACGATCACCACCGCGATCACCGAATGCTGAATCGGCCGGATGACCGTGACCTGCACGACGACGCCGAGCACGAACGCGATCGCGAGCGTGAGGAAGAACGCCTCCCAGTAGCTGAGCCCCCACAGCGTCAGCTGGTAGGCGATGTACGTCGTCGCCATCGCCATCTCGCCTTGCGCGAAGTTGATGACCTCGGTGGCGCGGTAGATGAGCACGAGCGCGAGCGCGAGGCTCGAGAACACGACGCCCTCCGACAGGCCGGACACCGTCAGCTGCGCGAAGAGCGAGCTCCTGAGCGAGCCGATCACGAGGAACACGCACGCGGCGACGATCCCGACGAGCACGGGCAGCGAGACACCGCCGCCGATCCGGCGGTCGCGCAGGTCGAGCTTGCGGGCGAAAGCGACCATCAGTACCCCAGGTAGCTCCGTCGAACGGACTCGTGGCGGGCGAGCTCCTCGCTCGGGCCGGAGAGCGCCACCGCGCCGACCTCGAGGACGTACGCCGTGCTGGCGAGCTGGAGCGCGATGTGCGCGTTCTGCTCGACGACGAGGACAGTCATGCCCTCGTTCTCGTTCAGCTCGCGGACGATCCGGAAGACCTCGGTCACGAGCAGCGGCGCGAGGCCGAGCGACGGCTCGTCGAGCAGGAGCAGGCGCGGCCGCTGCATGAACGCGCGCGCGAGCGCGAGCATCTGCTGCTCGCCGCCGCTCAGCGTGCCGGCCTGCTGGTGCCGTCGGTCCTCGAGCCACGGGAAGTACGTACGCACGCGGTCGAAGTCGCTCTTCACGTTGCCCTTGCGCGTGTAGCCGCCGAGGCGGAGGTTCTCCCACACCGTCAGCTCCGCGAACGTCCCGCGTCCGTCGGGAACGTGCGCGATCCCGAGCCGCGCCGCCGCCTCGGGGCCGCCGCGCAGCGGCTTGCCCGCGAAGCGGATGCTCCCCTCGCGGCGAACCGTGTTCGAGATGGCGCGCAGCGTCGTCGTCTTGCCGGCGCCGTTCGCGCCGAGGACGGCGACGATCTCTCCTTCGCCGACGGTGAGCGAGACGCCGTGGAGCGCCTTCACCGGTCCGTACCGCGCGTGGACGTCCTCGAGCTCGAGCAGCGCCGTCACGACTCCGCCTCGAGCTCGCCGCCGAGGTACGCCTCGATCACCTGCGGGTCGCGCTGCACCTCGGCCGGCGGGCCGCTCGCGATCGTGCGGCCGAAGTTGAGGACGTGCACGTGGTCGGAGACCTTCATGACGAGGTTCATGTGGTGCTCGACGAGCAGGAGCGTGAGCTTGAGCTCGTCGCGGAGCCGGCGCAGGAAGGCGGCGAGCTCCTCGACCTCCTCGTGGTTGAGGCCGCCTGCCGGCTCGTCGAGGAGCAGCAGGCGCGGCTTCGAGACGAGCGCGCGCGCGAGCTCGACGCGCTTCATCGTGCCGAACGGAAGTCCCGCCGCGGGCCGGCCGGCGACGCCCTCGATACCGACGAGCTCGAGCGTCTCGAGCGCCCGCGTCCGGACGCTTGCCTCGCGCTCGAACAGCGAGGTCGTGTGCGCGCCGACGAGGACGTTCTCGAGCACGGTCATCGTCGGGAACAGCTCGACGTTCTGGAACGTCCGGGCGATGCCGAGCCGCACGACGCCGCTCGGCGGCGTGCGGAGAATCGAGCGCCCGTCGAACGTGACGTCGCCGGAATCGAGCCGGTAGAGCCGCGTGATCGCGTTGAACGCCGTCGTCTTGCCGGCGCCGTTCGGCCCGATCAGGCCCGTGATCGTCCCCTCGGCGGCGCCGAGCGAGACGTCGTCCAGCGCGACGATCCCGCCGAACCGCAGCGTCGCGTTCTGCAAGGAGAGAAGGGCCATCGAGCCGGGTTACTCTAATCCTGCGCGTCGAGGTATTCCTGCCAGAGCTGCTCCATCGTCGTCGTCCGCGGTGCGTCGACGTGGGCCGGGTCGTACGCCAGGTGGTTGACCGCGCGCACGATCCACTCGCCGTCGGGGCGGACGTCGAGGACGTTGATGCATCCCGGCGCCTGTTCGAAGCCGCCGATGAAGAGGCGCTCGCCGGTGAGCGCACGGCTGAGGATCGCGCGGTTCACCGCGCCGTGGAGGACGAGCAGGGCGACGTCCCAGTCGGGATCGGAGACGAGCGCGTCCAGCTCGGGAACGACGCGGTCGATGAGGTCTCCGATCGACTCGCCGCCGAGGAACCGGGTCTCCGGCGGCACGAGGCCCCGGAAGGCGGCGGTCATCATGGCCTGTACTTCGTCGGGCGGCAGCCCGCGGATGTCTCCGCTCTCGATCTCGCGGAGTGCGTAGTGCGACTCCGGCTCGCGGCCGGGGGCGACGATGCGGGCGGTCTCGAGCGTGCGCAGGAGTCCGCTCGTGACGACCCGGTCGAACGGGACGGCGGCGAGCTCGACGGCGGCCGAATCGGCCTGGCGGCGTCCGTCCTCGGTCAGCGTGACCTGCTCGGGGTGCACGCCTTCGAAGTAGCGCACCTGCGCGTGGCGCATGAGGTAGATGCGGCGGCGCACTACTTCGTGCTGAGGGACTGCCCGCCGGCTCTCTGCATGCCTGCGGCCGTTCCCTCGGGCGCGACGCCGTCCGGGTAGCGCGCGCGCATCGCCGCGAGCAGCTCGTCGGCGTCCCAGCGCTCCGGGCTGTCGAACAGCTCACCCGCGGTCCAGCCCTTGAGCGCGTTGACGGCCCCGCCCCAGACGTGGAAGACCTGCCCGGTGATGCCCTGCGCCTCGTCGGCGCACAGCGCGACGACGACCGGCGCCATGTTCGCCGGGTCGAGCGCGTCGAAGCCCGCGGGCGCGTCGCCCATCTGGAAGGTCTCCTCCGTCATGCGCGTACGCGCGTTCGGTGCGATGCAGTTGACCGTCACGCCGTATCGCGCGAGCTCCTGCGCGACGATGATCGTCATCCCGGCGATCCCCGCCTTCGCCGACCCGTAGTTCGTCTGGCCGACGTTGCCGAACACGCCCGACGGGCTGGAGGTGTTGATGACGCGCGCGTGCAGCTCCTCGCCGGCCTTCGAGCGCTCGCGCCAGTGGGCGGCGGCATGCCTCGTCATCGCGAAGTGGCCCTTGAGGTGGACGGCGATGACCGCGTCCCACTCCTCCTCGCTCATGTTCACGAGCATGCGGTCGCGGATGATGCCCGCGTTGTTGACGAGGATGTCGAGCCGGCCGAACGCGGAGACTGCGTGGTCGACGAGCCGGCCCGCGCCCGCGAAGTCGGCGACGTTCTCGCCGTCGGCGACCGCGGTGCCACCGGCCGCTTCGATCTCCTCGACGACCTGCTGGGCGGGGCTCAGGTCGGTGCCCTCGCCGGCGAGCGAGCCGCCGAGGTCGTTGACGACGACCTTCGCGCCCGCCTCCGCGAGCGCGAGCGCGTGCGCCCGGCCGATGCCGCGCCCGGCGCCGGTGACGATCGCAACCTTGCCGCTGAGGTCTGGCATGGCTGGGGAGATTAGTACCGCTCGAGCGTCTGCGGGGAGACAACCCGCAGCCGGGCCTCGACGTCGGCCTGCACGCGGGCGCGCGTTCCGGGCGGGACGTCGCCCGCGCGGATGCGCCGGACGAGCTCGCGCTGCTCCGCGTCGTCCTCCGCCGGCAGCGCCGCGAGCTCGCGGTGGACGATGCCGAGCGCGTTCAGCGCGACGAGCATCCGGAACCGCAGCCGGTGGTCGTCGAGCGTCGGGAGGATCTCGCCGCCGAGGAACTCGACGATCGCCTCGGTCAGCTCCTGTGCCGTCGGCCGCTCGCTCATACGCCCGCTCGCTCGAGGAGGTGGCAGATCTCGTACTCGACTTCGGCGCCCAGCCGGCCGAGGATCGCGAGCTCGACGCTGCGGTCCTGCCCGCGCAGGTGCCGCTGCGCCTGTGTGAGGCAGCCGATCGCCCAGCCGACATTGCCGGCGACCTCCCAGTAGTCGAGCTCTTCCGGCCGGATGTCGGCGCCCGTGAGCTCGTTGTAGCGCTCGACGTACGGCTCCGCGTCGCCGATTCCGCCGAGCCGCTTGCCGGTGACGCCGAAGCGCCAGGCGCGGACGAGCGAGAAGGAGAGATCGCGTGCGGGGTCGTCGACGTGCGCGAACTCCCAGTCGAGCACGCCCACGAGGCCGCGCTCGTCGACTACGAGGTTGCCGATCCGGTAGTCGCCGTGCACGACCACCGGCTCGCGCGCCGGCGGGTGGTTCTCGCGCAGCCACCACAGGCCGAGCTCGATCGCGGGATGCGGCTCGCCGAACTCGTCGAGCTCGTCGACCATCCGCTCGAGGCGCGCCTCCTCGAGGAACGGGAGGCGCTCGCGCGGGATCGCATGGATCTTCGCCAGCTCCTCCGCCATCTGGGCGGGGAGCTCCGCGGGAAGGTCCATGCGCACGATCCGGCGGCCGATCGTCTCGCCGTCGAGGCGCTCCATGACGAACGCCTCCCGTCCGTCCAGGCTCGGGATGTACAGCACCGGGCGGGGCACTCTCACGCCTGCCTCGTACGCGGCTTCGAGTACGGCGTATTCGTCCCGGAGGGAGAGCGTATGCCGGTGGATGACGCCGCCGGCCGCGCGCCGGACGAGGAGGCGCTCGTCGCCCGCGTCGACTGCCCACGCCTCCTTCGAGGCGCCGCCGGCGAGGAGGACCGGCTCCGACACCGGGCCGAGGAGGGCTGCGAGCGCTTCGCGCATCTCTGTGCGATCATCGCTGCCGATGGCGACCGTTGTCATCCCCGACCTCGTCGCGGACCGCCGCGAGCAGGTGCGCGGGTTCATGGAGGAGCACGTCTATCCGAACGAGCCGGCGCTCTTCCGCGAGGACGACGCGGCGGACGCGCTCATCGGCGAGCTCCGGCAGAAGGCGAAGGACGCAGGCCTGTGGGCGCCGCATCTTCCGCCGGAGGCGGGCGGCAGCGGCAGCGGCTTCATCGAGTACGCGTACCTGAACGAGGAGATCGGGCGCAGCTTCATCGCGCAGCTGATCTTCGGCTGCCAGGCGCCGGACGCGGGCAACGGCGAGATCCTCCACCTGTACGGGACCGAGGAGCAGAAGGCGCTCTACCTGCGGCCGCTCGTCGCGGGCGAGACGCGCTCGTTCTTCGGCATGACGGAGCCCGAGGTGGCCGGCTCCGACCCGACGCTCCTGCGGGGACGAGCCGTGCGCGACGGCGACGAGTGGGTCATCGACGCGCACAAGTGGTTCTCGTCGGGCGCCGACGGCGCCGGCTTCGGCATCGTCATGCTCGTCACCGATCCCGACGCGGAGCCGCACAAGCGGGCGTCGATGATCATCGTCCCGACCGACACGCCCGGCTACGAGATGGTGCGCCGCGTGCCGGTCATGGGACACGAGGGCCGCGGGTGGGGGACGCACTGCGAGACGCGCTTCACGGGCGTCCGCGTGCCGGTGACGAACACGCTCGGCGGCGTCGGCGAGGGCTTCCGTATCGCGCAGAAGCGCCTCGGCCCGGGCCGCATCCACCACGTGATGCGGTGGCTCGGGCAGATGCAGCGTGCGTTCGAGCTCATGTGCGCGTACTCGCTCGAGCGCAAGGCGTTCGGCGGGCCGCTCGCCGAGAAGCAGTCTGTGCAGAACTGGATCGCCGAGTCGGCGGCCGAGATCCAGGCGTGCCGGCTCATGACGCTCCAGGCGGCGCACCGGCTCGACGAGGGCGACGAGGGCCGCGTCGAGGTGTCGCTCATCAAGTTCTACGCCGCGCGCGTGCTCCATGACGTGATCGACCGCGCCATCCAGGTGCACGGCGGCCTCGGGGTCACGGACGACACGCCGCTCGCCGTCATGTACCGCATGGCGCGCGGCGCGCGCATCTACGACGGCGCCGACGAGGTGCACAAGATGGTGGTTGCGCGGCGCATCCTCCGCGACTTCGAGGACGGCGGAACCTGGCGCTTCACGTAACGCTCGAAGGGACGCGCGTACGGCTCGAGCCGCTCGAGCCGCGGCACGAGGACGCGTTGTGGCAGGTCGCGCAGGACGAGCGCATCTGGACGCTGATGAAGGTGCGCGGGAACGAGAGCCGCGAGCTCTTCCACGCGTGGTTCGACTCGGTCGACCTCGGCTTCGCGCACTACTTCGACGGCGAGCTCGTCGGGCACTCGAGCTACCTCAACGTGCGCCCCGACGATCGCGTGCTCGAGATCGGCAACACGTGGGTCGTCCCGCCGGCGTGGGGGACGGGCGCGAACACCGAGGCGAAGTACCTGTTGCTGCGGCACGCGTTCGAGGACGAGGGCTACCTCCGGGTCGAGTTCAAGACGGACGCGACGAACGCGCGTGCGCGCGCGGCGCTGGCCGCGCTGCCCTCCGAGTTCGAGGGCGTCTTCCGCAAGCACATGCTCGTCCGCGGCGGCGAGCGGCGCGACTCTGCGTGGTACGCCGTCCTCGACGACGACTGGCCCGTCGTGAAGGCAGACCTGGAGAACCGTCTCCTTCTTGCAAGGAAATGATCCAGACTTGAGCGATTCGTCCGGGTCATTGGGCTAGTCTTGGGGCCATGACGCGGCGCTTGGCTGAAGTAGCGCGCTACGCGGGTGTGAGCGAGGCGACGGTGAGCCGCGTCCTGAACCAGAAGCCGGGCGTGGCCAAGGCGACCCAGGATCTCGTGCTCACCGCCCTCGACGTCCTCGGCTACGAGCGGCCGACGCAGCTTCGCGGCCAGCGCGCGCGCCTTGTCGGGCTCGTGCTTCCCGAGCTCCAGAACCCGATCTTCCCGGCGTTCGCGGAGGTGGTCGCCGACGCACTCGCGAAGCGGGGGTTCACGCCCGTGCTGTGCACGCGGACGTCGGCCGGCATCTCCGAGTCCGCGTACGTCGACATGCTCCTCGAGCACCAGGTCTCCGGCGTGATCTTCTCCGGCGGGCTCTACGCCCAGGCGAGCGCAGACCACGAGCACTACGTCCGGCTGCGCGAGCGCGGGCTGCCGGCCGTCCTCGTCAACGCCGCCTACGAGGATCTCGGCTTCCCGCGCATCTCGGTCGACGACCGGAGCGCCGTCGAGCAGGCCGTCACGCACCTCGCATCCCTCGGCCACGAGCGGATCGGCATGGTGCTCGGGCCGGCCGACCACGTCCCCTCGGGGCGCAAGCTCGCCGCGTTCCACGAGCTCGGCGGCGCGCCGGAGCTCGTCGAGCGCGGCACGTTCTCGCTCGAGGGCGGCCAGGCGGCCGCCGGGCGGCTCCTGCGCAAGGGCGTGACCTCCGTCATCTGCGGGAGCGACGTGATCGCGCTCGGGGTCGTGCGCGCCGTGCGCCGGGAGGGCCGGGACGTCCCCGACGACGTCTCGGTCGTCGGCTTCGACGACTCCCTCCTCATGAGCTGCACCGACCCCCCGCTCACGACCATCCGCCAGCCGATCGAGCCCATGGGGCGGAGCGCGGTGGCGACCCTCATCAGCCAGATCGGCGGGGCGCCGGTCTCGACCGAGGAGATCCTCTTCGAGCCGGAGCTCGTCGTCCGCGGCTCCACCGGCCCGGCTCGCGTCATCCACGGCCTGAAGGCGGCGAGCGGCCAGGCGTAGCGGTCTTGCAAGAAATTTGCAAGAACTGAGAAGGTTCTTGCATTATCTTGTCGGCAGTGCCATGCTTGCGGCATGGACGTTCGCGAGGTCGCGGCCGGCACCGAGCAGCTCGAGCGCTCGACCAAGGTGCAGTGGTGGCGCGACGCGGTCGTCTACCAGGTCTACGTCCGGAGCTTCTCGGACGCGAACGGGGACGGCGTCGGGGACCTCGCGGGCGTACGCGCGCGGCTCCCCTATCTGCGCGAGCTCGGTGTCGACGCCCTCTGGTTCAGCCCCTGGTACCCGTCGCCGATGGCGGACAGCGGCTACGACGTCTCCGACTACCGCGCGATCGATCCGGCCTTCGGCACGCTAGAGGAGGCGGAGCGGCTCATCGCGGACGCGCGCGCGGCCGGCATCCGCACGATCGTCGACATCGTCCCGAACCACGTCTCCGACCAGCACCCGTGGTTCCGGGCGGCGCTCGCATCCGAGCCGGGCTCGCCGGAGCGGGCGCGCTTCTGGTTCAGGCGCGGGACGGGGGCGGACGGCAGCGCGCCGCCGAACGGCTGGCAGTCGATCTTTGGCGGGCCGGCGTGGACGCGCACCGAGGACGGCGAGTGGTTCCTGCACCTGTTCGCGCCGGAGCAGCCCGATCTCAACTGGACGCACCCCGACGTGTGGGCCGAGCACGAGGACGTCCTCCGATTCTGGTTCGACCGAGGGGCCGCCGGAGTACGCATCGACTCCGCGGCCCTCTTGGTCAAGGACCCGGATCTCAGCGAAGAGACCGCCGACGCCGCCCCCGGTGAGCATCCGTTCACCGACCGGGACGCGCTGCACGACATCTACCGCCGGTGGCGGGCGATCGCCGACGGCTACGACGAGCCGCGTGTGCTCGTCGGCGAGATATGGCTGCCGGACGCCGACCGGCTCGCGCGCTACCTCCGCCCGGACGAGCTGCACACGGCCTTCAACTTCGACTTCCTCGGGTGCCCGTGGGACGCGGGACGCATGCGCGTCTCGATCGACTCCGCGCTGAGCGCGCATGCACCGGTCGACGCACCGGCGACGTGGGTGCTGTCGAACCACGACGTCACCCGGCCCGTCACGCGCTACGGCCGCGCCGACAGCTCGTTCGCATTCGAGTCGAAGCGCGCGGGCACGCCGACCGACCTCGTGCGCGGCACGCGCCGCGCTCGCGCGGCGGCGCTCCTCGCGATGGCGCTCCCCGGCTCGATGTACGTCTACCAGGGCGAAGAGCTCGGCCTTCCGGAGGTCGAGGACATTCCGTTCGAGCGCCGGCAGGACCCGATGTGGCTCCGGTCGGGCGGCGTCGATCCCGGACGCGACGGCTGCCGCATCCCGATTCCGTGGTCGGGCGAGCGGCCGCCGTACGGGTTCAGCGACGACGGCGCCGTCCGGCCGTGGCTCGACCAGCCCGACGACTGGGCGCGTCTCACCGTCGCCGCCGAGTCGGGCGACCCCGGGTCGATGCTCTCGCTCTACCGCACCGGTTTGCGCCGGCGCCGCGAGTCGCCGTGGAGCGGCGACGCGCCGTTCCGCTGGCTTCCGACGGACGACGACGTTCTCGCGTTCGCGCGCGGCGACGGGTTCGTCTGCCTCGTCAACTTCGGCTCCGAACCGGTCGCGCTGCCGGCGGGAGCCGAGCTCCTCATCGCCAGCGCCGAGCTCCAAGGAGGTGTGCTCCACCAGGACACGACGGTCTGGCTCCGCCAGGCGAAAGGTCACAGCATCGGACAGGACACATTCAAGGAGGGACGATGAAGTCCACTCGTGTAGCAATGACCGTCGCCGCGGCGGGCCTGCTGGCACTGGTTGCCGGCTGGGGCTCGAGCACGGCGGCCGGGTCGACGCACGCGACCAAGTCGATCACGATCAGCGTCGCATCGCTGATCCCGGGCAGCACCGACGCTGCGGTCAAGGAATTCAACGACCAGGTCACGCAGTTCGAGAAGGCGAACCCGACGATCAAGATCAACTCCGTCGAGTACCAATGGACGGCGCCGACATTCGCGGCGAAGCTCGCCGCGGGCACGCTGCCGACAGTGTTCGAAGTCCCGTTCACCGACGCGAGGTCGCTCGGTGACAACGGCCAGCTCGCGGACATCACGAGCTACGTCAAGGCGCTGCCGTACTACTCGAAGTACAACCCGGCCGTCCTCGCGGAGGGGACGACGGCGAAGGGCAAGATCGTCGCACTCCCGAAGGGCGCGTACGCGCAGGCGCTCCACTACAACCGCGCTCTCTTCAAGGAGGCGGGTCTCGATCCGAACAAGCCGCCGACGACGTGGAATCAGGTGCGGGCCGACGCGAAGGCGATCGCTCAGAAGACGGGCAAGGCCGGCTACGTCCAGATGGCGAAGGACGACAACACCGCCGGCTGGATCCTGACGACGCTCGTCTACGCCCTCGGCGGCCGGATGGAGACCGGCATCGGAACGAAGGCGCACGCGACGCTCGACAACCCGAAGACGATCCAGGCGCTCAACCTCCTCAAGGCGATGCGGTGGACCGACAACTCGATGGGCTCCAACTTCGACTACGGCTGGAGCGACATCAACCAGGCGTTCGCCGCCGGAACCGTCGGCATGTACGTCAGCGGCTCCGACGTCTACACGAACCTCGTCTCGGCGAGCAACATCAACCCGGCCATCTACGGTCTCGCGCCGATCCCGCTCGGGAACAGCAAGACCGCAGGCGTACTCGGCGGCGGCACGCTCGCCGGCGTACGGCCGGATGCCAACGCGGCGCAGAAGGCGGCCGCGGTGAAGTGGATCGACTACTTCTACGAGCGGCCGCTCATCGACAAGCAGCGCGCCATCGCCAACGCGAAGACGCTCGCCGAGAGCAAGCAGCCGGTCGGAGTTCCGGCACTGCCGATCTTCAACAAGGCGCAGTACGATCTCGCCAATACGTGGATCAAGCCGTACGTCAACGTGCCGATGTCCCAGATGGCTCCGTTCAACACGGGCATCTTCAAGCAGCAGCTCATTCCGGAGCCTGAAGCTGCGACGCAGAGCGTGTACCACGCGCTCGACGCGGTCGTGGAGGCTGTACTGACGAACAAGAACACGAACGTCGTGCAGATGCTCCAGCAGGCGAACAGCACTGCTCAGACCGCGATCCAGCAGGGCACGTAGTGGACTGAGCTTGGCCGTCGTCGATCACCTCGGAGAGCCCGCGCTGTCGAGTCGGCGCGGGCTCTCCCGTGTTCGCGGGGTCGGGCGAGGCACGCCGCTGACGTGGCTGCGCGGCGGCGGGCTGACGACGCTGCTGTTCTTCCTGCCGCTGCTGTTCGTGTTCGGTGCCTTCTCGTGGTATCCGATCGTCCGCACGGTGATCATGTCGCTCCAGCACACGAACCTCGTGCAGCCGGCGACGTGGGTGGGTTTCCAGAACTTCGAGCGTGTGTGGCACGACCCGCTCTTCCCGGTGGCCGTCAAGAACACCGCCTACTTCGCCGGGCTCGCGCTCGTCTTCGGCTACCCGATTCCGCTCATCGCGGCGGTGCTGATGAGCGAGGTGCGCAAGCGTCGCGGCATCTACAGCGCGCTCGCGTATCTCCCCGTCGTCATCCCGCCCGTCGTCGCCGTGCTCCTCTGGAAGACGTTCTACGACGCGAGCTCCACGGGAGCCTTCAACACGATCCTCGGCTGGGTGCATCTCGGGCCCTACCCGTGGCTTCAGTCGCAGCAATGGGCGATGCCGTCGCTCGTGCTCGAGTCGACATGGGCGAACGCCGGCGGGACGGTGATCATCTACCTCGCCGCGCTCACGGGTGTCCAGACCGAGCTCTACGAGGCCGCGTCCGTCGACGGAGCCGGACTCTTGCGCAAGGTCTGGCACATCACGCTGCCGCAGCTGCGCGGAATCCTGCTCGTGACGATGATCCTGCAGATCATCGGGACCGCGCAGGTGTTCCTCGAGCCGTACCTGTTCACGTCGGGCGGCCCGGCCAACGCGACCCTGACGGTGCTGTTGCTCATCTACAACTACGCCTTCGGCAATTCGCTCGGCGGCGACTACGGGAACGCGACCGCTCTCAGCCTCATGCTCGCCGGCTTCCTGACGGTCTTCTCCCTCCTCTACCTGCGCGCAACGCGCTCCTGGAGCACGGGATGAACGACGACGACTTCGGCCGCGGACTCATCTCGCAATCCGAGTGGCACAGGCCGAGCGTGCGGTGGGGCGTCGGCACTGCTCAGGCGCTCCTCCTGGTCGGACTCGTCGTCGGCGGGCTCGGGCCGATTCTCTGGCTCGCGAAAGGCGCGATCACGCCCACGATCGACACGATCACGAGCCCGATGTCCTTCTTCCCGCACGGGGCGGCGTGGAACAACCTGCGGGAGGCATGGACGACCGTGCACGTCGGGCGGTACTTCTGGAACACGATCGTGCTCGCACTCGGCTCATGGGGCGTGCAGATCGTGGTGGCGACGACCGGGGGCTTCGCACTCTCGGTGCTGCGGCCGAAGTACGCGCGGGTGATCAACGGGCTTCTGCTCGCGACGCTGTTCGTGCCGACGGTCGTGCTGCTCGTCCCGCTCTACATCGAGATCGTGCGCCCGCCGCTCATCCACCACTCCTTCATCGACAGCTACTGGGCCGTGTGGCTCCCTGCGGGAGCGAGCGCGTTCAACGTCGTCATCGTGAAGCGCTTCTTCGACAACCTGCCGCGCGAGATCTTCGAAGCGGCGCGGATCGACGGCGCCGGTCCCTTCCGGCTGTTCTGGTCGGTCGTCCTGCCGATGTCGAAGCCGATCGTCGGGGTCGTCTCCATCTTCGCGGTGCTCGCATCGTGGAAGGACTTCCTCTGGCCGTTGCTCGTCCTGAGCGACCCGAACAAGCAACCGCTGTCGGTGCGGTTGCCTGCGATTCAGTCGCAGACGTCGCTCGGCGTCTTCCTCGCGGCGATGTTCATCGCGTGTCTCGTGCCCATCGCCGGCTTCCTCGTCTTCCAGCGCTCGTTCCTGCGCGGCTCCGGACTCGGCGGCGCCCTCAAGGGCTGAGCGTCGAGCGGATGATCTGCGTGCACCGCGACGACGCGAGCAGCTCGCCCGCGGCGTCGTAGAGGTCGGCGGCGCAGAACGCGACGCGGCGGTTCCGCCGCACGACGCGGCCCTCCGCGCGCAGCACTCCCGGCCGCGCGCTGCGGACGAACTCGGCGTGCAGGTCGGCGGTGAGGAAGCTCTCCTCGTCCTCGAGCACCGTCCAGCAGGCGCCGCCCATCGCCGTGTCGAGCAGCGTCGTCACCATCCCGCCGTGGACGATGAAGCCGCCGGTGCCGTCGTGGAAGCAGTAGTCGGGCGTCGCCTCCCATTCGATCACCGAACGGCCGTCGCCCTGCTCCACGCCGCGATAGCCGAGCGTGCGCCAGATGTGCGGTGCGGGCGGTGCGTCGTCGCCCCAGGCTCGGCGGGTCCTCGCCATCAGCGCGGCCCCGGGATGCCGGGGAAGCGGAACGGCTCGACGCGGTTCGGCTGCACGATCCATGCGCGGCCGCTCTCGCCGTCGCGCATCACCGTGAGCGCCGCTTCCGCGACGAACGACGGCTCCATCAACGGCACCGGCAGCATGCCGCGGAGCTCGTCCTCGACGATCGGCGTGTCGGTGAAGCCGGGGCAGAGCGCATTGATCCGGATTCCGTGCGCGCGCAGTCCGTCCGCCGCGCCGCGGACGAAGCCGACCACCGCGTGCTTCGTCGCGGTGTACATCGGGTCGAACGGCATGCCCGTCAACCCGGCGAGCGACGCGGTGCACACGATCGATCCGCCGTCGGGCATGAGGCGCCGCGCGCACTCACGCGCTCCGTAGACGACGCCGAGGAGGTTCGCGCCGACGATCCGGTCGATCTCGCCGTCCGGAAGCTCGGCGACGTCGGGGAAGCCGATGCCGATCCCCGCGTTGAGGAACGCCGCGTCGAACGGTCCCTCGACGGCGCCCCACGCCGCGTCCGAGCCGACGTCGAAGTCGGGTAGGTCGAGGACGGTCACCTCGCCGTCGAACGCCGCCGCGATCGCACGCCCGATGCCGCCGCGCCCGCCGGTGACGAGCGCTCTCACGGAACGAGCACGACCTTCCCGACGCTGCGCCGCGACTCGACGAGCTCGTGCGCGCGCTCGACGTCCGCGAGCGGCAGTTCCGCACCGACGACGGGGCGAAGCGCACCGGTCTCCCAGAGCGCGAGCAGCTCGCCGAGCGCGTCGCCGACGACCGCCGGCTCGTGCCGGATCAGCCGGCCGAGGTAGAAGCCCTGGACGCCGACGTTTCGCCCGACGAGCGCGGCCGGGCTGAGCTCGGGCCATGGCCCGCCGGCGAACCCGATCGCGATCGTCGTCCCGAGCGGGCGCAGGCGCCCGAACGACTGCTCGAACAGTGGGCCTCCGACCGGGTCGACGACGACGTCGCAGCGGAGGTCGTCCGGGATGTCCTCGTACACGTACGCCTCCTCGGCGCCGAGCCCGCGGCAGAGGTCGAGCTTCTCCGCCGAGCCCACCGCAGCGACGACGCGCGCCTCCAGTGCGCGTGCGACCTGGATCGCCGCCGTGCCGACGCCGCCGGCGGCCGCGTGCACGAGCACCGTCGCGCCCGGCCGCAGCCGCACCTGGCGCGTGAGCGGGAGGTACGCGGTGAGGAACGTGAGCAGGAACGACGCGCCCTCGGCGAAGCTCGCGCGCTCGGGCAGGGGAACGACCTGCGTCCGGTCGACGGCGGCGAGCTCCGCGTAGCCGCCGCTTCCGGAGGTCAGTGCCATGACGCGCGTCCCGTCCTCGAGCTCGCCCGCGATCTCCGAGCCGAGGACGATCGGGAGCTCCGGCATCTGCGGATACCGCCCGCGGCGGATGAGCGCGTCGGCGAAGTTGATCCCCGCAGCGCGGACGCGCACGACGACCTTGCCGTCCGCCTCCGGATCGGGGACGTCGACGAGCTCGAACGGCCCGTCGACCTCGCGCAGCAGCGCGGCTCTCAACTCGTCGGCGCCGGTTCCTGGGCGAACTGCTCGCGCAGCGCCGTCTTGCGGAACTTGCCGACGCTCGTCTTCGGGATCTCGGCGACGAACTCGATGCGGTCGGGCAGCCACCACTTCGCGAAGCTCGGCGCGAGGAACGCGCGCAGCTCGTCCGCGGTCGCGGCCGCGCCGTCCTTCAAGACGACCGCGGCGAGCGGCCGCTCGGCCCACTTCTCGTCGGGGATCGCGATGACGGCGGCCTCCGCGACGGCCGGGTGCGCCATGATCGCGTTCTCGAGCTCGACCGACGAGATCCACTCGCCGCCCGACTTGATGACGTCCTTCGAGCGGTCCTTGATCTGGATGTAGCCACGCGGATGGATCGAGGCGATGTCGCCGGTGCGGAACCACCCGTCGTCCGTCCAGCGATCTGCCTGCTCGGGCGTGTCGTAGTAGCCCGCGGCGACCCACGGGCCGCGCACCTCGAGCTCGCCCATCGTCTCGCCGTCCCACGGCATCTCGTCGTCGCCGACGCGGATGCGGATCTCGACGAAGGGAAGCGGCATGCCGGCCCATGACTCGATGTCGAAGCGCGTCTCCTCGTCGACGTCGGCGAGATCGTGCGGCAGCGTGGCGGTCGACGCTACCGGCGACGTCTCGGTCATGCCCCAGCCCTGCACGATCGTGATCCCGTGCCGCTGCTTGTACGCGGCGATCATCGCGCGGGGCACTGCCGAGCCGCCGACGAGCATCGCCTTCATCGCAGAGAGATCCCAGCGCTGTGGGTTCGCGTCGAGCAGCTGGAGGATCCCCATCCAGATGGTCGGGACACCGGCGGCCCACGCGACCTTCTCCTCGGCCATCAGGTCGAGCAGGCTCTCGGGATCGAGGTGCGGGCCCGGGTACACGAGCTTCGAGCCGTTCGTCGTCGCGACGTACGGGTAGCCCCACGCGTTCGCGTGGAACATCGGCACGACGGGGAGGATCGCGTCGTCGACGGTGATGCCGATGCCGAGGGGGGCGTTCGCCGCGACGCCGATGCTGTGCAGAACGGTCGACCGGTGCGAGTACACGACGCCCTTGGGCAGCCCGGTCGTGCCGCTCGTGTAGCACATGGCCGCGGCCTCGTTCTCGTCCAGCTCGGGGTCGCGCCACTCGTCCGGCGACGCGGTCGCGAGCAGCTCCTCGTACGAGTCCTCGACGACGAAGACGTGCTCGATCTTCGTGCGGTCGCGGAACTGGTCGAGGAGCGGGATGAGCGAGCGGTCGACGATGACCGCGCGGTCGCCGCCATGGTTCGCGATGTACGCGAGGTCGTTCGGGTGCAGGCGGAGATTGAGCGTGTGCAGCACGAAGCCGCCGCAGGGGATCCCGAAGTACGCCTCGTGGTGCTGGTGGTGGTTCCAGCAGAGCGTCGCGACGCGGTCGCCGCGCTCGAGCTCGAGCTTCTGGAGCGCGACGGCGAGCTGCTTCGAGCGCGCCATTGTCTCGCGATACGTCGTGCGGTGGAGGCTCTTGTCGGGGAGCCGCGTGACGATCTCACCGTTGCCGAGCAGCGTCTCGGACCGCCGCAACAGGTGCGGCAGCGTCAGCTGGAAGTCCATCATCAGACCGTCCACGACCCCTCCTTCTACGCCGGAACTGCGACGCCGAGCAGCGACTCGGCGACCTCGGCGCGAAGCTCCGCCGGCCGCGAGCCGAGACCCTCGAGCCACAGCGCACGCTTGTACATGCGGTGCAGCGGGTGCTCCCAGGTGAAGCCGATGCCGCCGTGCACCTGGATCGAACGCTCGCATGCGGCGACGGCGGCCTCGGTCGCGAACGCCTTGGCGGCGGCTGCGGCGATCGGTGCCTGCTCGTCGTCCTCCGCGACGCACCACGCGGCCCAGTACGCGAGCGAGCGTGCGAGCTCGACGTCCGTGTACGTGTTGGCGAGCTGGTGCGAGACGGCCTGGTACACGCCGATCGGCTTTCCGAACTGCTCGCGTGTCTTCACGTACTCGACGCCGAGCTCGAGCGCGCGCTGCGCGACGCCGACCGCCTCGGCGGCCATCGCGGCGCGCAGCCGCGGAGTCTCGCGCGACGTGCCGGCGACCCGGCGAAGAGGACGCATCGGGTCGACGCTCTCGACGTCGCACGCGCCGTCGAACGCGAAGCCGTTCACCTCGGTCTGGCCGGCGACGTGCGCGAGATACGGACCCGGGTAGAGCGCGTAGCTCATCTCCTCGAGCAGCAGCGCCTCCTCGACGAAGCCGAGACCGGCCTCCGCGACGTCGAGCCACCCGAGCTCCGAGAGCTCCTGCCACCGGTCGTCCTGGGGCGCCTCCCAGTCCCGATCGAGCGGATAGCGCTCCGCGAGCCAGGCGCGCGCCTGGGTCTTAAGCTCGAGCTGGACGTCGTCGAACGCGAAATCCATCAGCGGCTCCGTGGGAGGCCGAGCACGCGCTCGGCGATGATGTTGCGCAGCACCTCGGAGGTGCCGGCCTCGATCGTGTTGCCGCGGCTGCGCAGCTGGTTGTAGTGCCACCAGCCGTCGTCGAGGATGCCCTCGGGACCGAGCAGCTCGCGGCCGAGCTTCGTCATCCGCTGGTTCTGCTCCGACCAGCGCAGCTTGATCGCCGAGCCCTCCGGACCCGGCATGCCGGTGCGCTGGTACGTGCCGAGCGCGCGGTAGTTCGTGTACCGCAGCGCCTGCAGCTCGATCCACTCGGCGGCGATGCGCTCGCGCCGGCCCTGGTCGCCGTCGGCGTGCTCGCGCGCGGTGGAGAGCAGCCGGCCGACGCCGACGTCGAGCGCGGCGGTGAGTGCGAAGCCGAGCGTCGCGCGCTCGTGCAGGAGCGTCGTCATCGCCACCTGCCAGCCCTCGCCCTCCTCGCCGAGCCGATTCGACACGGGCACCTCGACGTCGGTGAAGAAGATCTCGTTGAACTCCGCCTCGCCGGTGATCTGGCGCAGCGGCCGAACCTCGACGCCCGGGGCGTGCATGTCGACGATGAGGTACGTGAGGCCCTTGTACCGCGGGGCGTCGGGGTCGCTCAGCGTGACGAGGATGCAGAAGTGGGCGATGTGCGCGAACGACGACCAGACCTTCTGGCCGTTGACGACGTAGACGTCGCCGCGCCGCTCGGCGCGCGTGCGCGCGGCCGCGAGGTCGGAGCCGGCGTCCGGCTCGGAGAAGCCCTGGCACCAGATCTCCTCCGCCGAGAGGATCTTCGCGAGGTGCGCCTGCTTCTGGGCGTCGGTGCCGTGCGCCATGATCGTCGGCCCGGCCATGCCGAGGCCGATGACGCCGACGTGCGGCGGCGCCTGCGCGGTGGCCATCTCCTCGTAGAAGATCGCCTGGAAGCTGTAGGGAGCGCCCGCGCCGCCGTACTCCTTCGGCCACGTCAGGCCCGCGTAGCCGGCCCCGTACAGCTTGCGGCTCCACTCGCGGCCGAAGGCGTCGTCGAAGCGCTGCGCCCCGCCGCGCCAGCCGCGCTTCTCCTCCGGCAGGTTCGTGTCGAGCCAGGCGCGCACCTCGGCGCGGAAGGCTGCTTCCTCCGGGGTGTCCCGCAAATCCACGGCGCGAGCCTAGCTCGCGGCGGGAGCGGATACCAACTCGGATCCGATCTTTACGATGTCGCGCCGCCGGGCCGGCAGGAGGCTGACGACGCCGACGGTGACGACGACGCCGAGCCACTGCGTCCAGCGGAGGGAGCTGTTGAAGACGTAGATGCCGACGAGGGTCGCCGTGACCGGGAAGGCGAGCTCGCCGAGCGCGGCCAGGAGCGCAGGCGTGCGCTGGAGCCCGTAGTAGTAGAGGCCGAGCGCGGCCAGGCCGGTGACGAGCGCGAGGACGGCGATCCAGAAGCTGTCGTGCCCGCCCGCGAAGGCGGACGTCGCGACGATCGGCAGGGCGCAGGCGCTCGCGACGAGCCCGAACGCGAAGCGGACGGTCGTCACGTGCTCGAAGGCGAGCCGCCGGCCGAGATAGCGGCCGAACACGGTGCCGAGCCCCCAGAGGGCGGCGGCGCCGAGGGTCTCGGCGATCGGCGTGAGCCCGTGAACGTGCGGCGCGAGTGGGTGCGGCAGTGCGATGAGCCAGATCCCGGCGAGCGCCGGGGAGGAGGAACCACGCGAAGCGCGGCCGCGGCTGCTCTCCGAGCACGAGCCACGCGCCGACGACGGCGACGAGGGGCTGCGACTTCTGGAGGACGATGACCGTGATGAAGTCGCCGTGGAAGAGCGCCTGCGTGAAGAGGATCGTCGCGATCGCCGAGGCGCCGGCGCCCACGACGATGCCCGCGAGGACGTACCGCGTGCCCGCGCGCCAGAGCGCGACGAGCGCCGGGACGAGCAGCGGCAGCGTGCAGGCGACGAGCACCACGTGCTCGCCGAAGACGATCGTCGTCGCGGTCGTCGAGTGCGCGAGCGGCTTCCGGATGAGGCCGTCGAGGCCCCACATCGCCGCCGCGATGCTCACGAGCACGATTCCCGGGATGTTCGCCAGGCGCTGCGTCATCGCTCGTAGCGTAGGAGATCCTCGACAGGCTGCCGAGCGCGAACGACTCGCGCCTCGCCGCCGCGTACGAGGACAGCGGCCGGGCGGGGGACGCCGTTGTACGTCGAGGCCATGGCGAGGGTGTACGCGCCGGTCGCCGGGACGGCGAGCAAGTCGCCGCGCCGGGGCCGGGGAAGCGCGACCGCGTCGATGAGCACGTCACCGGACTCGCAGTGCTTGCCGGCGATGCGGAAGACGCCGTCTGCGAGCTCGTCCGCTCGCTCCGCGAGCAGCGCCTCATAGCGCGCGCCGTACAGCTGCGGGCGGGGGTTGTCCGACATCCCGCCGTCGATGGCCACGTACGAGATGCCGCCGGACTCCTTCACGACGCCGACGCGGTACAGGGTCACGCCCGCCCGACCGACGAGGGAGCGGCCCGGCTCGAGCACGACCTGCACGCCGGCGGGCAGCCGGGCGACGAGCGGCGGCACGAACGCGGCGACGTCGGGCACGTGTTCGTCGCGCGTGTACCTCACGCCGAGCCCGCCGCCGATGTCGAGGATCTCCGGCGTCCAGCCGAGCTCCGCCTCGACGCGCGCGCAGAACGCCACGAGCCGGTCGACCGCGACGAGGCTCTCGTCGACGCGGGCGAGCTGCGAGCCGACGTGGAAGTGGACGCCCGCGACCTGGAGGCCGGCCGCGCGCGCGGCCGCGATGGCGGCGATCGCGGCGTCCGGTGCGAGGCCGAACTTCGACTCGTCGTGCGCCGTCTGGATCGACTGGTGCGTGACCGCCTCGACGCCCGGAGTGAGGCGGACGAGGACGCGCCGCACGCCGGCGGCGGCCGCGCGGCCGGGCTCGTCGGGCGCGTCGAGGACGACGGTCGCGCCGACCTCGGCGGCCGCCCGCAGCTCGTCGTCCGACTTGTTGTTGCCGTGGAAGAGGATCCGCTCGCCCGTCAGGCCGGCGGCCCGCGCGAACGCGAGCTCGCCGATCGTGGAGACGTCGGCCCCGACGCCCTCCTCGGCGAGGACGCGGAGGAGCGCGACGTTCGCGAACGCCTTCGTCCCGTAGACGATCAGAGCGCCGGGCGCGGCCTCCCGGTACGCGCGTGCCTGCGCGCGGACGGTGTCCTCGCAGTAGACGACGAGCGGCGTGCCGTGGTCCGCGGCGAGGCGCGCGGCGGGGACGCCGCCGATCGACAACTGTCCGTCGGCGAGCTCCGCCGAGATAGGGAAGAGGTCGAGCACGGAGGCAAGTCTGCCCTGTGGACGAACCGGCGCGAAGCCGGCACGCCCGCGTCACCATGGCGGGCGCCCCGCGAAATAGGATCGCGCTCAGGTCGGTGGGGGGAGGGAGTCGGGACCCTGGTTGGTCGCGCGTGTACCTGAAAGTGCGCGAATCCGGCTTGGTTGCTACGATCAGCACGGTGAACAGGCAGCTCCTTCGATAGCGCAGGGACGGACCGCGGCGGCGCCGCGACGAGTTCCCCCGGCCTCTCTCGCGAGAGGCTTTTTCGTCTCTGGAGGACGATGGACAGGTACGAACCGCAGGAGATCGAGCCGAAGTGGCAGCGCGTCTGGGAGGAGGCGCGGGCGTTCAACGTCCCGAACCCGGAGCGCGGCGCTGCGGACGAGAGGCACTGGTACCAGCTCGAGATGCTGCCGTACCCGTCCGCGAACAGCCTGCACATGGGGCACGTCTTCAACTACACGATGGGGGACGTCGTCACCCATTACCACCGCCGCAACGGCGCGCGCGTGCTGCGGCCGATGGGCTGGGATGCGTTCGGCCTGCCGGCGGAGAACGCGGCGATCCGCGAGGGCGGCCACCCGCGCGACATCACCGAGCGCAGCATCGTCCTGATCCGCGAGCAGATGCAGCGGCTCGGCTGGGCGATCGACTGGGAGCGAGAGGTCTCGTCGCACGACCCCGCCTTCTATCGCTGGACGCAGTGGCTGTTCCTCCGCTTCTTCGAACGCGACCTCGCGTACCGCCGCGCCGCGCCGGTCAACTGGTGCCCGAACGACCAGACGGTGATCGCGAACGAGTACGTCGTCGACGGGCATTGCGAGCGGTGCGGCGCGCTGATCGAGCTTCGCAACATGACGCAGTGGTTCTTCAAGACGACCGCGTACGCGGACGAGCTCCGCGAGTTCGAGCTTCCGCCCGGCGGCGAGTGGCCGGAGCGCACGAAGGCGATCCAGCGCAACTGGATCGGCCGCAGCGAGGGCGCCGAGATCCTGTTCCGCGTCGAGGAGCTCGACATCGACCTGCCGGTGTTCACGACGCGGCCCGACACGCTGTTCGGCGCGACCTTCTTCGTCGTCGCGCCCGAGCACGCATTCGTCGAGGCGCACGCGAGCGACGAGGCGAGGATGTACGCGAAGCACGCAGGTGCGAAGAAGACCGAGGAGCGCGCGGCGGAGACGGAGAAGACCGGCGTCTTCACCGGCCACTTCGCGACGAACCCCGTCAACGGCGACCGGCTCCCGATCTGGGTCGCCGACTACGTGCTGATGGACTACGGGACGGGCGCGATCATGGCTGTCCCGGCCCACGACGAGCGCGACCATGAGTTCGCGCAGGCGTTCGACCAGCCCGTGCGCACGGTGATCGACGACGAAGGACGGCTCGTCAACTCCGGCGAGTTCGATGGGATGCCCGCCGACGACGCGAAGTCCGCGATCGTCGAGGCACTGCACAAGCGAGGGCGCGGTGCTCCTGCCGTGTCCTACCGGCTGCGCGACTGGAGCTTCTCGCGGCAGCGGTACTGGGGCTGCCCGATCCCGATCGTCTACTGCGACGGCTGCGGCGTCGTCCCGGTCCCCGACGAGGACCTGCCGGTGCTGCTCCCCGAGGTGGACGACTACCTGCCGAAGGGCAAGGCTCCGCTTGCGTCCAACGAGGAGTGGATGAACGTTCCGTGCCCGAAATGCGGCAAGCCGGCGACACGCGAAGCCGACACGATGGACACGTTCGTCGACTCGTCGTGGTACTTCATCCGCTACGTCGACCCGACGAACGACGAGGCGCCCTTCGGCCGCGACGTCGTCGACTACTGGATGCCGGTGTCGCAGTACATCGGCGGCATCGACCACGCAACGGGCCATCTCCTGTACTCGCGCTTCTTCGTGAAGGCGATGAACGACATGGGGATGCTCGGCTTCCGTGAGCCGTTCGCCCGCCTCTACCACCAGGGGTGGGTGACGATGGGCGGCACGAAGATGTCGAAGACGAAGGGCAACCTCGTCGGCCCCGACGACTTCGTGAACGAGTACGGCGCCGACGCGGTGCGCACGTACATCCTCTTCATGGGGCCCGGGGATCAGGACAAGGAGTGGACCGACAGCGGGATCGAGGGCATCGTTCGCTTCCTGCGCCGGCTGTGGCGCGTCGTCGGCGACGTCATCGAGCGCGCGCCCGTGACGGGCGAGCAGGGCGCGCTCACCCGCAAGGCGCACGAGACGATCGCGCGGGTCAGCGACGACATCGGCCGCCGCTTCCAGTTCCACACGCCTGTGTCGGCGCTGATGGAGCTGCTGCATCCGCTCGCCGAGGATCCGGCTGCGCCGGACGCGCGCTTCGCGGCGGAGACGCTCGTCTCGCTCCTGCAGCCGTACGCACCGCACATCGCGGAGGAGTTGTGGCAGCGGCTCGGCCACGAGCGGCTCTGGGAGCAGCCGTGGCCGGTCGCCGACGAGTCGCAGCTCGAGCAGAGCACGTTCGAGCTCGTCGTGCAGGTGAACGGCCGCGTGCGCGACCGGTTCGAGGTGGATGCCGCGCTGTCCGAGGACGAGATCGTCGCGCGCGCTCTCGCATCCGCGCGGGTGCAGGCGCACGTCGACGGCGCGACGGTGCGCAAGACGATCGTCGTTCCCGGCAAGCTCGTGAACATTGTTCTCGGTTGAGGATCGCGAGCGTGCGCAAGCACGCGTTCTCGCGCTTGCCGACGAAGACCGCCGTGTCGTCGCCGGTGCGGTCGTCGGCTCGCTCGCACTGGACGAGGGCGACCGCTGGTCCGACCTCGACCTGACGTTCGCCGTCGCCGACGGCGTTCCCGTCGCCGCCGTGCTCGCCGACTGGTCGCGCGACGTCGAGGCGGAGCTCGCGGGGGTGCAGCTCTTCGACCTCCCCGCCGGCCCGAGCATCTATCGCGTGTTCCTTCTGCCCGGGTGTCTCCAGTTCGACCTCTCGTTCACGCCCGCGGCCGAGTTCGGGGCGACGAGCGCGAAGTTCAAGCTCCTGTTCGGCGAGGCCGTGGAGCGTCCGTTCCGCGAGCCGCCGCCCGCTGAGGAGCTGTTCGGCTACGGCATCCACCACGCGCTGCGGGCGAGCTTCTCGATCGAGCGCGACCGCGTGTGGCTCGCGGAGTACTGGATCAGCGCAGTACGCGACTACGCGCTCAACCTCGCCTGCCGGCGGCGAGGTCTTCCGGCGTGGTACGGCCGCGGCTTCGACGATCTTCCGGCGGACGTGCTCGAGCGTTTCGAGAGTGCGATCGTCCGCTCGCTCGACCGCGACGAGCTGGTGCGCGCGCTGCGCTGCGCACTGGACGGGTTGTTGCGTGAGGGCGGCGAGCTCGCGGATGCGGTCGAGCCGAACCTCGCGGCTCTCCTACGCGAATAGATCGAGCTGCCAGTCGTTGCAGCGCATGAAGTGCCCCTTCGGGTATTCGAAGTCACGCTCCTCCACGAGCGCGAAGCCGAGCTTCCTGCACAGCGCGTTCGACGGGCCGTTCGCGACGGACGGGAATGCGTGCAGGAAGCGATGCCCGCCGTCCGCACGCGCCGCGTCGATCGCCTTCGCAGTCGCCGCGCCGGCGATCCCGCGCCCCTGGAACGCAGGGAGCACGGACCAGCCGATCTCCCACACCTGCTGCCCGCGCCACTCGCGCTCCCAGTACAGGACCGAGCCGGCCGCCTCGCCGCTGTCGTCGTCGACGACCTTGAACACGCGGCCGGTGTCCGGGCTCATCTGCTCGTAGCGCCGCTGGCGCGCGGCGATCTGCTCCGTGGTCTCCGGCCCGCCGAGGTGCTCCATCATCGCCGGGTCGCCGAGCAGCTTCTCGAGGAGCGGCCGGTCGCCCAGGCCCCACGGTACGAGAGTGATCTCGGCCACGTCGTGAGCGTAGAGATCGGCACGCAGCTGTGCACCGTTCGTGAGGGTTTCCCCGGGACGATGACGGCGTGGAGCTCGCACGCGCGCATCGCCGTCTCCTGGCCGTCGGCATCGTCGTCGCGGCGGCGGTCGTTCTGCTCGCGCCGCGGATCGTGCACCGCGGCGGCGTGCCGGCGCCGGTCGTGCCGTTACGCACCGCGACGCACACGCGCGTAACCGCGACGCAGCTCGTCGTCGACGTCGCCGGAGCGGTAGCGCGGCCCGGCCTCTACCACCTCGGTGCCGGAACACGGATCGCCGATGCCGTCGCCGCGGCCGGCGGCCTCTCGCGGAAGGCAGACGCGACGCTCGTCAACCTCGCTGCTCCGCTCGCCGACGGCGAGCAGGTGCTCGTTCCGGTACGCGGGGCGGCGGCATCCGCCGGCGGCGGACCGTCTCCGACTGCGCCGGTCGACCTGAACACCGCGACGGCCGACCAGCTCGACGCCCTGCCGGGAGTCGGGCCGGCGACGGCGGAGAAGATCATCGCGTACCGGCAGGCGCACGGTCCCTTCCGCGCGATCGACGAGCTCGAGGGCGTTCCCGGCATTGGGCCGTCGAAGCTCGCGCAGCTCAAAGGCCTCGTCATTCCGTGAGGCGTCGCTTGCGATGCCGATTCCAGACCGCGCGGGTCTCCCGCGCGGTCGTCTGCTCTGCCCGACTCCCACGCCGATGTCCGCACAACCACCTGTGAGAGCGACCAGGCTGCTCGTCTCGCTCTGCGCGGGACTCGCGGCGTCGAACGCGGCGCGCTTCTCGCCGCTGCCGGCGGCCGCGGCACTCGCGTGTGCCCGCGCGCCGTGCGTCCTCGCCGTCGCGGGCTGGTGGTGGGGGAGCCACCGCCTGCACGCGCTCGACCGGAGCGTGCTGCTGCCCCTCGTCGGGACGGCGGAGCGGGCGACCGTCGAGACGCAGGAGCCGCCGCGCGTCGGGAAGTTCGACGTCCGTGTGCGCGCCGTCGTCCTCCGCTGGGGCTCGTCGCGGCCGGACGAGCCGGTGCTCCTCGAGCTGCCTGCAGGCCGCGCGCCGCCGCAGGGGTCACGCCTGTCGCTCGTCGGCGTCCTCCGTCTCCCGCGCGGGCCGTCGCACGGCTTCGACGAGCGCACCTGGCTTCGCCGCCAGGGCGTCCACGTCGTGCTGCGCGCGAAGGACTGGCGGATCGTCGGCCGCCGCGGGGGCCTCGGAGCCGTCGGCGACCGGCTGCAGCGCTGGCTCGCCGCCGACTCGACCATCGGTCTGCACGGAGACCGGCGCGCGGTGCTCGGGGCGATCGTCCTCGGTCGGACGCAGGGGATGAGCGATCCGCTGCTCGCGCGGTTTCGCGCGTCCGGGCTCTACCACGTGCTCGCCGTCGACGGCTTGAAGGTGGCAACGGTTGCGGGTGCCGTTGCGGCACTGGCGCTGCTCGCCGGTTTCGGCCGGCTGCTCGCGGAGATCGCCGCGCTCGCGGCCGTCGCCGCGTACACGCTCGCCGTCGGGCTGCATCCCTCCGTCGTCCGTGCGGCGATCGCGGCCGCGCTCGCGTCCGTCGCCTGGCTGTCGGCGCGCGAGCGCGACCGCTGGCATGCGCTCGCGGTCGGCGCCGCGGCGCTTCTCCTCTGGAACCCCGCGTTCCTCCTCGACGCCGGCTTCCAGCTCTCGTTCGCCGCCGTCGCGTCGATCTTCCTCGTCACGCCGCGCGTCGTGCGGGCGCTCGACGGCTATCCCGTGCCGCACCGGCTCGCGCAGCTCATCGGCGTCTCGACCGCGTGCGGGCTCGCGACGGCGCCGGTGACGTGGTTCCAGTTCCACCAGGTCTCGCTCGTCACCGTGCCGGCCAACGTCGTCGGCGTCCCGGTCGTCGCGGAGATGCTCGTCGTCGCCCTCGTGACCGCGGTGATCGCTCCCGTCGCGCCGGCGCTCGCTGCGGCGCTCGCGCACGTGAACGGCTGGGGCGCGTGGTTCGTCGCGGCCTGCGCGCGGTTCTTCGGCGGCCTTCCGGGGGCTCAGGCGACCGCCTCGTCCGCGGTTGCCGCGCTCGCGGCGTGCGGCCTCCTCGTCGCTGCCTATGCTTGCTCGCATGGCCGCGACGGAGCTCAAGCCCGCCTATCTCCTGTCCGGGAGCGACCGGCCGAAGATCACGCGCGCCCTGCGTCGCCTGCGTGACCGCATCGGCGACGACTCGACCGAGCATCTGAGCGCGCGCGAGGCGACCGGCGACGACGCGGTCGCGGCGTGCAACGCGCTCGGGCTGTTCGTCGGCGGCGGGAGGCTCGTCATCGTCGACGAGGTCGAGCGCTGGAAAGCCGACGACGCGAAGGCGGTCGCGGCCTACCTCGCCGCGCCCGCACCCGATACCGTGCTCGCGCTCGTCGCGGGCGAGCTGAAGACGGATTCGGCGCTTGCGAAGACGATCGCGAAAGCGGGCGAGCTGCTCACGTACGACGTGCCGAAGCGCCGGCTGCCCGAGTGGGCCGGCGAGCAGTTCGCGCGGCTCGGCGCGAAGGCGGACAAGGAGTCGTGCCGGGCGCTCGTCGAGATCGTCGGCGACGACCTCGACGAGCTCGCGAGCGAGATCGAGAAGATCGCGACGTGGGCCGGCGGGGACGTGATCACCCTGCGCGATGTCGAGGAGCTGGCGATCGGGAGGGCGGAGACGCCGATCTTCTCGCTCACCGACGCCTGGGGCCGCCGCGACGTCGCCGCGGTGCTCACGACGACCGAGTCGCTGCTCGAGCGCACGCACCGGACGCGCTCCGGCGAGCTGCTCCGCATCGTCGCGTCGCTCGTCGGCCACGTCGGCCGCGTGCGACGGTGCCAGCGCCTCGCGGACGCGGGCGTACGCCCCCGCGATGCCGCCGGCCGGCTGAAGATGCATCCGTTCGCGGCCGAGAAGGCGTTCGGCCAAGCGGCGAACTTCTCCGCCGACGAGCTCGCGGAGGCGGTCGTTCGCCTCGCCGATCTCGACGCTGCCGCGAAAGGCGGCTCGCGAATGCCGGCCGAGCTCGAGCTCGACCGCGCGCTCGTCGACGTGACGCGGCGGGCTAGCTCGAAGACTTGCCGGAGGCGATCCGCTCGGCCTGCGCCTTGCGGCGGGCAGCGGTGTTCCGGTGCAGCGCGCCGCGGGCGGCGGCCTTGTCGAGCCAGCTGACGAGCTCGCGGTGGCGCTCGCCGACCGTGCCGCTGTCGCCGCCGTCGGCGGCTTCCTTCAGGCGCCGCATGAGCGTCTTCGCGGTCGACTTCCAGCGCAGGTTCTCCAGCCTCTGGCGGGAGGCCTGGCGAACGCGCTTTTCCTGTTGCTTGATGTTCGGCATGGCGTAAAGAAGCCCGCAACGGCGGGCCGCAGGATGGTAGCAAGCGGAAGGAGAGGCGGTGAGCGCCGGGAACACTCGTCCATGGCAGAGAACCCCGAGGGCAAGGATCGCCGGTCGGGCAAGGACCGCCGCACGGACAAGGATCGCCGGACGCGGACGGACGGCCCGCCGGGCGGGGTCGAGCGCCGCGCGGGCAAGGATCGCCGCTCCGGCAAGGACCGCCGCACCGGCGGCTCCTGAGACCGCGCTCCCTATGCTCACCGCGTGAGCGACGCGGATCGCGAACGTGATCTCCGGCGGCTCGAGCGCGATCGCCGACGCCGGGAGCAGGGTCGCGAGACGTTCTTCGAGCGTCCGGAGTCGCTCGACCGCTGGCCGCTCCTGACCGAGATCTCGGAGCAGCCGACTGTGGCGCTGCGGGTCCCGCCGCGCCGGGAAGCTACGCAGGGGGAGGAGCCGGAGCGCCGGCGTCTCGCCGTCTCGACGGCGATCTTCGCCGTCGCCACCGGCGCGTCTCGCGTCCTCGGGCTCGTGCGCGAGGTCGTGTCCTCGTACTACTTCGGCGCGACCGGCAAGGTGAACGCGTTCACGGTCGCGTTCCAGCTGCCGAACCTCGTGCGGGCGCTCGTCGCCGATGCCGCGCTCTCTGCCGCGTTCGTCCCCGTGTTCAGCGAGCTGCTCGAGAAGGGCGAGCGCAAGCGGGCGTGGCGCGTCGCGTCGACGTTGTTCTGGCTCATGCTGCTCGGTCTCTCCGCGCTCACCGCGCTGTTCATCCTCGTCGCGCCGTGGGTGATCGACAGCCTTCGGCAATCCGGGTCACGACCGCGCGCTCGCGGTCGGCCTGTCGCGGGTGCTCTTCCCGATGGTCGCGCTGCTCGGCGTGTCCGGCATCGTCGTCGGGATCCTCAACAGCTACGACCACTTCACCGTGCCGGCGATCTCGCCGGTCTTCTGGAACATCGTCATCATCGCCGGGCTCGCGATCGGCGTTCCGCAGGCGCACACGATGAACACGAAGCTCTACGTCTACGCCGTCTCGATCCTCGTCGCGACGTTCGTGCAGGTGTTCCTGCCCATACCGTGGCTGCGCGGACGCGACGGGCACCTGCAGCTCGTGCTCGACTGGCGCGACCCGGCCGTGAAGCGCGTCTTCGTTCTGATGGTGCCGGTGACGCTCGGTCTCGGCCTCATCAACGTCAATGCGGTCATCGACACGTTCTTCGCGTCACGGCTCATCGACGCGAACTACGCGCCGACCGCGATCCAGAAGGCGTTCCTCGTCTACATGCTCCCGCAGGGAGTGTTCTCCGTTGCGATCGCGACGGTGCTCTTCCCGTCGCTCTCGCGCCTCGCGACACGCGGCGACACGGACGGCTTCCGGCGCACGGTCAGCATGGGCCTGCGGCAGATCGGGTTCCTGCTCGTCCCGGCGGCGGTCGTGAGCGCCGTCCTCGCGGAGCCGATCGTGCGGATTCTCTTCCAGCGCGGCCACTTCACGCCGGCGCAGACGCCGGGCGTCGCCTACTCGCTTGCGGCGTTCAGCGCCGGCCTCGTCTTCAACGGCGCGATGCTGATGCTCAACCGCGCCTTCTTCAGCCTCCAGTCGAACTGGATCCCGACGACGATCGCACTCGGCAACCTCTTCCTGAACGCGATCCTCGACTTCGCCTTCTACCGGTTCGGCGTGTGGGGCATCCCGCTTGCGACGGCGGTGTGCAACCTCTTCGCGACCTGGGCGCTGCTCATGCTGCTGCGCCGCCGGCTCGGCCGGATCGAAGGCGGCGCGATCGCCCAGACGGTCGCCCGCGTGATGCTCGCGTCGGCGCTCGTCGCTGCGATCGCCTGGTTCGTGTGGCACCCGCTCGACGCCGCGCTCGGGCGCTCCTTCGGCGCGCAGGTCGTCTCGCTCGGCCTCGCGCTCGTCGCGTCGATCGCCGCCTACCTGTTCGCGTGCCGCGCGATGCGCGTGCGTGAGCTCGACACCCTCACGTCGGTGTGGGCGCGATTCCGCGGCGCGTGATCGAGTTCGCGCCGCTCGCCGAGGCCGATCTGCCGCTCCTGCGCGAGTGGCTCGAGCGGGAACACGTCCGTGCGTGGTGGCGTGAGCCGATCGAGCACGAGCTGGCGCACGATCGCAGCGGGCGATACCTCATCGTCGTCGACGGACGTCCGGTCGGGATGATCCAGACGTACCTCGTCGCCGACAGTCCGGAGTGGGAGGCGATCGTGGGGGCGGAGCCGGGTCTCGCAGGCGTCGATCTCTTCATCGGCGAGGAGGAGCTCGTCGGCCGGAGCGTCGGGCCGGACGTCCTCGCAGCATTCGCCCGCGAGATCGTCTTCGGCCGGCCGGGAACGAACGCGTGCGTCGCCACCGTCGAGGAGCCGAACCGCCGCTCGTGGCGCGCTTTCGAGAAGGCAGGCTTCCGCCATGTCGCGGATGTCGAGGAGGACGGATTGCCGCACCGCCTGATGCGCCTCGACCGCGGTTAGCCTTGGGACATGGAGATCTTCAACCTCTTTACCGGCGGGACGGACATCGGGCCGAAGGGCGACGAGCCGGCGGGCTACCTGTGCACGGCGGCCCGGCTGGGGCCGAAGCTCGGCGCATCGCGGCTCGGGATGAGCGTCTACGACCTGCCGCCGGGTGAGGCGATCTGCCCGTACCACTTCGAGTGGACCGACGAGGAGTGGCTGATCGTCGTCACGGGACATCCGACGCTGCGCACGCCGGAAGGCGAGCGCCTCCTCGAGCCGGGCGACGTCGTCTGCTTTCCGGCGGGCCCGGCCGGCGCGCACCACCTGCGCAACGCGGGGAGCGAGCCGGTGCGGGTGGCGATCGCGTCGACGAAGAACGAGTTCGGCATCGCCGAGTACCCCGACAGCGACAAGGTCGGCGTCTGGGCGGACGGGACGCACTACATGCTCCGCCGCTCCGACCACCTCGAGTACTGGGACGGCGAGAGGTAGTCCGTGGACCAGAGCAAGATCCGCAACTTCTCGATCATCGCGCACATCGACCACGGCAAGTCGACGCTCGCGGACCGCATCCTCGAGATGACCGACGCCGTCGCTGCGCGCGACATGCGCGCGCAGGTGCTCGACTCGATGGAGCTCGAGCGCGAGCGCGGCATCACGATCAAGGCGCAGGCCGTCCGCGTGACGTGGAAGGGACACGAGCTCAACCTCATCGACACGCCCGGTCACGTCGACTTCACGTACGAGGTCTCGCGTTCGCTCCAGGCGTGCGAGGGCGCGCTGCTCGTCGTCGACGCGGCGCAGGGGATCGAGGCGCAGACGCTCGCGAACGCGTACCTCGCGATCGAGAACGGGCTCGAGATCGTTCCGGTCGTGAACAAGATCGACCTGCCGCAGGCCGACCCCGACGGTGCGGCGGTCGAGGTCGCCGACCTGCTCGGCGACGACCCCGCGAAGGTCGTGCGCATCTCGGCGAAGACCGGCGTGAACGTCGCCGACGTCCTCGACGCGATCGTCGAGCGCGTGCCGCCGCCGGCCGGCGATGCCGGATGCGCCGCCCCGCGCGCTCGTCTTCGACTCGTCGTACGACCAGTACCGCGGCGTCGTCGCGTTCGTCCGCGTCGTCGACGGCTCGCTTCTCCCGTCGCGAGGAGCTGCAGACGATGGCCACGGGCACGCGCTTCGACGCGGAGGAGCTCGGCTTCTTCTCGCCGACGATGAGCCCGGTCGAGTCGCTCTCGGCCGGCGAGGTCGGCTACGTCATCACGGGCCTGAAGGACGTCTCGCTCCTGCGCGTCGGCGACACGCTCACGTCGGTCGCGCGCCGTGCGAAGGAGCCGCTGCCGGGCTACAAGGACGTCAAGCCGATGGTGTTCGCCGGGCTCTTCCCGACGGACTCGGACTCGTACCCGGAGCTGCGCGACGCGCTCGAGCGGCTGAAGCTCAACGACGCGGCGCTCTTCTACGAGCCGGAGACGTCGCAGGCGCTCGGCTTCGGCTTCCGCTGCGGCTTCCTCGGTCTGCTGCACATGGAGATCGTCCGCGAGCGGCTCGAGCGGGAGTTCGATCTCGACCTGCTCGTCACCGCGCCGAACGTCGCGTATCGCGTGAGGGAGAAGAACGACACCGAGCTGGCGTCGAGGTGCACAACCCGTCCGACTTCCCGCGCGAGATCGAGGAGGTCGAGGAGCCGTACGTGAAGGCGTCGATCATCGTCCCGAAGGAGTACGTCGGCACGGTGATGGAGCTCAACAACGACCGGCGCGGCACGTTCGACCATCTCGAGTACCTGTCGCCCGAGCGCGTGCACCTCACGTACGAGCTGCCGCTCGCCGAGATCGTGCTCGACTACTACGACCAGCTGAAGTCGCGCACGCGCGGCTACGCGTCGTTCGACTACGACCTCGCCGGCTTCAAGCCCGGCGAGCCTCGTGCGCGTCGACGTGCTCGTCGGCGGCGAGCCGGTCGACGCGCTCTCGCTCATCGTCCACCGCGACTTCGCGTACGACCGCGGCCGGCTGCTCGTCGACAAGCTGCGCGAGGAGATCCCGCGGCAGATGTTCGACGTCGCCATCCAGGCGGCGATCGGTGCGCGCGTGATCGCGCGCGAGACCGTCAAGGCGCGGCGCAAGGACGTGCTCGCGAAGTGCTACGGCGGCGACATCTCGCGCAAGCGGAAGCTGCTCGAGAAGCAGAAGGCCGGCAAGAAGCGGATGAAGCAGGTCGGCGCCGTCGAGGTGCCGCAGGAGGCGTTCCTCGCGGTGCTCAACATCGGCCAGGGGCAGAAGGGATCATGAGCCTCGAGATGCGCGCGGAGTGCGAGCGCTGCGGCGCGGCGCTGGCTCCGGACGGCGCGGCGGTCATCTGCTCGTACGAGTGCACGTTCTGCGCCGCGTGCGGCGAGTCGATGGAGCACGTGTGCCCGAACTGCGGCGGCGAGCTCGTCGCGCGGCCGAAGCGAGCGGCGTGAGCGTCCGCCACCTCTACGTCCACCTGCCGTTCTGCGCGCACCGCTGCGGCTACTGCGACTTCGTCACCGCCGTCGGCCGCCCCGAGCAGCACGGCGCATACGTCGACGCGCTCCTCCGCGAGCTCGAGCTCGAGCGCGGCGTCCTCGCCGATCCCCTCGAGACGGTGTTCCTCGGCGGCGGCACGCCGACCTTCACCGCGCTTCCCGAGCTGCTCCGCCTGCTCGCCGCGCTGCCGCCGGCGGCCGAGGTCACCGTCGAGGCGAACCCGGAGACCGTGACGCCCGAGCTCGCCCGCGCGCTGCGCGGCGCCGGCGTCACGCGCGTGTCGCTCGGCGCGCAGAGCTTCCAGCCGCGAGCTCCTGCGCGTGCTCGAGCGCGGCGCGCAGCCCGACGACGTCCGCCGCGCGTTCGGCCACCTGCGCGACGCCGGCTTCGACAACCTCTCGCTCGACCTCATCTACGGCATCCCCGGCCAGACGGTCGCCGACCTCGAGGCCGACCTCGCCGAGGCGCTCGCACTCGGCCCCGAGCACCTCTCCTGCTACGAGCTCGAGGCGAAGCCGGGCACGCGCTTCACGCATGCGTGCGGCGACGAGCTCGCGCGCCAGGCGGAGGCGATGGAGGACTACTTCGAGCGCGTCGTCGCGACGCTCACCGCCGCCGGGTACCGCTGGTACGAGACGGCGAACTTCTGCCGCGACGACCGCCGCGCGCTGCACAACCTCGGCTACTGGCTCGGCCACGACTACCTCGGGATCGGCGTCGGCGCCGTGTCGACGCTCGGCGACGAACGCCGCCGGAACACCGCGAAGCTCGCGCGCTACCTCGCCGGCGACTTCGACCGCGAGCTCGAGATCGTGGACGCCGAAGTCCGCGCGCGCGAGCGCGTGATGCTCGGCCTGCGGCTCGACGAGCCGCTGCCGCTTGCCGGTATCCGCGCATGCGCTCGACCCCGCCGGCCTCGCGCGGGTCGAGTCGCTCGGCCTCGCCCTGCACGACGACGAGACGCTCTCCCTCACCGACCGCGGGCGCTTCCTCGGCGGCGCGGTTACCGTCGAGCTTCTCGCAGGCTAAAATTCCCTGCAAATGGAGCTAAGCACGCGGCAGGGCGAGATCCTCCGGCACGTCGTCGAGGAGTACGTCGCGACCGGACAGCCCGTCGGCTCGAAGACGCTCGTCGAGCGCGGGGGACTCGGGATCGCCTCGTCCACGGCGCGGGCCGAGCTCGCCGAGCTCGAGTCGCTCGGGCTGCTGACGCACCCGCACACCTCGGCCGGGCGGGTGCCGACCGAGGCCGGCTACCGCTATTACGCCGACGAGCTGCTCGGCCGGCTCGATCCGCAGCCGACCGTGTTCCCGCTCGACCTGCACACGACGCGCACCGAGGTCGAGCAGGCGCTGCAGGCCACGACAGAGATGCTGTCGCAGGTCACGCGACTGCTCGCGCTCGTCTCCGCGCCCCCGCTCGAGGCGACGACGATCGTGCGCGTCGAGGTGCTGCTGCTTCAGCCGGCGCTCGTGATGGTCGTCGTGATCACGTCGGCCGGCGGCGTCTCGAAGCGGCTGTTCGAGTTCGACGCGCCTGTCGATCCCGGCCTGGCGCAATGGGCGAACGAGTACCTGAACGAGACGGTCGCCGGGCTCCAGCTCGGCACCGTCCTCCTGCGCCGCCGGTTCGAGGACCCGGGTCTGAGCCTGCGCGAGCGCGGCTTTCTCGCCGTGCTCCGTCCGGCCTTCGTCGAGCTCGTGTCCGCGGCGCAGCGGCTCTACGTCGGCGGCGCCGCCGACCTGCTCGGCGAGGTGCGCGCGGAGGAGCTCGAGGCGTACCGCAGCCTGTTCGAGCTCGTCGAGAAGCGCGCCGCTCTGCTCGACGTGCTCGGCGACGCGAGCTACGACACGCGCGGGCCGTTCGTTCGCGTCGGGCACGAGCTGTCGCATCCCGCGCTGCACGAGATCGCGCTCGTCGGCGCGGCGTACGGGCTCGTCCACCGCGTCCTCGGCGCGGTGAGCCTCGTCGGGCCGGTGCGCATGGACTACGAGAAGGCCGTCGGCGCCGTCCGGTCAGCCGCGAGCGAGCTCTCGCGCTTCGCCGAGTCCGTATACAGCGATCGCTAACCTCGCCTGAGATGGCGCCGACCGAGCACGACTACTACGAGCTCCTCGGCGTGCCGCGCGACGCCGACGAGGGAGACATCAAGAAGGCCTTCCGGCGGCTCGCGCGCGAGCTGCACCCGGACGTCTCCGACGAGCCGGACGCAGACGATCGCTTCCGCGAGGTCGTCGAGGCGTACGAGGTGCTCTCGAAGACCGAGACGCGCCAGCTCTACGACCGCTACGGCCACGCCGGCCTGCGCAGCGGCGGCTTCCAGCCCGGTCACTTCGACTTCGGCAGCCTGTCCGACCTCTTCGCGGCGTTCTTCGGCGACGACCTCGTCGGCGCGCGCGCCGGCCGGTCGCGCGGCCCGGATCTCGCCGCCGAGGTGGACATCGAGCTCGTCGATGCGGCTCACGGAACGACGCGAGAGGTCCCGTTCCGCGTCGCGGTCACGTGCGAGCACTGCAACGGGAACGGCGCGGAGCCCGGCTCGGAGATCACGACGTGTCCGGCCTGCGACGGCGCCGGACGGCTGCAGCAGGTGACGCGCAGCGTCTTCGGCGAGTTCGTGCGCACGCAGGCGTGCCCGACGTGCGGTGGGACCGGCCGGAAGATCGAGACGCCGTGCAGCATCTGTGACGGCGCCGGCCGCGTGCTCGAGGAGCGGAAGCTCGACGTCGAGATTCCCGCCGGCATCCACGACGGGCAGCAGATCCGCCTCACCGGCGGAGGGCATGCGGGCGTGCTCGGCGCGCGGGCCGGCGACGCCTACGTGCGCGTGCACGTTCGGCCCGACGAGCGCTTCGTGCGCGAGGGCAACGACGTCTTCGCGACGGTCGACCTGACGATGACGCAGGCTTCGCTCGGCGCGACGGTCACCGTGCCGACCCTCGACGGCGACGAGGAGCTCGAGTTCGCCGCCGGGACGCAGCCCGGCGCGGTCGTCGTCCTCCGCGGGCGCGGCATGCCCGTGCTGCAGGGCTTCGGCCGCGGCGACCAGCGCGTCCTCGTCAACGTCGTCGTGCCGCGGCACCTCAGCGACGAGCAGCGCCGTCTGCTCGAGGAGTTCGACGCGCATGCGGACGAGCGGACGTACAAGCCCGACGACGGCTTCTTCGACAAGCTGAAGAGCGCGTTCCGCTGAAGCGATACGTCATCGTCGGCGGCGAGGCCGAGCTCGCGCTCCTCCTGCACATCTTCCCGGAGGGAGTCGAGGAGCTCGACGGTGCATTCGCGGTCTACGCCGACGAGCCGCCGATCGGCTTCGACGTCGTCGAGGCCGACGACGTGGCGGACGGATGGGAAGACGCGTGGCGGGAGTTCCACCACGGCGTCCTCATCGGGCACCTGTGGGTCGGCCCGCCGTGGGAGTCGGCCCCGGCCGGAGCGGTTCCCGTCGTGATCGATCCCGGCCGGGCCTTCGGGACCGGCGCGCACCCGACGACGAGGCTCTGCCTCGAGCTGCTCCAGGAGGTCGAGCCGACGAGTCTGCTCGACGTCGGCTGCGGCTCCGGCGTCCTCTCGATCGCAGCCGCGCGGCTCGGCTTCGCGCCCGTCGGCGCGTTCGACCTCGACGAGGTCGCGCTGGAGACGACCGCGGAGAACGCCGAAGCCAACGACGTCGCCGTCGACGTCCTCGACGAGGTCCGACCCGCCGCGCTCGCCGTGATGAACATCGCCCTCGACGTGGTCGAGGGGCTGCTTCCCAAGCTGCCCGTCCAGCGCGCGATCACGTCCGGCTATCTCGACCGGGACGAGCCGCGCGTCGCCGGCTGGCAACGCGTCCACCGTCGCGTCCGCGACGGCTGGGCCGCGGACCTGCTCGAATTCCGGCCGTGACGACGTTCTCCGTCCGGTTCCTCGGCTGCAAGGTCTCGCACGTCGACGCCCACGAGGTGCGCGAGCGCCTGCTCGCCGGAGGACACGCCGAAGTCGAGGCCGGCGCGGATGTCGCGGTCGTCAACACGTGCTGCGTCACGAACGAGGCGGTCGCGAAGTCGCGCAAGGCGGCCGCGCGGGCGGCGCGCACGCATCGACGCGTGTACGTCACGGGCTGCGGCGCGAACCTCGCGAGCGATGCGTTCGCAGGCCTTCCCGAGAATGTCGTCGTCGTTGCACGCCGGAGCGAGGAGACGGCCGCGTTCGTCGCCGGCGACGTCGGCGCGATCGGCTGCGTGCACGCGGACGCGCGGCTCGACCGCGTCCGCGCGTTCGTCAAGGTGCAGGACGGCTGCAGCTTCTCGTGCAGCTTCTGCGTCATCCCGCTCGTGCGCGGCGCCTCGCGCAGCCGCCGTGCCGCGGCCGTGCTCGCGGAGATCGAGCGCCGCGTCGAGCAGGGACACCGGGAGGTCGTGCTCACCGGCATCAATCTCGGCTGCTACCGCGACCGCGAGGCCGGGTTCGACCTGCCGCGCCTCGTTCGCGCGGCCGGCGAGGTGCCCGGGCTCGAGCGGCTGCGCCTCTCCTCGATCGAGATCAACCACGTCGACGACGAGCTCGTGCGCGCGCTCCGCGAGACGCCCGCCGTGAGCAGGCACCTGCACGTGCCGCTGCAGTCGGGCGACGACGGCGTGCTCCGGGCGATGGGGCGCCGGTACTCGGTCGCGACGTACCTCCGCCGGCTTGCTCCGCTGCGCGAGGAGTTCAACTTGACGAGCGACGTCATCGTCGGCTTCCCGACGGAGGACGCGCCTGCGTTCGCGAACACGCTGCGCACGGCGCGCGAAGCGGGCTTGACGAAGCTGCACGTCTTCCCGTATTCGCCGCGTCCGGGCACCGTGACGGCGCGCGACGACCGGGTGCCGCACGCGGTCAAGCGCGACCGTGGCGCGCAGCTGCGTGCACAGTCCGACACGGCCTGTCTCGCGCGCTGGCGGACGAAGGTCGGGCTCGAGGACGTCGTCCTCGTCGACCGGCCCGGCCGCGGGTTCGGAGACGACTACTCGCCGTGGCTCGTCGACGCGCCGGTCGGCAGCTTCGTCCGCGTGCGCGGGGCGGCCGTCACCGAGGAGGGTGTCGTTGCCGCCTGACTGCCTCTTCTGCACGCTCTACCGCGAGGGCGAGCACATCGCCGCCACGGCCGGCTTCGTCGCCATCCGCGACATCAATCCTCAGGCGGAGACGCACGTGCTCGTCATCTCCGAACGGCACATCGACAGCTTCCACGACATCGCCGAGTTCACCCCCGACGAGGACAAGCGCATGCTCGACTTCATCGCCGAAGTCGCTGCAAGCGAGGGCCTGACCGACTACCGTGTCGTCGTCAATGCCGGCAAGGGCGCCGGCCAAACGGTCTTCCACCTGCACTGGCATGTGCTCGGCGGCGGGTTGACGGGGAGAATGACATGAGCCGGATCGAGACGATCGAGGGCGAGCTTCGCGAGGCGATGAAAGCCCGCGACGCCGAGCGCCGCGACGCGCTGCGTCTCATCCTCAACGCGCTGAAGGGATCGCAGAAAGAGCTCCAGCGGCCGCTGTCCGAGGACGAGGAGCTGCAGGTGCTCCAGCGCGAGCGCAAGCGCCGCGTCGAGGCCGCCGAAGCCTTCCGCGCCGGCGGCCGCGAGGAGCAGGCGGAGTCGGAGGAGCGCGAGCTCGAGATCCTCGAGGAGTTCATGCCCGAGCCTCTCTCGGAGGACGACATCGAGGAGATCGTCGACGACGCGATCGCCGAGGTGGGGGCGACGAGCATGGCCGACCTCGGTCGGGTCATGGCCGACGTCATGCCCCAGATCGCCGGCCGCGCGGACGGCTCGGTCGTGAGCCAGATCGTCCGCGAGAAGCTCGCCTAGCCTCAGGCTCCGCTCCCGGCCGGATCGTTGCCGAGCGCTCCGAGCAGGGAGCCGATCTCGTGGCCGAGCTGGGCTCCGTGGCGCATCGCGCGGCTGCGGTCGACGGTGTAGCGGTTGCGCCGCCCGACGCGGACCGCCTCGACATAACCGGCTTCGACGAGCTCGGCGAGGATCCGCTGGGCGGCGCGCTCCGTGATGCCGATGCGGCGGGCGACGTCGCGCAGCCGGATGTCCGGATCCTCTGCGAGGCAGAGGAGCACCTGGGCGTGGTTCGTCAGGAACGTCCAGGTCTTCGGGGAGTCATCGAAGCTTGACATACGATCTTTGTATCGTGTATTTAATATCGCGTTCAGTAAGACGTGTACTGGCGATCGTGAGTGTAGCGAAGGAGGCGGCCGGATGCATGGGGCAGGCGAGGCCTTCCGCCAGGTCAACGAGTCGATCCGCGGGCTGGCCACGGCCGGGCCGGAGGTCGAGCTGTGGGACTTCTTCTGCGAGTGCGACGACGTCGCCTGCCACTCGCTCGTCACGCTGACGCTGCGCGAGTACGACGAGCGCCGCGCGGCAGGGCCCACGCGGCCCATCCTCGCTCACGATCACGCGGCCGCCGGCGTCTGAGCGAAGGCCGCGACGGGGGGCCGTCCTCCTACACTGACCGTGTGCAGGAGGTTCTCGAGGTCCCGAATGAGGTCGCTGCGGAACTTGCCGGCATCGGCGAGGGCGTGCTCGGCGCGCTCCGGGAGAGGCTCGGCTGCACGATCAACCTCCGCGGCAACCGGCTGACGCTCGACGGCGACGACGCGAAGGTCTCCGAGGCCCGCGCTGTCGTCGAAGAGCTCGTCGACCTCGTCGAGAGCGGTCAGGAGGTCGGGGCGGGCACGGTGGACACGATCCTCAACGCGATCGACCAGGCGGAGAACGTCCGCGACATCTTCGACGACGTCGTGTGGTCACACCGCGGCAAGCGCATCACGCCGAAGACGGTGACGCAGAAGCACTACGTCGACGCGATCCGGCGGTGCACCGTCACGTTCGGCATCGGCCCCGCCGGCACCGGCAAGACGTATCTCGCCATCGCGCTCGCCGTCTCTGCGCTCTCCGAGCGGCAGGTCGGACGGATCATCCTCACGCGGCCGGCGGTCGAGGCGGGCGAGCGGCTCGGCTTCCTTCCCGGCGACGTGCTCGCAAAGGTCGACCCGTACATGCGGCCGCTGTTCGACGCGCTCTACGACACCATGGATCCCGAGCGGCTGAACACGTACATGGAGCGCGGCACGATCGAGGTCGCGCCGCTCGCGTTCATGCGCGGTCGCACGCTCAACGACAGCTTCATCATCCTCGACGAGGCGCAGAACACCTCGCCGGAGCAGATGCAGATGTTCCTGACGCGACTCGGGTTCGGCTCGAAGGTGGTCGTGACGGGCGACATCACCCAGATCGACCTCCCGCGCGAACAGGCATCCGGCCTCATCCAGGTGCAGGACATCCTCTCGTCGGTCGACGGGATCGCGTTCGTGAACTTCAGTCACGAGGACGTCGTGCGGCACAAGCTCGTCCAGCGGATCGTCGAGGCGTACAAGCTCCACTCGGAACAGACCGGAACGCAGCGGCGGCGGTGATCGAGGTCGAGATCGAGAACCGGTCGGGCGTCGCCGTCGACGAGCACGGCGCCGCGGAGGTCGTCCGCCGCGTGCTCGCCGAGGAGGGGGTCGACTCGGGTGAGGTCGGGCTCGCATTCGTCGGCCCGGAGGAGAGCCGCGCCCTGAAGCGGGAGCACCTCGGCGTCGACGAGGCGACGGACGCCCTCGCGTTCCCGCTCGACGGCCTCGAGGAGCTGCCGGACGGGCTCCCGCGCCAGCTCGGCGACGTCGTCGTATGTCCCGCAGGTCGTCGGCGATGAGTGGCGGGCGCCGCTCGTGCACGCCGTGCTGCACCTCGTCGGCTACGACCACGGTGCCGAGATGGAGGCGCGGGAGGCGCTGCACGCATGAGCATCTCCACGCCGCCCCAACGCGAGCGCGAGCGCGACCGCTCGCACCTCAGCCCGCCGCCCGCCCCCGCCGGCGCGCCGACGCTCCTCGACAGCTTCAACTACGCGTTCGAGGGGATCATCCACGTCCTCCGGACGCAGCGGAACCTGCGGATCCACTTCGTCATCGCGATCGTCGTGATCGGCGCCGCCGCCGCGCTCGGCGTCGCCCGGGACGAGCTGATCGCGCTCCTCATCGTCATCGCGTTCGTGCTCGTCGCCGAGATGGTCAACTCGGCGATCGAGGGCGCGATCGACGTCTCGACGACGTCGTTCGATCCGAACGCGAAGCTCGCCAAGGACATCGCCGCCGGCGCGGTGCTCATCGCCACGGTCACGGCGATCGCCGTCGGCTATCTCGTCTTCGCGCACGCGGCGGCGCACCGCACCGCGCGGCTGCTCGACCGCGTCCGTGACGCACCCGCGGAGGTGACGCTCGTCGCCCTCGTCCTCGTCGCGCTCGTCGTCATCGCGACGAAGGCCTGGACGGGACGCGGCACGCCGCTGCGCGGCGGGCTGCCGTCCGGCCATGCCGGCATCGCGTTCGCCGGCTGGATGGCGGCGACGTACGTCGCGAGCGACCAGCACCGCTTCCTCATCTCGTCCCTCACCTTCGTGATGGCGCTCCTCGTCGCGCAGACGCGCGTCGAGGCGGGGATCCACTCGCGCCTCGAGGTCCTCTACGGCGGCGCGCTCGGCGCGCTCGTGACCCTCGTCGTCTTCCAGGTGCTCACGTGAGCGTCCTCGAGCAGCAACGCGAGTACTACGCGGCGCGCGCACCCGAGTACGACGACTGGTGGTGGCGCCGGGGCCGGTACGTCCTCGATGCCGCGCGCGAGCAGCGCTGGCTCGCGGACGTCGCGGAGGCGGAAGACCGCCTGCGTGCGTTCGCGCCGCGCGGCGACGTGCTCGAGCTCGCCGCGGGGACGGGAATCTGGACGCGCAAGCTCGTCCCGCTCGCCGATCGCGTCGTCGCGGTGGACGCGAACGTCGAGACGCTCGCCCTGAACACGCCTGCCGCCGAGCTCGTGCAGGCGGACGTCTTCGAGTGGACGCCGCCCGCGCAGTTCGACGTCTGCTTCTTCTCGTTCTGGCTCTCGCACGTCCCGGAGGACCGCTTCGACGCGTTCTGGGCGCTCGTGCGCACCGCGCTCCGCCCGGGCGGCCGCGTGTTCCTCGTCGACAGCTCGTCGGGCGACAGGGCGCACACCGCGACCGGGCAGGAGGGCGAGCTCGAGACACGGACGGTGTCCGACGGCCGCGCGTTCCGGATCGTGAAGCGGCGCTGGGCTCCCGGCGAGCTCGCTGAGCGGGTGCGCCCGCTGGGCTTCGACCTCGATCTCGCGATGACCGCGAACGGCAGCTTCGTCCTCGGAGGGAGTCGATGACAGGCGCGGAGCTCATCGCGCGGGCAGAGGCGGCAGCCGCGAACGCGTACGCCCCGTACTCGAAGTACCTCGTCGGCGCATCGGTCCTGACGATCGACGGGCGCATCTTCGACGGCGTCAACGTCGAGAACGCGGCCTATCCCCTTGGCGTCTGCGCCGAGAAGACCGCGCTCGGCGCGGCCGCGACCGCGGGCGTGCGTCCGGGCGAGGTCGCCGCCGTCGGCATCACCGCGTCACCCTGCGGCGGGTGCCGGCAATGGCTCTACGAGTGGCGGGTCGCGAAGGTTTCGTTCCGTCGCGCCGACGGCAGCATCGCCGAGTACGCGTGCGCCGATCTCCTGCCCGACACGTGGGACCTGCCGGAGTGAAGTCCGGGTTCATCGCCATCGCCGGCCGGCCCAACGTCGGCAAGTCGACGCTCGTGAACGCCCTCTGCGGCGGCAAGGTCGCCATCGTCTCGGACAAGCCGCAGACGACGCGGCGACGCATCTTCGGCATCGTGAACAGCGACGACTACCAGCTCGTGCTCGCCGACCTGCCGGGTTTCCAGCGTCCGCGCGACGCGCTGACGGAGCGCATGCAGCACACGGTCGACGCGTCGTTCGAGGACGTCGACGGAGTCGTGCTCGTGCTGTCCGCGCGCGAGCGCATCGGCGCCGGCGACCGCTTCATCGCGTCGCGCGTCTTCTCTCTCGGGGTTCCCGTGGTGATTGCCCTGAACAAGGTCGACCGGCTCAAGCCGGGTCACATCGCGCAGCAGATGAACGCGGGGGCGCGGCTCGGCGACTTCAAGGCGCTGCACCCGGTGAGCGCGAAGACGCACGACGGCATACCCGATCTGCTCGCCGAGCTGGTCGCGCTCCTCCCGGAAGGCCCGTTGTACTTCCCGCGCGAGCAGCGCACCGATCTCTCGGACGAGTCGCAGGTGGGCGAGCTGATCCGGGAGAAGGCCCTGTGGCTCACGCGCGACGAGGTGCCGCACGCGATCTCGGTCGAGGTCGACGAGATGACGGAGAAGATCGTCCGCGCGTTCGTCCTCGTCGAGACGGAGTCGCAGAAGCAGATCCTCGTCGGCAAGGGCGGCGCGATGGTGCGCGACATCGGAACGCGCGCGCGCCCGGAGATCGAGGCGCTGCTCGGCCACACGATCTTCCTCGAGCTCGTCGTCAAGGTCCGCCCGCGCTGGCGCCGAGACGAAGCGCAGCTCGACCGCCTCGGCGTGTAGAAGTCGCGACGCGTTCAGGCCGGTACTAGGTACCCCGGCGGATTCGTCACGGAGCGCACACGGGGCCGCCGTGGGCGGCGAGCCATGTCTTCAGGGCGGCGATGCGGGCTGTCGACGCGGCGAGGTCGGCTCGGAGCCCGGGGCTCGCCTTTGCGTCGCGCTGCAGTTGCGCGTAGCCGAGCTCCGCCGGGCCTTCGTGCGAGTAGAGGAGCAGGTCGACGCCGGCGGCGATCGCGCGGCCGGGGACGTCCGCCTGGGTGCGAAGCGCAGGCGTGTCGAGGGCGTCCGTGACGACGACGCCGTCGAAGCCGAGCGTCGTGCGCAGGAGGTCGGTGACGATCGGCCGCGAGAAGAGCGCCGGCGTCCCGGTCGGATCGAGTGCCGGATACGACGCGCTCGCGATCATCACGAGCTGCGCGCCCGCGGCGACCGCGGCGCGGAACGGCACGAGCCGCGCGGTGAGAAACGCCTTGCTCCGCCCGATCGTGACGGGCCGGTCGTCGGTGCTCGCCGTCGCGCTCCCGAGGCCGGGGAAGTGCTTCGCGGTCGCGGCGACGCCGCCCGTCTGGAGACCGTGCACGAACGCCCCCACGAGCGGGGCGACGGTGGACGGATCCATGCCGAACGAGCGCGTGCCCTCGAAGCTCGCCGGCGAGGTCAGGACGTCGGCGACCGGTGCGAAGTCGATCCCGACTCCAGCCGCACGAAGCGCCCGCGCCGCTGCAGCCGCCTCGGCGCGAGCCTGCCCGGGCGTCGCCATCGCGGCGGCTGCGACGTCGGGCGAAGCCCAGCGCAGGCGCCGCACCGTTCCGCCCTCCTGGTCGACGCCGACGAGGAGCGGGCTTCCGCGCCTGCACGCCGCCGCTTGCACGCGCCCGATCGCCGTCTTCGTCGCGGCCTCCGTCGTCCAGCCGTTGCCGAGCAGGATGACGCCGCCGACCTGGCCGGCCGCCACGCGCGCGAGGAAGGCAGGCGTCGGCGGCCCCCACAGCGGGGCGACGATCGTCTGGCCTGCGGGGGACGCGGCAGCCGGTGCGGCCGCCACGGCGGCGGCGGCGACGCTAGACGCGAGCCAGCGCAGGCGCTTCGGCCTGGACGAGGCGATCTCCCGTCGTGGGGTCGAAGTAGTGGAAGCGGGCCGGGTCGACGGCGAGCTGAAGCGGCCGGCCGGCGCGAGCCGTCGTCTGCGGGTCGAGCCGCGCGGTGAAGATGGTGCGCGCGCCGGCGAGGAGCGTCTGCGCCTCGTCCGTCTCGTGCGCACCGCTGACGTCGACCGGCGCGGCGTCGACGGGGAAGATGACGTGCGTCTCCGCGCCGAGGTCCTCGACCACTTCGACGTGGACGTCGAGCCGCGGCAGCGACGCGTCGGAGAACGCCGCGTCCGTGAACGCCTCCGGGCGGATGCCGACGACGACACGGCCGTTCGTCGCCGGGGGACGGCTGCCGGCGGGGAGTGGCACCTGGAACCCGGCGAACGCGATCGAGCCCGCGTCGAGCTGCGCCTCGACGAGGTTCATCGCCGGCGAACCGATGAACGCTGCGACGAAGAGGTTCGCAGGACGGCTGTACAGGCTCTGCGGCGTGTCGACCTGCTGGATCCGGCCGTCGCGCATGACCGCGACGCGCTGGCCGAGCGTCATCGCCTCGACCTGGTCGTGCGTCACGTAGATCGTCGTCGTCCCGAGGCGGGAGTGGAGGCTCGCGAGCTGCGCGCGCATGCTCACGCGAAGCTTCGCGTCGAGGTTCGAGAGCGGCTCGTCCATGAGGAAGGCCTTCGGCTCGCGCACGATCGCGCGGCCCATGGCCACGCGCTGGCGCTGCCCGCCGGAGAGCGCGGCGGGGCGGCGATCGAGGAAGTCGCCGAGCCCGAGCAGCTCGGCCACCTTGTCGACGCGGCGCTTCGTCTCCTCCCGCGACGTCTTGCGCACTCGTAGGCCGTAGCCGAGGTTCTCGCGCACCGTCATGTGCGGATAGAGCGCGTAGCTCTGGAACACCATCGCGATGTCCCGCGCGCGCGGCGGCAGCTCCGTCACGTCGCGGGCGTCGATCGCGATCGTCCCCTCGGTGACGTCCTCCAGGCCGGCGATCATCCGGAGCAGGGTGGACTTGCCACAGCCGGAAGGACCGACGAGGACGAGAAACTCGCCGCTCTCGATCTCGAGGGAGATGTCGTCGACGGCGACCACGTCGCCGCCGAACACCTTGCTCACATGGTCGAGCAGGATTCCGGCCACGTCATTGCAGTCTATACCGCAGGTTCGGCGAAACATCAATGGCATTGACCAATTTTGGGCAACTGGGCTATAGTCGTCGGACGATGAGCACCCAGAAGGTGACGAAGCAGAGCCACACGCGTCGTCAGGTCCTCGATCTCATCGAACGGCTCGGCGTCGGCACTGCGATCCCGTCGGAGCGCCAGCTGAGCGCCGACTTCGGCGTCTCGAGGCTCACCGTGCGGGCGGCTCTCGACGACCTCGCGCGCGAGGGCTACCTCGTCCGCCGGCGCGGGAGCGGGACGTACGTCCAGCAGCCGAAGATCTCGCAGGAGCTGACGATCACGTCGTTCAGCGAGGACATGCGGCGGCGCGGAATGGTGCCCGGGAGCCGCACCCTCTCGATGACGACGACCCTCGCCGGAGCCCAGCTGGGACGGTTCCTCCAGGTCTCTCCATCCGAGCGAATCCTTGTGATCAAGCGGCTTCGCCTTGCCGACGGGGAGACGATGGCGATCGAGACGCTCCACCTTCCGGAGGCCCTCGTGCCGGGGTTGAGCGCGAAGGACCTGACCGGTTCGTTCTACTCCCTCCTGGACGAGCGGTACGGCATCCACATCGCCACCGGCACCCAGGCGATCGAGCCCACGGTGACGAACGAAGAGGAGTCGGAGGCGCTCGGCGTCCCGCTCCACTCGCCGGCGTTCCTCTTCGAGCGCACGAGCTCCGACCAGCACGACCGGACGGTCGAGTTCGTCCACTCGGTGTACCGCGGCGACCGCTACCGGATCGTCACCGAGCTTCGTCGGCCACAGGGCTGACACCGGACCGTCACTAGGGGTTGACAGGACCGGTCTGGTGTGCCAGAGTCGCGGCGTGGCCAATTGGTATAGACCACTCGACGCACCGACCAGCGTGCGCGGTCCCGCAGGCCACCGGGGCGCAGCGCCGGGCGTCGACGGCTCGAGGAGACTTGTATGAAGCTACGAGTTGTCGTGGCGGCGGTTCTCGCCGTCGCGCTCGGCGTCGTCGCGGCGACAGCGAGCGCATCGGGCAATCGGCAGTCGGCGAACAAGCTGACCGTCTGGTTGCAGGTCGACGCGCAGTCCGGCTGGCCGGACGTCGTTGCGGCGGCCAACCAGCAGTTCCAGGCGGACCATCCCGGCTGGACCGTGGACGTGCAGTACCAGAACTGGGGTGACCATCTCCAGAAGTTCGATGCGACGCTCGCCGGCGGTAACACGCCCGACGTCATCGAGATGGGCAACACCGAGATGGTGAAGTACATGACGGCCGGCGCCTTCGCCGACATCAGCTCGTACAAGTCGACCTTCGCGAACTCGGCCGATTGGCTGGCGGGCCTCGCGAAGTCCGGCATGTACGGCGGCAAGGTCTACGGCGTTCCCTACTACGCCGGTTCGCGCGTGGTCACGTATCGCACGGATGTCTGGAAGAAGGCCGGCATCTCGAAGCCGCCGACGAGCCTTGCACAGTTCACGTCGGACGCGACGAAGCTCGCGGTCGCCGGCAAGGACGTCAAGGGCTTCTCGCCCGTCTACTTCGCCGGCACCGATTGGTACTTCGCGATGAGCTTCGTCTACGACTTCGGCGGAAGCATCGCGACCACACACGCACACAAGTGGGTCGGCAACCTCAACTCTCCGAAGTCGGTCGCCGGTCTCACCGCGTTCAAGAACTTCTGGCTCGCGGTGTCGAAGGCGAGCAAGACGTCGAACGAGGCGAGCCCTGCCCCGTACGACGTCTACTCGCAGGGCGGCGCAGGCGCGATCGTCGGCCCGGGCTGGTTCAGCTGCTGCATCGGCGCGAAGTACAAGGCCGTCACCGCTCAGTTCGTCATGCCGAGCCACACGGCCGGCAAGGCGATGCCGGGCTTCCTCGGCGGCTCCGATCTCGCCGTTCCGGCACCGAGCGGCAACAAGGCGCTCGCGGCCGACTGGATCAAGGACTTCACGAGCACGAGCGGCGAGAAGTCCCTCCAGGCCAAGGGCAACATCCCGAACGCGACCAACCTGCTCGGCACGAGCGTGAACGAGCGGGCAGCCGCCCGCAGCTGGTTCGTTCCGGCGGCCAAGCACTGGGTCGACGTCGAGAACGGCAATATCCTCCGGACGATGCTCTCGGAGATCCTCGGCGGGAAGTTCACGGTCCAGCAGGCCGCGACTCTCGCGAGCGACAACATCACCGCGACGCTGAATCAGTCCTAGCGTCGCGGGCTGGGGAGCACGCGCTATGGCGAGCGCCGCTGAGACCACACCAAGGTGGTCTCGGCGGCGCACCGCCGTCTGGCGTCGCGCCGGCCGAGGGGCCGTGCCGTACGGGCTGCTCCTCCCGGTCGTCGCCATCCTCGGAGCGATCCTCGGCTACCCGATCTACAGCCTCGTCCGGCTCGCGCTCCAGCACTACACGCTGTTCGAGCTGATCCGGCACAAGGGCCAGTACGTCGGGCTGCACAACTTCGGGCTCGTCCTGCACGACCCGATCTTCTGGCACACGGTCGTGCGCACGGTGATCTTCACGATCGCAAACGTCGGGCTGACGATCGGCATCGGCACGCTCATCGCGCTGCTCCTCGTCCGCGTGAGCGGCTGGGTGCGGATCCTCATCACGTCGGGGCTCGTGCTCGTGTGGGCGATGCCGCCGGTCGTCGCTGTCCAGGTGTGGAACTGGATGACGAACTACCAGAACGGCGTCGTCAACTACGTCCTCACCGAGCTGCACGTCGGCGACTTCTTCCAGCACGACTGGTACGCGACGACGTTCTCGCAGCTCTTCATGGTGACGACGCTCATCGTGTGGGAGGGGCTGCCGTTCGTCGCCATCACGGTCTACGCCGCGCTGTCGCAGGTGCCGGGCGAGCTCGTCGAGGCGGCGGAGATCGACGGCGCGCCGGCGTGGCGCGTGTTCCTCGACGTCACCATGCCGATCATCCGGCCCGTGCTGCTCATCCTCACGAGCCTGTCGATCCTCTGGGACTTCGGCGTCTTCACGCAGCCGTACCTGCTCATCGGGCAGCCGGCCATCAACCCCGGCAACTACCTCATGGCCATCTACCTCTTCGAGGAGGGCTACTTCAAGAACGACTACGGCCGCGGCGCCGCGATCTCGATCCTCATGCTCGTGATGGTCGCGATGATGAGCGTCGTCCTACGTCCGCAAGATGGTCCAGATCGGTGACGTCGAGTGACGCGGCGCAACCGGAAGCGGTGGGTGTGGAACACGGTCGGCATCGTGCTCTTCGCCGTCATGGTCTTCCCGATCTTCTGGATGGTCTCGACGGCCTTCAAGCCGGACGACCAGGTGAACAGCGCGACGCCGACGTGGCTCCCGGCGCACCCGACGCTGTCGCACTTCACCGCGGCGCTGCACAAGCCGTTCTTCTGGGTCGACGTGAAGAACAGCCTCATCATCGTCGCCGTCACGGTGAGCGTCGCGATGGTGTTCTCGCTCCTCGCCGCGGTCGCGCTCGCGAAGTACCGGTTCACCGGGCGGAAGTTCTTCATCGTGCTCATCATCGGGATCCAGATGCTCCCCGGCGTCGGGATGATCATCCCGCTGTACGTCGTCCTCGCCCGCTACCACCAGGTGAACACGCTCACCGGCGTGATCATCACGTACATGACGTTCGCGCTGCCGTTCTCCGTCTGGACGCTGCGCGGCTTCGTCCTCGGCATCCCGAAGGACCTCGAGGAGGCGGCGATGGTGGACGGGAGCAGCCGGCTCGGAGCCTTCGTCCGGATCCTCCTGCCGCTCGTGGCGCCGGGGCTCGTGGCGACGTCGGTCTTCGCCTTCATCACGAGCTGGAACGAGTACATCTTCGCGCGCATCCTCCTCAACGACCAGGGCAAGCAGACGGTCACCGTCTGGCTCTCGTACTTCCTCGGGACGAGCCGGAACACCGACTGGGGCGCGCTCATGGCCGCCTCGTCGCTCACCGCGATCCCCGTCGTGGTCTTCTTCCTCCTCGTCCAGCGCCGGATCGCCTTCGGGCTGACCGCGGGGGCGGTGAAGGCATAAGTGGTATTGACCACTGTGTCGCGGTACGGCAGGATGTCGGTGTGACCCTCCACCCGCGCGCGACGTCGGCTCGTGCCGGCTGCTCGTACTTCGGCGTTCGCATCGTGCGCCACGTACGTCGCGACATGGCCGACCTCGCCGCGCGCGGGTACACCGGCGTGCTGCACACGTTCTCCGAGAACGATCTCGCGTACTACCGCGGGACGTTCGCCGAGATGGTCGCCGCGTCCCACGACGCCGGCCTCCACGTCCAGGTGAGCCCCTGGGGGCTCGGCCGGACCTTCGGCGGCGAGGCGGAGAGCCGCTGGGTCGCGTTCCATCCCGAGGAGTGCCAGGTGCTCGACGACGGGCGCCGCGTCGCGGCCGCGTGCCTCAACAGCCCGGCCTATCGCGCGTTCTGCAAGGAGTGGGCCGCGGCGGCGCTCGACGCCGGCGTCGACGACGTCTTCTGGGACGAGCCGGCGTGGGTCGTGCCGTGGCACGTCGGCGTCGACGACGACGCGCGCTGGACCTGCCGGTGCGCGCACTGCGCCGAGCGCTTCGGCGCTGCCGTGCCCGGAGAGCTCACGCCCGAGGTGCGCGCCTTTCGCGAGGCGTCGGTCGTCGACTTCCTCCGCGAGGTCGTCGCGTTCGTCTCCGCTGCCGGCGGCGCGAACACGATCTGCCTGCTCCCCGCGACGGCCGGCACCCAGGGCATCTCGGACTGGAACACCGTCGCGTCGCTTCCCGGCCTGACGACGTTCGCCACCGATCCGTACTGGAAGCACTGGAACGAGCCGGCAGGCCCGTTCGTGCAGCGCTTCGCCCGTCTCCTGCGCGAGACGTGCGACCGGCACGGCGTCCGCGCACAGCTCTGGGTCCCGAGCTTCGGCCTGACGCGCGAGGAGATCCCCGAGCTCGAGGCCGCGATCGCCGCGGCGCGCGCCGAAGGCGTCGACGATCTCTGGACGTGGGGCTACGAGGCATGCGGACACATGACCCATCTCGCTACACCCGACTCGCCGCTCGTCTGGGAGGCGGTGACCGACGCGCTCACCGGCGCCGGCCGGCTCGAAGAGCGCTCGACGCGCATGCTCGTCGGCGCGATGAACGCCGCCGACGCTACGGTCGCCGGCGCGGTCGGTGCGGCCGGCGACGCGCTCGCCGGCGCGATCGACGCGATCGTCGAGCGCCTCGAACGGGGCGGGCGGCTCGTCTACGTCGGCGCGGGCACGTCGGGCGCGATCGGCACGCTCGACGCGGCCGAGATCGGCCCGACCTTCGGAGCCTCGCCCGGCGACGTGCTGGCGATCGACGCCGGCGACGGCGCCGAGGTCGAGGACGACGCGCCGCGCGGCGCCGAGCTCGTGCGCGCCGCCGACGTCGGTGCGGTCGACGCGGTCGTCGGCATCAGCGCGAGCGGGACGACCCCCTTCACGCTCGGCGCGCTCGCGGAGGCGCGCGCCCGCGGCGCGCTCACGGTCGCGGTCGTCTGCGCGCCGGACGGGACGCTCGCGGAGGAAGCCGATCACGCTGTCGTTGCCGACGTCGGGCCCGAGATCGTCTCGGGGTCGACACGGCTCAAGGCGGGGACGGCGCAGAAGATGATCGTGAATGCGATCTCGACGGTGGCGATGGTCCGGCTCGGCCGCACGTACGACGGGCTGATGGTCGGCGTCGCGCCGCAGAACGCGAAGCTGCGCGAACGCGCGCGGCGGAACGTCGTGCTCGCGAGCGGCGCTGCCGACGAAACGGTCGACGCAGCGCTCGCAGCGGCCGGCGGTGACGCGCGCGTCGCGCTCGTTGCACTGCTCGCAGGGATCGACGCCGACGCCGCGCGTGCGCGGCTCGCCGGCGCATCCGGCTCGGTGAGCGCTGCACTAGGGAGGCAGGCATGAGACTCGGTGTAGAAGCGGCGCTCGTTCGCGGGGAGCTCGTCCCCGGCGACGTCGAGGTCGACGACGGCGTCGTGGTCGACGTCGGCCTGGCCGGCGGGGCGCGCGGACGCGTCGCGGTTCCCGGCTTCGTCGACATTCAGGTGAACGGCTTCGGCGGCGTCGACTTCCTCGCGGCCTCGACCGACGACTATCGAGCGGCGGGCGAGGCGCTCCTGCGCACCGGCGTCACCGCGTATCAGCCGACGTTCATCACGGCCTCGGAGAGCACGATCGTCGACGCGCTCCGCGCGCTGCCGGTGCTCAGCTCGAGGCCGCGCATCCTCGGTGCGCATCTCGAAGGTCCGTTCCTGTCGCCCGACCGGCTCGGAACGCATCCGACGGAGCACCGCCGCGACCCCGACCTCGACCTGCTCGAGCGGCTGCTCGAGCCCGGCGGCGTGACGGAGATGACGCTCGCCCCCGAGCTACCCGGCGCGGGCGACGTCATCCGGCGTCTGCTCGACCGCGGCATCGTCGTTTCTGCGGGTCACACGAACGCGACCTCGGAGGAGGCGGACGAGGCGTTCGACCTCGGCGTCTCCACCGCGACGCATCTCTTCAACGCGATGCGGCCGTTCCGCTCGCGCGACCCCGGCGTCATCGGCGTCGCGCTCACGCGCCGTGACGTGTTCGTCCAGCTCATCGTCGACGGCCACCATCTCGCCGACGAGACGGTGCAGGCTCGTCTGGGCGGCCGCGGGTCACCGTACGGCGCTCGTCACCGACGCGACCGCCGGCGCGCCGAACGGCGGCGGCATCTACCAGCTCGGCGACGTCGAGATCGAGATCGGGGACGGCCCGCCGACGCGTGAGGACGGCGTCCTCGCCGGCACCGTGCTGACGATGATCGAAGCAGTGCGGAACGTGCACGCGCTCGGCATCCCGTTCGAGGACGCGATCGCCGCGGCCACGACGGTCCCGGCCCGGATCCTCGGGCGGACGGACGTCGGCGTGCTCGAGCCCGGCGGCCCCGCCGACGTCGTCGTGCTCGACGACCGGCTCGAGATCGTCGACGTGCTGTGCGCGGGAGGCGACCGTGTCGTGGCTCGAGACCGAGCTGCGCGAGCAGCCGGCTGCGCTCGCGCGGCTGCTCGAGCGGCAGGGCGCACGTGCGCCGAGCTTGCCGCGCCGTTCAGGCGCGACGACGTGCGCTACGTCCTGATCGCGTCGCGCGGGAGCTCGTCGAACGCGGCGCGCTACGCGCAGTACGTGCTCGGCCGCGCGAACCGCGTCCCGGTGATGTTCGCGACGCCGTCGCTCTACACGATCTACGAGCAGCCGCCGCGGCTCGACGGCGCGGTCGTCGTCGGCATCTCGCAGTCGGGCGCGTCGCCCGACGTCCGCGCCGTGCTCGCCGAGGCGCGCCGGCAGGGACGGCCGACGATCGCGCTCACGAACGACGCCGCGTCGCCGCTCGCGCGGGAGGCCGACGTCGTCGCTCTCGCTCGAGGCGGGCGAGGAGCGCGCGGTCGCTGCGACGAAGACGTACCTCAACTCGCTCGGCGCGATCGCGCTCCTCTTCGCGGCGATCGGCGACGACGAGCGTCGCGCCGTGCGGAGCTCGAGCGCATGCCGGTCGCGCTCGAGCAGCAGATCGCGCTCTCGTTCGACGAGCGCGCCGCCGCTCGACGAGTACGCGGACGCCGTCGGCGCGACGGTCGTCGCGCGCGGCGTCAACTACGGCACCGGCGTACGAGATCGCGCTCAAGATCCGCGAGCTGTCGGGGCTCGTCGTCGAGGCGTACTCGCCGGCCGATCTCATGCACGGCCCGATCGCTGCGATCCAGCCCGGCTGGCCGGTGATCGTCGTCGCTCCGACGGGACCCGCGCACGACGAGCGTCGTCGAGGTCGTGTCCGGCGCTCGCCGAGCGGGCGCGCGGCTGCTCGCCGTCTCCGACGTGCCGGCGCTGCTCGAGCGTGCGCACACGCCGCTCGCCGCTCGTCGCCGGGCGTGCCCGAGTGGCTGAGCCCGCTCACCGCCGTCGTCCCCGGTCAGGTGACGGCGATGCGCCTCGCTCAGCTGCGCGGTCTCGACATCGACAGCCCCGCCGGGCTGCGCAAGGTCACGCTGACGCGCTGAGCTTCCGCAGGACCGTGAGGTCCTGCGTCGGGTTGCCGCGCGCACCTTCCGGCTCGAGCTCGACGACGTCGAAGCCCTGGGCGAACGTCTCGCGGAGGTAGCGCTCGGGGTGGTACGCGCTGCAGAGGTTCGCTGCCCGGCGAGGTCGCCCCAGCGGACGACGAGCTCGCCGCGCTCGAAGCGGGCGCGCTCGTCGGGCTCGAGCCGCGGCACGTACGAGCGGCCGTGCGTCGTCACGAGCAGGCGGCCGCCGGGGCGGAGCACGCGCCGCGAGCTCGTCGCGCCATGCGCGCTGCAGCTCGGCGGTGAGGTGCGTGAAGACGGAGAGCGCGTAGACGAGGTCGAAGCTCTCGTCCGCGAAGGGCGAGCGGCGGCGCGAGCGCGTTCCGCTCGACGCGCGCGAACGGCGAGATTGCTCCGGCACCAGTCGACGGCGCCGCCGTCGCGGTCGCTGCCCGCGACGGTGCCGTCGTGAACTCGCCCCAGTAGCGCGAGCACGCGGCCGCAGCCGCAGCCGAAGTCGAGCACGATCCGCGGCTCCGTCGAGCGGGACGTGCGCGGCGATCGCGTCGTACGCGGCGCGGCCGCTGCGGAGGAACCAGTCGGCGTCGGCGGTGCCCGCGACGCGCACCATCAGGCGGCGCGGCGGCAGCGGCGGCCCGTCGACCCGGCGGACGCGCGCCGGGCGGAGGGACGACGGCGACGCTCGTACGACGCGGAATGCGGGGCCGACGAGGCCGAGTGCGCTGCGAGGAGCCGGAGGACGCGGCGCTTCACAGCGGGTGACGGTATAGCGTCGGGTCGTGGACGACGCGAAGCGCGTGGCGCTCGCGCGCGCGAAGGCGCGGCTCGACCGGCTCGACGCTCTATCCGCGCCCGGTCTCGCTGCGCGGCGTCCGCATCTGGATCGTCGCCGTGGCTCTTCCGGCTCCCGTGGTTCCGCCGCTTCGACGGCTACTCCGCGCACTGGACGATCCTGCTCCGCTCGCGCGGCGCATCTCGCCGACGGCGGACTCGTCGCGCACGAGCTCTGCCACGTGTGGCAGATGCAGCACCATCCGCTGCGGATGCCGCTCTCGTACGTCCTACTCGGCTACGAGGGGAACCCGTACGAGCGCGAGGCCCGCCGGGCGTCGGGCAGCACCTAGACTGGACCGCGTGGCGCAGGCGCCTGCACTTCCGTCCGGCTTCGAGCTGCCGCTCGAGCCGCGGCTCCCGCGCATCGGCTCGGTCGACGCGGTCGCGCTCGAGGAGCGCGCCGGCCTCGCTCGCGAAGCGCTCGATCAAGAAGCGACGCGAAGGTGTTCGCGCTCGAGCTCGCGATCCGCACGACCGACCTGACGACGCTCGAGGGATCCGACACGCCCGGCAAGGTCGCGGCGCTCTGCTCGAAGGCGATGCGGCCCGACCCGAGCGACCCGTCGATTCCCTCGTGCGCCGCGATCTGCGTCTATCCGAACCTCGTCCCGACGGCGCGCGAGCGGCTCGAGGGCACCGGCGTGCAGCGTCGCCGCCGTCGCGACGGGCTTCCCGTCCGGCCAGTACCCGACGGCGCATCAAGGTCGCCGACGTCCGCAGCGCGGTCGAGCTCGGCGCCGACGAGATCGACATGGTGATCGACCGCGGCGCGTTCCTCTCCGGCCGCTACGCGAAGGTCTACGACGAGATCGTGCGCGTCAAGGAAGCCTGCGGCGACGCGCACCTGAAGGTGATCCTCGAGACGGGCGAGCTCGGCACGTACGACAACGTGCGCCGCGCGACGCTGCTCGCGATCGCCGGCGGCGCCGACTTCGTGAAGACGTCGACGGGGAAGATCAATCCCGCCGCGACGCTGCCCGTCGCGCTCTGCATGCTCGAGGCGATCCGCGACGTCCACGAGGAGACGGGCCGCCGCGTCGGCTTCAAGGCGGCCGGCGGCATCCGCCAGGCGAAGCAGGCGATCCAGCACCTCGTGCTCGTGCACGAGACGCTCGGTGCCGGACTGGCTGACGCCCGACCTCTACCGGCTCGGCGCCTCGTCGCTCCTCAACGACATCCTCATGCAGCTGCGCAAGGAGAAGACCGGCGCGTACCAGAGCCCGGACTACTTCACCCTTGACTGAGCTCGACCGCAACCGGCGACCACGCGCCTGTCCCGGCCGACTGGACGTACGCGCCCGCGCCCGAGTCGCGCGACGTCGTCCAGATCCGCGAGCGCTACGGGCTCTTCGTCGGCGGCGAGTGGATCGAGCCGTCGGAGACGTACGAGACGATCTCGCCGTCGACGCGAGGAGCCGCTCGCGCACGGTCGGCCAGGCGACGGCAGCGGACGTCGACAGCGCGGTCGCCGCTGCGCGCGAGCGCGTTCGCGAACGGCTGGTCGTCGCTGCCCGGCTCGGAGCGCGCGAAGTACCTGTTCCGCATCGCGCGCATCCTGCAGGAGCGCGCGCGCGAGTTCGCCGTGCTCGAGTCGCTCAACGGCGGCAAGCCGATCAAGGAGTCGCGCGACGTCGACCTGCCGCTCGCCGCGGCGCACTTCTTCTACTACGCCGGCTGGGCGGACAAGCTCGAGTACGCGTTCCCGAACCGCCGCCCGAAGCCGGTCGGCGTCGCGGGCCAGATCATCCCCTGGAACTTCCCGCTGCTCATGCTCGCGTGGAAGATCGCGCCCGCGCTCGCGTGCGGCAACACCGTCGTGCTGAAGCCGGCGGAGACGACGCCGCTCACGGCGCTCCTCTTCTGCGACGTGCTCCGCCAGGCCGAGCTGCCGCCGGGCGTCGTCAACATCGTCACCGGCGACGGCCGCACCGGCGCCGCGCTCGTCGAGCACGACGGCGTCGACAAGATCGCGTTCACCGGCTCGACCGAGGTCGGCAAGGCGATCCAGCGCCGGCTCGCCGGCACGGGCAAGAAGCTGACGCTCGAGCTCGGCGGCAAGGCCGCGAACATCGTCTTCGACGACTGCGCGCTCGACCAGGCCGTCGAGGGGATCGTCAACGGCATCTACTTCAACCAGGGCCACGTCTGCTGCGCCGGCTCGCGCCTCTTCGCGCAGGAGTCGATCTACGAGCCGCTCGTCGACAAGCTCAAGCGGCGGCTCGAGACGCTCCGCGTCGGCGACCCGCTCGACAAGAACACCGACGTCGGCGCGATCAACTCGCGCGATGCAGCTCGAGAAGATCAAGGAGCTCGTCGACGCCGGCGACGCGAGGAGGGCGCGGAGATCTACCAGCCGCCGTGCAGCGCTCCCGGAGAAGGGCTACTGGTTCGCGCCGACCGTCTTCACGAACGTCGCGCAGAGCTACCGCATCGCGCAGGAGGAGATCTTCGGCCCGGTGCTCTCGGTGCTGACGTTCCGCACGCCCGACGAGGCGGTCGAGAAGGCGAACAACACGCCGTACGGGCTCAGCGCCGGCGTCTGGACGGAGAAGGGCTCGCGCATCCTCTGGATGGCGCAGCGGCTGCGCGCCGGCGTCGTGTGGGCGAACACGTTCAACCGCTTCGACCCGACGTCGCCGTTCGGCGGCTACAAGGAGTCCGGCTTCGGCCGCGAGGGCGGCCTGCACGGGCTCGAGCCGTACCTGAGGTTCGACGAATGAGCGGGCGCCTGCCGGTCAAGAAGACGTACAAGCTCTTCATCGGCGGCGCGTTCCCGCGCAGCGAGTCGGGGCGGACGTACGAGGCCGAGGGGCAGAACGTCGCGCGCGCCTCGCGCAAGGACGCGCGCGACGCCGTCCGCGCAGCGCGCGCCGCGCAGCCCGGCTGGGCGGCGGCGACCGCGTACAACCGCGGCCAGGTGCTCTACCGGCTCGCCGAGATGGTCGAGGCGCGCGTCGCCCGAGTTCGCCGAGCTCTGCAGCGGCCGCGACGAGGTCGAGCGCTCGATCGATCGCATCGTCTGGTACGCCGGCTGGGCGGACAAGCTGCCGCAGGTGCTCGGCGGCTCGAACCCCGTCGCCGGCCCGTACTTCAACTTCACCGTGCCGGAGCCGACCGGCGTCGTCGCGGTGCTCGCGCCGGACGAGCCGCCGCTGCTCGGGCTCGTCACGCGCCTCCTGCCGCCGCTCGTCGGCGGCAACGCCGTCGTCGCCGTCGCCTCGGAGCAGCGACCGCTCGCGGCGGTCGAGCTCGCCGAGGCGATCGCGACGAGCGACGTCCCGGCGGCGTCGTCAACCTCCTCACCGGCTTCCGCGCCGAGCTCGGCCCGATCCTCGCCTCGCACATGGACGTGAACGCGCTCGACCTCTGCGGCGCGGACGGCGACGCCGCCGAGCTCGAGCGGCTCGCCGCCGAGAACGTGAAGCGCGTCGTCCACGGCCGCCCGGACGTCCAGAGCCCGTGGGAGATCGCGAGCTTCCTCGAGCTGAAGACCGTCTGGCACCCGATCGGCCAGTGAGCGCTCGATAGGCTACGGGCGCAGGGATGGCGCAACGCCGCTTCAGCCACGCGATCGCCGAGGGCGACGGGATCTCCGTCATCGCGGCCGTCGAGGATCCGGACTCCGCCCGAGCGGCGGAGGAGCAGCGCGCCGAGGCGCTCGTCGTCCGGGGCGATCCCGACGGCCGTCCGCGAGGCGAGCTCGCTGCCGATCCTCTGGCGCGCCGACGTGCCGCTCGAGCGGCGTCGCCGTCGGCCGACGCGTACTGCTCGTCTTCGACGCGCTCGACGAGGACGACGGCCGGCTCGAGGCGCTGCACGCGCAGGCGATCGAGCTCGGGCTCGACTGCGCGGTCGAGGTGCGCGACGAGGAGGAGCTCGAGCGGCGCTCGACCGCGTCGACCCGGAGATCTTCCTGCTCTCGCCCGCTCGAGCGGGAGGAGGACCAGACGCCGCTCGAGGTCGTCCTCGACCTGCTCGCGGCCGTTCCCGCCGGCAAGCTCGCGATCGCCGACCTCCAGCTGACGAACCGCGACGAGGTGCTCGAGCTCGAGCGCGCCGGCTGCGACGCGGTGATCGTTCGCGGCGCCGAGGTCTCGCCGCTCGTCGGCGGACCTCCGCCGGAGGTCTGAGCAACAAAGCGCGCTACCCTGTTCGGCCATGAGGGCGACGGTGGTCGCGGGGCTCGTCGCGCTTGCGCTCTGGCCGGAATCGCGCAGGGCGCGTCGCGCCGCGCCGCAAGGCGAGCTGCCCGGCTGCGTGGGCGAAGGGCTGGCAGGCGCTCGCGAACAAGGTCGAGCGCGCCCGTCTACTGCCCGACGTGGATGCCGAACCCGCTCGACGCGAAGATCGGCGGCGACTACCAGGACATCTACTCGATCGGCAAGGACCGCAGCTACCTCGTCAGCTTCCTCGAGCACGGCGACCTCGGCAGCGGCGACGTGCACGTCAACTTCCGCGGCTATCCCGGGCCGCACGGCGATCCCGACGCTGCCCGACGACGCGCTCGAGGCAAGAAGACGATCCGCGGCACGACGCCCTGCTTCGCCGACGCGGCCGGCACACGTAGAGCGCGAACGGGATCACGCGCGACCGTCTACCGGGTGAACCAGGACGCCGACCAGTGGCACATCCTGCTCGCGTGGCAGTACGGCAGGGCTCGCTGTACACGGTGAGCGAGCACGTCATCACCCGTACGACAGCGCCACGCAGGTCGCTGCAGAACCTGCAGCACGCTGCTGAAGAGCCTCGTGCTCGTTCAGCCGCAGCAGGCTGATGCGCCTCACGCGGCGCCGCTTCCTCGGGGGCGCGGCCGCCGCGGCGCTCGGCGGCGGCGGGATCTACGAGCTCGTCGACCAGCTCTCGGCTCTGCACCGGCGCGGCCCGCTCGCCGAGCCGGCGGGCATGCCGCCGGAGCAGCACCTGTTCGATCTCGCGACGCGTCCAGAGCGAGGGCATCGAGGTGGTCGTGCCGCCGCTGCACAGCGAGGTCGTCACCGCGACGCTGAACGTCACGGACTGCGCGGCGCGCAGCGCGAGCTCGAGGACGCGCTGCGGACGCTCGACGCCGCACTACCCGCTCACGCCGGCCGGCCTCGGCGTCACCGTCGCCTGGGGCATGCCGTACTTCGAGCGCTACGTCGCGGCGCAGGCGACGGCGCATCTTCCGCACGACCGCCGTGCCGGCAAGCCGGCGCTCCTGCCGACGCGCACGCTTCCCGAGCGATCCGCACGACACGATCCTCGAGACGAACGACGTCGCCGTGCTCCTGCGCAGCGACCACCGCGACCACATCGACGCCGCGCACAAGGCGCTCTTCGACGACCTGCCGTTCTTCACGGTGACGAGCATCCGCCGCGGGTTCGCGGGCGGCGGCTTCGCAGGGCGGCCAGAGCCTGCCGAAGAAGATGGCGGTCGCCGCAGGCGTCCCCGGCGCCGATCTGATCCCGGACGACGTCCGAGCTCTTCCTCGGCTTCACGTCGACGCAGAAGGCGGGCCTCGGCCCGGGGCTGATCGCGAACCACGAGACGCTCGGCTACGTCGACCTCGCGCGGCGGCTACTTCCACGGCGGCACCGCACATGCACCTCTCGCACCTCACCGAGGACCTCGAGGCGTGGTACCTGAACTTCGACTTCGACGAGCGCGTGCTGACCGCGTTCCGCCCGGGCATGACCAGCGTGCACCAGGGGCGCAGACGGTTCGCGCAAGGCCCGAAGCAGGTCGTCGTCGGAGGCGCAGCTCGAGCGCCAGTTCCGCAAGACGGGCCGCTTCGGGCACAGCGCCTCGATCCAGGCGACGTCGCGCCTGCTCGCAGGACACCGTCGGCGCCGACGGCACGGTCGTATCCGAAGGGCACGGCGATCCCGCAGCGCGCCGACTTCAACACGCTCGACAACCCGTTCGCCTGGACGGCCGACCCGAAGCGCGACGGCATGCAGCAAGGAGCCGGCCGCGGGCGTGCACTTCGTCGTCTTCAACCCGTCGAGCGACGACTTCGAGCGCAACCGGCTCGCGATGGACGGCGTGCTCCCCGGACGGCACGAAGCTCGCGGTGCCGCCGCGCAACCGCGCGCAGGGCTTCAACTCCGTGCTCACGACGACGCACCGCCAGAACTTCCTCGTGCCCGCCGCGGCGGCACCGCTCGTTCCCGCTCGCCGAGCTCTGACCGCGCTCGCGGTCAGAACGTCGTAGCCGCGAGGAGCGCGAGCGCGAGCGACACCGGAACGAGCACGACGCCGAGGAGCGTGTAGCGCACGATCGACGGCCGCGCGTCGTTCGCCCGCGCGACCTGGAGCCATAAGAGCGCCGAGAGCGATCCGGTGACGGCGAGGTTCGGGCCGAGGTCGAGGCCGAGGAGGAGCGCGCGCGGGTGCGCCGGCACGTGCGCCGAGAGCAGGGCGGCCGCCGGCAGGTTGTTGACGACCACGGCTGCGCCGGCGCCGAGCCACGCCGTCTCCCAGCGCCCGGCGTGCGCGGTCAGGTGACCGAAGGCGGCGACGTCGCGGGCGAGCGTCCCGAGGCCGACGGCGACGGCCAGCACCGCGCCGAGCAGCACCGGGTTCGCCTGCCGGAGCATCGTCCGGACCGGGACGCGGGCGAGGAGCGCTACGGCGACGCCGAGCCCGAGCACGGGCAGCGCGGGCTTCGCGAGCACGAGGACGGCCACCGCCGAGCCGGCCGCGCCGAGCGTTCCGGCTCCGGGCCGGAACGGCGGATGCTCGCAGGCGGGTCGTCCGCTTGCGCGGAGCTCTCGCCGGAACACGACCGCGAGGAACGCGATCGTGACCGCGACGGCGACCGCCCAGGCGGGGGCGAGCCTGGCGGCGAACGTCGAGCCCGAGACGTGCTCGTGCGCGAGCACGATGAGGTTCGTGAGGTTCGAGCCGGGGAGGAGGAGCGACGCGGAGTTGGCCATGAACACGGCCCCGTAGAGAAACGGCGCCTCCGGCACGCCGCGCCTCCGCGCAGCGTGCAGCAGCACCGGTGTGAAGAAGACGACGGCCGTGTCGAGGTTGAGCACCGCCGTGACGGCGGCCTCGACGAGCAGGAGCGCGGCGAGGAGCGCGGTCGCGCCGCCGGGCGCGCGCGCCGCAAGGGCGCCGGCTGCGGCAAAGAGGCCCTCGCGGGCGGCGGCCGCCCCGACGAGGAGCAGGCCCGCGACGAGCGCGAACGCCGGCCACGACTGCGAGAACGCCTCGTGCGCGTGGTGCAAGCCGCGGTTTTAGCCGAAGAACGCCTGCGCGACCGCGTACCACGCGGGCGGCACCGTCTTCAGCTCGGCCGTCGCCTCGGCGAGCGGCACGGCGACGATGTCGTCGCCGCGGAGCGCGGCCATCTTCCCGAAGTCGCCGCTGAACGACAGCTCGGCCGCCTTGAGGCCGAACCGCGTCGCGAGCACCCGGTCGCGGGCCGTCGGCGTCCCGCCGCGCTGGACGTGGCCGAGCACGGTGACGCGCGTCTCGAAGCCTGTGCGCCCCTCGATCTCGCGCCCGAGGACCTCGCCGACCCCGCGGTCGCCGAGGATCACGTGGCCGAACTGGTCGAGCTCGCCGGTGTCCTGCACGCCGGGAAGCTCGCAGCCCTCGCTGACGACGACGATGGAGAAGTTCTTCCCGCGCGCGTGGCGCTTCCGGATCGTCTCGGCGACCTCCTCGAAGTCGAGCGGCTGCTCCGGGATGAGGATGACGTCGGCGCCGCCGGCGATCCCGCTCATGACGGCGATCCAGCCGGCGTGCCGGCCCATCACCTCGACGACCATGACGCGGTTGTGCGACTCGGCCGTCGTGTGCAGCCGGTCGATCGCCTCCGTGGCGATCGACACCGCGGTGTCGAAGCCGAAGGTGTAGTCGGTGCCCGAAAGGTCGTTGTCGATGGTCTTCGGGACGCCCACGACCGGGACGCCGTGCTCCTCGAAGAGCTTCGCGGCCACGCCGAGCGTGTCCTCGCCGCCGATGGCGACGAGCGCATCGAGCTCGCGGTCGCGGAAGTTCTGCAGCACCTTCTCGACCCCGCCGTCGAGCTTGTACGGGTTCGTACGGCTCGTCCCGATGATCGTGCCGCCGCGCGGCAGGATCCCCGAGACCTCCTGGACGCCGAGGTCCTTGAAGCGGCCCTCGACGAGGCCCCGCCAGCCCTCGACGACGGCGACGGCGTCCCAGCCGGCGGAGTCGGAGCTGCGGACGACCGCGCGGATCACCGCGTTCAGACCCGGGCAGTCGCCGCCGCCCGTGAGGAGACCGATCGTCTTCGCCATCTCCCGTAGTCATAGCCGCTCGCGGAGCGGCGGTGCCTCAGTAGATGTCCGGGTTATCCGTGGTATGCGGCGGGTGGGACTCGAACCCACACGTCCCGAAGGACAATGGCTTTTGAGGCCATCGCGTCGACCAGTTGCGCCACCGCCGCGCCGGACGCCATTGTACGGGCCAATCTCGGCCGGATCCCGAACGGAAAAGGTTCTCCGCCCCACTTGCAACCCAGAGAAGGGCGCGAAATACTGCTCCGACGCAAGGCAGGCAAGCGTCTTCCCGCGGTAAGGCTCGTTCTGGTCGGACAATGGAGGAGGGAGTAGTGAGTAGAAAGTTCTCGCTGTTGGTGCTCGTCGGCGTGGCTGCAATCGTGGCTGCCGTCGCCGCCGGCTACTCGGGCGCGGCCCGCAGCGCGACGGCGAGCGCTTCAGCCGCTGCCGTCGTCGTCGTGCGGCCCCGTCGTCTACAAGGGGTCCGGGTCGCCGGACTTCATCATCCCGTCGGATCTGCCGCTGCAGGGCGCGATCCGGCATCAGACCGTGCAGATCTCGCGCGCGATGATCTGGGCGCTCGCCGAACGCAGGCTGGAAGGCCGGCCCGTACAAGATCGGCTACCAGTCGTGTGACGACTCGACCGCTCAGACCGGCGGCTGGGACACGGCGAAGTGCGCGACGAACGCGCACCTCTACGCGAACGACCAGTCGGTCATCGGCGTGCTCGGGACGTTCAACTCCGGCTGCGCGAAGATCGAGGTTCCGATCCTCAACCGCGCGTCGCTCTCGCGATGGTCAGCCCGGCCAACACGAACCCCGGCCTGACGAAGAAGTGGGACGTCGGCGAGCCGCAGAAGTACTACCCGACCGGCATCGCGCAACTACGCCCGCGTCGTCGCCACCGACGACATCCAGGGCCCGGCTGACGCGCTCTGGTCGCAGTCGCTCGGCTTCAAGAAGGTCTACGTCCTGAACGACAAGCAGACGTACGGCTTCGGCGTCGCCACGACGTACCAGGCTGCGGCGAAGAAGCTCGGCATCAAGGTCGTCGGCTTCCAGGGCTGGGACGCGAAGGCGTCGAGCTACGAGGCGCTCGCAACCCGCGATCAAGGCAGTCGGGCGCACAGGCGGTCTTCCTCGGCGGCATCGTCTGCAACAACGGCGCGAAGCTGATGCAGGACATCAAGTCCGTCGATCCGAAGATCCAGCTGCAGATGCCGGACGGGTTCAGCGACCCGAACGCGAACGGCGCAGTCGCCAACGGCGCGTACATCAGCGTCGCCGGTGAGCCGCCGAAGGCTCTGACAGGGCGCAGGCGCGACGTTCGTCAAGAGCTTCGGCAAGCAGATCGGCACGACGCCGAACCCGTACGCCGCGTACGGCGCACAGGCGATGGACGTCATGCTCGCAGGCTGTCGCCAAGGGCGGCGGCCAGCGAGCCACGACGACGAAGGGCGTCTTCGGCCTCACGTCACGAACGGCATCCTCGGCAACTTCACGATCAACTCGACCGGTGACACGAACCTGACGCCGATCACGATCTACAAGCAGGCCGGGAAGAACCTCAACCCGGTCAAGACGCTCGTCCCCACCGCGAGCCTGATCGGCGGGTAGCGCCGGTAAGTACGTAGCGCTTGACACCGGGGGAGGCACTGCCTCCCCCGGCGTCTTCAGGGTCATCCAAACCGTGGCGACTCACGCTCATACCGAAGCGCCGATCCGGCCGAGGCGCTCGTACCTCTCGTACGTGATGCCGGCGCTCGCGTCGCTGCTCGTCGGCGCTCCTCGTCGCTCTGGCTCGCGGTCAACTTCTATCAACGGCCCGGCGTACTTCGTCACGATCGCGTTCATCGGCCTGACGAACGGCGCCGCTCTACGCGCTCGTCGCGCTCGGCTACACGCTCGTCTACGGCATCCTCGAGCTGATCAACTTCGCGCACGGCGACGTGTTCATGCTCGGCGGGATGTTCTCCGCGACGATGCTCCTCTCCGTCTTCCACCTGCACGCGAACGCCGCGACCGGGCACGCTCATCGTCGGCGATCGTCGGCTCGCTCGTCGTCGCGATGGCCGCCTGCGGCGTGCTCAACGCGACCATCGAACGCGTCGCGTACCGGCCGCTGCGCGGGGCGCCGCGACTCGCGCCGCTGATCACCGCGATCGGCATGTCGTTCATCCTCGAGGACGTCGCCATCGCGCTGGAAGGGCCCGGGCTACACCGCGGTCCCGAACGTGCTGCCGAAGGGCCAGGTGTTCTCGATCTCCGGCGTCGTCCTACACGTGGGAGAAGCTGATCGTCGATGCATGATCACGGTGCCCGTGCTGCTCGCTCCTGATCTGGCTCGTGCAGCGGACGCGGCAGGGCAAGGCGATGCGCGCGACGGCCCAGGATCGCGACGCCGCCGCGATGATGGGCATCGACGTCAACCGGACGATCTCGTTCACGTTCCTGCATCGCGGGCGGGCTCGCCGGCGCGGGCGGCCTCGTCTACGCCCTGTACTTCGGCCAGATCCGCTACGACACCGGCTTCTCGCTCGGCCTGATCGCGTTCACGGCCGCCGTGCTCGGCGGCATCGGCAACCTGCCCGGCGCCGTGCTCGGCGCGCTCGTGCATCGGCTTCATCCAGGCGTTCAACGAAGGCCTGACCTGGCACACGCCGGGCAGCGACTGGACGGAGTCGATCGTCTTCTCGATCCTCATCCTGATCCTCGTCTTCCGCCCGGAGGGCCTGCTCGGGCGAGCGCACACCGGAAGGCGCCTGACCGTGCGCCGCCGCATCGGTGCCGGCGATCTCCGGCGGCGTGGTGGTCGGTCGCTCGGCCGTCGTCGGCCTCAGCCCGGCAGCGCTGGCAGCGACTGCCGCCGCTGCACGCGGCGCGCGGTGAAGGCGCGTCATCTGGGTCGCGATCGGGCTGCTGCTCGTCGCGCTGCTTCGGCGTGTGGAAGACGTCCGCGCTCGTCGGTCGCGGCGGTCGTCCTCGCGCTCGTCGTTCCGCCGCTACGACCGGCTCACGATCCGGCGGCCGGCGCGTCGGCAAGGCGATCGTTCCCGCTCGCCGTGCTCGCGCTCGCGATCACCTATCCGTTCTACGGCAGCACGACGTCGATGCCGCAGCTCCCGATCTTCGGGCCGGTCCCGCAGATGAGCACGATGGTCGGGATGGCCGTCTTCACGATGATGGCCCTCGGCCTCAACTTCGTCGTCGGCTACGCGGGGCTGCTCGACCTCGGCTACGTCGCGTTCTACGCGATGGGCTCGTACATGGCCGGGCTGGTTCGCCTCGTCGCAGTTCGCCACGCAGAACATCCGCTTCGGCGCGATCGGCGTCACGCCGGACGTGACGGGCTTCCACTTCTCGATCTGGCTCGTCCTGATCATGGCCGGCGTCGCGACGGCGGTCGTCGGCGTGATCATCGGCCTGCCGACGCTGCGTCTGCGCGGCGACTACCTCGCGATCGTGACGCTCGGCTTCGGCGAGATCATGCCGCAGATCGCGCGCAACGGCGACAGCCTGTTCGGCCGGTACAACCTCACGAACGGCACGGGCGGGATCACGCCGATCGACGGGCCCGGGTTCGGCAACTGGATCCACCACCACCTCGGCCTGCCGGCGAACTACCTGACGCTCGGCACGAACGCCGACCGCGCGTTCTTCTGGACGGCGCTCGTGCTCGTCCTGCTGACGGTCTTCACGAGCGCGCGACTGCGCGACTCGCGGCTCGGGCGCGCCTGGATCGCGATCCGCGAGGACGAGGTCGCGGCCGCCGCGATGGGCATCCCGCTGATGCGCACGAAGACGTGGGCGTACGCGACGGGCGCGTTCTTCGGCGGCGTCGCCGGCGCGTACTACGCGAGCTACAACGGCGGCGCGTTCCCCGACGAGTTCTTCTTCAACATCTCGGTCTTCATCCTCTGCATGGTCATCCTCGGCGGGATGGGGAACATCTGGGGCGTCATCTTCGGCGCGTGCTTCCTCGAGTACCTCGACCGCGAGGGGCTGGCGAACATCGGCGCCTGGCTGAACGGCCACTTCGGCCCGGGCGGCTCGGACTTCCAGATCTGGCACAAGACGCTCGACGTGCCGCTGTACGAGTTCGGCATCTTCGGCGTCATCCTCGTCGTCGTGATGCTCTTCCGGCCCGAGGGGCTGATCCCGAGCTCGCGGCGCGCCGCCGAGTTCCACGAGGGCGTGCACGACGAGCCGCTCTACGACGTCGAGCACGACGAGCACCTGTACACGCCGGAGCCGGCTGATGGCCGAGCCTGCTCCAGACCGTCAGCCTGCGCAAGGAGTTCGGCGGTCTCGTCGCCGTCGACGACGTCGACTTCACCGTCCCCGAGGGGTCGATCGTCAGCCTGATCGGCCCGAACGGCGCCGGCAAGACGACGTTCTTCAACATGCTCACGGGCGTCTACAAGCCGACCGCCGGCGCGGGTCGTCTTCGACGGGCGAGGACATGACGGGCAAGCCGCCGCACGCGTTCACGCAGCACGGGATCGGGCGCACGTTCCAGAACATCCGCCTCTTCAAGAACATGACCGCGCTCGAGAACGTCCTCGTCGGCATGCACGTGCGCCTGAAGGGCAACCTCTTCGAGGCGATCGTGCGCACGCCGCGCGTCCGCAGCGAGGAGACGGACGGCGCGCGAGCGCGCGCGCGAGCTGCTCGAGTTCTCGCGGCCTGCGGCGCGAAGGACAACGAGATCGGCCAGCAACCTCTCGTACGGCGACCAGCGGCGGCTCGAGGTCGCGCGCGCGCTGGCGACGCAGCCGAAGCTGCTGCTGCTCGACGAGCCGACGGCCGGCATGAACCCGCAGGAGACGGCCGAGTTCACCGACTTCGTCAGCCGGCTGCGGACCGAGCGCGGGCTGACGGTGCTGCTCATCGAGCACGACATGCGCGTCGTGATGGGCGTCTCCGACCGCGTGACCGTGCTCGACTACGGCAAGAAGATCGCCGAGGGCACGCCGCAGGAGATCCAGAAGAACGAGCGCGTGATCGAGGCGTACCTCGGCACGGCGGCGGTCGACGAGGGCGAAGCCGTGAGCCAGCCGGCCCGCCCGGCAGGCACAGGCCGAGGGCTCCGCCACTGCTCCGGGCGATGCTCCGCTACAGGGCATCGAGACGTACTACGGCTCGATCCAGGCGCTCAAGGGCATCTCGATCGAGGTGCGCGAGGGCGAGATCGTGACGCTGATCGGCGCGAACGGCGCCGGCAAGTCGACGACGCTCCGGTCGATCAACGGGCTCAACCATCCGCGCCACGGCACGATCTCGTTCGAGGGCCGCGACATCACGCACGAGGCGGCGCACGACATCGTCGAAGCTCGGGATCGCGCAGTCGCCGGAGGGCCGCAAGCTCTTCCCGCGCATGACGGTGACCGAGAACCTCGAGATGGGCGCGTTCCAGCGCGCGCGACCGGAGCGGCATGCGCGAGGACATGGACCGCGTCTTCACGCTCTTCCCGCGCCTCGCCGAGCGGCAGCAGCCAGAAGGCCGGGACGATGTCCGGCGGCGAGCAGCAGATGTGCGCGATCGGCCGCGCGCTGATGGCGCGGCCGACGCTGCTGATGCTCGACGAGCCGTCGATGGGGCTCGCGCCGATCTTCGTCGAGCGGATCTTCGAGACGATCGTCGAGGTGAACAAGCAGGGCACGTCGATCCTGCTCGTCGAGCAGAACGCGCTCATGGCGCTCGAGATCGCCGACCGCGGCTACGTGCTCGAGACCGGCACGGTCAAGCTCGCCGACGACGCCGCCGCGCTCGCGAAGAACGAGGAGGTCCGCAAGACGTATCTCGGCGAGAGTTAGTTCGGCCGCACGCGTAACGGAAAGTACGGCGGGCTGAGGAGGAAGCCGATCCGCGCGTCGCCGCTCGTCCGGCCGCGCGCGAGATCGAGCGCCGCGCCGAGGCCGTGTGTCGGCACGAAGCCGAGCTGGCGGACGGTGGTCGCGTCTGCGGCGCCTGCAACGAGCACGGCCCCGAGACGGCCGAGCGCCGGCTGGCACGCGTTCCAGTCGCGGAACGGCAGGAGGGGGTGCACGGTCATGCCTGCCCGGTAGCTCTCGATCGCGCGCGTGTTCCCCGCCGCCGTGCGCTCGGCCTCCGCGAGCAGCTCCGGGTCGCGCCCGACACGCGCCACGTGGAAGAACGGGCGGTACGGCTGCTGCGTCGGATGCGCGAAGTGACGGGAGAAGCGGTGCGCGAGGATCGCCGCTCCGCCGTCGACGACCGGACGCCGTGTTCGCGAACACGGCGCCCCCGGTGAAGGTCGCCCCGTCGAACCTGGCGCCGCCGCTGAAGGTCGCCCCATCGAATTTGGCGTCTCCGGCGACTTCGCTGTTGGCGAGGTTGCAAAGTCAATGAGCGTGGCGCCGGTAAGATCCAGGCTTATTTGGTCCCAAAAACGTGTGGTGGAATGGCTGACCCACCGCTGGTTGTCGTCTGGTTTTCGCAGGTGGTCCGCGAGGATGCGTTGTGCGGTAAGCCGGACTTGTTTTTCTTGTTGCCAGGCATCAGTGTCGGCCCCCGGGTTTGCCTCGGTTCCGGTTCTGACTTCACTTGCGTCCGCGGTTCCGTTCGGTGCTGGCATAACGACGGGCGGCTGGGGCGAGAAGGGCATGCGCAGGTAGGCGCAGATGACGTTGACGATGGTTTGTCGCTGTGTCTCATTGTCTTGGGAGAGGCGTTCGAGGGCGTACAGGCCGCCGAGCCGGACGGGTGCTTTGTCATTGCCGAGCTGCTCGACGGCTTTGGTGTACAGCTCGGTGATGCGGCGTTCGGTGGCGTCATGGTCAGTCTGTGCTGTGGTGATCTCCTGGTGGTGCTGGCGCCGGAATGCGAGCATGAGGCCGACCGCAGCACCGGCCCCGGCACCAGCCGCGAGGCCGGTGCGTACGGCATCGAGCCGGGCATTGGCCTGGTCGGTTCCTGGGTTGGCGTGATTGGCTATAGCCAGCAGCCAGATCGTGACCACAAGGGCGGTTACTGCGACAGCGATGACGGCGGACAGCATCCAGGACCAGGCCGGGATTGGCCGCAACTGCGGCCGGGTGGATGCTGTGCCTGCTGCCTGTGGAAAAGCCTCACGCACTTAGCATCTCGCGGCGCTGCCCGGCTTGCAGGCGCTACTAGACAAAATCGGCCTGATCCTGGATGGTTTGCGCCACTCTGCCATGCTGGCATGGCAGGGCTCGCGGCACCGTCCGACAACCGCCACCTCACCCAGGGCTTACTCCGGTCAGCGCAAAGGCCGGGCGCACCGCTTGACAGGCAATAGAGCGTCAGCCCGCCTTAGTGGGTCAGCCTTAGTGGGGCCTTTCACTCGTAAAGGTCATCGACTCAAGCTGTCTTTGCACGAGGCTGAGGCCAGCGGTGACATCCGCTCGGAGTTCGTTTATCGCGTCGGCGACTGCGAGCAGAGCGAACACCTGGGCCGCCGCTGTCCATGCTGTCTGTTTAGCTGTGTCCGCTGATTGGAAGCGGTCATCTCCAGATCTGTTTGCATCCTGCAGCCATGCGACCGCCTGTTCGTAGTTTGATGGAGTCGTGTTATCCATCGACCCTTCCTAATCCGATTGCTATCGGTATGGCCTTGTCCACTCGTAGATGCGTCCGCCGCAGTGGCTCCTGATCATTGTCAGTGAACGATGGG
>CAWDJG010000005.1:0-572456 GCA_963802685.1 uncultured Actinomycetes bacterium
CCGGAAAGGCGTCGCGCCAGAGCCGGAGTGCGAGCCCGAGCCCGAGGTATGCGGCGATCAGCGGATTGGGGCTCTCGCGCGGCAGGAACGGCGTCGTGCCGGGGATGCCGATGACGATCGCGTCGAGCGGTTCGTCGAGCTCCGCGCGGCGCGACTCGACCGCACGCAGCAGCGCCTCGGCGTGCGCGACCGACGGCGGGCCGGCGAATGCGGCCGCCGCCGTCAGCTCCGTCTGGAGCGAGTGGAGGATCTCGCGCCGCGCGATGTCGGGCAGCGCGGCGAACAGGCGCGGAAGCGGGGACCGCGCGATGCGCGCGAGCGCCTCCGGGTCGTACGGATACCCGCGCAGCGTCCCGGACGCGCGAGGGCTGTTGAGGACGAGCGACACACCAAGGAGGGGAACGCGGCGGGCGAGCGCGCGCTCGAGCGCCAGCGCCAGGTGCCATCCCTGCGACGCGGTCGTCTCGAGCAGCGAGTACGCGCCGGCGGCGCGCTGCGCATCGGCCCCGGCGGCGGCGAGCAGCGCGGCGGGGCCGCCGTGCAGCACCGTCTCCGCGGCGCTCACGACGACGACGAGGTCCGTCTCGGCGATCGCACGGTTGACGCGGAGCGGTGGACGCGACGCGTCGTCGACGCGGACGAGCTCCGGATCCTCGGCGTCGTGGACGACGACGCTCCCGTGGAAGCGGCGCGCGAGCTCGCGCGTCACGAGCGCCTCCAGCTCGCGCTGGGACGTTCGCCGCGCGAGCCCCGAGGCGACGAGGATCGTCTGGTAGCCGGTCGGGATGCCGAGGCGCTCCAGCTCGTCGACGACCGCGCCGATCGCGAGCTGGCGCGGATCGACTTGCGCACCGGGGATCGGCAGCGCCGGCGGCTCCACGACGATCGTCGCCCGGTCGCGGCGGCGGACGAGCGCTTCGAGCGGCTCGCCCTCGAGGGGGAAGCGGAGCGCATCGCGGACGGCCGCGCCGACGTCGGCGACGGCCGCGCCGGGCGGCGGAGGCCGCAGGATGACGGCGTCGTCAGGCACGGTGGCGATGAGCGGGCGCGTGCCGGCGAGGAGTGGAATCCGAGTCATGGCCGCGACAATAGACTCGTCTCGATGTCTCCGAAGACGCTCACCGGGCTCGAGCTCGAGCTCGACGACGCGCCGGCCCGCGAGTCGGAGCTCTTCCTGGTGGACGGGAACAACCTCGCGTATCGCGCGTATTTCGCGCTCCCCGAGGAGCTCGCGACGACCGAGGGGTTCCCGACGAACGCGCTCCTCGGCTTCACGAACATGCTCTTCAAGCTGCTCTCGGACTACAAGCCGAAGGGAGTGGCGGTTGCGTGGGACACGAAGCCCGTGCACCGCGCCGCCGTCGCCGAGGCCGCCGACGTCGTCTACAAGGAGGGCCGCAAGCCGATGGCGGACCTCCTCCGCGAGCAGTTCCCGTACTTCCGGCCGATCGTCGAGGCGTTCGGCTACCGCAACCTCGAGTTCGAAGGGTGGGAGGCGGACGACGTCATCGCCACGCTCGCCACGCGCGCCGACCGGGCCGGCGTGCGCACGTGCGTCGTCTCGACCGACCGCGACGCGTTCCAGCTCGTGTCCGGGAACGTCAACTTGATGATGACGCCGCGCGGCGTGAGCGACGTCCAGGTGTACACGCCGGAGCGCGTCGAGGCGCGCTACGGCATCAAGCCAGAGCAGATCCCGGACTTCATCGGGCTCAAGGGCGACACGTCCGACAACATCCCGGGCGTCCCCGGCATCGGCGACAAGACGGCCGGACAGCTGATCGCGCAGTACGGCTCGCTCGAAGGCGTCCTCGAGCACGTCGACGAGCTCTCGCCCGCGCGGCGCAAGAACATCACCGAGCACGCGGACGACGCGCGCACGTCGAAGGAGCTCGCGACGATGCGCCGCGATCTCGAGATCGACTGCGACCCGGCCGAGCTCGTCCTCTCGCCGCCCGACCGGTCGCAGCTGCGCGAGATGTTCCGCCGCTTCGAGTTCCGCGGGCTCCTCGGCCGCGTCGACACGCTCGACGAGGCGGTTCCGGCCGCTGTCCGCGTCGTGGCCGGGACAGCCGTCGCCTGGGAGGAGGCCGCCACGCTGCCGAAGCTGAGCGGGCCCGTCTCGGTCGCGGTCGCCGGCGACCGCGTGGCGGTCGCGCGGGAAGGCGCCCCGGTGATCGTCGCGCCGCTCCCGGCCGATCTTCCCGCCGCGCTCCGCGACACCGAGATCGTCGCGCACGACTACAAGGCGCTGCCGCGGCTGACGCAGCTCCCGGCGGAGGACACGATCATCGCCGCGTACCTGATCGAGCCCGGCCGGCCCGCCTACGAGCTCGACGATCTCGCCGCCGAGTACGGCGTCGAGGCGGTGCCGGAGCCCGCGGCGGAGGAGGAGACGGCAGCGCTCGTCCGCGCGGCCGAGGTTCCACGACGGCTCGCGCCGCTCGTGCGCGCGCGGCTGCGCGAGCGCGGCAGCGAGGAGCTGTACGACGACATCGAGCTGCCGCTGACCGCGGTGCTCGCCGCGATGGAGGACGCCGGCGTCAAGATCGACACGTATCGGATGGGCGAGATCACCGCGCGTCTCGCCGACCGCGTCGAGGAGCTCGAGTCGCTCGCGTACGAGCTCGCGGGCGAGGAGTTCATGCTCGGCTCGACGCAGCAGCTCGCGCGCGTCCTGTTCGAGAAGCTCGAGCTCACGCCGGGCCGCAAGGGGAAGACCGGCTACTCGACCGACACGCGCGTGCTGCGCACGATCCGCGACGAGCACGCGATCGTCGAGGTGATCGAGGAGTGGCGCGAGCTCACGAAGCTCCTGAACACGTATCTCGGCCCGCTGCCGACGCTGCTCGGCGAGGACGGGCGGCTGCACACGCACTTCAACCAGGCGGTCGCGGCGACCGGCCGGCTGTCGACGTCGAACCCGAACCTGCAGGCGATTCCGATCCGCACCGAGCTCGGCCGCGAGATCCGCAGCGCGTTCGTCGCCGAGAGCGGGCACCGGCTCGTGTCCGCCGACTACTCGCAGGTCGAGCTGCGCATCCTCGCGCACGTCTCCGGCGAGCCGAAGCTGCGCGAGGCATTCGCACGCGGCGAGGACATCCACGCGGCGACCGCGGCCGAGGTGCTCGGCAAGGATCAGGCGACGCTGACGAAGGACGAGCGCAACATCGCGAAGATGGTCAACTTCGGGATCATCTACGGCATCTCCGCGTTCGGTCTCTCGGAGAACCTCGAGATCCCGCGCGACGAGGCGCAGACGTACATCGACACGTACCTCGCGCGCTTCCCGCTCGTGCAGGACTTCATCCAGCGCACGATCGAGCAGGCCGCGCGCGACGGCTACGTGACGACGCTGTTCGGCCGGCGCCGTCCCGTTCCGGAGATCCGCGCGATGAACCGGCAGACGCGCTCGCTCGGCGAGCGGCTCGCGGTCAACTCGGTGATGCAGGGAACCGCGGCGGACATCATCAAGGTCGCGATGGTGCGCATCCACAAGCGGCTGCGCGACGAAGGCCGGAGCGCGCGCCTCGTCCTCCAGGTGCACGACGAGCTGCTCGTCGAGGCGCCCGACGCGGAGGTGTCGACCGTGAAGGAGCTCGTGCGCGCGGAGATGTGCGAGGCGTATCCGCTCGACCCGCCGCTCGCCGTCGACGTCGGCGCCGGCGACGACTGGAACGAGGCGAAGAACTAGAAGGCGTCAGGCACCGAGTCGGGGACGGCGCCGAGCCCCTGGCGTAGTTCCTCGATCAACTGCTGGGCCGAGTCGAGGAGGAGCGAGAGCGGCTCGAGCTCCTCGCGCGGCACCTCGAGCGTCACGCGCACGGGCACCCGCGCGCTCGACGAGAGCGCGAGCTTCTCCCCGTCCTCGCGCGCGAGCGCCGTGAGGTCGAGGTACTCGTCGCGCCCGAGGCGCGCGCCGGGCACGAAGCGCGCGTCGGCGGCGCGCAGCCGGCCGGCCAGGACGCCCGGGTAGTGCCCGGGGACGTGGACGGTCGCCTCGCCGCTGCGCAGGCCGACCGCGACCGACCACCGGGTACCCCTCCGCGCGCTCGTGGCGCAGCACGGCCACCGAGACCGACTCCGTTTCACCGATCGGATACCGCTCGTCCATCGTCTCCCAGCGTAACCCCGGCAATCTGATTCGCAACTAACAACCTAAGACGAAGAGCGTCCTTAAACCTGGGGCTATACTGCCCGCCTCCATGGCAAACGACACGATCAACGACCCGAGGCTCGAGGAAGGCGTCTGGACGACTGGTCCCGGACGGCGAGCTGATTCCGGACTACGAGTCGACCTTCCCGACGATCAACGAGGGCGAGGTCGTCAACGGCACCGTCGTCCGCGTGGACAAGGACGAGGTCCTCGTCGATATTGGTTACAAGTCTGAAGGGGTCATCCCCGTCAGCGAGCTTTCGATCCGCCGTTCGGTGAACCCGTCGGACGAGGTCACGGTCGGCGACGAGATCGCCGCCCTCGTCATGACGAAGGAGGACGCCGAGGGGCGTCTGATCCTGTCGAAGAAGCGCGCCCGCTTCGAGATCGCCTGGAAGGCGATCGAAGCTGCGTACGAGCAGAGCGAGCCGGTCACCGGCCGCGTCATCGAGGTCGTCAAGGGCGGCCTCATCCTCGATCTCGGCGTCCGCGGGTTCCTGCCCGCGTCGCTCGTCGACATCCGCCGCGTGCAGGACCTCGACGAGTACCTCGGCCAGGAGCTCCGCTGCAAGGTGATCGAGCTGAATCGCTCGCGCAACAACGTCGTTCTCTCCCGTCGCGCCGTCCTCGAGGACGAGCGCAAGGAGATGCGCCAGGCGATCCTCGACAAGCTCAATCCGGGCGACGTCGTCGAGGGAACGATCTCGAACATCGTCGACTTCGGCGCGTTCGTCGACCTCGACGGGATGGACGGCCTCATCCACATCTCCGAGCTCTCGTGGAGCCATGTCAACCATCCGTCCGAGGTGCTCGAGATCGGGCAGAAGGTGAACGTCAAGGTGCTCGACATCGACCGCGAGCGCCAGCGCATCTCGCTCGGCCTGAAGCAGACGCAGACGGATCCGTGGCAGCAGGTGCTCGAGAGCTACCAGGAGGGCGACGTCGTCCAGGGCAAGGTGACGAAGGTCGTCACGTTCGGGGCGTTCGTCGAGATCCTCCCGGGTGTCGAGGGCCTCGTGCACATCTCCGAGCTCGCGCAGCATCACGTCGAGAACCCGCGCGAGGTCGTCTCGCAGGGCGACACGGTGAACGTGCGCATCCTCGAGGTGGACGCCGAGCGCAGGCGGCTGTCGCTCTCGCTCAAGCGCGTCGAGGACGGCATGCCCGTGCAGCCGAAGCCGGGCGACGAGGCTGCGCCGCCGGCGATCGACCTCTCCGAGGACGTCTTCGCCGACGCGGAAGAGGCACCGCCTCTCGAGGCCGAGGTCGAGGCCGAACAGGCCGCACCGGAGCTCGAGGTCGAAGCGGCCGCACCGGAGCTCGAGGTCGAAGCGGCCGCACCGGAGCCCGAGGTCGAAGCGGAAGCCGAAGCCGAAGTCGAAGCTTCCGCCGAGCCGCCCACCGAAGACTGATGAGCCGGCGGCCGCGCACAGTCGCGGTCACCGGGGGCATCGCGGCGGGCAAGAGCGAGGCGCTCGCAGCGTTCGGACGGCACGGAGCCGCGACACTCTCGGCGGACGCGATCGTGCACGACTTGCTCGCGCACGACGAGGAGGTGCGCGCCGCGATCCGCCAACGCTGGGGCGCCGAGGCGATCGGCGACAGGCAGCGGATCGGCGAGATCGTCTTCCGCGACCGCGGCGAGCTCGAGTGGCTCGAGCAGCTCCTGCATCCGAAGACGCGCGCCGCGACGGAGGCATGGCTCGCCACCGTGGAGGAGCCGGTCGCCGTCGTCGAGGTGCCGCTCCTCTACGAGACGGGCGGCGAGAGCCGGTTCGACGCCGTCGTCGTCGTCACTGCGCCGCCGGACGTGCGCGCCCGGCGCCGCGACGGCATCGCCGAGCGCGAGGCGCGCCTCGTACCGGACGCCGAGAAGGCGAAGCGCGCCGACTTCGCGTTCGTCAACGACGGATCGCTCGAGTCGCTCGACGCGTTCGTCGCCGGCGTCGTCGAGGTGCTGTGCGCACGCTGAGGCGGCTCACGATGGCGGGGGCGGTCGTCGCTGCGGCGATCGGCGCGTTCCTCTACCTCCAGCACACGGAGCCGGCGTGGTGGGCGCGGCTCTGGTTCCCGCTCAAGTACGAGACGATCGTCCGCGGCCACGCGGCCAACTACCACCTCGACGCATCGCTGCTCGCCGCCGTCATCGAGCAGGAGAGCAAGTTCGACGCGGGCGCCAAGTCGCGCACCGGCGCCGTCGGCCTCATGCAGCTCGAGCCGGCGACCGCGAAGGGAATCGCGATCCACACGGGTGGCTCGAAGTTCGTCGTCTCGGATCTCTACAGCCCGGAGATCAACGTCCGGTACGGCGCGTGGTATCTGCGCCACCTGCTCGACAAGTACCACGACGAGCGGACCGCGCTCGCCGCGTACAACGCCGGCCAGGAGAACGTCGACCGCTGGCGCGCGCATCACGAAGGCGTGCAGTTCCCGGAGACGCGCGCATACGTCGACCGCGTCGAGTGGCTGAAGGGGATCTACCGGCGCGCGTACGCGTCCCGGCTCGGCTACAGCGGCTAGCCGGCGCGCTTCGTCGGCAGTGGCCGTCCGGATACCCTGTGTCTCCCCGTGACTGCGCTGAAGACATCCCAGGGGTACAGCCCGACCGGCGACCAGCCGCGCGCGATCGAGACGCTCTCCGAGGGAATCCTCGCCGGCGACCGCTTCCAGACGCTCATCGGCGCAACGGGTACCGGCAAGACGGCGACGATGGCGTGGACGATCGAGAAGATCGGGCGGCCGGCGCTCGTCATCGCCCACAACAAGACGCTCGCCGCGCAGCTCTGCAACGAGTTCCGCGAGTTCTTCCCGACGAACGCCGTCGAGTACTTCGTCTCCTACTACGACTACTACCAGCCGGAGGCGTACGTCCCGCAGGCCGACCTGTACATCGAGAAGGACTCGTCGCGGAACGACGACATCGACCGGCTGCGCCACTCGGCGACCTCGATCCTGCTCTCGCGCCGCGACGTCATCATCGTCGCCTCGGTGTCGTGCATCTACGGCCTCGGCTCGCCGGAGGAGTACAAGGAGCGCGTCGTCTTCGTGAACGTGGGCGAGGAGCAGGATCGCGACCTCATGCTCCGCAAGCTGATCGACATCCAGTACGTCCGCAACGACACGCTGCTGGGTCGCGGTCGGTTCCGCGTCAAGGGCGACGTCGTCGAGGTGCAGCCGGCGCACTCGGAGACCGCGTATCGCATCTCGTTCTTCGGCGACGAGGTCGAGCAGATCTCCCACTTCGATCCGCTGACCGGTGAGGTGCTGTCGCGGTACGACACGATCACGATCTTCCCGGCGACGCAGTACGTCACGTCGAAGCCGACGATCGAGCGGGCGCTCGGCGAGATCCGGCACGAGCTCGAACGAGCAGGTCAAGACAGTTCGAGGCGGAGGGGAAGATGCTCGAGGCGCACCGCATCCGCCAGCGCACCGAGTACGACCTCGAGATGATGCAGGAGCTCGGCTTCTGCAACGGGATCGAGAACTACTCGCGCATCCTCGACGGCCGGCCGCCGGGATCGGCGCCGCACACGCTGCTCGACTACTTCCCGTCCGACTTCGTCGTCTTCATGCGACGAGTCGCACCAGACGATCCCGCAGATCGGCGGCATGTACGAGGGCGACCGCTCGCGCAAGCAGACGCTCGTCGACTTCGGCTTCCGGCTGCCGTCTGCGCTCGACAACCGGCCGCTGCGCTTCGACGAGTTCCTCGCCAAGGTGCCGCAGATCGTGTTCGTGTCGGCGACGCCCGGGCCCGTACGAGCAGCGCCACTCCACGCGCGTGGCCGAGCAGCTCATCCGCCCGACGGGCCTCGTCGACCCCGACGTCGAGCTGCGCCCGACGCGCAACCAGATCGACGACCTGCTCGGCGAGATCCGGCAGCGCGAAGCAGGTCGGCGAGCGGACGCTCGTCACGACGCTGACGAAGAAGATGGCGGAGGACCTGACCGACTACCTGCTCGAGTCGGGCGTGAAGGCGCGCTACCTCCACTCCGAGATCGACACGCTCGAGCGCATCCAGATCGTCCGCGAGCTGCGGCTCGGCGAGTACGACGTGCTCGTCGGGGTCAACCTCCTCCGCGAGGGTCTCGACCTGCCGGAGGTGTCGCTCGTCGCGATCCTCGACGCGGACAAGGAGGGCTTCCTCCGCGGGCGGACGTCGCTCATCCAGACGATCGGCCGCGCCGCGCGCAACATCAACGGCAAGGTGCTCATGTACGCCGACAAGCAGACCGAGGCGATCAAGGAGGCGATCGACGAGACGAACCGGCGGCGCGCGATCCAGCTCGCGTACAACGAGGAGCACGGGATCACGCCCGCGTCGATCTCGAAGGGCGTCTCCGACATCGCCGAGTTCCTCTCCCTCGAGGCGCCGCACGTTCCCGCCGCGCCGGCGGCGAGGCGCGAAGAAGGTCGAGGGGATGGACCGCGCCGAGCTCGAGAAGCTCGTCGTCACGCTCGAGGAGGAGATGTTCGCCGCGGCCGAGGAGCTGCGCTTCGAGTACGCCGCGAAGCTGCGCGACGAGATCAAGGAGCTCCGCCGCGAGCTGCCAGGCGGTCGAGGCGACAGCATGACGGTCGCGCTGGTGCTCGGCAGTGTCGGCGCGGGGACGGTCATCGGCGTCCTCGTGTCCGCGTTCGTCACCGGCGGCCTCGCGCGGTTCGCGGTGCCGGGCCCGGACCCGATGCCGATCTGGCTCACGATCCTCATCGGCCTCGCCGGCTCTCTCGGCGGCGGCAGCGTCGCGTACGCGGTGGGGTACCGCAGACCCGTACGTGATCAGCACCGTCGGATTCGCGTCGCCATCCTGCTCGTCGTCGCCTACCGGCGGTTCGTGCAGCGCCGAGCGATCGTCGGGCGTGAGGCGTACCGCTTCCCGAAACGCGGCTTCGGCGTCGCCGCCTACCGCGACGCGGCTGCACCGCGCCGGCATCGACCCCGACCAGATCGGGACCGGGCCGGCGCCGTTCGCGCCTCCGGCAGCCCCTGCCGTCCGCCGCGCCGCCGGCGTCGCCCGGCAGCAGGCGAGGAGCCGACCGAGAACCCCGCGCACTATCCTCGGCCTGCTCGAGGAGCTCCACGACGCCGGCGTGCTCGACGACGACGAGTACAACGCCGCCCGCGTGCGCCTGCTCGAGCGGCTGCGGCAGCTAGGACGATCATGGTGCTCTGGTTCATCATCGCCCTGGCGATCGACGGCCTCGTCGTCGGGCGGACTCGCGCGGCTCGCGCTGCCCGGCCCGGATCCGATGGGCTTCTTCGCGACGATCGGCCTCGGCCTCGCCGGCTCGTTCGTCGGCGGGATCGTCGCGTGGCTCTTCCTCGGCCATCGCGGGCGGCATCGTCTTCTCGCTGCGTCGGCGCGACGCTCCTGCTCTACCTCCACCGCCGCTTCGTGCAGCACCGGCCGCTGACCGGTCCGGGCGCGACGGCAGCTGCCGCCGCACTAGGAGAACGAGCGGCGAGCGGTGAGCGACCAGTCGTCGCCCTGCCAGACGTACGTGAGCACCGTGAGCGACGCCTCGTCGACCTCGTAGACGTGCAGGCCGCGCGCCTCGCCGAGCCGGCGCGGGCGCGGCTGCCCGAGACCGGGCGCGATCGAGACGACGACCGTCTGCGCGCGTCGTCCGTCGACGACCTCGAACTCGTGCCGCTCGCTGACGGCCGCCTGGTGGATGTGGCCGGCGAGGATCAGGTCGGCGCCGGCCGCGACGAGCGCGTCGAGAACGCGACTCCGGTCGAGCGACGGGGCGCTTCCGCGCCGCCCGCCACGGCGCTCCGATCATGTGGTGGTGGAGGACGACGACGCGGTACGCGCCTCCGGCTGCCTCGGCGAGGCGCGCGGCCGCGGCGCGAAGCTGCGCCTCGCGCAGGCCGCCGCTCTGGTGGCGATAGGGCCGCGCCGAGTTGAGGCCGACGACGTGGAGCGTCGCCGACGCGTACGTCGGCTCGGTCGTTCCCCAGATGCGCTCGAACTCGCGCCACGGCGCGCGTGAAGCGCGCCGGGAAGGTGTACGGCAGGTCGTGGTTGCCCGGGACGGCGAGCGACCGGAGGCGCCGAGCGAGAGCGAGGAGACCGTGGGCGCGCTCGTGCTCGCTGCGCCGGCCGCGGTTGGTCAGATCGCCCGAGGCGACGACGAGATCGGGCTGCACCTGCTCGACGAGGCGCCGGCGAGCGCCTCCTCGACTCGAGGGTCCTCGCGTGTACCCGTGTGGAGATCGGAAACATGCAGGATGCGTGCGGTCACGAGCGAATGAGGCTATAGATTCAGGTATGGCCGACGAGTCAGCACAGAAGTCTTCGACGACCTCTACCTCGGTCTGCGCGCCGGCGGCGCGCTGCGCAAGCAACGGCGCGGCGAGGCCGCTGACGACCGAGGAGCAAGAGGCGCTCGGGCGCTGGCAGCGGCTCTCGACCTGGCGCAAGGCGTTCGCCATCGGCGCCTTCGCGCTCGGCACGTTCGGGCTCGGCTTCACGCTCGGCGGCCTCGTCTTCGGCCGCTGGCGCAAGGCCTAGCCCCGGGGCGCGCCGCCGGGCGGCGTCAAAGAGGTACACGCGTCATCACTCGGGAGTACCCACCTCCCGCCCCGATGGCAGGAGCCTACGTCCGCGGGGATCGCGCATGGTGACGAGACGCCGGCAGCTTCGTGCCGGTTCCGTCACGCGCCGCGGACGTCAGCTCTCGGCGTCCTTCGCCGCGAAGAGGAGCGCCGGAACCTCCTCCTCCGCCGGGTCGACGCCGCGCAGGACGACGTCGACGAGCGTCCCGAGCACCGCCGCGATGGGGATCGCGAGCAGGACGTAGAAGCCGCCGAAGAGGATCCCGATCGCCGTCACCGAGACGAGCACGACGAGAGGGGAGAGGCCGACCGCGCGGCCGAGCACGCGCGGCGCGACGAAGTAGGTCCTCGAGCTGCCGGAGCACGAGTACCGCGATCCCGGCACCGAGCGCGGTCTGCCAGTCGACGGTGAGGCCGACACCGACCGCGAGGACTCCGGCGACGAGCGGCCCGATGACCGGGACGATCTCGAAGACGCCCGCGGCGACGCCGATCAGGAGCCAGTACGGCAGCCCGTCGAGCCAGAACGCGAGCGACAGCACGGACGCGACGAAGACGACGAGGATGAGCTCGCCGCGTACGAACGCTCCGAGCTTGTCGTCGATCAGGAGCCACGTGTCCCGCGTCACGCGGCGATGCCGTCGTGGAACGAGTGACTGGACGAGTGCGATCCCGCGGTCGCGCTCGAAGATCCAGTAGGCGCCCACGGCGAACATGAAGAAGATGCCGATCAGCACCTCGAACGCCGTGCTCGTCACCGAGACGGCGCTGTGGACGATGCTGCTCGCGGACGGCAGCTTGCCCAGACGCTTCTGGATGCCGAGGAGGATCTCGCGCTTGATCCCGCTCGAGTTCGCCGCCTGGTGACGGAGCTGCGTCGACGACGTCGGCACGCTCCCGATCGCCTGGTCGACCTGGCTGACCGCGCGCGGGACGAACAGCCACAGGGCGATGGCGACGAGACCGAGCAGCGCGACGTAGTGGACGAGCACGCCGAGCCCGCGCGGAACGCGCGCCCGCCGATGCAGCCACTCCACACCGGGGCGCATCGCGGCGGAGATCGTGAAGCCGAGGAAGATCAACGCGATGACCGCCTTGATCTTCCAGAGCGCCAGGGCGGCAACGACGATCGAGAGCGCGACCAGCGTCGCCGTTGCCGCACGCCGTGCGGTGCTTTCCATGGCGAGGGGTTTCTCGCCGCGCGGCGAAGGAGGCAAACCCCATGGTCGAGGAGCGCAACGAGCGCGTCTACGTCGATGCCCGCCGGCACGGCGTCGTCCTCGTCCGCCCACTGGGGCGTGCCTTCGTCCTCGCCGTCCTCGGCTCGATCGCCTTCCTCGGCGGCTGGCCGGTCTCGGTAGCGGGAGCCGCGCTGCTCGTCGTCGCGGCGGTCGGCGCGACCGCGGCGGTTTGGCGGTGGGATCACACGCGCGTCGTCCTCACGGGCGAGAAGCTCTTCGTCGTCCACGGCACGCTGCGGAGGCGGGCGGCCGCCGTGCACCTCGAGAAGGTGCAGACCGTCGAGCTCGAGCAGTCCGTGCTCGGACGGCTCTTCGGATACGGCACGCTCGTCGCCGGCGATCTCGAGATCAGCTGCGTCGCGAGCCCTTCGAAGGTCCACGGGCTCCTGAACCGAGCCTTAACGGGAAGCTGACCGTCCCGACGCTACCCTGCCGCTCGTGCTGCGGCTGGAGCGCCATCGGCTCGGCCCCCGGGTCTACCTCTTCGGGCTGCGGATCCACGAGTTCGCCCTCGGGTTCGCCGTCCTCGCCGCCCTTCTGCTCGGCGGTGTGACGGAGACCTGGGAGCTCACGCGCGCGACGATCGCAGCGACCGTCCTCGGCTCCTGGCTCGTCGCGAAGGACTGGCGCGACCTCTTCCCGTCGAAGCGCAACACCGCCGCCTGGGGGCTGCTCCCGCACCGCGTTCCCCGCGGTCGCAAATAGCTCGAAGATTCGTCGCGGCGGCCTTTACGAACACACGTTCGCTGAAGTACAATGGCCCCTCCATGGCTGCCGACGAGCTGGTCGTCCACGGCGCCCGCGAGCACAACCTCAAGGACATCACCGTCCGGCTGCCGCGGAACCGCCTCATCTGCATCACGGGGCTCTCCGGCTCCGGGAAGTCGAGCCTCGCGTTCGACACGATCTACGCCGAGGGCCAGCGCCGCTACGTCGAGTCGCTCTCCGCGTACGCGCGCCAGTTCCTGCAGATGATGGAGAAGCCGGACGTCGACCACATCGACGGACTCAGCCCGGCGATCTCGATCGACCAGAAGACGACGTCGCGCAATCCGCGGTCGACGGTCGGCACCGTGACGGAGATCTACGACTACCTGCGGCTCCTCTACGCGCGCGTCGGACGTCCGCACTGCCCGGTTTGCGGCAAGCCGATCGCCGGCCAGTCCATCGACGCGATCGTCGAACAGGTTCTGAGGCTCGACGAGGGCACGAAGTTCACGATCAACGCGCCCGTCGTCCGCGACCGCAAAGGCGAGTTCAAGGACGTCTTCGAGGAGCTGCTGCGCGAAGGGTTCACGCGCGTCAAGGTCGACGGCGAGCAGTACCTCCTCGAGGATGGTGTCCCTCCGCTCGACAAGAAGTACAAGCACACGATCGAGGTCGTCGTCGACCGGCTCGTCATGCGCGCCGACCTGCGCCTGCGCCTGACACAGTCGATCGAGACGGCGGCGGGGCTCGGAGAAGGGCTCGTCATCGTCTCCGTCGTCGACGGGGAGGAGATGCTGTTCTCGCAGAACTTCGCCTGCCCCGACCACGGCGTCTCGCTCCCGGAGCTGCAGCCGAGGATCTTCTCGTTCAACGCGCCGCACGGCGCGTGCCCGCGCTGCACCGGTCTCGGCTCGCAGCAGGAGATCGACCCCGACCTCCTCGTTCCCGACCCGTCGCTGCCGATCGTCGACGGCGCGCTCGTGCCGTGGTCGGTGGGCGGGTCGTCCGGCTTCTACGAGGCGGTCATCCAGGCGATCGCCGACCGGTACGAGATCGACACGACGAAGCCGTGGTCGGAGCTCACCGAGGAGGAGCAGGACCGCTTCCTCTTCGGCACCGGCGGCGAGCGCATCTACGTCCAGTACCGGAACCGGATGGGTCGGAAGCGCCAGTACATGCTCGCCTTCGACGGGATCGTCGCGAGCCTCCAGCGCCGCTACAAGGAGACGGACTCGTCGCAGCAGCGAGAGCGGATCGAGGAGTACATGTCGCTCCGTCCCTGCCCCGTGTGCAAGGGCGCCCGTCTCAAGCCCGAGGTGCTCGCCGTCACCGTCGGCGGCAGGTCGATCCACGCGTTCACGCAGATGTCCGTCTCGGCGGCGCTCCGCTTCCTCGGGGAGCTCGGCCTCACCGAGACCGAGCAGCTCATCGGCCACCGCATCGTCAAGGAGATCCGCGAACGCCTGACGTTCCTCGACGACGTCGGTGTCGGCTATCTGACGCTCGACCGGGCGGCCGCGACGCTCTCCGGCGGCGAGGCGCAGCGACTGCGGCTTGCGACGCAGATCGGCTCGCAGCTCGTCGGCGTGCTCTACATCCTCGACGAGCCGTCCATCGGCCTCCACCAGCGCGACAACGCGCGCCTCATCGGAACGCTCGAGCGGCTGCGCGACATCGGCAACACCGTCGTCGTCGTCGAGCACGACGAGGAGATGATGCGGCGGGCCGACTGGCTCGTCGACATGGGCCCTGGCGCCGGGCTGCACGGAGGCGAAGTCGTTGCCGAGGGACCGTCCGCCAAGGTCGCCCGCAACCGGCGCTCGGTCACGGGCCAGTTCCTCTCGCACACGCGCACGATCCCGATCCCGGAGCGGCGGTGCGAGGACCGCGGCGTGTTCGTCGTCCGCGGCGCGACGCAGCACAATCTGAAGAAGATCGACGTCGAGTTCCCGATCGGGAAGTTCGTCTGCGTCACCGGCGTGTCGGGCTCCGGCAAGTCGACGCTCGTGAACGACATCGTCTACAAGGCGCTGGCGAACCGCCTGAACAAGGCGCGTGTCAAGCCGGGCGCGCACGGCGGCGTCGAGGGGATCGACGCGTTCGACAAGGTGATCGAGATCGACCAGAAGCCGATCGGGCGGACGCCTCGCTCGAACCCCGCCACGTATACCGACCTCTTCACGCACATCCGCGAGCTGTACTCGCTCAGCCCCGAGGCGAAGGTGCGCGGCTACAAGCCGGGGCGCTTCTCGTTCAACGTGCGCGGCGGCCGTTGCGAGACGTGCAAGGGCGACGGGCAGATCAAGATCGAGATGCACTTCCTGCCCGACGTCTATGTGCCGTGCGAGACGTGCAAGGGCGCGCGGTACAACCGGGAGACGCTCGAGGTGCGCTTCAAGGGCAAGTCGATCGCCGACGTCCTCGAGATGTCGGTCGAGGAGGCGCTCGAGTTCTTCACGAAGATCCCGAAGATCAGGCGCCGCCTCCAGACGCTGCACGACGTCGGGCTCGACTACATCAAGCTCGGCCAGCCGGCGACGACGCTCTCGGGCGGCGAGGCACAGCGCGTGAAGCTCGCGTCGGAGCTGTCCAAGGTGGCGACGGGCAAGACGCTCTACATCCTCGACGAGCCGACCACCGGCCTCCACTTCGCCGACATCGAGAAGCTCCTCGAGACGCTGCAGCGCCTCGTCGACAACGGCAACACGATGATCGTCATCGAGCACAACCTCGACGTGATCAAGCAGGCTGACTGGATCGTCGACCTCGGGCCGGAGGGCGGCGAGGCGGGTGGCGAGATCGTCGCTGTCGGCACGCCCGAGGACGTCGCGCAGGTGGAGGGAAGCTTCACCGGCGACTTCCTCCAGCACGTGCTGCCGGCGGCCGCAGTCGCCGCGTAGCTACGCGGCGCAGAAGAGGTTCTTGAGCGCCTGCTCGGGCAGGTTGTCGCCCCACGAGTTCCAGGTGCGGCCGTTGACGAGCAGCACGGCGACCCGCTTCCCGTCGCCGCTCACCGCGACCTCGGCCATGTACGCCGTCGTCGCGCCGCCGTGGGTGTAGACGAGGCTGCCGCAGATCATGCCGACACCCGTCCCGAAGCCGTACGACTCGAGCCCGGGCTTCTCCATCTGGCGCAGGTACGGACGGGAGACGACCCGTCCCTGGACGAGCGCGACGAGGAACTTCGCCTCGTCAGCGGCGCTGATGACGATTCCGCCCGAGGCCGCGAGGTCCCCTTCGCCTGCACCGGCGTTCGCCTTCACCTTGCCGCCGGCCTCGACGACGTAGCCGACTGCGTGGGGTCCCTCGATCGACGCCGTCGGGTCGTAGCCGGCGGTATCGAGCTTCAGCGGATGGATGATGTATCGCCGGTAGAGGTCGTCGAGAGGGGCGTGCGCTGCTTTCTCGGCGACGGCGGCCAGCGTCTTGTAGCCGATGTTCGAGTAGTGGTACTGCGTGCCGGGCGCGAAGAGCAGCGGCAGGGAGGCCGCGACGCGCATCTCGAACGTCGGCGCGACCGAGATCGCCGGATTCTTCGACGACGCAGCTCCGAACGCGAGGAGCTTTTTGCGCACGCCGGCGTCGCGGATCTTCCCGAGCCAGTACTCCGGCCGCGCCTGGATGTCGTTGTCGTCGATCATCCCGCTCGTGTGGTTCAGCAGCTCGCGCACGGTGATCCTGCTCCCGTACGGGAACACGCCGGGTAGCCACTTCTCGACCGTGTCGTCGAGCCGGAGCTTCCCCGCCTCGACGAGCTTCATGACGACGGTTGCGGTCCACAGCTTGCTCACGCTGCCGACGCGGCTGCGAACGTCCGGCGTCATCGGGATGCGGTGCGCGACGTCGGCCCAGCCGGCGACACCCTCCCATGTTCCTCGCGGGCCGGACACGTACGCGACCGCGCCGGGAGATGCCCGCAGCTGACCGGTCACGAGCGAGTGGAGGATCCTCTGTAGACCGGGTCGCTGCGCCTGCTTCGCGGAACCGCCGCAGCCGGCAAGAACCGCGACCACAGCGGCGCATGCGACCACGCGCTTCATGCGCCGAGCCTCCTCCGGGAAGGCCTCGGCGACATCCGTTGTTCTCCGCTACAGGACGGCTTGTGTCTGGGTGACCCGGGCGACGAGCTTGCCTGCGTCGTCGTAGAGCTCGGTGTCGACGACGACCGTGCGCCGGCCGGTGTGCAACGGACGCGAGATCGAGTGCACGTGGCCCGCGCGCACCGGGCCGAAGAAGTTCGTCTTCGACTCGATCGTCGCCGTTCCGGCGGCGCCCTCGGGGAGGTTGAGGAACGCGCAGAAGCCGCCGACGTTGTCCGCGAGCCCCATGAGCGCGCCGCCGTGCAGGATCCCACCGGCCGTGCACTTGTCGGCACTCCACGCGAGCCGTGCGCGCACCTCGTGCGGCGAAGCCGACACCATCTCGATGCCGAGAAACGCCGTGAAGGGCGCGGCGGCGGCAACCTGCGCCGTGAGCTCGGGATCGACGGCGTCCACGACCGGTGAGGCTACCCTGCGCAGCGTGAGCAGCGAAGCGGTCGAGACGTCCTCCGCAGTCGAGCGCACCTGGTGGCTGCGCGCGCCGGCAGTGCTCGTCGCGCCGCACGCGGTGTTCGTCTCCCTCCGCGACGACTCGCGAGAAGCGGCCGAAGGGCGCCAGGAGCCGATCACCGCCGTCGCCGGCCTCGCCGGCATCGCCGGCGTTCTCGGCGTGCACGTGGCGCGGCAGCTCCTCAACGACGCTTCGATGTCGACGGCGCTCATTCCCGTGTGGGCGTTCTTCGGCGGCGTCGTGTACGCGCTCGCGTTCTACTGGCTCGGCGGCGCCCTTCTCTTCGGGGCGTCGCGGCGGCTCGGCAGCCTCGGCGACTGGCGCCGCTCCCGCCAGGTCCTCGGCCTCGCGTCGGCTCCGCTCGCTCTCTCGCTGCTGACGCTGTGGCCGGCGCGGATTGCCATCTACGGCGTCGACCTCTTCCGAACGGGCGGGAACGACTACGGGCGCGGGGACACGATCTTCGGCGCCTTCTACTACGCGGCACTCGCCTGGAGCCTCTGGCTCGCCATCGTCGGAGTCCGGGCCGTGCACGGGTGGACGTACGGACGCGCCGCCGCTGCGGTTGCGCTCGCGGCCGTGGTGCCGGCGCTCCTCGTCGCCGCGACCACGGTCTGAGGAAAAGCCGCAGCAGCGCTCCGGCCGGGCGCGGATGGCCCGCCGGGCCGGTGGCGGAATCGTGTTCTCATGGACACCATGTGGGCCGTCCGCAAGCGTGCCGCCGAGGCGGGTCTCGTGCTCGACGAGGTACCTGTTCCCGCGCCCGGCGACGACGAAGTCCTCGTTCTCGTCGAGGCTGCGAGCGTCTGCGGCACCGATCTGCACATCCTCAGGTGGGACGCCTGGGCGCAGCAGCGGGTCGTTCCGCCGCTGACGCTCGGGCACGAGTTCGCCGGCACCGTCGTCGAGACCGGACGGAACGTCCGCCATGTCGTCGTCGGCGACTACGTCTCGGCCGAAAGTCACGTGACGTGCGGCGCGTGCATGCTACTGCCGGACCGGGCGCGCGCACATGTGCGAGCAGACGAAGATCCTCGGCGTCGATCGCGACGGCGCGTTCGCCCAGTACGTCGTCGTTCCCGAATCGGTGATCTGGCAGAACGACCGCGCGAAGCTGCCGCCGGAGATCGCGACGTTGCAGGAGCCGTTCGGGAACGCGGTCTTCGCGCTCAGCCACGTCGACGTCTCGGCCCAGTCGGTCGCGATCCTCGGCTGCGGGCCTGTCGGCCTGTTCAGCATCGGCATCGCACGCGCCTCCGGAGCCGTCCGCGTCCTCGCATCCGACCGCAAGCCGTTCCGCCTCGACCTCGCCGCGCGCATGGGGGTGACGGCCGCGTTGGACACACGCACCGTCGACGACGCCGCAGCCTGGTTCGTGGAGCAGAACGAGGGCGAGCACGTCGACGTCGTCTTCGAGATGTCCGGCGCACCGCAGGCGATCGCCGACGCGTTCAGGATCGCGCGCAACGGCGGCCGCGTGATCCTCTTCGGGATCCCGGCGGAGCCCGTGAAGCTCGACATCGCCGAGGCGCTCATCTTCAAGAACCTCGAGGTCTCCGCCGTCAGCGGCCGCCGGGTGTGGGACACGTGGTATCGCACGCGGTGGCTGCTCGAGCACGGCGTCGTCGACCTGCATCCGCTGATCACCGCCGAGCTCGGCCTGCAGAGCTTCCAGCGCGCGTTCGACTTGCTCGACAGCGGCGAGGCCTGCAAGATCGTGCTGCACCCGGAACGCGTGGTCGCGGAGGTGGCGGCATGACGCACCTGCAGGAGGAGATCGGCACGGAGCTCGCCTCGCTGCGCGAGGCAGGGACGTACAAGCGCTTCAACACCCTCGAATCGCCGCAAGGCCCGGTCGTGCGCATGCGCGGGCGCGGCGACGTGATCGTCCTCTCGTCGAACAACTACCTCGGCCTCGCCGACCACCCGGACGTCGTGCGTGCCGGCATCGAAGGGCTGGAGCGCTACGGCGCGGGCACCGCGTCGGTGCGTTTCATCTGCGGGACGTTCGAGCCGCATCTCGAGCTCGAGCGCGATCTCGCGGAGCTCTCGGCGACGGAGGCGGCGCTCACATACGTGTCGTGCTGGAACGCGAACGAGGCCGCGATCCCCACGCTCGCCGACGAGCACACGGTGATCATCAGCGACGAGCTGAACCACGCGTCGATCATCGACGCGGTCCGTCTCTCGAAGCCGGAGCGCAAAGTTCGCTACGCCCACTCGGACATGAGCGAGCTGCGCGACGCGCTTCGCTCGTGCGATAAGGGTCAGCGGAAGATCGTCATCACGGACGGCGTCTTCTCGATGGAGGGCGATCTCGCCAAGCTGCCGGACATCCTCGAGCTCGCGCGCGCGCACGACGCGGTCGTCGTCGTCGACGACTCGCACGGCGTCGGAACGGTCGGCAAGACCGGCCGTGGCGTCCCGGAGCACTTCGGCGTCCTCGGCCAGGTCGACGTCATGACGGGAACGCTCGGCAAGGCGCTCGGCGGCGCCGCGGGCGGCTACGTCGCGTCGTCGGCGGAGGTCTGCGACCTCCTCGCGCAGCGCTCGCGGCCGCAACTGTTCTCGAACGCGCTCCCTCCGACGGTCGCGTGCAGCGCGCGCGCCGCCGTCAACGTCCTGCGCTCACGCCCCGATCTCGTCGTCAAGCTGCGCGAGAACACGCGCTGGTTCCGCGGCGCGCTCCGCGAGGCCGGCTTCTACCCGCTCGACGGCGAGGCGGCGATCATCCCGATCATCGTCGGAGAGACAGCACGGGCGATCGAGCTCTCGGAGCAGCTGCTCGCGCGCGGCGTGTTCGTGACCGGCTTCGGCTACCCGGTCGTCCCGGAAGGGACGGCGCGCATCCGCGTGCAGATGTCGGCCGCGCTCGAGCCGACGCACCTCGAGCGGGCGCTCGCAGCGTTCGTCGAGGTCGGCCGCGAGGCCGGGCTCCTCTAACTCTTCTTCGCGGCCTCGAATGCGGCGAGCTCCTCCGCCGGCATCGCGTACGTGTGCTGCTCCTCTGGGAACGCCCCGCTGCGCACGTCCTCGGCGAACCGGCCGAGCGCTTCGGTGATCGCCTCGCCGAGATCGGCGTAGCGCTTCACGAAGCGCGGCGCGTTCCCGTCGTAGTAGCCGAGCATGTCGTGCCAGACGAGCACCTGGCCATCGCAGTCGCCGCCTGCGCCGATGCCGATCGTCGGCACCGTCAGCGCCCGCGTGACCGTCGCTGCAACCGGGGCCGGCACCGCCTCGAGGACGACGGCGAAGCAGCCCGCAGCCTCGAGCGCAGCCGCCTCTTCGAGCAGGAGCGCGGCCCGGTCGGCCGTGCGGCCCTGCGCCTTGAAGCCGCCGAGCACGGTGGCCGTCTGCGGCGTCAGCCCGACGTGGCCCATGACGGGAACGCCTGCGTCGACGATCGCGCGCGCCCGCGCGACCGTGGTGCCGCCGCGTTCGAGCTTCACCGCGTCCGCGCCGCCCTCCTTCACGAGGCGGACGGCATTCGTCACGGCCTGCTCGTTCGAGACCTCGTACGAGCCGAACGGCATGTCGGCGACGACGAGCGGCCGCTTTGCGCCGCGCGTCACCCACTGCGTCATGAGCAGGATCTCCTCGAGCGAGACGGCGACGGTCGACTCACGCCCGTGGACGACCATGCCCGACGAGTCGCCGACGAGGATCAGGTCCACGCCGGCGGCGTCGGCGAGGCGGCCGCTCGGCGCGTCGTACGCCGTGACCATGACGATCTTCTCGCCGCGGCGCTTCATCTCGCGCAGCTCCGGCAGCGGCAGCTTGCCCGCCGTCCACGATGCATACCGCTGAGGCTTCCGGTTGTCGCTCACGAGAGGTCTCCTTCCAGGAGCACGTTGTCGATGAGTCGGGTCGAGCCGACGCGGACGGCGGCCGCGAGGATGCGCGCGCCGTCGAGGTCGAGGAGCTCGACGTAGTCGGGGGTGAGTCCGTTCAGCTCGGCGCGTGCCGCGCCCACCGGGTCTGCGCTGCCCAGCGCCTTCGCGAGCGCGCGCGGGCAGGCTGAGCGCCCGCTCGCGCTCGGCGGGGGAGAGGCGCACGTTGCGCGACGACAGCGCGAGGCCGTCCGGGTCGCGAACCGTGGGAATGACGCGGATCCGGATGTCGAGGTTCAGGTCGCGCACGAGCCGGCGCACGACGATCGCCTGCTGCGCGTCCTTCTGCCCGAAGTACGCGTGTTGCGGCCGGACGATGTTGAACAGCTTGAGGCAGACGGTCGCGACGCCGCGGAAGTGCCCGGGTCGAGCGATGCCCTCGTCGCCGGTCTCGTCGACGTCCACCCACGTTCCGAAGGTCGCCGGATACATCTCGTCGGGCTCCGGCGCGAAGAGGACGTCGACGCCCTCCACCTCGGCGATCTCGGCGTCGCGCGCCTCGTCGCGCGGATAGGCGGCGAGGTCCGACTCCTCGCCGAACTGCGCCGGGTTGACGAACAGCGACGCGACGACGGTGTCGTTCTCCGCCCGCGCGGCGCGGAAGAGCGCGACGTGCCCGGCGTGGAGCGCGCCCATCGTCGGCACGAGCCCGACTCCGCCGTCGAGCCGAAGATCGGAGATGCGGCGGACGATCCTCATGTCGCGAGCGCGTAGGTCGCGTCGGCGAGCGTCTCGTACAGGCCTTCGAGCTCGGGATGCTCGGCGCGGATCGCGGCGCGGTGCGCCTCGACCGTCGTCCAGTCGCCGCGGGAGATGGGACCGGTGAGCTCGAAGCCGTTCTCGATCGTTCGCAGCATGAGCGGCTCGAGCGCCTCCGGCGGTGCGCCGGCGGCCTCGAACAGGATCGCCGCCGCACGCTGAAGCGTGACGATGTAGTTCGACGCGAAGACCGCGCCTGCGTGGTAGAGCGTGCGCGCGCCGTCGTCGAGCGGGAACGCGCGCAGGCCGAGCGTCTCGGCGAGCCACATGCCGGCCGTCCGCGCGGCTTCGGTCTCCGCCGTCACGGCGGCCCACGCGCCGTCGAGCTGCTCCGGCCCGCGCCGCGTCGTGAACGTCTGCAGCGGGTGGACGCCGAAGCGAAGCTCGTGCGGGGCGAGGGCGGCGAGCGGTGTCGCGCCGCTGACGTGCGCGATCCACGGGCCCGGCTCGATCCCCGCCGCGACCTCGGCGATCGCGCCATCCGGCACGCAGAGCACGACGAGCTCGGGCTCGCCCGCGCCGACCTCGATGCCGCGCTCGCGCAGCCGTCCGGCGACCGCTCCGCCGGCACGTCCCGAGCCGATGACCTCGATTCGCGTGAACACGATGCAGCTCCAGCTCCGTAGTGGATGCCGGGCATCTACGAGTGTACCCGGATGGGGCGGCGGCAACCCGGCCGCAGGCTTCGACCATGCCGGTCAACGTCTGGTCGGTCACGGCTGCCGCCGTCGTCGCCGCGCTCGCCGCCGGGCTGGGCGCGCTCCCGTTCGTCTTCGCCCGCGACATGAGCCGCCGCTGGCTCGGCGTCTCCAACGCCCTCGCGGCGACCGTGATGGTCGTGGCCGCCGGCGGGCTCGTCTGGCAGGGTGCCGGCATCGGGCCCTGGCGCGTCGTCCTCGGACTGCTGGGCGGCGCCGCGTTCGTCTGGGTGTTCCGGATGCTGATCGGCAACCGCGACGACCTCGAGATCGGCGGACTGGCCGGGTCGGACGCGTTGAAGGCTCTCGTCATCGTCGCGGTGATGACCGTGCACTCGGCCGCCGAGGGTGTCGGCGTCGGCATCTCGTACGGCGGTGGCGAGCGCCTCGGCATCCTCATCACGCTCGCGATCGCAGCGCACAACGTCCCGGAGGGACTCGCGATCAGCCTCGTCCTCGTCCCGCGCGGCACGAGGGTTCGGACGGCGGCGTGGTGGAGCATCTTCTCCTGCCTCCCGCAGCCCCTCATCGCGCCGTTCACGTATCTCTTCGTCGAGTGGTTCAAGCCGGCTCTGCCTGCCGGGCTCGGCTTCGCGGCGGGCGCCATGGTGTGGATCGTCTGGTCGGAGCTCCTGCCGGAGGTGCGCGGCGGCGTGCACCACTCCCACGCGCTCGTCTAAACTCGGCTCGTGCCCATCTACGAGTACGTGTGCATGGAGTGCGAGTCGCACTTCGAGGAGCTCGTCCGCGGCGACCAGCAGGTCGCGTGCCCGGACTGCTCCGCGACGAACGTCGCCAGGCAGTTCTCGAGCTTTGCCGTCCACGGCGCGGCCAAGCAGCCGAGCTTCAGCGGCGGTGGCGGCGGGGGCGGCTGCTGCGGCGGCTCCTGCGGCTGCGGGCACTGACCCGTCCGGCCCCAGGCCTAGACTCACCGGCCGTGAGCGCGGTCCCGGTCGAGCGCGTCGACGATCTCTCGGCATACGCCGTCGCGGTTGCTTCGTGCACGCGCTGCCGCCTCGCGCAGGGCCGGACGCAGGTCGTGTTCGGCGCCGGCAATCCACACGCCGAGCTGATGTTCGTCGGCGAGGCGCCGGGCTTCCACGAGGACAAGCAGGGCCTGCCGTTCGTCGGCCAGGCCGGCAAGCTCCTCGAGAAGCTCCTCGCCGGCATCGGGCTCGAGCGCGGCGACGTCTACATCGCCAACGTCCTCAAGTGCCGCCCTCCCGGCAACCGCGACCCGCAGCCGGACGAGATCGAGGCGTGCGAGAGCCACCTGTTCCGGCAGATCGAGCTGATCGAGCCGACGATCGTCGCGACGCTCGGCAACTTCGCGACGAAGCTCCTCTCCGGCCGGCCGCTCGGCATCACGCGCGTGCACGGGCAGGAGCAGGAGACCACTCTCGGTAGTCGCTCGGTGACGCTGTACCCGCTCTACCATCCTGCCGCGGCGCTGTACACGCCGGCGATGCTCAAGGTCCTCGAGTCCGATTTCGCCCGGCTCCCCGAGCTCCTCGGCCGCGCTCTCACGCCACCGGAGCCCGAGCTCGCGCTCGTCCCCGCGGCGGCGTCCCCGCCGGCCGAGCAGCTCGGCCTCTTCTAGACGCCTTCGACGGCGACCATGCGGAGGTTCGCTGCGCCCTCGCGGAGCTTCTTCGCGTCCTGGTACTGGGCCGACTCGTACCACTGCTTCGCGGTTTCGAGGTCGGGGAACTCGAGGATCACGAGCCTGCTCGGGTGCCAGTCGCCCTCGAGAACGGCGAGCTCTCCGCCGCGGGCGACGAAGCGGCCGCCGCCGGCGGCGACGGCCGCGGGAGACACCGCCCGGTAGCGGTCGTACTGCTCCGGGTCGTGGATGTCGGTCTCGACGATGACGTACGCGGGCATCGACGCGACTTTACGCTTCAGCTTGTGGCCGAGGCAGAGACGACGTCCCCCGAGGAGACCGAGGCGCTGGCCGCCGACCTCGCGCGGCGGCTCGCGCCGGGCGACGTCGTGACCGTGTCGGGTGAGCTCGGCGCCGGGAAGACGACGTTCGTGCGCGGAGCCTGCGCGGCGCTCGGCGTGCGGGAGCGGGTGACGAGCCCGACGTACACGATCGGCCATCGCTATCACGGCGCGGCGGGGGAGGTCTCGCATCTCGACCTGTACCGGTTCGCGGGCATGTCGGCCGCGGAGTGGGGGGATCTCGAGCCGTACTTCGAGGATGCGATCGCATTCGTCGAGTGGCCCGAGGCGGGCGAGGGCGTCCTGCCCGCGCCGCGCTACCGGGTGCGGATGCGGCATGCTGGTGACGCGCATAGGGTGGTTTCGATCGACGAGTGCTGACGCTGGCTTTCGACACGGCGACGGAGGTGGCGACGAGCGCGCTCGTCGACGGCGACGAGGTCCTCGGCGAGCGGTCATCGCGCGCGCAGACGCTGCTCGAGGACGTCGACGCGCTGCTGCGACAGGCGGGCGCGCATCCGGGCGACCTCGGCGTGCTCGCGGTCGGCACCGGTCCGGGGAGCTTCACCGGGATCCGCATCGGCCTGGCGGTGGCGCGCGGACTGGCGCTCGCGCTCGACGTCGAGGGAGCGGGTGTCTCGACGCTCGACGCGCTCGCCGCCGGCGCACCGGGTGCCGTACCGGTCGTCGATGCGCGCCGGCACGAGATCTTCGCGCTCGTCGACGGCGGGCCCGTCGTTCTCGCGCCCGCGGATCTGAAGGTGACGGCGGGGACCGTGTACGTCGGCAGCGGGGCGCGCCGCTACCGGGAGCTGCTCGAGGCGAGCGGAGCGGTCGTGCCGCCCGACGATGACGAGCGGCACGTCCCGCGTGCGCGCTTCCATGCAGCGCTCGTGCGCGACGTCGGTCCGGTCGACGAGATCGAGCCGCTCTATCTGCGCGTACCCGACGCGGAGAAGAGCATCCCGTGACGACGCTCGAGCTGCGGCGTCTCGGCCTCTCCGACCTCACCACGATCGAGGAGATCGAGCGGCGGTCCTACCGCACGCCGTGGTCGCGCTCGATGTTCGCGGGCGAGCTCGCGAAGCCGAGTTCGATCTGTCTCGGCGCGTTCGGCGCGGAGGGGGAGGAGACGAGCACGCTGCGCGGCTACCTCATCGTCTCGCGCTACGTCGACGCATGGCACGTGATGAACGTCGCCGTCGACCCGGCGCATCGCGGCCACGGCGTCGCGTCGCTCCTGCTCGAGCGGCTGTTCGAGCTGACCGCGGACGACGCCCGCCGCGGCTACACGCTCGAGGTGCGCGTATCGAACGCGACGGCGATCGGCCTCTACGAGCGGCTCGGCTTCGAGGCGCGCGGCATGCGTCGCGGGTACTACACCGACAACCGCGAGGACGCCCTCATCATGTGGAAAGACCCTGTCGCGCACGACGCGCGCGTGGACGTCCAGGGCCACGTGATCCTGGCATCGAGACGAGCTGCGACGAGACGGCCGCAGCACTCGTCACCGAGGGCGGCGCGATCCGCGCGAACGTCGTCTCCTCGCAGGCTGACCTGCACGCGCGGTACGGCGGCGTCGTGCCGGAGGTCGCATCGCGCCGCCATCTCGAGCTCGTCGTGCCCGTCGTCCGCGAGGCGTTCGCAGAAGCGGGAGCGACGCTCGACGACGTCGAGCGCATCGCCGTGACGCAGGGCCCCGGCCTCATCGGCGCGCTGCTCGTCGGCATGGCGGCGGCGAAGGCGCTCGCGTGGTCGCGCCGTCTCCCGCTCGCACCCGTCGATCACCTCCGCGGCCATGTCGCCTCGCTCTATCTCGAGCCGGATCCGATCGAGCCGCCGTTCCTCTGCCTCCTCGCGAGCGGGGGGCACACGCTGCTGCTCGACGTCCGCGGGTACGACGACGAGCGTGTGCTCGGGACGACGCTCGACGACGCGGCCGGCGAGGCCTTCGACAAGGGCGCGCGGTTGCTCGGGCTCGGCTATCCCGGCGGCCGCGAGCTCGACCTCCTCGCCGCGACGGGCGATCCCGAGGCGTACGAGTTCCCCGTCGCACGCGTTCCCGGCCTCGACTTCTCGTTCTCCGGCCTGAAGACCGCGCTGCTGTACGTGACGCGCGAGCTCGATGAGGCAGAGCTCGCGGCGCGCCGCGCCGATCTCGCCGCGTCGTACCAGCGGGCGATCGTCCGCGCACTCGTCGCCCGCGTCCGAGAGGCGGCGACCGCAGTGGAGGCATCGCGCGTCGCCGTCGTCGGCGGCGTCGCCGCGAACTCCGAGCTGCGTGCCGCGCTGCCCGATGCCGCGCTCGCTCCACTGCCGCTCTGCACCGACAACGCGGCGATGATCGCGTCCGCCGGGCGCTTCGCGCCTGCGCTCGCGTACCCGAGCTATCTCGGCATCGATGCGTACGCCTCGCGCTGACGCGCGCGTCGTCGCGACGCTCGTCGCGATCGTCGCTGCCGTTGCCGCCGCGCTGCTCGTGGCGGGCGGGAAGAGCGTCGGCACAGACGCGGCTGTCCCAGTCGCACCTGCGTCCGCCTGGCGGGGCCTCGTCGGCGCGCGTGCGCAGGTCGCGACCGGCGACCGGGTAATCGTGGTCCTGAAGACGCCGTCGCTCGCCGAACAGGTTGCCACCGCCGGAGGCGCGGCCGACGGCGAGCGCGAGCGTGCCTGGACGAAGCTCGCCCTCGACGCGCAGACGCAGGTCGTCGCGCGCCTCGAGCGGCGCGGCGTCGTCGTGCGCCCCGACTACAGCTTCGCGCGCGTGCTCGACGGCTTCTCCGCCGATCTGCCGGCGACCGCCATCCCGGTCGTCGAGCGCGACCCGGACGTCGCCGGCGTCTACCCGGTGCGCGCCGCATACCCGGCGACGGCATCCATGTCGGCTCAATCGCCGACACCGGTCTCGCCGGCCGATGCCGCGCTCGTCCGCGCCGGCATCGACGGCCGCGGCGTCGAGATCGCGCTGCTCGACACGGGCGTCGACCGTTCGGTTCCGTCGCTCCGCGGTCACGTTCTTCCCGGCATCGACGGGGTCGGCGGCGATCCCGGCGTCGGAGCGGCTGCCGACCCGGCCGATCCCTCCGAGCGCGAAGAGCACGGGACGGAGATGGCAGGGATCGTGACGGCCGTCGCGCCCGGTGCGGCGATCCTGCCGATCCGTGTCGCGGGCTGGCAGGCCGACGCGGCCGGCGGCTGGGCGGTGTACGCACGCAGCGACGAGCTCCTCGCCGGCCTCGACCGCGCGGTCGATCCGAACGGGGACGGCGACGCGCACGACGCGGTCCGGATCGCCCTCGCCGCTCTCGCCGAGCCGTTCGCAGGCTTCGCCGACGGACCAGAGGCGATCGCCGTCGCCGGCGCGCGGTCGCTCGGCACGCTCGTCGTCGCGCCCGCCGGAAACGACGGGCCCGCAGGTGCGGCGTACGGCGACATCTCAGCGCCCGGGAGCGCTCCGGCGGCGCTCACCGTGGGGGCGATCGACTCGCGCGGCGGCGTTGCGCGCGCCCGCGTGGCCGTGCGTTCCGGCCTCGACACGATCGTCGATGCGACGCTGCCGCTCGCCGGAGGGACGGAGCCTTCGCGTGCGCTCGACCTCGAGGTCGTGGCTCCGCGCGACGCGGCGCTCACGGGGTTCTTCACGCCCGCGGGCGGCAGCATCGTCGCGGGCCGCGCAGCGCTCGTTCCGGCGGGCGCGTCGCCGGGGCTCGCGGCGCAGTACGCAGCCGAAGCGGGGGCGTCCGCGGTCCTCCTCTACGGCACGCTGCCGGCTGGTGCGCTCGGACTCGACATCCCCGTCATCTCGCTTCCGCCGTCGGCGGCGCAGGTCATCCGCCGCCGTCTCGCCGCCGGCGGCCGCGTGTCGGTGGCGCTTGCGCCTGCTGCCGGCGCAGCGAACGCGGGTGACGGTCACGTCGCCGCGTTCTCGTCGGCGGGCCTCGCGTTCGACGGCAGCGTGAAGCCCGATGTGGTCGCTCCCGGTGTGGCGCTTCTCACCACCGCCGCGGGCGGCGGCAACGTGACGGTGAACGGCTCGAGCGGAGCAGCGGCGATCGTCGCCGGCGCGGCCGCGCTCCTCGTGCAGGCGCGGCCCACTCTCGCAGCAGGAGAGCTCGCCGGCCTCCTCGTCGCAACCGCACGTCCGGTTCCCGGCGACGCGGTGACGGAGCAGGGGGCAGGTGTCGTCGACACAGGCGCGGCGGTTGCCGGCGAGGTCGCGGCGTCGCCTCCGACGCTCGCGCTCGGAAGGTCGGCGCACGCATCGTTCACGTTGACGAATCTCTCGACGCGCGAGCTGCGCGTGACGCTGGCGGGCGCGTTCACGCTCCACCCGGCGCACATCGTGCTTGCACGTGGCCGCAGCGTGGTCGTGCACGTCGACGCGGCAAGCGCGGGTACCGCCGCCGGCGTGGTGGTCGGACGCATCGAAGGCGGCGGAGCGGTCCGTGTGCCGTGGGCGATCACGCCCTCGGCGGGTGCGGACCTGATTCGCTCCGCTTCTCTTTCGACGACGACGTTTCGCGCGTCGGACCGCCGCCCGGCGCTGCTAACCGTCGACGCCGGCGGGATCGAAACGGTCGCCGGCAGGCTCGAGCTTCGTCCGCTCGCACGCCTCGACGTCGAGCTTGCGCACGCCGACGGGACCCCGGTCGGACTACTGGCGCGACTACGCGACGTGCTCCCCGGCCGGTACACGTTCGGCCTCACAGGGCGCGGCCCATCCGGCGAGCGGCTGCCGCCCGGCCGCTATCTCCTGATCATCAGCGGGTTTCCCGTGGACGGGGGATCCCCCAGCCGTAGAAAGCTCGGATTGGCCCTCCGGTGACCGGTCATATACTCGCGCCGGAATCGGAATCCGCTGTTCCTCACTTCATTCCGAAAAGGAGCAGATCGTGAAAACAGTCGAAGCGGGGGTCTCGCACCTTCGCGAGAATCCGTTCGAGATCGCACGCGAGCAGTTGCAGCGCGTCGCGACGGCGTTCGACATCGACCCGAACCTCGTCACCGTTCTCGGGCAGTGCAAGAAGGCGGTCGAGGTGTCCATCCCGGTTTCGATGGACGACGGCAGCGACGCAGGTCTTCAAGGGCTACCGGGTCACGCACAACGTCGCGCGCGGTCCGTCGAAGGGCGGCATCCGCTACCACCCCGACGTCACCGTCGACGAGGTCAAGGCGCTCGCGATGTGGATGACGTGGAAGTGCGCGCTCATGGGAATCCCGTTCGGCGGTGCGAAGGGCGGGATCGTCTGCGACCCGAAGAAGATGTCGCGCGGCGAGCTCGAGCGGATGACGCGCCGCTACACGAGCGAGATCATCAACGAGATCGGCCCGGAGAAGGACATCCCGGCGCCGGACGTCGGCACCGACGGCTCGGTGATGGCGTGGATCTTCGACACGTACTCGATGAACAAGGGCCACTCGGTGCTCGGCGTCGTCACCGGCAAGCCGCTGACGATCGGCGGCTCGCTCGGCCGCGAGGAGGCGACCGCGCGCGGCGCGCTGTACTGCGTCCGCGACGCCGTCGCGAAGCAGGACACCTCGCTCGCCGGCATGAGCGTCGCGGTGCAGGGATTCGGCAACGTCGGCAGCTTCCTCGCGAAGTTCCTGCACGAGGAGGGCGCGATCGTCGTCGCGATCTCCGACTCGACCGTCGCGCTGTACAACCCGAAGGGCATCGACATCCCGGCAGCGTTCGCGCACAAGCGCGAGCACCACACGCTCGCCGGTCTCAGCGACGCGGAGCAGATCACGAACGAGCGAGCTGCTGCTCCTCGACGTCGACATCCTCGCGCCGTGCGCGCTCGAGCAGGTGATCACCGAGCGAGAACGCGGAGCACGTGAGGGCGACGATCATCTGCGAGGGCGCGAACGGCCCGGTGACGCCGGCCGCCGACGCGATCCTCGAGGACAAGGGCGTCCTCATCCTGCCCGACGTGCTCGCGAATGCGGGCGGCGTCGTCGTCTCGTACTTCGAGTGGGTGCAGGGCCTCCAGGAGTACTTCTGGAAGGAGGCCGAGGTGAACGCGAAGCTGAACGACATCGTCAGCCGCGCGTTCGAGGAGACCTGGGAGACCGCGCAGCGGCGCGAGATGCCGATGCGCGTCGCCGCGTACGGCCTCGCCGTTCAGCGCGTCGCCGAGGCGACGGTCACGCGTGGCATCTACCCGTAACCGAAGTCGTCGCTCTACCACGCCGCGGGCTGCCATCTCTGCGAGCGGGCCCGCGGCGTGGTCTCTGCCCTCCAGGCCGAGCTCGGCTTCGAGCTGCGAGAGGTCGACATCACCGGCGACCCGGCTCTCGAGGCCGCCTACCGGGAGTGGCTGCCGGTCGTCGAGATCGACGGCCGGCGCCGGTTCACGTACCACGTCCAGCCCGACGCCTTCCGGCGGGCGGTTGCACAAGCAGGGCCGTAGTCCGGCCTGCTACAACGCATTCCGCTGTTACAAGCTCGACGATTAGGAGGTCGTGTGGCGGATCGCCTGACGGTCGGTGTCGCGGCTCGCCTGTCGCGGTACCTCCAGGTGCTGACGCAGGCGCGGAAGATGGGAAAGGCCCGGATCTCCTCGCAGGAGATCGCCGAGTACACGAACATCAACGCGACGCAGATCCGGCGCGACCTGTCGGCGTTCGGGAAGTTCGGCAAGCGCGGCGTCGGCTACAACATCGACTCGCTGCTCGGCGAGATCCGCAAGATCCTGCGGACGCAGGGCCAGCACAACATCGCGCTCATCGGCGCGGGGCGGCTCGGCCAGGCGATCGCGAGCTCGCCGATCTTCGCCGAGCACGGCATCAACATCGCCGCCGTCTTCGACACCGATCCGGACGAAGATCGGCGGCCCGATCGGCGCACGTCGCCGTCAGCGAATACGCGCGGCTCGCCGAGCTCGTGCGCGACAAGAACATCATCGTCGGCGTGCTCGCCGTCCCCGCGACCGCGGCGCAGAAGGCGGCGGACGACCTCGTCGGCGTCGGGCGTGAAGATCATCTTCAACTACTCCGAGGCGCTGCTCGAGACACCCGCGGACGTGACGGTGCACACGTCGAACCCGGCGGTCGAGCTCCTGTACGCGCTGTACTTCCACCTGACCTGAAGATCGTCGCTCTGGCACGGGTACCTCCTCGGCGGTACCGGCTCGAACGTCTACACGCGGGCGCTCGCGCGCGAGTGGAGCAACGCCGGGCACGACGTCACCGTCGTCTGCCAGGAGCGGCATCGCGGAGCGCGTACGACCTCGGCGGCGCGCGCGTCGTCGTGCCCGAGCTGCCCGGACGGCCTGCTGCCGGTCTTCGTGCTCGACCGGTACGAGGGGCTCGAGCGCGAAGCTGCTGCAGGACTTCACGCGAGGCCGAGCGCGAGCGCGTACGTCGAGGCGAACGCGGCCGCGCTGCGCGAGCTCCTGCCGGCCGATCTCGTCTTCGCGAACCACGTGCTGCTCGGCGGCCCGGTCGCCGCCGCGACCGGCGGACGCTACGCCGTGAAGGCGCACGGCTCGGAGCTCGAGTACTCGATGCGCGGCCGGCCCGATCTCGAGCGGTGGGGAGCCGAGGCGCTCGCCGGCGCGGAGGCGGTCTTCGTCGGCTCCGCGCACATCCGCGCGGTGCTCGAGGACGTCGTCGGCCACGTCGACCGCGTCCACGAGGTGCCGCCGGGCGTCGACGTCGACGAGTTCGTCCCGGAGGACCGGCTGCGCGCGTTCGCCGCGCTGATCGACGCGGCGCGAGCGACGACCCGCAGGACGGCGACGAGCGCCATCCCGATCCCGGCAACGCGGCGCGCTTCGCGCAGGCGTTCGCGCGCGACGAGCCGACCGTCGTCTACGTCGGCAAGCTGATCGAGAACAAGGGCGTCCAGGTCCTGTTCGAGGCGCTGCGGGGACTCGACGCGCGCGCCGTCGTCGTCGGCTTCGGCGACTACCGCGCCGAGCTCGAGTCGATCGCGCCGCCGCGGCACGCTCTTCACCGGCGCGCTCGAGCACCGCCATCTCGTCCACCTGCTGCCGCTCTGCGACGTCGCCGTCGTCCCGTCGATCTTCCCCGAGGCGTTCGGCATGGTCGCGGCCGAGGCCGCGGCCGCCGGCGTGCCGCCGGTCGTCGCCGAGCACTCCGGCCTCGCCGAGGTCGCCGCCGGGATCGGCGCCGAGTACCCGCCCGAGCTCTGCTCACCTCACGTCCTTCCCGACCGGCGACGCGGACGCGCTGCGCGAGCGCCTCCGCGAGCTGTTCGCGCTCGCACCGGAGGAGCGCCGCGCGCTCGGCGCTCGCCGCCCGGCGCGCGGTCGAGCGGAAGTGGAGCTGGGCGCGCGTCGCCGAGCGACTGCTCGAACCGTTCGTCGACTAACCTTTTCGTAGTGGGCGACGAGCAGAAGGTCGGGTACGAGGAGCTGCTCGCGGCGTCGCGGGCGGCGTTCGAGACCGTTCCCGACTTCACGGTCGCCGTCGAGGAGGAGTTCGCGCTCCTCGACCCGGCGACGCTCGACCTCGTCAACCGCTTCGAGGAGCTCCAGGCGGCGCGCAGGGCACGGATCTCGAGCCGCATCTCGTCGGCGAGCTGATCGCGTCCGAGGTCGAGGTGCGCACCGGCCGCTGCGACACGTTCGCGGAGCTCGTCGAGAAGCTCGGCGAGCGCCGCGCGCAGCTGCGCGCGCTCGCCGACGCGCTCGGCGTCGGGCTCTGCGTCGACCGGCACGCACCCGTGGAGCCCGTGGCAGGAGCAGCGCATCATCGACACGCCGCACTACCGCCGCAACGACGAGCTCCTCCGCTACGTCGTCTGGCGCAACAACACCTTCGGGCTGCACGTGCACGTCGGGCATCAACGGCCCCGACCGCGCGATCGCGCGTGACGAGCGCCCTGCGCAACTACCTGCCCGAGCTGCTCGCGCTGTCCGCGAGCTCGCCGTTCGTCGAGGGCGTGTTCACGCACCTCCACTCGGCGCGCACGCAGATCTTCACGCGCATGTTCCCGCGCTGCGGCATTCCCGACTGGTTCGCCGGCTGGGACGAGTGGGAGTCGTACGTCCGCTTCCTCTACGAGACGGGCTCGGTCACCGAGCACACGCAGATCTGGTGGAGCGTCCGGCCGCATCTCGTGTTCCCGACCGTCGAGATCCGCATCTGCGACGCGCAGCCGGAGCTCGGCGAGGCGCGCTCGCTCGCCGCGCTCTGCTACTCGCTCACCGCGCGCATCGCGCGCGCGCTCGACGAGGGCGAGCCGCTGCCGTCGTGGCCGCACCGTCTGCTCGAGGAGAACCTCTGGCGCGCGATCCGCTGCGGCCTGTCCGGCGAGCTGATCGACCTCGAGCGCGGCGAGTCGATCCCGGCGCGCGCGCGCCTCGAGCAGCTCGCTCGAGTGGGTGCGGCCGGTCGCGGACGAGCTCGGCGCGGCGCCGTGGCTCGCGATGCCGGAGCGGAACGCCGCCGAGCGGCAGATCGCGCGCCACGAGGAGGGCGCGACGATGGAGGAGATCTTCGCCGAGCAGGTGGCCGCCGGTGAGCGAGTCTCAGGCTGAGCCCGAGCGCGGAGGAGCTGGTCGAGCGAGCTGCGCAAGGCGAAGGTCGCCGACCTGCTCGTCTCCGACCGTGCTCGATGCTCGCCTCGCTCGCGTTCGGCAAGCTCGCGCCGGACGTGCGCGACCTCGAGCAGGCGCGGCTCGCGATCGACGCGCTGAGCGCGCTGCTGCCGCTGCTCGCCGGAGGCGCACGCGACGCGACGTCCAGCAGGTCGTCGCGAACCTCCAGCTCGCGTACGCGGACGCCGCGGCGCGTGACCGTCGCCGCGGCGCTCGCCGCCGCAGCTCGTGCGCGCGGACGCGGCTTGCACGGCGCTGTCACGGTCGCCGGCCGCGGTGACGCGGAGGCGCATGCCGAGCAGCGCATCGAGCTCCGGCTCGCGCGGACCCGCGGCTCGCCGCGTGATCGAGGCGTTGCTGCCGTCGCGGCTCGCGCGCGACGTCACCGACGACGTCGTCGCACACCGCGACCTCGTGCGGCTCGCGCCGAAGAAGCCCGGTCCGCCGATTCCGGCTCGGCCCGGCGCTCCCGGTCGCGCGACTGCGCGCGCTCTACGCCGAGGCGCAGCGCCGGAGCGGGGTCGCGTGGCAGGTGCTCGCCGCTGTGAACTACGTCGAGTCCGACTTCGGCCGCCTGCGCGAGCCGAGCGTCGCGCGGGGCCCAGGGCCCGATGCAGTTCATGCCCGTCGACCTGGGCCGCCTACGGTCGCGGGCGACGTCCACGACCCGCGCGCAGCGATCCTCGCCGCGGCTCGCTACCTCCGGGCGGCCGGGGCGCCGGGCGACGAGCGCGCGGCGCTCTCTTCCGCTACAACCCCTCGAGCTCTGTACGTGGACGCGGTCGAGCGCTACGCGGGCCGGATCCGGCGGGATCGCGGCTTCCCTGCTCGTGTTTCTACGCCCGACGTCCCGCCTCGTTCGATAGCATCGCATCCGCGCGCCGGGAGTCCCCGGCGCTGACTTTGTGACAAGGAGAGTCCCTCGGACGATGAGCTGGTTCATGGATCACGCCGTGCTGTTCGCGCTGCCTGTGCGCAGGCGCGGCCGTCGTCTACGGCCTCTGCCTCACGACTGGCTGCTCAGCAGCCCGCCGGCACCGAGCGCATGCAGGAGATCTCCCGCGCCGTGCAGGAGGGCGCCGCCGCGTACCTGCGCCGCCAGTACACGACGATCGCGATCGTCGCGATCGTGCCGTTCCTCCTGCTCGGCTTCTACCACTCGCTCGGGTGGGGGACCGCCATCGGCTTCCTCGATCGGCGCGACGTTCTCGGCGGCGGCGGGCTTCATCGGCATGAACGTCGCCGTGCGCTCGAACGTGCGCACGGCGGAGGCGGCCCGCACCGGCCTGCCGCCGGCGCTCAACGTCGCGTTCCGCGCAGGCTCGGTGACCGGCCTGCTCGTCGTCGGCCTCGGCCTGCTCGGCGTCGCCGGCTACTACTGGGTCCTCGACCAGCTGGCTCAACCACACGCCGCACTCGGCGATCCAGGATCTCGTCGGCCTCGCCTTCGGCGGCTCGCTCATCTCCGTCTTCGCGCGACTCGGCGGCGGCATCTACACGAAGGCCGCCGACGTCGGCGCCGACCTCGTCGGCAAGATCGAGGCGGGCATCCCGGAGGACGACCCGCGCAACCCGGCCGTGATCGCGGACAACGTCGGCGACAACGTCGGCGACTGCGCCGGCATGGCGGCCGACCTGTTCGAGACGTATGCCGTCACCGCCGTCGCCGTGATGCTGCTCGGCGTCACCGGCGCGGCCGCCGCGACCGGCAAGAACCTGCTGGCTCTTCCCGCTCGCGATCGGCGGCGTCTCGATCATCGCGTCGATCATCGGCGTGCAGTTCGCGCGCGTGCGCCACGGCGGCAACATCATGAACGCGCTCTACCGCGCGTGCTCGTCGCGACCGTCTCTCGGCGCGTCGGCTTCATCCCGGTGACGCATGGCGCTTCGACTCGAGCGGCAAGTTCTCGTTCTGGCACCTGTACGGCTCGGCGCTCGTCGGGCTCGCGATCACGTTCCTGCTCGTCGGGATCACCGAGTACTACACCGGCACGCGCTGGAACCCGGTGAAGAAGATCGCCGCCGCGTCGCAGACCGGTCACGCGACGAACATCATCGAGGGCCTCGCCGTCGGCATGCAGGCGACCGCGCTGCCGGTGGTCGTGATCGCGATCGGGATCCTGCGTCGCGAACCACTTCGCCGGCCTCTTCGGCATCGGCGTCGCCGTCATGGCGCAGCTCTCGATGACCGGCCTGATCGTCGCGCTCGACGCGTACGGGCCGGTCACCGACAACGCCGGCGGCATCGCCGAGATGGCGGACCTGCCCGCCGAGGTGCGCGCGATCACCGATCCGCTCGACGCCGTCGGCAACACGACGAAGGCCGTGACGAAGGGCTACGCGATCGGCTCCGCCGCGCTCGCCGCGCTCGTCCTCTTCGGGTCGTACACCGACGGGCTCCACACGCAGGCGCAGGTGGCTGCACCCTCGCGCACGTCATCGTTCGACCTCTCGACGCATGGGTGATCGCCGGCCTCTTCATCGGCGGCCTGATGCCGTTCCTCTTCGCGTCGCTCGCGATGCAGGCGGTCGGACGCGTCGGCGGCCAGGTCGTCGAGGAGGTGCGCCGCCAGTTCCGCGAGAACCCCGGGATCATGGAGGGCACGACGCGGCCGGAGTACGGGCGCGCGATCGACATCGTCACGAAGTCGGCGATCCGCAGCATGATGCTGCCCGCGCTCGTGCCGATCGCGTTCCCGATCATCGTCGGGATCATCAACGTGCAGATGCTCGGCGGCCTGCTGATCGGCACGATCGTCACCGGCCTCTTCCTCGCGATCTCGATGACCTCGGGCGGCGGCGCCTGGGACAACGCGAAGAAGCTCGATCGAGGACGGCGCTCTACGGCGGCAAGGGCTCGGAGGCGCACCAGGCGCGCGGTCACCGGCGACACCGTCGGCGACCCGTACAAGGACACCGCCGGCCCGGCGATCAACCCGATGATCAAGATCGCGAACATCGTCGCGATCCTGATCATTCCGCTGATCATCTCGATTCACGGCTAGCGAGCGCGCTGCGCTGAGCACCGGTTCGAGCCGGCCTTGAGGCGGCCGGCTCTCCGGTGTCGGCATGAAGCGTCTGCGTCTCCGGCGTCGCCGCGAGCGCTGTCGCGGTCGCGATCGTCACGGCGGCGATCGAGCTGCTTCAAGCCGTACGTCCCGGTGCTGAGCCTCGGCGTGCTCTACGTCTTCGCCGTGCTGCCGATCGCGGTCGCGTACGGGCTCGGCTTCGCGCTCGTCGTCTCGGTCGCGAGCATGCTCGCCTTCAACTGGTTCTACCTGCCGCCGGTGCACACGTTCACGCTGGCGGACAGCGAGAACTGGTTCGCGCTCGCCGTCTACCTCGCAACCGCCGTCGTCGTCAGCGAGCTCGCGGCGCGGAGCCGGCGCCGAGCCGCGGCCGCCGAGCAGCGCGAGCGGGAGTCGGCTCTGCTCGCGGAGCTCGCCACGGAGCTGCTGCGCGGCCGCGGGCTCGACGAGGAGCTCGGCGAGATCGCCGACGCGCGCGGCGGACGTGCTCGGCGTCGGCTCGCCGAGATCGAGCTCGGCCCGGCGCAGCGACCGCCGAACGGACCAGGCGCCGTATCCGCTCGAGGTCGCCGGCCGGACGGTCGGCACGCTCTACACGCCCGAGGCGCCGATCCGAACGTCGCCGCGCAGCAGCGGTTCCTGCCGGCGCTCGCCGCGCTGCTCGCCGTCGCCGTCGACCGCGACCGGCTCGAGCGCGAGGCGCTCGAGGCGGAGGCTCTGCGGCGCAGCGACCTCGTCAAGACCGCGCTGCTGCGCGCGGTGTCGCACGACCTGCGCACGCCGCTGACGGGGATCCGCACGGCGGTCGGCGCGCTGCGCAACCCGACGCTCGCACCTGAGCGACGGCGACCGGGCCGAGCTGCTCGAGACGATCGAGCTCGACTCGGAGCGACTGAGCCGTCTCGTCGGCGACCTGCTCGACCTCTCGCGGCTCGAGGCCGGGAGCGCCGCGCCCGAGCCGCGAGCTCTGGTCGCTCGACGACCTCGTCCGCGAGGCGGTCGACTCGCTCGGCGCGCGCGAGCGCGTCGAGCGTCGTCGGCGAGGCGCCGCTCGTGAACGTCGACGCGGCGCAGATCCAGCGCGTGCTCGCGAACCTGATCGAGAACGCGCTCAAGTTCTCGCCGCCGGAGGCGCGCGTGCTCGTGCGCATCACGGCGACGCGCAAGGAGGCGATCGTCCGCGTCGTCGACCAGGGGCCCGGGCCTCCCCGAGGCCGAGCTCGAGCGCGTCTTCGAGCCGTTCTACCGCCGGACGGCCGACGCAGCGCTCGGGCGCGGGCCTCGGGCTCGCGATCGCGCGCGGCTTCGCCGCCGCGAACGGCGGTCGCGTCTGGGCCGAGTCGCGGCCGGAGCAGGGCGCGACGTTCGCGCTCGCGCTGCCGGTCGTCGAGGTGCCGGCGGAGCTGCCCGCATGAGCGGGCAGCGCATCCTCGTCGTCGACGACGAGCCGCAGATCCTGCGCGCGCTGCGCACGACCCTCCGCGGCGCGGGCTACACGGTCGACTCCGCCGCGACGCGCGAGCGAGGCGCTCACCGCTGCCGCGGCGCATCCGCCGGAGGCGGTGATCCTCGACCTCGTCCTGCCGGACGGGAACGGCACCGACGTGTGCCGCGAGCTGCGCACGTGGAGCGACGCGCCGGTGATCGTCCTCTCCGCCGTCGGCGAGGAGCGCGAGAAGATCGCCGCGCTCGACGCCGGCGCCGACGACTACGTCACGAAGCCGTTCAGCGTCGACGAGCTCCTCGCGCGGCTGCGCGCGGTCATGCGCCGCTCGCGCGCCGATCCACGAGCCCGTGATCGAGGTCGGCGAGCTGCGCATCGACGTGCCGGAGCGCGTCGTCACGCGTCGCCGGCGAGCGGGTGAAGCTGAGCCCGCACGAGTTCGACCTGCTGCGCGTGCTCGCGCAGAACCGCGGGAAGCTGCTGACGCACCGCACGCTCCTGCGCGAGGTCTGGGGCCCGGCGTACCAGGTCGAGGCGCACTACCTGCACGTCTACGTGTCGCACCTGCGCCGGAAGATCGAGCCGGACCCGTCGAGCCCGCGCTATCTCCTGACCGAGCCCGGCGCCGGCTACCGCCTCGTCGATCCACGTCCTTCGGCGCGTCCGCGTCCGTTTAGGCAACTTTAAGGGTCGCCGCAGCGACGTTCAGACGGCGTTGACGGACGCGCGTCCTACGTTCGTCGCATGTTCGCGATACAGGAGCGCCGCGCGCCCGTGCGCCGTCGCGCTCTCCGGTAGCCGGACGTGTCGAGCTCACCGGCCGGCGACGCTCTGTGCGCCGGCAGCACGGCGCGGTGCGGGCTCGCGGCGGCGCGACTGCTTCTCGTCACGCCGATCGTCGCTCGCGCTCCTCGGCGGCGTGCATCGCCGTGCGACGCTGGACCGAGCGCGTACAAGCTGCGCGCGGCAGCCGACGCGTGGATCGCGCGCGGCTACGAAAGCGCGCGTCTCGCGGTACGGCTGGCGCGATCGACGAGCTGATCGTCGCCGCGCGAGCGCAGGCTGCTCGGCAGCTCGGCGCGCGCCATCGATCCTGAGCTGGCGGTCGGCGTGCCCGGCGCGCGCGCTCAACCGGGCCGCCGGCAGTTGCGTCCGAGCTGTCGCGCTCGCCGATCGTCTCGACGAGACTCGGACAGCCGGTCTCCGCCGCCGGCGTCCTCGGCGTGCGCCGACTGCTGACCGACGGTGCCGCGAGCCCGCTCTACCGACGCCTTCGACGGCGACGCGATCGGCCTCCGGCTCGCCGCAGATTCTCGACGTCCTGGAGGTACGTCGCTGATGTACGACCTCGCTGCGATCGCGATCGGGCTCGCGTGCTTCGCACTGCGCGTTCGCGATCCTCTACCTGCTGGACCGGATCTGATGTCGGCCGCCGACGCCTTCGGGCTCGCCGTCTCGCTCGCGGTGCTCGCCTACCTCGTCTACGCGCTGTTTCGCGGGGAGCGGTTCTAGATGAGCGGGCAGGGAATCGCCCAGATCCTCGTCTACGTCGTCCTGCTGATCGCGCTCGGCTACCCGCTGGGCATCTACATGGCGCGGGTCTACTACGAACGACGACTTCGCCACGCGCGGCCGGCTGCGCTGGCTCGGCGCGATCGAGCGCGGCTTCTTCCGCACGCTTCGCGTCGACGGCGTCCGGGAGCAGGACTGGAAGCGCTACGGGAAGGTCACGCTCGTCTTCAGCGCGATCTTCTCGCTCTTCCTCTACGGGATGCTCCGGCTGCAGGGGCATCTCTTCCTGAACCCGGACCATCTGCCGGCCGTCCCGTCGCACATCGCGCTGAACACGACCGCCAGCTTCATCACGAACACGAACTGGCAGTACTACGGCGGCGAGTACACGATGTCGTACCTGAGCCAGATGGCCGGGCTCGCGGTGCAGAACTTCGTCTCCGCCGCGGTCGGCATGGCGGTGCTCGCCGCGGTCGTGCGCGGAATCGCGCGCCGCTCGCGCAACGAGATCGGCAACTTCTGGCGCGACCTCTACCGGTCGCTCGTCTACATCCTGCTGCCGCTCGCGATCGTCCTCGCCGTCATCCTCATGTCGCAGGGCGTCGTGCAGACCTTCCACAGCCACGCGACGGCGACGACGCTGCAGGGCGCGCACCAGACGATCGCGCGCGGCCCGGCCGCCTCGCAGATCGCGATCAAGCAGCTCGGCACGAACGGCGGCGGCTACTACAACTCGAACTCGGCCGTGCCGTTCGAGAACCCGAACGGGCTCTCGAACTTCTTCGAGATGCTCGCGATCCTGCTCATCCCGGCGGGCCAGGTGTTCATGTTCGGGAAGATGGTCGGCGCGCGCCGGCACGCCTGGATGGTGTTCGCCGCGATGCTCGCGGTCTTCGCGATCGGCGTCGCCGTGAACCTGCCGGCCGAGCAGCACGGCTCGCAGGTGCTGCGCAACGTCGGGCGTGAACATCACGCAGGGGCACGGCCAGAGCGGCGGCAACATGGCCGACAAGGAGGTCCGCTTCGGCATCGCCAACTCGTCGCATCTGGACGGTCGCGACGAGCGACGCCTCGAACGGCTCGGTCAACGCCGGCTTCGACGCCCAGACGCCCGCCGGCGGCGCCGTGCCGCTCGTCAACCTGTTCCTCGGCGAGGTGATCTTCGGCGGCGTCGGCTCCGGCCTCTACGGGATGTTCTTCTACATCATCATCGCCGTCTTCGTCGCCGGGCTGATGGTCGGGCGAACACCCGAGTGGCTCGGCAAGAAGATCGAGGCGCGCGAGATCAAGCTCGCCGCGCTCGGCGCGCTGTTCGTGCCGACGATGGTGCTGACGATGACCGCCGTCGCGATCGTGACGAAGTCCGGGGTCGCGTCGATCTACAACCACGGCGTGCACGGCTTCACCGAGACGCTCTACGCGTACGACTCGCAGTCGAACAACAACGGCAGCGCGTTCGCCGGCTACGGCGCGACGAGCTTCTCGGCCTCGTTCGGCACGGTCGCGCTCTACTTCGGCCGCTTCGTGCCGCTGCTCGCGGCGCTCGCGCTCGGCGGCTCGCTCGCGAAGAAGAAGATCGTGCCGGCCTCGGCCGGGACGTTCCGCACCGACGGGCCGACGTTCGTCGTCCTGCTCGTCGGCGTGATCGCGCTCACCGCCGGCCTGATGATCCTGCCCGCGCTGACGCTCGGGCCGATCGTCGAAGGGCTGATGCACTGATGCGGAACCTCGTTGCCTCCATCGCGGCCGTCGTCGTGATCACGGCGTTCTTCGGCTTCGCCTATCCCGGCGGTGATGACCGGCTTCGCCTCGGTCGCGTTCTCCGCACCAGGCGAACGGCAGCCTCGTCCGGCGCAACGGCAAGGTCGTCGGCTCGCGGCTCGCGGCGCAGGCGTTCACCTGGCCGCGCTACTTCCACGAGCGCCCGTCGGGCACGTCGCCCGCCTACAACGCCGCCGCGACGACCTTCCTGAACTACGGCCCGACGAGCCCCGATCTCGCGAAGCTCGTCGCCGCGAACGCGCAGGCGATCCTCAAGCTCGAGAGGCCCGTACAACCCGGGCCTCACGATCCACGACATCCCGGTCGACGCGGTCACCACGTCGGCCTCGGGCATCGATCCGGACATCTCGCCGGCCTACGCCGCGCTCCAGTCGCGCCGCGTCGCCGCCGTGCGGCACCTGCCGCTCGCGACCGTGCAGAAGCTGATCGAGGAGAACACCGACGGCCGCAGCCTCGGCTTCTTCGGCGAGCCCGGCGTGAACGTGCTCGAGCTCAATCTCGCCCTCGACAAGCTGGGAGGCAAGTAGATGGCGCGCCAGAGGCGCAAGCGTCTTCTCGCGCGAGCTCGCGCTCGCGGCGGTCCGGGACTCGTTCCCGAAGCTCGACCCGCGGCTGCAGCTCAAGAACCCGGTGATGTTCATCGTCGAGCTCGGCAGCGTCATCACGACGGTCGATCTTCGTCCTCGACCTCGCCCGGGGCATAACGGCCAGCTCTGGTTCGTCGGCGTGATCGCGGTCTGGCTCTGGCTGACCGTGCTGTTCGCGAACTTCGCCGAGGCGATCGCCGAGGGACGCGGCAAGGCGCAGGCGGACGCGCTTGCGCGCGACGCGCACGACGACGACGGCGCTCCGTCGCGCTCGACGACGGGCGGATCTCGACGAGGTGCCGGCCGCCGAGCTGCAGAGGGGCGACGTCGTCGTCGTCGAGGCCGGCGAGATCATCCCCGCCGACGGCGAGATCATCGAGGGCGTCGGCTCGGTCGACGAGTCGGCGATCACCGGCGAGTCCGCGCCGGTGATCCGCGAGTCCGGCGGCGACCGCTCGGCCGTCACCGGCGGCACGAAGCTCCTCTCCGACCGGCTCGTCATCGAGGTCACCCAGGAGCCCGGGCAAGTCGTTCCTCGACCGCATGATCGCGCTCGTCGAGGGCGCCGAGCGGCGCAAGACGCCGAACGAGATCGCGCTCAACATCCTGCTCGCCGGCCTGACGATCACGTTCCTCGCCGCCGTCGTGACGCTGCGCCCGTACGCGCTCTACGCGGGCACCTCGACGTCGCAGACGGTGCTGATCGCGCTGCTCGTCGCGCTCATCCCGACGACGATCGGCGCGCTCCTCTCGGCGATCGGCATCGCCGGCATGGACCGGCTCGTGCAGCGGAACGTGCTCGCGATGTCCGGCCGCGCCGTCGAGGCGTCGGGCGACGTCGACGTGCTGCTGCTCGACAAGACCGGCACGATCACGCTCGGCAACCGCCAGGCGGCCGAGTTCCTGCCCGTCAACGGCGTCGAGGAGCGGGAGCTCGCCGAGGTGGCGCAGCTCGCGTCGCTCGCCGACGAGACGCCGGAGGGCCGCTCGATCGTCGTGCTCGCGAAGGAGCGCTTCAACCTGCGCGAGCGCGAGCTCGGCGAGCACGAGTTCGTCCCGTTCAGCGCGACGACGCGCATGAGCGGCGTCGAACGTGAACGGCACGCTCATCCGCAAGGGCGCGGCGGACGCGGTCAAGACGTTCATCGCCGAGCAGGGCGGCAGCGCGCCGGCGGAGCTCGACCGGATCGTCCAGGGCGTCGCCGAGCAGGGCGGCACGCCGCTCGTCGTCGCGCGCGACAACTGGGCGCTCGGCGTCATCCACCTGAAGGACATCGTCAAGGGCGGCATGAGCGAGCGCTTCGACGAGCTGCGCAAGATGGGCATCCGCACCGTGATGATCACCGGCGACAACCGCGTCACCGCCGCCGTCATCGCGCAGGAGGCCGGCGTCGACGACTTCCTCGCCGAGGCGACGCCGGAGACGAAGATGGCGCTGATCAAGGAGGAGCAGGCCAAGGGCCGCATGGTCGCGATGACCGGCGACGGCACGAACGACGCGCCCGCGCTCGCGCAGGCCGACGTCGGCGTTGCGATGAACACGGGCACGACGGCGGCGAAGGAGGCCGGCAACATGGTCGACCTCGACTCGAACCCGACGAAGCTGATCGAGATCGTCGAGGTCGGCAAGCAGCTGCTGATCACCCGCGGCGCGCTGACGACGTTCTCGATCGCGAACGACGTCGCGAAGTACTTCGCCATCCTGCCGGCGATGTTCGCGTTCACGTACGCGACGAAGCCGGGTCAGCGCGGGCCGCTGAACTCGCTCAACGTCATGCACCTCGGCGACCCGAAGAGCGCGATCGTCTCCGCGATCATCTTCAACGCGCTCATCATCCCCGCGCTCGTGCCGCTCGCGCTCAAGGGCGTCCGGTACCGCGCGATCGGCGCGACGGCGCTCCTCCGCCGCAACCTCGGCATCTACGGGCTCGGCGGCATGATCCTGCCGTTCGTCGGGATCAAGCTCATCGACCTCGTCGTGCACAACCTCCTCGGAGCGTGAGCCACGGCCCGCGGCCGCTACCGGATCCTGCTCGGCATGGCCGCGGGCGTCGGCAAGACGTACCGCATGCTCCAGGAGGGCCGGCAGGCGCAGGAGGAGGGCCGCGACGTCGTCATCGGCTACCTCGAGCCGCACGAGCGGCCCGAGACGATCGCCCAGGCGCGCGGGCTCGAGGTCGTCCCGCACCTGAAGGCGGAGCACGGCGGGCTCGAGCTGAACGAGATGGACGTCGACGCGGTCATCCGGCGCGCGCCCGAGCTCGCGCTCATCGACGAGCTCGCGCACACGAACGCGCCGGGCATGCGGAACGAGAAGCGCTACCAGGACATCGACGAGATCCTCGACGCCGGCATCGACGTCATCTCGACGGTCAACGTGCAGCACCTCGAGAGCCTCAACGACGAGGTCGCCGAGCTCACGAGCGTCCGCGTGCGCGAGACGTTCCCGGATCGGATCCTCGAGGAGGCGGACGAGGTCGTGCTCGTCGACCTCACGCCCGAGGCGCTCCAGGAGCGGCTGCGCGCCGGGAAGGTCTACCCGCCCGACCGCGCGGAGGTCGCGCTCCTCAACTTCTTCAGCGGCGAGAACCTGTCGCGACTCCGCGAGCTCGCGCTGCGCGAAGTCGCCGAGGACGTCGAATCGAGGCGGAAGAGCGCCGTCCTCGACCCGCTCAGCCAGCAGGCGATCGCGGAGCGCGTGCTCGCGCTCGTCGAGCCGCAGCCGAAGTCGCAGCGCATCATGCGCCGCGCCTGGCGTTCGGCCGAGCGGCTCGGGGCACAGATGGACGCGATGTGGGTCCGGAAGCCCGGCCACACGCTGAGCGACGAGGAGCAGGTGTCGCTCGCCGCCCTGCGGCGATTCGCGATCGTGCTCGGCTGCCATTTCCTCGAGGAGGAGGGAGACGATCTCGTCGCGGCGGTCCGACGCGTCGCCTACGAGCGCGGGACGACGTACGTATTCGTCGGCACGCCGGACGAGAGCCGCAGGCGCGAGATCCTCAGCGGCTCGCTGCTCTCGGCGCTCGTCCGCGAGCTGCCCGGCATCGACATCCGCGTCGTCGCCAACCGCGCAGACCGGCCGGAGGGGGAGGACCGATGACCGCGCTCGCCGTCGTCTTCGCCGCCATAGCGGCGGTCCTCGCGGCCGCGCTCGTGCTCGTCCTCCTGGGACGGAGGACGCCCCGGCGGCATCCCGCGCGCAAGGGCGGGCGTCGCATCCTCGTGCCGTTCGCAGGCAGCCTCGACCAGACCGTCCTCGATGCGGCGATTCGGATCGCACGGGCGGAGGAGGCCGTCCTCGTCCCCGCGTACCTCCTCATCGTCCCGCTTCGCTACGGCGAGGACTCGCCGGCGCGCGACCAGGTGAAGTTGGCGATGCCGTTGCTCGAGGCGGTCGAGCTCGCTGCGCTCCGGGCCGGCGTCCCGGTGGACGCGCGGATCGAGAAGGGCCGGACGCTGACCCACGCGGTGAAGCGTCTGTGGGAGGCGGAGGACTTCGATCGCATCGTCGCGCCGGCGCCCTCGAACGGCCGTGAGGGGTTCACGCCGAAGGAGCTCGCGTGGCTCCTGACGAACGCTCCGTCGGAGACGGTCGTGCTCAAGCCTGCGGCCTGAGTACCGTTGTCCGGGTGAAGCCCGGAGCGCTCCAGCGCGCGGAGCTCCTCGTCGGCCTGCTCGTCAGCGCCGGCGCGGTGGCGCTCGTCAGCGCGCTCATCGACGTCCTGCGCCCGTACGTCCCCGATCTCAGCCTCGGCGTGCTCTACGTCGTCGCCGTCCTGCCGGTCGCCGTCTTCTGGGGGCTCGGGCTCGCGGTCGTCGTCTCGATCGCCAGCATGCTCGCGTTCAACTGGTTCTTCCTGCCGCCGACGCACACGTTCCAGCTCCGCGACGGCGCGAACTGGGCGGCGCTCGCGGTGTATCTCGTCACAGCGGTCGTGGTCAGCGCACTCGCCGCGCGGGTGCGGCGGCGGGCCGAGGACGCCGAGCGGCGCGAGCGGGAAGCGGCCGCGCTCGCGACGATGGCCGGCGATCTCCTGCGCGGAGTCGAGCTCGCGGACGAGCTCGATCGCATCGCCGCGCTCGCGGCCGGCGTGCTCGGCCTGCCGGTGGCCCGCATCGAGGTCGGCGGCGTCGGCCCGGGGGAGGACGAGACCGCCGTTCCGCTCGGAGACGTCGCAACGCTCCTCGTCCCGGGCGGGTACAGGCTCGATGCCAAGACGACGAGCCGGTTCCTGCCGGCCCTCGCCTCGCTCCTCGCCGTCGAGATCGAGCAGGCACAGCTCGAGGCGGACGCGCTCGAGGCCGAGACGCTTCGCCGGAGCGATGCCCTGAAGACTGCGATGCTCCGCGCCGTCTCCCATGACCTGCGCTCGCCGTTGACCGCGATTCTCGCGAGCGCGGGTGCCCTCGCCAATGCCGAGCTCAACCTCGACCCCGCCGATCACGCGACGCTCGTCGCTGCGATTCACGAGGAGGCGATGCGTCTCAACCGCGTGGTCGGGAATCTCCTCGACATCTCGCGTCTCGAGGCCGGCGTGATGGAGGCGCACCCGGAGCTCTGGACGATCGACGAGCTCGTCGGCCAGGCGCTCGACGCGGTGTCCGCCGACGCTTCCCGCATCCTCGTCGAGCTCGATGCAGACACGCCGCCCGTGCGGGTCGATGCACCGCAGATCGAGCGCGTGCTCGCGAACCTCATCGAGAACGCACTGAAGTTCTCTCCGCCCGGCTCGCAGGTGCTGGTGCGCATCGAGCGCGGCGCCACCGAGCTGCGCGTGCACGTGGTCGACCATGGGCCCGGCGTCGCCGCGACGGACCGCGAGCTCGTCTTCCAGCCGTTCCGCCGCAAGGGAAGCTCCACCGGCGGCACCGGTCTCGGCCTCGCCATCGCCCGCGGGTTCGCCGAGGCGAACGGCGGCCGCCTCTGGACACAGGACGATCCCGTCGGCGGGCACTTCGTCCTCGCTCTCGCGACGGTGCGCGAGCCGGTGGTCCGGGCGTGAGCGGGCGCATCCTCGTCGTCGACGACGAGCCGCAGATCCTCCGCGCGCTCAAGGCGAGCCTCAGGGGCGCGGGGTACGAGGTCGAGACGGCGGAGACGGCGGAAGGCGCGCTGACGGCGGCCGCGCTCTCGCCCCCGGATGCGGTGATCCTCGATCTCGTCCTGCCCGACGGACGCGGAACGGACGTGTGTCGCGAGCTCCGCACGTGGAGCAACGTGCCGGTGATCGTGCTCTCCGTCGTCGGCGAGGAGAGCGAGAAGGTGGCGGCGCTCGACGCCGGCGCGGACGACTACGTCACGAAGCCCTTCGGGATCGACGAGCTGCTGGCGCGGCTGCGCGCGGCGATGCGGCGGGTCGAGGCGTCGTCGGAGCCGGTCGTGGAGATCGGCGACCTCCGCGTCGACCTCGAGAAGAGCGCGGTGTCGATGGCCGGGAAAGCGGTGCAGCTGACGCCGCACGAGTTCCGGCTCTTGCGGTTGCTCGCCGTCAACGAGGGCAAGCTGATGACACACGCGACGATCCTCCGGGAGGTGTGGGGGAGGGCGTACGCCGACGAGTCGCACTACCTCCACGTCTACGTGTCGCAGCTGCGGCGGAAGATCGAGCCCGACCCGACGCGCCCGCGGTACATCATCACGGAGCCCGGTGCGGGCTACCGGCTCGTCGCGCCTTCTTGAGACATCCCTGAGGGGCTGGCTGTTCTTCCTGACGGCTCGCTGAGCCGGCCGGTCGTACCGTCGATGCGTGGCCTCATATGCCCGCACCGATGTTCCGCTCGACCTGCCGAGAGCCGGCCGGGCCGCCGCGCCGTTCGTCCTGCTCGCCGCGCTCGGGCTCCTCTTCGAGATCGACCCGCGCCTGCCGTGGGTCGTCGGGGTCGGCGTGGCGGCCGTCTTTGCGGCGGCCGCGGGAGTGCGCGCCTACGTCGCCCACCGCGAGCTCGAGGTCGTGCGGCGCGCCGCCGACCGGCTGATCGCCTCCGCGCCGCACCGCGACGACGGCTCCGCCCTCGTCGCCTGGCGGGAGCGCGAGGTGACGGCGCCGGACGAGCGCATCCGGCTCCGGCGTGACGTCGAGCGCACGCTGCGGGCGCTCGCACCCGGCCGTCTCCCCTCGGCCTCGCCGCTCAACCGCCCGGCCGCCCGCCGCGACGCCGAGCTGCTCCGTGCGCTCGCCGCGCGGCTCGACGACGGCCGGCCGGTCGCACCGCGCGGGATGGTGCTCGCGGCGAACCTCCTGCGCGACCCGTCCAGCCCGCTGTACAGCGAGCGTGGCGATCGGATCCTCCCGCGTGCCCTCACGCGGGTGCTGGCCGCGCTCGAGCCATGAGCGCGCAGCGCGAGGAGACGGAGGTCGCAGTCCTCGAGCCGACGCGGCGCGTGCGCCGCGTCGTCGTCGGCCGCCCGATGCGGACCGGCCAGATGGAGGAGACGCTCCTCCCGAAGTTCCTCGCGCTGCCGATCTTCGCGTCCGACCCGCTGTCGTCCGTCGCGTACGCGACCGAGTCCGCGCTCGTCGTCCTCATCGGCGTCAGCGCCGCGTCCGCGCGCTTCGTCTTTCCGATCGCGATCGCGATCGCGATCCTGCTCGCGATCGTCGTCGTCTCCTACATCCAGACGGTCCGCGCATACGAGACGAGTGGCGGCGCCTACATCGTCGCGCGCGAGAACCTCGGCACGCTGCCCAGCCTCGTCGGCGGCGCGGCGCTCCTCACGGACTACGTGCTCACGGTCGCGGTCTCGATCTCGGCCGGCATCTTCGCGATCACGTCGTTCGTCCCCTCGCTGAGCTCGCACAAGGTCGCGCTCTCGCTCGCCGCGCTCGCACTCATCGTCCTCGCCAACCTCCGTGGTGTTCGCGAGTCCGGCCTTCTCTTCGCGCTGCCGACGTATCTCTTCGTCCTGGCGATCGGCACGCTCGTCCTCGCAGGAATCTTCGAGATCGCAACGGGGCACGCGCACCATGCAGTCACGCCGAACGCGCTCCCGGCCGGCGTCGGCACGATCACGCTCTTCGCGCTCCTGCGCGCGTTCTCGTCCGGGTCGACCGCCCTGACGGGCGTGGAGGCGATCGCGAACGGCGTCAACGCGTTCAGGAAGCCGCACGGGAAGAACGCCGCCCAGACGCTCGCGATCCTCGGGACGATCGCGATCACGCTCTTCCTCGGCGTCTCGTACCTCGCCGTCCACCTGCACGCGCGGCCGAGCTCCACCGACTCGGTCGTCTCGCAGATCGCGCGCTCCGTCTTCCAGCCCGGCTCCGCGGGCGCCTTCATGTACTACGCGGTGCAGGGACTCACGCTGCTCGTGCTCATCCTCGCCGCGAACACGTCCTTCCAGGGGTTCCCGCGGCTCTCGGCCCTACTCGCACGCGACCGCTTCGCACCGCGCCAGTTCACGAACCTCGGCGACCGGCTCGTGTTCTCGAACGGGATGCTCGTGCTTGCCACTGCAGCGGGTCTGCTCCTGTGGATCTACGGCGCTAACACGAACAGCCTCATCCACCTGTACGTCATCGGCGTCTTCACCGCGTTCACGCTCTCGCAGGCGGGGATGGTGCGGTACTGGCTGCGGACGCAGCGTCGGTTCACCTGGCGTCCGCTCGTCAACGGCATCGGCGCGACCGCGACCGGTCTCGTGACGCTCGTCGTCATCTGGACGAAGTTCGCCGAGGGCGCGTGGCTCGTCACCGTCGCGATCCCGCTCCTCGTCCTCGGCATGCTCGGGATCCGGCGGCACTACGACCGCGTCCTCCGCCGGCTCTCCGCCGGCGCGGCAGCCGTCGCGGCCGCGCCGCCGGCACGCAACACGACGCTGCTGGTCGTCGAGTCGATCGACGAGGCGACGGATCGCGCCCTCTGGTTCACGCGCCGGATCTCGGACGGCCCGTTCCGCGCCGCTGCACGTGCCGCAGGCGGGCACCGACCCCGGCATCCGGCCGCGCTGGTTCCGGCACGCCCACGGCGCACCCGCCCTCGAGCCGCTCGACACGCGCGGCGGCGCCGTCGACGCCGTGCTCGAGCAGGTGTGGCGGCTGCCGCGCGGCGAGTCCGACTTCGTGACCGTCGTCCTGCCCGAGCTCTTCCGGTCGGATTCGCTGCGCGAGCAGTGGCACCACCGGCTCGAGCTCCTCCTCAAGCTGCGTCTCCTCTCCGAGCCGGGAGTCGTCCTGGCCGACGTACCGGTCATCGCCGGGCGCAACGGGCACGAGCCCGAGCGGCTCGTCGTGCGCGTCCTCGTGGCGGGCGCCGACGCCGCCTCGATGCGCGCGGCGAACTACGCGAGCACGCTCGGCATCGAGGACACGAAGGCGATCCACCTGGCGTTCACGCCGGCGGACGGAGCCCGCGTGCGGCGCGACTGGGCCGACGCCGGCGCCCGCATTCCCATCGAGGTCGACGATGCGCCGTACCGCGACCTCGGCAAGCCGCTCCTGCAGTACGTGCGCGGGCTCGGCGAGGACGGCGACACGACGGTCCTCGTGATCATGCCGGAGCTCATCACGCGGGGCTGGCGCCGGCTCCTCCACAACCAGCGCGCGCTCTACATCAAGCGGCTCCTCCTCTTCGAGCCGGACGTGATCCTCGCCAGCGTTCCGTACCAGGTCATGCGATGAAGCGGCCCGATCTCCGCCGCGCGCACAGACGGGCGCGCCGCCTCGCACGGAGGACCGCGGCGATCCGCTACCGGAGCGTCGTCGTCCCGCTCCTCGGGCGTGCCGAGACCGACCACGCGATCGACCTCGCGTGCCGGCTCGCGGCCGACCGCGGCGCGCACGTCGTCCTCGTCGCGCCGCTCGTCGTCGCGCAGGAGCTGCCGCTCGACGCGCACTTCGAGCAAGAGGTCGCGCGGCTCCGGGCGGCCCTCGACCGCGCGGCCGCCATCGCCGACTCGTACGGCGTCGGTGTTCGCCGGCGCATCGTCCGCACGCGCGAGCGCGCTCTCGGCCGCGACCTCGCCGAGGTCGCGCACGATCACCGCGCCGAGCTCCTCGTCGTCGGCGCGCCCGTCGAGTCGCGCCGCGGCTTCCGCCGAGCGTTCCCGCCGGACGTGCAGGCGATCCTGCGCGAGGCGCCGTGCCGGGTGATGATCGCTACGGGGCCGTTCGCCGGCCGCACTAGAGTCCCCCTGTGGCAAGGCGGCGTCGCCAGCAGGACCTCGAGCGCGTCCTCGGCGCGAACGCGCTCTTCGCGACGGCCTACGGCAACGTCGGCTCGTCGATCTACTACGCCCTAGGCGTCACAGCAGCATTCGCCCTCGGGCTGACGCCGCTCGTCTTCGTCATCGCGGGGATCTTCTTCGCGGCGACGGCCGCCACGTATGCCGAGGGAACGGTGCGCTATCCGGAGGCGGGTGGCTCGTCGAGCTTCGCCCGGCATGCGTTCAACGAGCTGGTCTCGTTCGGCGCGGCCTGGGCGCAGATGCTCAACTACGTCATCACGATCGCCATCTCGGCGTTCTTCGTGCCGCACTACCTGTCGATCTTCTGGGAGCCGCTGCGCTCGAACCCGTGGGACATCATCGGCGGGGCCGTCGTCATCGTCGTCCTCGTCGCGCTGAACATCGTCGGCATCCAGGAGTCGGCGCGGATCAACGTCGCGCTCGCCGCCGTCGACTTCGCAACGCAGGTCTTGCTCGTGCTCCTCGGCTTCTTCCTCGTCTTCAGCCCGCACCGGCTGACGGCGAACGTCCACTTCGGCGCCGCGCCGACCTGGCCGAACTTCCTGCTCGCGATCCCGATCGGGATGATCGCGTACACGGGGATCGAGACCGTCTCGAATCTCTCGGAGGAGGCACGCGACCCGGTGCGCAGCATCCCGCGGTCGATCTCGATGGTCGCCGATCGCGGTGTTCGCCATCTACTTCACGCTGCCGATGATCGCCCTCTCGGCGATGCCGGTGCGTCTCGTGCACGGCCACTACCAGACGGTGCTCGGCCTCGGCCCCGACAAGGGCGGCTTCGCGAACGACCCGGTGCTCGGTCTCGTCGAGCATCTCGGCATCCACGGGTCGGTGCTGTCCGTGCTGAAGGTCTACGTGGGCCTCCTCGCGGCGACGATCCTCTTCATCGCGACGAACGCGGGAGTGATCGGTGCGTCGCGGATCACGTATGCGATGGCGGGATACCGGCAGCTTCCCGCGATGTTCCGCCGGCTGCACCCGAAGTTCAAGACGCCGTGGCTCTCGCTCGATCGTCTTCGCGGGCATCCTCTCGATCCTCGTGCTCCTGCCCGGCAAGACGAACTTCCTCGAGCACGATGTACTCGTTCGGCGCGATGCTCTCGTTCACGGTCGCGCACGCGGCCGTCATCCAGCTGCGGCGGAAGCGTCCGAACGAGGAGCTTGCGTTCCGCGCGCGCCCGAACTTCAACTGGCGCGGCGTCGACTGGCCGCTGTTCGCGCTCATCGGCGGCGCCGGCACGACGCTCTCGTGGCTCGACGTCGTCATCCAGTATCCGAGCACGCGGTACGCCGGGCTCGGCTGGCTCGTGTTCGGCTTCGCCGTCTACGTCGTCTACCGGCGACGCGCTCGGTCTGTCGCTGACCGAGACGGTGCGCGCGCCGGTCGTGATCGGCCCCGCGCAGGCGCTCGAGTACAGGCGCATCCTCGTACCGGTCGCGCCGGGCTACGCCGTCGGACGAGGCGATGGACGTCGCGTGCCGCCTCGCGGCGGAGCGGCGTGCGACGCATCATCGCCATGTCGCGTCATCGAGGTGCCGCTCGAGCTGCCGATCGACGCCGTGCTGCCCGAGCAGGTCGAGGAGGCGAACGGGCAGCTCGACGAGGCGCGCGCGATCGGCGAGTCGTACGGCGTCAAGGTGATCCCCAGGCATCGTGCGCGCCCGGAACGCCGGCCGCGCCGATCGTCGACGAGGCGACCCGCCGCGGCTCCGAGATCATCGTCATGGGCGGCCCGCGGCGCATGCGGGTCGCGGCCGGCACGAAGCGGATCTTCGGCGACACCGTCGACTTCGTGCTCAAGCACGCTCCGTGCCGCGTGATGGTCGCCACCGGGAGCGTGGCGGCATGAGGTCCGTGTACCGGCGCTCGACGATCGTCTTCGGCCTCCTCGCGATCGGGCTCGGCATCGCGCATCGTCGTCCGCACGCTCGCGGACGGCGGCGGGATCGGCGATCGTGCTCGGTGTCCTCTTCGTCGCGCTCGGCGTCGGGCGTATCTACCTCCTGCGGCGGCGCTAGGCTCCGGCGGGCGTGGCCCGCAAGCTTCCCCACCTGCAACGGGCGCTCGACGCGCCGGCCCTCGCGTCGGTGGCGTACGGCGAGATCGCCTCCTCGATCTACTTCGCCCTCGGCATCATCGCGCTCCACGCCCTCGGGCTCACCCCCGCTGTGCTCGGCGTGGTCGGGGTGCTCTTCCTCGTCGTCGCGCTGTCGTATGCCGAGGGCACGGCCGCGATCCGCGAGACCGGCGGCGCCGCCACCTTCGTGCGGGTCGCGTTCAACGACTTCGCCGGCTTCGTCACCGGCTGGGTCCTCTTCCTCGACTACCTCATCGTCATCGCGCTCTCCGCGCTCTTCTTCCCGCACTACCTCGGCATCGCGCTCGGGATCCACTCGATCGCGCGTCATCCGGGGGACGTGATCGTCGGCTGCGTCGTCATCTGCTTCATCGCGCTCTCGAGGCTCGCGCGCCGCACGCGGCTCTACAGCTTCGGCATCGCCGTTCCGCTGCTCGATCTCGTCACGCAGATCCTCCTCGTCGTCCTCGGCTTCGCGCTGCTGTTCTCCGGCAGCGCGCTCTCGCACGGCACGTCGCTCGGGACGTCGCCGTCGTGGCATCAGATCGCGTTCGCGCTGCCGCTCGCGATGCTCGCGTACACCGGCCTCGAGACGGTCGCGAACTACGCCGAGGAAGTGCGCCGGCCCGGGCGCGACCTGCCGCGGAGCCTGTTCAGCGCGATCGGCTGCGTCGTCGTCGTGTACGTGCTGATCGCGCTCGTGGCGCTCTCGGCGTTCCCGGCGACGCACGGCACGACGGAGCTCGGCACGCAACTGGCTGCGCTCGCCGTTGATGGGCGTCGTCTCTGCCCTCCAGCCGCACGTCCCGCACTGGTTCGGGAGCATCCTGCGCGTCTACGTCGGCCTCACCGGCGCGCTCGTGCTCCTCGCAGCGGCGACGACGTCGGTCTCGGGCTTCGGCCGGCTCGCGTACTCGCTCGGGGAGCACGGGCAGCTGCCGCGCACCTTCGGACGCCTGCACCGGCGGACGCTCGTGGCGCCCGCCTCGGTGATCGCCGTCACGGGCATCTCGCTCGCGTTGCTCATCGGGACGTCGTTCATGAAGCACGAGGTGACGTTCCTCGCCGGCCTGTTCAGCTTCGGCGTGCTGCTCGCGTTCACTGCCGCGCAGCTCGCCGTCATCCGGCTGCGCACGACGCAGCCCCACCTGCGCCGGCCGTTCCGCGTGCCGCTCGGCCTCAGGATCGGCGGCGCGGTCATTCCCATTCCCGCGGTCGTGGGGGCGCTCGCGACGGCCGCCGTCTTCGTCGCCGCGATGATCACGCACAACGGTGCGCGGTACGGCGGCTCCGCCTGGCTCGTCGGCGGCATCGTCGTCTATCTCCTCGTCCGCCGCACGCAGGGCGCGGGCCTTCTCGAGCAGGTGCGGCCGACCGACGAGCAGCTCCTGCCGCAGGCGGAGTTCTCGAGGATCCTCGTGCCGATGAAGCTCGGGGAGATCGGCGAGGAGATGGTGGCGACGGCGGTCAAGCTCGCCCAGGAGCGCGGCGCTTCCGTCGAGGCGCTCTATGTCATCCGCGTGCCGCTCGAGCTCCCGCTCGACGCCCCGATGTACGAGGCCGAGGAGAGGGCCGCAGCCTCGCTCGCGGAGGCGGCGGCGCTCGGGGCGGACAACGACGTCGAGGTGGTGGGGAAGACGGTCCGTGCCCGCTCGATCGGGGAGGCCATCGTCCAGGCCGCCGGGGAGAGCGGCGTCGACCTCATCGTGCTCGGTTCGTCGCCGCGCTGGCGCCGCCAGTCGCGCTTCTTCTCTCCGACGGTCGACTACGTCCTCCGGCGCTCGCCTGTGGAAGTCCTCATCGTCGCGTTCCCGCAGGGAGTGCTCGAAGAACCCTCTGGCGCTACGCTGCCTCAAGCATGAACGCGCTGGTCATCGGCTGCGGCCGCGTCGGCTCCTCCATCGCCCTCCAGCTCCAGCGGGAGGGTTGGGACGTCACCGTCGTCGACGAGAACGAAGACGCACTCTCCCGCCTCGGCGAGCACTGGCCCGGCTCGTTCCTCGTCGGCCACGGCATGGACGTCGACCTGCTCCGCGAAGCCGGGATCGAGGAGGCGGATGCGGTCGTCGCCGCGACGGACGGCGACAACACGAACATCGTCATCGGCCAGGTCGCCCAGAAGCGGTTCGACATCCGCTGCGTCGTCGTCCGCGTTCTCGACCCGGCGCGCGCCGACTTCTACGAGGCGCGCGGAATGCGCATGGTCTGCCCGACGAAGACCGCGATCGACACGCTCATGGAGGCGGTCCGGAGCTGCGCGATCGCTCCGCCCGTCGAGGCGGGCCGCTGATGTACGTCGTCGTCGCCGGCGGCGGCAAGGTCGGCGCGAACGTCGCGCGCTCGCTCCTGCGTCTCCGCCATGAGGTGACGCTCATCGAGCAGCGCCGCGACCGCTTCGAGCGTCTCGAGGAGGAGTTCGAGCATCAGGTCCAGCGCGGCGACGCGACGGAGCTGCACGTCCTCGAGCGGGCGGGGCTCGCGCGGCCGCCCGACCTCGTGCTCGCGCTCACGGGCGACGACGAGGACAACCTCGTCATCGCGCAGATCGCGAAGGAGAAGTACGGCGTCGAGAAGGTCATCTCGCGCGTGAACGATCCGCGCAACCAGGCGCATTTCGACCTGCTCGGCATCGCACCGACCGTGTGCGCGACGTCGAGCATCATGGCGCTCGTCGAGCACGAGGTGCCCGAGCACGACCTCATCCATCTGCTCGAGCTGCGCCAGGAGAACCTCGAGATCGTCGAGGTGCAGATCGACCGCGACTCGCCGTCGGCCGGGAAGCACATCGAGGCGCTCGACCTTCCGGACGGCGCGCGGCTCATCTCCGTCATGCGCGCGGGCCACGCCGAGATCGCCGTCGGGTCGACGCAGCTCGAGGCGGGCGACCAGGTGCTCGCGATCCTCGAGCCCGGCAAGGAGGACGAGCTCCGCCGGGTGTTACTGCGCCGCTGACCGGGTACTCCCGTCGTCGCATGCGCCGGATCGCCGCCGCCCTCGTCCTCACGCTCGCAGTCCTCGCAGTTCCGGCGCAGAGCGCCACGACCGCGCAGAACTGGACGACCTTCGACTACACGGCGTCGCGGACCGGCGTGAATCCGAACGCGACCGGCATCACGGCGGCGAACCTCAAGTCGCTCACGCTCAAGCGCGTCGCGCTCGACGGCACGGTCGACGCGTCTGCGATCTACGTCGGCGGGCGCTTCTTCGTCACGACGACCTACGGGAAGACGGAGGCGATCGACGCGGCGACCGGCGCCGTCAAGTGGAGGTTCACGCCGCCCGGTTACTCGTCGTGGGCGGGAACCGCGCAGATCACGACCGCGACGCCGGTGGCCGACCCGAGCCTGAAGTGGATCTACGCGGCGTCACCGGGCGGGCAGATCTACAAGCTGGCCGTCGCGAACGGCCATGCGGCGTGGAGCGTGACGATCACGCGCCTGCCCTCGCGCGAGAAGATCGCGTCGGCGCTGAACTTCGCCCGCGGCCACGTCATCGCGACGACGGGCGGGTACATCGGCGACGCGCCGCCGTACCAGGGCCACGTCGCGGTCATCGACGCTGCGAGCGGGCGGCTGCTGCACGTGTGGAACTCGCTCTGCTCGGACCGGCGCCGGGCTCATCGTGCCCGCGAGCTGTCCTGCGAGCGACTCGGCCATCTGGGGCCGCTCGGGCGCCGTCGTCGATCCGACGACGGGCGATCTCCTCGTCGCCACCGGCAACGCGCCGTGGGACGGCAAGACGAACTGGGGCGACGCGACGCTCCGCTCTCGACCCGAACGCGACGCGGCTCGTCGGCAACTACACGCCGACGAACACCGACCAGCTCAACACGTCGGACGCGGATCTCGGCTCCACCTCGCCCGTCGTCCTCGACGCCGGCCACCTCGCGCAGGGCGGCAAGGACGGGAAGATCCGGCTGCTCTCGGTCGCGCGGATGCGCGGCGCCTCGCCGCACAGGGCGGCGAGCTGCAGGTCGTCTCGACGCCGTCGGGGACGGATCTCTTCACTGCGCCGGCGGTGTGGAAGCGGGGCTCGTCCACGTACCTGTTCGCCGCCGACAACGGCGGCACCGCCGCATGGCGCTACAGCGGCGGACAGCTCCATCAGGCCTGGCAGCACGGCACCGGCGGCACGAGCCCGATCGTCGCCGGCGGGCTCCTCTGGGTGTACGCGCCCGGCGGCGGCCTGAACGTCTACGCCCCTGGGAGCGGCGCGCTCCTCGCCACGCTCCCGTGCGGCCCGGGCCACTGGAACAGCCCGATCGTCGTCGACGGGCGCGTCGCGCTCCCCGAGGGGAACGCGAACGACCACTCGACGAGCGGCGTCCTCGATATCTGGAGCGCGCGCTAGCCGGCTCTGCGCCGTCTGACCTGCGGGGCCTGCTGGCCCAGGGCGGCGTACGCCAATGCCTGCAGCGACTCGTTCAGCGTCGCGAGCTCGCGCGTGATGCGGAGGAAGTTCTCGTCGTTGTCGAGCCGCTTGTTCATCTTCGCGAGCTCGTCGCCGATCCGGTCGAGCCGTTCGAGCAGGACGTCGAAGCGTCGGTCGGAGAGATCAGTCCGATCCATGCGCGTCGAATTCTAGATTCGCGAGCTCGTCGCGCGTCCGGACGACGACGGCGCCGTCGCCGAGCTCGCGCAGCACCTCGTCGAGCGTCCCGACGACGGCGACGCGCCGCGCCGCGCCCACGTGCGCGAGGGCGATCGTCCGCGAGCTCGCGCGGAGCGTCCGTGAAGACGCCGATCCGCACGCCGGCGCCGTCGAGGCGCCGCAGCGAGGCACTCGTCTCGGCACGGGGCCGGAAGTGGAGCGGACCGCGGTCGGCGGCGAAGCGCTCGAGCAGCGGCCGCCAGTCGCCGAGGCGCTCGTCGAGAGCGGCGGCGGCCGCCTCCCGGTCGTCCGGGACGTCGAGCTCGACCCGCGCGCGCCGCGCCGCGTCCTCGAGCCAGTCGTCCCACAACGGCCGCGTGTCCGCGAGCACGGCGTCGAGATCGAGCGCGACGGAGGTCATCACCGACCGCCATGCTAGAGTCGCGCTCCACAAACCGGCGAGCGGTAAGGGAACTCCGGTGCAAGGCCGGGACGGTCCCGCCGCTGTAAGGGGAGACGCTTCCCCACCACGACGTCACTGGGCTTCGGCCCGGGAAGACGGTGGGGGAGGGCGCCCCGAGTCAGAAGACCTGTCGCCCGCCGCGCAGACACCGAACCCCTCGCGGAAGGAGGATTCGTGCTTCGCCGTTCCCTCATCGTCGTCGTCGCCTTTGCGGCCGTCCTCGCGCTCGCCGCCTCCGGCGGCGCCGCGCGCCACGCCGCCGCGTTCCCGGTCACGATCCACGCCGCCAACGGCGACGTCGTCATCCAGAAGCGCCCGACGCGCGTCATCTCGCTCTCCCCGACCGGCACCGAGGATCTCTTCGCCGTCGGCGCCGGCTCGCAGGTGATCGCCGTCGACAACGACTCGGACTACCCGAAGAATGCGCCGCACTCGACGCTCTCCGGCTACACGCCGAACGTCGAGGCGATCGCCGGCTACAAGCCCGACCTCGTCGTCGTCTCGAACGACATCGGCGGCATCGTCGGGGCGCTCCAGAAGCTCGGCATCACCGTCCTGCTCGAGCCGGCCGCCGACAACGTCGCCCAGGCGTACGACGAGATCCGCCAGATCGGCCAGGCGACCGGGCATACGCCGCAGGCGACCACCGTCGTGCACGGCATGGAGACGTCGCTGACGAAGATCCTCCGCAGCGTCCCGAAGTCGAATCGCCACCTGACGGTCTACGCCGAGCTCGATCCGACGTACTACTCGGCGACGTCGTCGACGTTCATCGGCCGGATCTTCAAGCTGTTCGGCTTCCGCGAACATCGCCGATGCGGCGGACACGACCCACTCCGGATACCCGCAGCTCTCGGCCGAGTACATCGTGTCGTCGAACCCCGACATCGTCGTCCTCGCCGACAGCGCTGTGCTGCGGCCAATCGGCGAAGACGGTCGCGGCGCGGCCCGGTTGGAGCGGGATCTCGGCCGCGAAGCACGGACGCGTCATCGCCGTGAACGACTCCGTCGCGTCTCGCTGGGGACCGCGCATCGTCGATTTCGTCGCGCGCGATCGCCGCTGCCGCACGGAAGAGCTGATGGCGGTCGACTCGATCCGGGGAGCCGAGGCCGTCCGGGCGCGAGGCGTCTCGCGCCCGTGGCGGCTCCTCGCCGGTGCGTTCCTCGCGGGCTCGCTGCTCGTCGGCCTCGGCGTCGGCCCGGTCGGCATCGGCGCGACGGGGATCGTCGAGTCGGCGCTCTCGCACCTGCCGTTCCTCCACGTGCACTCGCCGCTCTCGAGCCTCGAAGAGGCAGTGCTCTGGCAGATCCGTGCGCCGCGCGTCGTGCTCGCGGCCGTCGTCGGCGGCATGCTCGCGATCGCAGGCTCCGCGTACCAGGGCGTCTTCCGCAACTCGCTCGCCGACCCGTACCTCCTCGGGGTCGCCGCCGGCTCCGGGCTCGGCGCGACGCTCGCGATCGCGTACGGGCACGTCGGCCGCACGGGCGCCCTGCTGCCGCTCGCCGCGTTCGTGGGCGGGCTCTCCGCCGTCGCGGCCGCGTACGTGCTCGGACGCTCCGCCGGCGCTGCGCGCGCCGCCGGCTCGTTCGTCCTCGCCGGGCTCACCGTGACGCTCTTCCTCACCGCCATCCAGACGTTCGTGCAGCAGCAGCACACGAACACGCTGCGCGACGTCTACTCGTGGCTCCTCGGCGGGTTCTCGACGGCGACGTGGGGCCAGGTGGCGGTCGCCTCGCCGTACATCGCGCTGAGCTCGCTCGCCATCGTTCTCCACCGGCGCATGCTCGACGTGTTGAGCGTCGGGGACGACGAGGCGTCGAGCCTCGGCGTCAACGTTCCGCGCCTGCGCCTCCTGCTCGTCGTCGCCGCCACCGCGGGGACGGCGGCCGCCGTCGCGGTGAGCGGGCTGATCGCGTTCGTCGGGATCATCGTCCCGCACACGATCCGGCTGCTCGTGTCGACGAGCTACCGGGCGGTCGTGCCGCTCTCGCTCGTCGTCGGCGCGGGCTTCCTCGTGCTCGCCGACGTGCTCGCGCGAACGGTGGTCTCGCCCGCCGAGCTGCCCGATCGGCGTCGTCACCGCGTTCTTCGGGGCGCCGTTCTTCGCCGTCGTCCTCCGCACGTCGCGGTCGATCCGGTGATCGAGATCCGCGACCTCGCCGTGCGCTACGACGGCGCCGATGCGGTGCGCGGGGTCTCGCTCGAGGTCGGCGCCGAGGAGTGGGTCATGCTCATCGGTCCGAACGGCGCCGGGAAGACGAGCGTGCTCCGCGCGCTGTGCGGGCTGCTGCCGTTCGGCGGCGAGGCCTCCGTCGACGGCCGCGACGTGCGGACGTTCGGCCGACGCGAGCTCGCACGCCTCATCGCGTTCGTCCCGCAGAACCCGGTGATGCCGGCGGACTTGACCGTGTCCGAGTACGTCCTGCTCGGACGCACGCCGCACCTGGGACGGCTCGGGGTCGAAGGCCGCGGCGACCGGAAGATCGTGGGCCGGGCGCTCGAGCGGCTCGACCTGCTCCCGTTCGCCGAGCGCGGCCTCGGCTCGCTCTCCGGCGGCGAGCTCCAGCGTGCCGTGCTCGCGCGTGCGCTCGCGCAGGAGGCCTCGATCCTGCTCCTCGACGAGCCGACGACGTCGCTCGATCTCGGCCGCCAGCAACAGGTGCTGGAGCTCGTCGACTCGCTCCGCGGCGACGGGCTCACCGTCGTGTCGACGATGCACGACCTCACGCTCGCCGGCCAGTACGCCGACCGGCTCGTGCTGCTCGACCGCGGCGCGGTCGTCGCCGAAGGCGCGCCGCACGACGTCCTGTCGCCGGAGACGCTCGCCGCGCACTACGGCGCGAACGTGAGCGTCATCCACGACGACGGGAACGTCTTCGTGGTGCCACGCCGCGGGTAGGCTCGCCGTGCGATGGCGACCGCGGCGATCCTGACGATCGGGAACGAGCTCGTCTCGGGCGACGTGCCGAACACGAACGGCACGTGGCTCGCGCACCGGCTCGGGCCGCTCGGCGTCGCCGTGCGGCTCATGGCCGCGCTCCCCGACGAGATCGACACGATCGCGGACTTCGTGCGCGTGGAGGCGCCGCGCGTCGACTTCCTCCTCGTCACCGGCGGCCTCGGCGGCACGCCCGACGACCTGACGCGCGAGGCGATCGCGCATGCGTTCGGCGTCGCGCAGGTGGAGCAGCCCGAGCTCGCCGCCGATCTGCGTGCGCGCTTCACGCGCGACCCCGAGTACGCGGCGGCGTGGGCGCGGCTACCCGCCGGGAGCAGGCCGCTCGTGAACCCGCTCGGCGGCGCGCCGGGGTTCGCGATCGAGAACGTCTACGTCATGCCGGGGCTGCCGGCCGAGATGGAGGCGATGTTCGACGCGGTCGCGGAGGAGTTCCGCCGCGGCGCGCCGATCGGCGTGTGGCGGCGTACGTACGAGACGCGCGAGAGCACGATCGCGTCCGCGCTCGCCGAGGCGGGTGAGCGCTGGCCGGGCGTGCTCATCGGCTCGTACCCGACGTTCCTGCCGGACGGGCCGCGCGTCGAGGTGGTCGTGAAGTCGAGCGACGCGGACGCGCTCGCCGCCGCCTCGGCCTGGCTCGCCTCAGCGATCGAAGAGCGCAGCCGACGGTAGATAGAACGCGGCGATCGCGAACGTCAGCGCGACGGCGGCGAGCGGGCTGAAGAAGGCGAGCACGAACACGGCGCCGTACATCGCGACGCCCGGCGCGTACGCGCGGTCGACGGCGCGCAGGGCGGCGTCGGGGACGGTCTCGGCGATCAGCCGCCGGCCGCGGCGCGCGTACTGCCACCACACCTGGTGCATGAGCGCCATCACGACGAACGTCGCCGCATAGGCGAGCGTCGCCGCCTGCTCGCCGCTGTGGCGGAGGTAGTCGGCGACGAGCTTCGTCGGGAACGGCAGGAAGGCGACGACGAGCAGCAGGAGGTTGTTGATGAAGAGCATCGTCCGGTCGACGTGCCCCATGAGCGACACCGTGTGGTGGTGGTTCATCCAGATGATCCCGATCGTGACGAAGCTCGTCACGTAGGCGAGATACGACGGCCAGATGTGGAGGAGCTGGTGACCGACGTCCCGGGCGGGGCCGAGGGAGAACTCGAGGACGAGCAGCGTCGCCGCGATCGCGAACACGCCGTCGCTGAACGTCTCGAGCCTCGTCGTTCCCTCGCGCATGGAGAGAATCCTGATGATCGGGCATGACGTCCTCCGCGACCGGCAGGCTATGGACGTGAGCGAGCGCTCCTTCGCGTTCCGCCCGTGGCTGCTCGGCGGCCTGCTCCGGCCGCTCCTGTTCGGCATCGCGATCGCGGCAGGCGTCCTCGCGGGCGACCGCAGCGGCTCCTTCTGGGTCGGCCTGCTCGCGTTCCTCGTCGCCTCCGGGACGGGGCGCGCGCTTCGCCGCCTCCTCCGGGGCCGCTTCGCCGATGCGGTCTACGAGCTTCTGTGGCCGGCGGCGGCGACGGGCCTCGCCATCCTCTTCACGGAGATCGGCCTCGTCGAGTGGGCGTCGGCCATCATCGCCATCGTCCTCGCCGGCTTCGTGAAGAACGCCCTCGCGGCCGTGTTCCTCCCACGCCGGAAGGGCGGCTGGCTGCGCCCGGAGGACTGGGGGATGCCGGGCCTCGACGACATCGTCGAGGGCCGCGCGACCGAGAAGCTTCCGTAGCGCTTTACCCAAGCCTTACGCGGCGCTGCGCAAGAGGCGTGTGCGCACGGGATCCTCTTCAAGTGACATCCCCAGCTGGGAGGACTCCCGATGAAGAAGCTCACGATCCTCACCGCAGCGCTCGCCGCCCTGGTGAGTGCAGGCATCGCCGTCGCGCACGGCATCGACGGCGCGCAGAGCGTCGCCGCCGTGAACGCGACGTTCTCGGCTGCGCCGGCCGCCGGCAGCAGCAACACGCGCACGTGCACGACGTCCACCGGGAAGACGATCGCCTCGACGCAGGCGACGTACACCGGCACGGCCGCCGGCAGTCCGGATCTCGCCGGGCCGGTGACGATCGCCGCGCAGAGCACGATCGACACGACCGACGACATCGGCGTCGTCAACGGCACGCTGCGGGTCGGCAAGACCGAGGCGCACTTCACCGCCGTCTACGACCACGGAGCCATCGCCGGCACGGCTTCCGGCCACGGCGCGACCCCGCACGTCCAGCTGCTCGGCAACGTCTCCGCCGGGTTCACGACGACCGGCGGGTTCACGAGCGGCAAGCTCGGCGGCGGCACGAGCGGCGGCTCTGCTGTCGAGCTCACCGCCGGCGGCTGCAAGCCCGCGCCGTCGCAGCGTGACTCGAGCAGCGCCGAAGGGGCCGTGTCCGCAGTCTCGTCGACGTCGATCACGGTCGCCGGGCTGACGTGCACCGTTCCTGCGTCGCTCGCTGCGAAGGTGGCGGCGATCCACGTCGGCGACCGGGTCGAGATCCGGTGCGCGCTCGGCGCTCTCGTGAAGGTCGAGGCTAAGCCGAAGCACTGAGGAGCGGCGCAAGCTCCCGGCCGATGAGGCGCACGGGCTCGAGGTCCGTGTGGAGCAGGTGCTGGAGCATCACGCGGTCGCAGCCCGCCCCGGCGTATTCGCGCAGGCGGGCTGCGACCTCGTCGACGGAACCGACGATGGAGCGATGCGCGAACGCGTCGACCCAGTCGTCGAAGCTCGTGTCGCGTGGCCGGCGCTCGTAGAGCTGCCGCGCGCGCTCGAGCGCTTCGGCGCGCGTCGACCCGATGACGCAGCCGGTCATGACGGAGAAGCGCATCGTCGCCGGGTCGCGGCCGCTCCGCTCACACGCGTTCGCGACGCGCGTCCGGACGGCCGCGAGCTCGTCCGGTGACGCGAACGGCGTGTTGTACTCGTCGGCGAAGCGCGCGGCGGGGTCGGCGGTGCCGCGCGTACCGCTGCCGCCGACGATGAGCGGCGGGTGCGGCTCCTGCACCGGCTTCGGCAGGCCGGGTGCGTTGATGAGCGAGTAGTGGCGGCCGTGGAAGTACACATGCTCGTCCGTCCAGAGGCGGTGCACGACCTCGAGCTGCTCGGCGAACATCTCCATGCGAACGGCGGTCTCGGGGAACGGGAAGCCGAACGCCCGGTGCTCGCGCTCCATCCAGCCCGCGCCGAGCCCGAGCTCGATGCGCCCGCCGGAGACGTGATCCGCCGTCGCCGCCGCGTTCGCGAGCAGCGCGGGCGCGCGGAACGTCGCCGGCGAGACGAGCGTCCCGAGGCGCAGCGTCGTCGTCCGCGCCGCGAGCGCCGCGATCGTCGTCCACGCGTCGTGGGCGACGTTCCCGTCCTCGTCGATCTGCGAGATGTAGTGGTCGGAGCGGAAGAGGGTGTCGACGCCGTGCTCCTCGCACGCGTCGGCGAGGGCGCACCAGTGCTGCCAGGTGACGCCTTCCTGGCCCTCGATCATGAGCGCGAGCCTCATCGTGCCGCGATTGTACGAGCGAGCTCGATGGTGGAGCGCCACTCGGTTCCGGCGACGATGCTCGTCACGCCGCGGTAGATCAGCGCGCGCAGGAGGTACTGCGGGTCCACGACGTCCGCGAGCTCGGGCGGCGCTCCTTCCCAGACGAGCGCATCGGCGACGACGACCGCAGCGGCGAACGCGCGCGGACGCCAGTACGGCGTGAAGTCGATGACCGCGGGTGGCAGCACGTCGTGGAAGAGGACGTTGCCCGTGAGGTCCCCGTGGATCAGCGTGCTCTCGTCCGAGACCGGGCGCAGCGCGCCCACGACGTCGTCGAGGCCGGGAAAGAGCTCTCCCTCCCAGGCGACGCGGTCCCCAGTCGCCCACGGCTCGACGCCGGCGTCGACGATCTCCGCAGGACGCGGGACCGAGGCGAGAGCGTCGTGGAGACGCTCGCCTGCGGCGATGATGTCGAGCCAGCGGCCGGGCTCGTGCGCGCCCTCGACGTACCTCCACGCCGTCCAGCCCTCCACGATCCGTGGCACCGGCGGTGCCACGCGCACTGCGGGTCCTACAGCGGAGAGCACGTCGGCCTGCCATTCGATCTCCGCCGGTGCACGATCGAGTGGTTTCAGCACGAGGTCTCCGGCCCGCCAGGTGCGGCCTGTGCCGCCCGGGAGGAGCAGCGGCTCGCCGGTGGTGCCGAAGGCCGCGAGCACTTCTTTCGGAGGCATGGCTGGCATGGACATGGGCCGTTCTCTATCAAGAGGAGAGGCGGCTATCGTGACCCGGTGGCCGCGACGCAGCCGGAAAACACGTATCTCGAGGACCTGAATCCGGCCCAGCGCGAGGCCGTCCTCACGACTGAAGGGCCGCTCCTCGTCATCGCCGGAGCAGGCTCCGGGAAGACCCGCGTCCTGACGCGCCGGATCGCGCACCTGCTCGCCGCCGTCGGGGCGAAGCCGCCAGAGATCCTCGCGATCACCTTCACGAACAAGGCCGCCGCCGAGATGCGCGAGCGCGTCGAGGATCTCGTCGGGCCGCCGGCACGCGCGGCGTGGGTGATGACGTTCCACGCCGCCTGCGGGCGGATCCTCCGCCGCGAGGCGCCGCGGCTCGGCTACCGGACGAACTTCACGATCTACGACCAGGCCGACCAGGTCCGGCTCGTGAAGCGCTGCCTCGAGGAGCTCGACCGCGATCCGAAGCGGTTCACGCCGCGCGGCATCCACTCGCAGATCTCGAACGCGAAGAACCAGCTCGTCGGGCCGGCCGAGTACGCGAGTCGCGTCTCGAGCTTCTACGACCAGACCGTCGCCGACGTGTACGAGCTGTACCAGCAGCGGCTCTTCGGGTCGAACGCAGTCGACTTCGACGACATGCTCTTCCTCGCCGTCGACGTCCTCGAGCGGTTCCCCGAAGCGGCGGAGAAATGGCAGAAGGCGTTCCGGTACGTCCTCGTCGACGAGTACCAGGACACGAATCACGCGCAGTACCGGTTGCTGCAGCTCCTGGCCGAAAAGCACAAGAACGTCTTCGCGGTGGGGGATCCAGACCAATGTCTCGTTGCCGGCTCGATGATCTCGATGGCCGACGGCACGAAGAAGCCGATCGAAGAGGTTCAGGTCGGAGACGAGGTGCTGACGTGCTATGGCAGCGGCCAGTTCGGTCCAGGCCGGGTCACACGCACGCATACGTCGAGAAAGCGCGTCGGAATCGCCATCACGACGACCTCGGGGAGGCGGCTCGTCTCGACCCCGGAGCACATGCACTTTGCGGGCTTCAAGGTCGGAAGCACGCCGCAGCTCCACATGACGTACCTGATGTGGAAGCGTGGTTGCGGATTCCGCATCGGCACCTCGCGGACATACACAAACGGCGCGCAGAAGACGCTTGCCGGGCCGCAGATCCGCCTGAACGGAGAGCATGCGGACGCTGCTTGGGTTCTCGGCACGTATCCGAGTGATGCAGAGGCGCGTACCGCCGAAACCGTGCTCTCCTTGCGCTACGGGATCCCGACCATCCCGTTCGTCGCGAGACCGTACGAGCGTTGGGAAGGGAGAAGCCTGGTCGCAGATCAGCGACTCATCGATCGTGTCTTCGCAGAGCTCGACTCAGAAGCGGGCGCGATTGGGCTGCTCGAGGACGAGGGGCTGAGTCTCTCGCATCCGCATTTCAGCGCTGCAACCACCACAAGCGGCGCGCGTCTCCGGCGAAGGCTCACCGTGACGCTGTGCGCCGATCGTCGCGTCGCCGGCCCACAGCATCGAGTCTCGTTGTTCGGCTACGACGAGGACGGTCGGCGGGCGCTCGAGGAGCTCGGGCTTCCACTGCGACCTGCATACAGGGGGTCCGAAGGTTGGAAGTACGAATCGTCGTACGCAGACATGGAGAAGCTCCAAGACGTTGTCTGCCGCATTGCGAAGGCGCTCGACGTCTCTGTCCGCTACACCGCGCGTCTCGCCGAGGGTCGCACCGATGGCGGAAAGGAGCGGAATTCGTTGCCCTTCATGCCAGCAGCCTCCGTCAGACCCGGGATGGCCATGGTCGATGAAACTGGACGATGGGACCTGGTCGAGATGGTCGAGCGCGTTCTCCTCGATCGCCCCGTTTACGACCTCGACGTCGAGCGTACGCACAACTACGTCGCCGAAGGCCTCGTCACACACAACTCCATCTATGCGTTCCGCGGCGCCGACATCCGCAACGTGCTCGAGTTCGAGCGCGACTTCCCCGGCGCGCGCTCGATCGCGCTCGAGCAGAACTACCGCTCGACGAACGCGATCCTCCAGGCGGCGAACGGTGTCATCAGCCACAACCGGGAGCGCAAGGAGAAGAACCTCTGGTCCGACCTCGGAGAGGGGGATCCGGTGCGTGTCGTCGAGGTCGAGGACGAGCACGCGGAGGCGCGCTACGTCGCCGCGGAGATCGCGACTGCTCGTCGAGGAGGGCTACTCAGGCCGCGAGATCGCCGTCTTCTACCGGACGAATGCGCAGAGCCGCGTGCTCGAGGACGTGCTCGTCCGCCAGGGCGTCGCGTACCAGGTGATCGGCGGCCCGCGCTTCTACGAGCGCGCCGAGGTGAAGGACCTCATCGCGTACCTCCAGGTGATCGACAATCCGTACGACGCCGTGTCGCTCGTGCGCATCGCGAATCGGCCGCGGCGCGGGATCGGCGACTCGACGCTCGCGCGCCTCCAGGCGTATGCGGACGCGCAGGGGATCTCGCTGTGGGAGGCGACGGAGTTCGCCGAGGACGCCGGCGTCGGCGCCGCGCCGCAGAAGGCGGTGCGCGCGTTCCGCACGATGATCCAGTCCTGCATGTCGGGCGCGCTCGAGCTCGAGGTGCCGGAGCTGATCGAGCGCGTGCTCGAGCAGTCCGGGTTCCTCACCTCGCTCGAGGCCGAGCGGACGATCGAGGCGCAGGGACGCATCGAGAACCTCCAGGAGCTCGTCTCGCTCGCGCGCGAGTGGCAGGAGCAGAACACCGAGCCGAACCTCTCGTCGTTCCTCCAGGAGGTATCGCTCTACTCCGACCAGGACGCGATCCGCGGCGAGGGCTCGCTCGTCACGCTCATGACGCTGCACAACGCGAAGGGCCTCGAGTTCCGCGCCGTCTACCTCCTCGGTCTCGAGGAGGGGATCTTCCCGCACTCGCGCTCGATCGAGGAGCACGGCGTCGAGGAGGAGCGCCGGCTCTGCTACGTCGGCATGACGCGGGCGATGGAGCGCCTCACGCTCCTCCACACGTCGTCGCGGATGCTCTACGGCGGCCGCTCGTACAACCTGCCCTCGCGGTTCCTCGACGAGCTCCCGGAGCAGCACGTCGAGCGGGACCGCCTCCGGCCGGCGTCGTGGTCCAACTACGGCTCGCCGCGCCAGGCCGCCGCCCAGCCCCGGGAGAACGTCCCGTCGCTCTCGGCGGGGGACTCCGTACGCCACGGCACGCTCGGCGAGGGCGTCGTCCTCCGGCTCGAAGCCGGCGGGGTCGCGGTCGTCCGGTTCGCCTCCGACGGCTCGGAGCGGCGGCTCATGCTCGAGTACGCCCCGCTCGAAAAGCTTTAGGGCTTCCCCCTACGCGCCTCTCGTAGTTCCCCGTAAGGGATTGCCGCGCCCGCCCTGATGGAGCGGGGGCTCCCTCCGCCGAGCATGCGTCCATACCGCACCGGCCCTTCCCTTGCGGGAGTCGGGGGCCAATGCGGAGAGGTAGTCGCAACCGAAAGGAACGATTGTGCGCAAGCTCACTTACCTGATCCTTGTCGTCGTGGCCGTGATGCTTGCGACGACGGTCACCGCCTCCGCCTTTGCGGCGAAGAAGGCGCCGAAGAAGCCGGTCAAGATCGCCTTCACCGGCACGTACACCGGCACCGCCACGACGCTCGTCGACGCCGGCGCGGTCACGATCACCGCGAAGGGCACCGGCACCGGCACGCTCGTCGGCGCCGGCGCGATCAACGCCTCCGGCACGGGCGACAGCACCCAGCAGCCCTGCGTGCCGTTCACCGGCACCGGCACCATCACCGGCCCCGGCGGGACGATCGCCTTCAAGGCGAATCCCGGCGCGACCGGCTGCGGTGACGAGGGCGGCCACAACTTCACCGTGAAGGTCTACCTCGCAGTCACGAGCGCGACCGGGAAGCTCGCCAAGGCGAAGGGGACGCTCCGGGCGACCGGCGCGTACAGCCGTGACGACGGCAGCTTCCAGCTCAAGGTCACCGGAACCCTCACCAAGTAACGGAGGAACGATGAAGAAGATCCTCATCCTCGCCGTCCTGTCCGCAGCTGCGGTCGTGACGACGTCGGCAGTCGCCGTCACCCCCGTCCCGTATCCGTCGGCGACCGTGAAGCAGGTCTTCGTCGCCGCGCAGACGGTGACCGCCGACGGCTCGCTGTCGAGCTGGTTCGCGCCGGGCTCATCCGTCGTGTTCCGCGCATACGCGGTCGACCCGAAGTCGCACAAGGTCGTCGACCCGAAGCTCGTGAAGTACTTCTACGTCACGATCCCCGGGCAGCCGAACGTCAAGCTGAAGTACGGCGCGACCGCGCCGGGCGCTTCGACCGGGCTGCCGTGGACGGGCGTGTGGAACATCCCTGCCGGCTACACGCCGGGCAGCGTCCCGTTCAGGATCCTCATCAAGGTCTCGGACAGCGGCAAGGTCTTCAAGGGGCAGTTCCAGCAGATGCCCTCCGCGACCGCGGCGCTGAACGTCTCCGCGACGCCTCCGGCGACGTACACGCCGGGTGCGCCGACGGGAGATGGCGGTGCGGGCTCGAGCGTCCTCAACGCGTCGCTCTACGTCGACACCGTCAACGGCAGCGGGCCGGTGGGGATCGCCAAGCGTCCCGTCGGCTGCTCGCTGGCGAACGTCTTCAAGCGCGGCGAGCAGGTCGTCGTCCGCGCGTGGGGCGCCGATCTGGCCACGAACGACGTCCTGTCGAACGACAACGTCGACAGCGCGCACTTCTCGATCGCAGGCCAGCCCGACATCGCGCTGAACTACGGCGCACACGGCCCGCTCTACTTCTGGGCGAACGCGTGGGTCATCCCTGCGAGCTACCCGCTCGGGGCGACGACGATCCACGTCGTCTTCAACCTCGCGGGCGGCAAGTCCACCTCGTACGACTACTCGATCAACGTCATCCCCTAGGTGAAGGGCGAAGGAGTCGCAGCCATGAAGACCTATCCGAAGCTGGTTGCGGCAATCGCAGCGCTGGCGGGAGCAATGCTCCTGCCGGCGCTCGCGACGGCCGCGCCGACGCCGCTCGTCATCCCTGCATTCGCAGGGCTGCCGGGCCTCCCCGGCCCGATCGCGCCCGCCGCGACTCCGGCCGCCAACATGACCACGCTCGCCGTCTCGCCGGACGTCGCTCCGGCCGGGACGAAGTTCACCGTCACCGGCAGCGGCCTCCCCGCGAACACGTCGGTGGCGATCGTCTGGGGTACCGCCAACGTGACGTGGGTCGTCGACGCGCGTCCCGACAGCGTCGACTACCTCGGCCGTTCCGCGACGAAGCTCAACGTCGTCCTCGGGCAGGGCCAGACGGACGCCCAGGGCAAGCTCGCGGTGGCGCTCACCGCGCCCCGCGACTTCGGCGGGATCCACGACATCTATGCCGTCGCCAACGGCGTGCAGCTCGCACACGGTGGCTTCCTCGTCGCTCGCACCGCAACGCTGAGCCCGAAGAGCGGCCCGATCGGAACGATGCTCACGGTCACGTACAACGGTCTCGGCGCGTCGCTCTACGAGGGCGGCGCATCGCTCCTCTACGACAACCACTACGTCGGAGCGATGATGGCGAACTGGACGCGCGGCGTGGCCGTCGCGCACATCCGCGCCACCGGCCCGATCGGCAGGCACACGATCGAGGTCGCCGACGCGATCAGCTTCAAGTACCTGAACATCCAGCAGTCGCCGATCCCGTGGGGGACCGGCTCGAAGTTCGCGTTCACGGTCACGAAGGACAACGGCCGGCCGAAGGCGCAGATCGACTGGCCGGCGGCCGTCGTCCCGACGCTCGACGCGAAGACGACCCTGCAGCAGACGGGTCTCGCGGCGTCGACGTCGGCGAGCGCGCAGCTCGCATCGGCCTCGGGCGTCGTGAACTCGAAGGTCGCCGTCGCGGCCAAGGGCCTCACGCCGAACGTCCCCGTCGACCTCGAGTGGTCGACGGTCGTCGGCAACCGCGTCAACTGCACCGGCACGTGCTGGAGCTTCATCTCCGTCCCGCTCGGCAACGCCACCGCGAACGCCGACGGCACGCTGTCCCGCTCCATCACCGTTCCGGACGGCCTCGGCGGCTGGCACGTCGTGCAGCTGCTCCAGGGCGGCAAGGTGATGACGCAGGTTCCGTACTACGTCAAGCGGAGCATCGACGGCAACGGTGTGTCGTCGTTCACTCTCAAGGAGGGGCAGCGGTTCACGGTGCACCTCAAGGGGCTCGGCTGGACGCAGCTCGACAACACGATCGCAGTCGACTACGACAACAGCTACGTCGGCTACGGCTGCGGATTCAACAGCAACGGCGACACGGTGATGAATCTCGTCGCCACCGGCGGCCCGGGTACGCACCTCATCGACATGTACCCGCTGCTCTACACGCAGCAGCCGTCGTATCCGAACACTCCGTACGGGATGGTTCCCGTCCTGACGTATGCGCAGGACGCTCCCGGACTCGCACTGGGCTACCAGCTGCCCGCGATCCGGCTCGCCATCACCGTCGTCAAGTAGCGAGGACAACACACGGGGGAGGGGCGCTCACGCGCTCCTCCCCCGAAACGGCAGCCACCAGTTCCAGCGGCCGAAGATGGCCATGAGGGACGGGACGAGCAGCGCGCGCACGATCGTCGCGTCGAGGAACACGGCGAGCGCGAGGCCGGCGCCGAACTCCTGCAGGCCGGCGACGCGGCCGGCGACGAAGCCCGAGAACGCCGCGACCATGATGATCGCGGCGGCGGTGACGACGCGGCCGGTGCGCTCGAGCCCGTGCGCGACGGCACGTGCGTTGTCGGGCACGTGGTCCCACGACTCGCGCATGCGCGTGACGAGGAAGACCTCGTAGTCCATCGACAGCCCGAACAGCATCGCGAACAGGAAGATCGGGATCCATCCCTCGACCGCGTGGACGCGGTAGAGGCCGAGTAGGTCGGCGCCGACGCCCCAGCGGAAGATGATGACGAGGAGGCCGTACACCGCCGCGACCGAGAGGAGGTTGAGCACGACCGCCTTCAGCGGCAGCACGACCGAGCGGAAGCCGCGCAGGAGGATGAGGTACGTGAGCGCGAGCACGCCGAGCACGAGCCACGGGAAGAGCCCGTACGAGCGCGCGAGGTAGTCGACGCCCTGCGCCGGTCCGCCGCCGACGTACACGTGCGTCCCGGCGGGGAAGCGCGCGCCGGGGACGAGCGTGTCGCGCAGCCGGTGGACGAGCGACTGCTCGGCGGAGTCGCCGTATTCGTGCCTGCCGGTGACGACGATGCGGACGTCGCGGCCGCCCGCGTCGACGAACGGCTGCGCGCGGCCGATCGCGACGAGGAACACCTCGGGGTCGTGCGTGAGCGCGTGCGCGAGCCGGAGGACGGCAGCGTTCATGGGCGGCGTCCGTGCGCCGCCGGCGCGGCCCGTGTCGGCGACGATCTCCGTCGGTGAGATCGCCCCGGCGCCGACGGCGCCGCGCAGCACGGCGAGGCCGCGCACGGACTCGGGCGACTGCGGCAGCGCGGCGAGGGAGCCGGGCGTGACGTGGAGGAACGCGGCGGGGATCGCGGCCGCGACGAGGAGCGTGGCGGCTCCCGCGAGCACGACGCGCGGGCGGCGCATGATCGTGCGCGCGAGCCGCGCCCAGAAGCCGCTCTCGACGTCGACGGTGCCGGGAAGCACGGGGAGCCGTATGCCGAGGCGCGAGCGCAGGAGCTGCGCGACGGGTGCGCGCCGGGCGCCGGCGCGGCCGAGCAGCGAGAGCAGCACCGGCTGAAGCGTCAGCGTGGCGGCTGCGGCCGCGAGCGGCACGAGCAGGCCGCCGATGCCGAGCGAGCGGATGAACGGCACGGGCATGACGACGAGCAGCGACAGGCCGACGGCGACGCTGGCGCCCGAGAACAGCGCCGCGCGTCCTGCGGTCGCCATCGTCCGCACGACGGCGTCGTCGACCGAGTCGGTCCGCGCGAGCTCCTCCCGGAAGCGGAAGACGACGAGGAGGGAGTAGTCGACGGCGAGCCCGAGGCCGATGAGCGCGACGAGGTTCGTGACATAGCTGACCATGAGGATCTCGTGCGCGAGCCCGTACACGACGGCGAGCGTCGCGAACACCGTCGCGGCGGCGAACGCGAACGGCACGAGCACCGCGAGGGAGAGGCCGAGCACGGCGAGGAGCACCGCGAGCGCGACGGGAAGCGCGATCGTCTCGCCGCGGCGGAGGTCGCTGGAGAGGATCGGGTCGAGGTCGTGCTGGATCGCCGGCTGTCCGGTGACGTACGCGCGCGGCGTGCCGGCGACCGCGTGCCGGATCGCGTCCGTGTACGTCTTCGCGTGCTGGAGGTCGAGCGTCGTGTCGACGTCGCCCCACGTGACGCCGCCGCTCGACTGGAGGCTCGCAACGTGGCCGGTCGGGACGGCGCGCGCGGCGGCCTCGAGCCGCTGCTGCAGGCGCTGCCGGTTCGCCTGGGTCGGGAAGACGACGGTGAAGACGCCGTCGGTGCGCTCGGCGAAGTCGCGGGCGAGGATCGTGCGCGCCCGCTCCGAGTCGGTCCCGGGCACCGTGAACGACGTCGAGAGCAGCATCGTCAGCCGCGTGGCGCCGATCGCGCCGACGACGACGACTGCGAGCCAGCAGACGAGGATCGGCGCCCGGAAGCGGAGGACGGCGCGTGTCCAGCGCTCGGGCACGGATGCAGCCTACGATGCCGGGGTGAAGAGGCTTGCGCTCTTGGTCGTCCTCGCCGCCGGAGCGACGTTCGTGCCGGCCGCGGTCGCCTCTCCGACCCTCCGCCTCACGATCGTCCACTTCGTGCAGGGCTGCCACGTGTGGGGAACGGCGGACGGACAGCCGACGGCGCCGAACCGCACGATCGTCGTGAAGTCCGGCACGCGGCTCGAGATCCGGATCAACTGTCCGATGTCGTTCGACTTCACGCAGCTCTCCGGGCCGAAGCTCGCGCTCGGCGATCCGAGGACGTACGCGGGCACGGCGCGGACGATCCGCTTCGTGCGCAAGGGGCGTGTACCGGCTCCAGGCGGTCAACATCGACAGCTCGGCGCAGCAGGGGCTCCAGACGCTCGGCCCCGACAACACGCTCGTCCTCACCGTGCGCGTGCGGTAGGTTCGCAGCGTGGCCCTCGAGGTTCGTCCGACGCGCGACCGCGCGGAGTTCTCCGGCGCGCTCTACGCCATCTGGCAGTACTTCAACGCGCCGCCGGTCGACGACGCCCTCGACCGCTGGATCGAGTGGGTCGGCTACGACCGGATGCACGGCGCCTTCGAGGACGGCAAGTCGGTCGGCGGCGCGGGGGCGTTCACGTTCGACTTCACCGTTCCCGGCGGCTCGCTGCCGTGCGCGGGCGTCACCGTCGTCGGCGTCTATCCGACGCACCGGCGGCGCGGGATCCTCCGCTCGCTCATGCGCGCGCAGCTCGACGACGTGCACGCGCGCGGCGAGCCGATCGCGGCGCTGTGGGCCTCGGAGGAGATGATCTACGGCCGCTTCGGCTACGGGCTCGCGTCGTGGGCAGGCGACATCTCCGTCAAGCGGGAGTGGGGAGCGTTCGCGCGGCCGCTCGAACGGCGCGGCGCGGTGCGGTTCGTCACGGAGGACGAGGCGAAGACGCTGTTTCCGCCCGTCTGGGAGGCCTTCCGGAGGCAGCGGCCCGGCGTGCACTCGCGCACCGACGCGTGGTGGGCCGGCCGCGTCCTGCGCACGCCGCCGGAGCAGGCGGCGACGCCGAGGCGGTTCGTCGTGCTGGACGTCGACGGCGAGACGCAGGGCTACGCGGTGTACAAGTCGACGGCCGGCTTCGAGGGCGGGGTCTCGAACGCGAAGCTCGACGTGATCGAGGCGGTCGGCGCGACGCCGCAGGCCCTCGCCGAGGTGTGGCGCTTCCTCCTCGACGTCGACTGGATGGACACGATCAACGGGTACTTCCTGCCGCCCGACCATCCGATCTTCCTGCTGCTCGCGAGCCCGCGCCGCGCCCGCTACCGGCGGGGCGACTGCCTCTGGGTGCGGCTCGTCGACGTCGGGGCGGCGCTCTCCGGCCGGTCGTACCTCGGCGACGGCTCCGTCGTCTTCGAGGTGCGCGACGCGTTCTGCCCGTGGAACGAGGGCCGGTGGAAGCTCGAGGGCGGGACCGCCTCCCGGACGGACGAGGCGGCCGAGATCGCCCTCGACGTCGACGCGCTCGGGGCGGCCTACCTCGGCGCGATCTCGTTCGCGGAGCTGCGGGAGGCGCTGCGGCTCGAGGAGCTCGCCGACGGGGCCGTGGCCCGGGCGGACGCGATCTTCGGTTGGCGCCCGCTTCCGTGGTGCCCCGAGATCTTTTAAGGATTTGTCAAGGGGAACCGCAGACGGCTTGATCTAGCCGTTTTTCGCGGCGTTCGTTGCCGATTCGGGCAAAGGCTGCGCTAGGGTCCCGACCCTTCGATGGGGAAGAGGGCAATCCAGGTCGTGGTGGCGTTCGTCGCCGCTTGCGCCGTCGCGGCACCCGCGGCGGCGATGCCGGTGGGCGGGAGCGTCCGCGCGCATCACGCGGCGGGGCGGCACCACGCAGCGGTGCGGCACCTGACGCGGGCGCAGCTCCTCGACTTCACGTGGCCGGCCGAGGGGACGATCACGACGCCCTTCACGTCGTACCACCACGGGCTCGACATCGGGATGCTCCGCTCGCTCGACGTCACCGCCGCCGCGCCCGGGCAAGGTCGTCTCGGTCGGGTACGCCACGGGTTTCGAGGGCTACGGGAACATCGTCCTCGTCCAGGTGACGCCGGACGTCGTCACGCTGTACGCGCATCTCTCGTCGTACCGCGTCCACCGGGGGCAGGTCGTGCGGCACGGGGAGCTGCTCGGCATGGCCGGCTGCACGGGGTACTGCACCGGGACGCACCTGCACTTCGAGGTGCGCGAGAACGGCGTCGCCGTCGACCCGCGGAAGTTCCTCGGCGGCTCAGACCTCTAGCTGCTCAGGGCGAACGTGACGTTCACCACGGCGGTGACGTCCTTCTGCAGCGTCGACGTGTCGTAGACGCCGTAGTCGCTCACCTGCGTCGAGTTCGGCGAGGTGACCTGGAAGACGCCGACATCGACGCCGCGGAGCTTGCCGACCTTGCCGCCCGTCGCCTCGACGAGCACCTTCGCCCGCTCCTGCGCGTCCTTCGTCGCAGCGGCGAGGAGGGCGGGCCGGATCTTCGCGAGGCTCGTGTACACGTACTGGAGCGGCTGCGCCGAGAGGGCGATCCCCTGCTTCAGGAGCTCCGAGCTCGCGTCGGCGACGGCTGCGACCGCCTGCACGCGGGCCGAGCGGACCTCGAACGTGCGCGTGAGCTGGTAGCCGCCGATCTTGTTCGTGTACCCGTTGCTCGGCGGCGCGACGGTCTGGGTGGAGACGGGCTGCGCCGTGAGCTCGCTCGCCTTGATCCCGTGCGAGAGCAGGAACGAGCGGACGGAGGCCGTCCACGTGTCGAGCTGCCCGGCCGCCTTCGCGGCGGAGGTGTCCTGGCTCGTGACCGAGATGTCCCAGATCGCGTAATCGGAGGTGATCCGCTGCTTCGCCGAGCCGGTGACCGTGACCGTGTCGTTGTGGTTCCGGTCGCGGATGCCGGAGCCGATCGCGAGCGAGCCGAGGAAGATCGCGACGGCGAGGAGCGTCAGGCCGACAAGGAGCGGAACGCGGTCGCGCACGTGGCGAGCATCGCTGTCCCGGCGGACGGCGCCATCCGTTTCTTGCCGTAGAGCGAGCGGGGCGTCCGTCCCATCCGTATTTTCCCGGTAGTGGTCATAAATCGGGCGAGTTTAAAGACTATTAGGCCGAAGTCTTGACAAAAGCCTGGGGGCGGCGGAGTATCGCGCCGGGATGACGGTGGGCGACGCTGCTCATGGATCGCTGGAGACGCTGCGCGAGCACAATCGCCTGCGCGTCGTCGAAGCGCTCCAGCGGCACGGGACCGCCACGCGCGGCGAGCTCTCCCGGGAGACCGGCCTCTCCCGGACAACGGTTGCCACGGTCGTCGCCGAGCTCCAGGACAACGGGCTCGTCGTCGAGCGCCAGCCCGGGCCGGACACCGCCGCCGGCCGCGGACGGCCGGCGAGCGTGCTCGCGCTCGACTCGTCCGTCGGCGCGGCCGTCGGCGTCGACGTCGGGCACAGCCACGTCCGGGTGGCGGTCGGCGACCTCTCGTCGACGGTTCTCGCAGAAGACGTCGTCGAGCTCGACGTCGATCACGACGCCGGCTCGTCCCTCGCCGCTGCCGCCGAGCTCGTCGACCGCGTCCTCGCGCAGGCGGGCGTCGACCGCAGCCGCGTCGTCGGCGCGGGCATGGGCATCCCGGCACCGATCGACCGGAGGACGGGGACGATCCAGTCGGCGAAGATCCTGCCGAGCTGGGCGGGGATGCAGCCGGCGGACGAGCTTGCCGAGCGGCTGGGCATGCACGTCGAGCTCGACAACGACGCGAACATGGGCGCGCGCGCGGAGCACGCGTTCGGAGCGGGCCGCGGTCTCTCCGACTTCGTGTACGTCCAGCTGCGGGAAGGAATCGGCGGCGCGATCGTCCTCGGCGGCCGGCTGCACTACGGAGCGGCGGGGCTCGCGGGCGAGCTCGGGCACGTGCCCGTGGTCCCGGGCGGCGTCCTCTGCCGGTGCGGAAATCGCGGCTGCCTGGAGACGGTCGCATCCGTGACCGCGCTGCTCGCCGAGCTGGAAGCGACACGCGGCGACCGGTTCACGTTCGACGGCCTGCTCGCTCTCGTGCGCGCCGGCGATGCAGGCGCGCTGCGCATCGTCAACGACGCGGGCCGCGCGGTCGGCCGCGTCGTCGCCGACTTTTGCAATCTCTTGAATCCTGCCGCCGTCGTCGTCGGCGGACGGCTCGCCTTCGCGGGGGATCCGCTCATGAACGGGATCCGCGAGTCGATCGACCGGTACGCCCTGCCTGCGGCCGCCGAGTCGGTCGAGCTGAAGGCGGGTGTGCTCGGCGAGCGCGCGGAGATGCTCGGCGCGCTCGCGCTCGTCAGCGGCGACACGGCGAGGCTCAAGTCGCTCGGGCTCATCTCACTCCGCGCCGACGCTCGCGTGGGTCGCGGCAGTGCGCACACGTCTTCGAACGCAACGGGAGCACGGGAGGTGCAGTAGGTCGATCAAGGAGAGGGCATCGTGTGTCCGTCCCGCGGAGGCGCCGTCCGGCGCCATGGAGGGCAACGCACGAAGGAGGAAACGTGGGAAGGTTCTCGCGCAGGTCGTTCGCGATCTTGCTTGCGATCGTGGCCAGTGTCGCGGTCGTCGCCTCCACTGCGCAGGGAGGCAACACGTCGAAGAAGGCGAGCGTCCAGGTCGCCGTTCTTCTTCCGGACACGCAGTCGTCGGTGAGATGGGAGACGGCTGACCGGCCGTTCCTCTCGGCGGCATTCAAGAAGGCCGGCTTGACGTACAGCATCGTCAACGCGCAGGGGAGCGCGCAGACGCAGCAGACGCAGGCCGAGCAGGCGATCACGAACGGCGCCAAGGTCATGCTGCTCGTCGACCTCGACTCCGGCTCGGGCGCCGCGATCGAGAAGAACGCGAAGGCGCACGGCGTGCAGGTCATCGACTACGACCGCCTGACCCTGAAGGGCGGCGGCGACGTACTACGTGTCGTTCGACAACGTCCAGGTCGGGCGCGTTCCAGGGCCAGGGCCTCGTCAGCTGCCTCAAGGCGAGCGGCATGTACAGCAAGACGCCGGTCGTCGCCGAGCTGAACGGCTCGCCGACCGACAACAACGCGACGCTGTTCGCAGGGCTACGACTCCGTGCTCAAGCCGCTGTACCAAGCCGGCACGTTCAAGAAGGGCCCGGACCAGTGGGTTCCCGACTGGGACAACCAGAAGGCGCTGACGATCTTCGAGCAGATGCTGCAGAGCACCGGCAACAAGATCGACGCGGTCGACGCGGCCAATGACGGCCTCGCGAACTCCGTGATCTCGGCGCTCAAGACCGCCCGCATCTGAAGCCGATCCCGGTCAGTGGCCAGGACGCGACGAGCCAGGGCATCCAGAACATCATCTCCGGCTGGCAGTGCGAGACCGTACAAGCCGGTTCCGGCCGAGGCTGCTGCCGCGGCGAAGCTCGCCATCTCCCTGATCAAGGGTGGCAAGCCCGTCGGCATCAACGGCAAGGTCAGCGACGGCACCCGCATGGTTCCGTCCGCGCTCGAGACGCCGATCAAGGTGATGAAGGACAACTGGGACAAGCCGATCAAGGACGGCTATCTCAAGCGGGTCCGACGTCTGCAACGGCATCTACGCGAAGTACTGCTCGTAAGGACGCATCGGGGAGGGACGCCCGCACGGGCGTCCCTCCCGTGCACACGACCATGGACACGACAACTCCCACCACGGCGACACCGACCCTCGAGCTGCGGGGAGTCTCCAAGAGCTTCGGGCCCGTCCAGGCGCTGCTCGAGGTCGACTTCCGCGCGCTGCCCGGCGAGGTGATGGCGCTCGTCGGCGACAACGGCGCCGGCAAGTCGACGCTCATCAAGACCGTCGCCGGCGTCTACCACGCCGACGCGGGCGAGTTCCTCTTCGAGGGTCGCCGCGTCACGATCGGCACGACGAAGGACGCGGCTGCGCTCGGGATCGAGGTCGTCTACCAGGACCTCGCTCTCTGCGACAACCTCGACATCGTCCAGAACATGTATCTCGGGCGCGAGCTCGTGAACCGCGTCCTGCGTCTCGAGGAGACCGCGATGGAGGGTCACACGCGCGAGACGCTGCGCGGCCTCGCCGTCACGACGATCCAGTCGGTCCGGCAGAACGTCGCCTCGCTCTCCGGCGGACAGCGGCAGTCGGTCGCGGTTGCGAAGGCCGTGATGTGGAACTCGAAGCTCGTCATCCTCGACGAGCCGACCGCGGCGCTCGGCGTCGCGCAGACGCATCAGGTCCTCGAGCTCGTGAAGCGGCTCGCCGAGCAAGGGCTCACCGTGGTCCTCATCTCGCACAACCTGAACGACGTGTTCACGGTCGCCGACCGGATCACGGTGCTGAGGCTCGGCCGGAACGTCGGCGAGTACGTCGCGCGCGACACGAATCAGCAGGAGATCGTCGAGGCGATCACGGCGGGAATCCCGAAGCGCGGCGAGGAGGCGGCGCTATGACCGGCGGCATCTGGAAGGCACTGCGGAACCGCTGGGCCGGGATCCGCGCGGGCGACGTCGGCAGCCTGCCGATCATCTTCGCCCTGCTTGCGATCGCGATCTTCTTCCAGACGAAGAACAGCCATTTCGACGACCCCGGGAACGTCGTCAACTTGATGATCCAGATGGCCGGGTTCACGACCATCGGCCTCGGCGTCGTCTTCGTCCTGCTGCTCGGTGAGATCGACCTGTCGGCCGGCTACGTCAGCGGCGTGTGCGGCGTGATCGCCGCGAAGCTGACCGAGCCGCCGGGAACGGCGTCCGGCTGGCCGATCCACACGCCCGGCCTCGTCGCGATCGCGGCGGCGCTCCTCACCGGCGTCCTGATCGGCCTCTTCCAGGGGACGATCATCGTCAAGGCCGGTGTTCCGTCGTTCGTCGTCACCCTCGCCGGCTACCTCGCGTGGGCGGGTGTCGTGCTCATCGTGATCGGGCTCGGAGGGACGATTCCGATCCAGGACAAGTACATCAACGGCATCGCAAACGACTTCTTCTCGCACCGGACGGGCGCGGCGCTCATCGCCGCAGGGGTCGTCGCCTACGGGGTGTCGCAGCTCCTGAAGTACATGAGCCGGCGACGCGCGAACCTCGAGAACGGCCCGCTTCCCGTCGTCGTCGCGAAGATCGCGCTCCTCGCCGTGGTTGCGTGGTTCGTCGAGCACTACGCGTATCGCCCCGGCGCGATCCCGCGCGGGCTGCCGTACGTGACGCTGCTGCTCGGTGTGATGATCGCGATCCTCTCGTACATCGCCACGAGCACCCGCTTCGGCCGGCACATCTACGCGGTCGGCGGCAATGCGGAGGCGGCGCTGCGCGCAGGCATCAACGTCGACCGGATCCGCATCGCGGGGTTCGTGATCGGCTCGACGATGGCCGCCCTCGGCGGCGTGATCCTCGCGTCGCGGCTGCAGTCGGTCGACACGGAGGCGGGCGGCAGCACGCTGCTGCTCGACTCGATCGCGACCGCCGTCATCGGCGGCACGAGCCTGTTCGGCGGGCGCGGCCATCCGAAGAACGCCCTGTTCGGCGGCCTCGTGATCGCGAGCCTCGCCAACGGGATGGGGCTGATCGGCTACTCCGCGGGCGTCCAGGAGCTCGTCACCGGCGTGATCCTGCTCGCCGCGGTGCTCGTCGACACGCTTTCGCGGAAACGGTTGGCCGCCTCCGGCAGGTAACGCCGCGCGTGGAGCCGAAAGGGTCTCACGGCGCTCGCTACAATCCCGCCGGCAGGGGCGGTTAGCTCAGTTGGGAGAGCACCAGCTCGACAAGCTGGGGGTCACTGGTTCGAGCCCAGTACCGCCCATTTCTGTAGTCGATACGACAACGTGCTTCAGCCCGTAGCGTGCGCGTCTGGCGGACGAGATCGCAGCTCGAAATCGCCTCCATCCAGTACTTTGCCTGGTTCAACAACGAGTCCTGCCACGTCCCTCGAACCGCATCCCGCCGACCGAGTACGAACGACACCACGCGAAACGATTGGCCGCGGAGAGAGCCCATCGCTGTGCAACCGGCGGTGGTGCTCATTTCGAGGCCGTGGACGGCGTCTCCGCGCTATAGAGTCGCCCGATGCCATAGAGTCGCCCGATGTCGGCTCGCCGAGTGTGGCTCTTGGGCGCAGCTCTCCTCGTCTGTGTGTCCCTACCTGCGGCGTCAGCGTCCGCGGCGGCCACGATCACTGTCACCACAGCTTCGGATGCCGTTAACGGGAACGTGTCGAGTGTGGCAGCGCTTGTCGGTAGCCCGGCGGCTCTGACGGGATCTCGCTTCGTGAGGCGATCGAGGCGACGAACAACGATCCGGGCACGTACACGATCTCGTTCGCCCCGAGCCTCCAAGGAGCCACCATTACCGTGACGAGCGAGCTCCCGCCGCTCACCGGCGGCGGGGTGACGATCCAGGGATCCGCGTCCGGCACGCGCAAGCCCGGGATGACGATCGCGAAATCTCCGGACTTCGCAATGATCGGACTAAGTAGCGCGTGCCTACAAGGAGGGGTGTGTTATCCGACGGACTGTCGGGGTGGAGAGGCGGTAGCGGGATTGGGCTGCGGGATCATCGTCAGCTCGAGCAACAACGCAATTGCCGGCGTAGCGCTTCAGGGGTTCTCAATTGGGATTGCGCTGACGCCTTGGGGGCCCGGCGATCTCGCAGCGGAAACGTTGCCGTCGGGAGTGTCCATCTCGCGAAACACGATCACCGGCGACGTCATCGATGCCGAGGGATACGGGGTTGATTTCGCGTCCGCGAACAACAACAACTGCGGAATGAATACGGGCCATCCCTTCGTGGTGTGCGAGACCGGCGATACGTGGCTTAACACGACCATCACGGACAACACGATCTCCATTCCGGCGACCGGTACCGCCGGAAACGGGGTTCACGCGTACACGTACAACGGCGGGGACAAGATTACCGGCCTAACGATCTCCGGCAACACCATCACCAACGGCTCCCTCGATGTCGCCATTTCGGTGATCACCGCCGGAAACGGTGATGCTGCTGCGGAGTCGGAGATCGTCATTTCTCATAACCGAATAAACGCAGTAGACGGCATGGAGGTCTCCGCGGGTGGCGGCGCTGCGAAGAACACGACCATCAGCGGAGTACAGATTCTCGACAACACGCTCGTCCTACACAGCGCACCTGGGCAGTACGGGTGCAAAGGAATCGTCGTCCACTCCGGCGGAGACATCGGTGGGACCGCGCCTCAAGACACCCCTTTGCGATCAACCGGCAACGTCCTCCGAGACGTCATGGTCTCGGGAAACACGATCACGGGGGACTTCGGCTTGGGTATTGAGTTAGACACCGGAGTTGTCGCCGGCGAGTCCGACAATCAGACACTGAACCTCAGCATCGAGAAGAACACGATTACGACCACGCTCGCGCCCGCGACCGGCATCCTGATCATCAACTTCGGCGAACAGCAGGCGCCCGGCGAGGTTTCGCAGAACGACAAGATCGCCGGCGTCGTCATGACCGGCGACCGGATCTCGATGGGCAAGGCCGTCACCGGAGGGAGCGACTTCCCGGGCGCGATCGCAATCGTCGCGGGACTTGGTGCAGTCAAGAGCAGCTCGATCTCCGACGTGAAGATTTCCGGGGTCGTTGTGACCGGCGGCCACTTCCCGCAACCAGCGTTGATTAGCATCGTCGGCGGTGTAGATGGTGCGACGGGGAACACCGTGCAGCGTGTCCGGATCACGAACTCCAAACTGACCCTCATCGCGCGCACTGCCGCTTCAGCACTGAACCTACGCGTCAACGATCTAACCGACCACTTCTCAATACAACCCGTAGTGCCGATCAGCGGGAACAGCATCAGAGGCCTGACGGTGAAAGGCACCAAGCTTCCCGGCGGCGTCAAGGGCGACAAATCAGTCGCCGTCATCTCCGGCGCACCTCACTGAGTGCCGCAGTGATTCCGCGAATCCGGGTGAGTGCCCAATAGCGCGTGAGCGCGATAGAGGTTTTCGCCCCGTCCTAAGGAGCGCCTCGAGAGTCAGCTGACTACAAGGCGGATGTCCTGCCAGACGTTCATCGAGGACAGGGCACGAAGTAGGGCGTTTGCGAGGGCGCTACTTCTGACCTGCACTGCTCTCGAGCAGGCGGACGAACTCGTAAGGTGGGTTTGAAAGCTGCCCAGTTAGGACCATTTCTGTTGTCGATTCGACAACGCGCTCTAATAAGAATCCGCGGTCGATTCGCTCAGCGATGCGACTGCTGGCGGGGCTCAGAACGACGTCTGGTCGTGAGTGAGGCGATGTGTTCGAGCATGGTGTCCAGTGCCGCCTCGAATGGGTCGACGTCACGGTGGACCTGTGAAAGGACTAGCCCGCCTTGGACGGCAGCGAGCAGGGCCGTCGCCAATCGGTCGGGATCGGCGCTCCGACGCAGGTCTCCCCGCTTATGCATGGCCTGCAAGCCATCTCGAATCGCACCTTCCCAACGGTCAAATCCGTCGACCAGATCCTCGCGACACTCCGGGTGTGCCTCGAACAGCTCTCCGGCGAGGCTCCCCAGGGGGCAGCCACCTTGGCATTCGATTTGACGTCGGCCCTCAACCAATAGATCGCGCCATGCCCGCAGAGCCTCCAAGCTGTCCAGGCTTGCGAGATGAGGTTGTTGGCTCTCGATGATCGCCTGCGTCTGATGTGCGATCACGGCGCGGATTAGCCCCTGCTTGTCGCCGAAGTAGTGGTAGAGCTGCGAGGCGCTTACTCCGGCTCCCTTCTGGACGTCCTCCCAGCTGGTGCCTGCCACGCCGCCCGAATACATGAGCGCCGCCGCGACCTCGACGATCCGTTCGCGGGTGGCTAGCCCTTTGGCTGTGAACGTTCGCTGATCGGGACGCTCGGTATCGCTACCCGTCACCGACATCCGCGCACCTGCCCTAATACAAGAAATTGAAGTTGACACTTCATTACAGTATGACATACTGGAGTGAACACTTCAAAAAGATTGGGAGATCGGGACAGCAATGAGCGCACTTGCAGAAAAGACGGTACTGATCACGGGCGCCAACGCCGGAATCGGCAAGGAGATAGCCCGCCAACTGGCGTTGCGTCCCGAGTTCGGCCGGATCTACCTTGGGTGCCGGAACGCGGGGCGGGCGAACGCTGCGAAGGCCGAGCTCCAGGCTGAGACTGGTCGCAACATCTTCGACGTCGTCCTCATGGACGTTGCCGATCTGGGCTCGGTCCGCGCCGCCCTGGCTGACATCGACGGATCGATCGACGCGCTGGTTATGAACGCCGGCGTCATTGGACCGCAGACGTTTGGCTTGACCGCTGACGGGGCCACCACCGTGTTCGCAACGAACGTTCTTGGGCACGTGGTTCTCCTCGAAGGACTCCTCGCCGAGGGGCGGCTTGGCGAGGTTGCGGTCTTCGTCGGAAGTGAAGCAGTCAGGGGTGTCCCGAAGTTGCGGATGAAGGCGCCATCGTTCGTCTCAACCTCAGCCGACGAGCTCGCCTCTGTCATCGACGGCAGCTACTGGGACGGCCACAAACCTGACTTCAACGTGGCCTTCGGGCAGGCCAAGTACATCGGAGCACTCTGGATGGCCTACCTGGCCCGCAAATACCCCGACCACCGCTTCATCACCATCAGCCCCGGCAACACCACCGGCACCGGAGCAGCCAGTGGCCTCCCATTGCCGATGCGAGTAGCCGCGAAATACGTCATGCCCGCCCTAGGTCTCGCCCACAACCTCGACGTCGGAGCGAGGCGACTGGTCGATGGCGTCACCGACCCGAAGCTGTCGAGCGGCGCGTTCTACGCCAGCGCGGCCAACAAGCTGAATGGTCCGATGGTCGACCAAGCGGACTTCCTCCCCGACCTGGCGAACCCGTCGTTTCAGGACAACGCCAACGAAGCCATCCATCGTTTCATCGGCTGACCACACAGATCGCGAGTTGGCTTCGAAGGACTTGCTGGACCGCGAATCCACGACCTAGTAAAACTGAGTCGTGAAGTAGAGCGTTTGCGAGGGCGCTGCCGCAGCGGGGGTGCACGTCTAGTGCCGGAGCCGCGGGTCGAGCACCACCTGTGCGGCGTCGACCAGCACGTTGACGACGACGACCGACAGCGCGATCGCGACGAACAGGGCCTGCACGACCACGACGTTGCCCGTCATCGCGGCCTGCTGCAGCTCCCAGCCGCCGCCGGCGTAGCTGAATACCTCCTCGATCGCCGGAACGCCGCCGATCGCGATGCTGAACGCGACCGCGAACGCCGTGAGCGCGGGCAGCAGCGCGTTGCGGCCGGCGTAGCGAAGAAGGATCCGGGACGGTGAGAGGCCCTTCGCGCGCGCGAGCTGCACGTAGTCCTCGTTGACGACGCCGAGCGTCAGCGTGCGCACGCTCAGCGCCCAAAGGCCCAAGCTCGAGATGACGAGCACGATCACCGGCAGCTCGCCGTGCCTGAACGCGCTCGCGGCGAACTGCCAGCTCCATGCAGGCCGCAGGTCGATCCCGTACGCCCACTGCAATGGGAACAGGTGCCAGCGCAGCGCGGGAAACTCGACTGCGAGCCCGGCGAGCGCGAAGGCGGGCGTCGACCAGAGCACGGCCGTCACCGTCGTTCCCACGCCGTCGGCGACACTGCCGCGGCGCCAGGCGGCGAGGAGGCCGAGGATCCCGCCGATCGCGAAGCCGAGCACGGTGGCCGTCCCGACGAGCGCGAGGGAGAAGGGCAGCGAATGCGACAGGATGCCGCCGACGCCAGGCACGCCGAGGCCGAGATGGCCTGTCGCGACTTCGCGCACGAAGTGGGCGTAACCGCCCCAGAACGAACCGCTCGGCGGCGGCGCGGGCAGCCGGCTGCGCGCGGCGAGGCGGGGCAGCACGTAGGCGATGGTGACCGCGACCCAGAGCGCGACGACGTAGATCGGCCCGCGACGAAGAAGATGACGTCCGACGTGCGGCGCTGCTGCGACCGTCGAGCGCAGCGCGGGCAGCGGTGACCGAAGCTCGATCTGCGGGAGCCGGGGAAGGCGAACTGCCGGCACTCGCACACGGAGCCGTCGCGTGTGGCCGGCGGCGCGCAGCCGCGGGTCGGCGATCTCCTCGATCCCATACATCGTGAGTACGAGGCCCGCAGCGAGGGTCAGGAGCGCCAGCGCCGGGAAGCCGAACGCCCACCACGAGCCGGTGAGCAGCGCCTCCTGCGTCTGCGCGAGCGCGAGCACCGAGCCCCAGGTTGCGCCGTTCGTGTCGCCGAGCGCGAAGCGGCCGCGCGACAGCGACGCGAGGAAGTCGAGCGTCGCCAGCGCCACCATCGCCTGGATTGCGACGAAGAAGGCCCCAGCGGCGACCCGGCTCGCCATGTTGGGGACGAACTCGAAGAACAGGATCCGCACCCGGCTCTCGCCGATCGCGGTCGCGGACGCGACGAAGTCGGTGCTTCGGAGCGTCAGCGCTTGCGCCCGCAGGACGCGGGCCTCGGCCGGCCAGCTCCCGAGACCGATCATCAGCATCGTCGCGAGGGCGGTGTGCTGCTGCTTCGGCACGATGCCCGCGACGACGATCGCGAGCGGGAGCAGGGGGATCGCGAGGCACACGCCCGTGATCCCGCTCACGAAGGCGTCGACGCGTCCACCGAAGGCGCCCGCTGCGACTCCGAGCACGACGGCGATCAGAAGGGCGATGGAGGTCGCGCCGGCGACGAGCTCGAGCGTCAACGGAGCCGCGTTCAGCACCTGCGAGAGCACGTCGAGGCCCTGGATCGTCGTCCCGAACGGATGCGACCACGACGGCGGCGAGTTGCGCGCGCTCAGCATCGCCACGATCGACCCGTTGCCCGGCGCGACGAGCGGTCCGACGACCGCAGCAGCGAGCACGAGCGCGAGCAGGGCGACACCCAGACGGGCGGTGCGGTTGGTGACGAGCGGCGCCAGCAGACGCATCCGCCGGCGCGAGCCCGCGCGGAACACGGGCGGGAGCTCGACCTCGGCGGGCGCGACGGTCACCGGCCCGATCCTATGTGCGTCCGCGCGTTCTACCCGTTGAAGTACATGAACAGCACGAGAGCCAACATGCCGAGCGACTCGAGCGCGAGTGCTCCGACCCCGAGCCACGAGCGGTCGATCCCATCGCGACGGAGGCGCTCCGCCGGTAGCGACCACGCCGCACAGCGGGCACTTGCCCTCGGTGTAGGAGGGACGGAACCAGAAGCTGTCCTCCGGACAGAACGCGTAGCCGTCGCGGCGTGGCCTGCGACGGCGCGAACAAACGATTCACGGTCCTGCCGACGCTGCTCACGACGCTCCGCCTCTCCGCCAGTTCCACAAGCTCGCGCCGGTGCCGATCACGAGCGCCTGCCACAGCACGTAGGCGAGCAGCAACCACAGCGGCTTCCTCAACGCCGTCGCGAACGCCGCCGGAATCGAGCTTGGCGGTGCGACGAGCCCGAGGTCGGCTGCGAGCGAGGACGAGCCGAACGTCGATGCGGACGGGCGAGACGCCGCTCGACGACGGTCGATCCTCCACCGGCGGACGTAGCCGCCGCCGGCGATCGACGCGCCGCCGGACGTCTTCGTTCCGCGCGACTTGCCACCGCCGGCGCACGGAGGAGGACGCGGAGAGACCGAGATCCGGAAGGGGCGCCGCCGGGACCGCGAGCGAGTCCACGAACACCTCGCCGAGGATGTGCTCCACGGACTGGGCGGGAACGCCCGACTGACTCACCGGCTGCGTGAACACGATGTGCAGCCCCGTGGCCGTGACGGTCTCCTCGCCTCCCGGGCTCGCCGTGCCGGACTGGTCGCTCGACGTCGTCGTCGTGGTCGTCGTCGTGCTCGACTGATCGCTCGTGGTCGTCGTCGTCGTTCCGGTCGTCGTACCCGTCTGACTGCTGCACGTGCCGGACGCGGCGGGCGCGCCCGACAGATCGCACCAGCTCGGCGTCGTCGTCGTGCCCGACGACGACTGATCGCACCCGGTGCCTGCGCCCGTCTGGTCGCACGGGCCTGGCGGCGGCGCGCTCGTCGTGGTGGTCGTGCCCGTCTGGCCGATCGGGGGCGTAGGCGTCGCGGAGGTCGTGGTGGGGGTCGTGCTCGTGGTCGTCGTCGTGCCCGTGCCCGTGCCGCGTCTGGCTGCACATGGCCGGCGGGCCGGCTTGATCGCACGGGCTCGTCGCGCCCGACTGACCGCTCGAGCTCGTCGTCGGTGTCGACGTGCCGCGTGCCGGTGCCCGCGCCCGGACTGCAGTTCGTGACCTCGGGCGCGACGAGGAACAGCTGGATCCCCGCCTGCTTCAGCGCGCTGTTGAGCGCATCGCTCGCTTGCTGGTAGGGCAGGCCCTGACTGCTGGCCGGCGATGTGCACGCCGTCCTTGTCGATCGTGACCGGAACGCCCCCGATCGTTGCCGCGCCGACGGTGACGACGGCTTTGTACGCCGGAGTGCCGTCGTTCGTGATCGACGCCGTCACGTGGATGCCTTCGATCACGATCTGGCCGCCGCCGAGGCTCACGCGTCCCAGGCTCGACTCTCCGCTCGTCACGAGCGCGTACGCCTTCGACGGGTCGGCCGTCGTCGTGGTCGTGTTCGTGTCGGTCGTGGTTGCGCCGGCCGTCGACACGTCGGTCGCGGGAACGAGAGCGGTCATCGTCGACGACTTGAGCAGCGACTCGCCGTCCCCGGACGTCGATGCGGACGACAGCGATCGCGCCGGGCTTGACGCCGACGGCAGGGCCGGCGTCGTCGTCGGCGGCGCAGGACTCACGCCACCGACCGGGGCATGGGGCGTGGACACCGCGCCGATCGGCGTGGGAATCGTCACGGTCGGAGCCGTGGCCCCGACCTTCGGGACGGTGACGGTCGGCTTCGGCGTCGTGACCGCGGGCACCGGCGACTTCGGCGCGAGCGCGCCCAGCCACTTCGCCTTCCATGCGTTCAGCGCCGCCGGAGCTTGCCGTCGAACCCGCCGGGCAGCGCCGAGCTGTCGGCCCGCTCAATCCGTTCGAGGGCTCCGACGCGTCGGCTGTCGCCCGATACTCGCCCGCGGCCGCGGCCGCGTACGGTGCTCCCTGGTTGCCGTACGTCGCCTTGTCCGGGCCACCGGGCCAGCGGGCGTCGGCGTACTGCGGCTGCTGGGTGTTGCCGGCCGCCGCCGTCTGTCCGACGGGACCGGTGTCGGCCGGGCTCGCCGTTCCCTCGGCGAACGGCGAGTTGTCGACGTGCGTGCTGGGCCATCGAGTAGTAGTTGTCGACCGCGCCCGTCGTGTAGTTGGGGAACGCCGAGCTCGCGACGATCTCGTGATCGGTCGCGGCGTTCACCGTGCCGTTGATGACGGAGAACTTGGCCGCCGGCGAGTTCGGATCCGGCCCGACACCGTCGATGTCGACGTCGTCGTCGACGCCGATGTCGTTGGCGTCGCCGTCGGCAGCGGCGACGATGCCGATGCGGACCCGGCGACGAACACCGCCACCATCACGCCGAGCGAGAACGTCACCAGCGATCCCTACGGCCGCGACAGCGTTGCGCCGAGGAGTCGGCTTCGTCACGACATACCTCCCTTGCCGTTCCCTGGCGCCGGGTCTCGATCGCTTCCCGGAGCAGGTCGAGCAGGACCTCGGTCGCATTGCGGCCTTCCTGCGCCGCCCGGTTCTCGATCGTCTCGAGCAGGCCGTCGGCGGAAGCGGCAGCTCGGCGGTGTCGTCGGCGCGAAGCTCCGTCCTGTCCGCGTCGACTGCGTCGGTGCCACCCTCGCCCAGGTAGCTGCCTCTTGACGAACGCCTCGTCCCGGGCGAGCTCGGCGGCGTTGCCGTCGAACGCGACCTCGCCCTTCTCGAGCACGTACGCCCGCGATGCGACGGCGAGCGCGTGGGTGACGAACTGCTCGACGATCAGGACGGACACGCCCTGTTCGGGGAGCGACCGGACGATGCCGAACAGGCCCTGGACGATCGTCGGTGCGAGCCCCTGCGACATCTCGTCGATCATCAGCAGGCGCGGCTTCATGATCAGCCCGCGGGCGATGGCGAGCATCTGCTGCTCCCCGCCCGACAACGTGCCCGCGAGCTGCGTGCGGCGCTCGTGCAGGCGCTCGAAGACCGCGTACACGTCGGCGACCCGGACGTCGGTCTCGGCCCGGCGGATCCCGGCCATCGCGCACGCGAGCCGCAGCGTCTCGTCCACCCTCAGGTTCGGGAAGATCCCTCGTCCCTGCGGGATGTGGACGATGCCGCCGCGCGCGATCGCGTCCGGCCGGCGGCGCTTCAGCGACTCGCCGTCGAGGCGGATGTCGCCCGCCATCAGCGGCAACATCCCCGACAGCGCGCGCAGCGTCGTCGTCTTGCCGGCTCCGTTCGCGCCGAGCAGGGCGACGATCTCGCCTTCGCCGACCTCGAGGTCGACGTTGAACACGACCGGAAGGCGCCCGTATCCGGTGCGGATACCGCGAGCCTCGAGCAGCGTTCCGCTCATGCCGCAGCCGCCTCGCCGAGATACGCCCGCACCACCTGCGGGTCTTCGCGGATCTGCTCCGGGGGACCCTCGGCGATGATCTTCCCGTAGTCGAGCACGTAGATGCGATTGCAGATGCGCATGATCAGCGCCATGTCGTGGTCGACGACGAGCATCGTGACCTTGAAGCGATCGCGCACGGACGCGAGCAGCCGCGCCAGGTCGGCCGTCTCCCGCGCGTCGAGCCCGGCGCCGGGCTCGTCCAGAAGCAGCAGCCGCGGCTCGAGGCACAACGCACGCCCGATCTCGAGACGCCGCTGGAGACCGACCGGCAGATCTCCCGCAGGCGTGTCGGCGTAGTCGCCGAGGTCGAGGAAGTGCAGGATCGCCCGCGCCTTCTCCTGCGCCGCGCGTTCGTCGAACACGGTCCCCGGCAGCCGCAGGAGATCGCCGATCACGCCGCGCCGCGAGAACGCGTCGAGCGGCAGCACGAGGTTGTCGAGTGCGCTGAGCTCGTCGAACAGCTCGAGGTTCTGGAACGTGCGCGCGATCCTCAGGCGGGCCCGCCGGTGAGGCTTGAGGTACCTGAGGTCCCCGCCGTCGTAGTAGATGGTGCCGCGGTAGCCCGGCACGACGCCGGTGATGCAGTTGAACAACGTCGTCTTGCCGGCGCCGTTGGGGCCGATCAGCCCGAGGATCTCGCCTTGCCGGAGCGCGAAGGACACGTCGGACAGGGCATGGACGCCGCCGAAGCTCATCGAGACGCCGTCTGCCTGCAGCAGCACGGCCATCAGACCTTCACCACCGTGGGTGCGTCGGCGAGATCGGGCAACACGTCGACGTCGGCGGACTTCGGCGCGTCGGGGAAGCGCGACGCCGGCGGGAATCGCTTGCGGAAGCGCTCCTGCCAGTCCGGAACGACGCCTTGCGGCGTGAGGATGACCTGGACGATGAGGATCGACCCGACGATGAGCGGGAACCACAGCGTCGACAGCGGCGTGTGGGTCAGCAGCTCGGGCCCGAAGATGAGGAAGATCCCGCCGACCGCGGCCGCGCCGACCGAGCGGACACCGACGACGATCGCGATCGCGACCACCGTCAGCGACTGCTGGAACGTGAACGCACCGGCGCTCACGGAGCCGATGCCGGCAGCGAGCAGGCCGCCGGCGAGACCGGCGAGGCCGGCCGACACGCCGAACGCCGCGAGCTTCCACGCGGTGAGGTTCACGCCGCTCGTCGCGGCCGCGATCTCCGAGTTCCGGATCGCCCGCAGCACGCGGCCGGTCTTCGACCTGCTGAGGTTCCAGACCGCGAGCACAGCGACGAGGAACACCGCCGAGGGTGAACAGGTAGAAGGCGTACGCGCCGGCGAGCGAGATGCCGAGGAAGCTCGGGCGTCCGAGGGTCCACGACGAGATGCCTCCCGAGAACGAGTCCCACGTTCCCGGCGCCAGCACGAAGTTGTCGAAGAACAACGCGACCGCGATCGTCAGGATCGCCAGGAACAGGCCCGACAGCCGCAGCGCCGGGATCCCGACGAGCACGCCGACTCCGATCGAGAAGATGCACGCCGAGGAGCAGCGCCGGCCAGAAGCTCCAGCCGTGGCCTCCGACGAGCGACCCCACGGTGAAGGCGCCGATCGCGGCGAACGAGTACTGGCAGAACGAGACCTGTCCGACGAGTCCGGTCAGCACGACGAGCGACAGCACGATCAGCCCGACGATCAGCGAGTACGCCGCGAGCGACTGGTAGTAGCTCGAGAGAAGCAACGGGATCACGATCCCGAGCCCGATCGCCGCGGCCACGATCACGCGACGGACCGGTGGGTTGTCGGCGGCGGGGACCGGCATGTACTCCCGCCCGCCGAGATGCGCTGCCTGAGGCGCGCACCGGGGCGGAAGAGGATCGCGAGCGTCAAGAGGACGAGCGCGAACGTCACCGCGTCGCCGGCGCCGGCGTTCGACGAGAAGATGCGCGGGTAGGTCTCGGCGAGGCCGAGGAACATCGCGCCGACCACCGTCCACGGCAGGCTCGTGAGCCGGCCGATGAGCGCGGCCGTGAAGGCGTCGATCACGACGATCGTCAGCGAGATCGGGTCGAAGTTGATGCGCGGCGTGATCAGGACTCCGGCGATCGCCCCCATGGCGGAGCCGGCCACCCACGAGACCGCCATGACCCGGTTCACGTTGATCCCCCACAGCCGAGCTGCGTCGGGATCGTCGGCGACCGCCCGCATCGAGGTGCCGAACGTCGTCCACCGGAGCACTGCCGCGGTACCGAACGCGAGGCCCGAGAGCGACGACGATCGTCGTGAACTCGTCCCAGCCGACGACGACGGACGTGCCGGGGAACGTGAAGCCCTGGATGGACGCGAGCTGGACCGGCCGGTGATACGCCGTCTGGCCCCAGATCAACCCGGCAGCCGTCTGCAGGACGAGCAGCCAGCCGATCGTCACCACGACCTTGTTCAGCGCCGAGCGGCCGGCCAGCGGACGGATCGTGAAGCGCTCGATGACGTAGCCGATCGCGCCGCCGGCGACGATCGCGGCGAGCAGCCCGACCGCCGCCGGAAGCCCCGCTGACGGTCGACATCTGATACGCGACGAAGGCGCTGAACATCGACACGGCGCCCTGCGCGAAGTTGAGCACGCCCGAGACGCGGTAGATGAGGACGAGGCCGATCGCCGCGAGGGCATAGACGCCTCCGAGCGTTATCCCGATGACGGTGTAGCCCGGGAGCAGACCCCAGTTCGCGGACGCGAGCATGCTCATCTCACCCGAAGCAGTTCCAGCCGGACGTCGTCCTCCAGCTGGCCGTTGTAGTTGTGGAGCCACTGGAGGCAGTGCAACGGGTCGTGGTTCCCCGGCGCGTAGGAGAACGGCGGCGTGATGCCGCCGTCGTCGAAGTTCTTGAGGCCGTTGAGAGCGTTCGACGAGGCTCTGCCGGGTCAACGGCGCGTTGCCGATGCTCTTGATCGCCTGGACGAACACTTCGGCTGCGAGCCACTGGTACGTGCTGTAGGCGTCGAGCGCGCCGTACTGACCGGGGTAGTACGTGTGCACGGCGTTGAGGTACTGCGCGATCGCCGGCGTGCTCTGGTGGTCGAGGTACTCGAGCATCGGCGTCGCCGAGTCGGCGCCGAAGACCGGGCAGCTCGACCCGCAACCGGAGTCGTACTGCTGGTTCGCCGACGCCTTGTCCAGGCCGCCTCCGATGATGGGCAGATGCAAGTTCTGGCGCGCCATCGCCTGGAAGAGACGCGCGTAGGAGAACGGGTCGAGGAAGGCGGCCACCGACTGCGCACCGCTCGTCTGGAACTTGAGCACGATGTCCGTGTAGTCGGCCTTCGTCGCGTCGACCGTCTCGACGTCGACCGGCGTGATCCCCTGTTGCCTCATCGCAGCCAGGAACGAGCTCTCGACCGGCTGGATGAAGTTGGCGTTGAGGAAGATGACCCCGGGCTTCTTGATGCCGATCTGGCCGGCATGCGTCCCGAGTGCGGTTCCGTCGGTGACGAGGCTCGGCGTCGTCGGGTACGACAGCGGCGACTGGTACTCCGAGGGGACTCCGAGCCCGCCGATGATCGGGACGCCCTGCTGCGAGAGGTACGGGGTCTCGTTCTGCTCGCCGGACAGCGACAGCCAGCCGACGATCGCGAGCACGCCCTGGCTGATGAGCTTCTGCGCGCACTGATGCGCCGACGACGGGTCGTACTTCGAGTCGCAGTCGATCAGCTGGAACTTGTAGCCGTTGACGCCGCCCTGGGCGTTGACCATGTTGAAGTACGAGCGGACGGTGTCACGCTCGACCGTCGCGTCGATCGGCCCGGTCTCGTCGTAGATGCCGCCGACGGTGACGACCCCGTGGTTCACGACCTGCTGGCTCGTCGTCGTCGTCGCGTTCGTGGCCGTCGACCCCGTGCTCGTGTTCGCGCTCGAGCCGGACGGCGCGGCTGCGCCCTTCTTCGCGCGCAACGTCGTCTTCCCGACCGAGGCGCTGTGGGCGGCCGGCGGCGCGCTGCTGCTCACGACCTGCGCGCCGGACGTGCCGCCGCTGCTCGGCGGCGTCGCCTCGCTGCTCGGCGTTCCGGTGCCCGAGTCGCTCGCGGGAGGGGCCGTATACGCCTGCCCGGCGACTCCGGCCGTGGCCGACTGCGACGTCGTGGCGCCGCGCTGGTGCGCGAAGTCGTACGCGATCGCTCCGCCCAGGGCCAGGGTCGCCATGACGTTGACCGTCATGAACACGATTGCAACCCGTTCCCGCATGGAGCGTCCCCTTTGGGCGTAGTGACCGTATGGGCGATGCGCTAGGAGAGACCTCCTCGGAGGGCGTTCCCTGCACGGGCAAATGTTTGTGTTTTGTAAAGACCGCCGAGATGGCGCCGTTTCCGCTTGCAGGTTTCCGGGGGGCGACGGGTCTCAGCGAACGTGAGGGACGACCTCGAGCTGCCGTTCAGGTGCGAGTGCGGCGACGTCGGCTGCGAGCGGTGCGTGCCGATGACGGCGTCCGAGTACGCGGGGCTGCCGGCGGACGAGCCCGGCCTCGCGCTCGCGCCGGGCCACGGCCTATCCGGCAGGGAGCCGGACGGCCGGCGGTGCGGGCACGGAGACGGTGACCTGAGGGAGTAGGTCGGTCGGAACGGCGTCGGTCGCGGACGTGAGCGAAGGCACGGACGCGTGCGGGACGGACGGCAGCACGGCGTCCGTCGCGCTCGTCGTGGTCGGAACGGCCGGCAGCCGCGCCGGGCCGGTGGACGCGACGGGAACGGCTTCCGTTACTGCGGGAGCGGGCGTCGCCTCGCGACGGGGCGCCGCCGGTGCGGAACCGGCGGAACGCGCGAACCCGTGCGCCGGAGCAGACGGCCGCCGGGCGGGTGCCGGGGCGGTCGCGGACGGGATCGAGGCTGCCGGCGCGACCCGCAGCGTGTGCACAACCGGAGAGCGCGGAGCCGGAGCGGACCGGGACGAGCCGACGACCGCAGCGCCGAAGCCGGCGGTGCCGGTCGCGACGGCGAGCGCCCCGGCGGCGAGCAGCTTCGGCGGCCCGGCGCCGAGCAGCGCGGTGCGCAGGCGCCCAGTGAATCCGGTGAGCAGGCCGATCGCAGCGCGCTGGCGGTCGAGCGTTGCCGCGAGCCGCTTGCGCGCCCGCACGATCAGCGTCTCGACGGCCGAGACCGTCGTGCCCATCGCGCCGGCGATCTCGGCGTAGCTGAGCCCCTGCCACTCGCGCAGGAGGATGGCCGTGCGCAGGTTCGGAGGCAGCCCGGCGAGCGCATCGGGGAGCCCGAACAGCTCGTCGCCACGGTGCTCCCGGGCCGGAAGCGCGTACTCGATCGCGTCGAGGTCCTGCGTCAGCTCGACGTCCGCGCGCCGCCGGTTCGCGGCGTACCGCGACAGGCAGACGTTCTGCGCGATCTTGAAGAGCCAGGCCTCCTCCCACTGCGGGACCTGTCCTTTGCGCAGGGCCTGGTAGACGCGGAGGAACGCGCTCTGCACCGCGTCCTCGGCCTCCTCGCGGGAACGGAGCCGCGCGAGGCAATAGCGGTAGATCCGGTCGCCGTACTGCTCGTAGAGACGGGCAGCTGCGAGATCCTCGCCGGCCGCGGCCTCAGGCGATGGCGCCAGTGTTGTCACGCTCGGCGCGATCCTCACCGTTTCGCGGGTCTCGAAACGCGATGCAGGCTCTTCGCGGCCGGCGGGTCTTCGTCGAGAGCAGGGGGAGGGGCCCTTGCGGCGGCTCCTCCCCTCGCTGCACTACCCCGTTCGGGGGAGAGAGGATTTGCGGAAGAGAGGATGGCCCCCTCCCGGCTTCGCGACGATGGTTCGCCAATGGGCGGCTCGTGATGTTCGTCGCACCGGTGCCTGCCGGGGAAGAGGCACGGATCGCCGCGTTGCGGCGCTACGGCGTGCTCGACACCGATCCCGAGCAAGGGTTCGACGACATCGCCTGGCTCGCGGCGGAGATCTGCGGGACGCCGATGGCATTCGTGAGCCTCGTCGATGCAGAGCGCGAGTTCTTCAAGGCGGCCGTCGGGAGCGACGCGAGGGAATCGCCGCGTGACATCTCGTTCTGCGGACACACGATCCTCGGCGACTCGCCGCTGATCGTCCCCGACACATCGGAAGACGAGCGTTTCCAGGACAACCCGCAGGTGATCTCGGGGGCGGGGATCCGGTTCTATGCGGGAGTGCCGCTCGTGACTCCGGACGGGCATCGCATCGGAGCGCTGTGCGTCAAGGACACTCGCCCACGGACACTTTCGCGTGACGCGCTTCGCGTGCTCGAGGCGCTCGGACGGCAGGTCGTCGCACAGCTCGAGACGCGACGGCTGCTCGTCGCCGAGGCCACTGCCGTCGCGCGTTTCGAAGCGCTGATCGAGCACGCGCCGATCGGCATCGGCCTGATGGACATCACCGGCACGTTCGTGCTCACGAACCCCGGCGATGGGGAGCATCACCGGATTCAGCAGCGAGGAGCTGAAGCAGAAGCCGCTCGCGGACTATTCGCTGGCCGAAGACTTCGAGGGGATCGCGCTTCCGTTTCGCGCGATGTTTGCGGGCGAGCTGGACTCGTTCCGCCGGGAGCACCGGCTGCTCGACTGTCACGGCGACGTCGTCTGGGTCGACTCGGCGCTCTCGCTCCTCCCGAGCGCGAGCGGCCGGCCAGAGCTCGCGATCGTCATGGCCCAGGACATCACGCGGCGGCGCCTCGCCGAGGAGCACGTACGCGAGACGCAGAAGATCGAGGCGGCAGGGGAGCTCGCCGCCGGCGTCGCGCACGACTTCAACAATCTGCTGATGGGCATCTCCGGCTACGCGACGCTCGCCCATACGCGGGTCGACGCCGGCAGCCGCCTCGCCGAGTACCTGTCTCACATCGAGGGATGCGTGCACCGCGCGGCGTCGCTGACGCAGCAGCTGCTCGCATTCGGGCGCAAGGAGGCACTACAGCTCGTCGACCTCGACCTCAACCAGCTGATCGGCGATGCTGCTTCGATGCTCCGCGCCCTACTCGGGCCACAGGTGGCGGTCGAGCTCGCGCTGGCGCCGGAGCTACGGAACGTGAGCGGTGACCCGGTGCAGCTCCAGCGCGTGCTGCTGAACCTCACGCTCAACGCGCGCGACGCGATGCCCGATGGCGGCACCTTGACCGTCCGCACTGCGAATGGCGACGACCGCGTCGTGCTCACGGTCTCCGACACAGGCTGCGGCATGAGCCCCGAGGTCCAGGCGCGCAGCTTCGAGCCGTTCTTCACGACGAAGGAACACGGACAGGGGACAGGCCTCGGCCTCTCGAGCGTTCACGGGATCGTCCTGCAGAGCGGCGGCGAGATCGCGGTCGCCTCGGTCGTCGGCGAGGGCACGACGTTCACCATCACACTGCCCGCCGCGACGGCGACGGCAGTACCGGTAGCTGCTCCGATCGACATCGTCGTGCGCAAGGACGGCGGCCGCACACGCGTGCTCGTCGTCGAGGATCAGGCACCGGTGCGCAACCTCATCACGGAGCTGCTCGGGCTTCACAACTACGACGTCGTCGCAGCACCCGACGCCGAGGCGGCGCTCTCGTTCGTCGATGAGCACGAGCCGTTCGACGTCGTGCTCACCGACATCGTCCTGCCCGGGATGGACGGGGTCGCGCTCGCGCACGCGCTGCACGCGCAGAACGCGAACACACGCGTGCTCTTCATGTCCGGCTACCCGCGCGAGCATCGCGTCGATCCCCGGATGCTGCTGGCCAAGCCGTTCAGCATCGACGACCTGCTCGCGCGACTCGACACGCTGCAGACCGCCTGACGAAGCTTTCGATCAGGCGTCGTCGCGGTCGTGCTTCGCCGCGTACATCGCGTGGTCTGCGCGGGTGAGGAGCGCATCGTGGCTCTCGTCGTGCCGCTCGGTGATCGAGTAGCCGACGCTCGCACCCATTCGGACGGTCGCCGCGCCGGTGGCGATCGGTTCCATGATCACACGCTCGATTCGCTCGGCGAGGGCCGGCAGCGACTCCGGGTTGTCGACCCGGTCGAGCAGGATGACGAACTCGTCGCCGCCGATCCGGGCGATCGTGTCCTCGTCGCGAACGATCGACTGCAGCCGGCGCGCGGTCTCGATGAGCACGTGGTCGCCGACGGCGTGGCCGAATTCGTCGTTGATCGCCTTGAAGCCGTCGAGGTCGACGACCATCAGGCCGACCGCACCCGGGCGGCGGGCGAGGTGCGAGCAGGCAACGGAGAAGCGATCCATCAGCAGCCGCCGGTTCGCCAGGCCCGTGAGGCTGTCGTGCAGGGCCATCTCCTCCCGGCTTGCGAGCCCTGCCATCAGCGCCGCTGCGGTCAGCCCGGACGCCGAGCACGCGACGAGGTACATCTGGGCGGAGAGGAGCCCCGTGAATGCTCCCGCGCCGCTGAACGGGCCGTGGCCGATCGTCGCCAGCGTCTCGACGACAGCTCCGGCGACGAACACTGCAACGGCGGCAGCACGCGTGCCGAGCAGGAGCCCGGTCACCGACAGCACCGGGATGACGAGGAACGGCAGCCCGACGGACGCCGAGAACTTCCACGGCAGCGCGACTGCGATCACCACGAACGTCAGGGCGAAGGCCCATCGCCGCGCGAGGGTCAGCGCCGGCTGGAAGCTCGCACCGGCGATCGTCAGGATCACCGGCGCGACGACGATCACGCCGAGCGCGTCGCCGACATACCAGCGACCGACGAACGGCCAGATCGCCCCGCCGCCCATCAGCCAGTTCCAGAGCGAGCCCACGGTCGCGCTCAGCACCGGTCCGCACACACCCGCGGCGCCGTAGAACAGGCCGAGGTCGCGCAGACGCGAAAGGTCGGGTCGCGCAGGCAGCCAGCGCCGCAACAACGTCGCGGCCAGGAGCGGTTCGAGACAGTTCGCCACCGCGAGCCCGGGCGCGATGCGAACCGAGAACCCGGCGCTGACGATGTCCATTGTGAAGTCCGCCGCCCCGATCGCCAGGAGGTACAGCGGCCACTCGCGCCGCGGGCGCAGCAGCAGCACGGCGACGGTGAGCCCCGAGGCCGGCCACAGCGTCGCGCCGACCGAGGTCCCGAAGGAGGTCTCCACCGTGATCAGCTCGTAGATGCCGGCGTACGCCGCGCCGACCGTTACCGCGCGAACGAGAACCCAGAACCAGGGCGGGATCGCCGCGGGCGCGCGCGTTCCCGGGACCGGTACCTCCGCAATTCCGGCCTGCATCAGCCCTCTTTCGGCAGCATGGGGCGGATTCCTGAGCCCATGACCGATCCGAGCATCCCGAAACGGCTGATTCAGCGGCTCGACGACCTCGGCGCCGAGCTCGCCGCGCGCGGCGACGCGATCGCGCTCATCGGGCTCGGCTCCGTCGGTCTCGACCTCGACCGGCTCGACGACCACTCGGATCTCGATTTCTTCGTCATCGTCGAGGACGACGCGCGGCAGCGGTACATCGACTCGATCGACTGGCTCGAGAACGTGTCGCCGGTGGCGTTCAGCTTCGCGAACACTCCCGACGGGCGGAAGGTCCTCTTCGCGGACGGGCTCTACGCCGAGTACGCCGTCTTCACGCTCGACGGGGTCGCCGCGTGCGCGTCACCGGCCGGCCGGATCGTGTGGCAGCGCGCCGACGCGCCCGCCGGGCTCGACGTGCCCGGCGCGTCCCCGGACCGTCGTCGTACGACACGGTGCAGTGGCAGGCGAACGAGGCGCTCACGAACCTCTACGTCGGGCTCCATCGCGACGCGCGCGGCGAGAAGCTCAGCGCGGCGCGCCTGATCCAGATGCACGCGGTCGACCGTGTGCTCACGATCGCCGAGATCGGCGCCGGCGTGGCCGGCCGGCAGGACGTCTTTGCGGTGGAGCGCGGGGCCGAACGGCGCTTCGGTGCGGCTGTGCCGCTCGCGGCGATGGTGCCCGGATACGACCGCAACGGCGAGGCGGCGCTCGCGATTCTCACGTGGCTCGAGGCGCACGCCGACGTCCATCCGGCTCTCGCTGCCGCCGTCCGCGAGCTGTGCGGATCGCCGCACCCCTGAACACCGGGCTGCCCCATTGGCCGGGCCGGCGGCGACCGGCAATCTGGCCTGCATGAGAGGCGTCAGACACTTCCTGCGGGACTTCACGGCGGCGGCGGTTCGGGAGCATCTGCGCTCGCAGATCGAGGACACGGGCGGCTCGCCCGAGCTGACGAAGAACGAGCTCGCGCTCGTGCGCTTCGTCCGCCAGTCGATGGCGGAGTTCGACCGCGTCGGCCGTTAGTCGCCGCTGCGCAGGTCCCTCAGCGTGCGCGCCTCGAGCCGGACGTCGGAGAACACCGCGCGGCATCCGTCGCCCGTCGGCGACTGCGCCTCGAAGCCGAGCTCCGGCTGCGGCTCGCCGAGGCTGAAGTGCCGCACGAGATCCCAGCGCCGCCCGTCCGCCGACGCGTGGAACGCATGCGCAGCGCCGATGCGCGCGATCCTGAGCCACACCACGTTGCCGCCGACGATGTGTGAGTTGCAGTCGTCCGACGTTCCGCGCGTCACGACCGAGACGACCATCGGCTCGCCCTGCGGCGAGAGCTCGAGCGCGAGCTTCGCCCACGTCCGCTCGTCGTGCCAGAGCACGAGCGCGCCGGCGTCGAACGTCGCGGCGAGGCCGGCCGTGACGCGCGCCGCGAAGACGAAGTCGCCCGATGGCGACGTCAGGAGAGCGGGCGCGTCCGCCTTCACCGTCCCCGTGCCCGGGTCGACGAACCAGTCGGTCTTCGCGCCCGCGGCGATCGCGAGCTCGGTCGCGCTCCTCGTCGACTCGTCGGGCTCGTTGAGCCAGCGGAAGACGACGTCGTCGAGCATCGTGCGAGCTTAGCCCTCGCTTCGACCGCCGTCGAAGGAACGCGGTGGCAGTGTTGGCGCGTGCTCACCTGCTGTATCCAGTACACGCTCGACCCGCACAAGATCGCGGCGTTCGAGGACTACGCGACGCGCTGGCCGCCGATCATCGAGCGCTGCGGCGGCGATCTCCGCGGCTACTACCTGCCGAAGGAGGGCGCGAACAACTTCGCGCTCGCGCTCATCGACTTCGGCTCGCTCGCCGAGTACGAGATCTACCGCGCGCGGCTTGCCGGCGACCCGGAGGCGAAGGAGAACTTCGCCGACGCCATGCAGTCCGGCTGCATCCTCGCCGAGACTCGCTCGTTCCTACGCCGCGTCTAGCGGTTCGTCGACGTCGAACCGCTCGCGGAAGCCGGCCCGGCCGGCATCCGTCAGCCGCAGCGCGCGGCCCTTGGGACTCGGCGCGAGCCAGCCGAGCTCGAGGAACCGCGCGAGCAGCGCGCGTCCGAGCGGGCCGGCGACGTGATGGCGCTGCTCGGTCCAGTCGAGACAGCAGCGGCCCGTGTCACCGGCGTCGATGCCGATGCCGAGCTCGGCCAGCCGCGACGCGCCGGCGGGCGTGACCGTGTAGGTCGAGGCGTCCGCGTGCACGAAGCCCTGCCCGTCGAGCGACTCGGCGACGGCGACGCCGAGCCGGCCCGCGAGATGGTCGTAGCAGTGCCGCGCGTAGCGAACCGCGTGCGCGCGCGTCCCCTGGCGGAGCGACGTCACCGGCTGCGCCGGCGCGACACGCGCGACCGCTTCGATCAGCTCGGCGACCGGCGGCCCGGCGAGCCGGAAATAGCGGTGCCGGCCGCGCGCGGTGACCGAGACGAGCCCCGCATCGAGGAGCCGGGAGAGATGATGGCTCGCCGTCGACGCCGCAACGCCCGCTTCCGCGGCGAGCACGCTCGCGGCGAGCGACCGTCCGTCTGCGAGCGCGAGCAGGACCTTCGCGCGCGCGGGCTCCGCGAGGATCGCCCCGACGGCGGCGAGGTCGGTATCGCCGATCGCATTCACCTGCAGCGATCGTACGTCGCGGACGTTTCGACGCGCGTCGAAACGGCCTACGAGGTCGCCTGTTTCAACCCGTCGCGCACCGCGGCCGCCATCGCGCCCGGCAGGTTCGCGACGAGCGCGCGCTGCTGCTTCGCGGTCAGGCTCGTGCGCAGCGCCGCGCCCAGCTGCTCGTCGGTGCACCCGTGTACCTGGAAGTCCGCGTACACGGTTCTGAGATCGATGTAGTACGTGTCGGCCGAATACGAGGCGGCCGGGCCGGAGTGGGCGAGGAATAGCCGTGCGTCCCGGACGATCGCCCGGTTGTCCTGCACGCAGGCGGCGGGGTCGGCGGTGCCGGTGATCGTCGTCGCCGGGAATGTCCCGTAGCCCGGGATGGTGACCGTGTGGGTCGGCCGCCTCGCCGCGGCGCCGCAGCCCGCGAGCGCAATGGTCGCCGCGGCGAGCGCCAGGGAGGTTGTAACCATCGTAAGAGCTTTGATGGTGTCGAGTCTAGGCGATGCGCGTCGAGTCGGTCATCCAGTTCACGTCCCAGCTCGCGCCGTCGTCGAACGAGAACGCCTGCTCCCAGTGCACCGAGGTGGGGCTGTCGATTCTCCACGTGTACCGAACCTTCAGCGGGACATCGTCGATGACGTCGTCGCACTCGAAGATGCCGTTCTGCTCGTCGTGGAAGCGGCCGGCGACCGGTACGTCGAGCTGGCCCTTGCTGATCGTCGAGGCCCACCAGATGCGCCAGAGCCCGGTGTCGGGCTCGAGCAGCCGCAGCGTGAAGCCTTCGAACGCGCCGCGCCCGGGCATGTCGGCCACGCGGAACGTGTCGGTCGTCCCCATGCCGTCGAGGATCTGCGTCGAGACGATCTCGCCCTCGAACGACACCCACTCGGTGTCCGCCGGGTCGAGCGGCTTCACGCGCTTGCGGTTCGCGGCTTTCCATGTTCCTTCGAGGAATGCGAATGCATACCGCCCGTCCTCGCTCACCGTCGTACTCCCTTCGGTCGGATGGAGCTGCGACGCTACCGGCCATTGCGGTCACTTTTCGTCCGCATAGGTGCTTCAATCGGCTCATGTCCCGTCCCGCGTCCCGGTTGCTCGCCTTTCTCGAGCTCCTGCACAGCAGGCGCGTCGTCGACGGCCCCGCGGCCGCGGCGGAGCTCGGCGTGAGCGAGCGCACCATCCGTCGCTACGCGGTCGCGCTCCAGGACATCGGCATCCCGGTCGACGGCCAGCCCGGCATCGGCGGCGGGTACATGCTCCGCGCCGGCATGCGCCTACCTCCGCTCATGCTCTCCGACGAGGAGGCGGCGGCGACCGTGTACGGGCTGATGCTCGCCGCGCAGCGGAGCCTCACCGGCGCCGACGGCGCGCTCGCGAAGATCGGGCGGGTACTGCCCGAGCAGCTCACACGCCGCGTCGAGCGCCTCCGAGAGGAGGTGATCCTCTCGGGCGAGCCGGAGCCGCCGCGGGCCTCGAGCGAGACGCTGCTCGTGATCGCCGAGGCCGTCCGCCGGCGCCGGTCGCTGCGCATCGGCTACACCGGCCGAGACGGCGCCGCCACCGTGCGTGAGATCGATCCGCTCGGCCTCGTCGCCCGTCGCGGCCGGTGGTACGTGCCGGCGCGCGATCGCAGCAAGCGGGAGCTGCGGACCTTCCGAGCCGATCGCATCACCGCGGCGACGGTGACGGGCCCCGCCGAGCCGGCCGAGCCGGGCTTCGACCCCGACGCGTACGTCCTCGGCATGCTCGCGCGCCTGCCGTGGGCGTGGGAGGTCGAGGCCGTCGTCGACGCGCCGGTCGACGCGGTGTCCGCGCGCATCTCGCCTGCCATCGCCGAGCTCTCGGCGGAGGGAGACCGCACGCGGCTGCTCATGCGCGCCGACTCGCTCGAGTGGGTCGCCGGCGTTCTGGCCGGGCTCGGTGCCCGGTTCGAGATTCGCCGGCCCGACGAGCTTCGCGAGCAGGTGGCGCTGCTCGCGGCGAGGCTGCTCTCGAGCGCAGAAGCCTGACGTTTCCGACCACGGAATCCGGAGCAAGACACCGCGCATGACGGTTGGCCGCCTGCCGAGGACGGCGGTCACGCTTGCGGCCGTCGTTGCGTTCGCCGGCGGCCTCGCCCACGCGGCTGCAACGCCCGTGAGCGCGCCCCGTGACACCGATCCGTGGTGGTCGCCGCAGGGGACGACGATCGCGTTCGCGCGCGAGGCGCCGACGCTCGACGGCAGCGACGTCCTGTTCACGCCCACCGTCCGCGGCAAGGAGGCCGACATCCTCGGCGCGGGACGCCCGCGCGGCTTCCGGCCCGGGAGCGGCGAGCTGCTCGTCGAGAGCGGCTCGTCGACGAACATCCGCGACGCGGCCGACCACCAGATCGGAGCCGTCCCCGGCATCGATGCGACGTGGTCGCCGGATGGGACGCGGATCGCGTTCCTCCAAGGCGACGCGCTCGCGGTCTCCGCGGCGAACGGCACCGACGTGCGGCAGCTCGCACGCGGCACCGCTCCACCGAGCACCGACGCGACCGGGCCGGCGTGGTCGCCGGACGGAACGTCGATCGCGATCGCGACGGGCTCGGCGCTCGAGATCGTCCCGGTCGACGGGTCGAAGCCACACGTCGCGTTCGACGGCGCCGGCGCGAACCCGAGCTGGTCGCACGACGGCTCGACGATCGCGTTCGAGCGCAACGTGAGCGGCCGCGTCGCCATCTGGCTCGTCGCCCCCGACGGCACCGGCGCGCACGAGGCGATCGGCGGAGCCGCGAACAACCGCTTCCCCGAGTGGAGCCCGGTCGACGGACGCCTCGCGTTCCTCAGCGACCGCAGCGGCGCGTACGCGCTCTACGCCGGCACGCCCGACGGCGCCGCCCGGGAGCTCGTCGGCGCCGTCTCACCCGACGCGCCCGCGCGGTGGTCGTCGAGCGGCGACGCGCTCGCCGTCTCCTCGGCCCGCGACTGCGGACGGTTCGGCATCTACGTCGTCGGCTCGTCGCCGCCCGTCAAGCCGGTGCGTCGCTCGAATCAGTGCCGCATCGACGGAACGGCCGCGGGCGACTTCATCACCGGAACGCCGTACTACGACCTCATCTACGGCAACGCCGGCAACGACGCCATCTTCGCCGCCAACGGCGCCGATACCGTCTACGGCGGGACGGGCAACGATCGCATCGGCGGCGGCCCCGGCAACGACCTCATCGACGGCGGGCCGGGAAACGACGTCCTCTCCGGCGGCACCGGCAACGACGTCATCCACGCCGGACCCGGCCTCGACAAGATCGGCTGCGGCCCCGGCAACGACACCGCGTACGTCGGCCCCGGCGACACCGTGCGTGCGTGCGAGCACGTGCACCGCTCGAAGTGAGCGTCAGAGGATGTTCACGGCGCGCGCGGCGACGAGGAGCACGGTGACGACGGAGAGAATCGACTCGCCGGCCATCAACGCCTTCGCCGGACGCGTGAGCGGCATCGAATCGGTCGGGCTGAACGCGGTCGCATTCGTCAGCGACACGTAGAAGTAGTCCCAGAGGCGCGGCGCCCAGCCGTCGCGTGCGAGCTCGGGATTCTCGTCCTGCGGGAACTGGAAGTCGGGCTTGCGACGCTCCTTGGCGAGTGCGCGCGCGACCGGGCCGCCGCAGTCCAGCTCCCAGAAGGCGAGCCCGAATGCGATCGCGTCTGCGAACCACACGGCGCCGCCGCTCGCGAGCAGCTGCGATCCCTTGATGTGGACGGCCGAGTGCGCCACGAGCGACGCGACGAGGACGACGACGCCGACGACGTTGAGAGCCATGACGAGCGCGAGGAGCCCGATGACGATCTCCCGCCGGTAGTCGTGCCGGACGATGCGGTTGAGCCCCAGGAGCAGCGTCGCCCAGAGGGCCACGTACGGAGCCGCGACGACGAGCCACATCCACCACAGCGGCTGCCCGAGATACCGCCAGTGCGCGTGCTCGGAGACGAGCGCGAGGACGACGAGGATCCCCGCCGCCGACAGCGCGAACGGCGCGGCATCGGCACGCGCCTCGCGCACCGCCGCGCGCAGGCGATCCGGTTTTACGGCTCCAGTCATCGCGCCCGAGAATGAGCCGTGCGTCGGACGGCGGCAAGCCGTGACGTTTCCGGCCGAACGCACCGGTACGGTGACTCGGTGGACCCGCTCGACGGCCTGAATCCCGAGCAGCGACGCGCCGCCGAGGCGGTGCGCGGCCCCGTGTGCATCCTCGCCGGCGCCGGCACCGGCAAGACGACGACGATCACGCGGCGCATCGCGCAGCAGGTCGCGTCCGGCACGTTCGACCCGGCGCAGATCATGGCGGTGACGTTCACCGACAAGGCCGGCGGCGAGCTGCGCGCGCGTCTCGCCGCGCTCGGCGTCACGCGCGTGCGCGCGGGGACGTTCCACTCCGCCGCGCTCCGGCAGCTGCGCCACTTCGCGCCGGACGAGCTCGGTCGCATCCTCCCGTCGAAGGCGCTGCTCGCTCCGCCAGATCGGCAACCGGCTGCGCGCGCCGTTCAAGTTCCGGCCCGCGGGCGACCTCGCGACCGAGATCGAGTGGGCGAAGAACCGCCGCATCGGCCCCGAGCGCTACCTCGACGCCGCCGAGGACCGCGAGCCGCCGATCCCCGCCGACCTGATGGCGCGCGTCTACCGCGACTACGAGCGGCGGCAAGGATGCCGAGGGGCTGCTCGACTTCGAGGACCTGCTCGAGCGCGCCGTGCGTCTGTTCGAGAGCGACGAGCGCGCGGCGGCGACGTTCCGCGCGCAGTACCGCGCGTTCACCGTCGACGAGTACCAGGACGTCAACCTCCTCCAGCAGACGCTGCTCGAGCTCTGGCTCGGCGACGGCGACGACCTCTGCGTCGTCGGCGACGACTACCAGTCGATCTACGCGTTCACCGGCGCCGGGCCTGAGCATCTGCTCGGCGTGCCGCGCGCGCTTCCCGCACGCGACCGTCGTGCGGCTCGAGGAGAACTACCGCTCGACGCCGCAGGTGCTCGCGCTCGCGAACCGCCTCGTGCCGAAGCTCGGCGGGGCGGAGAAGGTGCTGCGCCCGACGCGTCCCGACGGCGCCGAGCCGGTCGTGACGCCGCATTCCCGTCACCGGCCGCGGAGGCGCGCGGCGATCGTCGAGGCGATCCGCGCAGCGGACGTGCCGCTCGAGGAGATCGCGATCCTCTGCCGCACGAACGCGCGCCTGACCGACTTCGAGGAGGCGCTGCACGAGGCGGGCATACCGTTCCAGGGCTCGTCGCTGCTCGACCGCGACGCGGCGCGCCGGCTCGTGCGCCGCCTCGAGCGCAGCGACCGCGACGCGCCGGACGCCGTTCGCGCGGCGGCCCTCGAGGCCGGCTGGCTCGAGCAGCTGCCGGACAAGCTCGGCGAGCGCGAGCTCGTGCGCCAGACCGACCTCGCGCGGCTCGTCGCGCTCGCGGATGCGTTCGACGGCGACGCGGCGGCGTTCGTCGCCGAGCTGCGCCGGCGCTTCGATCCGGGCGGCGAGGGCGCGCGCGGCGTCAACCTCCTGACGCTGCACAAGGCGAAGGGGCTCGAGTTCGACACCGTCTTCATCCCGCGCCTCGAGGAGAAGGAGCTGCCGTCGCGGCAGGCGCGCACGCCGGACGAGATCGACGAGGAGCGGCGGCTGCTCTACGTCGGCATGACGCGCGCGAAGCGCACGCTGTGGCTCACCTGGTCGGGCAAGCGCTCGCGCTTCCTCGCCGAGCTCGGCCACCTGCGCCGGCGCGGCGGATGCGCCGAAGGCCGCCGCGCGCGAGTGGACGCCGGTCGGCGAGCGGCTCCGCGCCTGGCGGCTCGAGCGAGCGCGCGAGGACGGCGTGCCGCCGTACGTCGTCTTCCACGACACGGTGCTGCACGCGATCGCCGACGCGCAGCCGGCGTCGCTCGGCGAGCTCTCGCAGATCGCCGGCGTCGGCCCGGCGAAGCTCGAGCGCTACGGCGACGCCGTGCTCGCGCTCCTCTAGGAGCGGGTCGCCGAGACCTCCTGGACCTCGGCGACCGCGCCCCGGCCGCGGCGGCGGCGGACGAGCTTGGCGATTCCCTTGATGAGCAACGGGATGACGACGAACATGCGACTCCTTCTGTTGGGCGGTGCCTTTCACCCATGGTCGCCGCCCCCGTGGCCGCTCCGGTAGTGGAGCGCGTCAGGACTTCCGCATGACGTGCGTCACATCAATACCGTTCACGCCATGGAGTACGTGAATCTCGGCCGGACGGGCCTGCGCGTCTCGCGCGTCTGCCTCGGGATGATGAGCTTCGGCCCGCACGCGGAACGGCCATGGGCGCTCGACGAGGAGGCCGCGGAGCCGATCGTCCGCCACGCGGTCGAGAGCGGCATCGTCTTCTTCGACACCGCCGACGTCTACAACGGCGGCGCGAGCGAGGTCATCACGGGGCGCCTGCTGAAGAAGCTGTTCGGCACGCGCGAGGAGTACGTCGTCGCGACGAAGGTGCATGGACGGACGATGCCGGGCGAGAACGGCGCCGGCCTCTCGCGCAAGCACATCCTCGCGTCGATCGACGGGTCCCTCGAGCGGCTCGGGCTCGACTACGTCGACCTGTACCAGATCCACCGCTGGGATCCGCGCACGCCGATCGACGAGACGATGGAAGCGCTGCACGACGTCGTCCGCGCCGGAAAGGCGCGCTACATCGGCGCGAGCAGCATGCACGCCTGGCAGTTCGCGAAGGCGCAGTCGCTGGCACCGACGCGGTTCGTGTCGATGCAGAACCACTACAACCTCGTCTACCGCGAAGAGGAGCGCGAGATGATCCCGCAGTGCATCGACCAGGGCGTCGGCGGTCATTCCCTGGAGCCCGCTGGCGCGCGGCATGCTCGCGGGAAACCGCACGCGCGAGGGCGGGAAGCTCACCACGCGCGCGCAGACCGACAGGTTCGGTGACAGCCTCTACACGCCGGAGGTCGACTTCGCCGTCGTCGACCGGGCCGCGGAGGTCGCCGCCACTCGCGGCGTATCCGCTGCGCAGGTCGCGCTCGCGTGGCTGCTGCACAAGCCGGGCGTGACGGCGCCGATCGTCGGTGCCACGAAGCTCGGCCACCTCGAGGATGCAATCGCCGCGGAGAGCCTCGCTCTCGACGCCGACGAGATCGCACGGCTCGAGGAGCCGTACGTGCCGCACGCCGTGTCAGGCCACGCGTAACCACTCGTCGACGGCGGCCGCGCACTTGCGGCCCTCCTCGATCGCCCAGACGATGAGCGACTGGCCCCGGCGCGCGTCGCCTGCGGCGAACACGCCCGGCACCGACGTCGCGTAGGTCGCCGCGTCGACGTTGCCGCGCGAGTCGGTCGCGACTCCCAGTGCGTCGAGGAGCGCCGGCTCCGGACCGGTGAAGCCCATCGCGAGCAGCACGAGCCCGGCGGGCTGCGCCTCCTCGCTGCCGGGCACCGGCTCGAACGGCGGCGCGCCGCTGTTCCGCATCCACGTGATCTCCTGCACGCGGCCGTTGCCGCTCAGTCCCGTCGTCGAGATCGCGAAGCTGCGCGACCCGCCTTCCTTGAGCGCGTACGACGTCCGTAGCTTCATCGGCCAGAGCGGCCACGGGGTCAGGTCGTCGGGACGGTGCTCGGGCGGCTCGCCGAGGAGCTCGATCTGCGTCACCGACGCGGCGCCGTCGCGGTGCGCGCTCGCGACGCAGTCGGCGCCGGTGTCGCCGCCGCCGATGACGATCACGTGCCGTCCCGCCGCCGAGATCGCCGGCTCGGCCGTGCCGGCGACGGCGCGGTTCTGGCCGTAGAGGTACTCCATCGCGAAGTGGACGCCGCCGAGCTCGCCGCCCCGGAACCGGCAGGTCGCGCGGGACGCGCGAGCCCGTCGCGATGACGGTCGCGTCGAAGCCCTCGAGCTGCGCCGGGTCGCCGACCTCGACGCCGTAGCGGAACTCGACGCCCTCGCCGGTGAGCTGCGCGAGACGGCGCTCGATGACGCGCTTCTCGATCTTGAAGTCCGGAACGCCGAAGCGGAGCAGGCCGCCGCCCGCCTCGTCGCGCTCGAAGACGGTGACGAGATGGCCCGCGCGGTTGAGCTGCTGCGCGCACGCGAGCCCCGCCGGGCCCGGAGCCGACGACCGCGACCGTGCGGCCGGTCCGCGTTCGCGGCGGCCGCGGCACGATCCAGCCCTCGTCCCAGCCGCGCTCGACGATCGTGTGCTCGATCTGCTTGATCGTCACCGCGTTGCCCTCGTTGATCTCGAGCACGCACGCCGCCTCGCACGGGGCGGGGCAGAGGCGGCCGGTGAACTCGGGGAAGTTGTTCGTGCGGTGCAGCTGGTCGAGCGCCTCGCGGAAGCGGTCGCGGTACACGAGGTCGTTCCAGTCTGGGATGAGGTTCCCGAGCGGGCAGCCGTTGTGGCAGAACGGCACGCCGCACTCCATGCAGCGCGCGCCCTGCGCGCGCAGCGTCGCGAGCGGGAGCGGGACGACGAACTCGCGGTGGTCGTGCACGCGCTCGTCCGGCGGGCGCTCCGGCGACTGTGCGCGCGCGATCTTCAGGAAGGCGCCGAGAGCTCCCATCAGGCGGCCGCCTCCTCGGTCTCGCGCGTGAAGAAGCCGTCGCCGCCCGCGGAGACCATCTCCGACTCGAGCGCCCTGCGGTACTCGTGCGGCATCACCTTCACGAACGCGTCGAAGTCCACCGCGAGGGTCGAACCCGTGCGCTCGCGATGCTCCTCGACGAGCGCCTGCACGACGAGCACGTCGGCGGCGTCGAGCTCCTCGAGCCCGACCTGGTCCTGGTTGCACCGCTCGGCGAACCGGCCGTCCGCGTCGAGGACGTACGCGATGCCGCCGCTCATGCCGGCGGCGAAGTTGCGGCCCGTCGGGCCGAGCACGACGACGACGCCGCCCGTCATGTATTCGCAGCCGTGGTCGCCGACGCCCTCGACGACGGCGGACGCGCCCGAGTTGCGCACCGCGAACCGCTCGCCGACGAGGCCGCGGAAGAACGCGCGCCCGCTCGTCGCGCCGTACAGGATCGTGTTCCCGGCGATGACGTTCTCCTCGGCGAGGAACGTCGCCGCCTCGGGCGGCCGCAGTGCGAGCACGCCGCCGGACAACCCCTTGCCGACGTAGTCGTTCGCGTCGCCGTAGAGCGTCAGCTCGATGCCGGGCGCGAGCCACGCGCCGAACGACTGCCCCGCAGAGCCGCGGAACGTCAAACGGATCGAGCCCGGTGCGAGACCCTCGGCGCCGTGCTCCTTCGTCACGAGGTGCGAGAGGATCCCGCCGACCGTCCTGTTGCCGTTCCGGATCTCGACGTCGTCCTCCGTCCGGCCGACGAGCGTCCAGTCGAGTGCGTCGTCGAGCGCGGGCTCCTGCCCGTGCGTGCGGCGGAGCGGCGATCCTTCGGGGACGCGGAGGAGGTGCGTGAGGTCGACGCCGCGCTCCTGCCACGCCGTCAGCGCGTGGTCGGCGTCGAGGAGGTCGACGCGGCCGGTGAGATCCTCGAAGCGCGCGATGCCGAGCTGCGCCATGAGCGCGCGCACCTCTTCGGCGACGAAGAAGAAGAAGTTGACGACGTGCTCCGGCTTGCCGGCGAAGCGCTCGCGCAGCACGGGATCCTGCGTCGCGATGCCGACCGGGCACGTGTTCAGGTGGCAGGCGCGCATCATCACGCAGCCGGAGGCGACGAGCGGTGCGGTCGCGAAGCCCATCTCGTCGGCGCCGAGCAGCGCCGCGACGACGACGTCGCGGCCCGTCTTCAGCTGCCCGTCCGTCTGCACCCAGATGCGCGAGCGCAGGTCGTTGAGCACGAGCGTCTGCTGCGTCTCGGCCAGCCCGATCTCCCACGGAACGCCTGCGTGGAGGATCGACGACACGGGCGATGCGCCGGTGCCGCCGTCGTGGCCGGAGATGAGCACGTGATCGGCGCCCGCCTTCGCAACGCCGGCGGCGACCGTGCCGACTCCGACCTCCGCGACGAGCTTCACCGAGATGCGCGCGGCGGGATTCGCGCAGCGCAGGTCGTAGATGAGCTGCTTCAGGTCCTCGATCGAGTAGATGTCGTGGTGCGGCGGCGGCGAGATGAGCCCGACGCCTGGCGTCGTCATGCGCACCGAGGCGATGTAGCGGTCGACCTTGTGGCCGGGCAGCTGGCCGCCCTCGCCGGGCTTCGCGCCCTGCGCCATCTTGATCTGGATCTCGTCCGCGTTCGCGAGGTAGTGCGCGTTCACGCCGAAGCGACCCGACGCGACCTGCTTGATCTTCGAGCGGCGCTCGTCGCCGTAGCGCACCGGATCCTCGCCGCCCTCGCCGGTGTTCGAGCGGCCGCCGAGCCGGTTCATCGCGGTCGCGAGCGTCTCGTGCGCCTCGCGCGAGATCGAGCCGAGCGACATCGCGCCGGTGGAGAACCGCTTGACGATCTCCGCCGCCGGCTCGACGTCCTCGATCGGGATCCCCTCGGCGGGGAAGCGGAACCGGAGCAGCCCGCGCAGCGTCGAGCGGCGCGCGGCCTCGGCGGTCGCGGCGCGCGAGTACTGCTCGAACGTCTCCGCGCGGCCGGACCGCACGGCGTGCTGGAGGAGCGAGATCGTCTCCGGGTTCCACTGATGGTGCTCGCCGTCGCGCCGCCACGCGTACAGCCCGATCACGGGCAGCAGGTCGTCGGCCGCGCCGGGATACGCGCGCGCGTGGCGCGTGAGCGCGCCGTCGGCGATCTCGTGCAGGCCGATGCCGCCGATGCGGGACGGGGTGGCGGTGAAGTATCGCTCGACGACCTCCGGCGCGAGCCCGACCGCCTCGAAGATCTGCGCGCCGCAGTACGACGGGATCGTCGAGATCCCCATCTTCGAGATCATCTTGAGCAGCCCCTTGCCGATCCCCTTCACCGCGCGCGCCCGCGCCTGCTCCGCCGTCATCTCCTCGCGGCAGCCAGCCGAGCTCGGCGAGCTCGCCGAGCGTCTCGAGCATGAGGTACGGGTTGACGGCGGCGGCGCCGTAGCCGACGAGCGACGGCGATCGAGTGCACGCTGCGCGGCTCGCCCGACTCGACGACGATGCCCGCCTGGAGCCGCGTCCCCTCGCGCACGAGATGGTGGTGCACGGCGGCGGTCGCGAGCAGCGACGGGATCGGCACGCGCTCCGGCCCGGCGCCGCGGTCGGAGAGGACGAGGATGTTCGCGCCGCCGGCGAGCGCGACGTCCGCGTCGGCGCAGATGCGGTCGAGCGCAGGCTCGAGTCCGTCGGCTCCGTCCTCGAGCGGCCACGTGATGTCGATCGTGTGCGCGCGGAAGACGTCGGACTCGACCTGGCGCAGCTGCTCGAGCTCGTCGTCGCGCAGGATCGGGTTCTCGATCACGAGCTGGCGCGCGTGCTCGGGCGTCTCGTCGAGCAGGTTGCGCTCGGAGCCGACGCTCGCCTGCACGCTCATCACGACCGCCTCGCGGATCGAGTCGATCGGCGGGTTCGTCACCTGCGCGAAGAGCTGCTTGAAGTACGAGTAGAGGAGCGGCTTGCGCGCGGAGAGCACGGCGAGCGGCGTGTCGTTGCCCATCGAGCCGACCGCCTCCTCGGCGTTGCGCGCGAGCGGCGCGAGCATGACCGTCATGTCCTCCTGCGCGTAGCCGAACAGGAGCTGCCGGCGGCGGAGCGGCTCCGTCGGCGTGCGCGGCGGCACGCGGGGCGGCGGCAGGTCGGACAGGTGCCGGACGTTCTCCGTCGAACCAGCGTGCGTACGGCTGCTGCGCCGCGACGCGCGCCTTCAGCTCGTCGTCGGGGACGATCCGCCCTGCGTCGAGGTCGACGAGGAAGAGCTTGCCGGGCTGGAGGCGCCCCTTGCGCACGATCGTTCTCCGGCGGATCGTCGAGCACGCCCGTCTCCGACGCGAGCACGACCCAGCCGTCGGCGGTCTCGTACCAGCGCCCGGGACGCAGCCCGTTGCGGTCGAGCGTCGCGCCGATCACGCGGCCGTCGGTGAACGCGATCGCCGCCGGCCCGTCCCACGCCTCGATGAGGCAGCCGTGGAAGTCGTAGAAGCCGCGCAGCTCGTCGTCACGTCGTCGCGGCCCTCGCACGCCTCGGGGATCATCATCATCAGCGCGTGCGGGAGCGAGCGGCCCGCGAGCACGAGCAGCTCGAGCACGTTGTCGAACGTCGCCGTGTCGGAGCCGCCCGGCCGGATCACCGGCAGCACCTTCTGCGAGGTCGTCGCCGAAGAGCTCGGACGCGAGCTGCGACTCGCGCGCGCGCATCCAGTTGACGTTGCCGCGCAGCGTGTTGATCTCGCCGTTGTGCGCGACCAGGCGGTACGGGTGCGCGAGCTCCCAGCTCGGGAACGTGTTCGTCGAGAAGCGCGAGTGCACGAGCGCGAGCGCGCTCTCGAAGCGCTCGTCGCGCGAGGTCGGGGTAGAAGCCGCGCGAGCTGCGGCGCGGTGAGCATCCCCTTGTAGACGAGCGTCCGCGACGAGAGGCTCGGCACGACGAGCTCGGGGCCGGCCGCGAGCTCGGCGACGCGCCGGATGACGTAGAGCTTGCGCTCGAACGCGTCCTCGTCGAGCCCCGGCTGCTGCGGCGACGACGACCTGGCGGATCACGCGGCACGTACGCCGGCGCGGTCTCCCGACGTGGCTGCGCGTCGACCGGGACGTCGCGCCAGCCGAGGAGCCGCTGCCCCTCGTCTGCGATCGTCCTCTCGACGAGCTGCTCGAGCTCGCGCCCGGCGCGTCGTCGGCGGGAGGAAGCACGACGCCGACGCCGTACGCGCCCGCGGGCGGCAGCGCGTCGCCGAGCTCGCGCGGAAGAACGCGTCGGGCAGCTGGATCAGGATGCCCGCGCCGTCGCCGGTGTCCGCGTCGGCGCCCGCGGCGCCGCGGTGCTCGAGGTTCGCGAGCGCCGCGAGGCGCGCTCGACCGTCTCGTGCGACGCGCACGGCCGTCGAGACGCGCGACGAACGCGACGCCGCACGCGTCGTGCTCGAACGCCGGGTCGTACAGTCCAGTTTTCGGGTGCGGCACGGGCATCTCCGGAGGAGAAGGGATCCGCCTTGTGTGGCTAGTCGGCGGCGGCGGGAAGAGAGGCCGACTAGCGCGTAGGCTTGCGCGGCGCGGCAAAGACGAGCGAAATCGGGTTCAGCAGGCTCGTCGGGCGCGTCATCGGCCACCAGACCTTAGCGAGCCGTCCGGTCGGCGTTCGCCGGTGTTCTCCGGTTAACACGCGCGCAGTGCGTTTCGGTCTGGTTACCCATGAAGCCGGCCCGGCTGACGGAGACGCAGCCGGGCGGCGGGTGATGCGGGCTGCTGCGAAAGACGAGGCCGAGCGGCACGGCGGCGATTCCGAGCACGCCGGCGGCGGCGATGAGCCGGAGGTCGCGCCGTTCGACCCGCCGGCGGAGGCGGGCGCTCTCTGCCGGCATCAGCTCGAGCCGAACCTCAGGGCGACGCCGCGCGGAAGTACGACGACCGGACATTCCGCGAGCTCCAGGAGGTATTCGGCCGCGGCGCTGATGGTGACGCGGCCGTTCACCGTCCCCGGCTTCGACCCGAGCACGAGGAGATCGGTGCCGCGCGCCTGCTCCGCGAGCTCGGCGCCGATGGCCGCGGCCAGCGCCTCCGCGGTCTCGCGGGCGCACGGGTCGCCGTCCTCGCTCACCGCCGCGACCGTCCGTATGTCGAGATTGGTCGCGGCGAACCCCGCCGGGGCGAGCCCGAGCGCCACCGGCCCGCCGTCGAGCAGCCGCCGGGCGGTCGCCTGCGGGTCGACGTGCCCCTTCGCTGTCCGGTACTCCGATCCGAACACGACGAGCTCGGCGCCGCGGGACACCGCGAGCTCCGCAGCCCCTCCGCCGTCGACGCGTTGTCGACGACGTGGAACGGGACGTCCGTCGGCGAGTCCGGCTCCGGCTCGCTGCGGTGGCTGACATATGCGAGCTCCATCGACGCGCCCGCGCCGGCCAGGATTCGGCCGAGCGCAAGCGCGTCGCGGTCGTTGTCGGTTCCGTCGTAGGAGACGATGATCGTCGTCACGTGACGGGTGCTGCCTCGCCGGATGCGACGGCCGCGTGCATGCCGGAGGGGATGCCGGACGGATACGCGAGCGACGGGATGTCCGACGGGTAGACCTCGTGCCCGTGAACGGCGAGGTCGCCCATCTCCATGTCGGCCTCACTCATCCGGAGCGGCACGACGAGGGACACGACCTTGAGGAGGATGAACGTCGCCACGCCCGAGAACACGATGACCCACAACGCCGTGAGCGCCTGCCATTTCAGGAGGTGCAGGCCGCCGGTGACGGAGACGCCGGGGACGATCTGCATCGCGGAATCCGCGAGCAGGCCGGTGAGCAGGCCGCCGAAGAGCCCGGCGAAACCGTGCGTGTAGACGACGCCGAGCGTGTCGTCGACGTTCCGGAAGGGCCGGAGCAGCGCGAGGTAGTTGTACGCGACGTAGACGAGGACGGAGGCGGTGAGGCCGATCACGATCGCGCCGTAGCCGTTGACGAAGCCGGCGGCGGGCGTGATCGCGACGAGGCCGACGATCATCCCGTTGACGCTGCCGAGCAACGACGGCTTACGCTTCGTGGCGTAGTCGCAGGCGAGCCACGTGAGGAAGGCGACCGCGGTGGCGAGGTTCGTGTTGAGCACGGCGGACGCGGCGTCGGCCCCGGCGTTGTACGGGTCGCCGCCGTTGAAGCCGTTCCAGCCCATCCAGAGCAGGCCGGCGCCGACCGCGACCATGGCGAGGTTGTTCGGCGCGTCGATCTCGCGGTCGCGGGCGAGGCGCGGGCCGATGACGGCGGCGGCGACGAACCCGGACACGCCGGCCGACAGGTGGATGACGTAGCCGCCGCTGAAGTCGACCGCGCCCTTGTGCGCGAACCAGCCGCCGCCCCAGATCAGGAAGGCGTTGACCGTGTAGACGCACGAGCCCCAGAGGAGCGTGAAGGGGATCCACGCCTTGAAGTTCACGCGGCCGAGGACCGAGCCGAGCATGAGGATCGGCGTGATCGCGGCGAAGACGAACTGGAAGTAGACGAGGGACGATTGCGGGAAGTCGGTCTTCCCGACGAGCGGGATGTTTCCCTGCCCTTGGAGCGACTTGTGGCCGAGCACGCCGCCGGGCTGGCCGATGAAGTTGCCGAAGAACCCCGAGTGCGACAGGCCGTGCCACGGGTTGCCGAAGCCCATCTTGTAGCCGTAGAGCACCCACTCCACGAGGACGACGGCGAAGGCGACGAACGCGAGCATCATCGAGTTCACCGACCACCGCTTCTGCATGACGCCGCCGTAGAGGACGACGAGGCCGGGGACGCTCATGAGGCCTACGAGCGTGGCCGCCGTCAGCTGCCATGCGTTGTCGCCGGGGTTCAGCCACTGCGGGTACAGCATCGTCTCTCCCCTCGTTTCTCCAACAAAAAAAGCCCCAGGACTCGTCCGAGTCCTGAGGCGTCACTGCCTCCACGTAGGGCATCGATGCCCCGCGCGTGCCACCAACCTAGGGAGGGGGTCGGACGGCGTCAAGCGCAAACCGCGCAACGCCGCGATTTGACAAGCGGCGCTCGCGCATGCAACCTAGGGGAGCGATGACGACCGCGCTGACACGCATCCCCACAGCCCGAAACGGGCTCGTGGCCGCGTGCGCGCTCATTCTCTTCGTCGTCATCTTCATTCTCCCCTAACGGGGAGATACACGAACACGCGCCTCGCTTAGGCGCATACGCCGACCTCACCGCACCACAGGTGCGACCTCTCTCAGCGGAGCAAGGAGGAAGTGTTCGTGTCCGTTCGTCGCAGGATCTCGATCTTCGATACGACATTGCGTGACGGCGAGCAATCGCCGGGCATCGCGCTGCAGCCGATCGAGAAGGCGGCGATCGCGGAGCAGCTGGAGCGACTCGGAGTCGACGTCGTCGAGGCCGGATTCCCGGGCGCCTCGCCGGGCGACTTCGAGGGCGTGCGCTCGGTGGCGGCAGCCGTCGAGCGGCCAGTCGTCGCGGCCTTCGCCCGGGCCGTCCGGGACGACGTCGACGCCGCGGCCGAGGCGCTCGCGGGCGCCCGCAGGTCGCGCATCCACGTCGTCCTCGCCACGAGCGCCCTCCACATGGAGCGCAAGCTCGGCCTCGAGCCGGCGGAGGTCGTGCACCGGGCCCGCTGGGCCGTCGCGCATGCGGCCGGGCAGGTGGACGAGGTCGAGTTCTCCTGCGAGGACGCGACCCGCTCCGATCCGGACTTCGTCGCGCGCGTCTGCCGCGCGGTGATCGCGGCCGGCGCGTCGGTCGTCAACCTCCCCGACACGGTCGGCTACGCGCTCCCGTACGAGTACGCGAGCTTCATCGCCGCCGTCCGCCGCCGGTGCCCCGAGCTCCGGCACGTGACGCTCTCGGCCCACTGCCACGACGACCTCGGGCTCGCGGTCGCGAACACGCTCGCCGCCGTCCAGGCCGGCGCGCAGCAGGTCGAGTGCACCGTCAACGGCATCGGCGAGCGCGCGGGCAACGCCTCGCTCGAGGAGGTCGTCGTCGCGTTGAAGCTCAAGGGCGAGCAGCTCGACGTGGAGACCGGCATCGAGACGACGCAGCTCGCCGCCTCGTCGCGCCTCGTCTCCGAGCTGACGGGCTACGCAGTCCCGCGGAACAAGGCGGTCGTCGGCGCGAACGCATTCGCGCACGAGGCCGGCATCCACCAGGACGGGATGCTCAAGGACGCGCGGACGTACCAGATCATCGATCCGGAGGAGGTCGGCGTCCACATGACGCTCCCGCTCGGAAAGCACTCCGGCCGGCACGCGTTCGCGCGGGCATGCGCGGAGCTGGGAATGCACCTGACCAGGGACGAGCTCGAAGCCGCCTTCGGCCGGTTCAAGGCGCTGGCCGACACCGCCGGCGCCGTTCCGGTCGAGGCCGTCTTCGAGGGGGTGACGGCGTGAGCCGCGCACGGACGGTCGCGTGCCTCACGGGGGCCGGCACCGCTCCGGAGCTGATGGCGGAGGCGCTGCATGCGCTCGGGGCGGTGGCGCGCGCTCCACGGCTTCTCGTTCGAGCGAGGTGCACGCCCCGTTCGGCGGCGTCGCGCTCGCCCGGCTCGGGCAGACGGTTCCCTCGAGCACGCGCGACACGGTGCTCGGCGCCGACGCAGTGCTCGTCGCCGGCGCGGACGAGCCGGCGCTCGACGACGTGATGGCGGAGCTCGACCTGCGCGCGCGGGTCACCCGGGTGCGCTTCGGCCAGCACGACGACGTCGCCTTCGTCACCGCGATGAAGCCGGACGCGTCCGAGTGGGCGATCGAGCGTGCGTACGCGATCGCCGAGTCGCGGAGCATGCGCCTCGCCTGCGTCGGCGACACGGGCTGGTGCGAGCAGGTCGACATGGTCGCCGCCGATCACGAGCACGTGCGGGTCGAGCACGTCTCGCCGAAGGACGCGCTGCCGTTCGCCGCGTTCAATCCCGGACGGTTCGACGTCGTCGCGGTCGCGCCCTCGTGGGCGGAGGGGATGGTCGAGATCGCCGCCGCGGCGACCGCGCACCGTGTCGCCGCGCACGCGCTGCTCGCCGAGCACGGGCCGAGCCTGTTCGTGCCGTCGCCCGACGGCGGCTTCGCGCTCGCCGGGCAGGGGATGGTCGAACCCGAGCAGCATGCTGCTCGCCGCCGCGCTCATGCTCGAGCACGGCCTCGGCGCAGCCGGCGGCGGCGGAGACGCTCGCCGGCGCCGTCTCGGCGGCGCTCGTCGACGACGCCGCGGACGCCGATCCTGCTCCGCCCGGGTCGGTGCGACGACGCGCGAGTTCACGCACCGCGTGCTCGCCGGATTCCAGCTCGTCGAACCGCAACGCCGAGTTCTGGCCGGAGACGGCGTGAAGGGTGAACGGCGCAGACGCGATCCTCCGCTCCCTCGAGGCGGAGGGCGTCGAGGTCGTCTTCGGCCTGCCCGGGCGGCGCGATCCTGCCGCTCTACGACGCGATCGCGCGCGGGCACGACGGTTCGCCACGTGCTCGCGCGCCACGAGCAGGGCGCGGGTCACATGGCCGAGGGCTACGCGCGCGCGTCGGGTCGGGTCGGCGTCGCGATCGCGACCTCCGGGCCGGGCGCGACGAACCTCGTCACGCCGATCGCCGACGCGTGGATGGACTCGACGCCGCTCGTGTGCATCACCGGGCAGGTGCGGTCGAGCCTCATCGGCACCGACGCATTCCAGGAGTGCGACATCACCGGGATCACGATCCCGATCGTCAAGCACTCGTGGCTCGTGCAGGACGTCGAAGAGCTCCCGCACATCATCAAGGCTGCGTTCCACGTCGCGCGAACGGGCCGGTGCGGGCCGGTGCTCGTCGACGTCCCGCGCGACATCCAGGAAGCCGCACTCGACTTCTCCTACCCCGACGACGTGTCCCTCCCCGGATGGAAGCCGCCCCGTCGCGGCCACGAGCGGCAGATCTCGGCTGCCGCCCAGGCCATCGCCGCGGCGGAGCGGCCCATCCTCTACGTCGGCGGGGGCGTGCTCAACGCCGACGCGACCGCGGAGCTGCTCACGCTCGCCGAGCGTGCGCGGCTCCCGGTCGTGACGACGCTGATGGCGAAGAGCGCGTTTCCGGAGTCGCACGAGCTCCACGTCGGCTGGCCGGGGATGCACGGACCGAAGTGGTCGAACTGGGCGCTGAACAAGGCCGACCTCATCGTCGCCGTCGGCGCGCGCTTCGACGACCGGGTGACCGGGAAGGTCTCCGCGTTCGCGCCCGGCGCGCGGGTCGTCCATCTCGACATCGACGCGGCCGAGATCTCGAAGATCCGGCACGCGGACGTTCCGGTCGTCGGCCCGCTCAAGCCCGTGCTCGCCGCGCTCGACCGCCTGCTCGCGGCGCAGCCGAGCGCCGGAGCACGGAGCCGTGGCTCCGCCAGATCGCCGAGTGGCGCGACCAGTTCCCGCTCCGCTACCGCCGCGAGCGGCGACATGCTCAAGCCGCAGCTCGTGCTCGAGACGCTGCAGGAGCTGACCGCGGGGCGCGACGACGTCGTCTGGACGACCGGCGTCGGCCAGCACCAGATGTGGGCGATGCAGTACCTGCGCTGCGACCGGCCGCGCACGTTCATCACCTCCGGCGGGCTCGGAACGATGGGCTACGGCCTCCCGGCCGCGGTCGGGGCGAAGGCCGCCCGGCCGGACGCGACGGTCGTGTGCGTCGACGGCGACGGCTGCTTCCAGATGACGCAGCAGGAGCTGGCGACGTCGGTCCTCGAAGACCTGCCGATCGTCGTCGTCATCGTCAACAACGGCTACCTCGGCATGGTGCGCCAGTGGCAGGACATGTTCTACGAGGAGCGCTTCTCGCAGATCCGCCTCACGCACAGCCTCCCCGACTACGCAGCGCTCGCGCGCGCGTACGGCGCGGACGGCTTCACCGTCGAGAGCGAGGACGACCTCGAGGGCGCGCTCGCCGAGGCGCTCGCGTGCGGGCGGACGGCCGTCGTCGACGCGCGCGTCGACCCGCGGGAGCACTGCTTCCCGATGATCCCGGCCGGTGCGGCCGCGCTCGACCTCGTCGAGTGGGAGGATGCGAACGAGGAGGTGACCGCGTGAAGCACACGCTTTCCGTGCTCGTCGAGAACAAGCCGGGCGTGCTGACGCGGATCACGAGCATGTTCACGCGCCGCGGCTACAACATCGACAGCCTCGCCGTCGGTCCGACGGAACGTCACGACGTCTCGCGCATCACGCTGCGCGTGGACTGCGAGACGAGCCCGCTCGAGCAGATCGAGAAGCAGATGCACAAGCTCGTCAACGTCCTGCGCGTCTCCGAGCTCCGGCCGGGCGAGTCGATCGAGCGCGAGCTCGTCCTCATGAAGGTGTCTGCGCCGCCGGCGAAGCGCGCCGAGCTCATGGCGCTCGGCGAGGTGTTCAACGCGCGCATCGCCGACCTCGGCCCGGACTCGATCGTGTTCGAGCTCGTCGGCGTGCCCGAGGACGTCGACTCGTTCGAGGAGCTCGTCCGGCCGCACGGCCTGCAAGAGCTCGTCCGCACCGGGCGCATCGGCCTCGGCCGCGCGCAGAAGCCCAACTCCAACCGCCCACGGCAGCACGTGCTCGCCTGACGAAAGGAACCCGACTTCCATGGCAACCATTCATCGCACCGAGGACACCGGCCTCCTCAGCGGCACCGTCGCCGTCATCGGCTACGGGAGCCAGGGTCACGCGCACGCGCTGAACCTCAGGGACTCCGGCGTCTCCGTCGTCGTCGGCCTGCGCGAGGGCAGCCCGTCGAAGGAAGCGGCCGAGGACGCAGGGCTCGAGGTGCGCTCGATCGCGGACGCCGTGCGCGGCGCGCAGGTGGTCGCGCTGCTCCTGCCCGACCACGTGCAGAAGGGCGTGTGGGAGGCTGAGGTCGCGCCGAATCTCGACCCCGGCGCCGCGGTGCTGTTCGCGCACGGTCTCAACGTCCACTTCGGGCGCATCGCGCCGCCGGCCGGACACGACGTGATCATGGTCGCGCCGAAGGCACCGGGTCATCGCGTGCGCGAGCTGTACGTCTCCGGCGCGGGCACCCCCGGCCTCGTCGCCGTGCACGAGGACGCGAGCGGGAGCGCTCTCGAGCTCGCTCTTGCCTACGGCGCGGGCATCGGCTGCGGCCGGGTGGGGCTGCTCGAGACGACGTTCGCGGAGGAGACCGAGAGCGACCTCTTCGGGGAGCAGGCCGTCCTGTGCGGCGGCGTCCCGGCGCTCGTGCAGGCGGGCTTCGACACGCTCGTCGAGGCGGGCTACCAGCCGGAGATCGCGTACTACGAATGCCTGAACGAGCTGAAGCTCATCGTCGACCTGCTCTACCAGGGCGGGCTCGAGTACATGCGCTACTCCGTCTCCGACGTCGCCGAGTACGGCGACCTCTCGCGCGGGACGCGCGTCGTCGACGACCGCGTGCGCGAGACGCTGCGCACGATCCTGAAGGAGGTGCAGAGCGGCGCCTTCGCGGACGAGCTCTTCGCCGACGACGAGGCGGGACGCCCGGGCTTCGCGAAGCTGCGCAAGGCCGGCGCGGAGCGCGCGCAGGAGATCGAGCGCGTCGGCAAGGAGCTGAGGTCGCTCGCGGGAGTCGAAGGCCTTCTCGGCGCGGAGGCCCATGGCGTCAATTGACGTCGGCATCGGGCTGCTCGGGTACGGCACCGTCGGCTCGGCGGTCAACCGGCTGCTCTCCGAGAGCGGCGACGAGATCGAGCGTGCGACCGGCCACCGGCTGCGCGTCGTCCGCGCGCTCGTCCGCGACCCGGCGAAGGAGCGGCCGTTCCCGACCGGCGACGGCGTCCTGACGACGGACTTCGCCACGCTGCGCGACGACCCGGCCGTCGACGTCGTCGCGGAGGTGATGGGCGGGCTCCACCCGGCAGGCGACTACGTGCGCGAGCTGCTGCGCGCCGGCAAGCCCGTCGTCTCCGCGAACAAGCAGCTCATCGCCCGCGACGGCGCCGAGCTGTTCGCAGCCGCGTCCGCGTCCGGCGTCCAGCTGCGCTTCGAGGCGTCGGTGTGCGCGGCGATCCCCGTCGTGAAGGTGCTGCGCGAGTCGCTCGTCGTCTCGAACGTGCACCGCGTCCTCGGGATCGTGAACGGCACGACGAACTTCATGCTCTCGCGGATGGAGCGCGGCGGCTCGTACGCCGAGGCGCTCGCCGAGGCGCAGGCGCTCGGGTACGCGGAGGCGGATCCGACCGACGACGTGAGCGGCGCCGACGCCGCCGCGAAGATGGCGATCCTCGCGACCGTCGCGTTCGGGTCGCGCGTGCGCTTCGAGGACGTCGACTGCCGCGGCATCGAGGAGATCGAGCCGGCGCACGTCGCCGCCGCCGCGGAGCTCGGCATGGTCGTGCGGCTCGTCGGCATCGCCTCGCTCGTCGGCGACGCGGTCGACGTCCGCGTGCAGCCGGCGCTCGTCGACAAGCGGCATCCGCTCGCCGCGGTGGACGGCGCGTTCAACGCCGTCATGCTCCAGGGCGACGCGATCCGGGAGATCACGCTCGAGGGGCCCGGAGCCGGCGGCGTCGAGACCGCTTCCGCCGTCGTCGCCGACCTCGTCAGCGTCGTCGGCACGTCCGGCACCGGCTTCCTCCAGAACGACGCGTGCTGGCGCGAGCTCGCGCTGCTGCCGTCGAGCGAGTGGCGCTCGCCCTTCTACGTCCACTTGGAGGTGTCGGACCGGCCGGGTGTGCTTGCGCACGCGGCCAGCCGACTTGCCGCGCACGAGGTCTCCGTCGCCCAGCTCGTGCAGCGGCTCGAGAACGGCTCGGCGACGCTCGAGCTCGTGCTCCACCGCGCGCCGTACGGCGAGGTCGCTGCGGCGCTGCGCGAGATCGCCGCCTTCCCCGAGGTGCTGCGACCCCCTTTTGCGCTCCCGGTGATCACGGAGCAGTTGGTGTGATCACCCTCGGCGAAGGCAACACGCCGCTCCTGCCGGCGCCCCGCCTCTCGGAGCGGCTCGGCGTCGAGCTGTGGCTGAAGTGGGAGGGAGTGAACCCGACGGGCTCCTTCAAGGATCGCGGCATGGCGCTCGCCGTCACGCGCGCGCTCGAGCACGGCGCGCTGGGCGTCGTCTGCGCGTCGACCGGCAACACCGCCGCGTCCGCCGCCGCATATGCCGCGCGCGCGGGGCTGCCTGCCGTCGTCATCACGCCCCGCGGCGCGGTCGCCCGCGGCAAGGTCGCACAGGCGAGAGCCGCGGGCGCCGAGCTGCGCGAGATCGACGGCTCGTTCGAGGACGCGCACCGCGAGGCGCGCCGCCTCGCGGCCGACGAGGGGTACGTCAACGTGAACTCGATCAACCCGGACCGCATCGAGGGTCAGAGCTCCGCGGCGCGGGAGATCCTCGTGCAGCTCGGCGGCGCGCCGGACGTGCTCGCGCTCCCGTACGGCGGCGGCGGCAACACCGTCGCGTATGCGACCGGGTTCGGCGAGCAGCTGCCGCGCTTCGTGCTCGGCGAGGCCGCGCAGCGCGTCGACACGTTCGCGTCCGCGATCCGCATCGTCGAGCCCGTGCATCGCGAGCAGGTCGAGGCCGTGCTCACGCGCTCGAACGGCATCCTCGTGCCGCTCGCCGAGCAGCAGATCGAGGACGCGTGGCGGCTCGTCGCGCGGGAGGAAGGCGTGTTCTGCGAGCCGGCATCCGCGGCCGGCATCGCCGCGGTTGCCGCGTCCGGCGTGACCGGACGGATCGTGTGCGTCCTCACCGGGCACGGGCTCAAGGATCCCGACGCGACGGAGAGGCTGGCCGCATGAGCATCCACGTGCGCGCGCCCGCGACGTCCGCGAACCTCGGCCCCGGCTTCGACATCGCAGCGGTCGCGTTCGACTTCTGGAACGAGCTCGAGGTCGGACCCGCGAACGGGCCGGTCGACGAGGACAACCTCGCGGTGCGGGCATTCGCCCGCTTCGCGCCGATCGGCGATCGTTCGTTCACGTTCGTCGAGCGGATCCCGCGCGAGCGCGGGCTCGGCTCGAGCGCGTCCGCCGTCGCACTCGGGCTCGTCGCCGGTGCGCTCGCCGCCGGCGTGGAGCCGACCGCCGATGAGCTGCTCGAGGCGGGCGTCGACCTCGAAGGCCATCCCGACAACCTCGCCGCGGCGCTCGCCGGCGGCGTATGCCTGACGTGGGAGGGACACATCGCGCGCGTCGCCGACGACCTGCCGGTCGCCGCGATCGCCGTCATCCCCGAGACCCGCGTCCTCACCGCGCATGCGCGGGGACTGCTGCCGCAGGCGGTCTCTCTCGAGGACGCGGCATTCAGCGCGGGCCGCGCCGCGCTTCTCGGCGCCGCGCTCGCGGCCGGCAGCGCTGAGCTGCTCGCCGCGAGCGCGGCCGACCGGCTGCACGAGCCGTACCGGGCGGAAAGCGCGCCGCACCTCGCGGCCATCCGCGACGACCTGCCGCGCGGCGCGCTCGGCGCGACGCTCTCCGGCTCCGGCCCCACCGTGCTCGTCTGGGCAGAGCGCGGACGCCAGGTGGAGGTCGAGGGCGAGCTCTCGCGCCGCTTCCCGACGTTCGAGATTCGCCGCCTTCCCGTCACCACGACAGGAGCCGGCCCCGCATGAGCGATCCCTACGCACGCCCGACCGATCCCGCGAAGCGCCGGAGCGCTGCGATCACGGACGGCGTCGACCGCGCGCCCGCGCGGGCGATGCTGAAGGGGATCGGCCTCGACGACGACGCGCTTGCGCGCCCGCTCGTCGGCATCGCGACGACGTGGATCGAGACGATGCCGTGCAACTGGAACCAGCGCGAGCTCGCGCGCCACGTCCGCCGCGGGATCCTCGAGGCCGGCGGTACGCCGGTCGAGTTCAACACGATCGCCGTCTCGGACGGCGTCTCGATGGGGACGGAGGGGATGCGCGCGTCGCTCGTCTCGCGCGAGACGATCGCCGACTCGATCGAGCTCGTCGTGCGCGGCCACCTGCTCGACGGCCTCGTCTGCCTCGTCGGCTGCGACAAGACGATCCCCGCCGCGGTGATGGCGCTCGCGCGCCTCGACGTCCCCGGCCTCGTGCTCTACAACGGCTCGATCGCGCCGGGGCGCTTCCGCGGCCGCGACGTCACCATCCAGGACGTCTTCGAGGCCGTCGGCGCTGCCGCGGCCGGGACGATGTCGAACGCCGACGTGCACGAGCTCGAGAACGTCGCCTGTCCGGGAGCCGGGGCGTGCGGCGCGCAGTTCACCGCGAACACGATGGCGACGGTGCTCGAGTTCCTCGGCATCAGCCCGGCGGGCCTCAACGACGTCCCCGCGACCGACCCGGCGAAGACGGAAGCGGCGTACGAGTCCGGACGCATCGCGATGCGTCTCGTGCGCGACGACGTCCGTCCGTCGCAGATCATGACGCGCGACGCGATCGAGAACGCGGTCGCGGCCGTCGCGGCCACCGGCGGATCGACGAACGGTGTCCTCCACCTGCTCGCGATCGCGCGCGAGCTCGACATCCCGCTCGAGCTCGACGACTTCGACCGCATCGCCGGGCGCACGCCGATCGTCGCCGACATCAAGCCGGGCGGCCGCTTCGTCGCAGTCGACCTCCACGCCGCCGGCGGCGTCGCGCTCGTCGCGCGCGAGCTGCTCAAGGCGGGCCTCGTGCACGGCGACGCGCCGAACGTCGACGGGCGCTCGCTGTCGGAGGTGGCGACCGCCGTCGTCGAGACGCCGGGGCAGGAGGTCGTCGTTCCGATCGAGCGGCCGCTGAAGGCGACCGGCGGGCTCGCGATCCTGCGCGGCAATCTCGCTCCGGAGGGCTGCGTCGTGAAGCTCGCCGGCCACGAGCGGCTGCACCATCGCGGCCCGGCGCGCGTGTTCGACTCCGAGGAGGCGTGCTTCGCCGCCGTCAAGGCGCGCTCGATCCAGGCGGGAGACGTCGTCGTCATCCGCTACGAAGGCCCCGCCGGCGGCCCCGGCATGCGCGAGATGCTGCACGTGACGGCGGCGCTCGTCGGCGAGGGGCTGGGGGAGGACATCGCGCTCATCACCGACGGCCGCTTCTCGGGTGCGACGCACGGCCTCATGGTCGGCCACGTCGCACCGGAAGCCGCGCGCGGCGGCCCGATCGCGGTGCTCCGGGACGGCGACGTCGTGGTGCTGGACGTCGAGGGACGGCGCCTCCAGGTCGAGCTCGCCGACGACGAGATCGCGGCGCGGCTCGCCGACGTCGTGCAGCCGCCGCCGCGCTACACGAAGGGCGTTCTCGCCCGCTATGCGAGGTACGTCTCCTCCGCTTCCGAAGGAGCCGTCCTCGAGTGAGCTTTCTTTTGTATAGTGCCGTCAGCACAACCAGGAGACGGGCGACGCTGTCCGGCTCCGCATCGAGAGAGGCTGAGGGAACCGGCCCTGTGACGCCTCGGCAACCTGCTCCGACGGAGCGTGGTGCCAAACCCGGCTGGATGCCGAGCCACGGACGGAAGGAGAAGGACTAGTGCCCGCCACTGCACTTCGTTGTCGCATCTGCGACACGCAGTTCGCTCTCGACCCTGTCGGAGTCTGCAATCGCTGCTTCGGACCGCTCGATCCCGTGTACGACCGGGAGGAGCAGCGCCGCACGGTCAGCCGCGAGTCGATCGAGGCCGGCCCGCGGAGCATCTGGCGCTACGAGCAGCTGCTGCCCGTCGCCGCGCCGGCGGAGCCACGGCTCGCGCCGGGATTCACGCCGCTCGTCGCCGCGCCGCGGCTCGCGTCGGCGATCGGCGTCCGCGAGCTGTGGCTGAAGCTCGACACGGCGAACCCGACGCACTCGTTCAAGGACCGCGTCGTCGCCGTCGCGTGCGCGAAGGCGCTCGAGCTCGGCTACACGACGCTCGCCTGCTCCTCCACCGGCAATCTCGCGAACGCCGTCGCCGCGCGCGCATCGGCGGAGGGGATCGAGGCCGCCGTCCTCGTTCCCGCCGACCTCGAGCGGGAGAAGCTCATCGCCACGGCCGTGTACGGCGCGACGATCTTCGCCGTCAACGGCAGCTACGACGACTGCAGCAGGTTGAGCGTCGAGCTGTCGTTCGAGCTCGACTGGGCGTTCGTCAACGTCGAGCTCCGCGCGTACTACGCCGAGGGCTCGAAGACGCTCGCGTTCGAGATCGCCGAGCAGCTCGGCTGGGAGCTGCCCGACGCCGTCGTCGCGCCGATCGCATCGGGCGCGATGTACTCCAAGGTGCACCGGGGCTTCGGCGAGTTGCTCGACCTCGGGCTCGTCGAGGGCACGCGGCCGCGCGTGTTCGGCGGCCAGGCGGAGGGCTGTGCACCGGTTGCGACGGCGTTCCACGACGGCGAGCGCGTGAAGCCGGTGAAGCCGAACACGATCGCCCGCTCGATCGCCATCGGCAGCCCGGCCGACGGCGACCTCGCGGTCGCCACCGCCCGCGAGTCCGGCGGGGCGATCCACGCAGTCCCCGAGGACGAGATCCCCGAGAACATCAAGCTCCTCGCCGAGACGACAGGTGTCTGGGGCGAGACCGCGCCGGCCGCCGCGCTCGGCGCACTCCGCGAAGCCGTCCGCCGCGGCGAGCTCGGCGAGCAGGATCGCGTCGTCCTGCTCATCACCGGCGACGGCCTCAAGACGCCCGCGCTCGTCGCCGACCGCTTCGAGCCCGTGCTCGTCGAGCCCGACGCCGATCTCATCCTGGAGAGGCTCGGTGTCGCCGTCTAACCGCCAACGAGGAGGTGCATCATGAGAACCGGTCCGAGGACCGGGTTCCGCTGGACGCCGGACACGATCGTGTACGCGATCACGCTTTGGTACCGCCTGCACAGCCGGCCGCCGTTCACGCACGAGTGGGACCAGGCGGGGGAGAACCATCCCTCCCGCCAGACCGTCAGCCGTGTCTTCGGGAGCTGGAACGCCGCCATCCACGCCGCCGGCTACACGCCGCGGCCGCGCGGCCGCCAGCCCCGCTCGCTCGTGGAGGGCGCACTCTCGGATGCCTGAAAAGCGTGTCGTGCTCCTGCCCGGCGACGGAGTCGGGCCGGACGTCGCAGCGGAGGCGCGGCTCGTGCTCGAGCTCGTCGCGCCCGACGTCGCGCTCGAAGAGCACCTGATCGGCGCCGCCGCGATCCGCGCGACGGGCGACCCGCTGCCTGCGGAAAGCCTCGCGGCGTGCCGCGCCGCCGACGCCGTGCTCAAGGGCCCCGTCGGCGATCCCGAGTTCGACGCGGCCGACGTACGCCCGGAGCAGGGGCTCCTGCGCCTGCGCGCGGCCCTGGATGCATACGCGAATCTCCGCCCGGCGATCTCCGCCGACGTCGACATGCTCATCGTGCGCGAGCTCGTCGGCGGTCTCTACTTCGGCGCGAGCGGCGTGCGCGACGACGGGACGGTGTTCGACACGTGCGAGTACCACCCCGACCAGGTCGAGCGCGTCGTGCGCCGGGCGTTCGCGCTCGCGCAGCGCCGCCGCGGCTTCCTTACCTCGGTCGACAAGGCGAACGTGCTCGAGACGTCACGCATGTGGCGCCGCGTCGTCGACACGCTCGCACCCGAGTTTCCCGACGTCCGCGTCGAGCACATGCTCGTCGACAACGCGGCGATGCAGCTCGCGACGTCACCGCGCGAGGTTCGACGTCATCGTCACCGAGAACATGTTCGGCGACATCCTCAGCGACCTCGCCGCCGCGATGACGGGCGGCCTCGGGCTTGCCCCGTCCGCGAGCCTCTCCGACGTCGGGCCGGGGATCTTCGAGCCGGTGCACGGCTCCGCGCCGGACATCGCCGGCACCGGCGCCGCGAACCCGACGGCGATGCTGCGCTCGACGGCGCTCCTGCTCGAGCACGGCCTCGGACGGCCCGAGCGAGGCGCAGGCGCTCGCCCGCGCGATCGAGCACGCGCTCGTCGCCGCACCGACGCCCGATCTCGGCGGCTCCGCCACCACCGCCTCGTTCGGGGCGGAGGTAAGGGCACAACTTTCGTTGACAGGCAGCGCGGCGCGCACGTAGCGTGGAGTCGATGGCGCTCGCGCCCGAAGCCGTTTCGCGCATTTCTTCCGTCTTCAACGGCTTCTTCGCGTACGCCTTTATCCGCTAGCCGGCGCTCTCGCTTCCCCGCCGCCGCCGGCTAGCAGACATCTCCCGCGGGTCTCCCACCACTCGTTCGCGAGGAGGACCAGAACGCCATGACAGAGATCACGACCACCATCATGCGAACCGCCACAGCCAGCAGCTCGACCTGCGAGTGCACGGATCCGATTCCGGTGCAGCGGGCCGAACGGAAGGGCGCGGCGGTCACCATCTGCCAGCGGTGCGGGCTCCGCGTGCCGCTGCGGCTGCGATGACCGTCGTCGCCTATCCGGGCCCGGCCGGGTCGCACACGGGCGCGGCCGCCGCCGCGCTCCACCCGCGGGCACAGCTGCAGGCGGTCGCCGGCTTCCGGGCCGTCGCCGAGGCGGTCACGCACGCGGATGCCGCGCACGGCGTGCTGCCGATCGAGAGCTCGCTCGTCGGCGCGGTGAACGAGACACACGACCTGCTCCACGAGGGATCGATCTCGATCGTCGCCGAAGCCGTGCTGCCGATCCGGCACTGCCTGCTCGCACGGGACGAGATCGCACTCGACGCGATCCGCGTCGTGCGCTCGCATCCGTCCGCGCTCGAACAGTGCCGGCGGCTTCTCGACCGGCTGCCGAACGCCGTCGCGGTGCCGGCGGCGACGACGGCCGACGCGGCGCGGGAGACGGCGGAGTCCGGCGATCCGACCGCCGTCGCGATCGCGGGCGTCGAGGCGGCCGCGCTGTACGGGCTCGTCACGCTCCGCGACGACGTCGGCGACGGTCCCGCGTTCACGCGCTTCGTCTCCGTCGCCCCGTACACGTGGCTCGGCGCGCCCCGGAACGACGCGCGGACGGCGTTCTCGTTCGTCACCGACCATCGCCCGGGTGCGCTGCACGCGGCGATCGCACCGTTCGCGGAGGCGGGTCTCGACCTCGTCCGCCTCGTCTCGCGGCCGCTGCCGGCGACACCGTTCAGCTACCGCTTCGACGCAGTCGTCGCGGGCCATCCGCTCGACGTGAACGTGCGCCAGGCGCTTGCCGAGCTCGCGGACGTCACGAGCTCGCACCGCATCGTCGGCGTCTACGAAGGAGTGGGGCAATGAGCGCCGAGGTCTCGAGCGCGGTGGACGATCCGTACGTTCGCGACGTGCGCCGCGAGATCTCCGATCTCGACCGCGCCCTCGTCGAGCTCGTGAACAAGCGGCTCCGCCTCGTCGCGCGCCTGAAGAAGTACAAGGACGAGCACGGCATCGGCTTCGTCGACCTCGCCCGCGAGGAGTGGATGCTCCAGTACCTGCGCCGCATGAACCGCGGCCCGCTCTCCCCCGACGGGCTCGCCGAGCTCTATCACGAGATCCTCGACCTCATGAAGCGCGAGGTGCAGAAGCAGCAGTAGGGGTTACGCCGTGTCGAACGCGCGCGCGGCGGCCTCCTGCTCGGCGCGGAGGAGCAGCGCGCGGTTGAGCGCATTGACCACTGCCCGCAGCGACGCGGTGACGATGCTCGGATGGACGGCGACGCCCCACACGGGCTCGCCGTCCACATCCACCTCGACGTAGGCGGCGGCCACGGCGTCCTCGCCGCGGCTCGTCGCGTGCTCGTGGTAGTCGAGAACGGTCACCGAATGCCCCGTCGCCTCTCCGAGCGCGTGCACGAGCGCGGCGATCGGGCCGTTGCCCTCGCCCGCGAGCTCGAGGAGCTCGCCGCCGTCGAGCAGCCGTGCCGGTGAGCCGGTCGCCGATCTCGCTCGCGTCGTGCGGTAGCCGGCGAGCTCGTACGGCGGCGCCGACGTCGAGATACGTCGCTTTGAAGAGCGTCGTGGATCTCGTCGGCGGAGAGCTCGCCGCCCTCGGCGTCCGTGACCGCCTGCACCTTCTGCGCGAACTCGACCTGGAGCCCGCGCGGAAGGTCGAGCCCGTAGTCGGTCCTGCGAGCAGGTACGCGACGCCGCCCTTGCCCGACTGCGAGTTGACGCGGATGATCGCCTCGTACGATGCGGCCGACGTCGCGCGGGTCGATCGGGAGGTAGGGGACGTCCCAGACAGAGCCCACCGGCTGTCGCTGCTGCGCGTGCATGCCCTTCTTGATCGCGTCCTGATGCGAGCCGGAGAACGCCGTGTAGACGAGCTCGCCCGCCCACGGATGCCGCGGGTGGACGGGGAGCTCGTTGCACTCCTCGACGATCCGCCGCGCCTCGTCGAGCTGCGGAGAGGTCGAGTTCGGGATCGACGCCCTGCGTGAACAGGTTGAGCGCGAGCGTGACGATGTCGACGTTGCCCGTCCGTTCGCCGTTGCCGAAGAGCGTTCCCTCGACGCGCTCGCGCGCCTGCCATCAGCCCCAGCTCCGCCGTCGCGACCGCCGTGCCGCGGTCGTTGTGCGGATGGACCGACAGGATGGCGGCTTCGCGCCGCGAGAAGTTGCGCGCGAACCACTCGATGCGGTCGGCGTAGACGTTCGGCGGGAAGTGCTCGACCGTCGTCGGCAGGTTGACGATCATCGGCTCCGCCGCCGTCGGCTCGCCACTCGGCGGCGACGGCTTCGCAGATCTCGAGCGCGTATTCGAGCTCCGTGTGGTGGAAGCTCTCGGGCGAGTACTCGAAGCGGACGCGCCCGTCCGAGGCGTCGGCGAGCCGGCGGCACATCTCGGTGCCGCGGACGGCGAGCTCGGTGATCGCCCGCCTGGTCCAGCCGGAAGACGACGCGCCGCTGCGTCGTGGAGGTCGAGTTGTAGAGGTGGACGATCGCGTCGCGCGCGCCCGCGATCGAATCGAACGTCCGCTCGATGAGCTCCGGACGCGCCTGCGTCAGCACGGCGATCGTCACCTCGTCGGGAATGAGCTCCTCCTCGACGAGCGCCCGCACGAAGTCGAAGTCGGCCTTCGACGCGGCGGGGAAACCGACCTCGATCTCCTTGAAGCCGAGGTCGAGCAGCAGCGCGAAGAACCGCCGCTTGCGGTGCGTGTCCATCGGGTTGACGAGCGCCTGGTTGCCGTCGCGGAGATCGGTCGAGCACCAGATCGGCGCGGACGTCAGGACGGTGTCGGGCCACCTCCGGTCGGGGAGGTCGACGGTGGCGTACGGCGCGTACTTGTGGAATGGCATCGGCACGGGGCAGCTCCTGAGGGCGCAGTTGTCCTGCAGAACGGGGACGGGTATGTGCGCAGGCAGGCTTCCCCTAGCGGGGAAGGAGGAGGCCGGTCAGGAGGGCCTTCGACTCGTGCACGTCCGTAACGCTACGTGGTCCGAGGCTTCCGGGCGGCGTAAAAACGGACAAAAGGTCAGGCGTGCGCTTGCTCGTACGCGGCGATCGCCGGCTCGTCGCGGCAGCGTGAGGGCGATCTCGTCGAGGCCCTCGAGCAGGCAGTCGCGCGTGAAGTCGTCGAGCTCGAACGGGAATCCGCCGGCGGTGCGCGCCTCGAGATCGACCGTCAGCTCCTCGCCGGCCCGTGCGCGCTCCATCAGCTCGTGCACCTGCTCCTCCGGCAGCTGGACGGGGAGCAGGCCGATCTTGAGCGAGTTCTGGCGGAAGATGTCGCCGTACGACGGCGCGACGATCGCCTCGAAGCCGTAGTCCTCGAGCGCCCACGGCGCGTGCTCGCGCGACGAGCCGCAGCCGAAGTTGCGCCCGGCGAGCAGGATGCGCCCCTGCCTGGCTGGTTCAGCTCGAAGTCCGGGTCCTTGCGCCAGTCGAAGAAGAGGAACTCGCCGAAGCCCGTGCGCTCGATGCGCTTGAGGAACTGCTTCGGGATGATCTGGTCGGTGTCGACGTCGGGGCGGTCGAGCACGACCGCAGCGCGACGTGACGGAGCGGAACGCCTTCATGCCGGCACCGCGAAGCGGCCCGCGATCGCGGTTGCGGCCGCGACCGCGGGGCTGACGAGATGCGTGCGCCCGCCCGCGCCCTGCCGTCCCTCGAAGTTGCGGTTCGACGTCGACGCGCAGCGCTCGCCCGGCGCGAGCACGTCCGGGTTCATGCCGAGGCACATCGAGCAGCCCGCGCGCCGCCACTCGAAGCCGGCGGCGGTGAAGATCTCGTCGAGCCCCTCCGCTTCCGCCTGCTGCTTGACGCTGCGCCGACCCGGGCACGACCATGGCGCGCACCGACGGGTGGACGTGCCGCCCCTGCACGACGGCGGCCGCCGCGCGGAGGTCCTCGATGCGCGAGTTCGTGCACGAGCCGATGAACACGCGATCGACGTGAATGTCGCGGATCGGCGTCCCGGGCTCGAGGCCCATGTACGCGAGCGCGCGCTCGCGCGGCCGCTCGTCCGCGGGCCTCGGGCACGACGTCGTCGATCGACACGACCATCCCGGGGTTCGTCCCCCAGGTGACCTGCGGCTTCACGCGCCGCGACGTCGATGACGACCTCACGGTCGAAGACTGCGTCCGGATCGCTCGGCAGATCGCGCCACCGCTCGTCGATCGCGACGCCCCGTTCGCGGAGATACGCGAACGTCGTCTCGTCGGGCGCGATCATCCCCGCCCGCGCACCCGCCTCGATCGACATGTTGCAGACCGTCATCCGGCCCTCCATCGAGAGCCGCTCGATCGCCGGGCCGGCGTACTCGATCGCGTGGCCGACGCCGCCGTCGACGCCGATCGTCCCGATCGCGGCGAGCACGAGGTCCTTCGCGGTCACGCCGGGCGCGCGGCTCGCCGTCGAAGTGGACGCGCAGCGTGCGCGGTCGCCGCTGCTGGAGCGTCTGCGTCGCGAGCACGTGCTCGACCTCGGACGTGCCGATGCCGAACGCGAGCGCGCCGAAGGCGCCGTGCGTCGAGGTGTGCGAGTCACCGCAGACGATCGTCTTGCCGGGCTGCGTGAGCCCGAGCTCCGGGCCGATGACGTGGACGATTCCCTCACGCCCGCTGCCGGTCGCGTGCAGCGGGACGCCGAACTCGGCGCAGTTGGCGGCGAGCGTCTCCAGCTGCTGCTGCGAGAGCGGATCGGCCGGCGTGTCGTCACCGGTGGCGACGTTGTGGTCCATCGTCGCCACCGTGAGGTCGGGTCGGCGGACGCGTGCGGCCGGCGAGCCGCAGGCCTTCGAACGCCTGCGGCGACGTCACCTCGTGCACGAGGTGGAGGTCGACGTAGAGCAGGTCGGGGCGGCCCTCGCCCTCGACGACGACGTGGCTCTCCCACACCTTCTCGAACAGCGTCCGGCCCATCATTCGAGGCTAGCTCACCGGCGTCGCACGCTCCATCGATTGTTCGGTTTTGCAGGAAGGTCGGCCCTACGCTTGAATCGTGGATCCCCTCCGTCGCGACGTGCGCCTCCTCGGCGATCTGCTCGGCCGCGTGCTCGTCGAGCAGGAGGACGAGTCGCTGCTCGCCGACGTCGAGCACGTCCGCGCGCTCGCGCGCGCCGCACGGCAGGGCGAGCAGCGCGACGAGCTCCGCGACGCGGTGGAGGCACTGCCGCTGCCGCGGCAGGCGAGCGTGCTGCGGGCGTTCGCGCTCTACTTCCAGCTCGCGAACGTCGCCGAGCAGCACCATCGCATCCGCCGGCTCGGCGAGTACGGCCGCGAGGATCGCGTCCGGCGCGAGTCGCTCGCCGCGGCGTTCGCGCAGCTCGGCGACGAGCCTCCGGCTGACGTCTCGCTGGCGCTCGTGCTCACCGCGCATCCCACCGAGGCCGCGCGCCGCACCGTGCTCGCCGCGCACGTGCGCATCGCGGAGCAGCTCGGGCGGCTCGACGACGGCGAGGACGCTCGGCCGACGCGCTCGCGGCCGAGATCACGATGCTCTGGCAGGCGGACGAGGTGCGGACGCGCCGGCCGCACGTCGTAGACGAGATCCGCAACGGCCACTGGTTCTTCGAGCAGAGCATCGTCGACGCGGCCGAGCGGCTCCTCGCCGAGTACCGGCGGCGCTTGCCCGGCGCAGCCGCGCCGCTCCGGTTCGGCAGCTGGATCGGCGGCGACGCGGACGGCAACCCGCAGACGACCGCGGCGACGCTCGCAGAGGCGCGCGACCGTGCGCGCACGCTGCTGCTCCGGCGCTACCGCGACGAGGTGCGCGAGCTCGCCGCCGAGATCGGCGTCTCGTCGCGGCTCACCGCCGTCTCCGGCGAGCTGCTCGCGTCGATCGCCCGCGACGAGGAGGAGCTTGCGGAGTACGCCGCCGAGATCGGCGACCAGAACCTCGACGAGCCCTACCGCCGCAAGCTCAGCTTCGTGTGGCGGCGGTTGCAGGACGGCCCGTACGACGGCTTCGCCGAGGATCTCGTCGATCGTCGACCGGAGCCTGCGCGCGAACCGCGGCGCGCGGATCGCCGACGGCGCGCTCGCCGGGCTGCGCCGGCGGGTCGAGCTGTTCGGCTTCCATCTCGCGGACGTCGAGGTGCGCGTGCATGCGCGCGACGCGATCGACCCGGACGAGCGCATCGCGGCGCTCCTCGCGGCTGCCGGCGAGACGGTGATCGTCTCCGGCGTGTCGACGGCCGAGGACGTGCACCGTGTCCGGCGGCTCACGCCGGCGCCGAACGTCGTACCGCTGTTCGAGTCGGTGGAGGCGTTGCGCGCGGCGCCGCAGATCTACGAGGAGCTGCTGTGCCGCGAGGTGATGGTCGGCTACTCCGACTCGGCAAAGGACGCCGGCTACCTCGCCGCGCAGTGGGAGATCCGGTCCGCGCTCGTCGCCCTCGCGGAGGTCGCGCGCCGGCACGGCACCGAGCTGACCGTCTTCCACGGGCGCGGCGGCAGCGCCGGCCGTGGCGGCGGCCCGACGTTCGACGCGATCCTCGCGCAGCCGCAGGGCGTGCCGCCGGGACGGCTCAAGATCACCGAGCAGGGGGAGACGATCGCGTTCAAGTACGGGCTGCCGGAGCTCGCGTACCGCAACCTCGAGGCCGCGCTCGCCGCGACGCTGCTCGCCGCGCGCGGTGTGGAGGACGACGTCGACGGCTCGCTCGTCGCGATCGCTCGCCGAGCGCTCGCGCCACGCGTACCGCGCACTCCTCGACGATCCGCGCCTCGTCGGCTTCTTCCGCGCGTTCACACCGGTCGACGAGCTCGGGCTGCTCCACATCGGCTCGCGTCCGTCACGCCGCCCCGAAGGGGCCGAGTACCTCGCGTCGCTCCGCGCCATCCCGTGGGTGTTCGCGTGGACGCAGAACCGCTGCCTGCTGCCGGCGTGGTACGGCTGCGGCACCGCGTTCGCCGGCGCCGACGTCGCCGAGCTCCGCGGGCTCTACGGCACGTGGCCGTTCTTCCGCACGCTCGTGCAGAACCTCGAGATGACGCTCGCGAAGTCGAGCATGGAGATCGCCGCCGAGTACCTCGACCTCGTCGACGAGCCGAGCCTCTGGCAGCCGATCGCCGCCGAGCACGCGCGCACGGTTGCCGCGGTCCTCGAGATCGTCGAGGCGGAGGAGCTGCTCGACCGCCATCCGGCCGTGCAGCGCGCGATCCGGCTGCGCAACCCGTACGTCGACCCGATGAACGCGATCCAGGTCTCGCTCCTGCGCCGCTACCGCGCCGGCGACGAGGAGGCGGTGCCGCCACTGTTGCGCTCGATCGCCGGCATCGCCGCGGGGCTTCGGAACACGGGGTAGATGACTTTCGGCGCCCGGTGACGTCCTAGTACTCGACACCCGCGGAAAGGAGAGACATGAAGCCGATCGTTCCGGGCCTGTGGTTCGACACCGAGGGCGAAGAGGGGACCGTGCTGACCGTTGAGTTCGAGCTCAACGGTCAGCACGCCGGCTGAAAGTCCCGCCCCGCGGCCGCTAACCGAACAATCGCTCGACCGACGCTTTACTTTCGATAGTAGCGTCGGGTCCGTGGACTGGGACACCGTCTACGAGCGCAACTCGGTGGAGCGGATCAAGCGCGACCGGGCGCCGCTCGGGATCCGCGACGAGCTGCCGGCGCTCGTCGCGCAGGGGTACGAGCGGATGGCGGAGGAGGACGTCGTCCGCCTCCAGTGGTGGGGCCTCTACCACGACAAGCCGAAGATCGGGACGTTCATGCTGCGCGTGAAGATCCCGGCCGGGGTCCTCACGCCGGCGAAGCTTCGCCGCATCGGCGAGGTCGCGAACCGCTACGGGCGCGGCGACGCCGAGCTGACGACGCGGCAATGCGTCCAGATCCACTGGCTCGAGCTCGGCGCGCTCGCCGACGTGTTCGCCGACCTCGAGGACGCGGGCATCACGAGCGCCGGGGGCTGCGGCGACACGGTGCGCAACATCACCGGCTGCCCGATGACGGGACTCGCGGCGGACGAGCTGTTCGACTCGACGCCGGTGATCGACGCTGCGACGCGCGAGTTCTACGGCAACCCGGATTGGGCGAACCTGCCGCGCAAGCACAAGTACTCGATCGCGAGCTGCCCCGATCGCTGCAACGCGCCGGAGATCAACTGCGTCTCGCTCGTCGGCGTCGTGCACGAGGGCCGGGAGGGATACGGCGTCCTCGTCGGCGGAGGGCTCGCGTCCGTTCCGCGCATCGCGCGCGACCTCGGCGTGTTCGTGCCGAAGGAGGACGCGGTCGAGATCCTCGGCGCGGTGACGTCGGTGTGGAGCGAGGATCTGAAGTACCGCATGTCGCGCGTGAAGGCGCGGCTGAAGTTCATGGTCGACGACATCGGCGTCGACGGAATGCTCGAGCGCGTCGAGGCCAAGCTCGGCCGCAGCCTCGAGCGGTTCGAGCTGCCGGCGATCGATGCGCAGCCCTCCGCGCATGTCGGCGTGCACGCCCAGCGCCAGGACGGGCTCTCCAGCATCGGAGTGCCCGTCCGCCTGGGACTGACGTCGGGCGACCAGCTCATCGCCGTCGCCGACCTCGCCGAGGAGCTCGGCGGCGACGTCCGGCTCACGCGGCAGCAGAACCTCGTCGTCACGGGGGTCCCGAACGAGCGCGTCGACGAGACCGTCGGGCGTCTCGCAGCGGTCGGGCTGCCGCTCGAGACGAACGAGATCTGGGCGAACTCGATCGCCTGCACGGGCGAGCCGCACTGCAACTTCTCCGTCGGCGAGACGAAGACGCGACTCCAGACGCTCGTCGAGCATCTCGAGTCGACGTTCGGGCCCCAGGTCGGCGATCTCCGCCTGCATCTCGACGGCTGCCCGCACGCGTGCGCGCAGCACTGGGTCGGCGACCTCGGCTTCCAGGCGACGACGGGCAAGGACGAGGACGGCAACCGCATCTCCGCATACGACATCTTCGTGCGCGGCTCGCTCGGGCCGGCGCCGGCCGTCGGCGGCTCGCTCTTCCGCCGCGTGCCGAGCCGGCAGCTCGAGTCTGCGGTCGAAGGGCTCGTGCGCGGCTGGATCGACGAACGCGGCGACGGGCGAGACGTTCACCGACTTCCAGCGGCGCCTGTCCGACGACGAGCTCGGCGTTCTCGCCGGTCTCGAGCCGGCGAAGAAGCGGGTGGCGGCATGACCGTCCTGCTCGACGAGCTCGACGCCGGCGAGCTCTCGATCCGCTTCGAGGGCGAGGAGCCGCAGGCGCTGCTCGAATGGGCGCTCGGCGAGTTCGGCTCGAGCATCGCCATCTCGACGGCGTTCCAGATCGACGGCTCCGTCCTCATCGACATGGCGTACGCGATCGACCCGTCCGTGCGCGTCTTCTCGGTCGACACGGGCCGCCTCCCCGACGAGACGCTCGCGTTCGCCGACACGCTCCGCACGCGCTACCCGGACCTGCAGCTCGAGGTCCTCCGGCCGGAGCCGGAGCACGTGGAGCGGCTCGTCCAGCTCAAGGGCCCCGACCTGTTCCGCGACTCGGTCGAGAACCGGTTGCTCTGCTGCAACGTGCGCAAGGTGCGCCGCTGACGAAGCACCTCGACGGGCTCGACGCGTGGATCACCGGGCTGCGCCGCGACCAGTGGGCGACGCGCACGAACATCCGCAAGGTCGAGATCGACCACGACCACGGCGCGATCGTGAAGCTCAACCCGCTTGCCGAGTGGACGGCGCGTGACGTGTGGACGTACCTGAAGCGAGACACGACGTCCCGATTCACCCGCTGTACGCGAAGGGCTACACGTCGATCGGCTGCGCCCCGTGCACGCGCGCGACCGAGGCCGGCGAGGACGAGCGCGCGGGCCGCTGGTGGTGGGAGTCGAACGCGCCGAAGGAGTGCGGCATGCACTGCTCGATCGAGCACGGCGGGTTCGAGCACGAGCTGAAGGCGATCCTCGGCAAGTGATCGCCGTCCGCGGAGAGGCAGCGGAGGTCGCGCTCGGCGAGGCGCAGGCCGTGCTCGCGTTCGTCCAGGACGAGGAGCGGCGCGGCCGGCTCGCCGATCTCGTCGCAGCCGTGCAGGAGGGCGAGCTCGGCGACGACGAGGCGCAGGCGCTCGAGGAGCTGATCGAGCTCGGGCTCACGACCGGCCGCATCCGCAGCGTCTACGGGCCCGAGGGCGAGCAGGCCGCGCTCAAGACGTACCGGCGCCTCCCGGCCGGGCGCGAGCTCGCCGACGGCGCGCGCGAGGTCACGAGCGCGCTCGCGGCGCTCGAAGGAAAGACGCTCGAGCACGTGTCCGTGCAGCCGGCCGGCCCGGGTTCGTTCGTCGTCTCGCTCGCCGTCGACGGCCTCGAGCTCTCGGTGCGTCTCGACCGGGCCGGCGCGCGCATCCACTCGGTCGGCGTCTGATGCAGCACTACGTCGCGTGCCTCGATCTCACCGGCCGCCGCTGCCTCGTCGTCGGGGACGCGCACGGGCAAGGTGCGCGCGCTCGAAGCGTGCGGCGCCGAGGTCGTCGTCGTCGACCGCTACGAGCCGGAGCTGCTCGACGGCGTCTGGCTCGTCGTCGTCGTCGATCGCGGGCAGGGCGAGCGTGTGTTCGCCGACGCGACCGAGCGGCGCGTCTTCTGCAACGTCGAAGACGTGCCCGAGCTCTGCACGTTCATCCTGCCCGCGCTCCACCGCCGCGGCGACATCACGGTCGCGGTCTCGACCGGCGGCGCGTCGCCCGTGCTCGCGCAGTGGCTGCGCGACCGGTTCGCCGGCGCAGGTCGGGCTGCGAGCACGAGGTGCTCGCGCGTCGAGCTGCGCGGCTGCGTCCGTGGGCGAAGCAGACGTTCGGCACGTACGACGAGCGCCGCGACTGGTTCCGCGACGTCGTGGCACGGGCCCTCGGATGAGCGTCGCGCTCGTCGGCGCCGGCCCCGGCGATCCCGACCTCATCACCGTCAAGGGTCTCGCGCGCGTGCGCGCATGCGACGTGCTCGTCTACGACCGGCTCGTTGCGGGCGAGCTCGTCGACGAGGCGCCCGCCGATGCGCTCCGCATCGAGCGCGACCGGCTCGAGCAGGACGAGGTGAACGCAGCTGCTCGTCGCGCACGGCCGCCGTGGCGACGACGTCGTCCGGCTCAAGGGCGGCGACCCGTTCCTCTTCGGCCGCGGCGGGGAGGAGGCGCTCGCGCTCGCCGCACGCCGGCGTGTCCTTCGAGGTCGTCCCCGGCGTGTCGTCGCTCGCCGCCGTTCCCGGCGTCCGCGGGCATCCCGGTCACGCATCGCGGCGCTCGCCTCGGCGGTCACGGCCTTCGCCGCGCACGACGTCGAGACGGCTCGACGCCGCCGCGCTCGCGCGCACTCCGGGGACGCTCGTCGCGTTCATGGGCGGCGCGCGTGCGGATCGGCTCGCCGCAGCGGCTGATCGAGCACGGCCTGCCGGCATCGACGCCTGCCGCGGTGATCGTCGCGCGGGACGACCGCCGGACGAGCAGGTCGTCGTGACGCCGCTCGGGGCCATCGCCGCGGCGCGCGGGACTGCCACGCCGGCTCTCGTCGTCATCGGCGACGTGGTCGTCGCTAGCGCGCGAGTTTCGGCTCGCCATGCGACGATCAGCCGCGTGACCGAGTTCCGCCGCGTCGACGCGCTCCCGCCGTACGCCTTCGCCGAGGTCGAGCGGCTGAAGCTCGAGCTGCGGCGCGCGGGCGAGGACGTGATCGACCTCGGCTTCGGCAACCCCGACGTGCCGCCGCCGGAGATCGCGGTCGAGAAGCTGCGCGAGGCGGCGCTCATCCCGCGCAACCACCGCTACTCGTCGAGCCGCGGCCTGCCGAACCTCCGCGCGGCGGTGTGCGAGCTCTATCGCGACCGCTACGGCGTCGAGCTCGATCCCGAGACCGAGGCGACGATGGCGCTCGGCGCGAAGGAAGGGCTCGTGCACCTGCTCTGGGTGCTGCTCGGGCCCGGCGACGTCGGCGCTCGTGCCGAGCCCGAGCTACCCGATCCACCTGTTCGCGCCGGGATTCGCCGGGGCGACCGTCCAGCGCGTCCGTCGCCGCGCTCGACTACGTCGCCGGCGTCGAGGAGGCATGGGAAGCGGCGCAACCGCAGCCGCGCGTGCTGCTCGCCTCGTTCCCGCACAACCCGACGACCGCATGCGTCGAGCTCGCGGACATGCAGCGGCTCGTCGACTTCGCGCGCGAGCACGAGATCGTGCTCGTGCACGACTTCGCCTACGCCGATCTCGGCTTCGACGGCTACCGGCCGCCGTCGATCTTCGAGGCCGAGGGCGCGCGCGAGGTCGCGGTCGAGCTGTACTCGCTGACGAAGGGCTTCTCGCTCGCCGGCTGGCGCATCGCGTTCGTGCTCGGCCGTGCCGACGTCGTCGGCGCGCTCGCGCGGCTCAAGTCGTATCTCGACTACGGCAGCTTCCAGCCGCTGCAGATCGCCGCGACCGTCGCGCTGCGCGAGGCACGCGAGCAGCCCGCGATCGCCGCGGCGGTCTACGAGGGGCGGCGCAACGCGTTGTGCGACGGCCTCACACGCGGCGGCTGGGACGTCGCGCGGCCGCGGGCGACGATGTTCGTCTGGGCGCCGATTCCGACGAGCGAACCGTCGCAGGCGTTCGCGCTCCGGTTGCTGCGGGAGGCGCTCGTCGCCGTCAGCCCGGGCAGCGGCTTCGGCGAAGACGGTGAGGGCTTCGTCCGCTTCGCGCTCGTCGAGAACGAGCAGCGGATCGCGCAGGCCGTGCGCGGCATCCGCCGAGCGATCTGCTAGCGTCCAGGACGTTCGAGGCGACGCTGCCTTCGTGAGTCTTTCGACCGAAGGGGGCGCGCCGTGAAGGTTCTGATCGCCGAAGACGAGACCCTGATCCGTCTCGACCTGCGTGGCATCCTCGAGCGGCGCGGCTTCACCGTGTGCGCCGAGGCGCGGGACGGGATCGAAGCCGTCGAGCTCGCGCGCACGACCGAGCCCGACGCGGTGCTGCTCGACCTGCGCATGCCGAATCTCGACGGGATCGAGGCGGCGCGGCGGATCTATGCCGAGCGGCCGGTCCCGATCGTCATGCTGACCGCGTTCGACGACCGGGCGACGGTCGAGAAGGCGATCGAAGCAGGCGTGTTCGCGTACCTCGTGAAGCCCTTCCGCGAAGGGGACGTCGCGCCGGCGCTCCACGCCGCCGTCGCCCGGCACTCCGAGCTGCTCGCCGCGCGCCGCAGGCTGGGTGCCGAGCCGCCGCCGCGGATCGAGGTGTCGCTCCCTTCGTCGAGCGGCCACACGTGGCCGGTGCGGATCGGGCGCGCAGGAGGACGGCTCGCTCGACGTCCGGATGATGCGGCGATGAAGGTTCTCATCGCCGAGGACGAGACGCTCATCCGCCTCGACCTGCGTGGCATGCTCGAGGCGGCCGGCTTCGACGTGTGCGCCGAGGCGCACGACGGCGTCGAGGCGGTCGAGCTCGCGGCCTCCGCGGAGCCGGACATCGCGGTGCTCGACGTGAAGATGCCGCGGCTCGACGGGATCGAGGCGGCGCGGAAGATCCTCGACGAGCGGCCGATGCCGATCGTGATCGTGAGCGCGTTCACCGAGCGAAGCATCGTGGAGCGCGCCGCGGAGGCCGGCGTCTTCGGCTACCTCGCGAAGCCCTTCCGCGAGGAGGACCTCCTGCCGGCGATCGCCACCGCCCGCGCGCGCTTCGAGCAGCTCGTCACCGTGCGCGACCAGGTCGACTCCCTCGCCGAGGCGCTCGCCGCGCGCAAGGCGATCGAACGCGCAAAGGGTCTCCTCATGGAGAACCAGGGGCTGAGCGAGCAGGACGCGTTCGCACGACTGCGGCGGGCGAGTCAGGTGTCGGGACGGCCGATGCGCGTCATCGCCGAGGCGATCATCGAGACGCTCGCGTCCTAGCTGTCGAGCCGCGCCGTCTCGAGGTCGAGGTCGCGCAGGACGCGCTGCATGACGTTGTCGTCTATGACGCGATTGTTGCGCAGGGCGATGAGCGCGGAGCGCTCGGCGTCGAGCAGCTCGCGCATGACGCGCTGGTACGCCGCCGACCGCTCCTCGATCGCGCCGTCGTCCTCGTCGTCGAAGCGGGCGCGGAACCGGTCGCGCCGGAAGCCGAATGCGCCTCTGATGCGGGCGGCGGTGTCCTCGCGGACGGCACCGTCGGCCACGAGCTCCTCGAGCCGCGCGAGCGCCGCCTCGGCGGCCTTGATCCGCGCCTTTGCGTCCTCGCGCTCGGCGCCCCCGTCGTCGCGCACGCCGAGAACGCGGATGAGCGCCGGCAGCGTCAGTCCTTGGATGACGAGCGTCGCGACGATGACGGCGAACGTCAGGAAGATGACGAGCTGCCGGTCGGGGAAGTCGAGCGGCAGCGCCAGCGCGGCGACGAGGGAGACCGCGCCGCGGATGCCGACCCATGAGATCACCGCCGGCGCCTGCCACGGCGGATACGGGTCATGCTCGCGAACCGAGCGGATCGCCCAGCGCGGCAGGTACGTGAAGACCGGCACCCACAGGATGCGCGTGACGATCACCGTCGCGCACACGAGGGCGGCGTAGCCGGTGAGCTTCGGCGAGGAGAGGCCGGAGAGCGAGGTGATGATCCCGTGGAGCTGTAGTCCGACGAGGACGAACAGGAGCGCGTTGACGAGGAAGACGAGGATCTCCCAGAACGCATCGCCGGACAGTCGCGTGCGCTCGTTCGTCAGCTCGGGCGTGTACCAGCCCATGTAGACGCCGATCGTCACGGCGGCGAGCACGCCCGAGACGCCGGCGGCCGCGGCGATGAGATACGCGAGGTAGCCGCTGAGCACTGCGATCGCGATCTCGACGGGAGGATCGTCGAGACGGCGTCGCACCTGCCGCACGACATAACCGGCCGCGAGCCCGATGGCGATGCCTCCGACGACGTTGAGGACGACACGCCCCGAGGTGTCGACGAGCGAGAACGTCCCGCCGACGGCGGCGCCCACCGCCGCCTTGTAGAGGACGAGCGCGCTCCCGTCGTTCACGAGGCTCTCGCCTTCGATGATCGAGACGATCCGCCGCGGCGCGCCGACGCGCGATGCGATCTCCGTCGCGGCGAGCGCGTCGGTTGGCGAGACGATCGCGCCGAGCGTGAACGCGACCGCCCACGGGAGGCCGACCCACGCGTGCGCGACGACGGCGACCGCGGTCATCGTCGCGGCGACGAGGCCGAAGGCGAGGAATGCAATCGACCGCCTGTTCTCCCGCAGCCCGCGGAGCGAGGTGAAGAAGGCGCCGGAGTAGAGGAGTGGCGGCAGCACCGCCACGAGCACGATCTCCGGCGGGAGCGTGATGTGCGGCAGCCCGGGGATGAACCCCATGACGACGCCGCCGACCACGAGGAGGATCGGCAGCGGCAGGCGCAGCGTCGGCGCGAGGGCGAGGAGCCCGCCGAGCGCCACGAGGAGCGCTAAGAGCTCGAGATCCTGGTGCGCACCGAAGTGCAAGCGGCGAGCTTAATAGGCCCGCCGGGCTGTCTAGGCCGGAGGATTCGTCTCCTGCTCGGCGTCGCGCGCGTCCTGCAGCATCTCGCGAACCTCGGCCCGCTCGTTCGTCGTGAGCTCGTCGCCCTGGCCGTCGAGATCCGTCTGCTCCCGCTTTCGCCACGATCGGAGTGAGCGGTAGCTGACGCCGAACTCGGTGGAGATGTCGCGGATCGACTTGCCGGAATCCCGGATTCGGGCCACCGCCTCGCGGCGAAACTCCGGCGAAGTCGGCTTCGGTATGCGGACGAGAGCCATTCTGGTGTCCTTCCCTCTGCGAGCGATGGCGCCGACCCGAACGGTGGGCCGGCAGTGACCAACTCCAACCCGCGTTTCTGTGGGAGGACATATCGCCGGGCCGCGCATCCTTGGGCCCCGGCGGAAACGTCGTAGCGCCGACGGATTCGGAGCTACACCTGAAGTTTATCACCCGTGCTCGATGGTGCCCCCGCGTTCCGGCAGCTACCGTGCACGGCAGTGCCGGAGTCGCCTCAGGTGGAGCGCCGAGTCGTCGTCACCGGCCTGGGCGCGGTCACACCGCTCGGGACGGACGTCGAGACGACGTGGAGCCGGCTCGTCGCCGGCGAGAGCAGCGGCGCTCCCGTAACCGCGTTCGCGACCGACGGCCATCCTGTGCGGATCGGCTGCGAGGCGCGCGAGTTCGAGCCCGAGCAGTGGCTCGACCGGAAGGCAATCCACCGCACCGACCGCTTCGCGCAGTTCGCGGTCGCCGCGGCGCGCATGGCGGAGGCGGACTCCGGCGTCGACGTCGCTCGGGAGCCCGACCGCGTCGGCGCGTCGATCGCGACCGCGCAAGGCGGCGTGACGAGCCTCGCCGCCTGCTGTGCCGGAGCCGACTCGACGCGCATCCATCCGAGTCTCGTGACCGCGTTCATGCCGAACATGGCAGCGGGCTGGGTGTCGATGGAGCTCGGGGCGCGCGGCCCGGTCGGTGCGCCGTGCACTGCGTGTGCGGCGTCGGCGATGGCGATCGGCGAGGGATACGACGCGATCCGGCTCGGCCGCGCCGAGGTCATGTTCTGCGGCGGAGCGGAGGCGGGTATCACACCGATCGCCATCGCCGGCTTCGCCGCGATGCGCGCCCTGTCGCGGCGAAACGAGGATCCTGCGCGCGCGAGCCGGCCGTTCGACGCCGGCCGCGACGGCTTCGTCATGGGCGAGGGCGGGGCTGTCCTCGTGCTCGAGGAGCTCGAGCACGCGCGCGCCCGCGGCGCGACGATCTACGCCGAGCTCGCGGGCTACGGGATGAGCTCGGACTCGTTCCACATGACCGAGCCGGATCCCGAAGGTGCCGGCCAAGCGCGGGCGGTCGCGGCGGCGCTCGCCGACGCAGGGCTCGATCCGGCGGACGTCGACTACGTCAATGCGCACGCGAGCTCGACCCCGGTCGGCGACGCGACGGAGACGGCGGCGATCAAGCTCGCGCTCGGCGAGGAGAAGGCGCGCTCGATCCCCATCTCGTCGATCAAGGGAGCGACGGGCCACTGCCTCGGCGCCGCCGGAGCGGTCGAGGCCGTCGCCACCGTGCTCGCGGTGCGCGACGACGTCGTCCCGCCGACGATCAACTACGAGACGCCCGATCCCGACTGCGACCTGGATTACGTGCCGAACGAGTCCCGGCGGCTGCCGGTGCGCGTCGCGCTCAGCAACAGCTTCGGGTTCGGTGGCCACAACGCCGTGCTCGTCTTCCGCGAGGAGCGCGCGGCGTGAGCAAGCTCTCGTTCGAGAACGGCGGCGACTTCATCCGCGACACGCGCCGCGAGGTCGACCTGTACCTCGCCTCGAGGCGGACGCAGCTGCGCGGGCACCTGCAGCTCTACGTGAAGGCCGTCGTCGCCTTCGGCGTGCTCGCCGCTTCCTGGGTGTCGCTCGTCGTCATCCGCCCCGGCATCGTCCTCGGCCTGCTCTCGCTCGCCGGCCTCAGCCTCGGCGCGATCCTCGTCGGGTTCTGCATCCAGCACGACGCGAACCACGGTGCGTACTTCCGTACGCGGCGCGCCAACCACCTCATGGGCTGGACCGCGGATGCGCTGCTCGGGATCAGCAGTTACGCGTGGCGCGTCAAGCACAACGTCGCGCACCACACGTACACGAACGTCGAGGGGTATGACGACGACATCAACCAGACGCCGTTCCTCCGGCTGATGCCGATGCAGAAGCCGCATCGCTGGTACCGGCTGCAGCACGTGTACATCTGGCCGCTCTACAGCGTGATGGTGATCCGGTGGCAGATCGGCGCGGACGCCGCCGCGCTCATTCGCGGCCGCATCGCGAACAGCGCCCTGCACGCGCCGAAGCGCTGGGACCTCGCCGGCCTCGTCGCCGGCAAGCTCCTGTTCGTCGGCTGGGCGATCGTCGTGCCGCTCCTCGTCTATCCGTGGTGGGTCGTGGTGTCGGGCTACGTCGGCTTCACGATGATCACGAGCCTCGTCACGGCGACGACGTTCCAGCTCGCGCACTGCGTCGAGGAGGCGGAGTTCACGACGGCCGAGGAGCTCGAGGCGAGCAAGCGCGTCTGGGCGGTGCACGAGGTGGAGACGACGGTCGACTTCTGCCCGCGCAACAGCGTGCTCACCTGGCTGCTCGGCGGCCTCAACTACCAGATCGAGCATCACCTCTTCCCGCGCGTCGCGCACACGCATTACCCGCACATCGCGGAGATCGTCCGCCGCAACGCCGCGCGTCACGGCGTCCGCTACACCGTGCAGCCGTCGCTGCGCCTCGCACTCCGCTCCCATCAGCGCCATGTGCGCGCGCTCGGCCGTAGCGGCATGCCCGTTGCGATCGAGATGGGCTGACGCCGGTTCAGCGACCGCCGCGTGTGATCGTCACAGGCACGCCCGGGCCGACACGGGCGACGAGCCAGCCCATCGCCGCGGTGTCGAGACGCACGCAGCCGTGCGAGGCGGCCGTGCCGGGCACGCCGCCGACGTTCGCGAGCCCGTGCAGGGCGATCTGGCCGGGGCCGCCGTCGAATTCCTGCAACACCCTCGAGCGGGCGCTCAACGCGAGAGCAAACGGCGCGCCTACGTCCGTGGCCCGCAGTGCGATCGACTCCTCGATGAAGAAGTCGCCGGTCGGCGTCGGCGTCGACGGCTTGCCGACCACGGCCTCGAACGTGCGAACGGCCTTGCCGGCGCGATAGACGGTCACAGTCCGGCGGGACGTGTCGACGACGATGTGCCAGTCGGTGAAGGAACGCACAGTCTTGCCGGCGAGGATCCATCCCGTATGGCCGTTCGGGCGGCCGGGGAGCCTGACCTCCAGCCATCGCCCCCGACGTGCGAGAACGGGAAGCGTGGTCCGCTCTCCCGTGATCGGCGTCGTCGCCGGGACCCGTTCGAGCGGTGTCGCGCGGATACCGGGCCCCGCGCGCGCCTCGTGCTCACGGAGGAGCGTCACGAGCGACTGAGCCGGCTTCACGGTCGCCGGCGCCGCCTGCCCGATCGGCGCCACTGCGGCGCAGACGACGCACGCAACGAGAATTGTGAGCGGGCGCCGACGGCGCCCGCCCACGATTGCCGGCTGGTGGTTCAACCGGTAAAGCCGCCGGTGTGCTTGGCCGGCTGAGGAGCGACATGCACGACCTTGACGTGCTTCGCAGCCTTGACGCCCTTCGTCTTCTTCGCCGGATGCGCCGGCTTCGGCGTCGGCGTGGTCGTGACGGGTGTCGTGGGCGGCGGAACGGTGGTCGTGCTGGTGGTGGTCGTCGTCGTTGTGGCTGCCGTCGTCGTAGCGGCGGTGGCGCTGCACGACGCGGAGCCGGTCACGGGATCGATGGTGGCCGGGACGAGGCCGAGCGCGTCGTACGGCGGTTCCAAGTTCTCGCCCTGGACGAGGTCGTACGACTGGCCGCTCGGGGAGCAGTAGAGCTCGCGTCCCGGCGGCTGGGAGGCTCCTCCCGAGGATGCGCATGCCGAGCGGACGATCGTGTTGTCGTCGAGCGTGACGGCGCCGTTTTGTGCGAGCAAGCGTCCGCTGATCGTGGCGCCGTGCAGCGCGGTGATGCTCGTCAACGCGAGAATCGTCCCGCTGATGCTGGAGCTCGTCCCGATCGTCGCGGAGCTCGTGACCTGCCAGAAGACGTTGCAAGCCTGTGCGCCGCCGGAGAAGTGCACGGTGCTCGAACCGGCGAAGACGAGGTCGGAGGTCGCCTGGAAGATCCAGACGGAGCTTGCGCTGCCGTTGAGCGTGAGGTTGCCGGTCAGGTTGGCGGTGGCGGCATGGCCGAACGCGTAGACACCCGGGACGAGCGTCTTTCCGCCGAGCTGGTTGTCGGCCGCACCGAACGTCGTGTCGGGCGTACGCCCGGCGGCGTTGAGGTAGGCAGCGGTGAGGTCACCCTTCGCCGTCGTGAGCAGGGCGGGATTCGTCTTGCGGCACGGCAGGGGGCCGCCGGCATCGACCGAGTAGATCGTGCCGGTGACTTCGGCGCAGGTCAGTCCGGTGATGGCAGCGCCGGTCGTCGGGCTGAGCCCGACGTTCCCTGTGAGCGAAGACGTAGGGACGTCGGTGACCGCGGAGCCGGCCAGAACCGCGAAGTTCCCGGCGGTTCCGAGCCCCACGGCCGTGGGCGACGCCGCTGCGCTGCTGCCCGCAAGCATCAGCGTGGCGCTGAGCACCACGAGCGCGATCAGACCGCCTCCGGTGACGGCGAAGCGCGAGCGTCTCCCGCTCTTCGAGATGAAACGTGTCATGTCTGTCTCCCTCTGCGAACTGCGGATGCCGACCAGGAGGTCGCGTTGGTCGGCTTGCTCCGACCTGCTCTGCTGAGGGCGGATCCTTCGGGTGGCCGGATGAACCGGCCGCCGCGGCGAGATCGCAACGCCGATCGCTGAGGCGCTGACAAAGGGAATAGTATCAGATCGGCTTATGCATTGATACCTTGCTTGTAAGCGATGCTTAGAGCCTCATGAGTTCCTCGGACAACGCGCGTATCTGGAGCGACCGGCTCCGAGAGGATCGTGCGATCCTCGAGGCGCAGCTGAGCCCTGCGCAGGACGCCGCCGTGCGCCGCATCCTCGACAGCCTGCTCGCCGGCGGCCAGCTCGAGTTCCTCGTCGTGTACGGATCGGTGAGCCGGGGGGAGCAACGCGCCGGCTCGGACCTGGACATCTACTACGAGACGCGCGACGAGGCAGTCGAGCTCGAAGAGGCCGATCCCGAATCGAGGTGGCACGTCTTCGGTGCGGCGTCGGGTGCACTCGTCGAGAGCTTGCGACTCGGCGACGAGATGGCGTTCGCGATCGTGTCGGACGCGCTCGTCGTCTACGACGACGGCGCGTTTCAGGCACTCGTCGTCGCCGCCGACGAGGAGAGGCTCGAGCCGACGACAGAGGGATAGGCGGGGTTCCTGCGGTATACTCCGTCCGCGGTGCCGTAATGATCGGCGCTGCCGAACGGCTTGCTGGGCCCCAATGAGTCGGCCCGGCGTGATTGCCTCCCACATGTGTCGCGGGTTGGAGCAGGTTCCGGCCGGCCCCGTTTGACCACGGTCGGCGATTCCGTTTCGACCGGCACAGCCCTCTACCGACATTGCGCAGCTCTTGGCGGCCGTGGACGCACTTCGCGGCACGCCGCCCCGTTTCATGAGCCAGGAGAACCGACACGATGCACGCGATACCGAAGAAGATCCTCGTCCTCGTCGGCGCTGCGGCGGCGCTCACGCTCGCCGTGGCCGGACCGGCGGCAGGACATCGCACCGCCACGCCGCAGAACACCTCGCTGCCGTCGATCTCGGGCTCCGCCCGTGACGGCTCGGACCTGCTGGCGTCGAAGGGCGGCTGGGCCAACAGTCCAACCTCGTACGCGTACGAGTGGCAGCGGTGCGACTCGAGCGGCGGTACCTGCGTTGCGATCGCCGGTGCAACCGGGACCCGCTACACGATCGTCGGCGCAGATATCGGCCATCGGCTGAAGGTCGGCGTCACGGCGACGAACACCTCGGGGTCCGGGACCGCGACGTCGCGTCCGACCGACGCGGTCAAGTCGACGGGCACCGCTCCGGCCGCCACCGCTCCGCCTGCGATCTCGGGCACCTTCAAGGAAGGCAACACGTTGACCGTCGCCCACGGCACCTGGTCAGGATCCCCGACGCCGACGTTCACGTATCAGTGGCAGCGCTGTGATGCGACCGGCGGCGCCTGCGCCGACCTCGCAGGCTCCTCGGCCACGACGTATGCAGCCGTCGCTGCCGACGTCGGCAGCACGCTCCGCGTCAAGGTGACCGGAACGAACAGCCACGGAGTGACGCTCGCGACGACGACGGAGACGATGATGATCGTCCCCGCGACAGCGGGTGGCGGCAAGGCGATCTCCATCACGCAGGTCACGCTCCCGAACAGGCTCGTCATCGACAACCTGAAGTTCACGCCGAGCCCTCTGAGCTCTCGCAGCTCGTTCGTGGCCCGCTTCCACGTCTCGGACACGCGTGGCTTCTCGATCCAGGGCGCGCTCGTCTACGCACTCGTCGTGCCGTACAGCTGGTCGAACAGTGCGCAGGAGGCGACCACCGACGCGAGCGGGTGGGCAACCATCACCATCCAGCCGACGAGGCTGATGCCGCTCACGCGCGGAAGTGCGGTCGTGATCTTCGTCCGGGCACGGAAGTCCGGCGACGACCTGCTCGCGGGCGTCTCGACGCGGCGGCTCGTGCAGGTCCTCGTTCGTCCGTAACGGTCACGCACGGTGGGCTCGCCCGCGTGGGCGAGCCCACCGTCTGACGTGAGGAAGGCATCTCGATGAGAACCCTGATCGACCTGCTGGGAAGGAACGTCCCGCTGGGACGGACGCTTGCGGTTGCGGTCGTCATCGCAGGCCTCTTCCTGCTGGCGTGGATCGTGAGCCGGGCGGCGGCTCGGCTCGCCGTCCTCGTCGTCGACCGCAACGACCGCCGGCGTGGAGCCGGCGCGAGCTTCGACACCGATCTGATCGCGGGGCTCCGCCAGCGTGAGACGGCCGTCTCGCTCATCCAGACGACCGTCCGCTACCTCGCTGTCACGGTCGCGTTCGTGCTCTCGCTCGTCGCGCTCTCGGGCGCGCAGCATCTGCAGACGATCGTCGGCGCGTCCTTCTAGCAGTCGTCGTCGCCTTCGCCGCCCAGCGATTCCTTACCGACGTGATCGCGGGCCTGCTGATGTTCTTCGAGGGCTGGTTCAGGATCGGCGACATGGTCGCCGTCGACGCGCTGATGGTGCAGGGAGTCGTGGAATCCGTGTCCTTGCGCTCGCTGACGATTCGCAGCATCACCGGCGAGATCCTCCACGTGACGAATTCACAGGTGACTGCGCTGCGTGTGATCCCGCGCGGCTACCGGGAGATCGAGATCGAGTTCTTCACGAGCGAGCTCGACGCGGGCTGCGACCTCATCGCGCAGATCGCACGAATCGTCCCCGCCGGCCCGACGCGGTTCGTCCGCCGTCCGTCGCTCACCGACACCGAGACGCTCGACGACGACCTGTATCGGATCACGGCACGCTGCGCGGTGGCGGTCGGCCGCGAGTGGCTGGCCCAGGACTTCCTCGTGTCGCTGATCCGGGAGCGAGCCGCCCCAGGCCTTCTCGTGCACGGTCCGATCGTCACGTACGTCGACGAGCAGGCATCGCGGAGCTTCGCCCGCGCGCTCGTGAGCGGCCCGAGCAGCAAGCTGACCCAGATGCGGCGGCTGACGCTTCCAGGCCCGCGTTAGCTCGAGCTCGGCCGCGCCAGCTGCTCGACGACGAAGAACCGGTCTGCTGCCGCGACGACGGTCTCCCCGGCAACGTGGTCCGGCGCGACGATGAACCAGCCCGCGCGGCGGCGATGCGCGGCGGCTTCGGCGGGGACGGTGGCCTCGCACTCCCGCCGGGCGCATTCGCACCGGAGCTCGGAGAGCAACGCCGTCCCCTGGTTCTCTTCCCGACGCGCGTCCCGCAGTGCGAAGGCGCTGCGAGGGATCAGCGCGGGGCCGACGCGGAGACGGTTGCGCCCTCTGGTGGGAACACGGAGAACCATCACGGCCGCCGCGTTCGATGGTGGAACACGACTGCCGTCGTGATCCCGAGCAACCAGCCGATGACGGCTGCGGCGAGGACGATCCATGCGAGCGACGCGTGCGTCGAGCCGACGGCCCAGTCGAGCTTCACCGCGCGCGTGTTCTTCGTCGTGAGGACGACGAGCACGGCGAACAGCGCGACGAAGACGACCGCGCCGGTGTAGAGGCGTGCTCGGCGGCCATGGCGCGTCAAACGGGCGCGCCGCGACTCGACCGGTGGCGACGTCGACGCGTCGTCCGGTCCGGCTGCGGCCGCCGGACGATCGAGCTCGTCTGGCGGATCTGCAATCTGAGACATGGTCCCTCCAGGTGGTCGAGGCGTGAAGCCGCTCCGCCCGCGTTCGCCTGTGGGAGGTCGTGCCGCCGGGCCACACAGCTTGGGACCCGGCGAGGACGTCGCAACGCCGACATCTTCGGCGCCACCGGCGAGATTTTATCAGGTTCCGCTCCCATGGTCCGCGATAGAATGAGCGATCCTCCGATGCCCTCTGCCACGCCCGAGACCGAGCTCCACCACCTCCGCGTCCTGATCGCGAACGAGAAGCGCGACCGGCTGGAGCTCCTCGCCAATGTCGTGATCGGGCTCGGCCACGACGTGATCGCACGCGAGATCTACGTCAAGGAGGTCGGCGCCGCGACAGCGCGGGAGCGTCCTGACGTCGCCCTCGTCGGGCTCGGGTCGAGCTCGGAGCACGCGCTCGAGCTGATCTCCGAGATCGTGCGCGAAGCCTCGTGCCCGGTGATCGCGATCCTCCACGCCGACGACCCTGCCTACGTCCACGAGGCGGCGAAGCGCGGAGTGTTCGCCTACATCATCGACGCCAGCCCGGAGGAGCTGCAGAGCGCGATCGACATCACGCTCCAGCGCTTCACCGAGTACCAGAGCCTGCAGGGAGCATTCGGCCGCCGGGCGATCATCGAGCAGGCGAAGGGGATCCTCATGGCCCGCCACGCCACGAACGCCGACGGTGCGTTCGAGATGCTGCGCGACCACTCCCAGCACAACGGCCGCAAACTCAGCGACGTCGCCGCCGCCGTCGTCGAGAGCCACCTGCTTCTTCTGCCGCCCGTTGCGCTGTCGCAGCCGCCCCTCGCTTCCTAGCCGGCTTCGGCGTCCAGCGGAGCACCGCGCGTTCGGCATGCTTCGCAGATGGAGTGCGACAGCGTGTGGCGCGCGTCGATCGCGGCGAGGGCGGCCGGCGGAGGGACGAGCCACGCGCCGTCGATGCGCACGCGGCCGCACCAGGCGCAGATCGGCAGGAAACCGCCTTCCTCATAGATCGCGACGATGCGCGAGAACACATCGGCCGTGTCCACTGTTGTCCGGGAAGCCTACACCGGACTGGTACGTGCGCTCCTCGCGGCTAGGCGGCCGACCCGCTCGGGAGCTCGGGGCCGAGGATCGTGTAGGAGCGGTCGCCGACGATGAGCTCCGCCGAGGCGACGCCCGCGGCGGCGAGCCACGACTCGACCGTGTCGATCACCTGAGCGACGCCGCGCGACTCCCATTCCGAGCGGACGTGGATCTCGTTCCGGAAGCGATCGAACGAGACGGCCGACCGGTCGAAGAGCCCGGCGAGGCGCTGCATGAGCCCGTGCGCGACTGTTGCATCTGCGACGGCCACGCGAATCTCCACCATGAGGTCCTCCTGCGACTCGAAGCATGTCGCCGGCATGGATCTACGGCCGGTCGACTCCGACTCCGACCCACGTGGCTGAGGGTGGACCTTCCGCGAGCCCGATTGCTTTCGGCCTCGCGCGGTGGCTAGCAGCGCCGATTGCTACGGCCCTGCAAGTGGCGGATGGTACCAGTCGGGCCGGGGGTAGACTCTGGAGGAGCTCCGCCGAGCCAGAACCACTCCGGCCCGGCGACGAATCCGCCCTCAGAACCCAGGTCGGGATCGCATTCGCGAGGGAGGGAGGCTTCATCGATGAGCGACCACCCGGCGCTGTCGCGCGATCCGCTGACGGCAGTGGTCGTCTCCGCCGCGCCGCTCGTGCTCGAGTCGCGCTACCGGCTCCTGATCGGAGCGTCGTGCGCGTCCGTCGTTCGCGTCGCGGGCGCTGGGCGGCCGCTGCCGTCTCGGGGGCGTCACGCTCGCGCTCGCGGCGCTCGCCGCTCGCCACTTCGCGACGATGTCGTGGCCGCTGTCGAGCCGGCAGCCCGGCCTGCTCGTCGCGGCCGCGTTCCTGCTCCTGCTCGCCCAGGTCCTCAAGGCACTCGGCTGGGGCCGGTTGTTCGCGCGGTCCGAACGGCCGCCTCCGATCGCGCTCGCCGCGGGCAACGGCGGCGCGGCGCTCATCGGAGTCCTTCTACCCGGGCGCTTCGACGACGCGATGCGAGTTCTCGTCGTCCGCCGCTATCCCGGGCTGTCCCGCCGGCGTGCGCGTGCTCTGTCTCTCGCTCGTCATGCTCGGCCTGATCGACAGCGCGGCGCTCGCTCCGCTCGCGCTCGCCGGCGCGGTGCTTCCGATGCCGGAGCGACGGTGCGGATCGGGCTCGGCGCTCGTCGCAGCCGCCGGCGATCGCAGCCGCGGCCTGATCTTCGCGATGCCGCGCCTGGCCGCTCAGTCGGCAGGCGTTGCGCTTTCGTCTCGGCCGCTGGCTGAGCACGCGCACGACGTCGCTGCGGCCCGCGTCCGAGGCGTGGGCGCTCGTGTCCGCGTGCTGGCTCGTCCGTGCGGTCGCGTTCTTCCTCGTTCTCGGCGCGCTCGGCGTCGGCTACTCGGTCCGCTCGCGCTGCTCTTCCTCTGCGCCGGCGCGGCCGCGGCGGCGCTGCCGGTCGGCCTCGCAGGAGCGGCGACGCAGGTCGGCGCCGGCGGCGCGGCTCTCGTCGCGACCGGCGTCGGAGCATCGCAGGCGCTGCACGCGGCCGTCTCCATCGGCGTGCTCGGCGTGATCACGGGCACCGGCGTGCTTCGTGGCGGTCATCGCCTGGCGCGGCGCGCTGTCGCTCCTGGCGCCGCTCAGGACGAGTGCCGCTCGAGCCAGTCGAGCAGCGCCGAGAGGCTCGCCTCCGCGAGGCAGATCGACGTATCGGCGGCGCCGTAGTAGAGGCGCACGGTGTCGCCGTCGAGCAGCCAGCCGCACGGGAAGCACGACATCGGGAACGTCGCCGGCGCGTTCGTAGTGCTCGTGCGGCCCGAAGATCCACTCGCTCGAACGTGCGAGCACGCGGTCCGGATGCTCGGCGTCGAGGAGCGCGAGGCCGAGCCGGTAGATCGAGCCGGCCGCCGTCACACGGACGCCGTGGTAGAGCAGCAGCCAGCCGCGCTCGGTGAGGAGCGGCGGCGGGCAGAGGCCGACCTTGTGCGCGTCCCACCACGCACCCTCGCGGGCCGGCAGCAAGATCGTGTGGTCGCCCCAGTAGTGGAGGTCGGGGCTCCAGGAGAGCCAGATGTGCGCCGTCTGCGTCGGCTGCGTCGCCACCGGCCGGTGGATGAGCGCCCAGCGGCCGTCGAACATCTGCGGGAAGAGCGCCGCGTCCTTGTCCTCGGGCGGCATCAGGGTGCCGTGCGCCTCGAACGTCTCGAAGTCGCGTGTGGAGGCGAGGCGCACGAGCGGGCCCGCGCTCGAGTAGCCGGTGTACACGATCATGTGCTCGTCGCCGCAGAGGGTGATGCGCGCGTCTTCGATGCCGAAGCGCTCCGCCTCCGACTCGACGTCGGGCAGAAACCGGTGATCGGAGTCGATCGTCCAGCCCTCGACGCCGTCGGCGCTGCGTGCGACGCAGAGATGCGACAGACCCGTGCGGTCCTCGACCCGGACGAGGAGGATGGTCTCGGACCCGAGACGCGTGACGGCCGGGTTGAAGACCGCGTTGACGGTGTAAGGCCAATCCCCCGCTTCGAGGATCGGGTTTCCCGTATACCGTGTGAACAGCTCCGGGGACCTCAACTCCTCACCCCATCCATCCGATCACTCCTGTAGAGGTTGTCAAAGATGAGCCGCCCTGACCGGCTAGATCCCAATGGTCCGTCCACTGTCGTCGTGCGGCGTCTTCGCGACACTCCGGCGGTCGACTTCGGATCCGTCGACGGCTATGGCCCGATCTTCAACGCGGGCGTCATCGGCGTCGACGGCACCTTCCACCTGTTTGCGCGCGGCGTGCGCGACGGGTACACGCGCAACCGCGGACGTGGCGCGCGCTTCGTCGACTACGTCTCCGACGTGCTCGTCTTCACGTCCGACGACGGTCTCGACTACCGCTTCCAGCAGGTGCTCGCCGCCGGCTCGCCCGGTGGCATCCACAGCATCGAGGATCCGCGGGTGCAGCGTGTGCAGAGCGAGGGCGCCGAGCACGTGATGATGACGTACACGAACCTGCCGGCTCCCGCGTCCGGGCTGCCGTGGCGCGTGGGAGTGCACCGGCTCGTCTACGCCGACGGCCGCTTCGCGCTCAACCACGACTCGGGTCGTGTCGTCGGTCCTCGAGCACACGCCCGACAAGGACGCGGTCATCTTCAATCTCCGCGACGGCCGGGTCGCGCTCATCCATCGGATCATCCCCGACATGCAGCTCGCGCTGTTCGACTCGCTCGAGGAGATGTACGCCGCCGGCGCCGAGTACTGGGACGAGCACGTTCGCGAGCTCGAGCGGCACACGCTGATCAGACCCTCGGCCGGCGCGCTCGGTGTCGGCGCGGGCGCGCCGCCCGTCGCGGTCGACGAGGGGCTGCTGCTCTTCTACCACGAGCGACGGTCGAGCTCGCAGTACACGATCAACGTCGCGCTCCTCGATCACGACACGGGTCGCGTCGCGTCGCTCCTGCCGGAGCCGATCCTGCGCCCCGAGCTGTCGTGGGAGCGCAGCGGCGACGTCAACGAGGTCGTCTTCGTGCAGGGTGCGGTACCGCTGCCCGACGGCACGATCTATCTCACCTACGGCGCCGGCGACCGGTGCGTCGGCGCGGCGAGCGTCGACAAGGCCGAGCTTCTCGACGCACTGCGCGCAGCGGCCTGAAGGCTCCGTGGCAGCTCGGCCACGGGTTCACGCGCTGACGCGCGGACACCCGCTGCGTCGAGCAGGAGCGCTGCGCGATGGAACGCGAGCGTCGACTCGGCGCCTTCGTTCACGTTGACCGTCTCGGTGCCGAGCCCGTCGCTGCAACCGCCGGTTGCGAAGTCGTAGAGCGGCTTCTGGAGGCGGTTGCGTCCGAGGAACCACTCGAACGCGCTCGTCGCTCTGACACCGTGCTCGGCCTTGTGCGTGACCGCGAATGCGGCGAGCTCGGCCTCGACGAGCGCCGGCGGCGTCGAGCGGCTGCTCGTCGCCGGGACCCGGTGCGGGCTCGCCTCTCCGCCGGCCGTCGTGGCCCGGCAGTCGTAGAAGGCCCTGCGTCGAGGCCGCATTCGTCGCCGAGCCAGCGGAGGGACTCCAGCCCGAGGTCGACGAGGTCGCTCCGGCCGAGCGCTTCGCCGCCGACGATCAGCGCCTGTGACAGCCGCGCGTTGTCGTACGTGAGCTTGTCCTCGAACCAGCGCCAATCGTCCGTGGCGGTACGGCGATACGCGTCCGCCAGCTGCTCCGTCAGCCGCTCGAGCAGGTGACGGGCCTCGGGCTCGAGCCGGTCGGCGTCGAGGCGCGAGAGGCCGAGCACCGTGTACGCGGCCGTCCGCAGCCAGACGTCTCCCGCGAGCGGACGGATCATCTTGGAGAGCAGGTCGCGCGTCGGCACGACGAGGGCGTCGATCCATGCCGTCGCGAGGATCTCGCCGAGCGCCCAGACGGCGCGGCCGACGTGGTCGCCGACGTGCGGCTCGTCGAGCCAGCGACGGTCGTAGCCCATGAAGTTGCGCATACCGTCGTCGCCCGTCGCGGCGTGCAGGAAGGCCAGTGCGCGGTAGAGGATCGACGTCCACTGCTGTTCGCTTCCGCGCCGGGCGAGCGGGAGCGAGACGACCGCGAGCCGTGCGACGTCGTCGACGCAGTATCCGGTCTCGCGGTTCGGGATGATCCCGTGGGCGTGCTGCACGATCCCGACGTCGTCGACGAGGGTGAGCAAGTGGTCGGTCCGCATGCTCGCGAGATGCAGGTCGGCCACGCCCGACGGACGGCGACGGGGCGCGAGTGCGAGCGCCTCCCTCAGCACGACGGCAGTCGCCTCGGCGACCGACGGCCATGCGAGCGTGGCGCCGATGCGCCGCGCTTCGGCGCGCGCCGTGACGAGCGTTTCCGGCTCATCGATGTAGGCGCATACCGCGTCGGCGACGGCCGCCGGGTCGTCGAAGGGAACGAGCCGGCCCGCGCCTGAGGCGAGCATGTCCTGTGCGTACCAGTACGGCGTCGAGACGACTCCGCAGCCGGCTGCGATCGCGAACGTGAGCGCGCCCGAGGCCGCCTGCTCCTGGCTGCGGTACGGCGTGACGAACACGTCCGTCGCCGCGAGCAGGTCACCGAGGTCGTCGATCGAGAGGAAGCGGTCGTCGAACTCGACGTTGTCATCGAGTCCGAGCTCGAGCACGCGTCGCTGAAGCATCAACCGGTATCGCTCGCCTTCCCGGCGCGCGACGTCGGGATGCGTGCGTCCGGCGATCACGTACACCACGTCGGGGTGGCGATCGAGGATCGAGGGCAACGCTTCGATGGCGGTCTCCAGGCCCTTGCCCGGAGAGATCAGTCCGAAGGTGGAGAGCTGGAAGGGGTCGCCTGCCGGCCGGGCCGCTGCGCGCGCGGTGATGCGTGCGGGAGCTCCGTGCGGCACGACGCGCACCTTGCCGACCGGGCAGGCGCCGCATTCGACGAGCAGCTGCTTTGCCGTCTCGGTCATCACGATCACGAGCTCCGCCTCCGAGCACAACTCCGTCAGCACCTCTGTCTGGTGACGGGTCGGCTTCGAGAGCACCGTATGCAACGTCGCGACGAGCGGCTGCGCGAGCTCGCGGGCGAACGACAGGACGTACTCGCCGTCGCGACCTCCGAAGATGCCGTACTCGTGTTGGAGGAGCACGACGTCGACGTCGAGCCGCCCGAGCATCCTCGCGGTGCGGACGTAGTCGCCGCGGACGGCCTGCGCGATCGTCGCGAGGAGGCCGCGCCGCTGCGGGCTCGACGGCTCGTTCACGACTGCGACGAGATCGACGCCGTCGACGTCGGGAACGCCGAGAAGCGTTCCCCGCACGTCGGCGGCGAAGGTCCCGATCCCGCACGCGCGGGGCGGATACGTGGAGACGATTGCGGTGCGCACGCGCTAGTTCTGCGGGTCCTGCAGTCCGGCGCGGATCGGTGCGCCGTCGCGTTGCGTCTGACTGCCGTTACCGCGCAGCAGATCGAGGATGCGCCTCAGCGTCTTCCTCATTACGTCCTCCTTCGGCGACTCCCCCGGAACGGCTTGCGGCGGGCTCGTGTGGGAGTCAGAACACGGGGACGCTCCGAACAAGTCTACCGGAGCCCCGTTTCAGCCCTGGATGTCGTCTCCGGGCCACGTGTCCGAGAGCAGATAGCCCTCGGGGAACGGGTCGGTCGGATCGACGAGCACCTGCGCGAGGCCGGTGATCCACGCGCTGCCGCGAATCGCGGGCACGATCGCCGCACGTCCGTCAATCGTCGTCTCCGCGACGATGCGGCCGTCGAACGTCGAGCCGATGACCGACGCGTGCGTCATCGCGTCGCCGGCGCGCATGAGCCCGCGCGCGTGCAGCGCCGCCATGCGCGCCGAGAGTCCGGTTCCCGTCGCCGAGCGGTCGAGCCGGCCCGGCGCGACGACGACGGCGTTCTTCGAGACCGCGCCGACGCCGCGCCACGGCTCGGCGATCTCGACGATGCTCACGCCCGCGATGTCCGCGTTCTCCGGATGCGCGCACGGCAGCTGCTCGCGCGCGGCGGTGCGGATGCAGCTCGCCGACACGCGAGAGCTCACGCGCCTCCGACGGCTCGAGCGCGAAGCCGAGTGCCTGCGCGTCCGCGATCGCGTACCACATGCCGCCGAACGCGACGTCGACTGCGATCGTCCCGAGCCCGTCGATCTCGAGCGGAGCGTCGAGACGGTCCGCGAAGCACGGGACGTTCGTCAGCTCGACGCTCTCGCATTTGCCGTCGCGGCAGCGCGCAGTCACCTCGACGACGCCGGCCGGTGCTTCGAGCCGCAGCGTCGTCTCCGGCTCGCGCATCGCGACCATGCCGGTCTCGAGCAGGACGGTTGCGACGCAGATCGTGTTCGAGCCCGACATCGCCGGGTACTCGGTCGGCTCCATGATGATGAAGCCCGCGTCGCAGTCCGGGCGCAGCGACGGGACGACGAGGTTCGCGTGCACGGCGACGCTGCCGCGCGGCTCGCGGAGCAACAGCCGCCGGAGCGAGTCGTCCGCGCGGAGCGCGACCATGCGCTCGAAGACGGTGTCTCCCGGCGGGGCGATCACTCCGCCGACGACGACGTTGCCCACCTCACCGCCCGCGTGGCAGCCGACGACGCTGATCACCCGCGCGGAGCGCACGGGAGGACGCTAGACCACTTCGAGGACGCGCGGCGGGTCGTCGGGACGATGCACCCTCCCCCGCGAGGGGGTAACCGGAATTCGGGTGGAGATCGCTCAGTCGAGGGATCTTTCGTCTTTGCCTCGTTCGGGGGACGTTCTGGTGGCCCCGATGCACCTACGTTCGGCCGAGCGAGGACAGCGGTCCCCGGACATGGCCACTGCGGCCGCGTCACACAGGCGCGAAGGAGTTGAAGGACATGGCAGTTCCGAGGCAGGCCGACTGGAGCGGATCCTCCGACACCCGCGGGAGCGCGCTGTGGGGGAAGGGCGGCACGGGTCGCGCGCGCGGAGCTATTGCGACGATCGCGGCGATCGTTGCCATCTTGATCGTGCCGGCGATCGGCCACGCCGGAAACGGCAACGGTCCCACGACCGGCAACGGGAACCCGCCCACGGCCGGCAACGGCCCCGTGACCGTCAACGGCAACGGCCCCGGAAGCGGGAACAATCCCGGGGACCGCAACGGCAACGGGAACGGGAACGGGAACGGGAACAAGACCAAGGGCGCGTATGTGCCGGCGGCGCTGCTGGCGCGCGCGGCGGCGAATCCGAACCAGATGTTCCACGTCATCGTGCAGGGCGACAAGAGGGTCGTCGCCAGCTCCGACGTGGCCGCCTCCGTCACGGCGGGGAACGGTCAGCTCAAGCGTGCCTTGAGGTCGATCGACGGCGTCTCGGCGACGATCTCGGGCGCCAACCTCGCAAAGCTCGCGAACGCAGCGCACATCGTCGCGATCACACCAGATGCCCGCATGGGCACCGCGTCGGATTGGCAGGACTCGCAGGGCTGGACGGCGTCGACCGGCATCGCGCCGCTCTGGGGCACGCTCGCCGGCGCGAGCTCGGTGCCGGCGATCGCGATCATCGACAGCGGCGTCGACCCGACGAAGATCGGCGACTTCGGCTCGCGGCTCGTCGCGAGCGTCAACCTGTCGAGCCTCACGCCGGATGCGACCGGCGACGACGAGGGGCACGGGACGATGGTCGCCGGCGTCGCTGCCGGTGCCTCCACGACGTTCCCGGGCGCCGCTCCCGGCGCGCCGATCGTCAGCATCCGCACCTCCGACCAGTACGGGCAGTCGCTCTCGAGCGACGTCATCGCGGCGTGCGACTGGGTCCTCGCGCACAAGGACCAGTACGACATCCGCGTGGTGAACCTCTCGCTCGTCGAGTCGGGCGTCTCGAGCTTCCGCTTCAACCCGCTGGACAAGGCCGTCGAGTCCTTGTGGCTGAACGGCATCGTCGTCACGGCTGCCGCCGGCAACTACGGCACGGGCACGGCGGTCGACACGGGCTACGCCCCCGGGAACGATCCGTTCGTCATCACCGTCGGCGCGCTCGACCAGAACGGGACGGCGCTCCCCGCGAACGACACGCTCGCGCCGTGGTCGGCGTTCGGCGACACCGCCGACGGCTTCCTCAAGCCGGAGCTCTCCGCCCCGGGCCGGTACATCGTCGCGCCGGTGCCGGCGTCGTCGTACCTCAAGCAGATGGAGCCGTCGCGCGTCGTCGCGCCGGGATACATGTGGATGTCCGGCACGTCGTTCGCCGCTCCGATGGCCGCGGGCGCGGCCGCGCAGCTCCTCGCGCTCCACCCGGACTGGACGCCGGACCAGGTGAAGGGCGCGCTGATGGTCTCCGCCGCGTCGTTGCCCGCGATCGCCGGCTTCGGCGGCGGCGTCGGCGAGATCGACGCCGCGGCAGCGGCGGGCGTCTCCTCGCCGCCGAACCCCGACGAGAACCTCGATTCGTTCGTCGTCAGCGACTCCACGGGGGCGCACTTCGACGGGGACGCATGGGCGACGTACGTTGCAACCGCGTCGGAGTGGTCGGCCTCTGAGTGGTCGGCGTCGGAGTGGTCGGCGTCGGAGTGGTCGGCGTCGGAGTGGTCGGCGTCCGAGTGGTCGGCGTCCGAGTGGTCGGCGTCCGAGTGGTCGGCATCGGAGTGGTCGGCCTCCGACCTGGGCGCGTCGGGCTGGTCGGCGACGATCTGGAAGCCGTAGGGAAGACGGGAAGACGGAGCGAGGGCGAAGTGGAAGTGGCTGCAGTCGAACACCGTGCCCCTGCGCTGACCGCCGCCGCGACGCTCGCGGCGGCGGCGCCCGTCTCGGCGACCCCGCGCTCCCGCTTCCCGGGCCCCGGCAAGCTCAGCCGCCCGGCGAGGCTGTTCCACGCGCTCGTCGTCGTCACCGCCCTCGGGGTAGCCGTTCCGCTGCTCGCGCGCCTCAGCGCGTCCACGTCGCACTGGGAATGGTTCCTCGTCCTGGCCCCGCTGAGCGCGTTCACGCAGCTCTTCACCGTCGAGAAGCCGGGCAAGCAGAGCTACAAGACGTCGATCGTGTTCATCGTCCCGGCGGTGATCCTGCTGCCGGCGCCGCTTGCAGCCCTCCTCGTCGCGGTGCTGTACATCCCGGAGTGGCTGCGGACGCGAAAGACCGTCACGGTCATGAGCTTCAACATCGCGAAGGGCTTTCTCGACACCCTCGCGATGTGGGGCGTCTACCGCCTCGTGTTGCGTCACGTGCCCCTCACGCAGACGAACGGGCTTCGCTTCGCGGTTGCCGGCCTCGTCGCCTGCTTCGCGTACGTCGCGGTGAACCACTTCCTGCTGGCGCGGATGATCAGCCTCGCGCACGGCCTGACGATGCGCGGCACGAACCTCTTCTCGTTCGACTACGTCTCGACCGACCTGTTCCTCGCGTGCCTCGGAGTCGGCGTCGCCACCCTTTGGCTGCATGCGCCGTGGGTGATTCCGCTGATCATCGCCCCGCTCATCCTCATCCATCGCGCGCTCGCCGTTCCCCAGCTCCGCGCCGAGGCCCGCGTCGACTCGAAGACGGGCCTCTCGAACGCGCGTCACTTTGCCGCCGTCTTCGACGACGAGCTGTCGCGTGCAGAGCGGTACGAGCGGCCGCTCTCGCTCGTCATGGCGGACCTCGACCTGCTGCGCGACATCAACAACACGCACGGGCACCTCGCCGGCGACGTCGTCCTGCGCGGCGTCGCAGACATCTTCCGGCAGCAGCTGCGGCAGTACGACCTGCCGGCACGGTTCGGCGGCGAGGAGTTCTGCATCCTCCTGCCCGAGACGCCCCCCGAGCGGGCCGTCGAGATCGCCGGACGGATCCGCCGGGCGGTCGCGGCCGCGACGTTCGCCATCGAGACGGCAGACGAGCCGGTGCACGCGACCATCTCGCTCGGCGTCGCCGCCTACCCGCGGGACGGTACGACGACGGACGCGCTCGTGAACGCCGCCGACCTCGCGGTCTACCGGGCGAAGCTGCAGGGGCGCAACCGCGTCGTGGACGCGCCGGCCGCCGCGGTCGACCAGCCGCCGGGGCGCGCACCGCACCTCGTGGCGCTGCCGCGCGACCCCGAAGTGCATCCGCCGGCGGCGCCCGCGCGGCGCGCGGCGCCGGCGGTCGAGCGCCGACGGCACCCCTACCCGCAGGACCGGCTCGCCGCGCTCGGAGGCGGGCTCGCCGGCCTCGTGGCGACGGTCGCGGTCGCAGGCCTCGGCGTCGGCCTGGCCGGACTCGTGTTCGGGACGTCGAAGGACGTCGCCGGCATCGCCGCCGTTGCCGTCTTCGTAGGCCTCGGGGAGGCGCTGGCCCTCGACGTCGACCAGGTGGGGACGCTGTCCGTCAGCGGGGTCGGCGCGATCACCGCCGTGGCGCTCTTCGGCACACGCCCGATGCTCCCCGTGGCGCTCACGATCGTGGTCGTATCGTGGGCTGCGCGGCGGGAGCGGCTCCAGCACGTCCTCTTCAATGCCGGAGCGCTCACGCTCGCGTCGTTCGCGGCGTGGGGCGGGTTCCAGCTCACCGGCAGCGACCCACGGCGTGCCTGGTTCCCCGTGGTCGGGATACTCGCCGGCGGGCTGTACTTCGCCGTCAACACCGGTCTCGTCGCACTCGCGGTCTCGGCCGAGGGCGGCGGGACATGGCTGACCGCGTGGCGGGAGCGCTTCAGCTGGGTGACGGGCCACTACCTCGTGTACGGGCTGATCGGGGCCGCCATCGCGATGGCCTACCGGTCGTCCGGGCTCATCGCGCTCGTGATCTTCGCGATCCCGCTCCTGCTCATGCGCAAGACGCAGGAGGCATATCTCCGGCACACACAGCAGTCGGTCCGGAAGCTCCGCACGGCGGCGGAGACGATCCAGGACCAGAACATCTCGCTCGACCGCGCGAACCGGCTCCTGCGGGAACGTTCGACGGCCGCGATGGAGTCACTGGCGGCCACGGTCGACGCGCGCGACGCGTACACGGCGGGACACTCCCGGCGTGTCGAGGAGCTCGCGCTCGCGATCGGCGAGGAGCTGGGCCTGTCGGCGGCGGAGCTCGAGCTGCTCGGGTACGCGGCCCTGTTCCACGACATCGGCAAGCTCGCCGTCCCCGACTCGGTGCTGCTGAAGGAGACGGCGCTGACGGAGGACGAGTGGACGCTCGTCCAGCGCCACGCCGAAGTGGGGGCGGAGATCATCGGCCGGCTCGGGTTCCTCGACGACGCAGTGCCGACGATTCGCCACCATCACGAGCACTACGACGGGACGGGCTACCCCGACGGCATCGCCGGAGAGGAGATCCCGCTCGGCGCGCGGATCGTCCACGTTGCCGACGCGGTCGACTCGATGCTCTCGACGCGCGTGTACCGGCCGGCGCGACCGCTGGCGGATGCGCTCGCGGAACTTCGGCGCGGCACCGGCACGCAGTTCTGCCCGCGCTGCGCGGCGGCGCTCGAGACGCACATCGCACCTGCGGCCGATCGGCTCGGCGCAGGCGTCGCCGGGTAGACGCGGTCAGCCGCCGATGTAGGACATCTCCACCTTGGGGAGGCCCGTGCCGCCCGCGGCGCGCGAGAGCGAGTACCGGTCCGCGCGCGCGTTCCATATCCGCCGGATGTCGTCCGCAAGCTGCTCGTCGGCCGAACCGCCGCGCATCGGCCCGCGGAGGTCGTGGCCCTGGAGCGCGAACAGGCACGTGTACAGGCGCCCCTCGGCCGAGAGGCGGGCACGCGAGCAGCCGCCGCAGAACGGTTCGGTCACCGAGGCGATGACGCCGATCTCGCCGGCGCCGTCGCGGTAGCGATAGCGGAGCGCCGTCTCGCCGGGAACCGCCGCGACGGGGTCGAGGGGCCACGAGGCGCCGACGCGGCGGACGATCTCGTCCGCGGACACGACGTCGTCGAGGCGCCAGCCGTTCGTCTGCCCGACGTCCATGTACTCGATGAACCGCACCGGAATGTCGTGGCCGCGGAAGCGCTCCGCGAGCGCGACGATGCCTTCGTCGTTCACGCCGCGCTTCACGACGGCATTCACCTTGACGCGGATCCCGGCCTCGGCGGCGGCGTCGATGCCGTCGAGCACACGCTCGACGGGGAAGTCGACGTCGTTCAACGCTCTGAAGACCGCGTCGTCGACCGAGTCGAGGCTGACGTTGATACGCCGCAGGCCCGCGTGCGCGAGCGTCTCCGCCTTCTCCGCCAGCAGGGCGCCGTTCGTCGTCAACGCGACATCCACGGGGATCGCCGCGAGCATCGCGACGAGGTGCTCGACGTTGCGGCGCAGCAGCGGCTCGCCGCCGGTCAGGCGCACCGTGCGCACGCCGAGCCCGGCGAACACGCCGGCGATCCGGGCGATCTCCTCCAGCGTCAACAGCTCTCGCCGCTCGAGGAACACGTGGTCGCGGCCGAACGCGCCCTTCGGCATGCAGTAGACGCAGCGGAAGTTGCACCGGTCCGTGATCGAGACCCGCAGCGTCTCCAGCGGCCGTCCGAAGGCGTCCTGCATCAGGCCGCCGGGTCGTCGTCGGCGAGCGAGAACGTATGCGCCCGCGCGACCGCCTCGAGCTGCGAGTGGACGCCGAGCGCGAGCAGGATCGCCTGGATGTGGTTGCGGACGGTCGTCTCGGACAGCCGGAGGCGGGCCGCGATCTGGCGTGCGCGCACGCCCTCGGCGAGCAGGCAGAGGATCTGACGCTGGCGTCTCGTCAGCGCCGGCTCCGGCTCGATCGCGAGCAGCTCGGCGTCGGCGGCCTCGTGGAGCGTGTGGAGGACGATCGCCTCGTCCCCGCCGCTGCCGTCGACGACGATCGTCGAGACGACGAGCCGCTTCGTCCCCATGCGCGTCCGCACGTTCGCGGTGGCGTTGCGTACGGGCCAGCCCTCCCGGGCGAGCCGGGCCGCCGAGCAGCCCGGATGGCAGAGGAGCGCGCCGTCGTCGTTCCGGCCCGCCACGACGTCCCAGCACGGCCGCCCTACGGCCTCGCTCGCCGGGATGCCGGTCAGTCGCTCGGCCGCCGGGTTCCAGTCGGCGATCCAGCCGTAGGGGTCGGTGCGGAACACCGCCGCCCCCGAGTGGATCTGCGCCATCGCCGGGACCCTGCGCGCCGTGGCGGCTGGGGCCATCCGGCGCAGCCACGATCGGCTTTGCGGACACCCCGCACGCCAACGCGGATAGCCCGCCGACTTGAGCCCGGTTGATCAGTCTTCATCAGTCGCCGCCGCCCGGCCGCTCCGAGAATCGTCCGGTCTTGGCGCACATGGGCGAGGAGGTTCTCTGATGGCCGATTCGAGAGCGGAGCTGATCGCCGCTGTTGCGGGCGAGCTCCGCGTAGCTCCACTGGAGGACGCGGAAGTCGAAGCCGTGCTCGATCTGGCCGGTGCCGCAGCACATGGCACGGGCGATCGCACGGCGGCACCGCTCTGCTGTTTCCTCGCCGGGCTCGCCGCGTCGGAGACGGATCGGGCCGAGATGCTCGAGCACGTGCGCACACACATAGCCGCGGTAACCGCGGATCGGGAGGAGGCGACGTCGTGAGCGTTACGCGGCGGCGATTCGTACAGGGTTCGGCCGCAGGCGTCGGGATGCTCTCCGTCGCCGGCGGGCTCCGCTACCTCGAGAAGGCCGATGCGGCGGAGGCCGGGGAGGTCGCCGGCAAGGAGACCGTCTTCCGCACCGGGCACTCGAACAACTGCGACGGCGCCTGCGGGCACCAGGTGAAGGTCGTCGACGGCCGGATCCGGCTCGTCACGAGCGCCGCGTTCACCGCGAAGACGATCGGCGGCCAGCCCGCACCGAAGTTCGACCCGCGCATCTGCCTTCGCGGCGTGTCGCAGATCCAGAACACGTACAGCCCCGACCGCGTGAAGTACCCGTACAAGCGCGTCGGCGCCCGCGGCTCCGGCCGCTGGGAGCGGATCGGCTGGGACGAGGCGACGTCGACGATCGCCGAGCAGTTCAAGGCGATCCAGGCGAAGAACGGCAAGAAGTCGGTCTGGATCGCGCCGTACACCGGCTCGCTCTCGATCATCGAGGGCGTCGTCGGCGCGGGCTTCCGCTTCGCGAGCGCCATCGGCGCCTCGGCCGGCGACTTCGAGGGCGACAACGAGGGCGACAGCGCCACTCCGGCGGGCTGGAACTACCTCCTCGCCGATCCCGAGGGCACCGCCGGTGGGATCTTCGACGGCCACGAGATGACCGACTTCCTCAACTCGAAGCTCATCGTCCTGTGGGCGAACAACGTCGCGGAGACGTCGATCCCGGACTGGCGGATCATCGCCGACGCGCAGAAGCAAGGGACGACGGTCGTCTCGATCGACCCGCGCTACACGCCGACCTCGGCGCGCTCCGACGTCTGGCTGCGCGATCCGGCCGGGCACGGACACGGCCCTGATCGACGGGATCATGAACTACGTCCTCCAGCACAAGCTGTACGACGACGGCGTACCTGAAGAGCTACACGGTGGCGCCGTTCCTCGTCGACGAGGCGACGAAGAAGTTCGCCCGGAAGGGTAAGTCGCTACCTCGTCGTCGACGCGGCCGACGGCAAGGTCAAGCCGCTCGAGCAGGCGAAGGATCCGGATCTCTTCGGCGAGGACGAGGGCGTTGCGTCCGCGCTGGCGATGCTCCGCGACGAGATGGCGCCAGTACACGCCGGAGAAGGTCGCGTCGATGACCGACCTCGAGCCGCGCCAGATCCTGCAGCTCGCCGAGCTCTGGACGAAGGAGCACCCGGTCGGCGTCCGCGACGGGGTTCGCGATCTCGCACTGGTATCGCGGCGACCTGACGATGCAGGCGCTGCTGACGCTGCAGGCGCTCACGGGCAACATCGGCAACCACGGCGGCGGCGTCACGACGTTCGCCGGCGGTCTCACGACGACGGCGTTCGACCTCGGCAACTGGTGGGCCCCGAAGGGCACGGAGATGTTCACCGTGCTCGAGCCGATGGACGCTTGCGACGCGATGCTCGAGGGCAAGCCGTACCCGGTTCGCGCTGCGTGGTTCATGGTCGACAACTACGCGCAGCAGATGTCGGACAAGAACAAGGTCCGGAAGGCGCTCGAAGTCGCTCGACTTCCTCGTCACCTCCGACTACGTCATGTCGGCGACCGCAGACCTGGCGGACATCGTGCTGCCCGGCCTGCACGTATCTCGAGAAGAGCGACCTGCTCTCCTCGAACAACTTCTATCTCCAGTACATGCCGAAGGTGATCGACCCGCTCTGGGAGTCGAAGTCCGACCTCGATGCGATCACGATGGTCGCCGGGAAGATGGGCGTCGGGCAGTACTTCGACAAGAGCGCCGACGAGTACCTCAAGGAGATCCTCCACATCGGCGATCCGAAGGCGGACGGCAACGTCAACGGGCTGACGTGGGAGCAGCTCACGACGTCGGCGCCGCACCTGAACACGCCGACGGTTCCGTACGTCCCGTTCTTCGACAAGAAGTTCCCGACGAAGTCCGGGCGGATCGAGTTCTACGTCGAGATGCTCGTCCCGTTCGAGCAGCAGCTGCCCGGCTACAAGCCGCAGATCGAGGCGTACCGCGAGAACCCGCTCGCGAAGAAGTACCCGCTCACGTTCCTCTCCACGCACACGCGGTTCCGCACGCACTCGCAGTACGTGAACCTGCCGTGGCTCAAAGAGGTGAACAACGGCGGCGAGGGCTTCCTCGAGATCAACCCGGCCGACGCGAAGCCGCGCGGCATCGGGGACGGCGACGTCGTCAAGGTCTTCAACGACCGCGGCTTCATGAAGGTGAAGGCGCGGCTCACCGAGGGGATCAAGCCCGGCGTCGTCAACTGCTACCAGGGCGGCTGGGACACGATCAAGGTGAAGCACTACGTCGAGGGGCATCCGAACAACCTCACGCACCAGATCGCGAACCCGGCCCAGTCCGTCATCCCCAACTTCCGGTCGAACGCGGCCTATTACGACTGCCTCGTCCAAGTGGAAGGAGCGTGATCGGCGATGGCCGCCACTGAAACCGTCAAGCGGTGGGGAATGGTCATCGACCAGAACCGCTGCATCGGCTGCTGGACGTGTGCGATCGGCTGCAAGGAGATCAACAACGAGCCGCTCGGCTTCTTCTGGAACCGCATCCTCACCGCGGCTCCGGGCGAGACGACGGGGGAGAGCTCCGCCGCCACCGCGGATCCGGCGAGCGACTCGATCGACGTGCCGCACGGGACGTTCCCGGACGTCGAGATGGCGTACATGCCGGTCGCGTGCCAGCACTGCGAGGACGCGCCCTGCGTGAAGGTCTGCCCGGTCGGAGCCACCTTCCGCCGGGAGGACGGCAACGTGCTCGTCGACTACGAGCGCTGCATCGGCTGCCGGTACTGCATGGCCGCGTGCCCCTACGGCATCCGCGTCTTCAACTGGGGCGAGGCGCAACAGCCGGTCGACTTCACGGTCGGCTACGGCAAGGACTACCGCTCGGACGGACGGCTCGTGTTCACGCCCGACCGGCCGCGCGGCGTCGTCGAGAAGTGCACGTGGTGCGTCGAGCGGATCGACGTCGGCGAGGAGCCGTTCTGCGTCGAGGTCTGCCCGGCCGGTGCGCGTGTGTTCGGCGACCTGAACGACCGGAACAGCGAGGTCGCACAGCTCGTCGACGAGGGCGGAGCGACCCAGCTCCTGCCCGATCTCGGAACGGATCCGCGCGTCTTCTATCTGCCCGTCGACCGTGAAAGGAACGTGTGATGGCCGCGAACGCCGTTGCCACTCCCGCGCCGCGTGCCGCCCGTCTGGGGCGCGTCACGGGCGGCGTCATCGCCGCGCTCGGCCTGCTCGTTCTCTGGGGCATCGCGGCCTGGATCTACCAGCTCACCCAGGGCCTCATCGCGACCGGCATGCGAGACGTCGTCTCGTGGGGCCTCTACATCTTCACGTTCGCGTTCTTCGTCGGCCTCTCCGCCGGCGGTCTCATCATGGCCTCGGCCGCCGAGGTGTTCGGCGTCAAGAGCCTGCGCCCGCTCGCACGCCTCGGCGTGCTCACGGCGGCGGCGTGCGTGCTCGTCGCGGCGATGACGATCATCCCCGACCTCGGCAACCCGCAACGGGTCTGGGAGCTGTTCCGCTATCCGAACTGGTCGTCCCCGCTCATCTGGGACATCGTCATCATCGTCGTCTACTTCGCGTTCGCGGTCACCGACCTGACGATCATGAGCAGGCGGACGATGGAGCCGTCGAAGCGGGCGAAGGTGCTGCGGATCATGGCGTACGCCGGTCTGCCGACCGCCGTGCTGCTGCACTCGATCACGGCGTGGATCTTCGGCCTGCAGATCTCGAGGCCGTGGTGGAACACGTCGCTCATGGCGCCGCTCTTCGTCACCTCGGCGATCCTGTCGGGCACGGCGCTCATCGCGCTCGCGGCGCTCGCCGCGCAGCGGTTCGACAAGATCAAGCTGCCGGACGAGACGTGGCGGACGGTCGCGGGCCTCATGGCCGCAGCGATCGCCGTCGACCTGTTCCTCGTCGCGTGCGACTACATCACGATCCTCTGGGGCAACGTCCCGCGTGAGCGGGCGGCGCTGGACACCATCCTGCCCGGCGGCAGCTGGCAGGCGCTGTTCTGGCTCGAGTGGATCGTCGGCGGGCTCGTCCCGTTCGTGCTGCTCGTCGTGCCGAGGTTCCGGAAGCGGTTCGACCTGCTCGCGATCGCTTCCGTGCTCGTGATGGTCGGCGTGTACGCGTTCCGGATCGAGCTCGTGGTCGGCGGCATGCTCAGGCCGCTCGTCCATCTCGCCCCCGGCAACGCGCTCGGTTCGTATCGGCTCGGGAGCACCGTCTTCCAGTTCGACGGGATCTACCACCCGACGTGGGTCGAATACGCGATCGTCACGGGGCTCTTCGCGTTCCTCGCGCTGATCGTCGTCATCGGCTACCGCTGGCTGCGGCCCGTGGAACGAGAGGCATGAGCACTGTCCTGAATGCGCGTGCGGCCGGCTTCGCGCCGGCCGCGCGGCTCCTCGCCTCCTGGTGGAGCCCGCCGACCGTGCGCGAGCTCGACCGATGGGCGGCGGACTGGGACGATGCGGTCGAGGTCGCCGAGTTGATCGGTCTCTCGCGCGCAGGCGTCGACGTGCTGCGCGGCGCGGCGGAAGAGGCCCAGCCCGAGGCGCTTCGCGAGGAGTACGAGCGGCTCCTCGTCGGTCCCGGACGCGCGCCGTGCGCGCCGTACGAGTCGATGTGGCGCGGCGATCAGCCGCGGCGCGAGCAAGGGCGGCTCATGGCAGCGTGCGCGGCGGACGTCGCGCGTCTCTACGCCGACATCGGACTGCGCGTGCGCGCCGATGCACACGAGCTGCCGGATCATCTCGTCGTCGAGTGGGAGGCGCTCGCGTATGCGTTCGAGCACGACGCGGCCGACGCGGCCGAGTTGCTCGTGCGCGACCACCTGACCGCATGGATGCCGGAATTCTGCGCGGCAGTCGCCGCGGAGACCGTGCAGCCCTTCTACGCGGAGCTCGCGCGGCTGACGCCGGACTGGACGACCGCGATCGCACCATGACGCTCGTCCTCGATGCGGAGCTCCGCCCCGACGAGGCCGCCGCCGCCTTACGGAACGCAGGAGCGTCGCGCGTCGTGCTCACGACGCACGAGCGCCCGGTCGGCGCCGCGCTCCTCTCCGCGTTGCGGCGGGCGGGCGCGGAGCCGTTCGGCATCGAGACCGTTGCCGTCGACGGGCGGAGCGCGGAGGAGGCGGCCGTCCTCGTCGCCGCCGCGTGCGCGAAGCTCGACGCGCTGCCGCCGGACGAGCGAGGGAAGCCGAAGCTCAACGGCGGCGCCCTCAGCCGCCGCTCGCTCTTCTCGCCCGGCGGCATGGTGACGCAGGCGCCCGTTGCGACTCTCGACGCGAGCTCGTGCGTCGGCGTCGCGAGCTGCGGGCTCTGCGTCGAGCGCTGCCCTGAGAACGCGATCGCGGCGGGCTCACCGCGCCCGTCGATCGACGCTCGCGCGTGCACCGCTTGCGGGCAGTGCGTGCCGAGCTGCCCGAGCGGCGCACTTCGGCTCGCAGGCTCGGCGACCGCGCAGACGGAGGCGCAGCTCGACGTGCTCGTGCAGGGCGTCGCCGGCGTCGTCCTGGCCTGCAGCACCGCCGCTGCGACTGCGCCGCCCGGCTGGGGGCTCGTCGAGCTTCCGACGCTCGCGCTCGTGACACCCGGCTGGATCCTGCAGCTGCGCGCGCGCGGCCTCGACGTCCGGACGCAGCCGTGTCAGGACGCGCGCTGCATCGCCGGGGCGGAGGAGGCGGAGTCGTTCGCGCAGCTCCTGACGAACGACGTCGTTCGGCAGACCGGCCCGGTCCATCTCACGGAGCCGCAGTCGACGGCCGAGGTCGTCCGGCGGATGGATCGCGGGGGCAGCCTCGAATCGGATGCGTCGCCGCTCGGCCGCGTCATGCTCGACGCCGAGCGCTGCACGCTCTGCGGCGCGTGCGCGACCGCCTGCCCGTCAGATGCGCTCCGGTTCGACGAGAGCGCGGAGGAGACGGCGATCTCGCTCATGCCGGGCGCCTGCCTCGCATGCGGACGCTGTGCCGACGCCTGCCCCGAGGACGCCGTCGAGGTGCGTCCCGGCCTCGATTTCGCCCGCCTCCGCCGGGATTCGGTCGAGCTGGCGTGGGCGCCATGCGAGGCCTGCAGCGCCTGCGGCGGCCCCCTGCCGCCGCGCCCCATGCGGCGCCGGCTGCGGGAGATCCTCCCCGAGCTCGCCGACGCCCCGCTCGGTCTGTGCGCGGCCTGCGCCGGCCGGCCCCGGGCGGCCGCGCAGGACTACTGAGCGCCCTCGGCATTCTCCCGGATGCCCTCCGGGAGGCCCGGGCGGACGATGGAGTCGTGCAGGAGATGCTGATCGTCGGCCGCGGCGGCGAGGGCGTTGTTCTCGCCTCGCAGCTCCTCGCCGACACGTTTGCGCGCGCCGGCTTCTGGGTCCAGAGCTTCCCGGAGTTCAAGGCGGAACGCCGCGGCGCACCCATCTCCGCGTTCCTGCGCTGGGACGCCGAGTCGCCGATCCGCCGGCGCTACAAGGTGCAGGAGTGCGACGTCCTCGTCGACGTCTCGCCGGCACCGCCGTCGGAGCGACGTCCTGCGCATGGTCAGGCCCGGAGGGCTCGTCGTCCTCAACCGCGAGACGCGGTTCGCGCACGGCGGCGCGTTCGAGATCGCGCGTGTCCCGGCGTCGCGCATCGCGCAGGAGAACGGCATCCTCTCGTCCGAGCGACGGCCGATGGGCAACGTCGCCGTGCTCGGAGCGTGCATGAGCCTGCTCGTGCCGGACGGGCTCCGCTTTCTCGAAGAAGCCGTGACCGCCCGCATGCGTCCCGTCTCGGCGGTGAAGAACGTCCAGGCGGCGCGCGCGGGCTACGCAGGCGTGATCCGGCAACACGCCCGCGCCGGCGACACGGCGGTCGAGCCCGCGCCCGAGGTCCGGCATGGCCGCCGGCCGCTGTTCGCGGTGAGCACGACCGACTCGCTCGGGAACCACACCGGCGGCTGGTCGCTCGACCGTCCCGTGCTTCACGACGCGTGCAACGACTGCGCGCTCTGCGCGCTCTTCTGCCCTGAGGGCGCGATCGCGAGGACGGACGGCTCGATGGCGATCGACTACCTGTACTGCAAGGGCTGCGGCATCTGCGAGGTCGTGTGTCCCGTGAAGAACGCGATCGCGATGGAGGCGGTGCCGGCGTGATCCAGACGCTGCCACGCGGACGGACGGTCGTCACCGGGAACGAGGCTGCCGCGTACGGAGCGATGCTCGCGCGCGTGCAGGCGATCGGCTGCTATCCGATCACGCCGCAGACGCTCATCGTCGAGAAGCTCGCGGACCTCGTCGCCGGACGCGACGACGTCGAGTACGCGAACCTCGAGAGCGAACATTCGATGTTCGGCTATGTCATCGCGGCGGCGCGTGCGGGCGTGCGGACGTTCACGGCCACCTCGTCGCAGGGGTTGCTGTACGCGCACGAGCAGCTCCATCGTGCGTCGCGCGAGCGCGTCCCGCTCGTCGTCGTCGACGTGAACCGTGCGGTGTTCGCCCCGTGGAGCATCGAGCCCGATCTGACCGACAGCATGAGCCAGCGCGACACCGGCTGGATCCAGCTGTACTGCTCGTCGGCGCAGGAGGTGCTCGACAGCGTGCTCTGCGCGTACCGGATCGCGGAGACCGTGCTTCTGCCCGTGATGGTCTGCGAGGAGGGCTTCCTCATCTCGCACACGTCCGAGGTCGTCGAGATCCCCGACCAGGAGACCGTCGACGCGTTCATCCCGGCGCTGCACCCGCCGGAGGAGTGGGTGCTCGATCCAGGCAACCCGCGGACGTTCTCGGCGCTGCCCGGCTCGGACGACTACTTCGCCTTCCAGCGCAACGTCGCGACGGCGATGGACGACGCACGCGGCGTCATCGCAGGTGTCGCGGCGGAGTTCACCCGGCGGTTCGGCCGCGAGAAGGTCGCGGCGATCGAGCTCGCCGGCAACCCGGCGGCGGAGCGCGCGATCGTCGCCATCGGCGCGATCGCCGACACGGCGCGCGAGCTGCTCGACGACGACGGCGACCTGCTCATCGTGCGCGTCCATACGTACCGGCCGTTCCCCGCGGCCGAGCTCGCGGCTGCCCTGTCGCACGCCTCCGCCGTGACGGTGATCGACCGCGCGGCCGCGTTCGGGGCGTTCGGTCCGCTCGGCGCGGACGTGCGTGCGCTCGGGATCCCGAGCGACGAACGTCGTCTGCGGCCTCGGCGGCGCCGAGGTGACGCCGGCCACGCTGCGCTGGGCACTCGATCAGTCGGCCTCGAGCGTGCTCTACGTCCCGGAAGGAGTCTGATGGCGGCCTGGCTCGACGAGATCGTCTCCGAGGAGCGGCTCCTCCTGCCCGGCCATGCCGCGTGTGCCGGCTGCGGCCCCGCGATCAGCATTCGGCACGTGCTCGGCGGGCTCACGGCGGCCAAGCCCGACTCGAAGATCGTCCTCGTCATCCCCGCGTCGTGCTGGACGATCATCGCGGGCGTCTACCCGGCCAGTGCGTTCGGCGTCGTCGGTGCACCTGACGCCGTTCGCGTCGGCCGCAGCGGAGGCTTCCGGCATCAAGGCGGCCCTGCGGCTGCGCGGCGCCGGCGACACGACCGTCGTCGTGTGGGGCGGGGACGGGAGCACGGCGGACATCGGCTTCGCCGGCGTCTCGGCGGCGGCCGAGCGGAACGAGGACATCGTCTACGTGCTGAACGACAACGAGGCGTACATGAACACCGGCGTGCAGAAGTCGGGCGCGACGCCGGAGGGGGCGTGGACGACGACGACGCCGGTCGGCGCGCCGGAAACGCGGCGCGAAGAAGGACATGGCGCGCATCATGGCCGCGCACGGCATCCCCTATGTCGCGACGCTCGCCGCCGGCTCGCTGCCGATGCTGAAGGACTTCCGCGCGAAGGTCGAGCGCGCCGCGCTCACGCCCGGCTTCCGCTTCCTCCACGTCCTCGGCGGGTGCCCGCCCGGCTGGCGATACCCGACGGCCGACTCGACGGAGATCATGCGTCTCGCGGTCGAGTCGCGCTACTTCCCGCTCGTCGAGGTCGACGACGGGACGTGGCGGATCACGTTCCGCCCGAAGCACCCGGTGCCCGTGCGCGACTTCCTCGCGACGCAGGGGCGCTTCGCGCTTCTGTCGCGAGAACGAGATCGACGCGATCCAGTCGCACGTCGACGCGCGCTGGGAGCTGCTCGAGAGCTACTGCCTCTAGCCGAGCTCGAGGATGAGCGAGGGCTCGTCGGGGACGAGCGGCAGGCTCTGCGGGTCTTCGTCCACGAGCGGACGCGTACGGACGGGCGGTCGCCGTCTCGGCTCGGCGCGGCGTCTCCGCGCCGCCGTCCGCCGGCGGAGGAGCTGCGGTCCCGCGACGATCGCCGTGCAGGCCGCCACGCCGAGAAGCCCGGTCACGAGGCCGACCGCCGTCCAGCAGGCGACGAAGCCGAACGCGACCAACCCGAGGAAGTAGCGGCGCAGCTGTGCCTCCACCCGGTGAGGGTTCGCGGCCGTGCGGCGTCCTCCTCTGCCGGATCGGTGGAACCTCGGACGGCGCCACGGCGTCTCGACGCGAGAGTGGAAGCATGAGCAGCGGCACCGCGGCCGCTCGAGAGCATCTGCTCTCGTGGGGTGGTCCGGTTCAAGTGACGAACCGGATCGAGCGGAGCTATCGCTGGTGGGCGCTCGGAGCGGTGCTGCTCGTGATGTTCACCGCGTCGGTCTCGAGCACGATCGTGTCGACCGCCGTGCCGACGATCGTCGGCGACCTGCACGGCTTCACGCTGTACGCGTGGGTCTTCACCGGGTACATGCTCGCCTCGACCGTCGTGGTGCCGATCGTCGGGAAGCTGTCCGACGTCTACGGCCGGCGGCCGTTCTACCTGTGGGGCATCGGCGTCTACGTCGTCGGGTCGGTCCTCGCCGGGACGGCGCAGTCGATGCTCTGGCTCATCGGCGGCCGGATGGTGGCCGGGCTCGGCGGCGGGGCGATGATGGCGCTCTCGACCGCGACGATCGGCGACATCTTCTCGCCGCGCGAGCGGGGACGCTGGATGGGCGTCGTCATGGGCGTCTTCGGCCTCTCCGCCATCGTCGGGCCGACGGCGGGCGGGGCGATCACCGACCAGATCGGGTGGCGCTGGGTCTTCTTCGTCACGCTGCCGCTCGCCGCGGTCGCGTGGCTCATCGTCGGCGCCATCCTCCCGCGCGTCCGCACGCGAGTCGAGCGCGGCCGCCTCGACGTCGGCGGAAGCGTGCTGATGACGGCGGGGCTCGTCGCGATCCTGCTCGGCTTCACGTGGGGCGGGTCCGACTACGCCTGGCTCTCGTGGCAGGAGGTGCTGCTCTTCGTCCTCGGCGTCGCCCTCCTCGTCGCACTCGGGTTCGCCGAGCGGCGCGCAGAGGACCCGCTGCTGGCGCCGTCGTTCTTCCACAACCGCGTGTTCACGCTCTCGGTCGTGATCTCGTTCCTCATCACGATCGCGATGTTCGGCGGGCTGACGTTCATCCCGCTGTTCGTGCAGGGCGTCGTCGGCAAGACGGCGCAGAACTCGGGCATCGTGCTGACGCCGATGATGCTCGCGTTCATGGTCGGCTCCGGCGTCGGCGGGCAGATCGTTTCGCGCACGGGCCGCTACCGGCTGCAGGCGGTGCTCGGGATGGGCTGCGCCGTCGCGGGGATGGTGCTCTTCAGCCGGCTGCAGGCGTCGTCGCAATCGGGCGAGGTCGTCCGCGACATGATCGTGCTCGGACTCGGGATCGGCGTCACGATGCCGATCTTCTCGATGACGGTGTTCAGCTCGTTCCCGCACGAGCAGCTCGGGACCGTGAACTCCGCCCGCCAGCTCTTCTCGAACCTCGGCGGCGCCATCGCGGTGCCGCTCATGACGGCCGTCCTCGTCAACACGTTCTCGGCCGACCTGCGCACGTCCAAGCTCGGCTCGACGCTCTCGCCGCAGTCGCTGCTCACATCCGAGACGCAGGCGGCGATCCGCAAGAGCTTCGGCGCCGGCCCGCAGGGCAGGCAGGCGTACCTGCACTTCGTGGGCGCCGTTCGCCACGGACTGTCGCACGGCATCACCGACGTCTTCACGATCGGGATCGGCTTCGCCGTCGCGGCGTTCCTGCTGACACTCGTCTTTCCGCACATCGAGCTCACGACATGGGAGGGGGACAGATGAACACGATCGTGGTCGGCGTCGACGGCACTCGTCCGTCGCTCGCCGCCCTGCGCTTCGCGATCGGCGAGGCGCGTCTCCACGGCGACCGGGTCAAGGCGGTCATCGCCTGGCACGTGCCGCCGACCGCCTACGGCGGCGGGTTCGCTCCGACGACGCCCGAGGTCGGCACGTTCGAGCGGGCCGCAGAGGAGACGCTGGCGGAGGCGCTCGCCGCCGTCGCCGACGAGGTGCAGGACGTCCAAGTCGAGTCCGCCGTCCGCGAGGGAGACGCGGCGCACGTCCTCGTCGAGGAGGCGGAAGGCGCCGCGCAGCTCGTCGTCGGCTGCCGTCACTTCGGGCTGGCGGGGAAGCTCTTCCACCACTCGGTCAGCGGTGAGTGCGTCCACGAGGCGCACTGCCCCGTCACCGTCGTGCCCGAGAGCTGATGTGAAGGTGGGGGTCATCGCACCTTCCTCTTGACTTTCGCTGTGAAGTAAATTTAGACTCCGAAATATGTTGGACGGTTCGCCCAGGACCGCGCGGGGGTCTGCCTTCCGCACCGGCTCGACCGGGCTTCCGCGCGACCTGAACCGGGTGGCGGTGCTCCGGCTCGATCGGGGCCTCCGGGCCGATCGCGCGCACGCACATCGCGCAGCAGCTCGGCCTCAGCCCGGCGACGGTGACGTCGGTCACGCGCGAGCTGCTCGACCGCGGAGTCGTGATCCGCGTGGCCGACCGGGCTCCGTCGAGCGGCGGCCGGCCGGCCATCCTGCTCGAGCTCGTCGCGGCGCGGCGACCGCCTTCGGGGTGAAGGTCGCCCCCGATCATCTCGTCGGCGTCCTCGTCGACCTCGACGCAGAAGTGCTCGAGCGCTTCGAGCGCGACTTCGACGCCGACCGCGGCCGGGCGCCGTCGAGCGGCTCGGCGACGTCCTGCGCGACTGGATCGCTCGACGCGCCGCCGCACGCGCCGCTGCTCGGCCTCGGGCTCGGCGATGCCGGGCGTCGTCGACGTCGAGCGCCGCGTCGGTCGAGCTCGCCGATGCTCGGCTGGGAAGACCTGCCGCTGAACACCGTCCTAGCCGACCGCCTCGGCCTTCCCGGTCCTCGTCGACAACGACGTCAACACGCTCGCCGTCTCGGAGCGCCTCTACGGCCGCGGACGCGACGTCGACAACTTCATCACCGTCACGATCGGACGCGGCGTCGGCCTCGGGATCGTCGCCGGCGGCGACATCTACCACGGGTTCGGCGGCGGCGCGGGCGAGTTCGGGCACGTGTCGGCGGTCGACGACGGCCCGCGCTGCTCCTGCGGCAAGCACGGCTGCCTCGAGGCCGTCGTCGCCGATCCCGGCACTCGTCGCCGAGGCGCGGAGGCAGGACGTGATCTCGACGCGCGCCAGGGCATCGCGAAGCTGCATGCGCTCGCCGACGGCGGCGATGCCGGAGCGCTGCGGATCTATCGCCGCGGCGGGTGCGACGCTCGGCCGCGCGGTCGCCGGCCTCGTGAACGTCCTGAGCCCTGAGCTCGTGCTCGTCAGCGGCGAAGGCACGCAGGCGTGGCTGCACATGGCTGCGGACTTCGATCGCACGCTGCGGTCGCAGATCTTCCCGCCACTCGAGCGGCGTCGCCGTCGAGGTCGACCCGTGGGACGACGCGAAGTGGGCGGTCGGCGCAGCCGCGCTCGTGCTGCGGGCCACGTTCACGCCGCGACGACGAACGGCAGGCTGACAACTCGATTCGGGCATGGCTGCTCGCCGAGCCCGGCGCGGTGGAGGTGGTCGCCTGAGCGTGGAGGGAGGGTTTCGCCCGTGCGCGGGTGCTGACGGGCGGTGTCGGCTGTTCGAACCATTCGGCAAGGAGGAAGCACGGCAATGCGTATAGCGTCGTCTCGTCATCACTCGTCGTCGTCTGCGCCGCGGTAGCGGCCACGGCGTCGACGGCGGGCGCGCGGGTCGGGAGCGCAGCAGCACCACCACGATCACCTTCTGGGACGCGTACAGCTCCGACGGGCCCGAGGTCCAGCAGCTCGAGAAGGTCATCATCCCGGGCTTCGAGAAGACGCCATCCCGGGCATCGTCGTCAAGGACGTCACCGATCCCCTACGACGACCTGCACCAGAAGCTCGTCGACGGCGGTCGCCGGCGGCAGCTACCCGATCTCGTCCGCTCCGACATCATCTGGGTGCCCGAGCTCGCCAACCTCGGCGTGCTCGAGCCGCTCGACCAGGACGATGTCCGACTTCAAGGCGCTCTCGGCGCGGGTGTTCCCCGGGCCGCTCGCCACGAACTACTGGAAGGGCCACTACTACGGCCTGCCGCTCGACACGAACACGCGCATCTTCAACTACAACCCGACCGCGCTGACGGCGATCGGCGCCAGCGGGCCGCCGACGACGTTCGCCCAGCTCAAGTCGATGTCCGCGCAGGCGAAGGCGAAGGGCGTCTATCTCTACGCCGAGAGCGGCACGAGCTGCTGGAACGTCTGCCCGTGGATCTGGTCGAACGGCGGCAGCATCACGAACAAGACGTACACGAAGGCGACCGGCTACCTGAACGGCGCCGAAGAGCGTCGCCGCCATCCAGATGCTCGTCGACCTGTACAAGGCCGGCGAGATGCCGGCGATCATCGTCAACTCGAACGCCGGTCTCGGCACCTACGACGGCATCAACCAGGACAAGTACGTCGCAACCCTCGACGGGCCGTGGATGTTCGCGATCTTCGGCGCGGCGTTCACGAAGACGCAGGTCGCCGGGAGTCTCGATCCCGGCCGGCCCGGGCGGCAGCGTCAGCGTCGTCGGCGGCGAGGACATCGTCATGACGAAGTCGTCGAAGAACAAGACCGCCGCGGAGGAGTTCCTGCGCTACATGCTCGGGTACGTGGCGCAGACGCAGATGGCGCGCGCCGGGCAGATGCCGGTGATCAAGACGTCGACGCACGTGGCTCGACGCACGATCCATCCGTACTACGCGACGTACCTGAAGCAGATCGCGACGGCGCAGCCCCGCACGCCGACCCCGAAGTGGACGCAGATCGACCAGGTCTTCGATCACGCAGACTCGCAAAGGCCTTCACCGGCTCCGAGTCCGTGCAGCAAGCACTGACCGACGCCGCGCACCAGATTGACGGCCTCCTCAAATAGCACTTCGGCCACCGGTCTCCTCGGGCGCAGCGCCACACGCTGCGCCCGAGGGCCCGGCGTCCGCCGAACGCCGCCGCCGGGAGGACGGTCGCGGCGCTACCTGTTCCTCGCGCCGGGGTTCCTGCTCTTCGCGCTCGTCGATCCTCTATCCGATCGTCCGGGCGTTCCAGATCAGCCTCTACCACTGGGCGATCGTCCCCGGGACGGCGAGCAAGTTCCTCGGCCTGCACAACTACGGCCGCGCGACTCCACGATCCGCATCTTCTGGCGCGGGCTCGAGAACACCGGCTTCTACATGGCGGTGACCGTGCCCGCGCAGATCGTGCTCGGCCTGGCGGTCGCGGTGCTGCTCGACGCGCCGCATGCCCGCCCGCGCGTTCTTCCGCGCGCTCTACTACCTGCCCGTCGTCACGAGCTGGGTCGTCGTCTCGCTGCTCTTCCGCTACCTCTTCATCACCGACGGCGGCCTCGTCAACGGCGGACGCTCCACCGGCACACGTCGACTGGCTCGGCCAGCGCTGGACGCGCGATGCTCGTCCTCAGCATCCTCGGCATCTGGAAGGGCGTCGGCTGGTCGATGGTGATCTTCCTCGCCGCGCTGCAGGGCGTGCCGCGCGAGCTGCAACGAGGCGGCCGCCGTCGACGGCGCGAAGGCGTGGCGCGCGGTTCCGGGCGGTGTCGCTGCCGGCGATCCGGCCGGTCGTCGCGTTCGTGACGATCCTGCTCGTCATCGGCGGCTTCAACGTCTTCATCTCGGTCTTCCTGATCACGAACGGCGGGCCGCTCGACGAGACGCAGGTGCTGCTCACGTACATGTACCGCGAGGCGTTCTCGTTCCTCGACTTCGGCTACGGCTCGGCGCATCAGCTTCACTCTTGACGCTGATCGTCTTCGTGCGTCTCGCTCGTGCAGCTGCGCCTCTTCCGCCGGCCGTCGGAGACGGCGTGATGGTCGTCGGCAGCGCTCGCCGCGCCCGCGCCGTCGCTCGGAGCGCGGCTCGACGTGCTCATCGCTCGGCGCCGTCGTGATGATGGTCCCGTTCCTCTACATGGTCGTCGACGTCGTTCAAGCAGAACGCGCTCGTCCTCCAGATCCCGCCGCAGTTCATCCCGCACCACTCCGACGCGTCGCGAACTACACCGACGCGTGGACCTCGAACGAGTTCGGCCGCTACTTCGTCAACTCGGTGCTCGTCGCGATCGCGACGACGGTCGCCGCGGTACTGCTCTCGTCGATGATGGCGTACTCGTTCGCGCGCTTCCGCTTCCCCGGGCGGCGGCTGCTCTTCGGGCTCGCTGCTGATCGGCCTGATGGTGCCGACGATGATGCTGCTGATCCCGCAGTTCCTGCTCGCGAAGCAGCTCTACGCTGCTCAACTCGCTCTGGGGTCTCGTCGTCTTCTACACCGGCGGGAACCTCGCGCTGAACACGTTCCTGCTGCGGAGCTTCTTCCAGGACATCCCGCGTGAGCTCGAGGAGGCGATGGTCGTCGACGGCGCCGGGCCGTGGACGCGCTACTGGCGAGCTGATCCTGCCGCTCTCGCGACCGGCGCTCGCGACCGTCGCCATCTTCACGTTCCTCGCGAGCTGGGACGAGTTCACCTGGGCGCTGACGATCATCAACGACCCGAACAAGTACACGCTGCCGATCGCCATCGCGCTCTTCCAGGGCCAGCACTCGACGAGCTGGGGTCTCGTGTTCGCGGCGTCCGTCGATCGCGATCGTTCCGGTGATCACGATCTTCGCGCTGTTCCAGCGGCAGTTCGTCAGCGGCATCACCACCGGGGCGCTGAAAGCCTGATGACGATCGTCACCGAGCGACGTGCTCGCGCGCGCGCAGCGTCGACGTGCTCATAGGCAGGCCAGGCGCGAGGCGGCGCGTTCGTCGCGAGCCCGAGCTTCCCGACCTATCGCTACGCATGGCTGCGCGACGGCGCGTTCTGCGCGCATGCGCTCGATCTCGCCGGCGAGCCCGCAAGCGGCTGCGGCGTTCCAGGCGTGGGTCGCGCGCATCGTCGAGGCGCACCGGCCACTGATCGAGTCGGCGATCGCGCGCGTCGGCCGCGGCGACACGCCGCGCGCCCGAGGAGATGCCGCCCGCCCGCTACACGCTCGACGGCTCGCTCGAGCAGGCCGACGGGCGAGCCGTGGCCGAACTTCCAGGTCGACGGCTACGGCATGTGGCTCTGGGCGCTCGCGCGAGCACCTGAGCGGCCGAGCGCTGCCGGCGAGCTGCGCGCGACACCGTCGAGCTCGTCGCGCGCTACCTCGACGGCGGCGTGGCGGCTCGAAGTCGTTCAGCTGCTGGGAGGAGTTCGACGGCGGCGAGCACGCGTCGACGCTCGGCGCGGTCGTGCGCCGGTCTCGACGCCGCCGCGCGGCTGCTCGACGCCGCCGAGTGGGCCGGCGAGGCCGGCCGCGATCCGCGCCGAGCTTCTCGATCGCTTCGTCGCCGACGGACGCTTCGCGCGCGGGCCTTCCGACGACCGCGGCTCGACGCCAGCCTGCTCTGGCTCGGTGTCCCGTTCGGCGTCGTGCCGCGTCGACGACCCGCTCATCGCAGGCGACCGTCGAGGCGATCCGGCGCGAGCTGCGCCGGCCCGGCGGCGGCGTCTACCGCTACCTGCGGCGACACCTACTACGGCGGCGGCGAGTGGATTCTCCTCACGTGCTCGCTCGCGCTGGCACGACGCGCGCGCGGCAACCGCGACGCGGTCGCGCCGCTCCGCGACTGGGTACGCGCGCAGGCGCGTCGCGAACGGCGACCTGCCGGAGCAGGTCACCGAGCACGCACAGGAGCCGGCGATGGTCGCGCCCGTGGGTCGAGCGCTGGGGGCCGGTCGCGACGCCGCTCCTCTGGTCGCACGCGATGTACCTGATCATGGAAGCCGGCCGCGTCGCGTGATCGAGCTACTGCCCGACGAAGGCGACGTTCGCTCCCGGCGAGCCGATCGAGATCGAGGTGCGCGGCGCGGACGGTCCCGTCGCGTCTGTCGCTCTGCCACCTCGACCGCTCGTCGCCGAGGTCGACGTGCCGCCGACGGCGTCGCGCACGTTCCCCGCACAGCCCGAGGGCGGCTACGGCGTCGAGGCGGACGGCACGTCGCACCGCGCGTCGACGTGCTCGCCGACCCGCTCGAGCCGTGCCCGGTACGGCTTCGTCGCCGACTACAGCGCCGGCCGTGACGTCGACGGCGTCGCCGACAACGTGCGCCGGCTGCACCTGAACGCCGTCCAGTTCTACGACTGGATGTACCGGCACGCGTAGCTCGCTGCCGCCGGAGGACGTGTTCGTCGACGCCTCGGGCGCGACGCTGTCGCTCGACGATCGTCGCGGCGCCTCGCCGACGCGTTCGCGCGGCGCGGGCTCGTTGCCGCTCGGCTACGCGGCCGTCTACGCGGCGGGGCGCGACGAGTGGCCGGAGTGGGAGGCGGAGGGCCTGTTCCGTCGCGAGCGGGGAGCCGTGGACGCTCGGCGACGACTTCCTCTGGAACGTCGACCCGACGAGCGAGCGCTGGCAGGCGCACTTCGCCGCCGATCTCCAGCGCGCGCGTCGACGCAGGTCGGCTTCGCCGGCTTCCACCTCGACCAGTACGGCGCAGCCGAAGCGTCGCGCTGCGCAAGGACGGAACGCGTCGTCGATCTCTCCGAGCGCGTTCCCGGCGCTGCATCGACCGGCTCGCGCGCGAGCTGCCCGCAGGCGCGGCTGATCTTCAACAACGTCAACGACTTCCCGACGTGGTCGACGGCGCACGCGCGACCAGGACGGCGATCTACATCGAGGTGTGGTCGCCGCACGACCGGCTCGACGATCTCGCCGCGCTCGTCGACGAAGCGCGCATTCTTCGCGCCGGACGAAGCCGTGATTCTCGCCGCCTACCTCTCCGCGTACGCCGGCGGCGACCGAGGCCGACGCGATCGCGGCTGAGCGCCTGCAGCTCGCCACCGCGTTCTCGCACGGCGCGACCGTGCTCCTGCACGGCGAGGAGCACGACGTGCTCACGGAGGCGTACTACGTGCGCCATGCGCGAGCTCGACGCCGAGGCGCGAGGCGTCGACGCGCCGCTACTACGACTTCGCCGTCCGCTACGGCGACCTGCTCTTCGACCGGAGCGCGGTCGACCTGACGCGCACGCATCTCGGCGGCGTCAACGAGGAGATCGTCGTCGACGCGCCGGTCCCGGTCGCGCCGACAGCGCAGCCCGGCTCGCTCTGGGTGCGCGTCGTCGGCATCTCGGCGGGGCTGCTCGTCAGCCTGATCGACCTTGTCGACGCAGGACGACGACCTCTGGGACGCGCCGAAGCGCCCGGCGCAGCCGCTGGCGGGCGTGCGCCTCTCGGTCGAGCGCGAGCGGCGCCGACGCGCCGCGCTTCCTCGTTCGCCGATCGCCGGACGGCAGCCCGAGCTGCTCGAGCTCGAGTCGAGCTTCGACGGCCGCCACGACACGGTCGCGCTGCCGGCGTTCGGCACGTGGGCGATCGTCTGGATTCCCGTCGAGGGCGGCGATGATCCGCCACCGACCCGACGGCCGCGGGCACCCCTATCTCGTCGAGCCGGATCAGCGCGTGCCGTCCGGCCCTCCGCGGGCGAGGCGCTCGAGCTGCGCGCGACGACGCCGCCGGAGATCCGCGGCGTGCAGCGTCGAGCTCGACGTCGACGGCGAGCGGATCGTGCTCGACGGCGCACGAGCGCGGCGCGGCCGTGCCCGACGTCGTCGCGCGACTACGGCGTGCACCGCGCCGCGGTCGGCGAGGGACACCTCGCCGACGCCGTCGCCCGGCTCGGCGAGCAGGCGCGGCCGGATCTCGTGGGGCGCGACGTGCCGCGCTCGACGGCCGGCCAACGCCTGCGCTACCGCTTCTCGGCGGCGGGCGACGCACCCGTGGTTCGAGATGGCCGTCTGCGACTGGCAGTCCGCACGGCGGCGAGCTGCGCGTCGATCGGAGACTGCCCCGACGTCGTCGCCGGCAGCGTCGCGTGGCTCGTCGGTGCGGCCGCGCCTACAGGCTTCGCTTCGCGCTCGGCTCGAGCCGGGCGAGCGCGTCGTCGGCTTCGGCGAGCGCTTCGACGGGCTCGACCAGCGCGGGCCGCCTCGTCGACGCCGCGGTCTTCGACCAGTACAAGGGCCAGGGGGCACGCACGCTACCTGCCGATGCCGTTCGCGATCGTCGTCGGCGGCGCACTTCGGCTTCCACGTCGACACCGGCCGCCGCGTGCGCTTCGACGTCGGCGCAGCGACCCGACGACCTGATCCTCGTCGAGGTCGACCTCGAGCCCGGCGAGCACGACGCCGGAGCTCGTCGCTGCGCCTCTTCGCCGGCGCGCCGGCCGAGGTCGCTGCGCGCCTTCCTCGAGCGCACCGGCGCGAGCCGTCGCCGCCGCCCGACTGGATCTACCGCCTGTGGATGAGCGGCAACGAGTGGAACACGCAGGCGCGCGTCCTCGCGGAGGTTCGCGCGGCAGCGAGCGCGAGGGCATTCCGGTCGGCGCACTCGTGATCGAGGCGTGGTCGGACGAGGAGACGTTCGTCGCCTTCAACGGCGCCGAGTACGAGATGCATGCGGACGGCGCACCGCATCGGCTCGCGGACTTCACGTTCCCGCCGACGGACCGTGGCCCGACCCGAAAGGGATGGTCGACGATCTGCACGAGCGCGGGATCAAGGTGCTGCTCTGGCAGATCCCGCTCGTCAAGGCGACGCGCGGCCAGGCGCGCGCCGACCGCGAGACGATGATCGAGCGCGGCTACTGCGTGCAGCGACGCGGACGGCAACGCCGTACCGCAACCGCGGCTGGTGGTTCCCCGGCGCGCTCCTCCCCGACTTCACGAACCCCGGATGCGCGCGAGCTGGTGGACGGAGAAGCGCCGCTACCTCGTCGAGGAGCTCGGAGTCGACGGCTTCAAGACCGACGGCGGCGAGCATGCGTGGGGCACCGACCTCGCGCTACGCCGACGGCACGCACGGCGGCGAGACGAACAACCGCTACCCGGTCCTCTACGGCGAGGCCTACCACGCCCTGATGCGCTCGACGGGCGTGACGCCGGTGACGTTCAGCCGCGCCGGCTTCACCGGCTCGGCCGGCGTTTCCGTGCCACTGGGCCGGCGACGAGGACTCGACCTGGGAGGCGTTCCGCGCTTCGATCTCGGCCGGGCTGACCGCGGCGCGTGCGGCATCTTCTTCTGGGGCTGGGACCTCGCCGGCTTCTCAGGGCCGGTGCCCGACGCCGGAGCTCTACCTGCGCTCGACCGCGATGGCGGCGCTCTGCCCGATCATGCAGTACCACTCGGAGTTCAACCACCACCGGCTGCCGTCACGCGACCGCACGCCGTGGAACGTCGCCGAGCAGACCGGCGATCCGACGGTGCGTTCCGTTGTTCCGGCGCTTCGTCCGCCTGCGCGAGCGGCTCGTGCCCGTATCTCGCCGAGCAGGGCGCGCGCTAGCTCGCGAGCGGCGAGCCGCTCATGCGCGCGCTCTTCTTCGACGTCGACGGGCGACGAGCGGATCTGGGAGTTTCCCGAGCAGTACTTCCTCGGCGACGACTCGCTCGTCGCGCCGGTCGCCGAGCCGGACGTCCGCGACGTGGCCGGTCTACCTGCCCGCGGGCGATTGGGTCGACGCCTGGACCGGCGAGAGCCGGTCGCTCGGGCGGGACGGTCGTCGAGTGCGCGGCGCCGCTCGAGCGCGATTCCCGTGTTCGTCTCCGCGCGGACCGCGCGACGAGCTCGGGCCGCTCTTCGCAGCCGTCGCACACGATCGCGTACCTCGTGGAGGTCGAGCTGATGGCAACCGTCACAGTTCGAGCAACGTCAGCAAGCAGTTCGACGACGGACGTCGTCGCCGTCGACGAGCTGGACCTCGAGGTGCGGCGAAGGCGAGTTCCTGATCCTCGTCGGGCCGTCCGGCTGCGGCAAGACGACAGCGCTGCGCATGGTCGCCGGGCTCGAGGAGGTGACCGAAGCGGCGATGCTTCGGATCGGCGAGCGGGTCGTCAACGACCTGCCGCCGGCCGAGCGCGACGTCGCGATGGTCTTCCAGAACTACGCGCTGTACCCGCACATGACCGTCGCACGACAACATCGCGCTTCCCGCTTGCGCCAGCAGAGCGTGAAGAAGCCGGCGACGCGTGAGCAGCGCGTCGACGATGTGGCGACGCTGCTCGCGCATCGAAGAGCTGCTCGATCGCAAGCCGCGCGAGCTCTCCGGCGGCCAGCGGCAGCGCGTCGCGATCGGGCGCGCGCTCGTGCGCCGGCCGCAGGCCTTCCTGATGGACGAGCCGCTCTCGAACCTCGACGCGAAGCTGCGCGTCCAGATGCGCGCCGAGCTGATCAGCCTGCACCAGCGCGTCGGGATCACGACGATCTACGTCACGCACGACCAGACCGAGGCGATGACGCTCGGCGACCGCGTCGTCGTCATGAACAAGGGCGTCGTCCAGCAGGTCGACGACGCCCGAGCAGCTCTACCGGCACGCCGGCGAACACGTTCGTCGCCGGCTTCATCGGCAGCCCGGCGATGAACTTCCTCGAGGGCTCGCTCGCCGGCGACCGGGTGGAGCTCGGCCCGCACACGATCGAGCTGCCGGACATCGTGCGCCGGAACCTCGCGCCCCGCGGGGGTGCCGTCATCGTGGGCGTGCGCCCCGAGGACTTCGTCCGCGACGGCGGAGCGGCGTCGATTCCCGCCGAGGTGCAGATCAGCGAGCATCTCGGGCCCGAGGTGCTCGTGCACCTGCGTGCTTCCGGGCTCCGCGTCGCGAAGATCGGCGAGCGCGGTGCGCGATCGGACGACGAGGAGGCGGGAGAGCTCGGAGACGCTGTCGTCGGCCGCTTCGACTCGAGCTTCTCGGTCCCGGTCGGGCAGTCGATCACGCTCGGGATCGACGCAAGCCGTGTGCAGCTCTTCGACCCGGCCTCGGGGGAGTCGCTCATCTCGGTCTAGGCGATCCGCTCGCGTTTCCCGTCCGACGCAGGCAGCATTGCTCGGTGGCACAGGATCCCTCCCGCCAGATCGAGACCGCCCGCCTGCTCCTCGAGGCGGCGCGCTACCTCGGCGAGACCCTCGAGCCGACGCGCGTCTACGAGCGGTTCCGCGAGATCCTCGCCGATGCCATCCCGCACGACGGCGTCATCGTCTCGTCGTACGACGGGGTCGAGGGAATCATCCGCTGCGAGTACGCGTGGGTCGACGGGGAGCTCCTCGACGTCTCGGTCTTCCCGCATCTGAAGCTCAATGCCACCGGCGGCATGCAGAGCGAGGTCATCCGCACCGGCCTGCCGCTGCTGACGAACGACGTCGCCGGACGCGTGCGCGACACGGGCACGTACTACGACGTCGACCGCTCGGGGAAGCTGCGCCGCATCCCGGACGAGGGGCCGCTGAAGGCGCAAGCGGCGCTCATGCTGCCGGTGAAGCGCGAGGGCGCCGTCGTCGGCGTCGTGCAGCTCATGACGGACAGCGCTGCGTACGACGAAGGGCAGCTCGAGCTCGCGGAAGGGATGGTCGCGCAGCTCGGCGCGGCAGTGCGGAATGCGCACCTGCACGAGGAGGCGCTCCGGCTCGAAGCCGCGGCCGCGGCCGCGCGTGCGACGGCGGAGGAGCGCGACCGCGCGGCGCGGGTGCTCGAGGCGGTCGGGGACGGCATCTTCTCGGTCGACGACGACGGGGCGATCGACTTCTGGAACCGCGCGGCGGAGTCGATCACGGGCCTGCTCGGTGAGACGGTGCGGGGGCGGCCGCTCGTGGACCTCGGCGTGGGCTGGGCGGCGCTCTCGTCGTCGGTTCGCGCGGCGCACGCGGAGGAGCGACCCCGGCCCGTCACGCTTCCGATCGACGTCGACGGGCGCGAGCTCTGGCTGTCGTTCGTCGCCGTCCGCACGCGCGACGGCATCGTGTACGCGTTCCGCGATCTGACATACGAGCGCCAGTTCGAGGAGAGCAAGTACGAGTTCGTCGCCACCGTGTCGCACGAGCTGCGCACGCCGATGACGGCGGTGCTCGGCGCCGCGAACACGCTGCTGCGCAGCGACATCGAGCTGTCACCGGAGACGTCGCGCCAGCTGCTCGAGATGATCGCGACGCAGGCGTTGCGGCTCACGGAGGTGACGGAGAGCGTGCTCCTGGCCGGCCGGCTCGACCGCGGCGAGATCGACGTCGAGAAGACCCACGTCGATGTCGACGACCTCGTCGACCAGACGGTCGAGGCGCTCGAAGCCGGCCTGCCGTCTTCCGTGACCATCGAGCGGCGGCTCGGCGCTGCGGGCACTGGCCTCGGCGACGCGAACCGGCTCCAGCAGGTGCTCATCAACCTCATCGACAACGCCGTGAAGTACTCGCCGAGCGGGGGCACGGTGGCTGTGCGCACGTCGCGCGTCAACGGGACGATCGTGGTCGAGATCGTGGACGAGGGCACCGGCATCGCCGCGGCCGACCACGCGCGGATCTTCGAGAAGTTCTACCGCAGCGAATCGAGCGACAAGCTCGTCCCGGGCGGGACCGGGCTCGGCCTGTACATCTGCCGCGAGCTCGTCGAGCGGATGGGCGGCCGGATCAGCGTCGCCTCGGCGCCGGGTGGCGGCTCGACGTTCACCGTCGAGCTCCCTGCCGCCTAGGACCCGCCTAGACGGTGCTCGCGATCATCGCGTGCGCACTGCCGGCTCGCGTCACCCAGAGCTTCTTCCAGTCGTGACTGGCAGGCAGGTTGAAGCGTACGTGTGCCTTGCCTGTCGCGTCGGCCATGAAGCGGCCTACCTGCATCGTCGAGCCGCGGTCCGCAGCCCAGAGCACGAACATGTGCCCGCCGGCGACCGGAAGGCCGTGTGCGTTGAACGAGAGCGACACGTTGCGGGTGTCCGCGTGCGCCATCGTCGCTTCGCCCACGACGGTCCCGGATGCGGTGCGAAGCATCATCGCGTGCGTGTGCGACGACGAAGGCAGCAGGATCGCGAGCGCTGCGGCGGCAGCGGCTGCGGCAGCGGCCGCCGCTCCGGCGAGCAGCGTGCGGCGCGGACTGCGGCGGCTCCGTGCCTGCGAGCTGTCGCGGAGTGCACGGTCGACGCGACCGAGGAGGAACAGCTGCCGCTGGCATTCGGTGCACTCGCGCACATGCGAGAGGAGCGTCTGGTCGTCGCGGTCGTCCAGCAGGTCGGGCAGCCTGCGAAAGGCCTCTGCGTGGTTCATGCCGTCTCCTCCCCGAGCAGCGTCGCGAGCTCGTTCAGGCCGCGCCGCTTCCACGTCTTCACCGAGCCGACCGGAACGCGCAGACGCCTCGCGATCGCGCTCTCGCTCAGATCGGCGTAGTAGGCGAGCTCGATGATCGTCCGCTCCCGCTCCGGCAGGCGGCCGAGGGCGGCGTCGAGCCAGAAGGAGTCGACGTCCGCCGGCTCGACGGTCTCGGCGTCAGGCTCCTCGTCGACCGGCGTCGGTGGCCGCCGGCCGCCGTGGGTGCTGAGCGCGCTGTTCCGGGCGACCGTCAGCAGCCAGCTGACAGCGCTGCCGCGCCCTCGGTCGTACAGCGGTGCCTTGCGCCAGATGCGCGCGAACACCTCCTGCTCGCAGTCCTCGCGATCGGGCCCGGCGATGGTCGAGCAGATCCGAGCGACGGCCCGGCGATAGCGGCCGCGCAGCTCGGCGAACGCCGCCTCGTCGCCCGCGGCGGTGGCCTCGATCAGCTCGGCATCGCTCGGGCCGTGCGGAAGCTCGGATTCGAGCGGCTGCGGGGTCATGCCACCGGCATAGTGCCTAGGCCTTGTGCGCCGACATGTTCACGTGGCCGTTCGGCTCGATGACGAGCCAGAGCGCGCCGAAGGCGTCGATGTGCTGGCAGCCGGCCTTGCCGACGGCGTCGCCGGAGTACGTGTACAGCGGATGGCCGTCGTACGTGACCTGGTCGGCGCCATCCTTGCGCATGGTCACGCCGAGCAGCATGTGGTCGGCCCCGGTGGCCGCGACGGGCGTGCCCTTCGTCAGCAGCGGCGGCCACGACTTGGCGCAGGCGCCGTAGCAGTGGCTCGTCTTGCCCTTGTCCGCCTCGAACACGTACAGCGCCTTGCCGCCGGAGGTGAACAGAACCTTGCCGTACTGGGACGAGTGCACGGCCACGTGCGCCGCTCCACCCGGCGACGCTTGGGCGGCGGCGGCGATGCCGAGGGCGACGAGTGCGACCAGGACCAGATGCTTCACGACTCCTCCTTGGAAGAACGACTCTTCTTCGAGGGTTACACCGACGCCGGCCCGTTTGGTTTCGGCACAGCCCCTCCGTAACACCGAACGACGCGCAGGTCGCCCGCGACGTCGATCCGCTCCGCCGCTGCCGGAACGACGAACGCGTCGCCTGCGCGCGCGGCCTTGCCGTCGAGCTCGCCCTCTCCCTCGAGCACGAGCAGCACCGCGAAACGGCCGGCGGGATCCACCCGCTCGTCGACGTGGAAGAACGCGTGCGACTCCGGCGGCAGGCCGAGTGACGGCTCGTACGCGTCGAGGTGGAGCGCCGGCAGCGCGCGGTCCCAGCCGATGCCGAAATGGGCGTCTTCCGGATCGATCGGGAAGCCGCTCCACTCGCAGACGATCGAGAGGTCGGCGGGCTCCTGCACCTCGACGATGAGCGCGCCCGCGCCGATCGCGTGCGGCACGCCGGAGGGAACGTAGACGGCGTCGCCGACGCCGAGCGTCAGATGGTGGAGCGAGTCGAGGAGCGCATCGTCCTGCCGGTCGATCCACTCGCGGTACTGCGCGGGGTCGACCGCCTCGCGCAGCCCGAGCCACACGTCGGCGTCGGCGCCGCGCGTCGCGACGACGATCCACGCCTCCGTCTTGCCGTACGCGGAGCCGAGGTTCGCCCGGGCGAACGCGCCGTCCGGGTGGAAGTGCACCGGCAGGCGCTCCACCGGATCGAGGAGCTTGACGAGGACGTCCGGCGTGCCCCAGTACGCGGGATCGGCGGCGGCGGCGTCGCGCAGGAGCCGGCCGTCCTCGAGCCGCGTGAGCCCGGCGTCCGGCTCGTCGCGGCCGGGATTGTTGGCCGGGACGATCGACCCGACCCAGTCCTCGGGGAACTCGCCGTCGCGCTCCGGCTCGCCGCGCAGGCGGTCGATGAGCGCGCCGCCGCGGTAGAAACGGTAGACCCGCGTCGGCTCGACGCGGGCGATCACGAGACGACCACCGTGACCACTTCGTGCGGGCGGAAGGGGAGCGCGTCGAGGTCGACCTCGTCGCCGGGCTCCTCGAGGAGGTTCGCGCGCCGCGCCGACGAGAACGGCGCCGCCAGGTGCACGCGCGCGACGCCGCGGCCGCCGTGCGGCTCGTACAGCCGGAGGACGATCGCATCCGAGTCCTCCGCGCGCTTGACGGTGTCGAGCACGAGGTTCGGTCGTCGACCGACGCGAACGAGCCGTCCCAGCGCCGGCGTCCGTCCAGACGGAGCGGCGCGTTGAAGAGCGTCGCCTTCGGCGACGACGCCTCGCCTCGCGCCAGCCGCCGGCGTGCGGGACGAGCGCGTACGCGAACGTGTGGCGTCCCATGTCCGCCTCCGGGTCGGGGCTCTTCGACGAGCGCAGGAGCGACGACGCGCAGGTCGCCGCCGTAGCAGCTAGTAGCCGTACTTCGAGTCGGTGAGGACGGCCGCGCCGAAGCCGTGCTCGGAGAGATCGGCGAAGCGGTGGCCCGGCACCTCGTAGCGCGCGCGGTCGTACGACGTCGAGTAGTGCGTCGGCCGCTCGGCGTACCCGAACTGCATCTCGTACGTCGCGTTCGGCGAGCGGACGGCGAGCGGGAAGCAGATCTTCAGGAGCGTGTGCGACTCGTGCCAGTCCACCTCGACGTGGAACTCGAGCCGGCGCGACCCCGCGTCGAGGCGGACGACCTGCCGCAGGCGGCTCGCCTCGCCGAGCGCGCGCTCGAACGCGACCTCCGCGCGGAGCGGCGTCGCCGTGACGATCTCGTGCCCATTCGGCGGGCGGCGCGTCGCGGCGCGTGCCGAGCGTGTACGGGTCGATGTCCCACGCGTCGAACTGCGACGGGGTCGTCGTCGTACAGCTCGAGCCGGTTCCCCGGCGCCGCGAGCGTCTCGCGGCCGCTCTCCTTGTGCACGACGCTCGCGACGCCGCCGTCGGGGGAGAGACGGACGCGCAGGTGCGCGTTCTCCAGCGTGAGGCCGTCGACGGCGACCTCGTCGTCCGGCTCGACCCGGCGGGCGATCGCGAATGGCTCGGCCTCGACCATGGCGCCCTGCACGACTTCGCGACGCGCGGAAGGCCGTTGTGTTCACCGGGGTCGAGCCCGCGCCTACGAGTGCGGCGACGCCGGCATCGAGCTCGGCGAAGTCGCGCTCCGCGTCCTCGTACACGAGCCGGATCGACGAGCCGGGGAGGATGTCGTGGAACTGCTGGAGCAGGAGGAGCTTCCACAGCCGGTCGAGCTCCTCCCGCGGGTATCGGCCGCCGCGCGCGACGGCGAGGAACTCCGCGTCGTGCAGTCCCTGCTCGCACCGCCGGTTGCCGCGCTTCACGAACGCCTGCGTCGTGTACGTGCCGCGGTGGTACTCGAAGTAGAGCTCGCCGACGACGATCGGCCGCGTCGCGCCCTCGGCCTCGAGCGTGTCGAAGAACTCCCGCGGGGTGCCCGTCCGCGTTCGCGGCAGCCCCTGCAGATCGTGTGCACGCCGGAGCGTCTCGAGCATCTCGCGCGTCGGACCGCCGCCGCCGTCGCCGTAGCCCGTACACGAGCATGCTCGTGCCGGAGTGGTCGAGGCTCTTGGACTCGCGCGCGATCTTCACGAGCTCGTCGACTCGCGCCATGCTGTTGTAGTCGTCCGCCGGCGGGAAGTGCGCGAGCACCTCGCTGCCGTCGATGCCCTGCCAGACGAGCGTGCTCTCGTCCGGCTTGTTGAACCGGTTCCACGAGAGCTTCTGCGTGAGGAAGCGCGTGATGCCGGCGCTGCGCATGAGCTGCGGCAGCTGGCCGTTGTAGCCGAACGCGTCCGGCGCCCACAGCTCCGTGCAGCGGATGCCGAGCTCGCGCTCGAAGAAGCGCTGGCCGTGCAGGAGCTGCCGCACGAGCGACTCGCCGGACGGGATGTTGAAGTCGGGCTCGATCCACGTCCCGCCGACCGGGACGAACTGCCCGCTCTCGACCTTTGCCCGGATCCGCGCCCACAGGTCGGGGTTCCGTGCCTTGATCCACGCGTACTGCTGCGCCTGCGAGCATGCGAAGCGGTACTCGGGGTACTCGTCCATGTAGCGCACCGCTGTGCTGAACGAGCGGAGCGTCTTCCGGTACGTCTCCGCGAGCGGCCACAGCCACGCGGTGTCGATGTGTGCGTGCCCGACGGCGACGACCTCGTGCGCGTGCGTCGCGTTCGTATGCTCGTACAGCGCCGCGAGGATCGCGGGATCCTGCTCGTCGCAGAACCGCTCGAGCTCGCGGCGGAGGAGCGCCGCCCACGCGGGCTCCGTCGCCCGATGCGCCTCGAGCGCGCGGAGCACCTCGAAGTCGGCGGCGAGCGACCACGCGGCCGGGTCGAAGCGACCGAGCTCGCACTGCGTCAGCTCGACGGCCGCGTCCTGCTCGCCGAAGAGTCCGTTGCACGCGAGCTCCACCTGGCACGCGAGCGCACCGGGCCGCGCCGTCTCGGCGAGCGTCGCCTCGGTGTGGTGCACGTTGAGCCCCGCGAGGACGACGCCGTCGGCCCACAACGTCCCCTCGCCGTTCGTCCGCCAGAGGAGGTCGACGCGCGAGCCGGCCCACGCGTCCGGGACCGTCGCGCCGATCCGGAACCAGAACGTCGACCAGAGCGGGCCGAAGCGCTCCCCGAGCTCGGCCGGCCGGTAGCCGAGCTCTTGCGCCTCCTGCCAGGAGATGCGGCCGGCCGGCGGCGAGACGAGAAATTCGCCGACCGGCCGGGTCTCAGCGTACGACCGTTCGCGGAGCTTCGCCGACTGCTCGACGAAACGGCGGCGGCTGTAGTCGGGAGGCGAGATCACGGGTCGAGCGTGCCCCGTGCGGCCGTGCTGCCGCCGCCGCCCGGTCCGCGCAGGACGAACGCGCACGCAACCGCGACGAGCGCCCCGGCGAGCGGGCCTGCGACGTAGACCCAGGAGTGTGCGAAGTCGCCGAGGACCACCTCCGGCCCGAAGGAGCGCGCCGGGTTCATCGACGCACCGCTGATCGGGCTCGACCAGAGGCCCGCGAGGACGATGTAGCCGCCGACGCCGACCGCCGACAGCGCGCCGACGTTCTGCGCGCGCGATGACGTGCCGAGGATCGTGCTGACGAGGCCGAGCGTGAGCACGAGCTCCATGAGGAACGCCTGCCAGTCGGCGATGCCGGATCCGGGAACGGTGGCGCCGAGCGAGCCCGCCTTCCCGTATGCGCCCCACAGGAACAGGCATGCGACCGTCGCGCCGGCGAGCTGCGCGACGATGTAGCCGGGCACGCGTCGCCAGGGGAAGTCCGTGCGCAACGTGAACGCGATCGTCACGACTGGGTTGAGGTGCGCGCCCGACACCGCGCCCATGAAGAGGATGATCGCCATCACCGTCAGGCCGGGCGCGACGACCGCGGCGGACCGGCTTATCGCGCCGTGGCTGAGCGCGCCGACGACGGGGCCGCCCGCGGCGGCGAGCACGAGCAGGAACGTGCCGAAGAGCTCGGAGAACAGGCGCCGCGCCTCGATGACGGCACTCTCGAGCTCGACGCTCGTCGGCGGCTCGAGCACGACGAGCCGATTCCAACCACCCCGCATCACGGTGCGTCCACGAGGCGGCACGGGATGTCCGCGTCTTCGTCGAGGTGGTAGCTCGCGCAGATCCGGTGGTAGCCGTCGGCGACGACGAGGGGTCTGCCCTTGGCTGCACGGCCGCGGACGAGGAGCACGGGGGAGAGCGCCTCCCCTTGCGCCACCTTCTTCAGATCCTTGTCGACGTGTGGATTGTCGCTCCCGAGGAGGCGGAGCCCGCTCGCGCGGAGCAGGTCCTTCGCCTTCCGACGGATCGTCGGCGCTTTCTCCAGCGCCTCGACGAGCGCCGACGTGTCGGCTTCGGAGAAAACCAGGCTGAGATAGTCCGACGCGGCGGGAAAGTCGTGATCGTCCGGCTCGTCCTTCCAGTGCTCCTCGGGTGTCTTCGCCACGAGTGCAGTTTCCCACCGCCGGCGCTCGACCGCATATCCTCGTCGGGCAGGAGTCGGCGACCCCCCCGAGCCGAAGGGAACAGATGGCTGGACAAGACGCGCTTCGCGTGCTCGTCGTCGACGACGACGCGTCGATCCGCCTTCTGTGCCGCGTGAACCTCGAGGCCGCCGGCCTGCGCGTCGACGAGGCGGTGGACGGCAACGAGGCGATCGGCGTCGCGCTCGCCTCGCCGCCGGACGTCGCGCTCCTCGACGTGATGATGCCGGGCCTCGACGGCTGGCAGGTCGCGGCCCGCTTGCGCGCGACCGAGGAGACCGCGGGCGTCGCGCTCGTCTTCCTCACGGCGCTCACCGGGGAGGCCGCGGAGCAGCGGGCACGAGAGCTCGGGGCGACGTACGTGTCGAAGCCGTTCAACCCGCTCGACCTGCCCGCGATCGTCACGCGGGCCGCGCGGCGCTAGCTCGACACCACGTCCTCGAGCCCCATGAAGGCGACGAGATCGAGGAGCTCGCCCGAGGCATCCCGCAGCCGGACGCAGCAGCCGTAGCGCTGTGCGGCGTGCTGCAGGCGCGCGAGCGCGTCGACCGTGACGGCGTCGGCGTCGACCCCGACGACGTTGCAGAACGCGACCTCCGGCTTCTCCCGCTCGAGCAGCCGGCAGATGCGCGCGCAGAGGCCGGGGAGGTCGTCCCGGTGGATCGGGCCGTAGACGGCGAACGTGATCGTCCGTTGCGCCGGTATCGCCATCGCCAACACAGACCGCCGGGGGCGGCGAAATTCATCGGACCCGGTTTTCGTCCGGTGCCGAAAGGGGCACGTGAGCGAGGTGCTCGCACTCACCGAGAGCGCCGCCGAGGCGGTCCGGGCGCTCGTCCAGTCGTCGGACGAGACGGCCGAGACGGGCGGACTGCGCGTCGCCGCCGAGCAGGAGGGCGACATGGTGAGCCTCGAGTTCAACGTCGTCGTGCTCCCGGGCGAGGACGACGAGGTGATCGAGGCAGAGGGTGCGCGCGTGTTCCTCGAGCCGACCGCCGCCTCGCTTCTCGACGGCAAGGTCCTCGACGCGAGCATCGAGGACGACCGCATCGCCTTTCTCCTCACCGACCCGGAGGACTAGTCTGCGCACATGCGCGTTGTGCTCGCCCTCGCGGTGCTCGCGGCTGTGATGCTCGCGCCGACGGCGTCGGCGAAGCGGGCTCCGACCGCCGGTGAGCGCAGTGCGATCCACTCGATGTTCGCCGGGTTCGTCAATACGCCGGGCTCGCCGGCGGCGAAGGACAACAAGATCGTGTCGATCGCCGTCTCGAGCCTCGACTCGCGCTACGCGTCGGCGAGGTTGTTCTCGAAGAGCGCGGGGCCGTCCGAGATGGTCTTCCACCAGAGCCACGGAACGTGGTTCGTCGTCGGCTTCGGCTCGTCGATGGGCTGCGACTCCGCACCGAAGTCGGTGCTCGCCGATCTCGGCGTCGGCTGCAGCCCGCCGGCGGTGACCGCGTGGATCTGGAACTGCGGCCCACTCGTGAGCGCGCCGAAGAGCTTCGTCATCACCTGCGCGGACGCGAACTACGAGCTGTCCGGCCTGCACTGGCACGGCTGGGGAACCGCACGGGCGACGGCGTCGGGGACGGCGCACGCGAACGACTGCACGCCCTCGTGCGTCGCGGGGCACTTCCATGCGTATCCGATGACCGCCGTAGCCGACCGGCTCTCGCAATGCGGCAAGGCGCGCTACTACGCGCGGCTGACGATCGTGTACGCCGGCGCGAGGCCGAAGGGCATCGCGAAGCGCGACGTGACCACGCTCGGCTGCTGACCGCCGTCGTCGACAACCCGGCCGAGCGCCGCTACGAGCTGCGCGTCGACGACGAGCTGGTCGGCATGCTCGAGTACCGCCGCGAAGTCGGCGCGGTCGATCTCTTCCACACGGAGGTGGAGCCGGGCCAGAGGAACCGCGGCCTCGGTGCGGTGCTCGTGCGCTACGCGCTCGACGACCTGCGCGCCCGCGGCGACCGCGTCATCCCGACGTGCCCGTTCGTCGCCGCGTTCGTCCGACGGAACCCCGAGTACGAGGATTTGCTCGCCTAGCGCGTCTTCGTGAAGCGGTGGACCGCTTCGAGGAGCTCGGCCGCCTTCGTCTGCGCCTCGGTCTCGTCGCCCGACGCGAGCGCGCCGGCGACGCAGTGCTGCACGTGCTCGTCGAGGATGCGGAAGGCGAGGCTGTCGAGCGCGGTGGAGACGGCGGCGATCTGCGTGAGGATGTCGATGCAGTAGCGGTCGTCGGCGACCATCTTCTCGATGCCGCGCACCTGCCCCTCGATCCGGTGCAGGCGCTTCGTGAGCGCGTCCTTCTGCGCGTGGTAGCCGTGGTGCTGGACCGTGCTCATACGACTCCTTCCCGTGCGCTGCGGAAGCGCCGCAGCCGGAGGCTGTTGGTGACGACGAAGATGCTGGAGGCCGCCATCGCGCCGGCCGCGATCATCGGGTTCAGGAGACCGGCGACCGCGAGCGGGATTGCGGCGACGTTGTACGCCAACGCCCAGAAGAGGTTGCCGCGAATGGTGGCGAGCACGCGGCGGGAGAGACGGATCGCATCGGTCGCGGCGCGAAGGTCACCAGAGACGAGCGTCAGGTCGGATGCCTCGATCGCGACGTCGGTCCCCGTGCCGATCGCGAGTCCCAGGTCTGCCTGCGCGAGCGCCGGTGCGTCGTTCACGCCGTCGCCGACCATCGCGACGACCTCGCCGGCCGCCTGGAGGCGCTGCACCTCCGCGACCTTCTCGTGCGGGTAGACCTCCGCGATCACGCGCTCGATGCCGATCTCGGCCGCCACCTGCTCGGCGCGTGCTCGGAGGTCGCCGGTAAGGAGGACGGGCGTGAGGCCGAGTGCCTTCAGCTCCGCGATCGCCTCCGCGCTCGTCGACTTGATGCGATCGGCGAAGTCGAGCGTCGCGCGTTCTTTCCCGTCGATCGTGACTGCGAGGGAGCCGTTCACGCGGCCGACCTCGACGCGATGGCCCTCGACGACGCCGGTCACCCCGACGCCCGCGACGCTGCGGAACTCCGTGACGGGCGGGAGAGCGACGCCGGCGGCACGCACGATCGCCTGTGCGATCGGGTGCTCGGATGCGCTCTCGACTGCGGCGGCGAGCCTGAGCACGTCGGCCGGCGCGCCCGGGATGAGGTCCGGCCGCCCCTCGGTCACGGTGCCGGTCTTGTCGAGGACGATCGTCGTGATGCGCCTCGTGCGCTCGAGGACCTCGGGGCCCTTGATGAGGATCCCGAGCTGCGCGCCGCGGCCGGTGCCGACCATCAGCGCGGTCGGCGTCGCGAGACCCATCGCGCACGGGCACGCGATGATGAGCACCGCGACGGCGGCGGTGAACGCCGACGCTGCGCTTCCGCCGCCGAGCAGCCAGCCCGCGAGCGTGGCGAGCGAGATGAGGATCACGATCGGGACGAAGATCTCCGAGATGCGGTCGGCGAGTCGCTGCGCGCCCGACTTGCCTGCCTGGGCCTGCGCGACGAGGCGCGCGATCTGGGCGAGCGCCGTGTCCGCGCCGACGCGCGTAGCGCGGACGACGAGCCTGCCGGAGACGTTGATGGTCGCACCAGCGACCTCGGTGCCGGGCCGCGCCTCGACCGGCACCGGCTCACCCGTGAGCATCGACTGGTCGACGGCCGAGCTCCCGTCGACGACGACGCCGTCAGTGGCGATCTTCTCGCCGGGACGCACGACGAAGACGTCGCCGACGGCAAGGCTCTCGACCGCAACGAGGATCTCCTCGCCGTCGCGCAGCACACACGCATCCTTCGCGCCGAGCGCGAGCAGAGCCTCGATCGCGGCGCCCGAGCGGCGCTTCGCGCGCGCCTCGAAGTATCGGCCGAGCAGGACGAGCGCGGTGATGACGGCGGGCGTCTCGAAGTACACGCCGGTGGAGAGCCCGGCGGCGAGGACGACGACCGACCACGTCCAGGCGGCGAGCGTGCCGAGCGAGACGAGCGTGTCCATCGTCGCGGCGCCGTGACGCGCGTTCAGCAGCGCGGCGCGGTGGAGATCGAGGCCGCTCCAGAAGACGACGGGCGTCGCGAGCGCGAGCGCCAGCCACTCCCAGCCGGAGAAGCGGAGTGGGGCGGCGCTCGCGAGGACGACGAGTGGGACGGCGAGCGCGATCGCCGCGACGAGCCGCGCGGGCGGGGTGTCGTGCTCGTGGACGTGCGTGTGGAGATGGGCGGGCTCGGCGTGGTAGCCGATGCGCTCGACGGCGCCGACGAGCGCGTCCGGTGCGCAGAGCCCCGGGTCGTAGTGCACCGTCGCGGTCTCGGTGGCGTAGTTGACGGTCGCCTCGACTCCGTCGAGCTTGTTGAGACTGCGCTCGATGCGCGCGGCGCAGGACGCGCACGTCATGCCGGTGAGCGCGAGCGTCTCCTGTTCGACGGCGGCCACTACGGGGTCACGTCGTAGCCGGCCTCGTCGATGGCGGCGACGATGGCCTGCGCGTCGAGCGGCTCGCCGGTCACGGTGACCGTCTTCGCCTCGAGGTCGACGGCGACCGAGGCCACGCCCGGTACCTGTGAGACCTCGCCCTCGATCGCGCTCCGGCAGTGCTCGCACGAGACGCCGGGAACTGTGTACGTGAGTGTGTCGCTCATACCCCTATAGGGTATCACGTCAGGCGGCGAGCAGGAGCCGCAGCGCGAGGGCGAGGAGCGCGAGCGCGAGGAGCCACTGGATGACGGCGCCGCGCAGCCTGAGCGACACGTGCGCGCCGAGCTGCGCTCCGCCGACGACGCCGGCGGAGAGGGCGAGCGTGCGCCGGATGCCGTGGCCGTGCGCGAAGCTCCCGAGTCCGATGTGCGTTGCGGTCCCCGTGCCCGCCATGACCGCGAGCACGAAGTGCGACGTCGCGGTGGCGATGTGGAGCGGGAAGCCGAGCGCCCGTACGAGGAGCGGCACGTGGATGACGCCGCCGCCGATGCCGAGGAAGCTCGACAAGAAGCCGACGCCGAGGCTGTAGACGACGCCGCGCCGCAGCGGGACGAGGTAGGCGTACTGCGTCCCCGACCGGTCGACGACCTCGCGCGCTTCGAGGTGCTGCTGCGGAAGCGGGAGCGGCCACCGCTCGCCGGCGACGAGCCAGGCCGCGAGGGCGGCGAGCACCGCGCCCATGATTGCGTCGAACACGTGGCGCGACACGCTGCCGACGACGAGCGCGCCGCCGACGGCGCCGGGGAGCGTCGCGAGCGCGAACACGATGCCGCTGCGGTAGTCGATCCGTCGCTGGCGCGCATAGGCGGCCGTGCCGCTCGCCGCGTTGAAGAACACGACCGCGAGGCTGATGGCGGTGATCGTCCGCGGCGAGTCGTGCGGGTAGAGAAGAAGGAGGATCGGCGTGAGGATGAAGCCACCGCCGGCGCCGATCAGCGTTCCGAATGCGCCGACGCCGAAGCCGATCGCCACGAGCATGAGCGCCGTTCCCGCCGTGAAGGGCTGGGCGGAAGCGGCGATCACGCTCGGAGCGTAAGTGGTCCGGCTGCTACCCGGTCGGCAGGTCGTCGCCGGCGCCGGCGCAGTAGCCCGCGCCCGCGGCGGAGTTGTTGCTCCACAGCGACTGAACCGCGTACTTCTTTCCGTCGTTCCCGGTGATGGCGCTCACGCCGCCCGGGACGACGCTCGGCGACGCGAGGCCGCCGGTGTTGCCGACCCACGCGCACTTGTCGCCGTTCTCGTACGCGGCGTAGTCGTACCAGCCGCCGAGGTTCTGCCCGTCTATGACGTCCTCGGCGCCGGGATCGGTGATCGTCTCCTCGACCTCGTGGCCGAGGACGATCGAGAAGCCGTCCAGCCGGCCGGCGGCGCCGGCGTTCACGGAGCTCTCCCCGCAGCCGGCGCCGGAGTTGAGGACGTACGGCATGTTCGTGAACGAGATCCCGGGCTCGACGCCGGGGTAGTACTGCGGCTGCGTGAAGTCGTGCCAGGCGCAGTAGCCGGCACCGCTGTCGAATCCGGCCTCGTTGAACTTCTGCGGCTGTGCGATCACGAACTGGCTGTTCGCGAGATCGGCGACCGCGAAGTGCGTGGCGGCCCGCTGGGCTTCCTTTGCGAGCTCGAGCCCCGACACGTTGTCGTGGATCGGATTCGTGTCGTCGTACCAGACGCCGGCGAGGATGTTGCCCGGGTTCTGGATGTGCACCTGCTCGCCGTTGACCGTCTCGTAGTACTGCGTCGAGACGTTCGCCCATGCGGTGCCGCCGACGGCGGCGATGAAGTGCGTCATGAGCGCCGCGGCGCCGTCCGGATCGTTCGCCGGCAGTCCAGGCGTCGTGTGGTCGAACGCCCCCTGCTGCCCCCAGCCCCAGAACACGAGATAGACCATCGGCGTCAGCTGCACGTTGCCGCCGAAGTACGCCATGTTCACCGGCGCCGGCTCGCCCGCGGCGGGCGGCCCGGCCGGGCTGCAGCAGACCGGCGGCGGCTGCAGCGCCGGGCTCGCCATGTGGCTCGCGTCCGGCATGTACAGCGGATGGTGGGCGGGCGCAGCGGCCCCGGCCGACCCCACGCCGGCGACGAGCATCGCCGCGGCGAGCGCGAGCACTCTGAGTGGCAACGGTTCCCCCTTTGTCGTCCTCGAGAAAAGGGGTTCCTCGTGACGCACATCGCTAACCCTTGGAGGAGAATCCACAGGAGACTCACAGGAACGAGAGGGAGGCTGAGGGCATGAGCGGCAAGCGGATCCTCGTCGTCGACGACGAGCCGTCGATCGTCGACGCCGTCGCGACGGCGCTTCGCTACGAGGGTTTCGAGGTGGACGAGGCGAACGCGGGCCGCGATGCGCTCCGCGCCGTGGCCGAGCGCGAGCCGGACCTCGTCGTCCTCGACTGGATGCTCCCCGACCTCGAGGGGATCGAGGTCGGCCGCCGCATGCGCGAGCGCGGGTTCAAGAGCGCGATCCTGTTCCTCACGGCGAAGGACGGGGTCGAGAACAAGGTCGACGCACTCCGCGCGGGCGGCGACGACTACGTCACGAAGCCGTTCAGCCTCGCGGAGATCGTCGCGCGCGTGCAGGCGATCCTGCGGCGAACGCAGAGCCGGCTCCCGGGCGACGTCCTGCGCTTCGCGGATCTCGTCCTCGACGAGCAGCGCCACGAGGTCTTTCGCGGCGACACGCGCGTCGAGCTCACGGGGACGGAGTTCAGCCTCGCTTCGGTACTTCATGCTCAACCCGCGCCGCGTCCTCTCGAAGCACCAGATCCTCCAGAACGTCTGGCGCTACGACTTCGGCGGCAACTCGAACGTCGTCGAGACGTACGTGAGCTATCTCCGCCGCAAGCTGGACAAGCTCGGGCCGCCGCTCATCAAGACGGTGCGGCAGGCGGGCTACATGCTCGAGCTCGGCGACGGCTAGATGCTCGCGCGGCTCTCGCTGCGCTCCCGGCTGCTGCTCGGGACGATCGTGCTGGCGGCGGTCGGGCTCGTCGCCGCCGACGTCGCGACGTACACATCTCTGCGGTCGTATCTCTACAGCCGCGTCGACAACACGCTGAACGCGGTGCATCCGGCCGTCGAGCAGACGCTGTTCGCGACCGGCCGCGGGCCCGCGCCCGACGAGCAGGCGCCGGCGGGCTACTGCGTGGAGGTGCGCACGCTCGCCGAGCGGACACTCGCGAGCCGCTGCGAGACCGCGCCCGGCGAGAAGGCGGAGCCGCTCCCGCGATTCCCGTCGAGCCTCACGCTCCCGGCGCGGCCGAACGCGCACGAAGGCGATCGGATCCGGTTCCTCACCGTCGGGGCTGCGACGGGCGGCGGCCGCTACCGCGTGCGGGCGTCGATCGAGGGGGACCACCCGAACTACGTCCTCCTGATCGCCGCTCCCCTCACGAGCGAGGACAGCACGCTGCACCGTCTCCTGCTCGTCGAGCTCCTCGTCACGCTCGCGGTGCTCGGGGCGATGACCGCGCTCGGACTCTGGATCGTGCGCCTCGGCTTGCGGCCGCTGCGCGCGATCGAGGAGACGGCGAAGGCGATCACCGCCGGCGACCTCTCGCACCGGGTCGAGATCGAGGACGAGCGCACCGAGGTCGGTCGCGTCGGCGCGGCGCTCAACGCGATGCTCGGCCGTATCGAAGCGTCCGACCGCCGTCTGCGGCGGTTCGTGGCCGACGCGTCGCACGAGCTGCGCACGCCGCTCGCGGCGGTGCGCGCATACGCGGAGCTCTTCGGGCGCGGGGCCGAGAGCAGGCCCGATGACCTTGCACGGTCGATGAGCGGCATCACGCGCGAGACCGAGCGTATGAGCGTCCTCGTCGAGGACCTGCTCCTCCTCGCGCGCCTCGACGAGGGACGGCCCCTCGAGCGCGAGCGCGTCCAGCTCGACGCGCTCGTGCGCGATGCGGTCGACATGGCGCGGACGCTCGATCCGGAGCGGACGCTGGAGCTCGCCGACGAGCCCGTCGCGGTCATCGGGGACGGCGATCGCCTGCGGCAGATCGTCGACAACCTGCTCTCGAACGTCCGCTCGCACACGCCGCCGGCCGCGCCCGCGTACGTTCGCGTGCGCCGGGAGGACGGACGCGGCGTCGTCGAGGTGGGGGACAGCGGCCCGGGGCTCGACGGAGACCCGGACCGGGTGTTCGAGCGCTTCTACCGCGCCGATGCGTCCCGGGCGCGCGCGAGCGGAGGCGTCGGCCTCGGGCTCTCGATCGTCGCGGCGGTCGCGCGTGCGCACGGCGGCACCGTGAGCGCGCGGGCGGGCGAGGGCGGCGGCGCGATCTTCCGGATCGAGCTCCCGGCCGCCGACTGACCCGCGCAGCGCGGGTATCGTGCACCGCCGATGCCCGCGAAGAAGTCGGTCCAGCTGTCCGGCGTCGTCGTCGCCCAGTCGGCGGTCTCGTCGATCGACCCCGACGAGGGCGTGCTCATGTACCGCGGCTACGACATCGCGGAGCTGGCCGAGCACTCGACGTACGAGGAGGTCGCGTACCTCCTCCTGTACGGCGAGCTCCCGGCCGGGGACGAGCTCGACGTGTTCCGCGAGCGGCTCTCGGAGCGTGAGCTCCCGGCGCACGTCGCGGCGATCGTCGACCGCTCGGCAGCGGAGGCACTGCCGATGGACATGCTCCGCACCGCCGTCTCCGCGCTCGCGTTCACGGCGCCCGAGCGCGGCGGCAACGATCGCGAGGCGGAGCAGCACAAGGCGGCGAGGCTCATCGCGCAGGTGCCCACCGTCATCGGGCGCTACCAGCGCCGCCGGCAGGGCCTCGAGCCGGTCGATCCGGACGCGAGCCTTTCCTACGCCGAGAGCTTCCTGACGATGCTGCACGGCGAAGCGCCGAGCGAGCAGGCGGCGCGCGCGTTCGACGTCGCGATGATCCTGCACGCGGAGCACGAGATGAACGCGTCGACGTTCGCCGCCCGCGTCGTCGCCGGCACGGGCGCCGATCTCCACGCCGCGATCACGGCGGGGATCGCCGCGCTCAGCGGCCCACTGCACGGCGGCGCGAACGAGGCGGCGATGAAGCTCTTCGCGAAGTTCGGCTCGGCCGAGCGGACGCCGGACGAGGTCCGCGGCATGCTCGAGCGGAAGGAGAAGCTCTACGGCTTCGGCCATCCGCTCTATCGCGCATACGACCCGCGCGCGACCATCCTCAAGCGGATCTCGCGCGAGTTCTCCGAGGACGCCGGCGAGCCCAACTGGTACGCGATCACCGAGGCGGCGGAGCGGACGGTGTTCGAGGAGAAGGCGCTCTACCCGAACGTCGACCTCTACTCCGCGTCCGTGTACACGTACCTCGGCGTCCCGACGGATCTCTTCACGCCGCTCTTCGCCGCGAGCCGCATCGCCGGCCAGGCCGCCCACGTGCTCGAGCAGCACGCCGACAACAAGATCATCCGCCCGTCGGCCGAGTACGTCGGCCCGGAACGCCGGTCCTTCCCGGTTCGCACGCGCTAGCGCCGGACGCGCAGGACGGCGAACATGCCGCGGGCTCGGTGGTTCGCGATGCTGCAGTACAGGATGTAGCGACCGGGGAGGAGCGTGTACTCCCGGTCGACGACTCCGCCCGCCTGCGTGACGGGCCAGTCGTAGACGCGGGTCCCGCCGATGCGGCGCATGCGGAGGTCGTGCGCGTCCTCGCCGGCGTTGGCGAGCTCGATGATCGCCTTGCCCGCGTGGACGACCTGCCGCGACAGTGCGAAGCTGAACTCGCGGGCGACCACCTGGACGCGCGCCGGAGCGGGAGGGGGCAGCGCGATCACGACTTGACGAGGGTCGGCCGTGTGAACGCGGACGCGCCCGGAATGACCGCGCCCGCGTCGGTGTCGAACCACTGCTCGAGCAGCGCCGCGTAGACGCCGCGGAAGTCGGCCGTCTCGACGAGGTTGCCGTCGTCGTCGAGGCCGGTCTTGTCCTGGAGCCCGGGGAACTCGCCGACCATCGTCCCGCTCGCGCGCGTCCCGATGAGGAAGCCGGTGCCGGCCGCGCCGTGGTCGGTGCCTTCGTCGCCGTTCTCCTCCGCGCGGCGGCCGAACTCCGACCACACGTGGACGAGGACGCGGTCGGCGATGCCGCGCGCCTCGAGGTCGCGCTGGAACGCGAGCAGCGAGTCCGCCGTCAGCTGCAGGCCGTCGCTCAGCGCCTGCGGCTCGCCCGAGTGCGTGTCGTACTCGCCCGGCGCCGACAACGCGACGACGCGCAGCGGCAGCCCGGCGGCGATCATCGCCGCGAGCCCGGCGAGCTTGTTCGGGAACGCGTCGTCGGACGTCGGATACGTCACCGGGCTCGTGGAAGCCCGGCTTCCCGTCCTGCGACCGGAACGGCAGCAGCTGGTTGCGGAGCCGGTCGACCTGGTGCGACACGCCGCCCGCGGTGCGCAGCGCCGCGTCGGCCGGCTGCGAGCCGAAGAGGCCGATCGACTCGAGCATCCGCTGCTCGACCTCGCCCCAGACACGGTTCGAGTAGAAGTCGTACTGGTCGGGAGCCGAGATCGACGCGACCGGCATCTTCGCGGTCGCGAGGGCCGGCGCGAGCGTGTCGTCGAGCGAGACGCCCTGGAGCGGATTGTCCGGCGAGCCGACGACGTCGAGGTAGCGGCCGAGCCAGCCCGTGTTCAGCTGCGTGTCGGTCGCGCCGACCTCCCAGTAGTGCCGCGAGGTGAAGTGCGACTGGTCGGGATGCGTGTAACCGACCGCCGGCAGCACGGTCACCTTCTGCTCGCCGTACAGCTGCGCGATCCCGCCGACCGCCGGATGCCAGAAGAGGCGGTTGTCCTCGGCGAGCGGGGTCCCGCCGGAGAGCGCGAGCTTCGGGCCGGAGCTTCCGGTACAACGGGTCGCCCTGCGGCGAGAGGATCGACAGCCCGTCCGCGCCGCCTTCGAGGAACACCGACACGAGCACCTGGCCCGGTGTCGCCGACGCCGCAGCGGCGATGCCCTCCTCGAACGCGGAGAGCCCGAGACGCGAGCCGCCGTAGACGGCGAGCGCGGCGCCGAGCCCGCGGGCGAGGAAGGTGCGGCGCGAGAGCCCCGTTCCCGCCGGTGTCGGCATGCCGGGCTCGATCGCCGGCAGTCCGCGACCCGCTTCCGCGATCGCGCGGTGGAGCATGCGCGAGCGCGACAGCCCGTCGCAATGGAGGCAGTCCGTCATGCCGCCTGCATCTCCGGCGAGACCGCGATGAGATGGCGGAGCGCGTTCGCCACCATCGGCGGGTACTGCTGCTGCTTCCACTTCTGCCCGTGCGCATCGGAGAGCGCGTTTCGCGCGAACGTCTGCAGCGCTCCCATCGAGGCGGCCGCGACGGGCGGGTTGCGCCAGAACCCGAGCGCGGCGTGCAGGAGCTTGTCGGCGTCGTACGGCTGGTTCGGCTTGCCGGGGTCGAGCGCGTACGGCTCGAGGGCGTACTGCGCGATCCACCAGCGCCCGCGCCACGTCGCCGTGTCGAGCCAGCGCGTGTCGTCCCAGCCGCCGACGTTCGGCGGATAGAAGAGCTGCTGCCCGGCCATCGAGTCGAGCCACGTCCACGCGGTCGAATCGATCGGCCGGCCGATGCGCCGCAGCAGGCCCGCCGTGTACAGCACCGGCGACTTGACCATCCGCGGGCCGTCGTAGAGCGCGGGGTGGCGGAGGATCGCCGCGACGACCGGCCGCACCGCGTACGTGCTCTGTACGTAGAGCTGCTGCAGCGCGTGCGCCGTGGCCGCATCCGGCTTCGTCGGCACGAAGTAGCTCCAGAGCTTCTGCACGAAGAAGGACGGATGGTCGGGGTGTGTGACGCAGAGCCGGCAGGAGTCCTTCCAGGTCCACGTGCCGCGCCGGCGGAAGATCGTCTTCGTGCCGGTGTCGTGGTACTTCGGGTCGAAGCGGAAGTTGACGTCGCCGCGGCCGGGCTTCCAGTCGTTGCGGAAGCCGGTGAGCGCCCGCGCGTTCTGGCGGACGTCCTGCTCGCCGTAGCCGCGGCCCGCGCCGAGGGTGAAGAGCTCCATCATCTCGCGCGCGTAGTTCTCGTTCGGCGACCACTTCGAGTTGTCGCTGCCGTTGAGCCACAGGAGCATCGCCGGGTCCTTCGTAACGTCGACGAGAAGGTCGTGGAACGACCCGAGGCCCCGGGAGCGGAAGAGCTGGTTCTGGTTCAGCATGAGCCGCTGCGAGTCGACGCCCTGGTTCGACGTCGCGAACCAGTCGTGCCAGATGAGCGCCATGCGCTCGACGAGCGGGCGCGACGTGCGCACCATGCGGTCGAGCCACCACAGGTGGTCGTGGCCCCACGCGTCGTACGGCGCGAGCGGACGGCCCTTCTCGTCGCGCGGGCTCTTCCCGACGAGCTTCTCGTCGCCGGGATACGTCAGTGCGTGGACGGCGCCGTCGAGGCCGAGCTTCGCGAGCGCTTCGGCCTCGCCGTCGCGCGGGCCGAAGCCGGCACGCCACAGCAGACGCTCAGCCTGAGCGATGCCGAACGACCCCTTGTGCGTGGCGACCCCTGACACGTCTGATCCTAGGAGCGCCGCCCGCGCCCCTTTCTTTCTATCAGCAAAAAGAGCGGGAGGGCCCTCTCGGGCCCTCCCGGCACGCTTTCACTTCGAGTCGGAGCTACTTCGTCCGACTCGTCACGCGTGGGGAACGGCGAAGACTGGGCCGCGCCCGTGCGACGGATGGTGCATGTCGTACGGACGCCGGTACGGCCTCAGCTCTTCCGTCCGGTGCGACGACCGGTTGTTCGCTTCGCCGCCGGGCGGCGCTTCGCCGCGGTCTTCCGCTTCGCAGGGGCCCGCTTGGCGGTCGTCCGCTTCGCAGCGGTCTTCCGCTTCGCCGGTGCCCGCTTCGCAGCGGTCTTCCGCTTCGCAGCGGTCTTCCGCTTCGCCGGTGCCCGCTTCGCGGCGGTCTTCCGCTTCGCAGCGGTCTTCCGCTTCGCGGGGGCGCGCTTCGCAGCGGTCTTCCGCTTCGCAGCGGTCTTCCGCTTTGCCGGAGCCCTCTTCGCAGCGGTCTTCCGCTTCGCAGCGGTCTTCCGCTTCGCCGGAGCCCGCTTCGCGGTCGTCCGCTTGGCTGTGGTCCGCTTCGCGGTTGTCCGCTTCGCGGCAGGGCGGCGCTTCGCGGTGGACCGCTTCGCGGCCGTCCGCTTTGTCGCCGTTCTCTTTCTTGTCGCCATCTGCCTCCTCCTATTGGGCGAGTTCGGTGGCAACGACAGTGCGCAGTATGCGCCGTGCATCGGACGTTTTCATCATCAACATCGCGATTTCCTTCGCTAGATGGAAATTCTTTCGGCGACGCCGAAGCTTTCCGTCGGGGTTACACACGTCGCAACGGCCGCTCGAACGACGATTCGGATGCGCATTGCGTACCTCTTCGATCGTGCGTGCGTCGAGCCGTTCCGACGCGGCGTTCGAGAACGGTATGTCTCATCTCGACGGAGATACGTCCCCGTGAAATCGCGATTGCAAACGAGAAACTCGACGCGCGGCGAATGCGGACCGGATAGGTGATCGCGTTCGCCGACGTGCGCATATCCTTGACGTCGTTCATGAAGATCGTTCTTCCCGACAACGCAGAGCTCGAGCTCCCCGACGGCGCCACCGGACTAGACGCCGCGCGCGCCATCGGGCCGAAGCTCGCCGAGCAGGCGGTGCTCGTCCGCACGGACGGACGCGTGCAGGACGTGCGCCTCCCGCTCGAGGACGGCGCGCGCGTCCAGTTCCTCACGACGCGCGACACGAAGGACCCCGACGCCCTGTACGTCCTCCGCCATTCGTCCGCGCACCTGCTCGCGGAAGCGGTCCGCCGCCTGTACCCGGGCGTGAAGATCGCGATCGGCCCGCCGATCGAGAACGGCTTCTACTACGACTTCGAGTTCCCGGAGCCGATCCGCGAGGAGGATCTCGAGAAGATCGAGGCGGAGATCGACCGCGAGCTCGCGGAGGGACGCGAGTGGTCGCGCGAGGAGATCTCGCGCGACGAGGCGAAGAAGCGCTTCGCGGCGGAGGGCGAGCCGTACAAGGTCGAGCTCGTCGACACCGCCGAGGGCGACATCTCGTTGTACACGCAGGGCGACTTCACCGACCTCTGCCGCGGCCCGCACCTCCAGAGCTCGAAGCCGATCAAGGCGTTGAAGCTCACGGGGCTCGCCGGCGCGTACTGGCGCGGGGACTCGACGAAGCAGCAGCTCACCCGTATCTACGGCACTGCGTTCTACGAGCAGAAGGATCTCGACGCGTACCTCGAGCAGTTGGAGGAGGCGCGCAAGCGCGACCACCGCCGGCTCGGCTCTCAGCTCGACCTGTTCCACTTCGACGAGCACTCACCGGGCTCGCCGTTCTGGCACCCGAAGGGGATGACGATCTTCAATACGCTCGAGGGCGTCCGCCGGCGCGAGAACGCGCAGCGCGGCTATCTCGAGGTGAAGACGCCCCTCATTTACGACAAGGGCCTCTGGGAGATTTCGGGCCACTGGGAGAAGTTCCGGGAGAACATGTTCCTGATCCCGCTCGAGAACGAGCAGGTCTACGGGATCAAGCCCATGAACTGCCCGGGGCACATGCTCCTGTTCGGCAGTGCGCTCCGCAGCTACCGCGATCTGCCGATCCGGTACGCGGAGGCGGCGCCGCTCCACCGGAACGAGCTCGCCGGCGCCCTGCACGGGCTGACGCGCGTGCGCCACGTGACCCAGGACGATGCCCACATCTTCTGTACCCGGGAGCAGATCCCCGCGGAGTTGGACGCCTGCGTCGACTACCTCCGATTCCTCATGGGGCTGTTCGGGCTCGAGCCGCGGGCGGAGTTCTCGACGCGGCCGGAGAACAAGCTCGGCACCGACGAGGAGTGGGACTTCTCGGAGGGGGAGCTCGAGGCGGCTCTCGTGCGCAACGAGATCCCCTTCGTCGTCGGTGAGGGAGAAGGCTCCTTCTACGGGCCGAAGATCGACCTGCATATCACCGACGTCCTGGGCCGCTCGTGGCAGCTCGGCACGATCCAGCTCGACCGGCAGATGCCGGCCCGCTTCGGGCTCACGTACATGGGGCCGGACAACCGCGAGCATCCGGTCTTCGTCATCCACCGCGCCCTCTTCGGGTCGTTCGAGCGCTTCATCGGCATCCTCATCGAGCACTACGCGGGCGCCTTCCCGTTCTGGCTCGCCCCGGTACAGGTGCGGGTCCTCCCCGTCGGCGAGGCTCACCACGACGGGGGGCAAGGAATCGCGCTCCGCCTGCGCGAGGCCGGGTACCGCGCGGAGGTGGACGAGCCGACCGAGACGATCGGCAAGCGCATCCGGGACGCCGAGATGCAGAAGATCCCGATCGTCGTCGTCTACGGCGACCGCGAGAGCGAGGAGAGCCTGGCCGTTCGGGAGCGCGGCGGGGCCCAGCAGACCCTCAGCCTTGCGGATCTCGTCACGAAGCTTGCTACCCTTTGAGCTCTGAGAAGCAGGAGCGGACCCGTTCCTCACCTCCCGGGCCGAGAGCCCGCGTGGGGTTCAACCGAGTCGGAAGCGACGAGGATCGGGCCGCTGCGTGCAGCGGCTTTTGCTTTTTCTGCAATCGAATTTAGGAGGAGTAAGCCCCACTTGGTGATCTGCCTTTGAGGCCCAGGCGCCGGCCGATCGAGCCCGTCCGTCCCAGCAACCGGGACACGACGCGGATCAACGACGCCATCAGGGTCCCCCGGGTCCGTCTGATCGACGACGACGGAGCTCAGCTCGGGATCAAGACCTCCGACGAGGCCCGCGAGTACGCCTATGCGAAGAACCTCGACCTCGTCGAGGTGGCGGCGCAGGCCGACCCGCCGGTCGCGAAGGTCATGGACTACGGGAAGTACAAGTACGAGCAGGAACAGAAGGCGAAGCAGGCTCGGAAGCACCAGAGCCAGATCCAGGTCAAGGAGATCAAGCTCCGCCCGAAGATCGGGATCCACGACTACAACACCAAGAAGGGGCACGTCGAGCGGTTTCTGAACCAGCGCGCGAAGGTCAAGGTGACGATCATGTTCCGCGGTCGCGAGACGACCCATCCGGAACGCGGTCGCGACCTGCTCCTCCGCCTCGCCGAGGACGTCAAGGAGATCGGGGCGATCGAGTCCCAGCCGCTCCTGGACGGACGCAACATGGTGATGCTGCTGGGCCCAACGAAGAATGCAGGAGTGAAACGAGATGCCGAAGACGAAAACGCGGAGAGCAGCGACGAAGCGGTTCAAGGTGACGGGGACGGGCAAGATCCTGCGCCGGCCGACGATGCGAGCCCACAAGTTGGAGAAGAAGTCGTCGAAGCGTAAGCGCGCGTTCCGCAAGGAGATCGAGGTCACGTCCGCCGACCGGAGCGCCCTGAAGAAGATGTTGGGGATTCGCTAGCCATGCCGAGAGTCAAGAGATCCGTCCACGCGCAGAAGAAGCGCCGCAAGGTCCTCGAGCAGGCGAAGGGCTACTGGGGGTTCAACAACTCCCACTACCGCTACGCCAAGGAGCAGGTCGACCACTCGCTGGTCTACGCCTACCGCGACCGGAAGAACCGGAAGCGGATGTTCCGCCGTCTCTGGATCACGCGGATCAACGCTGCGGCCCGCTCGCACGGCCTGTCGTACAACCAGTTCGTCAACGGGTGCACGAAGGCCGGCATCGAGCTCGACCGCAAGGTGCTCGCCGACCTCGCGGTCAGCGACCCGGCCGCGTTCGAGGCGATCGCCACGCAGGCGAAGGCCGCGCTGGAAGCCTGATCACTTCTCGCGACAACGAGAGGCTGAAGCTCGTCCGCAAGCTCCGCGACCGGAGCTGGCGCGACAAGCTCGGCCTCTTCGTCGTCGAGGGAGAGGATCTCGTCGACGCGGCCGGCGTCGAGCCGGTGGACCGGCTCGTGGCGGGCGAGGACGTCGAGCCGCCGCTTCTCGCCGAGGTCTCGGCGCTCGCGCACCCGCCGCGCGTGATCGCCGTCTACCGGCGCGACGACCTGCCGCGGGGGACGCGGCCGGTGACGCTCGCCCTGTGGCACGTCGCCGATCCCGGGAACGTCGGCACGCTCATCCGAGCGGCAGACGCGTTCGGCGCGGGCGTCGCGCTCTCTGCCGGCTGTGCCGACCCCACGGGGCCGAAGGCGCTGCGCGCGTCGATGGGCTCGATCTTCCGCGTGCCGGTCGCCGAGTTCGACGAACCGGCGGGACGGCGCGTCGCGCTCGTCTCGCACGGCGGCGAGCCGCTCGCGGACGTCGATCTCTCCGGCGAGGTCGTGCTCGTGCTCGGCGCCGAGCGCGAGGGGCTTCCGGAAGACGTGCTCGCGCGCTGCGACGCGAGGGCGACGATCCCGATCGCAGGCGACGCGGAGTCGCTCAACGTCGCGATGGCGGGAACGGTCGCGCTCTACGAGCTGGCGCGTCGAAACGCGCCATAAAAAAAGGCCCGGCCCCCAGTTGCCCAGGGGCCGGACCAAAGATTCGCCGACCCGGTAGCGCTTTCGTCTACCTCGTCCAACCGGCCTTCCGCCTCGGGGTTGCCCCCTCCTCGTACAACCGCTTGGTCGGGGTTTCGACCTAGTCGCGCTCCGTGGTCGGCGCAAGAAGGAAACTATGGATTCACCACTTCGCGGTCAAGGGGTCACCACATCGAATTGTCCGCAATTTGCAGACATCACTTGCGACGACCGATCCACACGGTGTCTTCGCCGTTCGTGAACGGTCGCCGGTCGAACCAGCCGTAACACGCTTCGACGTCGAAGCCCGCTTCCGCGAGCAGTGCTTGCCACCGTTGCGGCTCGAGCCACCACAGCGTCATCGACGACGCGCCGCGCTCGCCGCGCACCGACAACGTCAGCGTCTGCTGTTCGAGATCCCAGTCCGCGCGTTCGAAGATGCCGGGCTCGCGCTCGAGCCAGAGGCCGTGTGTCTCCGCGACGTCCTCCGGAGAGGGGGCGAAGACGTCGAAGACGAACTTGCCGCCGGGGAGGAGGAGCTCGTGCGCCGCGCGGAGCGCTTCGAGCCGCTCGGCGTCGGAGGCGAGGTGCAGATACGCCCGGAACGGACACGTGACGAGGGGCACGCGCTCGGCCACCGGCGGCCGGCGGAGGTCGCCGAGGCGCAGATCGAGCCGGTCGGCCACCCCCGCCGCCTGCGCCTGCTCGGTGCAGACCGCGAGCATCTCGATGGACGAGTCGACGCCGACGACGTGGATGCCGGCGGCCGCCGTCGGGATCGCGATCCGGCCGGTGCCGACGCCGAGCTCGACGACCGGCCCGCCCGACGCGAGCGCCTCCTCGACGTAGAAGGAGATGTCCTCGACGACGCTCGTGCTCCACGCGTCGTACAGCCGGGCGATCGTGTCGTAATGGCTCACGGCGTATAGATACAGTCGCCGCCGTGGACCCGCAGGCACTCCAGCAGGAGGCGCTCGCCGCGATCGGCGCCGCGTCCACGCTCGCGGAGCTCGACGACGCCCGCGTGCGCTACCTCGGACGCAAGAGCGAGCTGAAGCTCGCCCTCCGCGAAGTGCGCGACCGCGAGTCGGGGATGGCCCTGAACGCCGCACGCGAAGCCGTCGAGGGCGCGGTCGCCGAGCGCGAGGCGGCAGCTCGAGCGGGCCGAGCTCGACCGCTCGATCGCGGAGGACCGCGTCGACGTCACCCTCCCGGGCACGCCGCACCCGCGCGGCCATCTCCACCTCATCACGCAGGTGCGGCGCGAGGTCGAGGACCTCTTCCTCGGCATGGGGTACGAGATCGTCGACGGCCGCGAGGTGGAGACGGCGCACTACCTGTTCGACGCGCTCAACATGGCGCCGAACCACATCACCCGCTCGCCGCTCCATTCCTTCTACATCGGCGAGGACACGCTGCTGCGCACCGAGACGTCGCCGTCGCAGATCCATTCGATGGAGGCCAAGGAGCCGCCCATCTACATGGTCTCGCTCGGCCGCACGTACCGGCGGGACACCGCCGACGCGACGCACTCCCCGTTCTTCCATCAGGTCGAGGGCCTCGTCGTCGATCGCGGCATCACGCTCGCCGACCTGAAGGGCACGCTGCTGCAGCTGTTGCGCGGGCTCTTCGGCGCCGACCGGCGTGCGCGCTTCACGACCGATTTCTTCCCCTTCACCGAGCCGTCGCTCCAGGTCGCGGTCTCGTGCTTCCGGTGCGACGGCGCCGGCTGCTCGCTCTGCAAGCACTCCGGCTGGATCGAGATCGGCGGCTCGGGGATGGTCGACCCGAACGTCCTCCGCTTCGTCGGCTACGACCCGGAGGAGGTGTCCGGGTTCGCGTTCGGCTGGGGCCTCGAGCGGATGGCCATCCTCCGCCACGAGCTGCCCGACATCCGCGACCTCTGGGCGAACGACCTCCGCTTCCTGGAGCAGTTTTGAAGGTCCCGCTCAGCTGGCTGCGCGAGTACGCGAACCCGGACGTCCCGGTGGAGACGATCGCCGCGCGCCTGTCCGTCTCGACGTGCGAGGTCGAGCGGATCGTCCGGCGCGGAGTCCCCGGCGACCTCGACCTCTTCCGCGTCGGCAAGGTGCTCTCGGCCGAGAAGCACCCGAACGCGGACCGGCTGCAGCTGTGCGTCGTCGACGTCGGCGGCAAGGAGCAGCAGATCGTCTGCGGCGCCTGGAACTTCGGCGCCGGCGCGACCGTCGCGGTCGCCCTTCCGGGAGCGACGCTCCCGAACGGGCTCACGCTCGAGCGCCGCGAGCTGCGCGGGCAGATGTCGGAGGGGATGATCCTCGCCGAGGACGAGGTCGACCTCGGCACCGACCACGCCGGGATCATGCTGCTCGCCGACGACCTCGAGCCGGGAACGCCGCTCGCGGAGGTGCTGCCGCTCGTCGACGACGTGCTCGAGATCGAGACGACGCCGAACCGTCCCGACCTGCTCTCGATCTACGGGCTCGCACGGGAGGTGGCCGCGCTCTTCGACGTGCCGCTCGCGCCGTGGCCCGGTGTCGACCCGCCGCGTGCGGGCGACGAGGAGGTACGGGTCGACGTCGAGGACTGGGAGGGATGCCCGCGCTACCTGGCCCGCCTCTTCCGCGACGTCGCCATCGGCACCTCGCCGGTCTGGCTCAAGGCGCGCGTGCTCGCAGCCGGGATGCGCCCGATCTCGAACGTCGTCGACGTGACGAACTACGTCATGCTCGCCCTCGGGAGCCCGCTGCACGCGTTCGACTACGACACGCTCGCGGGCGGCATGGTCGGCGTCCGCCGCGCGCGCGACGGCGAGGAGATCCGCACGCTCGACGGCACGCTCCGGCGCCTCGACCACCGCGACATGGTGATCAAGGACGGCGAGCGGGCAATCGCGCTCGCCGCGATCATGGGCGGCGCGGAGACCGAGATCGCCGACTCGACGACGAGCATCCTCCTCGAGGCGGCGAACTTCGAGCCGATCGCGATCCTCCACACGTCCGAGCGGCTCGCGCTGCGGACGGAGGGGTCGAACCGGTGGGAGAAGGGCGTCGACCCGCACCTCGCCGAGCATGCGGCCCGGCTCGCGACGCAGCTCATCGTGGAGACGTCCGGCGCCCGCTGGGTGGGCGAGACCGACGCGCACGCCGCCCTGCCGGAGCGGCCGCGCGTCGACCTTCGGCCGGAGCGCACGAACGCCTTGCTCGGGCTGGACGTCCCCGTCGAGGAGCAGCACGGTATCCTGCGCCGGCTCCAGTTCGACGTCGACGGCGACACCGTGACGGTGCCGACGTGGCGCGCACGCGACGTGACGCGCGAGGCCGACCTCATCGAGGAGGTCGCGCGCTTCGTCCTCGACGACGTCCCGTTCACGTTGCCGCCCCGCCGGGAGGCGATCGGCCGCCTCACCCACGAGCAGCAGCTGCGGCGAACGGTCGAGGACGTGCTCGCCGGCTGCGGCCTCTCGGAGGCGTACACGCCGAGCCTCGTCGGCGCAGACCCCGACCGCGACGCGCTGCGTCTGCCCAACCCGCTCTCGAGCGACCAGTCGATCCTGCGCACGACGCTGCTCCCGAGCCTGCTCGCCGCCGCCGAGCGGAACCGGTCGGTGGGGAACGAGGGCGTCGCCCTGTTCGAGATCGCGCACGTCTACCTGCCCACGGGCGAGCAACTGCCGGACGAGCATCTGCGCGTCGCCGGTGTCCTCGAGGGCGTCTACGCCGACGCAAAGGGCGTCGTCGACACGCTGCTCGAGGCGCTGAAGATCGAGGCATCCGTCGAGCGCGGCTCGCATCCGCTGCTCCATCCCGGCAAGACTGCGCGCCTGCCGCAGGGCTGGATCGGCGAGGTCCATCCGGGGGTCGCGACCGGCTGGGCGGCGTTCGAGCTCGATCTCGCCGAGCTCGCGGCGGCGATGCCCGAGCGCGTGCTCTACGAGGACGTCATCACGTTCCCGTCGGTGCTCCAGGATCTCGCCTTCGTCGTCGACGAGGACGTGCCGGCGGCGGCACTCGCGGCCGCGATGCGCGAAGCGGCCGGCCCGCAGCTGCGCGAGGTGAAGGTCTTCGACGAGTACCGCGGCGAGCAGATCGGCGCGGGGAAGCGCTCGCTCGCCTTCCGCGTCGCCTTCGGCGCGACCGACCGCACGCTGACGGACGAGGATGCGACGGAGCTGCGCGGCCGCATCGTCGCCCTGCTCGGCGAGCGACACGGCGCCGAGCTCCGCGCTTGACCAATCCGCTCGGGGCGTGGAGAAGTACACCGAGCATGCGTACCTTCCTCGTCCTCCTCTCCCTCGTGGTCGCGGCCGGCTTTGCCGCCGGGGCGCGCGCCGACAATCCGACCCTGACGGGCGACGTCGGCAACGGCGACAGCTTCACCATCTCGCTGCACAACGCCGACGGCAGCCCCGTCCGCAACCTCGACCCGGGCACGTACACGCTCGTCGTGCACGACCACTCGTCCATCCACAACTTCCATCTCTTCGGCCCGGGCGGCGTCGACGTCTCGACCTCGATCGGGGACACCGGCGACCAGACGTTCACGGTGACGCTCGTCGCCGGCACCTACCAGTACATCTGCGACGCGCACCCGACGATGAAGGGCAGCTTCACGGTCGGTGGAGCGGCGGCGACCACGACGACCACCACGTCGACGACGCCGAAGCACAAGGCCAAGCCGAAGCCCAAGCCGAAGCACAAGAAGAAGAAGTAGCGCCGGGTCTAGAGGCCGTACGCGTCGATCCGCTCGGGCTTGATCGTCACGATGACGCGCTCGTCTCCGGGCTGGTGCCACGGGTACTTGTCGAGGTCGACGTACTTCTTCGCCATCTTGTCGATGTGCTCGAGCGCTCCCTCCGCGGTGATCTCCGCGGTGCCGGTCACCGAGACGTAGCCCGACTGCTGGTCCTCGGCGGGCAGCACGACGACCGAGACCCGCGGGTCGCGACGGAGATGCCGCTCCTTCGCGCGCCCGATCACGGTGTTGAAGACGACGTTCTCGCCGTCGGTGTCGATCCACACCGGCGTCGAGTGCGGGCTGCCGTCGGCGCGCAGCGTCGTCACCGTCGCCCAGTTGCGCCCTCGGAAGAGCTCGGCCTGCTTGTCCGTCAGCTTCGCCATCGGGTCCCCTTTCGGTCCGTAGTTGCCTAGTTCCGGCGCCGTAGCCGGAGCACGACCTTCGCCGCCGTGGCGAGGCCGCCTGCGGCGGCGACGGCGAGGCCGACGCGCTTCCCGCGCTCGGCCGCCTGGCCGAGCTCGCCGCGGAGCTCGGCGACCGCATCGCTCAGCTGCTCGCGCTCGCCGGCGAGCTCCTTGCGGATCTCAGTCTTGGTGGCCATTGCGCAACGCCTCCGCCGTGAGCTTCGCTTCTTCGAGCGCCTGACGCGGCACGGGCGGCGCTCCCTTCTTCAGCAGGGCGATCCCGACCGCGCCGAGGAGCGCCGCGACGGCGAACAGGGCCCCGAAGACGACGAGCATCGCCGCCCAGACCGGCATCGTCGTGGCCACCGCCGCCCCGATCGCGGCGAGGCCGAACGCGAGCGCGAAGAGGACGAACACCGCAGCGGCGGCGACGAGGCCGATGCCGGCCGCGAGCGCGGTGAGCTTCTGCTTGATCTCGGACGCCGCGAGCTCGAGCTCGAGCTTGACGAGCGAGCGCGCGTGGTCGGCGACACGGCGTGCGGCGCCTGAGAGCCCCTGGGTCGCGTTCATCTGCTCATCCTTTCCGCCGGAGACGGGCGGTAATCGGCCGATGTGCACCCTAGCGGGACGATCATCCCGCACGGAGGTCCCTGATCGGCGGCACGTCGTCTCCCCGGATCGAGAGTCGCACCTCTTGCACGGCGATGCTCGCGACGACCTCGCACGGTAGGTAGTGCACCTGGTGGGAACGGTGCGTCTTGACCATGAGCCCGTCGAAGATGTCTATCGCCGGGTCGCCGACGACCTTCTCCACCGTTCCGATCTCGTCGCCGTACCTGTCGTAGACGGGCCAGCCTGGCTGGATCAGCAGCCAAGAGACCGGATCGGGCATCTGCTCAGGTCGTCTTGCCGCCGACGTACCAGACGGGGCCCTGCGTCCCGACCGGGTGCGTGTCGGAGAGCGCGCGGAGCACACGCAGCTCGCCGGGGATGCCGCGATCGTCGAGGCGCCGAAGGCAGCGGCCCACCATGCCCGCGGATGCGCCGTACCCGAACGTGTGCGCGACGCGGAATCGGAAGCCCGGCTTGGCGGCGCCCGTCTGCAACGGGTTCACCGGCCCGAGGAGGAGCGCTGCCGTGTCGATGTGGTCGCTCGACGTCAGCTCGAGCTCGCACAGCAGGTCGGACCAGTCGGACGGGAGCGCTGCGAGCGCCGCGTCCCATGCCGCTGCGAGCGTCGCCCGCGAGAGCTCGGGCTCCGGCGGCGCGTCGCCGCTCGCGACGAGCATGAGCGTGCCGGTGATCCCTTCCTCGTCGATACGCCGCACGAGTCGTTTGATCGCTTCGGGTCCGATCCCGCTCCCGGTGCGTGTGACGGAGAAGCGGACGTCGCGCCCGGTGCGTCCCGGTCCCGTCGGCCCGAGCAGCGCGAGTGCGCGCTCGGCGCGCGTCTCGTCGTCGAGCGTGAACGTGAGGCGCGCGTCTCGCCACCTCGGATCCAGACCGTTTTCGACCGCGTCCCACTGCTCTGCGAGGCTCATCGCGCGAACCGTACACTCCGGCCGTGGCCAAGGTCGAAAGCAAGAAAACGCTGCCCGAGAGCGACCTCCGCGACGTTCTCCGCGAGATGCTCCTCATCCGCCGCTTCGAGGAAAAGGTCGAGGACCGCTTCCGCGCCGGCGAGCTCCCCGGCTTCCTCCACGTCGCCATCGGCCAGGAGGCGTCGGCGGTCGGCGTGTGCCGCGCGCTCGAGGACGGGGACGTCATCGCCTCGACGCACCGCGCGCACGGGCACACGCTCGCGAAGGGGACGCACCCGAACGAGCTCATGGCCGAGCTGTACGGCAAGGCCGAGGGCTGCTCGCACGGCTACGGCGGCTCGATGCATCTCTTCGACGTCGAGCGCGGGAACATGGGTGCGAACGCCGTCATCGGCGGCGGCCTCCCGCACGTCACCGGCGCGGCGCTCGCGTTCCAGATGCGCGGCGAGCCGCGCGTCGCGGTCGCGTTCTTCGGCGACGGCGCGACGAACATCGGCACGTTCCACGAAGCGCTCAACCTCGCGCAGCTCTGGAAGGTCCCCGCGCTCTTCGTGCTCGAGGACAACAAGTGGGCGGAATCGACGCCGGAGTCGCAGCACTCGCCGATCCGCGACCTCTCCGATCGCGCGAAGGCGTTCGGGATGAAGGCCGTGAAGTGCGACGGCCAGGACGTCGAGGCGGTCTACAAGACCGCGCGCCAGGCGCTCGAGTACGCGCGCTCGGGGAAGGGCCCCGTGTTCGTGCACCTCGACTGCGTCCGGCTGCACGGCCACTACATCGGCGACCCGCAGGTCTACCGGGACAAGGACGAGGCGCGGAAGCTCGCCGAGACGCGCGATCCGATCACGATGCTGCGCGCGAAGCTCGGTCTCTCCGACGAGGATTTCGAGGAGCTGGACGCCGAGGTGACGGAGATCGTCGAGGCGTCCGTCGAGTTCGCGAAGAGCGGCACCGACCCGGCGCCGGAAGACGCCCTCAAGAACGTCTATGCCTGAGCTCTCCTACCGCGAAGCCGTCCGCGACGCGCTCGCGACCGCGATGCGCGAGGACGACGGCGTGTTCATCATGGGCGAGGACATCGCCGAGATGGGCGGCTCGATGGGCGTCACGCACGGGATGCTCGACGAGTTCGGCCCGGAGCGCGTGCGCAACACGCCGATCTCCGAGATGGCGCTCGCCGGCGCGGCGATCGGCGCCGCGATGCAGGGCATGCGCCCCGTCGCGGAGATCATGTACGAGGACTTCATGACGCTCGCCGCCGAGCAGGTCGTGAACCAGGCGGCGAAGCTCCGCTACATGTCGGGCGGGCAGCTGACGGTCCCCGTCGTCTTCCGCACGCAGGGCGGCGCCGGCTGGTCGCCGGGCGCGCAGCACGCGCAGCAGCTCGAGGCGTGGTTCGTGCACATCCCCGGCCTCAAGGTCGTGTTCGCCTCGACGCCGGAGGACGTGCGCGGCCTGCTCTGGTCGGCGATCTACGACGACAACCCCGTCGTCTTCTTCGAGCACCGCACGCTCTACGGCATCAAGGGCAACGTCCCCGAGAAGATCGAGCCGATCCCGATCGGGAAGGCGCGGATCCATCGCGAGGGAGAGGACGTGACCGTCATCGCGACGGGGCGCCTCGTGCACGAGTCGCTGAAGGCGGCCGAGGAGGCCGAGAAGGAGGGCGTCTCGGTCGAGGTCGTCGACCCGCGCACGCTCCAGCCGCTCGACGAGGAGACGCTCGTTGCCTCCGTGAAGAAGACGAACCGCGCCGTCGTCGCGCACGAGGCCGTGACGCGCATGGGCTTCGGCGCCGAGGTCGCCTCCGTGCTCCAGTACCAGGCGTTCGACTGGCTCGACGCGCCGATCGAGCGCGTCGGCGCGAAGTTCGCGCCGCTGCCGTTCGCGCCCGTCATGGAGCAGTTCGTCGTCCCGCACGCCGACGACGTGCTCGCGGCGATCAAGAGGACCGTCGGTCATGGCGACTGAGGTCAAGCTGCCGCGGCTCGGGCAGGGCATGGAGTCGGGGACGATCGTCCGCTGGCTCAAGTCCGAGGGCGAGCAGGTGGCGAAGGGCGAGCCGCTGTACGAGCTCGACACCGACAAGGTGACGCAGGAGGTCGAGGCCGAGGCCGCCGGCGTCCTCCTGAAGATCGCGATCCCCACCGGCGAGGTGGAGGTGGGCCGGACGATCGGCTTCATCGGCGCCGAGGGCGAGACCGTCGCCGTCGAGGCGGCCCCCGCGCCTGCGGCTCCGACGGAGGCCGAGGCGGCGCCGGCGCCGGCGCCGAAGGAGCCCGAGCGCGTCTCCCAGCCGACGTCGAACGGGCGGATCAAGGCTTCGCCGCTCGCACGGCGACTCGCGCGCGAGCGCGGCATCGACCTCGCGAGCCTGCGCGGCACGGGTCCCGAGGGGCGCATCGTCGCGGAGGACGTGCAGCGGACTGCTGCCGAGCCCGTCGCAGCGGTTGCGCCGACGCCCGTCTCGTCGGGCGCGGTGGAGTCGCGGCCGCTCTCGAACGTCCGCAAGACGATCGCGCGCCGCCTCACGCAGGCGTGGACGGTGCCGGCGTTCACGCTCACCGTCTCGGCCGACATGACGCGCGCGAACGACGTCATCGCGAAGCGCCGCGAGCTCGATCCCGACGTCCGCGTCACCGTCACCGACCTGCTCATCAGGGTGTCGGCGCAGGCACTGATGCGGCACCCGGACATGAACGTCCAGTTCACCGAGGACGCGCTGCTCGCGTTCCCGAGCGCCGACGTCGGCATCGCCGTCGCCGCGCCGCAAGGCCTCGTCGTTCCCGTCGTTCGCGCCGCCGAGCGGCTGACGCTTGCGCAGATCGCCGAGGCGCGCGGCGATGTCGTCTCCCGCGCGCGCGACGGCAAGCTGCGCGCCGAGGATCTCGACGGCGGGACGTTCACGATCTCGAACCTCGGCATGTTCGCCGTCGACCAGTTCGTCGCCGTGCTGAACCCGCCGCAGGCGTCGATCCTCGCGGTCGGCGCGACGACGCGACCAGGTCGTGCCGCGCGACGGCGACCTGCACGTGCTGCCGCTCATGACGATGACGCTGACCTGCGACCACCGCGCCGTCGACGGCGCGACCGGCGCCGAGTTCCTCAAGACGATCAAGACGTTCCTCGAGGACCCCGGCCTCGCGCTCTGATCCGATGGTGCCAACGGTCTGGTACCGGGTGCGCGATCTCGACGCCGGCCGGCGCTTCTACCGCGACACGCTCGGCTTCGACGAGACCGAGGTCGACTTCGACGAGCGCTGGTCGCACCTGAAGCGCGGGGAGATGGAGATCGGTCTCGTCGAGGGCGAGCCGGAGGAGGAGAGCGCGGTCGCGCACGTCGACGTCCCCGACGTGAAGGCGGAGGCCGAGCGGCTCCGCGCCGCCGGCGTCGAGGTCGGCATCGTCTTCGAGCTGAAGGGCGAGATGCAGCTGCTCGACGTGTACGACCCGGACGGGAACCGCATCCAGCTCGCCACGAGCTCTGAGGATGCTCCGCCCGGTCGACAGACACGACGTGCGCTTTCTTCGCGACATGCTCCGGCACGCGTACCACTGGCGGCTCGCGGAGGACGCCGAGCGGCCCGTCTACCGGTACGTGCGCAACTGGGGCCGGCAGCGGCGACGCCGGCGTCGTCGCGCTCGAGGGGCCGCACGCGTACGGCGCGGCCTGGTACCGCCTCTTCACCGCCGGACGAGCCGGGCTTCGGCTTCGTCGACGAGGCGACGCCGGAGCTGACGATCGCCGTCGTCCCCAGCCGCCGCGGCAAGGGCGCCGGCAAGGAGCTGCTCGAGGCGCTGCTCGAGCGCGCCCGCGCGGACGGCTACGCGGCGGTCAGCCTGAGCACCGATCCCGGCCAGGTGGCGTGGTACGAGCAGTTCGGGTTCGAGCGGGTCGGCGAGTCGTCGCACGCCGTGACGATGCTCGCGGCGGCTGTAGTTAGCATCGGCCTCATGGACGTCGACGTCGCAGTTCTCGGTGGAGGGCCCGGCGGATACACCGCCGCGATTCGCGCCGCGCAGCTCGGCGCGAAGGTCGCGTGCATCGAGAAGGAGACGGAGCTCGGCGGCACGTGCCTCCGCGTCGGCTGCATCCCGACGAAGGCTTGGGTGCAGACCGCGTTCGCGCTCAAGGAGGCCGAGGAGCAGCTTCGCGAAGTTCGGCGTGAACGTCGGCGAGGCGACGCTCGACTTCGGCGCCTCGAACGCATGGAAGGCCGGCGTCGTCAAGCAGATGACGTCAGGCGTCGCCTCGCTCTTCAAGGCGAACGGCGTCGAGTGGGTCAAGGGCGCGGGCAGCTTCAAGGACGCGAACACGATCGCGGTCGAGGGAGGCGAGGACGTCACCTTCAAGTCGGCGATCGTCGCCACCGGCTCGTTCCCGCTCCGCCCGCCGATCGACGGCCTCGACTCGCCGCGCTGCGTCGACTCGACCGGGCTGCTCGCGCAGGAGACCGTGCCGAAGCGGCTCGTCGTGCTCGGCGGCGGCATCATCGGCTGCGAGTTCGCCTCGATCTTCAGCCGCTTCGGCTCCGAGGTGACGATCGTCGAGATGCTCGACACGCTCATCCCGCAGGAGGACGCGGATGCGGCGAAGGAGCTCGCGAAGCAGTTCGGCAAGCGCGGGATCGCGCTCAAGCTCGGCAAGCAGTGCACGAAGGTCGAGGACGACGGCTCGCAGCTGACGGTGCACTTCGGCGACGGCGAGACCGTCCAGGCCGACCTCATGCTCGTCTCCGTCGGGCGCGGGCCGCTCGTCGAGGGCATCGGCCTCGAGGACGCCGGCGTGCAGTTCGACAAGCGCAAGGGCGTCGCCACCGACGAGCACCGGCGCACGAGCGTGCCGCACATCTACGCCGTCGGCGACTGCGCCGGCTACTGGCAGCTCGCGCACACGGCGTTCCGCGAGGGCGAGGTCGCGGCCGAGAACGCGTGCGGCCACGACGCGATCGTCGACAACCGCGCGGTGCCGCGGCCGATCTACACCGATCCCGAGATCGCCGGCGTCGGCCTGACCGAGGCGGAGGCGCGCGCGCAGTACGGCGACGACGTCGCGGTCGGCCAGTTCCCGTGGGTCGCGAACGCGCGCGCGGTCATGCAGGACGAGACGGTCGGCTGGGTCAAGTCGATCCACGAGACGCGGTACGGCGAGCTGCTCGGCCTCGATCATGGTCGGCCCGCACGTGACCGACATGATCGAGGCGGGCGTCGTCGCGATCGACGCCGAGTCGACGGTCGAGACGGTCGCCGACGGCATGGCGCCGCACCCGACGCTCTCCGAGGCGATCAAGGAGGCCGGGCTCGTCGCGCTCGGCCGCGCGATCCACATCCCGAACCGCAAGCCGCGCGCCAAGACGCCGGCGTAAGTCGCGGTTGCCGCGACGGTCGAAACGCTGCGTCGTGGCCGGCTCCTGATCCCGGTACCGGGCGGCATCGCGATCCTGCTCCTCGTCTTGAGACCGTCCGACCGCGTCTACTTCGGAGTGCGCGCAGTCGGAATCGCCGGCCTGGTTCCGGAGAAGGTCGGGTTGCCGGCGGATCGGGTCCACCGTTCTCGCAGCTAGCTGACGCAGAGCGCACGTTTTCGCCCGTTCTGGGCATCTAGAAGGGCATGACGCCCTTCCTGGCGGCGCGGCCGCGCGTGGACCGCTCCTTCGAGCGCCTCTACACGGCGGTACGCGACGGACGTCTACCGGTACGCGTACGGCGTCCTCCGCAACCAGGCCGACGCGGAGGACGTCACGCAGACGACGTTCCTCAACGCGTACCGGGCGCTCGAGCGCGGGGAGGAGCCGCGCGCGGCGCTCAACTGGCTCATCGCGATCGCGCACAACGTCTGCCGGCAGCGGTTCCGCACCGCCTCGCGCCGTCCGCGCGAGGTCGAGCTCGACGAGGACGTCGCCGAGGCGCTCGTCGTCGACGACGACGCGCGCGAGCGTCACCGACGTCCGCCGTGCGCTGGGGCATCTCGCCTTCAACCAGCGGGCCGCGCTCGTCCTCCGTGAGATCGAGGGCCGCTCGTACGCCGAGATCGCCGACGTGCTCGGCATCTCGACGAGCGCGGTCGAGACGCTTGTCTTCCGCGCCCGCCGGGCGCTGCGCGAGCAGCTCGAGGGCGCGCTCACGTGCCACGAGGCCGAGCTCGCCATCTCGAAGCAGCTGGACGAGAAGCTCGCGCGCAGCGAGCGCTCCCAGCTCCGGGCGCACCTCAGGGAGTGCCCCGAGTGCGCGATCCTCGCGCGCCGGCAGCGCGCGCAGCGCACGGTGCTGCGGACGCTCGGGTCGATCCCGCTCCCGCCCGCGCTCGCCGGCCTCTTCTCCGGCGGCGGGGCGACCGTCGGGCTCGGGGTCGCGGCGAAGGCCACGGCGGTCGTCGTCGCGGCCGGAGCGGTCGGCGCCGGCACCTGGGACCTGCGCCACACCGTCCTGCCCGTGCCGCGGCAGACCGCGGCGGAGATTCGCGTGCAGACACCGCGCAAGATTTCGCCGCCGACGGCATCTCACTCTTCAGGACGTGCCCTCGTCCCTATCCTCCGGGGCCATGCCGCCCGCGGGCCCCGGGGGATACCCTTCCGTTTGCCGGAGCGGTTCGCGAGACCGGATAGCCTCGTTCCGAGGAACGGAGGCAGGACATGAGCATCGTCAACAGGCGCAACGCGATCGTCGGCTGGGTCGTCCTGAAGGCCGGCAAGCGCGCGGCGAAGAAGAAGGCCCAGGAAGTCGGGGTGCAGGTGCCGACCGCGCGCACGGGCGGCGCGGTCGCGGGGGCGCTCGCGGCGATCACGGGCGTCATCCTGTTCTGGCGCAAGAAGCGCACGAGCGGCACTGAGTGACGCGACGGGCTCTTCCGCCGCTCGATCGCCGATCTCGTCCCGTACGAGCCGGGGAAGCCGATCGAGGAGGTCCAGCGCGAGCTCGGGCTCGACCGCGTCGTCAAGCTCGCGTCGAACGAGGGGCCGTTCCCGCCGTTCCCCGCCGCGCTCGAGGCGATCGAGCGCGTCGGCCCGCGACCTGAACCGCTACCCGGACGGCGGCGTGTACGCGCTGCGCGCCGCACTCGCCGAGCTGCACGGCGTCGCGTTCGAGGAGGTCGTCGTCGGCGGCGGCGCCGACGGCGTCATCGACCTGCTCTCGCAGGCGACGCTCGAGCCGGGCGACGAGATCGTCTGCGGCTGGCCGTCGTTCCCGAGCTACGTCCTCGACGCGGCGAAGCTCGGCGCGGTGTCGCGGAAGGTTCCGCTCCGCGACCACGTGTACGACCTCGACGGCGATGCTCGAGGCGATCGGGCCGCGCACGAAGCTCGTCTACGTCTGCCATCCGAACAACCCGACCGGCACCGCGAACGGCCGCGCGGAGCTGCTCGTCGTTCGTCGACCGGCTCCCCGAGCACGTCCTCGCGGTGCTCGACCAGGCGTACTTCGAGTACATCGACGATCCCGACTACGCGCGACGGCATCGCCGAGCTCTTCCGGGAGGGCCGGCGCGTCGTCGTGCTGCGGACGTTCTCGAAGATCTACGGGCTCGCGGGCCTCCGCGTCGGCTACGGCGTCGCGCCGGCGGACGTCGTTGCCGCGACGAGCAAGGTGCGGCGCGCGTTCGACGTCACCGCGACCGGCGCAGGCGGCGGCGCTCGCGAGCCTCGACGACGCGGAGGAGCTCGCGCGCCGGCGCGCGCTCAACGCAGCCGGACGCGGCGAGCTCGACGGCGATCGCTGCGCGCGCACGGCCTCGAGCCTGCAGGCCCGGCGCTCGGCAACTTCCTCTTCGTCGACGTCGGCGACGGCGCGCGCGCTGTTCGACCGGCTGCTGCGCGCAGGGCGTGATCGTGCGGCCGCTCGCCGGCTTCGGCGCGCCCGGAGGCGATCCGCGTCACCGTCGGCACGCCGGAGGAGAACGCGTTCTTCGCCGCCGCGCTCGGCCACGTCCTCTCGAGCGTCTCGTAGTCCGCTCGAAACGGTGTTACCCTCGCAGCACGCCCTGACAGCTGTCAGCCGTCAGCTCGCTGCCTCTCCGCAATCGCGGGCTTCCGCCTGCTCGCCCTCGCCGACCCTCGGGTCGAGCGTCGGCACGTTCCTCGCCGCGATCGCGCTCGCGATCGACGTCAAGGACCGGACGAACTCGGGCCTCTGGGTCGGCGCCGTCCTCGTCGTCGAGTTCCTGCCGACGGTCCTCGTCGGGCTCACGCTCGGGCCGCTGCTCGACCGGCTCGAGCGGCGCAAGCTCATGATCGGCGCGGACATCCTGCGCGCCGCGGTGTTCGCCGCGCTGCCGTTCGCGACGCGGCCGCGGGAGATCGTCGCGCTCGCCGCGGTCGCGGGCCTCGCGAGCGGGTTCTTCCGGCCGGCCGTCTACGCCGGCGTCCCGAACCTCGTGTCCGACGGACGAGCTGCCGGACGCGAACGCGCTCCTCCAGACGATCGAGAACGTGAGCTGGGCGATCGGTCCGATCCTCGGCGGCGTGCTCACCGCTGCCGCCGGCCCGCACGCCGCGTACTGGATCAACGCCGCGTCGTTCGTCGTCTCGGCGGCGCTCATCGTCGCGCATCCCGCGCGCAGCTGCTGCAGAGCGAGGCGCGCGCTCACGCGCGGCCACTGGCGCGACCTCAAGGACGGCTTCGCCGCGGTGCTGCGGTCGCGGCCGCTGCTCGCCGTGCTCGTTCGGCGTGGGGCATCGCCGTCGCTCGGCATCGGTGCGGCGAACGTCTCGCGAGGTGTTCCTCGCGAAGAACACGTTCCATGCCGGCGACTTCGGCTACGGCCTCCTGTACGGCGCGATCGGCACCGGTCTCGTCGTCGGCAGCTTCTCGAGCAGCGCGACGCTCGCGCGGCTCGGCGTCGCGCGCGCGTACGCGGCGTCGCTCGGCCTCATGGCGCTCGGCTTCGGCGCCGCCGCGGTCAGCCCGAACGTCTGGGTCGCGGCCGTGTGCTGCGTCGTCGGCGGCGTCGGCAACGGCGTCGCGGTCGTCTGCAACGCCCTGCTCGTGCAGCGCGGGACGCCGGACGACATGCGCGGCCGCGCGCTCACGCTCGTGATGAGCGCGACGCTCGCGCTCACGGGTGCGGGCTACGGGATCGCGCGGCGCTCTGCTCCACCTGACTCGGCGCACGCTGGATCTGGGGCGGCGCTGCCGCGGCGTACGTCCTCGCCGCGGTCGTCGGCTTCGTCGCTCGCGCGCGAGCGCGCAGCGCCGGCGCCGTCGTCGCAGCTGCCGACTAGCAGTCGCGCGGTGGCCGGCCGCCGCGACTGGACACGCGAGACCCTCGCCGCCGGCGTCCGCGACGGCGACCGGCGGGCGCTCGCGCGCGCGATCACGCTCGTCGAGAACGGCGACCCGCTCGCGTACGACGTCGTCGCCGATCTCTACCCGGCGACCGGCAACGCGTACGCGGTCGGAATCACCGGGCCGCCCGGCGTCGGCAAGTCGAGCCTCATCTCGCGCTCGTCCGCCACGTGCGCGCGGCCGGGATCGACCGTCGGCGTCGTCTCGGTCGATCCGTCGAGCCCGTTCTCGCAGGGCGCGCTGCTCGGCGACCGCATCCGCCTCACCGACCACTTCCTCGACCCCGGCGTGTTCATCCGCTCGATGGGCACGCGCGGCCACCTCGGCGGGCTCGCCGAGGCGACGCTGCAGGCGCTGCTCGTGCTCGACGCGGCCGGCAAGGATCTCGTCTTCCTCGAGACGGTCGGCGCGGGGCAGAGCGAGGTCGAGGTGATCGGCATCGCCGACACCGTCCTGCTCGTGCTCATGCCCGGCTCGGGCGACTCGGTGCAGGCGCTGAAGGCGGGGATCATGGAGATCCCCGACGTGATCGCGATCAACAAGATGGATCACCCGGCGGCGAAGACGATGCTGAACGAGGTGCGCTCGATCCTCGCGCTCGACCGGCGACCGCGAGTGGCAGCCGCCGATCGTGCTCACCGAGGCGACGCGCGGCGAGAACGTGCCCGAGCTCTGGGAGAAGATCGAGGCGCATCGCGCGTACCTCGTCGAGTCCGGGCAGCTCGAGGAGCGCCGGCGCCGCAACCTCGCCGGCGAGGTGTTCGCGGTCGCGTCGGCGCGCGCGAAGCGCCATCTCGAGCAGGCGGTCGCCGACGATCCCGAGCTGCGGCGGCTGCTCGACGAGGTGCAGCGGCGCGAGCTCGACCCGCTCAGCGCCGTGCGGGAGATACTGGAGAAGGTCTTCCACATCACGATGGCAGCGACGGCAGACCGCCCCGGCACTCCTGAGATCGAGCAGGCGCGCGCGCGCCTCGACGGCGTCGCGCGCGTCACGCCGGTCTACCGCTCCGAGACGCTCTCGCGGCTCGTGCGGCCGCGAGGTGCACCTCAAGGCGGAGAACCTGCAGCGCACGGGCTCGTTCAAGGTCCGCGGCGCGTACAACCGCATCTCGACGCTGACGCCGAGGAGCGCGCCGCCGGCGTCGTCGCGGCGAGCGCGGGCAACCACGGCCAGGCGGTCGCGTGGGCGGCGCGCGAGGTCGGCGCGCACGCGCGCATCTTCATGCCGCAGGACGCGCCGATGGCGAAGGTCGAGGCGACGCGGCACTACGGCGCCGAGGTCGAGCTGACCGGGCCCGGCGATCGAGGAGGCGCTCGACGCGGCCGCGTCGTACGTCGCCGAGACGGGCGCGACGTTCGTCCACCCGTTCGAGGATCCGGTCGATCATCGCGGGCCAGGGGACGATCGGCCTCGAGCTCGCGGATCAGCTGCACGACGTCGACACGGTGCTCATCCCGATCGGCGGCGGCGGGCTCGCGTCGGGGATCGCGCTCGCACTCCGTGCGGTGCGGCCGGGCATGCGGATCGTCGGCGTGCAGGCGGCGGGGACGCTGCCCGGACGGCCCGGGCTTCACGATCGCCGACGGCATCGCGGTGAAGAAGCCGGGCGAGCTGACGATGTCGCATCCTCGACCGCGTGCTCGACGACATCGTCTCGGTCACGGACGAGGAGATCAGCCAGGCGATCGTGCTCCTGCTCGAGCGGACGAAGCTCGTCGTCGAGGGCGCCGGCGCCGTCGGCGTCGCCGCGCTCCTGAGCGGCAAGGTTCGCCGGCAACGGCACCGATCGTGCTCGCTCCTCTCCGGCGGGAACATCGACGCGACGCTGCTCATCTCCGTCATGCGGCACGGGCTCGCGGTCGCCGGCCGCTTCCTCGTCCTGCGCACGCGCGTCCGCGACCGCCCGGGCGAGCTCGCGAAGCTGCTGACGCTGCTCGCGAACGAGCGCGTGAACGTCGTCGAGGTCGAGCACCAGCGCGAGACGGCGCAACCTCCCGGTCGGCGAGACCGGCGTCGAGCTGACGCTCGTGACGCGCGACCCGGCGCACTGCGACGAGATCCTCGGATTGCTCGCGCCGCTGGGGCTACGCGGCGGAACGACTCGACCTAGCCGCCGCAGCGGCGGAAGCGTTGCGAGCTCGCCGCCGCGGGCGCGCCACGCGTTGATGCCGCCGTCGAGCACCGGGCGCGCGTTGCAGCCTGCGGCCCGCAGCACGCTCGCGGCGATCGCCGCGCGCGGGCCGGACTCGCAGATGGTGACGATCGGCCGGCCGCCGTCGCACAGCCCGTTCTCCGCCGCCTGCCGCACGTTGCGGTACGGCATGTGGTCGGTGCCGGGGATGAACGACGCGTCGCGCTCGTCCGCCTCGCGCACGTCGAGCACCTCGATCTCGCCCGCCGCGAGTAGCCGCTCGAGCTCGTCGATGCTCACCGGCTCGACGCGCTCGTCGCCGCCGCCCTCCTGCCAGGCGGCGAGCTCGAAGATCCCGACGGCGTGCAGCGCGCGCGCCGCACGCTGCGCCTCGGCCTCGTCGGTCGCGTGGATGACGCACGGGCCGCTCCGGAAGGACGAACGCGGACTTCGTGCCGAAGCTCGAGCCGGAGACGGGAACGTTCACCGCGCCGGGACGGTGACCGGCTGCGAACGTGCGCGCCGGCCGCACGTCGAGCACGACCGCGTCGCCGCCGTCGTGACTGTGCTGGAGCCACGGCTGTCCGCCGAGGAACGGGCCGCGGTTGATCTCGACGATGCGCTCCATGTTCGGCGGGCGCGGCGGCTGCGGCCCGAGCGCGGCCGCGAGGAAGTCGTCGTGGCTCTCGAGGAGCGCATGGTTGAACTGCCGCTCGAAGCCGATCGTCGTCGACGCCTTCGAGCTCATCGCCGCGCCGCACAGCGACCCCGCGACGTGCCCGGGATAGACCTCGACGCCGTCGCCGAGGTCGACGAGGCGCCGAAGCGACGGAACAGCCCCTCGGCGCCCTCGCGCGACTCGACCGCGAGGTCGGGCCGGGCGGCGTCGCCGACGAAGAGCGAGTCGCCGGTGAGCACGAGCCACGGCTCGCCGCCGCGCGTCGTGTCGACGATCGCGAAGGCGCAGTGCTCGGGCCGGTGGCCGGGCGTGTGCACGGTGCGCACGACGACGTCGCCGACGCTCGATCTCGGTGCCGTCCGTCGAGCGGCTCGTGCGGGAACGCCGCGCCGGCCGCCTCGTGGACGCGGACGGGCAGGCCGCGCTCGAGCGCGAGCCGACCGTGGCCGGAGACGTGGTCGGCGTGCGTGTGCGTCTCGAGGACGCCGACGAGCCTGACGCCGCGCCGCTCTGCCTCTTCGAGGTACTGCTCGATCGCGTACGCCGGGTCGACGAGGACGGCCACGCCGGCATGCTCGTCGCCGACGAGATAGGAGGCGCACCCGAGGTCGTCGTCGACGAACTGCCGGAAGAGCACGGCGCGACGCTACCAGCGCACGCGGCTATCTCTCTTGAAGTGGCGTGGCGAGACGGCCGCGCTCGTCCTCCTCGTCGAGCAGCCGCCAGACGTACCAGCCGATCGCGAGCAGGAACACGAGCGTCTGCTCGGCGTTCATGAGGATTCCGCCGAGGTTCTGGTCGCGCGTCGGCGAGAGCCCCCACAGTCGCGGCGCGTGCTCGTAGAACGGGTAGAACGGCCGGCTCGAGAAGATGAACGCGAGCCCGAGGAACGACGACGCGACGAACGCCGCGCCGAGATACGCGAGCGCCGCCGGGACGGAGATCCGGCCGCTCACGAGCGGCCACCAGAAGACGAGCCCGCCGGCGATGAGGATCGCGTGCTCGATGTTGAGCGCCCAGCCGCTGTCGAGCGCCCAGTTGTAGAAGCCGGCGATGTGCGTCCCGTACCACGCCGCGAGCCAGACGACGATCGCGTAGCGGGCGCGGATCCGATCGCCGCCGTGCCGGGCGATCCACGCCCGCATCGGCGGCGTGAGGCCGAGGAGGATCAGGGCGGGCGCGATGTCGGCGATGAGGCCGTTCTGGAGCAGGTGCACGAGGAGCAGCCGCTTCGCCGCGATCGTCTCGAGCGGCGAGTTCAGCGACGCCGCGACGAGCACGAGCCCGGTCGCGAACGAGGCGATGCGCCGGCCGCTCGGCCGTTCCCCGCGCGATGCCCAGGCGTATCCGGCGGCCGCCGCGAGCGCGAGCGCGGCGAACGCCGGCTCGAACGAGAACGACGTCGCGCTCATGCCGCGACGAGGCGAGCAGCGCGCAGCCGCGGGCGCAGCAGCACGAACGCGAGCGCGCCGAGCGTCACGAGCTGCTCGGCCATCATCACGACGCCGGCCAGCTGCTGGTCGGTGTGTCCGGGATACGCCGGATAGAGCGGATGGAACGAGAAGACGAGCACGTCCGTCAGCACCTGCCCCGCGGCGAACATCGCCGCCGCGAAGGCGATCCGGCCGCCGACGGTGAGCCGGCGGTGCGCGCCGGGATCGATGAGCAGCGTCCACACGAGCAGGCCGGCGACGACCCAGCACGCGTGCTCGGTGTAGTGAACGGAGTCGTGCCGGAGCGCGAGGTCGTAGAGATAGGGGACGTGCCACACGGCGAGGTTCCCGGCCCACAGCGCGAAGGCGACACGCGGCCGCAGGAGCACGGAGAAGAACGACCGCGCCCGAGCGACGCGGACGAGCAGCGGTGCCGGCAGCAGGAACACGAGCAGCGGCCCGCGTACGGCGAGCACCATCACGGCGATCGCCGCATCGCCGATGACGACGTGCTGGAGCATGTGCACGGCGAGGTGCGTGTCCGACCACGCGTCCATCGGGCCGACGAGGGCGAGGACGGTGGCTGCGAGCCCGAGCGCGAAGAGCGCGACGCGGTCCCAGCCGGCGAGGTCGGCGCGCCCGCGGCGGCGCAGGCGGACGACACCCTGGGCGAACAGGAGCGCGGCGACGACTGCGAGCGCGACAGGGGCCATTTACAAGCCCAGGAGCTTCGCGATCACCATCCGTTGCACCTCGTTCGTGCCCTCCCCGATCTCGAGGATCTTCTGGTCACGGTACAGGCGCGAGATGGCGAACTCGTCCATGAAGCCGTAGCCGCCGTGGATCTGCAGCGCGGTGTTCGCGGCGCGGTTGGAGAGCAGGCCGGTGTAGAGCTTCGCCTGGGCCGCGGCGAGCGCGAACGGCTTGCCCTCGTCCTTGAGCCAGGCGGCGCGGTGCACGAGGGCGCGGCCCGCCTCGATCTCGGTCGCCATGTCGGCGAGCTGGAACTGGATCGCCTGGAACTTCGAGATCGGCTTGCCGAACTGCTGCCGCTCCTGCGCGTACGCGAACGCGAGGTCGTATGCGCCCTGCGCGAGCCCGACGCCCATCGCGGCGACGGAGATCCGGCCGCCGTCGAGGATCTCGAGGAACTGGTGGTAGCCGCGGCCGCGCTCGCCGAGCAGGTTCCCCTCCGGCACCGCGCAGTCGCGGAACGCGAGCTCGCGCGTGTCGGACGCGCGCCAGCCGAGCTTGTGCATCGGCGCCGCGATCTCGTAGCCGGGCGTCCCGTTCGGGACGACGATGTTCGAGATCTCGTCGTCGCCGGTGCGCGCGGTGATCGTCACGCAGGCGGTGATGTCGGTTCCCGCGTTGGTGATGAACATCTTCGCGCCGTTCACGATCCACTGTCCGTCGCGCAGCTCCGCGCGCGTGCGCGTCGCACCGGCGTCCGAGCCCGCGTCCGGCTCGGTGAGACCGAACGCGGCGAGCGCTTCGCCCGACGCGAGCCGCGGCAGCCATTCCCGCTTCTGCGCCTCGCTCCCGAAGAGGTAGATCGGCATCGTCCCGAGCGACGTGTGCGCCGCCATCGTGATCGCGACCGACGAGTCGATCCGCGTCAGCTCCTCGACCGCGATCGCGTACGACACGGTGTCCGCGCCGGCGCCGCCGTACTCCTCCGGGATCGGGATGCCCATGAGCCCGAGCTCGGCCATCTCCGCGACGATCTCGTACGGGAAGCGCGCCTCCCGGTCGAGCTCGGCGGCGACCGGCGCGACCCGCGTGAGCGCGAAGTCGCGGACGGTGTCGCGGAGGAGCTGCTGCTCCTCGGAGAGCTCGAAGTTCACGCGAGGCTCGACGCGAGCTCGGCGATGAGCCGGACGCCGTAGCCCGTGCCGCCGGGAACGCGGTAGTAGTCGCCGCGCGAGCGGTCGAGGAAGCCCGGGCCCGCCATGTCGACGTGCGCCCACGGCCCCTCGCCGGCGAACTCGCGCAGGAATTCGGCGGCGAGCGCGGGGCTGCCCTGCCGCAGCGTCGAGCCGTTCTTCATGTCCGCGAAGGCGGAGTCGATGTAGCGGCGGTAGCGCGCGTGCAGCGGGAACGGCCACACGAGGTCGCCGCTGCGCGCGCCGGCGGCGACGATGCGCTCGCGCCACGCGTCGTCGTTCGCGAAGAAGCCGGCGTACAGGTCGCCGAGCGCGAGCTCCATCGCGCCCGTGAGCGTGGCGAGGTCGATGACGTGCGTCGCGCCTTCGCGCCGCGCGTACCAGAGCGCGTCCGCGAGCACGAGCCGTCCCTCGGCGTCGGTGTTGATGATCTCGATCGTCTTGCCGTTCGCCGCATGGAGGATGTCGCCGGGCCTGAATGCGTCGCCGCCGGGCATGTTCTCGGCCGCGGCGAGCACCGCAACCGCGCGGACGGGCAGGCCGAGCGCGGCGATCGCGCCGATGCCGTGCAGCGTGCCGGCGCCGCCGGCCATGTCGCCCTTCATCGCCTCCATGCCGCCGGCGGGCTTGATCGAGATGCCGCCGGTGTCGAACGTGATCGACTTGCCGACGAGCCCGAGGACGAGGTCTGCGTTCGTCGGCTTCGGCGGCTCGTACCGGAGGACGACGAGGCGCGGCGGATTGGCCGAGCCGCGGCCGACCGCGGAGAGCGCACCCATGCCGAGCGCGTCCATCTCCGCCGGGCCGAGCGCCTCCGCGGTCAGGTACTCGTGCTCACCGGCGAGCGCGGCGGCGTGCGCGGCGAGCGTCTCCGGGTTGAGCTCGTTCGGCGGCATGTTCGCGAGGTCGCGCGCGCGGTTCGTCCGCTCGGCGAGGAGCGCGGCCCGATCGACGGCGGCGCGCAGCTCCGGCGAGCCGGCGTGGCCGATGACGATCCGCTCCGGTGCGAGCGGCGGGTGCTCGTCCTGCGTCTTCCAGCGCCCCGGCGTGTACGCGCCGAGGATCGTCCCCTCGACGAGCGCGGCAGCCTGCGCGGGAAGCGGAACCGGGAGCGACTCGTCGAGGAGCCAGCAGAGCGTTCCGCCGACGCGCGAGAGCCTCTGCGCCGTTACGGCGCCCGCGGTGCGGAGCGTCTCGTCGTCGACGGCATCGCGCTTGCCGACGCCGGCGGCGACGAGCCGCGGGCCGTGGAGGAGAAGCGCCTCGCCGCGGTCGCCGCGAAGCTCTCCGGTACCGGCGAGCTCCGCGAGCCGTCCCTCGAGCCGCTCGAACGGCTGCGCGACGAGAACGGCTGTCGCGTCGGCGTCGAGCTGGTCAGGGAGGGCGATGTCGATTGTCACCGCCATGCCGCGGCGATGCTAGCTCAGAAGGGGTGCGGCCTCGCGTCGGGACGGTATCGTCCGCGCTCGCGCCTACGATGCGAACGTGTGTGCGCCTCCAGAGCGGCAGCTCGTCAGCCACGCTTTCCGGTTCGAGCTCGATCCGAGCCGTGAGCAGCGTCACGCACTCGCTCGCTCGGTGGGTGCCTCGCGATACGTCTACAACTGGGGGCTGGCGGAGTCGCAGCGTGCGTACGAGTTGACTGGGAAGCGGCCCCGCTTGTCTGACCTGAAGAAGGAGCTTGTCCGCCTGAAGAAGACGGAGGCGCCCTGGCTGTACGAGGTCTCGGCGCACATCGGCCAGCAGGCGCTCGTCGATCTAGACCGCGCCTTCGATCGCTTTTTCAAGGGGCTGAAGGGCGGGGGGCCGTGCTCCGGTTTCCCGCGCTTCCACAAGAAAGGCGAGCGCGACTCCGCCCGTGTGTACGAAGTCGCACTCGAAGAGCGGCATCTGCGCTTACCGATGGTCGGCCGCGTGCGCCTCAAAGAGACGCGGACGGATCGCGGTTTCGAGGGTCGCATCCTGTCGGCGACCATCCGGCGCCGGGCCGATCGCTGGTTCGTCTCGCTGACGGTCGAAGTCGAGAAGGCGATTCCGGTGCCGAGGCCTGTAAAGGGCGCGCGTGACGTCGTCGGAGTCGACCTCGGCCTGCACGCCGCGGCCGTGATCCACGACGGCGAGACGACCCGCGTTGTGGCGCCGCAGCGCGCGCTGCGCTCGAACCTGAAGCGGATGCGGCGGCTGAACCGGCAGCTCGCCCGCAAGCAGCGCGGCTCTGCGAACCGGGCGAAGGCCAAGCTCGAACTCGCACGCCTCCACTACCGGATCTCATGTCAACGCCAGGACTTCCTGCACCAGCTCTCCAGCGAGCTGACGAAAACCAAGTCGCTCGTCGTGCTGGAGGACCTGCACCTCAAGGGCATGCAGCGCAACCGTTCGCTTGCCCTGTCCGTTGGCGACGCCGGAATGGGTGAGCTGCGACGCCAGATGGCCTACAAGGCCGTCTGGTACGGCTCGACTGTCGTTGTCGCTGAACGCTTCTTCCCCTCGACTCAGCTCTGTTCGGGCTGCGGCTGCTCGAACGCCGCCGTCCGCGGGTTCGAGGGCTTGAAGGAGCGGACACACCACTGCACCGCCTGCGGTGTCGTGCTGGACCGGGACGAGAACGCAGCGATCAACCTCCGCCGTTACGGCCTCAAGGCCGTGAGCGGCGGGCTACCCGAGGGCCTCGGGGAAGTAACGCCTGTGGAGAGGAAGGCTCTGGCGCCAGCAGCGCACGATGACGCGAAACCGGCCTCGCTGAAGCAGGAAGCGACAGCGCAAGGCAACCGCCGCGCGACTCGCAGGAGCGCCGCGCAAGCGGCGCTGGCTGCGGCTCAGCCGTTCGGATCATCCAAACGGAAAGCCGTACCCCCGCTCAGAAGAGCTTCTGGAGCTTCATTGCAGCGCCCATGTCGCCCTTGATCTTGAGCTTGCCGGTCATGTAGGCGCTCGTCGGGTTCTGCTCGCCCGCGATGATCTTCTCGAACGTCTCCTGCGAGGTCGAGATGGTGACGTCCGCGTCGCCGCCGCCCTCGGTGACGGTGACGCTGCCGTCGTCGACGTCGACCATCCACTGGCCGGCGCCGTCGATGTCGAAGACGTACGAGTTGGTCATCCCCGCCGTTTTCGCCGGATCGGCGCGCGAGGCGAGGTTCGCGAAGAAGTCCTGCACGGTCTCAGCCATGGCGCGGACCCTATCTACTCCTCGAGCTCGACGAGGACGGTTCCCCCCGCCACGCGCTCGCCCTCGGCGACGTGCACGACGCGCACGGTGGCGTCGTACGGCGAGACGAGCGGCGTCTCCATCTTCATCGCCTCGAGGACGACGAGCGGCTGGCGTGCGGCGACGCGATCCCCGGCGGAGACGAGCACCTTGAGCACGGTCCCGGGCATCGGCGCGGTGACCGCCGACTGCTCGACGGCGCCGCCGTGGTCGGTCGCGGTCGCCTCGACGTCAGGCGCGGGAGCGGGGGGCGGTGCGGGCAGGTTGAGGCGCCACGCCCCCGCCCAGGTGGCGGCGGGCGGCCGCGCCGGCGGCCGCGAGAGAGGCGGATGCTCGGTGAGGAACGCGGTCGTCGCTCCACCGCTCCGGACGGCGGGATGCGAGACGAGCCAGCGGAGGAACGGCAGGTTCGTCGTCACGCCGCCGACCTCCGTCTCGCGGAGTGCGTCCGCGAGCCGGTCGAATGCCTCGTCGCGCGTCGGCGCATACGCGACGAGCTTCGCGATCATCGGGTCGTACGACGTGCCGATCTCGTCCCCCTCGGCGACGCCTGCGTCGACGCGCACCGACGACGGAAGGCGCAGCCGTTCGATGCGGCCGGCCTGCGGCAGGAACGTGCGCGGGTCCTCCGCGTACAGGCGCACTTCGACTGCCGAGCCGCGCAGGGAAGCGTCGACGTCGAGCGGCTCGCCGCGTGCGATGCGGAGCTGCGCGCGGACGAGATCGACGCCGGTGACGAGCTCCGTGACGGGATGCTCGACCTGGATGCGCGCGTTCAGCTCGAGGAAGTAGAACGCACCGCCGTCGAGGACGAACTCGGCGGTGCCGGCGCTCTCGTATGCGATCGCGCGCGCGAACGCAACGGCCGCGTCGCTCATAGCCGCACGCAGCTCCGGTCCCACCGCAGGAGACGGCGACTCCTCGAGAACCTTCTGGTGTCGTCGCTGGATCGAGCAGTCGCGCTCGCCCAGCGCGAGCACGGTGCCGTGGCGGTCGGCGAGCAGCTGGATCTCGACGTGGCGCGTCCGCTCGAGGTAGCGCTCGAAGAAGACGGTGTCGTCGCCGAACGCCGCCTTCGCCTCGCGGCGCGCGGCTTCCACCGCGTCGTCGAGCTCCGACGGGTCGCGCACGACGCGCATTCCGCGCCCGCCGCCGCCCGCCGCCGCCTTGACGAGGAGCGGGAAGCCGATCTCCTCCGGCGAGCCCGTCGGCAGCACGGGCACGCCGGCTGCGCGCGCGGTCTCCTTCGCCGCGAGCTTGTCGCCGCCGGCGCGCAGGGCCGCGGGCGGCGGGCCGATCCACGTGAGGCCGGCCGCGAGCACGGCCTCCGCGAGCTCCGCGCTCTCGGCGAGGAAGCCGTAGCCGGGATGCACCGCGTCTGCGCCGGCCTCGAGCGCCGCACGTACGTGCTCGCCGGGATCGAGGTACGACGCGATCTCGACGAGCGCATCCGCGGAGCGCGCGTGCAGCGAGCCGAGGTCGTCCGGCGCGGCGACCGCGACCGTCCCGATTCCCTCCTCGCGGCACGCGCGGAACACGCGCAGCGCGATCTCGCCGCGGTTCGCCACCAGCACCCGTTGCACGGCAGTAGTCTCGCAGCATGGGGGAGCCCGTCCGCTGGGGCTTGATGTCGACCGCACGGATCAACGCGGCCGTGATTCCCGGGCTGCAGGAGTCAGCGGAGAGCGAGCTCGTCGCCGTCGCCAGCCGCGAGCACGAACGCGCGGTCGAGTATGCGCGCGAGTGGGGGATCCCGCGCGCGCACGGCTCGTACGACGCACTCCTCGCCGACGACGAGATCGAAGCGGTCTACATCTCGCTCCCGAACGGACCGCACGTCGAGTGGTCGATCCGCGCGCTCGAGGCAGGCAAGCACGTGCTGTGCGAGAAGCCGCTCGCCCGCCACCCGGCCGACGTGATGCGCGCATTCGATGCGGCCGACCGCGCCGGACGGCTGCTCATGGAGGCGTTCATGTGGCGCCACCATCCGCAGACGCTCCGGCTGCTCGAGCTCGTGCGCGGCGGCGCGATCGGCGAGCTCCGGCTCGTCCGCGCGTCCTTCTCGTTCACGATCCTCCCCGGCGACGTGCGGCTCGATCCCGCGCTCGCGGGCGGATCGCTCATGGACGTCGGCTGCTACTGCGTCAGCGGCTCGCGCCTCCTCGCCGGCGAGCCTGTCACGGCGGTCGCGCGGCAGGTGCTCGGCCCGAGCGGCATCGACATGCGGCTCGCGGGCACGCTCGTCTTCCCGGGCGAGGTGCTCGCGCAGGTCGACTGCGCGTTCGACCTGCCCGAGCGCCAGGGCCTCGAGGCGGTCGGCTCGACCGGGACGCTGCACGTGGCCACGCCGTGGGGCGTCCAGGAGCCCGGCATCGTGCTCCGCCGCGGCCCGGACCGTGAGCTGATCGAGATCGAGGCCGCCGACCGGTACCGGCTCCAGGGAGACAACTTCAACCGGGCGATCCGCGGAGTCGAGGAGCAGCTCCTCGGCCGCGCCGATGCCCTCGGCCAGGCACGCGCGATCGACGCCCTTTACCGTTCCGCGGAGGCGGGCGGCGAACCTGCACAGGTCGTAGGCTCTACGCCGTGAATCCGACGTTCATGCTCGGCGGCGAGCTCGAGGTGCGGCGCCTCGGCTTCGGCGCGATGCGGGTCGTCGACGACCGCGCCGAAGGCGTGCGCGTCCTGCGGCGCGCGGTCGAGCTCGGCGTGAACTTCATCGACACCGCCGACATCTACGGCGCAGGAATCAGCGAGGAGGTCGTCGCCGACGCGCTGCATCCGTACCCGGACGGCCTCGTCATCACGACGAAGGGCGGGCTCGGCTGGGGCCTGCAGGAGCGGATCCGCGACGGGCGGCCCGAGCATCTGCGCGAGGCGTGCGAGGCGAGCCTCCGGCGGCTCAAGCTCGAGCGGATCGACCTGTACCAGTTCCACCGCCACGATCCCGAGGTGCCGATCGAGGAGTCGATCGGGGCGCTCGAGCAGCTCCGGGCCGAGGGGAAGATCCGGATGATCGGCGTCTCGAACTTCTCGCTCTCGCAGCTCCGGCAGGCGCAGGCGGTCGCGCGCATCGTCTCCGTGCAGAACCAGTACAACCGCGGACTGCTCACCTCGGAGGACGTGCTCGACGCGTGCGAGGCCGAGGGGCTCGCGTTCATGCCCTGGGAGCCGCTCGGCGAGGGGCTGGAGCGCGGGTCCGTCTACGAGATCCGCTGGCTCCTCGACCGCTCGCCGGTGATGCTCCCGATCCCGGGGACGTCGAGCGTCGCGCATCTCGAGGAGAACATGCGCGCGGTCGCGTGACGGTCGGCGTCTAGAGCAGCACGATGATGAACGGGACGTTGGCCTGGGCCTCCCACGGGCCTGGTACGCCCGTGTTGGAGCCGCCCATCGTGATGTGGAACGAGCCGTCCGCCGACCGGGCGACCGATCCGGCCTCGGGGGTTCCGTACGCATCCGACGAGACGTAGGCGACGGTGGACGGGTTGCCGACGAACTGGACGTCGAACCCGTTCGCGCCCCGCGACTGCCGCACGATGATCTGTCCGCCGGTGCAGCTCCAGCGATAGCCGAACAGGCCGCCGTCGCTCGAGTACGTCGTCGGGATGTTCCCAACCCCGTCGACGCTCTCGCCGTTGATGTCCGCGATCCCGCGGATCGCGCCGGTGGCGCAGCGGGACTGTGGCTTCAGGACCGTGGAGCCGACCGCGAAGGCGGTCCCGCCGAGGGCGAAGAAGAGTGCGACGAGCGAAGCGACGAGCGCGGGAGTCGGTTTGGGCAAGCGGTGCATTGGAGCCTCCTCTCGAGGCATAAGACTCGCCCGGACTGAATTCCTTTCTCGGGCGGTGAATACACATCCGCCCGGGGCCGGCTAGGAGCGCCAGGCCGGCTTGCGCTTCTCGAGGAAGGCCCGGAGGCCCTCCTGGCCCTCGTCGCTCGTCCGCCGCTCGGCGATCCAGCGCGCGGTTTCGGGGCCGTCGGGGCGCTCGCGCACGAGCCGCTTGGCCCATCGTGCCGCCTGCGGGCCGGCGGAGAGGAGCTCGCCGACGACGCGGTCGACGGCTCCGTCGAGGTTGGCGGCGACCTCGTGCACGAGGCCGATCCGCAGCGCTGTCTCGGCGTCGAAGCGCTCACCCGTGACGAAGTAGCGCCGCGCCGCGCCGGGGCCGATCTTCGCGAGCGCGAACGGCGAGATGACCGCCGGGATGATCCCGAGCTTCACCTCGGAGAACGCGAACACCGCGTCGCCGGCCGCGACCGCGATGTCCGCCGCCGCGACGAGCCCGGCCCCGCCGCCGAGCGCGTGCCCCTGCACGCGGGCCACGACGGGCGCGGGGCAATTGTCGATCGCCTCGAGCATGCGCCGCAGGGCGTTCGCGTCCGCGACGTTCGCTTCGAGGGAGAGGTCCGCCGACGACCGCATCCAGTCGACGTCCGCCCCGGCGGAGAAGCTCGGTCCGTCGCCGGAGAGCACGACGGCGCGCGCACGGCCGACGTCGACGAACGCCTCCGCGAGCTCGGCGATGACCGCCGCGTCGAACGCGTTGCGCCGGTCGGCCCGCGCCATCGCGATGTGGAGAACGGGGCCGTCCCGCTCGATGCGGAGGTTCGCCATCGACGCCAGACTCTAGAGTGACCGGATGCTGAAGGGAGCCTTCGCTGCCGCCCTGACGCCGTTGCGCGACGGCGGCCTCGACGAGGACGTCTTCCCGCCGTACGTCGACTTCCTCGCGGCCGGCGGCCTCGACGGGATGCTCGCGCTCGGGACGACGGGGGAGGGGATGCTCTTTTCGCCGCCGGAGCGGCGCCGCGTCGCGGAGCTGTACGTCGACGCCGCGCGCGGCAAGCTGAAGGTCGCCGTCAACGCGGGCGCGCAGACGACGGCCGACACCGTCGCGCTCTCTGATCACGCTGCGGCCATCGGCGCCGACGCGGTCGCGGTCATCGCGCCGCCGTACTTTCCGCTCGACGACGAGAGCGTCTTCCGGCACCTGAGCGCCGCTGCACAGGCGTGCGCGCCCGTGCCGTTCTACGTCTACGAGTTCGCGCGCGCGAGCGGGTACGCCGTCTCGTCCGCGGTTCTCGCACGTCTACGCGACGCCGCCCCGAACCTCGCCGGCATGAAGGTGTCCGACACCCCGTACGAGGCCTTCGAGCCGTATCTGCACGAGGGGCTCGACGTGTTCGTCGGACCGGAGGCGTTCATCGGCCGCGGCCTCGCAGGCGGCGCGGTCGGTGCCGTGTCCGCGCTCGGGAGCGCCTTCCCGGAGCACGTCGCACGCGCGGTGCGCGAGCGCGGGGACCTCGCCGAGCTCCGCGACGTCGTCGAGCGCTTCCCGCGCCACGCGGCCCTGAAGCTCGTCGCGGCCCGTCGCGGCGTGCCGATGCAGCCGGACGTGCGCGCGCCGCTCCGCCGGCTCGACGCCGACGAGGAGCGCGGGCTATTCGACGCGCTCGCGCCCTGGCTCGAGCACGAGTAGCGCGAAGATCGCGACGAGCACGACGTCGCGCCAGAGCACCACGAGGGAGATCGACGGCCGCAGGTCGTTCGCGAGCTGCCAGTAGCGCGCCGGAAACTCGACCTGCGTGAGCACGAGAGCGGCGACGAGGAGCGCCTGCACGCGCAGGCTGCGTACGAGCGGCACGAGCGGGATGAGCCAGACGAGGTACTGCGGCGACAGCACCTTGCCGAAGGCGGCGAACGCGACGACCGCGGCGGCCGAGTAGACGACGAGCCGCTCGCGCGTCTGCGGCCCGCGCGCGTACAGAAGCCAGGCGGCGACGAGCGCGGCGACCTGCACGATGCTCGACACGACTGCGGCCGCGTGCGCGCCGGGCCCGCTGAGGTTCTGCGAGACGGTCGTGAACACGTGCAGCCTCGTCCCGAACACGTGGTGCACGGCGATGAGCACGCTGCCTCCCAGGCTCTCGAGCTGGAGCGGCCGGTTCATCTGCACTCCGAAGCTGTGGCCGAGGCCGCCGGGTGCGAGCGCGGCGAAGGGCAGGAAGACCGCCGCGCAGACGGCGACGACGACCGCCGCCCACACGAGCGCTGCGCGCCGGCCGCGGCGCCGCCAGATCCACACGAGCCCGATCGGCGCGAGCACGGCAGGGAAGAGCTTCGTCGCGATCGCGGCGCCGAGCAGGACAGCGCTCGTCCGCTCGCGTTCCCAGAGCAGCGCCGCGACGGCGCCCACCGTGAGCGCCGCAACCCAGAGGTCGAAGCGCGAGAGCATGAGGTTGCCGAGCAGGAGCGGCGAGCCGCTCACGAGCGTCATCGACGCCACGGCCCGCGGCGGCGACGGGTTCAGCGCCGCGAGTGCGAGCGCCGCGAGCAGCGTCATCACCACGCCCGCGCCGGCCACCCACTTCTCGAACGAGTGCCCGTACTCGCCGAAGTCGCCGCGCGACGCCGTCAGCTCCGGTGCGAGCATCGGCAGCAGCGCGCCGGGCGGATACTCGAACGCGAAGTCGCGGTACGGCACCTGCCCGGCCGCGACCGCGTCGGCGTGCTGCTCGTACCCCGGCGTGTCGACGATCTCGCCGGCGGAGTGGTACCAGAGCTGGTGGAGGAGCGTCCACGAGCCGAGGAAGAGTGCTGCCGAGGCGGCGGCGAGCGCCACCCACCTGCCTCTCGTCACTCGACGTCGTACTCCTCGTAGACGACCGGATCCGCTCCGATGAGCGCGCGAACGTCGGCGAGGTCGGGCAGCTCGTCGCCGAGCACGAACAGCCCGAAGCGCTCCTCGCCCTCCTTCGAGAGCCAGTGCGAGCCGTCCTCGAGGTAGGGGAGATGCTCGCGGAGCTCGGCGACGCTCGTCTTCGAGTCGTAGAGATTCCAGATGAGGATGCGTGCGATCACATGCGGAAGACGCCGAACGTCGTCTCGGGGATCGGCGCGTTGAGCGCCGCTGCAGCCCGAGTGCGAGGACGCGGCGCGTGTCGAGCGGGTCGATGATGCCGTCGTCCCACAGACGTGCGGTCGAGTAGTACGGGTTGCCCTCCTCCTCGTACTTCGCGCGGATCGCGTCCTCGTCGACGTCGCCGACCATCGAGAGCACGGTCGCGGCCTGCTCGCCGCCCATGACGGAGATGCGCGCGTTCGGCCACATCCACAGCTGCCGCGGCTCGTACGCGCGGCCGCACATCGCGTAGTTGCCGGCGCCGAACGAGCCGCCGGTGACGACGGTGAACTTCGGCACCTGCGCGTTCGCGACCGCCATGACGAGCTTCGCTCCGTCGCGCGCGATTCCGCCCGGCCTCGTACTCGGCGCCGACCATGAAGCCGGTGATGTTCTGGAGGAACACGAGCGGCACGCGCCGCTTGCAGCAGAGCTCGACGAAGTGCGCGCCCTTCTGCGCCGACTCGGCGAAGAGGACGCCGTTGTTCGCGAGGATCCCGACGGGGACGCCGTCGATGTGCGCGAAGCCGGTGACGAGCGTCTCGCCGTACAGCTGCTTGAACTCCTGGAAGCGCGAGCCGTCGACGATGCGCGCGATCAGCTCGCGCGCATCGACCTGGTGGCGGAAGTCCTCCGGGATGAGGCCGTAGAGATCGTCCGGGTCGAGCACGGGCGGCTCCGGCGTCGCGCGACGTCCCACGGCGGCTGGGCCGCGCGTGCAGGTGGAGGTTGCGGACGATGCTCGCGCGCGATCGCGAGCGCGTGCTCGTCCGAGGCGGCGTAGTGGTCGGCGACGCCGGAGCGGCGCGCGTGGACGTCGGCGCCGCCGAGCTCCTCCGCCGTCACGTCCTGCCCGGTCGCCGCCTTCACGAGCGGCGGGCCGCCGATGAAGATCGTCCCGGTGCCGCGCACGATGATCGTCTCGTCGCTCATCGCCGGCACGTACGCGCCGCCCGCGGTGCACGAGCCCATGACGACCGCGATCTGCGGGATCCCCGCCGCCGACATCTGCGCCTGGTTGAAGAAGATGCGCCCGAAGTGGTCGCGGTCGGGGAAGACCTCGGCCTGCAGCGGCAGGAAGGCGCCGCCGGAGTCGACGAGGTAGAGGCACGGCAGCCGGTTCTGCGCGGCGACCTCCTGCGCGCGCAGGTGCTTCTTCACGGTCAGCGGGAAGTACGAGCCGCCCTTCACGGTCGCGTCGTTCGCGACGATCACGCACTCGCGGCCCTCGACGACGCCGATGCCGGTGACGATGCCCGCGCTCGGGCGCCTGGCCGTCGTAGAGATCCCACGCCGCGAGCGCGTTCAGCTCGAGGAACGCAGTGCCGGGGTCGACGAGCCGGTCGATGCGCTCGCGTGCCGGCAGCTTGCCGCGCGAGCGGTGCCGCTCCATCGCCTTCTCGCCGCCGCCGCGCGCGACCTCCGCCGTGCGCTCGCGCAGCTCGGCGACGAGGGCTTGCCATGCGCTCCGTCGCGTGAACTCGTCGGGCGCGTCGACCGCCACGGCGGAGCCACGCCGGAGCCTAACGTCGGCGCTGGCATCGTACGCTTGTTCGCATGGCCGTCCCCGGCATCGTCGCGCACCTCGACCTCGACGCGTTCTACGCCGCCGTCGAGGAGCTCGAGAACCCGGAGCTGCGCGCGAAGCCGCTCGTCGTCGGCGGCGACCCGCACGGCCGCGGCGTCGTCGCGACTGCGAACTACGTCGCGCGCGGCTTCGGCATCCACTCCGCGATGAGCGCGGCCGAGGCGATCCGGCGCTGCCCGCAGGCGGTCTTCGTGCGCCCGCGCCACTAGCGTCTACCGCGAGTACTCGCGCCAGCGTCTGGTCGACGGTGCGCGGCATCGTCCCGACGCTCGAGCAGACCGGCGCCGACGAGGGCTACCTCGACGTCGGCGAGGTCGCGCGCGACTTCCTCGAGGCGCGCGTCGTCGCCGAGGCGGTGCAGACCGCGGTGCGCGCCGCGACGAGCCTCACGTGCTCGCTCGGCGTCGCGCCGTGCAAGGTCGTCGCGAAGGTCGGGAGCGACGCGCGCAAGCCGGGCGGGCTCACCGTCGTCGTCCCCGGCCAGGAGGCGTCGTTCCTCGCGCCGTTCGACGTGCGCCGCCTCCCGGGCGTCGGGCCGAAGGCCGAGCAGCGTCTCCGCGCCGCCGGCGTCGAGACGGTCGGCGCGCTCGCCGCGCTCACCGACGACGACCTGCGCCGGCTGCTCCCCGGCAGCGTCGGCACGGTGCTGCGCGACCGCGCGCGCGGCATCGACCCGCGCGGCCTCGAGCTCGGCGCGGAGCGGATCTCGATCAGCGTCGAGAACACGTTCGAGCGCGACCTCGTCGACCGGGAGCGCCTGCACGACGAGCTGCGCGGCATGGCCGCGCGAGGTCGCCGAGCACCTCCGACGAAGACGGGCCAGGTCGCGCGCACGGTGACGACGAAGCTCCGCTACGCCGACTTCTCGATCCGCAGCCGCTCGACGTCGCTCGACGTCGGGATCGACGACGCCGGCCCAGATCGGCGACCTCGCCTGCCGGCTGCTCGACCGCGGCCTGCGCGACCGGCCGGGCGCGCTGCGCCTCGTCGGCGTCGGCGTGTCGGGTCTCGTCGAGTACCGGCAATTGGCATTGGACGGGCCTGAGTGATAGGAGAGGCGCCGTGTCGCTGCTCCGCCGCAAGCGCAACGATCCACCGCCCCTCGACGAGGCGGACGTCTACGCGCACTCGTACGGCGACCGGAGCGACGAGGTGACGAACGTGAAGCCGGTCCCGCAGGAGGAGCCGGCACCGTCGGAGGCCGAGCGGCGTCTCACCGACCGGAAGATCCGCGACGCCTTCCAGGACCGGCTCGACCGGCGCGACGCCGGCTAACGCAGCGCGTATCGCCACGCGTAGACGGGGCGGCGCCCGCCCGCGCGGCGGTCGAGGAGCGCTGCGACGTCGCTCTCCCGCTGCAGGCGCGCGGCCCGAAGCGTGAGCCTGCGCGCCCGCCGGCAGACGACGCTCAGGTCGCCGCCGCCCGGGCAGGCCGCGAGGATCTCGAGAACGCCGTGCCTGCCTTCGCGGCGCGCGTCGCGCGCGACGACTTCGAGGTCCGGAAGCCGGCCGTCGCGGAGCGCTGCGGCGACTGCGAGCTCGAAGAGCTGCACGACGTTCTCCTCCATCGACGCGACGAGCCGGTTCGGCTCGCGGCGGTACGCGTGCCAGAAGCCGGCGTGCACCTCCTCGTGCAGGAGCGTGCGCACGAGGAGCGCGGGGCTCTCGCGCATGCGCCGGCCGTTGAGGATCGTGTCGAACGGGAGACGCGCGCCGCCGACGAACGCGGCAAGCTGCGCCCGCCCGCGACTCGACGGCCACGCGCGCAGCGGCGTGCACCGGCCGTCGTAGACCGCCGGCGTCGCCGGGTACCACGTGCCGAGACCTCCGAGCGCGGTGAGCGCGCGCCGTCCCCAGCTCACCTCGACGCGCGCCCGCCGGTCGAGCTCGAGCGGCCGGAGCGCGTGCGGGTAGAAGCGGTCCGCGTAGGCGATCGCCATCGACATCCCGTGGCCGGGCTGGCGGAACCGCCAGGGGTGGCGGTCGAGCGAGGTGCCGGACGACGCGAGCTCCTCCCAGACCCATTCGAGGCTGAACGAGAGGAGGTAGTGGGCGAAGCTCCCGCCCTCGTCGCGCCACCAGCCGAGCTCCCACGCGTCCCCGAGCAGCGCCGCCGTCGCCCGGTCGAGCGCGCGGCCGAGCTCGCGGTCGCCGCCTCGACCACGCTCGCGCCTGAACGCCACGCCGGCGTCGTCGACGGCCGCCGATGCCGCCACCTCGCGCCGCGCCCGCCGGATCGTCGACGGCGAGGGGGCATGGAGCGCGAGCGGTCTCATCGGAGGGTGCTTCCTCTCATGCCCGGGGCCGTCACGGGTAGAACGCTAGAAGGAGAATCCTTACGCCTTCCTCGCCACTTGGCGCCGAGGCGGGCTCACACAAGGAGACACACTATGGAGAAACGGACACTCGGCCAGGGCCTCGACGTCTCGGCGATCGGCCTCGGCTGCATGGGGATGAGCCAGAGCTACCTGCCGATCCCGGACCGCTCGGAGATGCTCGCGCTCCTGCGCACCGCGGTCGAGCGCGGCGTCACCTTCTTCGACACGGCGCAGGTGTACGGGCCGTTCGTGAACGAGGAGCTCGTCGGCGAAGGGCTCGAGCACGTTCGCGACCAGGTCGTCATCGCGACGAAGTTCGGCTTCGAGCTCTCGACCGGCGCTCCCCGCGGTCTCGACAGCCGCCCCGAGACGATCAAGCGGACGGTCGACGAGTCGCTCGCGCGTCTTCGCACCGATCGCATCGACCTCCTCTACCAGCACCGCGTCGACCCGGACGTCCCGATCGAGGACGTCGCCGGGGCGGTCAAGGAGCTCATCGACGCGGGCAAGGTCGGGCACTTCGGCCTCTCCGAGGCGGGCGTCCAGACGATCCGCCGCGCGCATGCCGTGCAGCCGGTGACGGCGCTCCAGAGCGAATACTCGCTCTGGTGGCGCGAGCCGGAGGACGCGATCCTGCCGACGCTCGAGGAGCTCGGGATCGGCTTCGTGCCGTTCAGCCCGCTCGGCAAGGGCTTCCTCACCGGGAAGATCGACGAGAACACGAGCTTCGACGACGGCGACTTCCGCAACAGCGTGCCGCGGTTCGACGCGGACGCGCGCCAGGCGAACCGGACGTTCGTCGAGCTCGTCGAACGCGTCGCCGAGCGGAAGGGCGCGACGCCGGCGCAGATCGCGCTCGCGTGGATCCTCGCGCAGAAGCCGTGGATGGTTCCGATCCCCGGCACGACGAAGCTGCACCGGCTGGACGAGAATCTCGGCGCCGCCGGCGTGGAGCTCACCGCGGACGATCTCGCCGAGATCGAGGACGGTGCCGCGCAGATCTCCGCGCAGGGCGACCGCTACTCGGAGGCAAACCAACGGATGATCGATCGCTGAAGGAGAGAGTCGTGCAGATCACGCGCAACATCCTCGAGACGGGCCGCGGGCCGGGCGACTGGTTCACCGGCACGGTCTTCGTCGACCCGATCGCGGCGCCCGCGGAGAGCTCGCGCATCGCCGCCGCGGTCGTTCACTTCACCCCCGGCGCACGCACCGCGTGGCACACGCATCCGCACGGCCAGACGATCTGGGTCACGGAAGGCGTCGGCCTCTGCCAGCGCAAGGGCGGCGACGTCGAGGTCATCCGTCCCGGCGACCGGGTCTTCTTCGAGCCGGGCGAGACGCACTGGCACGGAGCCGCGTCGACGCGGTTCATGACGCACGTCGCGATGCAGCAGGCAGACGACGACGGGAACGTCGTCACGTGGGGCGAGCACGTGAGCGACGACGAATACGAGAAGGCTCCGGCGATCTGATGCGCGCGACGGTGATGTACAGCGCCGGCGACGTCCGGATCGAGAACGTCCCGGACGCGGCGATCCAGGAGCCGACGGACGCGGTGATCCGCGTCACGCGCGCCTGCATCTGCGGCTCCGACCTGTGGCCGTACAAGTCCCTGCAGCCGAGCGACGGCGCGCGCGTGATGGGCCACGAGGCGATCGGCGTCGTCGAGGAGGTCGGCGCCGACGTGCGCACCGTCAAGGTCGGCGACGTCGTCGTGATGCCGTTCGCGTTCTCGGACGGCACGTGCATGTTCTGCGAGGAGGGGCTGCAGACGGAGTGCGTCCACGGCGGGTTCTTCGGGAACCCGGACGTGCCGGGCGCGCAGTCGGAGGCGGTGCGTGTTCCGCTCGCCGACGGGACGCTCTACGCGCTGCCGGTGGGGGAGGACGACGCGCTCATGCCGTCGCTGCTCACGCTCTCGGACGTGATGGGCACCGGTCACCACGCGGCGGTCGTCGCCCGGGTCGGCCCGGGCAAGAGCGTCGCGGTCGTCGGCGACGGTGCCGTCGGGCTGTGCGGCGTCATCGCGGCGAAGCGCCTCGGCGCCGAGCGGATCGTCATCATGGGCCGCCACGCCGACCGGATCGCGCTCGCGCGTGCGTTCGGCGCGACCGACGTCGTGAGCGAGCGCGGCGCCGAAGGGGTGGAGCGGGTCAAGGAGCTCACCGGCGGCTACGGCGTCGACGCCGTGCTCGAATGCGTCGGCCTCGACGAGTCGATGGAGACGTCGATCGAGATCGCCCGGCCGGGCGGCGCGGTCGGACGCGTCGGCGTTCCGCAGAGCGAGTCGATCCCCGGTGCCAAGTCGTCGTTCTTCGGGAACGTCACCGTCGGCGGCGGCCCCGCACCTGCGCGCGCCTACATCGACGAGCTGCTCCCCGACATCCTCGAGGGCCGCATCGAGCCGGGCCGCGTCTTCGATCGCGTGGTCGACCTCGACGGCGTGCCCGACGGCTACCGCGCGATGAACGACCGCGAGTCGATCAAGGTGCTGGTGAGGCCGTAGCAGGCCCAGCAGGGGCGGAGGGACTCGAACCCCCGGCCTACGGTTTTGGAGACCGCCGCTCTACCAACTGAGCTACGCCCCTAGGCCCGCTGATAGTACCGTCGTCCGGTGCAGCGCAGGGCGCTCGGGCTCCTCTTCGCCGTGCTCGCCGCGGTGTTCCTCCTCGTCGCCGTCGCGGCGACCGGACACGGCGTCCGGGGGTGGATCGTGGCCGTCGCCGCCCTCGCGATGGCCGTCTGGCTCGGGTCCGTTGCCCTCTCTGCATTTCGTCGTTGAGGGAAAAGGGCCGGTAACGCCGTATTCTCTTTCCGTGAGCAAACCCGACGAGATGCAGAGCCTGTGGCGCGAGTACCGCGCACGGCGTGACGAGGGTCTCCGGGACCGGCTCATCCTGACGTACGCGCCGCTCGTGAAGTACGTCGCGGGCCGCCTCGGGAGCGGGCTGCCGGCGCACGTGGACGACGAGGATCTCGTCTCGTACGGCCTCCTCGGGCTCATCGGCGCGATCGAGCGCTACGACCCGGATCGCGACGTGAAGTTCGAGACGTATGCGATCGCGCGCATCCGCGGCGCGATCATCGACGAGCTGCGCGCGCTCGACTGGGTGCCGCGCTCCGTCCGCTCGCGCGCCCGCGACATCGAGCGCGCCATCGGGGAGCTGGAGGCGAAGTTCGGGCGCGTCCCGTCGGACGAGGAGATCGCCGGCAAGCTCGGCATCACGAAGGACGAGCTCGACGAGAGCCTGTCCGAGATCGGGCGCTCGTCGATCGCCGCGCTCGACGAGCTCTGGACGATCTCCGGCTCGAGCGGCGACCAGGTCGCGCTCATCGACACGATCGAGGACACCGAGGCGCCCGACCCGCAGGGCGCGCTCTCGCAGACCGAGCTGCGCGAGGCGATCGCCGACGCGATCGCCCGCCTGCCCGAGCGCGAGAAGCTCGTCGTCACGCTCTACTACTACGAGGAGCTGACCCTCCGCGAGATCGGCGAGGTGCTCGGCGTCACCGAGTCCCGGGTCTCCCAGCTCCACACGAAGGCGATCCTGCGCCTCAAGGCGCGGCTGTCCGGCTCGGCGGCGCGCGCCGCCCTGTAGCTCCCTTAGACTCCGGTTGAACCGCGGTTCAACGAAGGAGTCGCCATGAAGAGCACGGTGCTGGTGGGCACGTGTCTGGCTGCGGCGGTCGTCGTTGGCGTTGCGTCTGCGGCGACGCACAAGCCGAAGAAGCCGAAGCCGGACCCGGCGGTGGTCGCCACCGACGAGGGTGCCGTGCGGGGCGCGGTCTCGGGCGGACTGCGCGCGTTCCGCGGCATCCCGTACGCGGCGCCGCCTGTCGGCGCATTGCGCTGGCACCCGCCGCAGCCGCATGCGCGGTGGGCCGGCGTGCGGACCGCGACGCAGTTCGGCTCGTCCTGCCCGCAGACGCTCGGACCGTTCGGCGTACCGAGCACGGACGAGGACTGCCTCTTCCTCAACGTGTACACGCCGGCGAACGCGACGCCGACGTCGCGGCTGCCGGTGATGTTCTGGATACACGGGGGCTCGCTCATCACGGGCGAGGGCACCGACTACGACCCGACCGCGCTCGTGAAGCGCGGCGTCGTCGCGGTCACGATCAACTACCGGCTCGGCCTGCTCGGCTTCCTTGCGCATCCCGCGCTCTCCGCCGAGTCGTCGACGCACGACTCCGGCGACTACGGGCTCATGGACCAGCAGTTCGCGCTCGCGTGGGTGAAACGGAACGTCGCCCGCTTCGGCGGCAACCCCGCGAAGGTGACGATCTTCGGTGAATCCGCGGGCGGACTCAGCGTGCGCTCGATGCTCGTCTCGCCGGGCGCGAAGGGTCTCTTCCAGCGGGCGATCGTCGAGAGCGGCTCCTACGCGGAGAGCGTTCCCACGCTCGCGCAGGCGGAGGCGGCGGGAACGTCGCTCGCGACGACGATGGGCTGCAGCGACCAGACTGCGGCGTGCCTGCGCGCGCTCCCGGTGTCGACGATCCTCGCCGCGGAGACGCAGCTCACGCAGCTGCCGAATCTCGGCAGCGTTCTCCCGCAGCAGTACGCCGCCGCGTTCAAGACGGGCGACTTCAACCGCGTACCGGTGCTGTCCGGGACGAACCACGACGAATGGATGCTCTTCGTCGACCTGCTCAACTCACAGCTCGGGAACCCCGTCACGGCGGCGAACTACCAGGCGCAGATCGCGAGCGAGCTGGAGCTGCCGTCGACGGCGGCCGCCGCGCCGATCGCCGCCGTGTATCCCGTCGGCTCGTACCCAACGCCGTTCAACGCGCTCGGCGCCGTCGGCACGGACGCGATCTTTGCGTGCAACGCGCGCGCGGACGTGCAGAGCCTGTCGCAGTACGTGCCGACGTACCAGTACGAGTTCAACGACCCGAGCCCGCCGCTCATCTTCCCGCTCCCGGCGGTGCCCTACTCGCTCGGCGCGTACCACGCGTCGGAGATCCAGTACCTCTTCGCGACGAACGCGTCGAAGCTCGACGCGTCGCAGCAGGCGCTCGCCTCGGCGATGCAGGGCTACTGGACGAACTTCGCGAAGACGGGCAACCCGAACGGCGCCGGCCTGCCCGCGTGGCCCGCGTACACGGCCGCGGCCGACCGGGCGCAGTCGCTCGTCGAGCCGGCGCCGGCGCCCGAGTCGACGTTCGCGACGGCGCACAAGTGCACCTTCTGGGGGCCGCTGCTCGGGGGCTAGCCGGCGGCGCCGCTCTCTGAGCTCCCCGGGGGCGCAGCCCGGTCGCGTTACGATCTGGTGCGAACGCACATCCCGAAGACTGGAGCTCCATGCCTGCCACCGAGCCTGGAAAGATCCGGAACATCGCCGTCGCCGGCCATCGCGGCACCGGCAAGACGTCCCTCGTCGAGGCGCTTCTGTTCCAGGCCGGGAAGACGAACAGGCTCGGGTCGATCGAGCAGGGCACGACCGTCAGCGACTGGGACGACGACGAGCACCGCCGCCAGATGTCGCTCTCGGGGACGCTCTCGCACCTCGAGTGGCAGGGCCGGAAGATCAACCTCTTCGACTGCCCCGGCGACGCAGGCTTCCAGGCCGACTCGTACGCGTCGCTGCGCGTCGTCGAGGGCGTGCTCGTCGTCCTGAGCGGCGTCATGGGCGTCGAGGTGAACAGCTCCCGCGTCTGGTCGCGCGCGGAGGAGTACGGGCTCTCGCGCGTCGTCTTCGTGAACATGCTCGACCGCGAGCGCGCCGACTTCTTCCGCGTCCTCGAAGCGGCGCGGGCGCAGCTCTCCGACCGCTGCGTCGCGATCCAGCTCCCGATCGGCGCCGAGCACGAGCTCACCGGCGTCGTCGACCTCCTGCACATGTGCGCGTACATGGATCCCGCCGGCGGCAAGGAGGGAGGCCCGCAGCCGATCCCCGACGCAATGGCCGACCAGGTGCAGGAGTACCGGGAGAAGCTCCTCGACGCCGTCGTCGAGACGAACGAGGACCTGATGGCGCGCTACCTCGAGGGCGAGGAGCTCCCGCTCGAGGCCGTCGCCGACGCGCTCAAGGGCGCGGTCTCGCGCGACGAGATCTACCCCGTCGGCTGCGGCGTCGCGACGAAGAACCTCGGCACGACGGCGCTCCTCGACCTGCTCGTCGAGGGCGTCCCCTCGCCGGCACGCAAGGGGACGACGATCGAGTTCGGCGACGCGAAGCAGGCCGTGTTCGTCTTCAAGACGATCGCCGACCCGTTCGCGGGCCGCATCAGCTGCTTCCGCGTCCTCGCCGGCCCCGTCACGGGCGACACGACGCTCGTCGACCCGCGCACGCACGCGAAGGAGCGCATGGGTCAGATCCTCCTGCTCCAGGGCAAGGAGAACGTCCCGGTCGACGCGCTCGGCGTCGGCGACCTCGGCGCGGTCGCGAAGCTGAAGGACGTCGTGACCGGCGACGTGCTCGTCGACCACGAGGTGCCGGTCGAGCCGCCGCACATCGACTTCCCGCAGCCGGTCATGAGCTTCGCGATCACGCCGAAGGCGAAGGGGGACGAGGAGAAGATGGCCGCCGGCCTCCGCCGCCTCTCCGAGGAGGATCCGACGCTGCAGATGCGGCGCGACCCGCAGACCGGCGAGCAGCTGCTCTCCGGCCTCTCGCAGATGCAGGTCGAAGTCGCGGTCGACCGGTTGCACAGCCGCTTCCACGTCGACGTCGAGCTGCACCCGCCGCGCGTCCCGTACAAGGAGACGATCCGCAAGGAGGCGACCGCGCGGCACCGGTACAAGAAGCAGACGGGTGGACGCGGCCAGTTCGGCGACTGCGCGATCCGCATCGAGCCACTGCCCGCCGAGGACGGCGGCGAGCTCGGCTACGAGTTCGTCGACAAGATCGTCGGCGGGGTCATTTCGCACAGCTACCGGCCTGCGGTCGACAAGGGCGTCCGCGAGGCGATGGAGCACGGCGATCTCGCCGGGGCGCCTGTCCAGGGCGTGCGCGTCTTCCTCGTCGACGGCATGGAGCACGCCGTCGACTCGTCGGAGATGGCGTTCAAGATCGCCGGCTCGATGGCGTTCAAGGACGCCTACCAGAAGGCGGAGCCCGTGCTGCTCGAGCCGATCATGGAGCTCGAGGTGACGGTCCCCGACGACTCGGTCGGCGCGGTGAACGGCGACCTCAACTCGCGCCGCGGCCGTCTGCAGGGGATGGAGCCCGCAGCCGGCATGACGACGATCAAGGCCGAGGTGCCGATGGCGGAGATCCTCACGTACTCGCAGGCGCTCACGTCGATGACGGGCGGGCGCGGCGACTACAACATGAGCTTCCTCCGCTACGAGGAAGTCCCGACGCACGTCGCGCAGAAGATCATCGAAGCGACGAAGAAGGAACGGGAGACAGCGAAGGCGTGAGACGGCGCGTGGGCATCGGCGCGGGTGGGCTCGTCCTCGTGGCGGTGACGGTTCTCGTGTTCCACGCGTTCGACCGCGGATCCCATTCGGCGAGCGACACGCTGCGTCCGTTCGTGCTCACGATGGCGCCGGCGTGGATCCTCGCCGTCGCCGCCGCGCGCGTGCTCTCGAGGCGCTGAAGGAGCGCGAGGCGGCCGAGCGACCGTCTCGCGCTCCGCGCTTCGTCACTGCTGCGGCTGCGCGTCCTGCGGCTTGTCGCGCAGATGCGCGATCACGTCCGCGACGTCGGCGAGCTGCTGCTCGAGGTCGCGCTGGAAGCTCTCCAGCCGCTCGAGCAGCTCCTGGCGGTTCGGGAAGCCGCCGCGGAAGAGCATCCGCGGGCCGCCCCATCCGCGTCGATGGTGGTGCATGTTCACCTCCTCTCCTCGTAACGGTCGAGAAACGTCTGTGTGCGCTGCTGCGAGCGGCGGAGCGCGTCGACCCACTGGTCGAGCAGCGCGATGCCGCGCTCGGTGATCGCGTACGTGCGCTTGCCGTCGGCCCACTCGGAGGCGACGAGGCCCTCCTCCTCGAGGGCGCGCAGAAGGCGGTAGAGGTTCCCCATCTCGACGCGCTCCTCGCCGGTCAGCTCCGGCAGCCGCTCGACGAGGTCGTAGCCGTGCGTGGGCCGTTCGCGCAGGAGCAGGAGCAGGGCCGGCTCCGTGAAGCGCTCGACGCGCGCGAACACGTGCCAGTGGCCGTGGTGGTGCCGCCGGGAGCGGGGGCCGCCCCTCATGCAGCGCCTGCATGTAAAACACACATGTAAGTCACCATAGCCGAGCCGGGGCGCCCTCGGCAAGGGGGCTATAGTCGTCGCAGATGCGGGTTACGAAGATCTCGACCCTGCGGCAGTGTGCGATCTGCGAGCGCACGCTGCTCCTCGGCGAGCGGTCGACCCGCTTCGCCCCCGAGGAGGGCGCCGAGCTCGTCCACGTCTGCCCGCTCTGCCAGGAGACGGCGCTCGAGCACGGCTGGCTCAAGGAGGGAACGCCGACGGTGCCGACGATCGCGGGCGAGCGCCGGCGGCGGCGGCGCGGTCTCGGCGAGTTTCTCGGCCTCTCGCGCGCCTCCGGCGACACGATCGCCCCGCCCGAGCCGATCCTCCGCCGGCTCTCGGAGGACGAGATCGCGGTCCTCGAAGCCGCCGACCTCTTCAACGCAAGCTCGTACCGGCGCACCGTCGGCGGCATCGCGAAGAGCCTCGGCGAGGCGAAGGCGAGCATCGTGCCGATGTCGGGTATCTCCGGCGAGCTCGCCGTGACCGTCGCCTGGGACCTCTCCTGGTACCAGTACCGCGTCACCCCGGAGTCGGCTCAGCCCGTGCGGCTGGAGCGCCGCGGGCACGAGCTCGACGAGCTCGAGACCGCCTTCAAGAGCTGGAACACGCACGTCGAGGACGAAGGCCGCCTCGTCCCCGACATCGCGCGCATCTAGCGCGCCGTCCGGTACTGCCCCACAATGGGAGCAGGATGATCTACTGCGTGATCCCCCGCGAGCTCGCCGGCGAGCTCTACGACAAGATGGTCGAGTACTACCGGGACAACCCGAACGTGACCGTCATCGTCGACCGCCGAGAGGGCCACGACCGGCGCGCCGGCCAGCCCAAGGGCGCGTTCGAGGAGAAGCGGCTCGTTCGCGACCGGCGCCGGTCGCGCATCCCGGGGACGTTCCCCGACACCGACGCGCCGAGCTAGCCGCGCTGCAGGACGGCGAGGTCGCCCGATTCGCCGTCGAAGTCGGTCGGCACGAACAGGCGCCCGCGGGAGTAGTCCATGCTGCTGATCTGCGGCAGGTTCAGCTGCATGGGATCGCGCTCGGTGGCCGGATTCGGATGCAGGTCGTCGGCGTCCGTGCGCCCGGCGATCGTCGTCACGACGTTGCGCTTCCAGTCGATCATCCGCACGACGTGGTTGAACCGGTCGCCGACGAACGCGTTCCCGTCCTCGTCGAGCGCAAGCGAGATCGGCCCGTCGAAGCGCGCCCACGCCTCGCCGCCGAACGTCGCCTCGCGCGGGTCTCCGCCGTCGCCGGAGTAGCCGGGCTCGCCCGTGCCCGCGACCGTGCGCACCTCGCGTGCGGCGAGGTCGACGACGCGAAGTGCGTAATTCCGGCTGTCGAGGACGTACACGAGGCCGTCGGGACCGAGTCGCAGGTCGTAGATCCAGCTGAACCGGGCGTCGTCGAACGACGCCGCGCCGCGCTGGAAGCCCGGCTCGCCGCTCCCGAGCGTGAGCACCGGCCGGCCCGTCGGGTCGAACCGCCATACGCGGCAGCCGCGTACCTCGTTCATCCAGATGAAGCCGTCGGCGTCGACGGCGCAGTTGCCCATGTCCGTCATCCCGAACGCGGCGCCGTCGACGAGGATCTTGGCCTTCATCGTGTGCATGTCGACGCGGTAGAGGTGGGGATTGCCGAAGTTCGAGACGATGAGCGAGCCGTCGGCGAGGAGGTCGGCGTACATCGGGAAGCTCAGCGCCGCGGTGGCGTTCCGGACCCCGCGTGCGATGCGCTCCGAGGACACGGTCCACTCGATGCGGCCGCCGTCGCGGACGAGCGCGACGATGTGCTGGGCGTGGTCGATCGCGAACAGCCGGCCGCGCGAATCGTGGAACCCGAAGTGCGCGAGCCCGTCCTTGACGAAGTCGCCCGGCTCGAAGTGGACGATCCGCTCGACGGTCCACATGCCTCTCACCATCCGCCGCGCGCCGGTTCCCGGCATCGGCGGATTCCCGGCCCGCACTAGACTCCGGCGTCGTGGCCGCCACGGATACCGAGACCTTCGAAAGCACGAGCCCGGCAGACGGCGAGACGATCGGCGTCTTCCCGCGCCAGGGGGCAGACGACGTCGATCGCGCGGTAGCCGCGGCGAAGGAGGCGTACGAGCACTGGCGGCTCGTGCCGGCGCCGAAGCGCGGCGAGATCCTGTTCCGCTTCGCCCGCCTCCTCGAGGAGGAGAAGAGCGCGCTCACCGACCTCATGACGCACGAGATGGGCAAGGTGCGTGCGGAGGCGGGCGGCGACGTCCAGGAGGCGATCGACATCACGTACTACATGGCCGGCGAGGGTCGTCGCCTCTTCGGCCAGACGACGCCGTCCGAGCTGCCGGACAAGTGGAACATGAGCGTGCGCATGCCGATCGGCGTCGTCGGCGCGATCACGCCGTGGAACTTCCCGATCGCGATCCCGTCGTGGAAGCTCATCCCGGCGCTCGTCTGCGGCAACACGATCGTCCTCAAGCCGGCCACCGACACGCCGGCTCTTGCTGCGCGGTTCGTCGAGCTTCTCGGCGAGGCGGGGATCCCCGACGGCGTCGTGAACGTCGTGTTCGGCGGCGGCGGCAGCGTCGGCGACCGGATGGTGCGCCACCCCGACATCCGCGTCATCACGCTCACCGGCTCGCGCGAGACGGGTGTGCGCGTGCTCGAGGCCGGTGCCGAGACGCTCAAGCACGTCCATCTCGAGCTCGGCGGCAAGAACGCGATCATCGTCATGGACGACGCCGATCTCGACCTCGCGATCGAGGGGATCGTCTGGTCGGCGTTCGGCACGTCCGGCCAGCGCTGCACCGCAGCGTCGCGCGTCATCGCACATGAGCGCGTCTACGACGCGCTCCAGAAAAGGCTGGTCGAGGCCGTCGAGAAGCTTCGCCTCGGACCAGGGTGGGAGGACGACACCGACATCGGCCCCGTCATCAACGCGTCGGCGCTCGAGAAGATCCACGAGTACACGGAGATCGGCAAGGGCGAGGGCGCGACGCTGCTCACCGGCGGGGAGATCGCGGCCGACGGCGACCTCGCGAAGGGCTTCTTCTACCGGCCGACGATCTTCGGCGACGTCGACGCTCAGATGCGCATCGCGCAGGAGGAGATCTTCGGGCCGACGACCGCGATCATCAAGGTGCGCGACTTCGACGAGGCGATCCGCGTCGCGAACGGCATCAGGTACGGCCTGTCGTCGTCGATCTTCACGCGCGACGTGAACAAGGCGTTCCGCGCGATGCGCGATCTCCAGGCGGGCATCACGTATGTGAACGCCGGGACGATCGGCGCCGAAGTGCACCTCCCGTTCGGCGGCACGAAGGACACCGGCAACGGTCACCGCGAGGCCGGGCAGGCGGCGCTCGACGTCTTCACCGAGTGGAAGTCGGTCTACGTCGACTACTCGGAGAAGCTCCAGCGGGCTCAGATCGACGACTGAGTGCAGCGCAAGCTCGTCGTCTTCGTTCCGCCCGAGTCGCTCGACGACGTCCGTGACGCGCTCTTCTCCGCCGGAGCCGGACGCATCGGCGGCTACGAGCGGTGTTCGTGGTACGCCGAAGGCATCGGGACGTTCCGCGGCGGCGCGGGGACGAACCCGGCGCTCGGCGAGCGCGGCCGGGAGGAGCGCGTGCGCGAGCTGCGGCTCGAGACGGTGTATCCGACGGACCGTCACGACGCGGTGATCGAGGCGCTGCGCGCCGCGCATCCGTACGAGGAGCCCGCGTTCGACGTCTACGAGCTCGTGCAGTGAAGGCGCGGCTCTTCACCGACGGCGGTGCGCGCGGCAATCCCGGGCCGGCGGCGTACGGCTTCGTGATCGAGGCGGAGGACGGGACCGTCCTCGCCGCGCATGGCGAGCGCATCGGCGTCGCGACGAACAACGTCGCCGAATACCGCGCGCTCATCGCCGGCCTCGACAAGGCGGCGGAGCTCGGCGTGGGGGAGGTCGAGGTCGTCTCCGACTCCGAGCTCCTCGTGAAGCAGATGCGCGGCGAGTACCGCGTGAAGAACGAGGCGCTGCGCGACCTCTCGACTCAGGCGTCGCGCCTCGCGCGCACGATCGGCAGCGTCACGTACACGGCCGTCCGCAGGGAGCACAACGAGCTCGCCGACCGGCTCGTGAACGAGGCTCTGGACGCGGCCGATCCGGCGTGAGGCTGGCTATACTGGCCGGCGCGCGCGGATGTAGCTCAGTTGGCTAGAGCGTCTGCTTGCCATGCAGAAGGTCGTGGGTTCGAGTCCCATCATCCGCTCTTTCTAAAGCCCCGCTCAAGCGGGGTTTTTCTTCTTTCGAACGGGGTCGTTTGACACGAGTGGTTGCGGCAGAGGAAGATCGCTCGCGCGATGTGGAAGTCCCTTTCCAGCTGGTTGAAGACGTATCAAAAGGGGCTGACCGTCGTCTTCGGCGGACTCGTGACCGGCGGCGCGGCGCTCGGCATCCTCATCGCCTGCCTCGACAACGAAGGAAACTGGTACGCCTTCGCTCCGCCCGGCGTTGGGATCGTGCTCTTTGTCGGTATGACGATGCTCAGCCACTACAGGCATCCTGACCTGGCTGACGCTGCGATCAAGCACGGGCTTGCGGCCGCGTTCGTCGGCGTCTACTTCACCGTGCTCGGGTTCTCGACGCTCAAGACCGACGACGGGAAGGCGCTGATCTTCAATCCGTCGCTCGTCAAGTACCTCACCGTCGCCGTCGGCGCCATCGTCACCGCGTACTTCGGAGTGGCCGCCGTCACCGACGCGCGCAAAGAGAAGTAGCTCGCGCGCAGCTCCGGGTCAATCGACAAGCTGGGGTTAACTTGCCATTCCGGAAAGTAGCACTATACTTTCCGTTATGGAAAACATGCCTAAGCACCCCACCGCTGCACAGGCGGCAGCAGCGCTGACCGACGCCGAGGCGTCGCGCACGCTGCTGGCTCAGCGGATCCGCACGCCGTCCTGGTTCTTCACGTCGATCGGCGCCGCGATCGCCGCACAGATCGCCTCGACCGCCGTCGGTGTCGGAGCCCCGTCGCGGTGGACGCTTGCAGCCCTGGCAGCCGGCATCGCGGTCCTGCTGGCGGTGGCCGGCGTGCAACTGGTGCGATTCCGGCGGCTCAACGGCGTCTGGCTCGGTGGTTTCCTCAGCCGCGTCGTCTTGGGGACCGGGACGCTCGCGTCGACCTCATATGCCGTCGCCGCAACGGTGGCGATCTTGGCCGCCTTCGACGCGCAGTGGTGGCAGGTGCCGACTTGGTCGATCATCGGCGGCGCCGCGTACGCGCTCAGCGGCCGGCGGTGGCTCCGTGCCTACCGCGCCGAGCCCGCCCTCCACGCGCGCGGGGATTCGCTCGTATGGCTGGGACTGATCACGGTCGCCGCACTCGCCGGCCTCGCCCTGCTGCTGATCAACCGTTGATGGCCGACCTCGACGGCAACGTCGTCGCCCCTGCGCGACTGAAGCTGTTGGTCACCCTGACGGCGGTTTCCGAGGCTGAGTTCTCCACCGTCCGCGACACTCTCGAGGTCAGCGACTCGGTCCTGTCCAAGCACCTTGCAGCACTCGAGAGCGTCGACTACGTGAAGCGCCGCAAGGGCGTCCATCGCGGCCGGCGCACCACCTGGATCTCTCTCACGCCCAGCGGTCGCAAGGCGCTCAACGCACACGTCGCCGCATTGCGCACGCTGATCGACGGCGTCTAGAGCGGCAGCAGGTCGATCATCGCGTTGCGCTGGCGGTTCGTGAGACCGGCCAGTGTCTTGCCGTCGGTGATCTGGCACCGGTTGAGCGCTCGGGCGACCCTCACCGGACCGGTTCTCGGAACGGCGAGGAGAAGGGCGCTGAGCTTCGCGGTCTGCGCGCATGCGGGCGGGTCGCCGAGCACGCCGGCGAGCTCGATCGTTCCCGCGGTGAGGCCGCGCTTCAGACGCGCGCGTGCGCTGCGCACCTCATTCGCCTTCGCGAGTGCATCGAGTCGCTGTTCGGGTGCCACCCGGCAAGCCTATGTGCAGATCGGCGCGGCCGTGTTCAGGGATTCCGCTGGTTCAGCCGGTCACCTTGAAGGTGCCCTTCATGCCCGCGGAGGCGTGCGGGTCGCACTGGTACGTGTACGTGCCGGCCTTGAGCTTCACGGTCCACGTCTTCGTGCCGATGAACGGGACGGCTGTCGTCTTGTTCACGCCAGGCCCGAACAGGTGGAAGTCGTGGATCGAGCTCTTGTCGGCCACGACGATCGTGTAGCTGCCGGCGGTGAGCGTCTTCACGGCTTTCGTGCCGTTCTTCAGCGTGATCGTGAACCCCGGGCCGACGACGCCGGAGAGCTTGTGTCCCGCCGCCTCACCGGGCGCGGCGACGGCCAGAGCGGCCGTGAGAGCAGCGAGCGTGAGCGGAGCCATGCGGAGCATCTGAAGTCCTTTCGCCGGCGGTTAGCGCTGTCGGGGAACGTACCCCTTCTTCCGCGTTTCGGTTTGCCTCCGAAGACTCATCCACTAGGCTCCCGTGCGTGCGGAGGATGTCCGCGGTGGTTGCGCTCGGAGCGCTGGCGCTCGCCCTCCCGGCGGCGTCCTCGTCGGCCGGCAGCACGCTCTTCCCCGTCTTCAACGTCAGCGAGAACGAGCATCTCCTCGGCCGGACGGCGAGCGTGCGATTCGACCTGTTCGATCTCGACTCGGCCGCGAGCGCGGAGCGCCTCGCGATCGCTCTTCCGCGCTACGACGTCGTTCTCACCGATCCCGCCGGTACGAACCTCGGGCCGGCGACGCTGACGACGGTCACGAGCGCCGGGGGGCCGGAGACGGCATACGACGGCCACGTGGTCGTCCTCGACGCGTCGGCGTACGCGGCGGACGCGAGTGCGGAGGCGTGCGCGCCCGGAGACCACACCGCCGTGTGGTCGATTCAGGTTCGCTCGTCGGCCGGTATCTCGTTGAGCGTCCCGATCGCCGTCGACTGGACCGGGAGCAACGACGACGGGACGATGTGCTTCGACGCCGAGCATGCTGCGGGCCTCGAGATCTCGGAGGTGTTCTTCAGCGTCGACGGCGTCTTCCGGAACCCCGCCAACGCGGGTAACTATCTCTTCGACGCCGTCGTCACGCCGTTCGCCGCCGACGGGACGCCGAGCACTGGCACGGCCTACGAGCTGCGCGGGTGGGAGGACCTTCCGCAGATCCTGACCGCGACGCCGGTCTACAACCGCTCGACGAAGACGCTCACCGTGACCGGCGTGTCGCAGATCCAGGGCAAGCCACGCGCCGCCGTCCGTGTGCACGTCTACGTCGGCCAGACGCAGAACGCGGCCGATTTCACCGACGTCGGGTACACCGCGACGGGCGCGGGAGGGCGGTACACGTTCACGAAGAAGCTCGCCACCGCGCCGAAGTTCATGGTGAGCGGCGTCAATCACTACTACTGGCTCATCTGCCGGGGGAAGGCGTCGACCGAGCCGGGCGGATGCACGTCGGAGACGCTCGACGGCCGGGACAGCTACCTCACGAAGGTGGTCGTGCGCTCGAAGTAGGTCCGTACATACCGCGGATGACAATCGGCAGCGGCCGGAGGACCGTCGCAGTAGTCCTCGCAAACCGAAGGAGTTCCCATGAGCGGTGCCGCCGTGCTGCTGATCGTCCTCATCGCCCTCGTTGTCGTCCCCCTGCCGATGTACATCGTCGGCAGCAAGCGCGGCGTGTCGTATCCGTGGGTCGCGTTCATACCGGTTGTCGGGTACACGATCGTCTGGCTCTGGTCGATGGACCGCTCGGGCTGGATGACGCTCATCAGCTTCGTGCCGATCGCGAACCTCGTCTTCGCGCTGTGGCTCGCGTTCGGCATGCCGCCGCACCACGGCCGGACACGCTGGTGGGGCGTCGCGCTGATCCTGCTCCCGTGGATCGGGCCGCTCATCTACGCGCTGACGCTCGACGACGTCGCAGGCACGGCGGTGGCACCCGCCTAGGGCAGGTAGCGCTCGCGGAGAGCCGTGACCGACCGTGCGGGAAGCACGCGGCCGTCGAGGAGCTCCTCGACCGTCGAGGACGCGAACGTCGACTCGTCGGCGAGCAGCCCGCGGTACCGGGCGCAGGCGTCGCCGTAGTCGGTGTTGCCGGCTGGATGGACGACGACGTAGCGGCCCCAGCTCCACGCGCCGCTCACGTGCTGGAGCATCGACAGGAGCAGCAGATGCTCGAGCCACATGACCGCGAGATCCGACCGGCCCTTCACGGCGTCGAGCGCGCCGCGGCGGAAGATGCCCGACCGCTTCGCGACCGCGAGGTACCGGTGCAGCTTCTCCGGCTTCGGGATCTCCGCCTTCGTCCGCTCGTGGTACTCGGTGTCGATCGCGACGATGCCTTGCGTGCCGTCGTCGAGGTCGAGCACGAACGCCGCCTTGAACGCGCGGAGGCTGTCGAGATACGCCGGGTCGAACCGTCCCGGCGAGTGCGCGAAGCGGACGTCGCAGACCGTGCCGGGCGCGTCCGGCCACCACGCGTGGACGGTGCGGTCGGCGAGCGCGAGGTCGGCGGCGAGGTCGCCGAAGAGGTTGAAGGCCATCGTGTCCGACCACAACAGGTCGGCCCAGAAGCGCTGATGATCGAAGCTCTGATGCGGTTCGACGACGGACGTTCGCGCCCTCGCCGCGTCGAGCGCGCCCGCGGTGACGAAGGTCGCGCCGGTCTCGAGCGCGTAGTCGAGCGGGAGCCGGCTCCCGACCGGGCGGGTCCGGTCGCCGGGCTTCGGCGCGATCGGCTGCGAGCCGATCGGATGCCCGTTCGCCTCGCGCCAGCGTGCCTGGTGATAGCGCAGCCGCCGGCGGTAGTCGGTCATCTCCGGCCGTCCGGGGACGCGGTCGTCCGCCTCCCAGCAGTACGCGGCCTCGAGCTGCTGCTGCGTCGGCTCCGTCACGCGTCCCAGGACGTGAGCTCGGCTTCGACCGCGTCGAGCACCGCCGCCGGATCGCCCGGCCGCTCGTCCGCGTCGCCCCAGTGCCACTGCTCGAGGTAGGCGTCGCTCCCGTCGAGCCCTTGCTCCATCGCGCGCCGGTCGATCTCCTGCTGGAACCAGTCCGGGAGCTGGCGCGAGACCGGTGTGCCGTCGTCGGCGAACGCGCGCACGAGCGACGGGACGTCCTGCCAGTAGAGGATCTGGAATCGCGCCACGGTCAGGAGGCCTCCGCGTGTGCGGACGCGAGCCAGCCGGTCGTCCGGCGCCGGAGCACGTCCTCGCCGGTGAGTGCCCACTCGTGCGTCCGCGCGTAGAGCTCCTGCGCGCGCACGTCGGGGCGGCCGGGGACGAGCGGCTCGAGCAGCGACGGGTCGTCGGCCGCCGGCGCGAGCACCTCGAGCGCGAGCGAGCCGTACAGGTGGAGCAGGTGGTTGCGCGTCGCCGCGTCGAGCTCGCCGGGCCACGCGATGTGCTCGAGGCCGGCGGCGCCCGGCAGCGGCCGCGGCCGCCGTGAGAGCGCGCGCACACCAAGGTGGTCGAGCGCCTCGAGCGCGATGCGCCGGTACGTCGTCAGCTTGCCGCCGGCGACGCTCACCATCCCGGACGGCCCGGTCGTGTACACCGTCTCGCGCCGCGCGCTCGCGGTCCCGCCCTCGCCGCCGGGGAGCACGCGCAGGCCGGCGAACGTCACGCGGGGCGGGCCGACCGACCCGATCGCGACCGCCGCCTCGTCGAGCACCTGGCGCACGTCTTCGTCGGTGACCGCGACCGTCTCCGGCTCGCCCTCGTGCAGCGTGTCGGTCGTCCCGAGAAGGAGCTTGCCCTCCCACGGGACGGCGAAGCTCACGCGTACCTTGTCGTGCGAGATCGTGAGCGCCGCGCGCCAGTCCTCGGCGCCGTCGACGACGACGTGCACGCCCTTGCTCAGGCGGATGGACGGCTTCGCGCCGGGATCCTCGAGGCGGCGCACGCGGTCGACCCAGGGCCCGCTCGCGTTCACGACGCGCGCCGCGTCGACGGCGATCGCCCGGCCGTCCGCCTGCACCTCGAGCGGCTGCAGGCCGACGACCTCGGCGTAGTTGAGCACGACGGCGCCGCCGTCCTGCGCCGCGCGCAGGTTCGCGAGCGTCAGCCGCGCGTCGTTCGTCCACGCATCCGCGTACAGCGCGCACGACCGGAGCCTCTCGGTGCGCAGCTCCGGCACCATCCGCTGCGCGCGCTCGACGCCGACGAGGCCGTTCAGCCGCGCGCGGGCGAGCGTCGAGTAGAGGACGATCCCGCTCTGCACGAACCACGGGCGGTACGGCCCGTCCTCGTACAACGGCAGCAGGAACGGCAGCCGGCGCACGAGGTGCGGGGCGACGACGGTCATGAGCAGGCGCCGCTCGTGATGTGCCTCGCGCACGAGGCCGATGTCGCCGAGCCGGAGGTAGCGCAGCCCGCCGTGGACGAGCTTCGACGACGCGCTCGACGTCGCGCCGGCGAAGTCGCCCTTGTCGACGAGCGCGACGCGCATCCCGTGCGCCGTCGCGGCTTCCGCGATGCCGGCGCCGACGATCCCGCCGCCGATCACGAGCAGGTCGAAGCGCCGCGAGGCGAGCTGCTCTAGCCTGCCGTCGCGGTCCACAGCGAATTCGTCCACGCCTTCCGGCCGACCGGATCGGCGACCTCCACCCGGCCGAACGGCACCTGGTACGGGCGCTCGAGGCGGACGGCGGTGATGAGCCCGCTCGTGTCGCGGGCGAGCGATCTCCGAGTCCTTCGGGTAGCCGAGGCGGCCGGCGTTCGCGCGCGCGCCGCGGGCTCGGCTCGAGACGAGCGTCACGCTCGCGGCGGGGCTGCACTCGACGGTGACGGCGGCGTCGTCCACCGTCACATTGTGGATCTCCGGGCCTGTCGAGCCGTAGAACGAACCACTCCGCAGAGCGGCGAGCACCGCTTCCTGCGTCCGGTCCGCCGCCCGCACCATCGTCCAGGCGAAGCCGCTGTCGTAGCCGGGGTGGTGCGAGTCGTCGGTCGCGAGCGCGAAGAAGCCGCGCCCGCGCTCGAGCGCCTCGTCCCAGTGGACCGACGAGTCGCCGCGGCCGATCTCGAGCTCGCAGCCGGCGTTCCACACCTCGATGCCGAGGAGCCCCTCGCACGTCTCCCACTGCTCGGTGCGGAGCCCGCTCCAGTACGTATGGGCGAGGTACGGCACGCCGCCGTTCGCCGCGATCCACGCGACGACGTCCTGGAGCGGCGCGAACTCGTTCTCCGGTATCACCGGATCGGCCTCGACGCCGAGCGCGAGCACGTGCGCATCGTGCTCCGGCCCACCGCACGTCGCGTTCAGCTCGACGGACGGGATCACGAGCGAGCTTCCGCGTCGACCGCTCGACCGTCCGCACCCAGTGGTCGGTGATCGCGAGGACGTCGTAGCCGGCCCATTCGTAGTGCCGGACGAGCATCTCCGGGGCCATTTCGCCGTCCGAGTTCGTCGTGTGGGCGTGGAGCGCGCAGCGCAGCCAGACGCCGTCGTTGTCGTCAAAAGGGGTCATAAGCCGACCCTATACGCCTTCTCTAAAGCCTCGGTTCGATCTGGTGAACGACCGGTGACAGGGTCGCACGGCCCATTGTGCAAGCCCCTTCCGATGTGTTAGCTACCACTCATTCACAATTCGTCCGAGCCTGGAGGGGTGATGGAGGACTACGAAGCGCAAGAGCTCGAGTTCTGGCGCAAGCTCCACGAGAAGGAGATGAGCCGCTCTCAGATGTTGAAGCGGAGCGTCGCGGCAGCCACGGGCCTCACGGTCCTCGCCAGCCCCGGGCTCGCGTGGGCGCGCGAGCGGGGCATCCGCGTCACGCCTCCGCTCAAGGGCAAGGGCTTCTCGATGACGGAGCTCGTCGCGAACGCGAAGAAGGAAGGGAAGCTCAACGTCATCGCGCTTCCGCACGACTGGGCGAACTACGGCGAGATCATCTCGACGTTCAAGTCGAAGTACGGCCTCTCGATGGACGAGCAGAACCCGGACGGCAGCTCGGCGCAGGAGAACCAGGCCGTGCAGTCGCTCCAGGGTGACTCGCGCGCGCCGGACGTCGTCGACGACGGCCCTGCGTTCGCGATCTCCGGGACGGCGCAGGGGCTCTTCGGGAAGTACTTCGTGAGCGAGTTCGCCACGATCCCGCGGGCGATGAAGGACACGCGCGGCTACTGGACCGGCGACTACTGGGGCGCGATCTCGATCGGCTACAACGCCAATCTCGTCTCGACGCCGCCGAAGACCTTCCAGGACCTGCTCAAGCCGGACTACAAGGGCAAGGTCGCCCTGAACGGCTCGCCGTTGACCTCGGGGTCCGCGGTCGCCGGCGTCTTCGCCGCGGCGCTCGCCAACGGCGGCTCGCTCAACAACGTCGCCCCCGGCGTCGACTTCTTCGCCAAGCTGAAGAGCGTCGGCAACTGGGTGCCCGTCGCCGCGAACCAGCAGACGGTCGCGTCCGGCCAGACGCCGATCGTCATCGACTGGGACTACCTCAACCTCGCGTACGGGCCCGAGTTCCCGGCCGCGAACTGGAAGACGGTCGTGCCGTCCGACGGCGTCTACGGCGCGTACTACTGCCAGGCGATCAACGCGCACGCACCGCATCCGTGGGCGGCGCGTCTGTGGGAGGAGTTCCTCTACTCCGACCAGGGCCAGCTCCTCTGGCTGAAGGGGTACTCGCATCCGGCGCGCTTCCAGGACATGGCGACGCGCAAGGTGATCCCCAAGGCGCTGCTGAACGCGCTGCCTGCGGCGTCGATCTACGCGAAGGTGAAGTTCGCGTCGAACGGCCAGCAGACGGCCGCGAAGAACATCATCGCGCAGCAGTGGCCGTCCAAGATGGGAGCGTAGGACGGCGGCCGAGATCGCAAGTGACGCCCTCCGGCCGGACCTCGCGTCCGGCCGGAGGCGCTTCTCGCCCATCTGGCTGGGAACGCTCCCGTTCTTCGCGTACGCGATCCTGTTCCTGTTCCTGCCGGCGGGCGAGGTGCTCGTCGGCGCGTTCAAGGGAGCGCATCGCGGGTGGACGCTCGGGAACGTCCACGACCTCCTGAAGCAGCCGTACATCGGCGCGTACGAGACGAGCATCAAGATCAGCCTCACGACGGCGTTCGCCGGCGCGCTGCTCGGGCTCGGGATCGCCTACGCCGCCATCCGCGAAGGCTCGCCGCAAGTGGATCCGGGGCATCCTGACGACGTTCTCCGGCGTCGCCGCGAACTTCGGCGGCATCCCGCTCGCGTTCGCCTTCATCGCGTCCGTCGGCAACGTCGGCATCGTCACGAAGTTCATCGCGCAGCACCTGCACTGGAACATCTACTCGACGAACTTCCCGGTCTTCGGTCACTTCACGCTGTTCGGCACGTTCGGCGTCGGCGTCGTCTACATGTACTTCCAGATCCCGCTGATGATCCTCGTCATCGCCCCGGCGATCGACGGGCTGCGCCGCGAGTGGCGCGAGGCGGCTTCGAATCTCGGTGCGAGCTCGTGGCAGTTCTGGCGCCACGTCGGCGCGCCCGTGCTGTTCCCGTCGTTCCTCGGTGCCGTCATCCTCCTCTTCGGAAACGCGTTCGCCGCGTACGCGACCGCGTACAGCCTCACCGCCGGCAGCGTCGATCTCGTGCCGGTGCAGATCGGCTACTACTACAGCGGCAACGTCCTCGACAACCCGCACCTCGCGCAGGCGCTGGCGTTCGGGATGTTCGTCGTGCTCGCGGTGATGATGGCGATCTACATCCCGCTGCAGCGGCGGGCCGCGAGGTGGGCGAAGTGAACCGCAAGTGGATAGCCCCCTCGGCGGTCGTGTGGCTCCTGCTCGCATTCGCGTACTTCATGATCCCGCTGCTCGGGTCGCTTCTGTTCAGCCTGAACAAGCTGTCGACCGGAACGTGCTGCACCGTTCACTGGTACGGGACGATCCTCCACTCGGGCGAGTTCTGGCAGAGCCTGAAGGTCTCGCTGCTGCTCGCACTCGAGACGGTCTCGATCAGCCTCGTGCTCTTCGTCCCGACCATCTACCTCGTGCACCTGAAGATGCCGAGGCTGCGGCCCGTGCTCGCCTTCCTCGCGCTCATCCCGTTCGTCGTGCCGCCGATCGTCATGGTCGTCGGGCTCCTCGACTTCTACAAGGGTGCGCCGAGCTGGTTCTACGACCAGCCGTGGGGATTCCTCGCCACCGCGTACGTCATCCTCGCGTTCCCGTACATGTTCTTCTCGCTCGACGCGGGCTTCCGCTCGATCGACGTGCACACGCTGACTGAGGCATCTCAGAGCCTCGGCGCGAAGTGGCCGACGACGCTCGGGCGCGTGATCCTGCCGAACATCCGGAGCGCCGCCCTCGCCGGCTCGTTCCTCACGCTCGCGATCGTCATGGGCGAGTTCACGATCGCGAGCCTCTCCGCGTTCCACACCTTCCCGATCTACATCCAGTCGGTCAACGAGTCGGAGGCCTACGGGGCCGCGGCGGTGACGGTGCTGAGCTTCGGCATCACCTGGGCCGCGATGCTCTCGCTCCTCGTCGTCGGCCGTAAACGCGGCGCGCGCGCCGCCGTCATCGCAGGAGCACGCTGAATGGCCTATCTCGAGCTCAACGGACTGCACCGCTACTTCGGGACGAACAAGGCGCTCGACGGCGTCGACGTCCATCTGAACCAGGGCGAGTTCCTCTCGCTGCTCGGCCCGTCGGGCTGCGGGAAGACGACGGCGCTGCGTCTCGTCGCCGGCTTCGACCGGCCGAATGCCGGCACGATCGTCGTCGACGGCAAGGACATCACGCACATGACGCCGAGCAAGCGCGACATGGGGATGGTGTTCCAGGCGTATTCGCTCTTCCCGAACATGACCGCGCGCCAGAACGTCGAGTTCGGCCTGAAGATCCGCGGCAAGGACCGCTCGGACCGGCAGAACCGCGTCGGCGAGCTGCTCGAGCTCGTCGGTCTCGGGCACGCCGGGGACCGCTACCCGCACCAGCTCAGCGGCGGCATGCAGCAGCGCGTCGCGCTTGCGCGCGCGCTCGCGATCGAGCCGCGCGTGCTGCTCCTCGACGAGCCGCTGTCCGCGCTCGACGCGAAGGTGCGCGTCCAGCTCCGCGAGGAGATCCGGCGCATCCAGCTCGATCTCGGCATCACGACGCTGTACGTCACGCACGATCAGGAGGAGGCGCTCTCGGTCTCCGACCACGTCGCCGTCATGTACGGCGGCCGGATCGAGCAGATGGGATCGCCGGCGGAGATGTACAGCGCGCCCGCGACGCCGTTCGTCGCCGAGTTCATCGGGACGATGAACCGGCTCGAAGGCATCGTCGTCGACGGCGAGCAGGGGACGATCGAGACGGGCGGGGTGACGTACACGGTCGACGCCGCGCGCGGCAAGCCGCGCGGCGCGCGCGTGCTCGTCCTCATCCGGCCGGAGACGGTCGAGGTCGCGGCCGCGAACGGCGGCGGCCCGAACGTCATCCGCGGCGAGGTGCTCACGCACACGTTCCTCGGGCCCGTCACGCGCCTGCGCATCGACGGCGGCGGCGCGAGCCTCATCGCGGACATGCCGACCGCGCGCGCAGCTGCGCTGCCGCCGGGCTCGAAGGTCGACGCGGCGCTTCCGGTGCAGGAGGCGCGCCTTCTCGACCTCACCGAGCCGCTCCCGGTGCTTACCGAAGAGCCAGATCCGGCCGGTCCGTGAAGACGCCTGCGACGCCGGCGTCCGCGAGCTCGCGCATCCGCGCCGGCTCGTTCACCGTGTAGACGAGCGGTACGAGCCCGAGCGCGAGCGCCACAGCGACGCCCCTGCGCGTCACCCGCACGTCGGCGAAGCCGGCCGCCCACGCGTCGCGCGCACCGCGGATGGAGACGCCGAAGCCGACGTGCTGCACCGTGCGGACGCGGGGCCGCAGCGAGCGCGACCGCACGAGCGCCGGGCGGCTGAACGAGACGAGGACGTCGTTGTCGTCCTCGAGGAGCTCGAGCGCGCGGGCGACGTCGTCGCCGCGCGGTCGCTTCACCTCCACCATGAGCCCGATGCGGCCGCGGCACAGCTCGACGACCTCGGCGAGCGTGGGGTAGCCCACGCCGGGCACGGGCCGGTCGTGGGTGACGACCGTGCCGCGCCACACGTCGAGCTCGATGTAGTCCGCGCCGAGCTCGATCGCGCGCTCGAACGCCGGGAGCGTGTTCTCGGCGAGCCCGCGCCACGCGCCGCGGTGGGCTATGACAAGCATCGGCGCATGACGTCGACGTCGATGCGGTCGATCAGCTCGTCGGCGGCTGCGAGCCGGTGCGCAGCGAGCGTCGTCCTCATCGCGAGCACGCGCCCGACGCCGGCCGCCTTTGCCGACGCGATGCCGGCCTCGGTGTCCTCGAAGACGACCGCGTCCGCCGGCTGGGCGCCGAGCAGCTCGAGCGCCCGCACGTAGCCCTCGGGGTGGGGCTTGCCGTCGACGACGTCGTCGGAGCTGACGATCGCGCGAAAGCAGGGGGCGAGGCCTGCGGCCTCGACGACCGGCTCGATCTCCGACCGCGCCGCGCCGGAGCAGATCGCGAGCGGGACGCGCGCCGCCGCGTAGCGCACCGCGTCGCGCACGTGCTCGTAGACGGTCGAGCCGTCGGCGACGGCGGCGCGGTAGCGGTCGACCCGCTCCGCGACGACGGCGTCGACGTCGGGATAGTCGTGGCCCAGCCACGTGCGCACGATCTCCGGGTCGGAGAGCCCGGCGAGCCGGTCGAAGTACTCCTGCGCCGACAGCGGCCGTCCGTGCTCCGCGAACAGCCGGATGAAGATGTCGCAGAGGACGGGCTCGTCGTCCGAGAGCGTCCCGTTGAAGTCGAAGACGACCGCAGCGATCGGCATGGTTGCACTGTATGCCGACCTCGGCACTGGCCCTGGCGCTCACGGCGGCGTGCGTCCATGCGCTCTGGAACGTGCTGCTCGCGCGGGCCAAGGACGTCGAGGCTGCGACCGCCGTCGCGCTCGTCGTGGCCGTCGTGGCGTACGCGCCGGTGGCGATCGCGACCTGGCACGTCCATCGGGCCGTCGTGCCCTTCCTCATCGCGGGCGGCGCGCTCCAGCTCCTGTACTTCGTCCTGCTCGCGACCGCCTACCGCGTCGCCGAGCTCTCCGTCGTCTACCCGATCGCGCGCGGGACGGCGCCGGTGCTCGTGCTCCTCATCGGCGTGGCCGCGCTCGGGCGTGCGACGTCGGCCGGCCAGGTCGTTGGCGTCTGCCTCGTCGGTCTCGGCGTCTTCCTCGTGCGCGGGCTGAAGCGGAGCTCGGGACCCGGCGTTCCGTTCGGGCTCGTCATCGCGTGCACGATCGCCGGCTACACGCTCGTCGACAAGAACGGCGTCGGGCACGCGGGCGCGATCCCGTACCTCGAGCTCGAGATGCTCGTGCCGACGCTGCTCTACGTCTCGGTGGTCGCGCGCGTGAAGGGCACCGCGGCGCTGCGCAATGCGTGGGGGCCGGCCACGGTCGTCGCGGGCCTCGCCACCTTCGCGGCGTACGGGCTCGTCCTCCTCGCATTGCAGCGCGCCGCGGCTGCTCCGGTCGCCGCCGTGCGCGAGACGAGCGTCGTGATCACGGCGCTGCTCGCGCGCCATGTACTGAAGGAAACGGTCGGACCGGCTCGCATTGCGGGGGCGCTCGCGGTCGCCGTTGGCATCGCACTCCTAAGTTTCTGACGTTCGAGCGCCTTGACAGGAACATCCGGTGCTGGCGTGAATATGCGCGCAGTCGTTGCGCCGGGCACTTGCGGGGCCGGCGTTGCCGTCCATACACGAGGGAGGACAGCAGCATGAGCAGCGAATCACCCGCTGCCAGTCAGATCCACTTGACGGAGGACGAGAAGATCCTGCACAAGCTCGGCTACGCGCAGGAGCTCATGCGCGCGATGGGCGCATTCAGGAACTTCGCGATCAGCTTCACGATCATCTCCATCCTCGCCGGATGCCTCACGTCGTACGTCTTCGCGTATCAGGACGGCGGCCCGGTGGCCGTGACCTGGGGCTGGATCATCGTCGGCGTGGCGACCACCTTCGTCGCGCTCTCGATGGCCGAGATCGCTTCGACGTACCCGACGGCCGGCGGCCTCTACTACTGGTCGTCGAAGCTCGGCAGCGCCGCCTGGGGATGGTTCACAGGGTGGTTCAACCTGATCGGCTTGATCGGGATCATCGGCGCCGTCGGGTACGGGCTAGCGACGTTCGCGACCTCGCTCTTCAACTTCTGGTGGGCGTACCCGAACGACCGACATCACATCTTCTATCTCTTCGTCGGCTTCCTGATCGCCGCCGCGCTCCTGAACGTCTGGGACGTCCGGATCACGTCGATGGTCAACGGGTTCTCGGCGTACTGGCACGTGCTCGGCGTCGGGATCATCGTCGGCGCCCTGATCTTCGTGCCGGACCACCACCAGTCCTTCGGCTACGTCTTCGGGAAGACGCTCAACAACTCGGGCTTCTCGGGGCACGGTTGGAGCAGCGCGGTCTTCTGGATGGTGTTCGCGATCGGCTCCATCGGAATGGCCCAGTACACCCTCACGGGCTACGACGCATCGGCGCACATGTCCGAGGAGACGCACAGCGCGTCCCGCGCCGCAGCGGTCGGGCTCCTCTATTCCGTCGTGATATCGGTGGTCGCGGGCCTCATCCTGCTGATCGCCGTCACGTTCGCGATCCCGAGCACGACCGGCGCCCTCGGAGCCGGCGCGAACGTCGTCACCTACATCTGGCAGACGTCGATGGGCACGCACTGGGCCGAGTTCCTGCTCACGATCATCGTCGTCGCACAGTTCTACTGCCTCACGGCGTGCGTGACCTCGGGCTCGCGGATGCTCTTCGCGTTCTCGCGTGACCGCGCCGTTCCGGGCCATCAGGCGTGGCGCACCGTTTCACGGCACCGCGTCCCCGTCTGGGCGGTCGCCGGGGTTTCCGGAGCGGGCTTCCTGCTCCTTCTCCCCACGTGGTGGAACAACTACGCCGGCTACTACGTCGGTACGTCGGTCGGGACGACCGGGCTCTACATCGCGTTCATCCTGCCGGTGATCCTCCGGTATCGGCAGGGCGATTCGTTCGAGCGCGGGGCATGGAGCCTCGGCAAGCACTACAAGTGGATCAACCCGATCGCGATCGCGTGGGTCGTCGTGATCTCCATCGTGTTCATGCTGCCGACCGTGCCTTCGGGGATTCCGGGCAACGGTCTCAACTGGAACTTCGTGAACTACGCACCGATCACCATCGGCGCCGCCTTCCTCCTCTTCGGCGGCTGGTGGGTGCTGTCGGCGAACAAGTGGTTCAAGGGCCCGGTGCGCATGTCGGACGAGGAGCTCCTGGCGCTCGAATCGCGCCCGGACTACCTGCTGCCGGCCGACACCGGGTTGCAGGGCGCATAGCGCTAGTTCTCGCGCTGCACGTCAGCGAGCAACCGTTCGAACAGCGGGCCGTCGAGTTCCTCGGCGGCGCGCGCTCGTACTTCTCCGTCCCCCAGGACCAGAAGTCGAACTCGATCTCGGAGATCGCCCTCCTGGATCGAGGCCCAGAGCATCCAGCCGTACTTCGCGACGATGCCCCACAGCCGCGCGCGTGCGACCTTGTCCGGGAACGGCTCGCCGTAGTACGCGGCGACGAGCTCGTGGAGCTGCTCCTCGGCGAGGCGCGACTCGCTCCACGAGTTGCCGAGCTCGAACGACGGCTCGTTGTTGCCGGAGTACTCGTAGTCGATGAGCCGTAGCCCGTCGCCCGTGTCGATGAAGTTCTCGGCGAGGAGATCGTCGTTGCACGGGACGCGCCGCTCCGGCCGCTTGCGCATCGCCGCCTCCATCGCCTGGATGCGCGGCTCCCAGTCGAGGTAGCCGTCCGGCAGGCGGAAGCCGCGCTCGCGCACGGTGGCGAGGTAGCGCCGCTGGAGGTCGAACATGTCGAACTCGAGGAGGAACGGGCGGCCGGCGTGCAGCCGCTTGCATGCGGCGGCCACCTGGGCGAGCCGCCCGCCGCCCCCGCGGAGGTCGTCGGCGTGGAGACGCGTCCCCTCGATGAACTCGAGGACGAGCGCCGAGTGCTCCGGGAGCGAGGCGATGACGTGCGCGCCGATGCCCGTCTCCGACGCGGCGATCGTGTTGTGCACTTCGTTCGCCCGGTCGATGCCGAGCAGCTCCGTGTCGCGGCCTGCGATGCGCACGACGTACGACGCGGCCTCCGTCACGACCTTGTAGTTCGTGTTCGTGAGGCCGCCCGAGAGGTCGGTGACCTCCTGCGCATTGCGCAGCTCGGGGACGAGCTCGAGCACTTCCTCCAACGGCATCGGCCGATCCTATTAGGCTCGCGCAATGCTTCCCGAACGCGCACGTGCCGTCGTCGTCGGCGGCGGCGTCATCGGCTGCTCGTGCCTCTACCACCTGGCGAAGCAGGGGTGGACGGATTCCGTCCTCGTCGAGCAGTTCCAGCTCACGCACGGCTCGACGTGGCACTCGGCCGGCCTCGTCGGCCAGCTGCGCTCGTCGATCTCGCTCACGCGGATGATGCAGTACTCCGTCGGCCTCTACGCCGAGCTGAAGGAGCTCACCGGCAACGACCCGGGGTGGCACCAGCTCGGCGGTCTGCGGCTCGCGTCGTCGCAGCCGCGGCTCGAGGAGATCCGCCGCCAGGCGTCGTGGGCGAAGACGTTCGGGCTGCCGATGGAGATCGTTTCCGCCGAGGAGGCGCAGGCGCTGTTCCCCCCGATGTCGACCGACGGCGTGCTCGCCGCCGCGTTCATCCCCGACGACGGCTACCTCGACCCGTCGCAGCTGACGTTCTCGCTCGCCGACGCGGCGCGGCGGCTCGGCGCGCAGATCGAGGTGCGCACGCGGGTCACCGGGATCGAGATGCGCGACGGTCGCGTGTGCGGCGTCCGCACCGACAAGGGGTTCATCGAGTGCGAGGTCGTCGTCGACGCGGCCGGCATGTACGCGCGGGACGTCGCCGCCCTCGCCGGCGTCGACGTGCCGATGGTCCCGTTCGGGCACCAGTACCTCATCACCGAGCCGTTCGACCCGCCGCTCGAGCCGTTGCCGACGCTGCGCGACCCCGACAACCTCATCTACTTCCGCACCGAGGTCGGCGGCCTCGTCATGGGCGGCTATGAGCGCAAGCCCGCGTCGTGGGCGATCGACGGCATCCCCGACGGGTTCGAGGCGAAGCTCCTTCCGGAGGAGTGGGAGCGGATGGAGGAGCTGTTCACGAACGCGATCCACCGCGTGCCGGCGATGGAGAACGCCGAGGTGAAGATGTTCTTCAACGGCCCGGAGGCGTTCACACCCGACGCGGACTTCCTCCTCGGCGAGACGGACGTCCCCGGCTTCTGGATCGCTGCGGGCGGCTGCGCGCACGGCCTCGCCGGCGCGGGCGGGATCGGGAAGATCATGAGCGAGTGGATCGCCGACGGCCGTCCCGAGTGGGACGTGTGGCCGCTCGACTGGCGCCGCTTCGGCCGCCAGTACCGGAGCCGCGCGTACACGCTCGCGCGCACGTACGAGGCGCTGTCGAAGTACTACGACATCAAGTACCCGGGCGAGGAGCGGCAGGCCGGCCGGCCGCTGCGCGTCTCGCCGGCGTACGCGCGCCACCAGGCGCTCGGCGCGGCGTTCGGCGAGAAGGGCGGCTGGGAGCGCGTCAACTGGTACGCGTCGAATGCCGCCGGCGGCGACGAGTCGCTGCGCCCGCGCGGCTGGGCGGGAGAGAACTGGTCGCCGGCGATCGAGGTGGAGGCGCGCGCCGCGCGCGAGGGGATCGCGCTCTTCGACCAGTCGAGCTTCTCGAAGCTCGAGGTGCTCGGCCCGGGCGCGCTCGCGTTCCTCGAGCGGCTGTGCGCGAACCGCGTCGACCGGCCTGTCGGAACGGTCGTCTACACGCAACTGCTGAACCACCGCGGCGGCATCGAGGCCGACCTGTCGGTGACGCGGCGCGGGGAGGACAGGTTCCTCCTCGTCACCGGCACCGCGTTCGGCACGCACGACCGCGCGTGGCTCGAGCGCAACATGCCGCGCGACGGCTCCGTGTACGTGAACGACGTCACGTCGGCGTACGCGTGCTTCTGCCTGTGGGGCCCGAAGGTGCGCGAGGTCGTCGACCTCTCGCATCCGTACATGACGGCGCGCGAGGTGACGGTCGGCGACGTGCCGTGCCTCGCGTCGCGCGTCACGTACGTCGGCGAGCTCGGCTGGGAGCTGTACTGCCCGGCCGAGTACGCCGCCGCGCTCTGGGACACGCTGTGCGTCGACGGCGTCACGCCCGGCGGCTACCGCGCGATCGAGTCGCTCCGCCTCGAGAAGGGCTACCGCGCGTGGGCGAGCGACCTCACGGCGGAGACGACGCCGCTCGAGGCGGGGCTCGGCTTCGCGGTGAAGATGGACAAGGGCGACTTCATCGGCCGCGACGCGCTGCGTGAGCCGAGGCAGACGCTCGTCTGCATCGTCCTCGACGATCCGCGCGCGGTCGCGCTCGGCTCGGAGCCCGTGCGCACCGGCGACGACATCGTCGGCCGCGTCACGAGCGGCGGCTACGGCTACGCCGTCGGCGCGAGCATCGCGTACGCGTACGTGCCGGTCGAGCACTCCGCTGTCGGCACGCGCGTCGCGGTCGACATCTTCGGCGACTGGGTCGGCGGCGAGATCCGCGCCGAGCCCCTGTACGACCCGAAGGGGGAGCGGGTGCGGGCCTGAGCCCGCACCCGCGTCCGCTTCCTACTTACCGAGCCACTTGTTGACGGTGGCCGCGTTCTTGGCGATCCACTGCTGGGCGGCCTTGTCCGGATCCATGTGCTGGCCCGCGATGAGGCCGGCGACATAGTTCTGGTCGGCGTTCGTCCAGCTGAAGTTCTTGATCACCGCGACGGCCGGCGAGCCACTCGTTGCGAACTTCTTGCTCATGAACTTCGTGAGCACGTACGTCGGGTAGGCGCACGCGTACTTCGCGGGATTCCCACCCTGCTTCTCGTCGTCCTGGCAGCCCTTGAAGCGCGGCGGGAGCTGCACCTGCGAGAGCTGGTACGTCGCGTTCAGGTACTGCGGGTCGTACCAGTAGAAGAGGACCGGCTTCTTCTGCTTGTACAGCTGCTCCCAGCGCGCGACCTGCGCCGGTTCCGCGCCCACGCTCACGAACTTGAAGTTGAGGTGGAGCGCCTTGATCAGCGTCTGGTCCTTCTGCTGGTACGACGGGTCGCCGCCGAGGAACATGCCCTGCGACCCCGACTCCGGGCTCTTGAAGAGCGACTCCTTGCCCTTCAGGCCCTTCCAGGTCTTGAACTCGGGGTGCTGCTTCATGAGGTACGTCGGGATGTACCACCCGATCACACCGGTGACGCCGTTCTTGCCGGCGTAGACGACGGTGTGCTGCTTCGTCACGTACTGCTGCTGCTGGGGGATGTGACCCCAGTCCTCGAGGACCGCGTCCGTCTTGCCGTCGGCCATCGCCTGGTAGACGGGTACCTCGGTGATCTTCGTGATGTTCACCTTGCACCCGAGATTCTTCTCGAGCACGTTCTTCACGACGTAGGTGTTTGCCGTCGAGCCGGCCCACGCCTGCTCGTTGATCGTCACCGTGCCGCACGCCTTCGCCTGGGCTCCGGCTCCGCCTGCCGCGAACAGCGCGACGACGGCCGCCAGGACTACACCGGCAGCGCTTGCCCTCCTCATGCTTCTCTCCCTCCTCCGTTGCATCACACGAACACTTCCCGCCTGCGCACTCGCCCCCGCGTGACGCGGTCGAGCGCGATCCCGAGACACAGGATCGAGAGCGACGCGAGGACACCTTGGCCGAACAAGCCGCGCCCGAGCCCCTGCGCGACGTCGTAGCCGAGCCCGCCGGAGCCGACGAGGCCGCCGATGACGACGACCGCGAGCACCATGATCAGCCCCTGGTTGACGCCGAGCATGATCGCGTCGCGCGCGAGCGGCACCTTCACCTTCGCGAGCACCTGGAGCCGCGTCGCGCCGAACGCGCCTGCGGCCTCCACGACGTTCGGCGACACCTCGCGGATGCCCGCATCGACGAGCCGGATCACGACCGGCGCCGCGTACAGCACCGACGCGATCACGCCGGGGACGATCGAGACCGGCATCAGGTAGATGAACGGGATGATGTAGACGAGCTGCGGCAGCGTCTGCAGCACGTCGAGCACCGGGCGCATGATCTTCTGCACGCGGTTGCTCTCTGCGGCCCAGATCCCGAGCGGCAGGCCGACGACGAGCGTGAGGCCGATGGCGACGAGCACCTGCGACAGCGTGTCCATCGCCTGCGGCCACTCGTTCGTGAGGCCGACGATCGCGAGCATCGCAACCGTCGTGACCGCCGGCCGCAGCCCGGAGACGAGGAACGCGATGAGCGCCAGCCCGAACACCATCGCCGGCCACGGCATGTTGACGAAGAAGTCGTTGAGCGGCGTCAGCCCCCAGCGGACGATGAAGTCGCCCACCGGGTTCGTGATGTGGAAGATGAACGTGTCCGGGTTCTGGACGTAGTCGAGCACGCTCTGGATCCGGGCGAGGAGCCAGTCCTGCGCGGTCGTCCGCGACCACGAGCTGCCCGCATGGAACGCCTTGGCGAGCCCGATCGCCAGCCCGACGCCGGCGGCGAGCGCGGCCGTCTGGAACCGGAGGATGCGCCTGCGCTCGGCGGTCAGATGCCGCTGCGCCGGGTCGGTGCGGATCGCCATCGCCTCGGTCGCGCGGTCGAGCGCGATCGCCATGATCACGATCGTGAAGCCGGCGAGGAGGGCGAGGGCCGGATCGGAGTAGAGCCCGTTCGTCACGACGTCGCCGAGCCCCTGGCCGCCGATGAGCCCCGCGATCACGACCATCGAGAGCGCGAAGAGGATCGTCTGGTTGACGGCGAGGAGGACGAGCCGCCGCGCGAGCGGCAGCTGCACCTTCAGGAGCGTCTGGAGCTTCGTCGCGCCGTACGCCTGCGCCGCCTCGACCGTGTTCGTCGGCACCCCGCGGATGCCGAGCGCGGTGATGCGGATCGCCGGCGGCACCGAGTAGATGAGCGTCGTCGCGACGGCCGCGCCCGGGCCGACGGAGAGGAGCAGCACGATCGGCATGAGGTAGGCGAACGCCGGGATGATCTGCATCGCGTCGAGCACGGGCGTGATCGCGCGCTGGACGCGGTCGGACCGGCCGGCGGCGATCCCGATCGGGACGCCGATCGCAAGCGAGAGCCCGACCGACGCGAACGTCAGCGCGAACGTGCGCATGCTCGGGTCCCAGACGCCGAGCCCGGCGAAGGAGACGAACGCGGCGGCGGTGCCGAGCGCGGCGCGGCGGCCGCCGAAGCGAAGCACGATTGCGGTGCCGAGCGCCGTCGTCCCGACCCACGTGAGCTTGAAGAAGAAGCTCGTCAGCCAGCCGACGATGTTGTCGAGGAAGTTCGCGACCCCGTTGAAGACGACGAAGAAGAGGCTCGGGTGCGGGATGTTGCGGTCGTTGCTGAGCCAGGTCTGGAAGCGGTCGAGGTCGTGCGAGAGCGACTCCCACGTCAGCGCGCTCGGCCAGGGCACGCTGCTCTTCCAGCCGAAGTAGGCGACGAGCATCGCGACGACGACCGCGACGACGAGGCCCGGTCGGCCGCGCCACCAGGGCCGCGGCGCGGCGACCGGGAGGCGCGGGGCGACCTCGGCGACCGCCATCAGTCGCGCTCGCCGGCGATCGCCGTGAGGACGGACTCGCGATCGACGACGCCGACGACGCGGTCGCCGTCGCACGCGCAGACCGCGCGTTCGCTCGCGGCGATCACCGGTATCGCGTTGCGCACGGTCGTGTGCACGTCGAGGCGCGGGCCGTCCGCCTCACCCGGGCGCGCGTCGCGCATGATCCAGCGCAGCGTCAGCACGTGGCTGCGCGGGATGTCGCGCGTGAAGTTGGCGACGTAGTCGTCCGCCGGCGAGCCGACGAGATCCTCCGGCGTCCCGAGCTGGACGATCGCGCCGTCGCGCATGATCGCGATCCGGTCGCCGAGCCGCAGCGCCTCCGGCAGGTCGTGCGTGATGAAGACCATCGTCTTGCCCGTCTCGTGCTGGAGCCGGATCACCTCGTCCTGCATGTCGCGGCGGATGAGCGGGTCGAGCGCGCTGAACGGCTCGTCGTAGAGCATCACCTTCGGGTCGACCGCGAACGCGCGCGCGAGGCCGACGCGCTGCTGCATGCCGCCGGAGAGCTGGTCGGGGAACTGGTTCGCGCTGTCCTCGAGGCCGACGAGCTTCAGCACCTCCTCGGCGCGCGCTGTGGCGCTCCGCCTTCGGAGACGCCCTGGATCTCGAGCCCGAAGGCGACGTTGTCGATCACGCGCCGGTGCGCGAGGAGGCCGAAGTGCTGGAAGACCATCGCCGACGTGTGGCGGCGGAGCTGCCGCAGCCCTTCCGCCGACGCCGCGCGCACGTCCTGGCCGTCGATCTCGATCTCGCCCGCCGTCGGCTCGATGAGCCGGATGAGCGTGCGGACGAGCGTCGACTTGCCGGAGCCGGAGAGGCCCATGACGACGAAGATCTCGCCCGGCCAGACGTCGAACGAGACGTCGCGGACGGCGGCGACGCAGTCGTGCTTCGCGCGCAGCTCGGCGCGGGGGAGATCGGCGTCGGGCGTGCCGATCACACGGTCGGCGTGGCGCCCGAAGATCTTCCAGACGCCCTGAGCCCGGATGAGCGGCGCCCCTGACCGGTCGCTCATCGCACTACCGTAATGCGCTTTTCAACGGGGTTCAATCGTTCTTAGAAGAGGCCGATGGTTCTGCCCTGGTCGTCGATGTCGACGTTGAGCGCGGCCGGCGTCTTCCCGTAGCCCGGCATCGTCTGCATGTCGCCGCAGAGCGCGACGAGCCAGCCCGCGCCCGTGTACGCGCGGATGTCGCGCACCGTCACCGTGAAGCCGGTCGGCGCGTTCGCGAGCGTCGGGTCGTGCGAGAGCGAGAGGTGCGTCTTCGCCATGCAGATCGGCAGCTTGTCGAAGCCGACGCGCTCGAACTCCTCGATCTTCTTGCGGGCGGCCGGCTGGAGCAGGATCCCGTCGCCGCCGTACACGCGCGTCACGATCGCCTCGATCTTGCGCTCGATCGGGTCGTCGAGCGGGTAGACGGGCGCGAAGTTCGACGGCTCGTCGGTCGCGGCGACGACCGCTTCCGCGAGGGCGGTCGCGCCGGCGCCGCCCTTCGCGACGGCCTCGTTCGCCTCGGCGGCGAACGGCGCCGTGCTCGAGCGCGATGCGGCGGATCTGCGCGAGCTCCTCGTCGGTGTCGGCGGGGAAGCGGTTGACGGCGACGACCGCGTTCAGCCCGAACTCGCGGATGGTCGCGAGGTGGCGGACGAGGTTCGCGGAGCCGGCTTCGATCGCCTCCGCGCCGCCGTCCGGGTTGCCGCCGTGGTGCTTGAGCGCCTTCACGGTGGCGACGAGGACGACCGCGCTCGGCGTGAGGTCGCCGACGCGGCAGACGATGTCCATGAACTTCTCCATGCCCATGTCGGCGCCGAAGCCGGACTCGGTGACGACGTATGTCGCCGAGCTTGAGCGCCGATGCGGTCGGCGACGAGCGAGTTGTTGCCGTGCGCGATGTTCGCGAACGGGCCGCAGTGGACGAACGCGGGCTGGCCCTCGAGCGTCTGCACGAGGTTCGGCTTGATCGTCTCCTTCAGGAGGACGGTCATCGCGCCGGCCGCCCGCAGCTGCTCGGCGGTGACGGGCTCGCCCTCGTAGGTCGACCCGACGGTGATCGCGCCGAGCCGCGCGCGCAGATCGAGAGGTCGCGGGCGACGGCGACGATCGCCATCACCTCGGAGGCGGCGGTGATGTCGAAGCCGGTCTGCCGCGGGTAGCCGTTCGCGCGGCCGCCGAGGCCGACGGTGATGTCGCGCAGCGCGCGGTCGTTGATGTCGAGGCAGCGGCGCCAGCTGATCGAGAGCGGATCGATCCCGAGCTCGTTGCCGTGCAGGAGGTGCGCCTCGAGCATCGCGGCGAGGAGGTTGTTCGCGGCGCCGATCGCGTGGATGTCGCCCGTGAAGTGGAGGTTCATGTCCTCCATCGGGACGACCTGCGCGTAGCCGGCGCCGGCGGCGCCGCCCTTGATCCCGAAGACCGGGCCGAGCGAGGCCTCGCGGAGGCAGAGCACCGGGTTGCGGCCGATGGCGCCGAGCCCCTGCGTGAGCGACACCGCCGTCGTCGTCTTGCCCTCGCCGAACTTCGTCGGCGTGATCGCGGTGACGCACGACGAGCTTCGCGTCGGGGCGGTCCTCGAGCCGCTCGAGCACGGAGAGGGAGACCTTCGCCTTGTACTTGCCGTACAGGTCGACCTCGTCGGGCTCGAGCCCCGCCGCGGCGGCGATCTCGGCGATCGGCCGGAGCGTCGCCTCCTGCGCGATCTCGAGGGAAGAGCGGTTCGTCGTCGCCACGAATGTCCTTTCTACAGCGAATCAAAGACCGGTACGAGGTACCTGAATATGAGTAATATATCTATGTGGAGATCGCGGAGCAGGCAGCGGCGCCGTCCCTCGCGGACCAGGCCTACGTCGCCATCCGCGGGCTCATCGTCTCATTGCAGATGGCGCCGGGTGCGCTCATCGACGAGCGCCGGCTCATGGAGAGCCTCGGCATCGGCCGGACGCCCGTCCGCGAGGCGCTGCGCCGGCTCGCGCAGGAGCAGCTCGTCGAGGTGTTCCCGCGCCGCGGCATGTTCGTCACCGGCGTCGACGTCCGCGACCTCGCGCACATCTCCGAGGTGCGCGAGGCGCTCGAGCCCGAGGCCGCCCGCCGCGCCGCCGAGCGCGCGACCGACGAGGAGCGCGCCGAGCTCCAGCGGCTCGCCGAGGAGATCGGCGGCCGCGGCGTCGACCTCATGGGCCTCGACGAGCGCGTCCACCGCGCCGTCTACGCCGCCGCGCACAACGACTACATGGCCTCGACGCTCGGCCGGTACTACGTCCTCGCCCTCCGCATCTGGATGATCGCCATCGACCGCGCGCACGAGCTCGAGTCCGCCGTCGAGGCGCACCGCGACCTGCTCGACGCGATCGTCGACGGCGACGGCGACCGCGCGGCCGAGGTCATGCGCGCGCATGTCCAGGACTTCGAGCAGGCGATGCGCCGCGTGCTGGTGGCCGTATGACGACGCGTCGTCATCGGCGGCGGCATCGTCGGCAACAGCCTCACCGGCTGGCTCGCCGAGCTCGGCGTCACCGATCTCGTCCAGATCGACAAGGGGCCGTTCCCGAACCCGGGCGGCTCGACCGGTCACGCGTCGAACTTCATCTTCCCGGTCGACCACTCGAAGGAGATGACGCAGCTCACGCTCGAGTCGATGCGCCAGTACCGCGAGGCCGGGACGCTGCACGAGTGCGGCGGCATCGAGGTCGCGCGCACGGAGGAGCGGCTGGAGGAGCTCCGCCGCCGGATGGCGTCGGCGAAGTCGTGGGGCGTCGAGGGCTGCCGCCTCGTGACGCCGGCGGAGATCAAGGAGCTCGTCCCGTTCGTCGACGAGTCGATCCTCCTCGGCGGCTTCTACTCGCCGACCGTCGCGGTCGTCGACTCGCTCCGCTTCGGGACGATCATGCGCGAGAAGGCGCAGAGCCTCGGCGCCCAGGTCCACGCGAACACCGAGGTGCTCGGCATCGACGTCGAGGACGGCGCCGTGAAGCGGGTGCGCACGGCACGCGGCGACTTCGACGCCGACACGGTCGTCATCGCGTGCGGCGTCTGGTCGCCGCGAATCGCGCGGATGGCGGGCGCGTCGATCCCGCTCACGCCGGCCGTCCACCAGATGATCGACGTCGGCCCGGTGCCGCGCTTCCTCACGTCGAAGACGGCGGTCGACTACCCGATCGTCCGCGACATGGACACGAACATGTACGAGCGCCAGGACGGCCAAGGCCTCGAGGTCGGCTCATATGCGCACCGGCCGATCCTCCACGAGCCGGACGACATCCCGTCCATCGAGGAGTCCGCGCTCACGCCGACGGAGCTGCCGTTCACGCAGGAGGACTTCGAGCTCCAGCTCGAGCACGCGCTCCAGCTCGTGCCGGAGGTGCTCGGCGACGAGTCGGTCGGGATCAAGTACGCGATCAACGGGCTGCTCTCGCTCACGCCCGACGGTCTGCCGCTCCTCGGCGAGACGCCGGAGGTGAAGGGGCTGTGGTCGGCGGCCGCCGTGTGGGTGAAGGAGGGTCCCGGCGTCGGCAAGTCGGTCGCCGAGTGGATGGTGCACGGCGAGGCCGAGATCGACCTGCAGTCGTCCGACATCGCGCGCTTCTATCCGGAGCAGCGCACGCCGGAGCACATCAAGGGGCGGACGTCGGAGGGCTTCAACAAGACGTACGGGATCGTCCACCCGGTCGAGCAGTGGGAGTCGAACCGCGGCGTGCGCGTCTCGCCGTTCCACGACCGCGAGAAGGATCTCGGCGCCGTCTTCTACGAAGCGGCGGCGTGGGAGCGGCCGCACTGGTACGAGTCGAACGCCTCGCTCGTCGAGGAGTACGGCGTCCAGGGCCGCGAGCACGAGTGGGACGCGCGCTGGTGGTCGCCGATCATCAACGGCGAGCACCTCGCGATGCGCGAGCGCGCGGCGATGTTCGACCTGACCGCGTTCTGCATCTTCGACGTCGTCGGCCCGAACGCGCTCGACGCGGTGCAGATGGTCGCCGCCCGGCAGATGAACGTGCCGGACGGCCGCGTCGATCTACACGCCGGTCCTCGCGCCGCGCGGCGGCTTCAAGTCCGACCTCACGATCATGAGGATGGAGGACGACCGCTTCCGCGTCGTCACCGGCGGCGCGCACGGGATGGCGGACATGAAGTGGTTCCGCGACCACTGCCCGGCCGGCACCGGCATCGAGGACATCACGTCGACCGTCTGCACGGTCGGCCTGTGGGGGCCGCGGGCGCGCGACGTACTCGCTGCGGTCACGGGGACAGACGTCTCGAACGAGGCGTTCCCGTTCGCCACGTGGCAGGAGCTCGACAACGGCGTGATCGCGTCGCGCATCTCGTACGTCGGCGACCTCGGCTGGGAGCTGTACACGCCGATGGAGCGCGGCCTCGAGCTGTGGGACGCGCTGTGGGAGGCGGGCCGGCCGCACGGGATCGTCCCCGCCGGTATCGGCGTGTACGGGACGACGGGCCGGCTCGAGAAGGCGTACCGCGCGTTCGGCGCCGAGCTCGACCAGGACTACGACGTCGTCGAGGCCGACATGGCGTGGTGGAAGGTGAAGGACGAGGACTTCGTCGGCAAGGCGGCGCACGTCGCCGCGCGCGAGCGCGAGCCCGTGGCGACGCTGTGCACGCTCACGATCGACGAGCTGTCGCGCACGCCGCTCGGCCGCGAGCCGATCGTGCGCGAGGACGGCTCGCCGCTCGTCGACGCGAAGGGCCGCCGCTCGTACGTCACGTCCGCGGGCATGGGGCCGTCGCTCGGCAAGTACATCCTCATGTCGTACCTCCCGCCCGGCGACCACGGGAAGCTCTACGTCGCAGTACATGGAGCAGCTGTATCCCGTCACCGTCGAGGTCGTCGGGTCGCGCGCGCCGTTCGACCCTGACAACGCGCGCATCCGCTCGTGAGAATCCTCTGCTGCGTCAAGCGCGTGCCGATGACCGGCGGGAAGATGGTGCTCACCGCCGACGCGCAGGCGATCGAGACGAAGCACCTCGGCTTCACGATCTCGCCGCACGAGGAGTGCGCGGTCGAGGAGGCTGTGCGGATCGGCGGCGAGGTCGTCGTGCTCACGCTCGGCCCGGCGGACGCGGAGGAGCAGCTGCGCGACTGCATGGCGATCGGCGCCGACCGCGGCATCCTCCTGAAGACGGACGAGGAGTGGGACGCGCAGGCGACGGCGGCCGCGATCGTCGACGCGATCCGCGCCGAGGAGCCGTTCGACCTCATCCTGTTCGGCAACGAGTCGGCGGACGCGGGCGGCTACCAGATCGGCATCCGCGTCGCGCACGCGCTCGGGCTGCCGGTCGTCACCGGGCTGAAGAAGATCGAGGTCGGCGACGGTCGCGTCCGCTGCGAGCGCGACGCGGGCGGCGCGCGCGACGTGTACGAGGCGCCGACGCCGGCGGTGCTGACGGTGCTCGAGGGGCTGAACCTGCCGCGCTACCCGTCCGTGCCGGGGCGGCTGCGCGCGAAGTCGAAGCCGCTCGACGTGCGCGAGCCGGCGCGGCCTGCGTCGAAGCTCGAGAAGGTCCGCCTCGTCGTGCCGGACGGGCAGGGGAAGCAGGCCGAGGTCCTCGAGGGTGCGGCCCAGGTCGTGGCCGTGCTTCAGGCGCTGGGGGTCGCGTGATCCTCTGCTTCGTCGAGGGCGACGAGCTCTCCGCGCAGGCGGTCGGCTTCGCGCGCGGGCTGGGCGACGTGCGCGCGGTGACGTTCGGCGGCGCGTACCAGCCGGCCGCGTGGGCGAAGGCGCTTGCCGCCGAGAACGCGGAAGCGATCGTCGCCGCCGGCTCCGATCGCGGCAACGAGCTGCTCGCGCACGTCGCGGCGCTGCTCGACGTGCCGTTCGCGGCGAACGTGACCGCAGTCGACGGCGACACGGTGACGCGCGTCCGCTGGGGCGGCAGCCTCCTCGAGGAGGCGCGGCTGCACGGATCGCCGAAGATCCTCACCGTCGCGCCGCACACGCAGCCCGCGGCCGAGATCGGCGCAGTCGAGACGCTCGACGCGCCCGACGACGGCTCGCCGAAGGTGCTCGAGCGCGTGGAGGAGTCGTCCGGCGGTGTGTCGCTCCGCGACGCGAAGGTCGTCGTCAGCGGCGGCCGCGGCGTCGGCTCGTCGGAGGGCTTCGCGATCATCGAGGAGCTCGCCGGCCTCCTCGGCGGCGCGGTCGGGTGCTCGCGCGTCGTCACGAGCGCCGGCTGGCGTCCGCATGCCGATCAGGTAGGGCAGACGGGGACGAAGATCTCTGCCGACCTGTACATCGCGTGCGGGATCAGCGGGGCGACGCAGCACATCGCGGGCGCGAAGGGCGCGAAGAAGATCCTCGCCATCAACAGCGACCCGGAGGCGCCGATCTTCGCGAGCGCCGACTACGCGGTCATCGGCGACCTGCACGAGGTCGTGCCGGCGATCAGCGCCGAGTTGAAGCGGGTGCGCGGATAGGCGCGATCGCCCTCGCGGCGCTCGTGCTCGTGTGCGGCGGCGTGTTCGCGCGCCGCGCGTGGTTCCTGACGCGGCTCGTACGGAACGCGCGGCCGTCCGATCGTCCCGGCGATACGGCGGCGCGCGTCGTCAACGAAGCGGAGATCGTCCTCGGCCAGAAGAAGCTCCTGCAGCGGCTCGTGCCGGGGCTCATGCACGCATTCATCTTCTGGGGGTTCCTCGTCCTGTTCCCGACGATCATCCTCGCTGCGATCGACGTCGCAGGTGGGGACGTGACGCCGTGGCACTGGTACCGCGTGCTGAGCGACGTGTTCGCGGTGCTCGTGCTCGCCGGCGTCGTCACTGCGGTCGTCATCCGCGCGGTCGTGCGGCCGGCGCGGTTCGTCGGCTCGCACGCCGGCGAGGGCTATTTCATCCTCGGGCTGATCGCGCTTGTCGTGCTGACGCTGCTCGCGTGGCATCACCTGGGCGGCTCGTTCTGGGTGTGGGCGCATCTCGTCGTCATCGGGACGTTTCTCGCGTATCTGCCGTACTCGAAGCACCTGCACATCGCGACCGCGGCCGTGAACGTGTGGATGGCGCGGACGCGCAAGCGCGGGCGGCTCGAGCCGCTGCGCTTCGACGTGCCCGACGACGAGCTGCGCTTCGGCGTCGCGACGATCGCCGATCTGACGCAGAAGGAGGTCGTCGACGCGTTCTCGTGCACGGAGTGCGGCCGCTGCCAGGACGCGTGCCCGGCGCACGCGACGGGGAAGATCCTGTCGCCGAAGCTCCTCATCATGGGTGTGAGCGACCAGCTGTTCGCGCAGAGCGCGGAGCCGATCGTCGGCAACGGCGTGCCGGAGGAGATGATCTGGGACTGCGTCACGTGCGGCGCGTGCGTCGAGGTGTGCCCGGTGTCGATCGAGCACATCGACCACATCGTCGACCTGCGCCGGAGCAGGCTCATGGTGGACGCGGCGTTCCCGGCGGAGGCGGAGCCGATGCTGCGCGACGTCGAGCGCGCGTCGAACCCGTGGGGGAAGCCGCAGACGGAGCGGGCGGCGTGGGCCGCCGAGCTCGGCGTGAGAGTGCTGGAGCCGGGCGATCCGGCGCCGGAGTACCTGTACTGGGTCGGCTGCGCGGCGTCGTTCGACGAGCGGGCGAAGAAGAGCGCGGAGTCGACGGCGAAGCTGCTGCAGAAGGCGGGCGTCGACTTCGCCATCCTCGGGCCGCGGGAGGGGTGCACGGGCGACCCCGCGCGGCGGATGGGGAACGAATACGTGTTCCAGGCGGCGGCGGAGCAGAACGTCGCGACGCTGAACGAGCAGGGCGTGACGAAGATCGTCGCGAGCTGTCCGCACTGCTTCAACACGCTCGCGAACGAGTACGGCGACTTCGGCGGGAGCTACGAGGTGCTGCACCACACGGAGCTGCTCGCGGAGCTCGTCGAGTCGGGGCGGCTGCGGCCGGCGGCGGGTGCGGCGTCGATCACGTACCACGACTCGTGCTACCTCGCGCGGCACAACGACGTGCGCGTGCAGCCAAGGAAGCTCCTGAACGTCATCGGCCAGCCCGTCGAGATGGAGCGGAGCGGCAAGCAGACGTTCTGTTGCGGCGCCGGCGGCGCGCACATGTGGATGGAGGAGCGGGGGAGCCAGATCAACGTCGAGCGTGCGCGAGAGGCGGCGGCGACGGGCGCGGAGACGCTCGCGGTCGCGTGCCCGTTCTGCACCGTCATGCTCGACGACGGCGTCCGCGAGGTCGGGGCGGAGATGCGTGTCGCGGATGTGGCGACGCTGCTCGCCGAGGCAACGAGCTAGGCTCGTGTGGTGACCCCGCCTCGCGGCGAGACGGAGCTACGTGTGGCGCTGACCGTTCCCGACTTCGACCGGGCGGTCGCGTTCTATCGGGATGCGCTCGGTCTCGTGCAGGAGGCGGACTGGAGCGACGACGAGGGCCGCGTGATCCTGCTCTCCGCCGGACGTGCGACGATCGAGCTGTTCGACGAGGCGCAGGCGGCGAAGGTGGACGCGATCGAGGCGGGCCGGCGTGTGTCGGGGCCGGTGCGGCTGGCCGTGCGGGTGTCCGACGTCGAGGAAGCCGCGGCGCGGCTCCTCGCCGCGGGCGGCGAGCAGGTGGCACCGCCGGTCGTCCCGCCGTGGGGCGGCGTGAACGCGCGCGTGCAGGCGCCGGACGGGATGCAGCTGACCTTGTTCTCGGGGGAGTAGGGACCCGCCGGATGGAGTACTCGCTCGAGTTCGGAGGGAACCCGCAGGACCTCACGATGACGCTCACGGGTGCACTCGACACGTCGAGCATCCGGGCGCTCGTCTACGAGCTCGTCGCCCATCCGGAGTACCGGGCGGAGATGCTCATCCTCGCCGACCTCTCCGGGCTCGACACGTCGAGCATCACCGCGGAGGAGTACGAGAGCGTCAGCCATGTCATCGCCGGCCGCGACGACCGATTCCCGGCCAAGGCGATCGCGATCGTCGCTCCCGACGCGGGCACGTTCGCCGACGCCTTGCGCCACCGTGCGTACGTCGGCGGCTCGAAGTCGCAGCGCGAGGTGTTCCGGAGCCGCGAGGAAGCGACCGCCTGGCTCGTCGCGAAGCGCTAGCGCAGCCATAGCCCGCCTGGCTACGCTCGCCTGAGTGATCGACCGGCTGGTCAGGGGACGGCGTCACTACGCCTGGCTGATCGTCGGCGTGACGTTCGTCACGCTCATCACGACGGCCGGCTTCCGCGCGACACCGGGCGTCCTCATCGTCCCGCTCCAGAACCACTTTGGGTGGTCGCGGGGGACGATCTCGCTCGCCGTCTCGCTCGGCCTCCTGATGTACGGCCTCGCGTCGCCGTTCTCGGCCGCGCTCATGGACCGCTTCGGCGTCCGACGCGTCATGCTCGTCGCGCTCGTGACCATCGCGACCGGCGCGTCGCTCACGACGATCATGACGGCGCCGTGGCAGCTCGACCTGCTCTGGGGCGTCGTCGTCGGGAGCGCGACGGGTGCGGTCGCCGTCCCGCTTGCCGCCACCGTCGCGACGCGCTGGTTCGTCGAGCGTCGCGGGCTCGTCACGGGGATCCTCACCGCGAGCAACGCGAGCGGGCAGATGGTGTTCCTGCCGGCGCTCGCGCTCATCGTCACCCACTTCGGCTGGCGCTACGCGTCGGTCACCGTCGCCGCGGTGGCGCTCGTCGTCGTCTTCCCGATCGTCGCGCTCTTCGTCCGCGACCGGCCGCAATCGGTCGGCCTGCAGCCGTACGGCGCGCCCGAGCCGATCCCGGTCCCGGAGCGTCCGGCGCGGCCGTTCCGCCCGGCGATCGACGGGCTGCTCCTCGGCGTCCGGTCGCAGACGTTCTGGCTCCTCGTCGCGACGTTCTTCGTGTGCGGCCTCTCGACGAACGGGCTCGTCGGCACGCACCTCATCCCGGCTGCCGTCGACCACCACATGACGGAGGTCGCGGGCGCGTCGCTCCTCGCGCTCATGGGGATCTTCGACGTCATCGGGACGACCGTCTCCGGCTGGCTCACCGACCGGCTCGATCCGCGCAAGCTCCTCGCCTGGTACTACGCGTTCCGCGGGCTCGCCGTCATCGCGCTCCCGTACGCGTTCGGCTCGACCGCCGCGCTCGTCGCGTTCGCCGTCTTCTACGGGCTCGACTGGGTCGCGACCGTGCCGCCGACGGTCGCACTCACCGCCGACACGTTCGGCGCGGCCCGCACCGGCGTCGTCTTCGGCTGGATCTTCGCGTCGCACCAGATCGGCGCCGCGTTCGCCGCGTGGGCCGCGGGCGCTTCGCGTGGGTGGTTCGGGAGCTACACGTTCGCGTTCATCTGCGCGGGCGCGCTGTGCATGCTCGCCTCCGGCCTGTCGCTGACGATCAAGGTGCCGGCGCGCGCCGAGGCGCCCGCCGCGGAGCCGGTCACGGCGCTGGCCTGATGCTCGTCGGCCTCGGTCACCTCGACGTCGTCTGTCGCGACGTCGAGCGGTCGCTCGCGTTCTATGCGCACGTCTTCGGGCCGCTCGGTCTCTCGCAGCCGTTCGTCACCGAGGGCGAGCGCGGCGAGCAGATCCACTACCTCCGCTTCCCGACGGCGGGGTCGGGCTCGCTCGGCCTCCGGCAGGCGCTCGATCCGCAGACCTTCGAGCTGTACGCGCCGGGGCTGCACCACGTCTCGTTCGCCGTCGAGTCGAAGGAGGAGGTCGACGGCGTCCACGGGCGCGTCGCCGGGGCCGGGGGACGGGTGCTGCATCCGCCGAGGCTCTGGCCGCAGTACCACGCGGACTACTACGCGACGTTCTTCCTCGACCCGGACGGGTTCCGGATCGAGGTCGCCGCGAGCCGTGACGCCCGACTGCCTGGTTAACCTCGCGTCGCATGGATAGTCGGTTGCTGGCGGCAGGCTCGGCCTCACTCGGCGAGTCGCCGCTGTGGCCGTCCGCGGCGATCATCGCGTCGGCGGCGCTCTACGCGGATCTCCCGACCCGGTTCATCGCAGGCTCGTCGGCGGGCGCGTTCTCGGTCGTGCGGTGGGTCGTGCCGGCGCTGACGGCGGTACTGCTCGCCGCGCTTCTGCTGACGCTTCCCGAGGGGCGGCTCGTGCAGGCGATGGGCTGGTTGCCGCACCGGGTGCGCGTGACGAGGCACTGGCTCTCGCTGACGGTGATCGCGATCGTCAGCGCGGCGAACTCGGCGTCGATCATCTGGCTCGTGCACCTGCTCATCAACGGCGCGCACGCGAACGCGCCGACGCTGCTGCGCGCGGCGGTGCACATGTGGGTCGTGAACGTGCTGCTGTTCGCGCTGTGGTTCTGGCAGCTCGACGGCGGCGGCCCGGTGACGCGGCCCGCGTGCGAGCCGCACGAGCGCGACTTCCTCTTCCCGCAGCAGACGGAGCCGGCGCTGATGGCGGGCGGCTGGCGGCCGCTGTTCCTCGACTACCTCTTCGTCTCGTTCACGAACGCGTCCGCGTTCAGCCCGACGGACACGCTGCCGCTCAGCCGCTGGGCGAAGATGCTCATGCTCGTGCAGTCGGCGATCAGCCTGAGCCTCGCCGTGATGGTGGTGGCGCGGGCCGTGAACATTCTCAGGTAGGGCCGGTCAGGCGGCTGCGGGCGGCGGGTTTCGCGCGTCCGCGCGTTGCCTGGCGGGCCGGGATTCGAGCGCGGCGAGATAGCGAGCGGCGTTCGCGGGAAGCTCGACACCGCCGAATCGCCGAGCCGAGCCCAGCGCGTTGGCGACGAGAAGGTCGGCGACCGAGAACCGGTCCCCGAGGAGAAAGTCCTTTCCCTCGACCGCGCGGTCGACGACATCCACGGCTTCCCGGAGTGCCTTCGCCGGGGCCCCAGCCGCTTCCGGCGATCCGGCCAGCCGGACCTGCAGCGCCCTCGCCTGCAGCTCGGTGTAGGCGAAGAACGACCACTGGTACGCCAGGCCGCGCTCATGCGTCCCTGCCGGCGGCAGCAGTCCCGCCTGCGGGAACTTGTCGGCGACATACAGGCAGATCGCGCCGGACTCGAAAACAGGGCCTTCGTCGTCTTCGAGCACCGGCACCCTGCCCATCGGATGGCGTGCCATGTGCTCGTGGTCTGCGAGCCGCGATGCACGATCGCCGAGGATGACCAGTTCGTAGGGCTCGCCGACCTCCTCGAGCAACCACACGACTCGCTGTGAGCTGCTGTTCGGGGTGTGGTAGAGCCGCATCGCCGCAGCAGCCTACTTGCGCGGTTGACGGCAGGGCGATGGGTCGCCACAATTACGGTGGAACGAAAGTTCCATATCGTGAGATGGCAACCGAGGCCTCCGGCACCCAGGCGATCGACCGCGCGGCGCAGCTGCTCGTCCGCGTCGTCGAGGCGTCCCAGCCGCCGTCGATCGGCGAGCTCTCCGAGGGCTCCGGGCTGCCGAAGAGCACGACCTCGCGCCTCGTCTCGGCGCTCTAGAGCGCCAAGGCCTCGTCCAGCGCCTCGGCGACCGCGGCCGGCTGCGCCCGGGCCCCGTCCTCCTGCGCTACGCGTAGCCGCGACGCCTCGCAGACCCTCGTCGAGCTCGCCGCCCCGTCCCTCCGCCGCCTCGCCGACGCGTCCGGCGAGACGATCAACCTCGCCGTCCCGGGCCCTGACGGGGTCGAGCATCTCGCGCAGGAGGACACCGCGCACTTCGTCGGCGTCACCGACTGGGTCGGGCGCCGCGTGCCCGTTCGAGCTCGCCGCCAACGGCAAGTGCTTCCTCACCTTCGGCGGCGCCGGCCACGCGCCAGGCCAAGGCGATCCGCGCGAACGGCTACGCCACCTCGATCGACGAGCTCGAGGTCGGCCTCACCGCCATCGCCGCACCCGTCCTCGGCGCCGACCGGCATCGCCGTCGCCGCGCTCTCCATCTCCGGCCCGACCGCCCGGCTGCAGCCACCGCATCGACGAGCTCGCACCGCTCGCTCGAAGAGCCGAAGCCACCAGCGCTCTCACGACCAACTGCGAGGTGCCGCATGACCCACGACGAGATCCTCCAGGGCCTCTACGACAACACGCTCATCGGCAACGCGCCCGAGGTGAAGGACCTGACGGTCGCCGGGCTCGCCGACGGGATGGACCCGGAGAAGATGCTCTACGACGCGCTCATCCCGTCGCTCGAGGAGGTCGGCGCACGCTTCGAGCGCGGCGACTTCTTCGTCCCCGAGATGCTCATCGCCGCCCGCGCGATGCAGGGCGCGCTCGACATCCTTCGCCCGCTCCTCGCCGAGACCGGCGCGCAGCAGGTCGGCACGTACGTCATGGGCACCGTCAAGGGCGACGTGCACGACATCGGCAAGAACCTCGTCAACATCATGCTCGAGGGCGCCGGCTTCACCGTCCACGACCTCGGCGTCAACGTCGCGCCCGAGAAGTTCATCGACGCGATCCAGGAGCACAAGCCCGACGTCGTCGGCTTCTCCGCGTTCCTCACGACGACGATGCCGATGTTCAAGGCGAACATCAACGCGCTCGAGAAGGCCGGCATCCGCGACGACGTCATCGTCATGGTCGGCGGCGCGCCGGTCACGCAGGAGTACGCCGACAAGGTCGGCGCCGACGGCTACGCCGCCGACGCGTCGTCCGCCGTCCGCCTCGCGAAGGACCTGATCGCACGCCGCCGCGCCGCGGTTCCCGCCTGATGGAGACGATCGTCCGCTCGCGGTCGAAGACCGTCGTCATCGGCCCGGACCAGCCGTTCTGCGTCATCGGCGAGCGGATCAACCCGACCGGGCGCAAGACGTTCCAGGCGCAGCTCCAGGCCGGCGACCTCTCGCAGATCGAGATCGACGTCGCGCAGCAGGTCGCGGGCGGCGCCGACATGCTCGACGTCAACGTCGGCGACCCGCTCGCCGACGAGATCGCGCTCATGGGCGCGGCCGTCCCGCTCGTGCAGGGCCTCACCGACCTGCCGCTCTGCATCGACTCCTCGGTCATCGAGGCGCTCGAGGCAGGCCTCTCCGCGTACGAGGGCAAGGCGCTCGTCAACTCCGTCACCGGCGAGGACGAGCGGCTCGAGGCGATCCTCCCGATCGTCGCGCGCCACGGCGCCGCCGTCATCGGCCTCGCGAACGCGGAAGACATCCCGATGGAACCGGAGCGCCGCGTCGAGATCGCGAAGAAGATCGTCTCCGTCGCCGGCGACCACGGCATCCCGCCCGAGGACGTCATCATCGACCCGCTCGCGATGCCCGTCGGCGCGGAGCCGCGCGCGGTCACGCTCTTCCTCGAGACGCTGCGACTCCTGCGCGACGAGCTCGGCGTCAACACGACCTGCGGCGCGTCGAACACGTCGTTCGGCCTGCCCGGACGGCACACGCTCGGCGCCGCGTTCCTCGCCGTCGCGCAGAGCCACGGGCTGACGAGCGCGATCATGGACGCGCGCCGCGACGAGACGGTCGAGGCCGTCCGCGCGACCGACTTCCTGCTCGGCCGCGACGAGTGGGGCGCGACCTGGATCCGCCGCTACCGCGAGAAGCAGGCGGCAGCGACGGCGTGAACGCGCTCGAGGCCGTCCCGGAGGAGCAGCACCCGGACCGCGTCCGCCTGCGCTTCCTCCAGTCGGGCGAGGATCGCGCCGTCAAGGAGGCGCGCGTGCTCGCCGGCACGACGATCTTCGACGCCGCCAGCTGGAACGGCGTCGCCATCGACTCGACGTGCGGCGGCCACGGCACGTGCAAGAAGTGCAAGGTGAAAGTCGTCTCGGGCAACGCGCCGATCGGCCCCGTCGATCCGCGCGCCTTCACCGTCGAGGAGCTGAAGAGCGGCTGGCGCCTCGCGTGCCGTGCGAACACCCAGGAGGACCTCACCGTCGAGGTGCCGCCGCTGCAGACGCGGCCGAAGGCCGCGCTCGCCGGCGTCGGCCGCCACGTCATCCTCCGGCCCGCGGTGCAGAAGCGCTACGTCGAGCTCGTCGAGTCGACGCTCGAGGACCAGCAGTCGGATCTCGAGCGCCTGCTCGCGGCGATGGACGACGTCGAGCCGCGCGTGCCGCTCGGCATCGTGCGCGAGCTCGGCGGCACGCTGCGCCGCGCGAACTGGAAGGTCACGGCGGTCCTCGCCGACGACCTCCTCATCGACGTGGAAGAGGGCGACACGAGCGCCGCCCGCCACGCGATCGCCTTCGACCTCGGCACGACGACGGTCGTCGCGACCCTCATCGATCTCGAGACCGGGCTGCCGAAGGCGGTGCGGTCGATCCTGAACGCGCAGCAGCCGTTCGGCGCCGACGTGATCTCGCGGATCTCCGCGATCATGATGGACGACGACGCGCTCGAGCGGCTGCAGCGGCACGCGCACGAGACGCTCCAGCAGCTCACCGACGAGGTGTGCGCGGAGGCGGGCGTCGACCCGGCGGGGGTGTACGAGATCGTCGTCGCCGGCAACCAGACGATGATCCAGATCGCGCTCGGCATCGATCCGGAGCCGCTGTCGATGGCGCCGTTCACGGTCGTCGCACGGCGCATGCCCGAGGCGACGGCGGCCGACTTCGGCGTCGCGGTCCACCGGCGCGCGCCCGCGGTGACGTTCCCCGCGCTCGGGGCGTACGTCGGCCCCGACATCGTCGCCGGCATCCTCGCGACCGGCATCACGCTCGACCGCCGCGTGCGCCTGTTCATCGACGTCGGCACGAACTCGGAGATCGTGCTCGGCTCCTCCGCCAGGACGCTCGCGACGGCGGCTCCCGCCGGGCCCGCGTTCGAAGCGGCGCAGATCCGCTGCGGCATGCGCGCCGCCGACGGCGCGATCGAGGGCGTGAAGATCGTCGACGGCGAGGTCCAGCTCACCGTGATCGGCGACGTCGCGCCCGTCGGCATGTGCGGCTCCGGCCTCGTCGACGCGGTCGCCGAGCTCGTCGGCGCCGGCATGCTCGACCACTCCGGCCGGTTCGTGCTCGACGCGTCGGAGCGCTTCGCCAAGATCGGCGAGGAGAACGTCTTCTACCTCAGCGACGACGTCTACCTCTCGCAGCGCGACGTGCGCGAGCTCCAGTTCGCGAAGGCGTCGATCGCCACCGGCTGGAACATCCTCTGCCGCGACCTCGGCATCGCTCCCGAGGAGATCGCGCAGGTGCTGCTCGGCGGCTCCTTCGGCTCCTACCTCAGCGCGGCGAGCGCGGTGAAGATCGGGCTCGTGCCGAAGCTGCCGCTCACGCGGATCGTCTCGGCCGGCAACGTCGCCGGCGAGGGCGCGAAGATCGCCGCGCTCTCGGTCACCGAGCGCGCCGCCGCGAATGCGATCCTCGACGAGGTCGAGTACGTCGAGCTCTCCGGCCGCGCCGACTTCAACGACCTGTTCATCGACCAGCTCTCCTTCCCCGGATGACGCGCGTCGTCGTCAGCTGCGGCGCACTCGCCATCCACGTGAAGCAGATCGCCGCCCGCCGCGGCTGGGACGTCGAGGTGCGCCCCGTGCCGCCGGAGCTGCACAACCGGCCGGAGCGCATCCGCGCCGCCGTCGAGGAGGCGGCGAACGGCGACGACGCCGTCGTCGCGTACGCGCACTGCGGCGCCGACCTCGCCGGCTTCGACCGGCTCGCGGGCGCGCACTGCTACGAGGTGTTCGGCGCCGCGCACGAGACCGGCACGTACTTCCTCACCGACTTCCTCGTCCGCAGCTTCGACCGCGTCGTCTGGCGCGGCCTCGGGCTCGACCGCCACCCCGAGCTGCGCGACGACTACTTCCGCAACTACGAGAAGTGCGTCTGGCTCGCGCAGGAGCCGACGCCGGAGCTGCGCGCGGCCGCCGAGGACGCGGCGGCTCGCCTCGGGCTGCCGCTCGAAGTGCGAGAGACTGGCGTGACCGGCTTGGAACGCGAACTGGAGAGGCTTCTGTGCTGATCAACGAATTGCCGCGCTTCGAGATCCTCGACGAGGCGGCCCTGAACGAGCTCGAGCGCGGCTGGCGGCGCATCGTCAGCGACCTCGGCATCGAGTTCCTCCACCCGGAGGCGCTCGAGTACTTCGAAGCCGCCGGCCAGGACGTCGAGGGCGAGCTCGTGAAGCTCGACCCCGACTGGATCCTCGAGCAGGTGGCGAAGGCGCCGTCGGAGTTCGACCTGCAGGCGCGCAACCCCGACCGCACCGTGCACATCGGCGGCAAGCACATGGTGTTCTCCGCCGTCTACGGCTGCCCGTTCGTCCGCGAGGGGCTCGAGCGGCGCGACGCGACGTACGACGACTTCCAGAACCTCGTCAAGCTCGCGCAGTCGCTTCCCGCAGCTCGACTCGCCCGGCGGCACGATCTGCGAGCCGAACGACCTGCCGCTCGACTCGCGCCACCTCGACATGGTGTACGCGCTGCTGACGCTCTCCGACAAGCCGTTCATGGGCTCCGTCACCTCCGGCCCGAACGCGCTCGACACGATCGCGATGGCGGAGATGGTCTTCGGCAAGGAGTCGCTCGAGAAGACGCCGGCGATCATCTCGCTCATCAACGTCAACTCGCCGCTCCGCTACGACGACCGCATGCTCTCGGCGCTGCTCGAGTACGCGAAGGCGGGGCAGGCGACCGTCGTGACGCCGTTCCTGCTCATGGGCGCGATGTCGCCCGTCTCCGTCGCGGCGACGCTCGCGCAGCAGGTGGGGGAGGCGCTCGCGGGGATCGCGCTCGTGCAGACGATCCGGCCCGGCTGCCCCGTCGTCTTCGGCTCGTTCCTCTCGAACACCGACATGCAGTCGGGCTCGCCGAGCTTCGGTACCCCGGAGTCGGCGGTCGGCCTCTTCTGCACCGGCCAGATCGCGCGCCACTACAACCTGCCGTTCCGCGGCGGCGGCGCGCTCACGTCGTCGCAGGTCGTCGACGCGCAGGCGGGCTACGAGTCGATGATGTCGCTCTGGCCGACGTTCCTCGCCGGCACGAACTTCGTCATGCACTCGGCGGGCTGGCTCGAGTCGGCGCTCGTCTCCTGCTACGAGAAGTTCGTCGTCGACGTCGAGCAGCTGCGCATGCTGCACGAGGTGTTCAAGCCGCTCGTCATCGACGAGGAGGCGCTCGCGTACTCCGCGCACCAGGAGGTCGGGCAGGGCGGGCACTTCCTCGGCGCCGCGCACACGCTCGAGCGGTTCCGCGAGTGCTTCTACCGGCCGCTCGTGTCCTCGACCGAGAACTACGAGCGCTGGAACCGCAACGGCGGCCGCGACGCCGCGACGCGCGCGTCCGACATCTGGAAGAAGACGCTCGAGGAGTACGAGAAGCCGCCGATCGAAGCCGACCTGGAGGCCGAGCTGAAGGCGTACGTCGACCGGCGCCGCACGGAGCTCGGTGACTGATGTTCGTTGCGGGGAAGTGGGAGCTCTCGCTGTCGGGCGAGACATTCGAGGCGGAGTCGCCGGCCACGGGCGAGCGCATCGGCACGGTGCAGAAGGGCGACCGCGCCGACGCCCAGCACGCGATCGAGGCGGCGAACCGCGCCGCCGACGGCTGGGCGCGTCTGTCCGCGTTCGAGCGCGCGACGTTCCTGAACCGCGTCGCCGACGAGGTCGAGCGCAAGCGCGACACGCTCGTGCGCACGCTCACGCTCGACCAGGGCAAGCCGCTCGCCGAATCGCGCGACGAGGTCGAGGAGCTCGTCCAGTACTGGCGGAACGCCGCCGAGGACGGCAAGCGGCTCGAGGGCCGCATCCCGAACTCGGTGTCGGGCACGAAGCGGGTGCTGCTCATCCGCCGCCCGCGCGGCGTCATCGGCGTCATCACGCCGTGGAACTGGCCGTACACCATGCCGGCGGAGCTGATCGCGCCGGCACTGGCCGCGGGCAACGCGGTCGTGTGGACGCCTGCGTCGACGACCGCCGTCGCCGGCATCGCGCTCGCGACATGCGTCGCCGAGGCCGATCTCCCGCCCGGCGTCTTCAACTTCGTCACCGGCCCGGGCTCGACCGTCGGCGACGAGATCGCACGCAATCCGGGCACGCACGGCGTCGGGTTCATCGGCTCGACCGAGACCGGCCGGCGCGTCGCGGAGGCGGCCGCGGGCAAAGCGGCCGTGCTCGAGCTCGGCGGCAACGGCCCGATCGTCGTGCTCGACGACGCCGACCTCGACCTCGCGGCCGAGGCGACGGTCGCCGCCTGCTTCCTCTGCGCCGGCCAGAGCTGCACCGCCGGCGAGCGGCTGCTCGTCCACCGCGGACGTGCGCGAGGAGTTCGTCGCGAAGCTCGCCCGGCTCGTCGCCGAGCGCGTCGTCCTCGGCGACCCGTTCGCCGACGGCACGACGATGGGGCCGCTGAACAACGAGGGCGTCGCCGCGAAGATGGACGAGCACGTCGCCGACGCGCTCGAGCGCGGCGCGACGGTCGTCCACGGCGGCGAGCGCGCCTCCGGCTTCCCGACCGAGCTGTACTGGCAGGCAACCGTTCTCGACGGCGTCGCGCCGGACGCGCTCGTCGCCACCGAGGAGACGTTCGGCCCGGTGGCGCCCGTCGTCGCGATCGACTCGCTCGAGCATGCGATCGAGCTCGCGAACGCGTCGCCCTACGGGCTCCTGTCGGCGATCTTCACGCGCGACCTCGCGAAGGGCCTCCGCTACGCGGACGAGGTGAAGACCGGCTGGGTGAACGTCAACGAGTCGTCGAACTACTGGGAGACCCACCTCCCGTTCGGCGGCCGCGCCGGAACCGCGAGCGGCATCGGCCGCGTCGGCGGCAGCGCGCCGTTGGAGGCGTTCACCGAGCTTCAGACCGTCGTGATCGCATGACGTACGACTACGTCATCGTCGGCGGCGGCTCCGCCGGCTCGGTCCTCGCCGCGCGCCTGACCGAGGATCCCGGAGCGCGCGTCCTCGTCCTCGAGGCGGGCCGTCCCGACCGCATCTGGGATCCGTTCATCCAGATGCCGGCCGCGCTCGCATTCCCGATCGGCAACCCGCGGTACGACTGGATGTACGAGTCGGAGCCGGAGCCGTTCATGCACGACCGCCGCATCTACCACGCGCGCGGCAAGGTGCTCGGCGGCTCGAGCTCGATCAACGGGATGATCTTCCAGCGCGGCAACCCGCTCGACTACGAGCGCTGGGGGCTCGACGAGTGGGACTACGCGCACTGCCTCCCGTACTTCAAGCGGATGGAGACGTGCTTCGCCGGCGCCGACGAGTGGCGCGGCGGCGACGGGCCGATCGTGCTCGAGCGCGGGCCGGCGACGTCGCCGCTCTTCGGTGCGTTCTTCGAGGCGGTGCAGCAGGCGGGGTACGAGCTGACGCCGGACGTGAACGGCTACCGGCAGGAGGGCTTCGCGAAGTTCGACCGCACGATCCACCGCGGCCGGCGTGCTGAGCGCGTCGCGCGCGTACCTCCACCCGGCGATGAAGCGGCCGAACCTCGAGGTGCGCTGCAACACGTTCGTCGAGCGGGATCGTCTTCGACGGGACGCGCGCGGTCGGCGTCGAGGTGGGAGGGGAGACGATCCGCGCGAACGAGGTCATCCTCTGCGGCGGCGCGATCAACTCGCCGCAGCTGCTCCAGCTCTCCGGGCTCGTCGACGACCTCCCCGTCGGGGAGAACCTCCAGGACCATCTCGAGGTGTACATCCAGCACGCGTGCACGCAGCCGGTGTCGGTGCAGCCGGCGCTGAAGAAGTGGCGCCGGCCCGAGATCGGCGCGCGGTGGCTCTTCTTCCGCAGCGGGCCGGGCGCATCGAACCACTTCGAGGCGGGCGGCTTCGTCCGCTCGAACGACGACGTCGCGTACCCGAACCTCATGTTCCACTTCCTGCCGCTCGCCGTCCGCTACGACGGCTCTGCTCCCGCGGCGAAGCACGGCTACCAGGTGCACGTCGGCCCGATGTACTCGGACGCGCGCGGCTCGGTCAAGATCGTGTCGACGGATCCGCGCGTGAAGCCGGCGCTGCGCTTCAACTACCTCTCGACCGAGCAGGACCGGCGCGAGTGGGTCGAGGCGATCCGCGTGTCGCGGTCGATCCTCGGCCAGCCGGCCTTCGCTCCGTACGACGGCGGCGAGACGTCGCCCGGTCCGTCGGTGGCGAGCGACGACGAGATCCTCGACTGGGTCGCGCGCGACGCCGAGACGGCGCTGCACCCGTCGTGCACGTGTGCGATGGGGAGCGTCGTCGATCCGGCGACGATGCGCGTGTACGGCCTCGACGGCGTGCGCGTCGTCGACGCGTCCGTGTTCCCGTTCGTCACGAACGGGAACATCTATGCACCCGTGATGATGGTGGCGGAGAAGGCGGCGGATCTCATCCGCGGGAACACGCCGCTCCCCGCGGAGGAGGCGGAGTTCTATCGATACCGCGCTGAACGAGCAGTCGGTCGGTGAGTTCCTCGCCGCGCTCGGCGCACGGACGCCGACGCCGGCGAGCGGTGCCGCAACCGCGCTGACGGGCGCGCTCGCCGCCGGACTGGCGGAGCTCGCCGCGCGCTTCGCGGGCGACGACGACGCGGTCGTGCGCGCGCAGGCGCTCGGTGCGCGGCTCGCGCAGCTCGCCGACGAGGACGCCGTCGCCTACACGGCGTTCATGGCGGATCGCAACGAAGCGACGCGGGCCGAGATCGTCCGCGTGCCGGAGGAGATCGCCTCGCACGCCGACGAAGTTGCGGAGATCGCAGAACGCGTGCGCGATCAGCTGCGCTCGAGCGTCGCCGGCGACGCGGAAGCGGCAGTCGAGCTCGCACGTGCCGCGGCCCGCGTGGGCCGGCGGCTGGCCGAGCTCAATCGCTCTTAGGGATCTTCAGCTCGCGGCCGAGGTAGAAGCCGGAGTGCTCCTCGAGGACGTACGGCGCCATCGCCGTGCGCCGCTGCGACTCGACGTCGGACTTGCGGTACTCGTCGCGCGCCTCCGCCGACTCCCAGATGGACACGCCGACGACTTCGTTCCCGTCCGGCGAGTACATCTCGTACGCGCGGAGCATCCCCTTCGGGAAGCCGCTCGGCCGCCACGATCGGCTGAACTCGTCGTGCGTGCCGGGCTTGAGCTTGCGCGTCGTGATCCAGACGTACGGCTGGTCGAGATCCATGCGGGGACGCTATCGAAGCGCGAGCGCGAGTGCCGCCGCCGATCCGGCGTCCTCGACCTGCCCGAGCGCGTCGGCCAGGGATAACCGGACAACGGCGATGTCCTCGTCGGCGTCGGGCTCCGCGTGCGCCGTGCCGGAGCACGTGCCCGCGAGCACGGTGACGCGCTCGGTCGAGTACGCCGGCGCCGCCCAGAAGGAGCCGAGCTCCGTCCACTCGGCGACGGCGAGGCCGCACTCCTCCGCGAGCTCGCGATCGGCCGCTGCACGCGGCGTCTCGCCCGGCTCGAGCGTGCCCGCGGGGAGCTCGACGATGACGCCGCCCGCCCCCGGACGGTGCTGGCTCACGCAGATCACGTCGTCGCCGTCCGTGACGACGAGGACGACCGTCGGCGGATGCTCGATCACGGGCCCAACTGTACGGTTCCGCAATGGTGGAGCCGGAGCGATCTCGTCCGAGCGTGACGCTTGCCGTGCTCGCGACGTCCGGTGTCGCGTACGCCGTGCTCAGCTCCGCCGTGCTTCCGGCACTCCCCACGATCCAGCACGACCTCCACGCGTCCGAGAACGGCGTCGCCTGGCTCCTGACCGGCTACCTGCTCTCGGCATCCGTCGGCACGGCGATCCTCGGACGCCTCGGCGACATGTACGGCAAGGAGCGCGTGCTCGTGTGGACGCTCGTCATCCTCGGCGCGGGCACCGTGCTCGCCGCGCTCTCCCACTCGCTGACGGTGGTCATCGCCGGGCGCGTCGTCCAGGGCGTCGCGGGCGGGATCTTCCCGCTCTCGTTCGGGATCGTGCGCGACGAGTTCCCGCGCGAGAAGGTCGCGGGCAGCATCGGGCTCCTGTCGGCGATCCTCGGCATCGGCTCGGGCTTCGGCATCGTCGCCGGCGGCATCATCGTCGAGCACCTCGCCTGGCAGTGGCTGTTCTGGATGCCGCTCGCCGTCATCGTCGTCGCGACGTTCTGCACGTGGCGGTTCATCCCCGAGTCGCCCGTGCGCGTCCCCGGACGGGTCAACTGGGTCGCGGCCGGCCTCATGAGCGTCGGCATCTCCGCCGTTCTGCTCGCGATCAGCGAGGCGACGGTCTGGGGTTGGGGCTCTGCACGGACGCTGGGACTGCTCGCCGCGGGCGTCGTCGTCTGCGGCGCGTGGGTCGCCGTCGAGTCGCGCAGCGCCGAGCCGCTGATCGACATGACGATGATGCGGATCCGCGGCGTGTGGACGACCAACCTCACCGCGTTCCTGCTCGGCGCGGGCATGTACTCGTCGTTCATCATCTTGCCGCAGTTCGCCCAGCTCCCGAAGAGCACCGGCTTCGGGTTCGGTGCATCCGTCGTCGTCTCCGGGCTCTATCTCCTGCCGTCGACGATCGGGATGGTCGTCGTCGGGTTCTCGGCCGGCGCGATTGCGCGCACGTTCGGCTCGAAGAAGGCGGTCGTGGCCGGGTCCGCAGTCACCGCCGCCGCGTTTGCGGTCATCGCGATCGCGCACGCGCACCCCTACGAGATGCTCATCTCGACGGCGCTGCTCGGCATCGGCATCGGCCTCGCCTTCGCGGCGCTCGGGAACCTCATCGTCCAGGCGGTCGATGCGCACCAGACGGGGGCGGCGGGCGGCATGAACACGGTGATGCGCACGATCGGCGGTGCCATCGGCGGCCAGCTCGCCGCGACGCTCATCGCGGGCCACATCGGCCGGGACGGCCTGCCGGCGGTGACCGGGTTCACCGACTCGTTCCTGCTCGCGACCGCGTTCCTCGTCGTCTGCGCCTTCGCGGGCCTGCTCATCCCGGGCGAGCCGAAGCGGGCCGCCGTCGGCGAGTGGGAGGCCGCGCTCTCCTCCGAGGACTAGGCAATCCGCCGCCGGGGCTGCTCCGTATTCCCCGCAGAAGCCCGGACGAAAGGAGAAACAGGATGCGGGGTCGGATGATTCGGTGGGTGCTGCCGCTCGCGGTGGCAGGTATCGCAGCAGCAGGCGTGACGATGGCGGCGACTGCCTCGACGCAGTCGAGCGGGGGCACGGTCAAGGCGGAGCAGAACGCGAAGTTCGGCATGGTTCTCGTCGCCGCGAACGGCAAGACGCTCTACCGGTACACGGTCGACGGCAAGGGCGTGAACCGGTGCTCGAGCAACGCCGCGTGCAACAAGTACTGGCCCGCGCTCCTCGTGAAGCCGAGCGTCAAGCCGACGGTCGGCCCCGGTGCCACCGCGTCCCTCATCGGGACGATCAAGGCTGCCGGCGGCATGCGCCAGGTGACGTACGCCGGCTGGCCGCTCTACTACTTCGCCGGCGACAAGAAGGCCGGCCAGGTGAACGGCCAGGGCTTCGAGAAGACGTGGTACGTCGTCAACACGAAGGGCGCGCTCGTGAAGCACGCCGTGAACCAGAGCGCGAGCAACCCCAGTCCGAGCCCGTCGCCTACGACGACGAGCAGCGGCTCCGCCTGGGGCTAGGCCGCGCTGAACGCGCACGCAGGGTCTTCTGCGAGCGGGTCGCCGTACGTCGCGTAGGCGCGTGCGCGCGACCCGCCGCAGAGATCGCGGAAGGCGCACGTGCCGCAGCGGCCGCCGAACTCGGCGGCGCGGATGCTCCGGAGGAGCGGATGGTCGCGGTAGACGTCGACGACGTCGTCGTCCCGGACGTTGCCGAGTGGGAGGGGGAGGAAGCCCGATGGCGTGATCGTCCCGTCGTGGCCGACGAAGACGATGCCGCGGCCGTCGCGCGTCCCCTTCGTCTGCACCTTCACCGGCCGTGCAGAGCGGCCGAGCCCGGCGACGAGCCGCCGGTAGAGACCATCGGCCGGCGGCTCTCCGCCGTCCGCGCGCGTGCTCGCGACGCGGCGGAAGAACGGCGCCTCGACCGTGCGCACGATGAGCCCGAGCCGCGAGGCGTCGACGAGGAAGTGGCAGACGTCCTCGTTCTCCTCCGGCGTCAGCTCGCGCGAGGCTCTCGCCGCGGCCGACCTGCACGAGGAAGAAGAGCTCCCAGATGGAGGCGCCCGACTCCTGGACGAGCCGCGCGATCGCCGGGAGGTCGTGGACGGTGTCGCGCATGACGACCGAGTTGACCTGCACGGTGATGCCGTGCCGGCGCAGCCGCCGGATCGCCTCGAGCGTCGCCTCGAAGTGGCCGGGAATGCCGCGGATGCCGTCGTGCACGGCCGGCGACGCGCCGTCGAGGCTGATCGACGCGATGCGGACGCCGAGGCCGCCGAACGAGGCGACGCGCGCCTCGTCGAGCAGTGGCGTCACGCTCGGAGCGAGCGCGAGCGGCAGTCCGAGCGCGCGTGCATGCGCGGCGAGCTCGTCGAGGTCGGTGCGCATGAGCACGTCGCCTCCCGTGGCGACGAGCACCGGCCGCGGGTTGCCGAACGCCGTCAGCCGTTCGAGGAGCTGCTTCGCCTCGCCGGTCGAGAGCTCGCCCGGCAGCGGCTCGGCGATCGCGGATGCGCGGCAGTGGCGGCACGCGAGCGTGCACGCCCGGGTCGTCTCCCAGAAGACGAGGATCGGCCGCCGGTCGAAGTCCACGACCCGAGGGTGCCGCGGCGGCGGCGCACCTCGAATCGGGGGAGGCCCTGAATCAGCGGGTGAGCGGCAGTCCCGCGCGCGTCCAGGCGTGGACGCCGCCGGCGAGGTTCTCGACGCGATAGCCCGCCTTGAGCAGCGCCCGCGCCGCGGCTGCGCTCCGGTGACCCGTCGCGCAGACGGTGACGACCACCTTGTCCGCGGGGATGCGGTGGAGACGCGACGCGAGCTGCGGGAGCGGCACGTTGTGCGCTCCGTGGATGTGCCCGCGGCGCCACTCGGAGGGCTGGCGCACGTCGATGACGACCACGCTGCGATCCTTCATGCGCGCGGCCACGTCGGCCGCGGTCGTATTCGGAGTGCGGGAGAAGAAGCCCACGGCTCAGCTCCCCACCGAGCGCTCGACGACGCGGGCGAGCTTGCTCGCGACCTCGGCGGCGATGGGAGCGAGCTCGTCCTTGCCGACGATCGACAGCATCTGCTCGGCATCGATCGCGGAGATGTGCGTCTCGCCGTCACGCCGGTAGACGACGACGTTGCAGGGAAGAAGCACGCCGACGTCGGGCTCGCTCGCGAGTGCGCGGTGTGCGAGCGGCGGGTTGCAGGCGCCGAGGATGAGATACGGCTCGCCCTCGACGCCGAGCTTCTCCTTCAACGTCGCCTGCACGTCGATCTCGCAGAGGACGCCGAAGCCCTCCGTCTTCAGCTCCTCGCGGACGCGCGTGACGGCGTCGTCGAACGAGAGCTCCGTCGTGGCGCTCAGCGTGTAGCCGGTTCGAAGCATTCGCATTCCTCCTCGAGTTGGCGGCGGCGGGCCTTGTCCGCCTTGAGTCTGTGAGCCTCTGCATGCGGGCTCTCCGCGACGAACGCGTCGAGCCACCGCCGGATGTCGGCCTCGCCGACGACGATCGCGTCGTCCGCGACGAGGGCGGGGATGACGTCGGAGCCGGTCGCGTAGCGGAGCGCGGTCGCGCTCGTCCTTTTCGACCGGAACCTGGCGGATGACGTAGTCGACCTCGAGCTCGGTGAGCCGCTGCCGGATCCGGGCCGACGCCGGGCACCACTCCGTCTGCCAGAGCTCGAGCATCACGCGTCGAGGCTCACGAGCATGCTGAGGTTCCGCAGCTGCTGCTGGAGCGAGCCGCAGACGTCCTCGCAGAGGGCGAGCACGCCGTCGTCGACGATGCGGTAGTAGACGTGGTTTCCATCCTTGCGGCGGCCGAGGACGCCCGCTGCGGCGAGCACCGCGAGATGCTTGGAGATGTTCTGCTGCGAGGCGCCGAGCGCCTCGGAGAGCTCGCCCACGGTCGCCTCGCCGTCGCGCAGGTGGTCGAGCAGGCGGATCCGCATCGGCTCGCCCATGGCGCGGAAGCGCTGGGCGATGAGCTCGACGAGGTTCTCGGGGACCGGATGGGGGAGGGCCATTGTTCGTCTCCTTGCGGAATAAACGAAGTAGTTGTACAGTTGTATAGCACGACAGCAGGTCAACTGCAAGGGAGGCCCTGGATGTCCCACAACATGAGCACCGTCGACCGCGCCCTGCGAAGCGTCGTCGTCGCACCGGTCGCGATCGTTCTCGCCTTCGTCGCCGGCGCGGGCTCGATCGGGGGGATCGTCCTATTCGTGGTCGCCGCCGTGATGCTCGCGACGAGCGCCGCCGGTTCCTGCCCGCTCTACACGTTGCTCCACTTCAACAGCCGCGGGCGCAAGCCGCTTCCGCACTGACAGCAAAGGAGATACAGAGATGGATGTGACCACCGACACCTTCGAGCGCGATGTCATCGAGCGCTCGCACGAGGTACCCGTCGTCGTCGACTTCTGGGCCGCCTGGTGCGGGCCCTGCCGCGCCCTCGGCCCGGCGATCGAGAGCGAGGTCGAGAAGCGCGCCGGGCTCATCGAGCTCGCGAAGATCGACGTCGACGCGGAGCAGGAGATCGCCGGCCGCTACGGCGTCCAGAGCATCCCCACCGTCGCCGTGTTCCGCGACGGCGAGGTCGTCACGGGCTTCGTCGGCGCGTATCCGGCCGCGACGATCGGACGCTTCTTCGACGAGCAGGTGCTCGCCGAGACGGCAGAGGAGCCGGCTGCCGCCGGCGGCGTTCAGTGAGCGTCGCCACGGTCCGCCCGAAGGAGTTCCACTTCCCGCTCACCGTCGACTGGACCGGCGACCGGCGCGTCGCCGCGCGTGTCGACGGCAAGCCGTCGATCGAGATCACGCCGCCGCCGGTCTTTCGCGGAACCGATCCGGCGACGTGGAGCCCGGAGGACTTCTTCGTCGCTGCTGCGGCCTCGTGCTTCGCCGTCACCTTCACCGGGCTCGCAGCCCGCGCCGGGCTCGAGTACACGCGGCTCGCCGTCGACGCCGACGGCGTCTGCGGGACGCGCGAGGACGGGCGTTTCGGCTTCACGCGGCTCCTGTTGCGCATGACGCTCGAGACCGACCCGGCGGAGGAGGAGCGCGCACGCGAGCTCGCCGAGCAGGCCGAGGCGACGTGTCTCGTGTCGGTCTCCCTCGACGTGCCGATCGAAACGGTCATCATCGTGGAATGACCCTCGTCGAGGAGCTGCGGTCCACGGAGTTCGCCCGCCTCGACGCGGGCGGGCACGTCTACCTCGACTACACGGGCGCCGGCCTCTACGCCGACTCGCAGCTCTCCGAGCACATGGAGATCCTGCGGGCCGCCGTCTTCGGCAACCCGCACTCCGAGAACCCGACCTCGGCGGCGATGACGGAGCTCGTCGAGTCCGCCCGGGCGGCGGTGCTCGCCTTCTTCCACGCCTCGCCGGACGACTACGTCGCCATCTTCACGCCGAACGCCACGGGCGCGCTGCACCTCGTCGGCGAGGCGTATCCCTTCCGGGAGGGCGACCGGTTCCTCCTCACGTTCGACAACCACAACTCCGTCAACGGGCTCCGCGAGTTCGCGCGAGCGCGCGGCGCCGAGACGACGTACGTCCCGAGCCTCGCGCCGGAGCTGCGCGTCGACGAGGCGCTGCTCTCGCGATACCTCACGGACGTCGGGGGCGAGCACCACAACCTGTTCGCGTATCCGGCGCAGTCGAACTTCTCCGGCGTGCACCACCCGCTCGAGTGGATCGAGCGGGCGCACGAGCACGGCTGGGACGTTCTCCTGGACGCAGCCGCGTTCGTACCGACGAATCGCCTCGACCTGTCGCGTGTGCGGCCGGACTTCGTCGTCCTCTCGTTCTACAAGATGTTCGGCTGGCCGACCGGCGTCGGCGTGCTCATCGCGCGGCGCGACGCGCTCGCGAAGCTCGAGCGGCCGTGGTTCTCGGGCGGCACGATCGTCGCCGCGTTCGTCCAGCGTGAGTGGTACCAGTCGGCGCCGGGCGCGGCTCACTTCGAGGACGGCACGGTGAACTTCCTCAACCTCCCGGCGGTCGAGATCGGCCTTCGCCATCTCGACCGCATCGGCATGGAGGCGATCCACGACCACGTGCAGGTGCTCGCCGTCGCGCTCCTCGACGAGCTCGAGGGCCTGCGGCATTCCGACGGTTCGCCGGCCGCCGTGGTCTACGGCCCCGCCGATGGCGACCGCCGCGGAGCGACGATCGCATTCAACTTCCTCCACCCCGACGGCAGGATCGTCGATGAACGCTACGTTGACCGCGTGGCGCGGGCCGACAACATCTCGCTCCGGACCGGATGCTTCTGCAACCCCGGCGCCGGCGAGGTCGCGTTCACGATCGCCCGCGAGACGCTTGTCGGCGGCGAGTTCGGCGAGGGGATGGCGCTCGACGACTACATCGACGCGATCGGGCTCCCCTCGGGCGGAGCCGTCCGTGCGTCGCTCGGGCTCGCCTCGAACCGCGCCGACGTCGAGCGGTTCGCGCGATTCGGTCGCGCCTTCCTCGACCTCGCGTCCGTGCCCGACGACCTCCCGCCGCGAAGCGGTTGCTGACGTGATCGAGGATCTCAGCCGCGCCGAGACCGAGGAGTTCCTCCGGAGGCAGATCGTCGGCCGTATCGGCTGCCACACCGAGGGACGCACGTACGTCGTCCCCGTGATCTACGTGTGGGAGGACGACTGCGCCTACGTCCAGTCGGTCCAGGGCCGCAAGATCGAGATGATGCGCGCGAACCCCGAGATCTGCTTCGAGGTCGACGAGTACGACCCGGACAGCGGCAGCTGGTGCAGCGCGGTCGTCGAGGGAACGTACGAGGAGCTCGACTCGACCGCGGCGGAACGCGCGCTCGCGCTCCTCGTCCGGCGCTTCGCGCGCCCGCGCGTGCCCGGCGAGACGCGCTCCCCGCACACGCCCGTCGCCTTCCGCATCCGCGCGCACACCGTGACCGGCCGCCGCGTGGAGCGCACGCGGACGATGCAGACGATGCAGGCTGCGGGCCGCGCGCTCAGCCGCCGTCACGCGGCGATCGCGCGGCGCAGCGACACGTAGAGCACCACGACGACGGCCAGCGGCAGGACCCACCACGTGGCGACGCCGCCCGCGGCGATCGCCGCCGTCGCGCCGATCGCGACCGCGACGAGAGCTGCTGCGACCCAATCGTCGCCGACGACGAAGTTCCACCAGAAGCGGCCGAACGCCGCGATCTTGCTCACGCCGGCACCAGGACTGCGCGGCGGCGGCGGAGCAGCCCGACGAGCCCGGCCGACGAAGCGATCACGAACACGAGCACGACCGGGAGGGCGCCGTCGGATCCCGGCCAGTGGCCGCCCGCGCCCTCCGTCGCCCAGAAGATGCCGAACGTCGTGAGCATGATCCCGACGGCGAACTTCATCGTGTTCTCGGGCACGCGCGCGAGCGGTGCGCGCACCGCGATGCCGACACCGGCGACGAGCACGAGCGCCGCCGCGGCGCCGGCCGCTGCGAGCGGAATGCTGCCCTGCGTGCTCCCGAAGGTGAGGACGATGAACGCGACCTCGAGCCCTTCGAGCAGCACGCCCTTGAACGAAAGCGTGAAGCCGTACCAGTCGATGCCGGCGCGCTCGACATGCGCGGCCGTCTGCGCACCGGCGAGCTCGGTCGCGAAGATCGCGTCCTCGTCGTGCAGCGCCTTGAAGCCGCTCGCCCGCAGGATCGCCTTGCGCAGCCACTGGAGGCCGAAGACGAGGAGGAGGGAGCCGACGACGAGGCGGAGCGCGTCGATCGGGATGACGGTCAGCGCGGGCCCGAGCGCCCCGACGATCGCCGCGAGCACGACGGTGGCCGCCGCCGACGCCGGTGAGCGACGAACGCCAGCCACGCGCGACGCCCGACGCGAGGACGATCGTCAGCGCCTCGACGAACTCCACCGCGCTCGCGAGAAAGGCCGAGAGGACGAGAAAGCCGGCGGTCATGCCGGGAGGGACCGTAGCGCACGGCAGCGCCGGTCCGTGCGCTCCCGGATGTCGGCCCGCCGCCCGCGCCGGACGCTCTTCACATGAACGCGAAACGCACGCGGATCGCGCTGTCCGCCGTCCCCGTCTTCTCGTATCTCCTGCTTCTCGTGCTCGTCGCGGCGTTCTACGTCAAGCCGCCGCTCATGGGCTGGATCGGACTCGCCGTCCTCGCAGCAGCAGGGACGGTGCTCGTCGCCGGTGCGACGTTCCTCTTCCCGCGCATGCGCCGGAACGTCGCCGAGGAGGCAGGCGGCATCGACTCCGACCGGGTCGTCGTCCTCACCGACGCGCGCTGCGCGCCCGACCGGCTCACGAACGCCCTTGCGTCGCACATCGGCAGCCGGACCGTCGACGTGCACGTCGTCGCGCCTGTCTTGCCGTCGCCGCTCCACTATCTGAGCGGGGACGAGCACGTCGAGGAGGCCGACGCGCAGCTGCGTCTCGACGCGGCGCTCCTCCAGTTGCGGCGGGCGGGCATCGCGGCGACCGGTTCGCTCGGCTCCGACGACCCGCTCCAGGCGCTCGGCGACGCGCTCGCGACCTTCGGCGCGGGGGAAGTCCTCATCGTCGCGCAGCACGACACCCACTGGCTCGAGGACGGCCTCGTCGAGGACGCCGCCCGCGTCTTCCCGCACGTACGGCGTATCGTCATGTCGGCGGATCTCGCCGCGTGACGATGGACAGAGAGGACTGGAACAGCCGCTACGCGGGCGAAGAGCTCGTCTGGACCGCGACGCCGAACCGGTTCCTCGTCGCGGAGACGGCCGATCTTCCGGCAGGACGCGCGCTCGATCTCGCGTGCGGCGAGGGGCGGAACGCCGTGTGGCTCGCAGCGCGCGGCTGGCGCGTGACCGGCGTCGACTTCTCCGAGGTGGCGCTCGAGAAGGCGCGGAAGCTCGCCGAGGCCGCGGGCGTCGACGGCGAATGGATCGCCGGCGACCTGCGCCACTACGAGCCCGAGCCGCGCGCGTTCGACCTCGCCATCCTCTTCTACCTGCAGGTTCCCGCGGACGATCGGCGCACGGCGGTGCACGCGGCCGCCGAGGCCGTTGCGCCCGGCGGGACGCTCCTGCTCGTCGCCCACGACTCGGCGAACCTCGCCGAGGGCTACGGCGGACCGCAAGATCCGGCCGTGCTCTACACGGCCGGCGACGTCGTCGCCGATCTCGACGGCACGGGCGTGCAGATCGAGAAGGCGGAGCGCGTCGAGCGGTCCGTGGAAACGGACACGGGAATCCGGGTCGCGCTCGACGTGCTCGTCCGCGCTACGCGCTGACCGAGTGCAGGACGTCGTGCAGGCTCTCGAGCCTGCGCTCCATCGCCCCGCAGACGTCCTCGCACAGCTGGTAGACACCGTCGTCGATGACGCGATAGAGCGTGAGAGCGCCCTCGCGCCGCCGAGCGACGATGCCCGCATCGGCGAGCACCGCGAGATGCTTCGAGACGTTCTGCTGCGTCGAGCCGACGATGTCGCACAACTCGTGCGTGCCGGTCTCGCCGTCACGAAGCCGCTCGAGGATCCGGATTCGCGTCGGATCGCCGAGCACGCGGAAGCGGCGGGCGATCAACTCGATGATTTCGGGAGGAAGTGGGTGTACGAGAGTCATGGCAGGAAGGGGATCCCGGCGGAGGAGCTCGACAGCCCGAGCTCCCCGCCGCGATGTCGTGTCGCCGTCAGGCCGCCGGATGGGGCCTTCCGACGTGGAGGTGGAGTGCACCGGCCGTCCAGAGACCCGCGCCCGAGAGGAGCACGAGCAGGATGCCCGGAATGATGAAGAACCACGCGAACAGGTTGAAGTTCGGCAGGCTGTTGACCTGCTTGTAGTTCGTCACGTTGGCCGACATCGTGTCGACGAGCGGCTTGTACCAGGTGAGGCCCGCCGGAACCTGCGCGGCAAGCGGAACAGCCTGATGCATCGCGCCGATCAACCCGGTGAAGTCCTTCGCCGCCTGCGGCGGGATCTGCAGACCGGCGGACTGCATGCCCTGCATGTAGCCGGAGAACTTGTCGGCGTTCGCCTGCGAGAACATCGGCGCGAACTTCCCGAACGGGACGAACGTCTTGTAGTAGTAGTCCGATGTCTTCTGGACCGAAGCCGGTGCCATGATGGGCTGGAAGCCGTTCAGCATCCGCTGGCCGGCCGCAGCCTTGCCGGGCATCCCCATCGCAAGCGGCGCGACGATAAGCGCGACGCCGATGACGAGAACAGCCCACCACAATGCCTTGCGATTCATACGAGCCTCCCTGAGGGGGTGTCGGCCGCAGCCTCCGCCCCCCGGCGTCCCCGGCCGTCAGGTGCGCCCCCGATTCGAACCGCACAAAGTACGTACTCACGCGTTTGTTCAAGCGAATAGCACTGTTACAAGCGCGTAGTTGTTCCGGATGTCCGCCCAGCAGGTCCGGCGGAGGCTCGTGGTCGACCAGGAGGTTCGACCAATGCTCGACGAGCAGCACGTTGCGACACCGGCGGAACTGACCGAAGAGGACGTCCGCCGCATCGTCAGGTCCGAGCTCGAGCACGACACGGGGCCGCGCAAGGCCGCGTTCATCGCCTCGAAGGGAACGCTCGACTGGGCCTATCCGCCGCTCATTCTCGCGACGACGGCGGCCGCGTCCGGGATGGACGCATCCATCTTCTTCACGTTCTACGGCCTGAACGTCATCCACAAGAACTTCGAGCACCTGCTCAAGGTCTCGCCGCTCGGCAACCCGGCGATGCCGATGCCGATCCCGATGCCGAACGCCGTGCTCGGCCTGCCCGGCATGGGCCCGATGGCGACGCAGATGATGAAGGCGAAGTTCCGCGGCAAGCACGTTGCGGGCATCGGCGAGCTGCTCGAGTCCGCACAGGACCTCGGCGTCCGCCTCATCGCCTGCCAGATGACCATGGACGTCTTCGGCTACGCAGCCGACGACTTCATCGACGGCGTCGAGTTCGCCGGCGCGGCCGCGTTCCTCGCCGAGGCGCGCCAGGCGCACGTGACCCTCTTCGTCTAGGAGAAAACGAGATGAGCCAGACTGAGATCAAGGAGACCCAGGTGCTCGACGCACGCGGCCTTCTCTGCCCGATGCCGATCATCAAGACGGCGAAGGCGATGAAGGAGCTCGTGGCCGGCGACGTCCTGAAGGTCATGGCAACCGACCGCGGCTCGATCGCCGACGTCCCCGCATGGGCGACGACCACCGGCAACGAGCTGCTCGACTGGCACGAGGAGGGCGATTTCATCGTCTTCTACGTGCGAAAGGCGGCGTAGCGACATGCCGGACCAGGAGAAGCTCGTCATCATGGTCACGCACGGGCCCGACGAGCCCGAGCTCGCGACCATCCCGTTCGCGATGGCCGGCGCGGCCGTCGCATCCGACGTCGACGTCGTCATGGGATTCCAGGGCGACGGCTGCGCGCTCATGAAGAAGGGCGTCGCAGAGACCGTGCGGGCGCCGGAGTTCGCGCCGCTCGGCGACTTGCTCTCGACCATCCACGAGCTGGGCGCGCAGTTCCTCGTCTGCTCGCCGTGCGTCAAGAGCCGGGGCCTGACCGAGGACGACCTCGTCGAAGGCTCGGAGATCGTCGCGGCGGCGCGGTTCGTCGCCGAGATCACGTCCGCCACCACCACGCTCGTCTACTGAAGGAGACGCAGATGACCACGATCCTCACCGAGACCGACGTCGGCGCGCTGACCGCCGCGAAGGTCGTCGACGCACGCGGCGCCGCCTGCCCGGGCCCGCTGCTCGAGGCGAAGAAGGCGATGGGCACGGTTGCGATCGGCGACGTGCTCGAGCTCTGGTCCAGCGACTCGCAGACGAAGAACGACATCGCCGCGTGGACCGGCAAGGTCGGCCACGAGTTCCTCGGCGTCGCAGCCACCGACGGCTACGACCGTCTCTTCATCCGCCGCGCGAAGTAGATGACCCAGGCTGCCGAGATCGAACGCCCGTCGCCGTCCGCGGCCGGGCCGCGCGTCCTCGTCTTCTCGACGAACGCCATCTCCGATCCCGGCATCGACCTCGCCGGCAGCTCGCACATGCACTACTCGCCCGAGGTCGTCGTCATCAGCCTCCCCTGCACGAGCGGCATCAAGCCGGCGTGGATCCTCTACGCGCTCAAGCAGGGCTTCGACGGCGTCTTCGTCGCCTCCGACGGCGACGAGTGCGGCTACCTCTCCGACTGCAGCGAGCGTTCGTCACGCATCGTCGGCGAAGCCCAGGCGCTGCTGGCAGAGCATGAGATCGACGGCCGGCGGCTGAAGATGGCGGCGATCTGCTCCGTCTGCGCCGCGCCGTACACGAAGCACGTGCGCGAGTTCACCGCGAGCCTGGCGGAGCTCGGCATGAGCGACTACGACGTCCTCGTCGTCGGCAGCGGAATCGGCGGAATGGAGTCCGCGCTGAAGCTCGGCGACATGGGCTACAAGGTGCTCGTCGTCGAGAAGGAGCCGAGCGTCGGCGGCAAGATGATCCTGCTCAGCAAGGTCTTCCCGACGCTCGACTGCGCGAGCTGCATCTCGACGCCGAAGATGGCGGCGACGATCCACCACCCGAACGTCACCGTCTTCACCGGCTCCGAGGTGGACGAGATCGCGCGCGACGCCCACGGCGGCTTCCACGCGACCGTGAAGCGGAAGCCGCGCTTCGTCGACGAAGCGGCGTGCACCGGTTGCCGGCAGTGCGAGTTCGCCTGCACCGTCGCGGTTCCCGATCAGTTCAACGGCGACATGGTCTCGCGGCGGGCGGCGTACATCGCCTTCCCGCAGGCGGTGCCCCAGAAGGCGCTCATCGAGCGCGCGGGCACTTCGCCCTGCACGTACGCGTGCCCCGCGGGCATCAAGGCGCACGGCTACGTCTCGCTCGTCCGCAGCGGTGAGTACGAGAAGGCGTTCGAGCTCGTGCTCGAGACGACGCCGCTCGTCGGCAGCCTCGGTCGCGCCTGCTACGCGCCCTGTGAGGGCGAGTGCACGCGCGGCTCGCTCGAGGGGCCGCTCGCGATCCGCCGGATCAAGCGATTCATCGCCGACACGCACTACGCGCTCGAGAACGGGAAGGCGGGCGCTCCGGCAGAGAACGGCAAGCGCGTCGCCGTCATCGGCTCGGGCCCGGCCGGCCTTACCGCCGCGTGGCAGCTCGCGCGGAAGGGCTACGGCGTGAAGATCTTCGAAGCGGCGCCCGTCGCGGGCGGCGCGCTGCGCCTGGCGATCCCCTCGTACCGTCTGCCCGCCGAAGTCGTCGAGCACGACGTCGCCAACGTCACGAGCATCGGCGTCGAGATCGCCACCGGCGCTCGCGTCGACGACGTGGAAGTGCTCAAGCGCGACGGGTTCGACGCGGTCGTCGTCGCCACCGGCACGCCGCGCGCGGCGAGGCTCCGCGTCGACGGCGAGGAGAACGCGGTGAGCGCACTCGACTTCCTCCGCGACGTCAGGCTCGACCAGGCGCCCGATCTCGGCGGCAAGGTCGTCGCCGTCGTCGGCGGCGGCAACGTCGCCATCGACACCGCCCGCACCGCGCTGCGTCTCGGCGCCGCCGAGGTGCACATGGTCTGCCTCGAGTCGCGCCCCGAGATGCCGGCGTACGACTGGGAGGTCGACGAGGCGGTCGCCGAGGGCGTCGAGCTGCACGACTCCTGGGGCATCGTCGGCTTCCGCGGCGGCGAGGCCGTCGAGCTCAAGCGATGCACCGCGGTCTTCGACGAGAACCGCCGGTTCAGCCCGCAGTACGACGAAACGGTCACGAGCGAGGTCGCCTGCGACGTCGCAATCGTCGCGATCGGCATGGGTCCCGAGCGGAACCTCGAGGCCGATCGGCTGACGCTCCAGACGCCGGTGCCGTGGGTCTTCGCCGCCGGCGACGCCACGACAGGCGCATCGACGATCCCGAAGGCGGTCGGGAACGCGCGGCGCGCGGCGCACATGGTCGACCGCTTCCTCCAGGGTCTCCCGCTCGACGGCTTCGTCGAGCCGCTCGACGCCGTCGACAAGCCCGGCGTCCTCGCGCGCCAGGGCAGCCACAGCCGGCGCGAGCCGCTCGCTGCCGCTGCGCGCTTCGCCGCCGCCCCGATGGACTTCGCCGAGACCGAGGCCGGCCTCACGGAGGCGGAGGCGCGCGCGGCCGCCGGCCGCTGCCTCGACTGCGGCGTCTGCTCCGAGTGCCACGAGTGCATCTCCGCCTGCCCCGCGGACGCCATCGACCTCGACATGCGCGAGCAGGAGGTCGAGCTCGACGTCGGCGCCGTGATCGTCTCCACCGGCTACACGCTCTTCCCCGCCGACGCGAAGCCGCAGTACGGCCACGGCCGCTTCCGGAACGTCATCACCGGCACGCAGATGGAGCGCCTCCTCGCGCCGACGCGCCCGTACAACACGGTGCTGCGCCCGAGCGACGGCAAGGTGCCGGAGCGCATCGCCTACGTCATGTGCACCGGGTCGCGCGACGAGACCGTCGGCAACCCGCTCTGCTCGAAGTTCTGCTGCATGTACTCGATCAAGCAGAACCAGCTGATCATGGGCGCGCTGCCGCTCGCGGACGTCACCGTCCACTACATCGACATCCGCGCCGTCGGCAAGGGCTACGACGAGTTCTTCGAGCAGGCCAAGGCGATGGGCGCCAACTTCGTCAAGGGGCGCGTCGCCTCGATCGTCGAGACCGACGCGGGCGACCTCACGCTCCGCTACGAGGACATCGACGGACGGCGGGACGGTCGCCGAGGCCGAGTACGACCTCGTCGTCCTCGCCGTCGGCGTCCAGCCGAATCGCGACGCCCAGCGCTTGTTCAAGGTCGAGGAGCTCGCGGTCGACGACTACGACTACGTCGACGAGGTCGACGAGGACCTCAATCCGGCCAAGACGAGCATTCCCGGCGTCTTCGTCGCCGGCGCCGCCTCCGGCCCGCGCGACATCCCCGAGTCCATCCTCCACGCCGGCGCCGCGGTGGCGCAGGCGGCCGCCCATCTCGAGCGCTCGAAGGTGCTCGCATGAGCGAACGGCGCATCGGCGTCTACGTCTGCCATTGCGGCGGCAACATCTCGGACTACGTCGACGTCGAGCGCGTCGTCGACACGGTCAAGGACGAGCCCGGCGTCGTCGTCGCGCGCCGCGCGATGTTCACGTGCTCGGACGCGACCCAGCAGGAGATCGTCGATGACATCAAGGAGCAGCGGCTCGACGGCCTCGTCGTCGCCTCCTGCTCGCCGAAGCTGCACACGTTCACGTTCCGCGAGGCGGCGCGCCGCGGCGGCCTCAACCCGTACGAGTACACGCAGGTCAACATCCGCGAGCAGTGCTCGTGGACGCACACCGACGACCGCGAGGGCGCGACGAGCAAGGCGATCAAGCTCGTGCGCGCCGGCATCGCGCACACCCGGCTGTCGGAGCCGCTCGAGCCGGTCGTCGTCGAGACGACGCCCGCAGCGCTCGTGATCGGCGGCGGCGTCGCCGGCATGCGCGCCGCGATCGGGCTCGCCGACGTCGGGCTCGCCACGTTCCTCGTCGAGCGCGAGCCGGAGCTCGGCGGCTGGGTCGACGGCCTCGGCGAGCTCTACCCGCACGGCAAGGACGGGCATGGGCTGATCGAGCGCCTGCGCGAAGAGATCCGGCAACGCCCCGACATCACCGTGTTCACGGGTGCCGAGGTGACCGCGAAGTCCGGCACGTTCGGCAACTACCGCGCGATCGTTCGCGTAGGCGGCGAGTCGATCCATCTCGAGGTCGGCCAGATCGTCGTCGCGACCGGGTTCGACAGCTACGAGCCGCCCGCAGGCGAGTTCGGCTACGGATCCGACGGCGTGCTGACGCTGCCCGAGTTCAAGCGCCTGATCGCCGAGAGCGACGGCCCGCTCGAGTACGCCGGCAGGCCGGTGCAGAGCGTGGCGTACGTCTACTGCGTCGGCAGCCGTAACGCCGAGCACTCCTACTGCTCCCGGTTCTGCTGCAGCGCCGCTGTGCACTCGTCGCTCCTCGCAGCGGAGCGGAGTGCGGGCGTACGCCAGTACCACCTCTACCGCGACCTGCGTACGTACGGCAAGAACGAGCTGATGCTGAACGAGTCCCGGACGCGCGGCTCCGTGTACCTGAAGTTCGCCGACGACGACCCACCGGAGATCGTGCGCAACCGAGACGGGCTGACCGTGACCGTGCGCGACCTGCTCACGGCGGGCGAGGAGCTGGCCATCCCGGTCGACCTCGTCGTGCTCGTCACGGGGATGGTGCCGCGGCAGAACGAGGAGCTGGTGCGTGCGCTGAAGCTCCCGATCGGGCGCGACGGCTTCTTCAACGAGATCCATCCGAAGCTGCGGCCGGTCGAGACCGTCGTCGACGGTGTCCTGATCGCCGGCGCCTGCCAGGGGCCGAAGACCGTCGCCGAGAGTGTCGCCTCCGGTCTCGCCGCCGTCACGCAGGCCGCCGCCGTGCTGAAGCGCGGCGTCGCCGAGCTCGACCCGCAGGTCGCGTACGTCCACGCCGACGCCTGCACCGGCTGCGCCGAGTGCATCCCAGCCTGCCCGTTCGGCGCGATCTCGATGGTCGCGCGCGACGGGGGCGAGGTGGCCGTGATCGACGCCGCCGGCTGCAAGGGCTGCGGCGCGTGCGCGCCGGTGTGCACCGAGGACGCGATCGACCTCCAGGGCTACACGAACGCGCAGATCCACGCGATGATCGACGGGCTCCTCGTGGGGGCGGCGTCGTGAACCGCGACACGCGCGAGGTCGTGCGCGACGAGCCGCTCGTGCGCGGCCGGCTGCTCGAGCTGCTCGCGGCTGGACCGCTGACCGTTCCCGAGCTCGCGGAGGCATCCGGCCATCCCGAGGACGAAGTGATGTTGTGGCTCATGGGCCTGCGCAAGTACGGCTACGTCGCCGAGATCCCCGAGGCCGACGGCGACTACTTCCGGTACGCGGCGGTGAAGAGCTGATGGCGACGACGATCGGAGCGGCGCTGCCGACGCTCGACGCCGAGGCCTGCATGAACTGCGGCGTGTGCTCGGCGACGTGCCCCGTCGGGATCGACCTGCTGCCGCGGCGGCTCTTCCGCTATGCGGTGCTCGGTCTGGGGGATCGCGTCCGCGCCGAGGAGCGCGCCGTGTTCTCGTGCCTGCTCTGCCGCGCGTGCGAGGAGAGCTGCCCCGGTGGCGTGCACATCACGGAGAACGTGCGGCTGCTCCGCCGCTGGCTGCTCGAGGAGGGAATGTAATGCCGCTGCCCGTCCGCGACGTCGCCGGGATCCTCGCCGACAATCTCCGCCTGCGTGGCTCGGTGCTGCCGATTCCCGCGCGGCGGGCGACGCGCTGGGCACGCGATCTCGACCTGCCGCGCGGCGGTGAGACCGTCCTCTACACCGGAATGATGTACCAGCTCATCCCATACATCGAGCGCCTCGTGGCTCTCGAGGAGAAGCTCGGCGACTCGCGTCTCGTCCGGTTCAGCGGGCTCGCGCGCCGCGCGAACAGGCTCGTCAACGGCGCATCGCTCGTCGCGCGCCCGCGCGCACACGAGCGCGCCGAGTACGACCGCGTGCCTACGAACGTCGCGCGGCTCCTCCGGGACGCCGGCGTCGAGTTCGGCTACCTGTACGAGGACGACCTCTACGCCGGCGCACTCGCGCACGATCTCGGCGCCGATACGGCGGTCGCGGTCCATGCGCAGCGCGTCGCAGCGGTTTTCCACAAGCACGGCGTGCGGCGCGTGATCACGGTCGACCCGCACACGACCCACATGCTGCGCTCGATCTTCCCGAAGCTCGTCGAGGGCTACGACGTCGAGGTGCAGAGCTACCTCGAGGTGCTCGCCGAGCACGAGCTGCCTGCACGGCCCGACGCCGCGCGCGAGGTCGTCGTGCACGACTCGTGCGTCTACGCGCGCTATGAAGACGTCGTGTCCGCGCCGCGCGACCTGCTCACGGCGGCGGGCTTCACCGTCCGCGAGCCGGCGAACGCGGGCGCGATGACGTGGTGCTGCGGCGGGCCGGCCGAGGCGCTCGATCCGGCGCTGGCGGCGAAGGTCGCGGGCGAGCGCGTCCGGCAGCTCCACGCCGCCGGAGACGAATGCGTGACGATGTGCCCGATCTGCCTCGTCAACCTCCGCAAGGCCGCGGACGGGACGATGCGGATCCGGGACATCTCCGATTACCTGACGGAGGTATGAGCGATGCCCAGCGGTAGAAAGAGCAGAGCCACGCGCAGCTTGGCGGCCGTGCCGACGAGCCGCAGGCGGCAGGCGTCGCCGAAAGCGCTCGCTGCCGGTGCCATCCTCGTGGTCGTCGCCGCGGTGGCGATCGTGCTGGGCGTCGTGCTGAGCGGCGGCAAGTCGACTGCTCCGCCGGCGGCGGCCGTCGGCTCCCTCCAGGGCGCCCTTCCCGGCGCTGCCGAGGTGGCCTCGCTCTACAAGGGGATTCCGCAGCGCGGCATGACGCTCGGGCGGGCGTCGGCTCCGGTGACGCTGCTCGAGTACGTCGATCTCCAGTGCCCATACTGCAAGGAGGTCGAGATCGGGGTCGTGCCGGACATCCTCGCGCGGTACGTGCGCTCCGGGAAGGCGAAGATCGTCGCCCGGCCGCTCGCGTTCAACGGCGACTCGTCCAGAGGCCGCGACGCGATGATCGCCGCCGGCTTCCAGAACCGGGCCTTCAACTTCGCCCAGATGCTGTACGTCAATCAGGGCACCGAGAACACCGGCTGGCTGAGCGACGAGATGGTCGGGAAGGCGGCCGCGAGCATCCCCGGCCTCCATGTCTCGGATCTTCTCGCCGCGCGGAAGGGCGCCGGCGTCACGAAGCTCGCCACTCAGATCGACTCCATCTCGCACGCCGCGCACATCAACGCGACCCCGACGTTCGTGGTGCAGAGCGGCATCGGCGCGAAGGTCACGCTCGTCGCTCCCTCGGCGGCAGCGCTGCGGGCGGCGATCGAAGCCGCTCTGCCCTAGCATTTCCGCATCGCCGACCAGGGAGGGTCACCGACCGACGCTGTGGCCGAGCTGCGCCGCCGCGAGCACCAGCAGTCGCTCGTCGCGGAGCTCGGACGAGCGGCGCTGACCGGCACCGGGGTCGACGAGCTCGTCGGTCTCGCGCTCGCCGCCGTTGCCGACGGCCTCGACACCGCCCGCGTCGCGCTCTTCGAGCGGCTGCCGGACGGGACATTCGCCGCGGCCTCGTCGCTCGGCTGGCCGGCTGGAGATGGGGCGGGGTCGACGGTGGCCGAGTCGTTCCGGATCCGCGACCCCGCATCGGGCCCTGAAGCGATCGCGGCACCGGTCCGGGGCGAGGACGAGCTCGTCGGTGTGCTCGCGGCAGGTGGACCGCGCCCGTTCAACCCGGACGACGTCCTCTTCCTGCGTGCGGTCGCGAACCTGCTCGCCGCCGCGATGGCGCGCGACCGCGCCGAGACGGCGCGCGAACGGAGCGAGAAGGCGCTCGGCTTCCTCGCAGAGGCGTCGCACGTGCTCGCCGAGAGCCTCGACTACGACGTCACGCTGCGGACGCTCGCCGATCTCGTCGTGCCGCGCCTCGCCGACTGGTTCATCGTCGACGTCGCCGAGGAGGACGGAACGATGCGGCGCGTCGCCGTCCGTGCGGCACTCCCGGAGAAGCAGGCGCTCCTCGAGGAGCTCCACCGCGAGTACCAGCCCGTCGTCGGCTCGGGCCAGCCGGCCGGGCAGGCGCTCGCGAGCGGCGGGACCGTTCACTTCCCGAGCTTCACGCCCGAGGCGCTGCGCTCGACGACGCTCGACGACACGCACTTCGAGCTGATGAAGAAGCTCGACCCGCGCTCCGCGATCGCCGTCGCGCTCGTCGCGCGGGACCGCGTGCTCGGCGCGCTGACGTTCGCGTGGTCGGATTCCGGCCATCGCTACACCGAGGCCGACGTGACGCTCGCGGAGGAGCTCGGCCGCCGCGCTGCGCTCGCGATCGAGAACTCGCGCCTGTACAGCTCCGCCGAGCAGGCGCAGCACGAGTTCGGCTTCCTCGTCGAGGCGAGCGACGTGCTCGCGAGCTCGCTCGACTACGACGAGACGCTCAGCTCGCTCGCGCGGCTCGCAGTGCCGCGCCTCGGCGACTGGTGCGTCATCTACATCGTCGAGGACGACGGCTCGATCGTGCGCCGCGCGGTCGAGCACAGCGGTGGGCGGCAGGCGACGGTGCGCGCGGTCCTCGAGGCGCATCCGCTGCAGCTCGACGCCGACGTCGGCGTGCCGCAGGTGATCCGCACGGGGCGCTCGGAGCTCCTGGCCGACGCGTCGCCGCTCTCGGTCGCGGGCGATGCCGAGCATCCGGAGCGGCTCGCGAGCGCGCTCGAGGAGATCGAGGTTCGCTCGACGATGTGCGTGCCGCTCATCGCGCGACGGCGCACGCTCGGCGCGGTCCTGTTCGTCGCAGCGGAGTCGGGCAGGCGCTTCGACGAGGGAGACCTCCGTCTCGCCGAGGAGCTCGCCGCACGCGCTGCGGTCGCGGTCGACAACTCGCGGCTCTTCTACGAGGCCGAGCGTCGTGCCGAGGCGGCGCGTGCGCTCGACTCGATCGCGGACGCGGTCGTCCTCGTCGACGCGAGCGGCGCGATCCGGATCTGGAACGCCGCCGCGGAGACGATCACCGGCCTCTCCGCCGACGTCGTGCGGGGGCGTCCCGCACGCGGCGTCTTCTCCGGGTGGAGTGAGATCGCCGCCGTCGCCGGCAGCGTGCCGCACACGGTCCCGGTCACGATCGACGGGCGGGAGCTGTGGATCTCGATCTCCGGCGTCGCCTCGTCGGAGGGAACGGCGTACGCGTTCCGCGACGTCACGGCCGACCGGCGGCTCGACCGGTTGAAGTCGGACTTCGTCGCCACCGTTTCGCACGAGCTGCGCACGCCGCTCGCCGCCGTCTACGGCGCCGCGATGACGCTTGCGGGACGCGACTTCGGCGACCGCGAGGACATCCGCCGCGAGCTCGTGCAGCAGATCGCCGAGCAGGCGGAGCGGCTGTCGGCGATCGTCGACGACATCCTCCTCGTCGGCCGGATCGAGTCGGGCGGCCTGACGATGGAGCCGGCGCGCATCGACCCGCTCGAGGTCTCGCGCGCGGCCGTCGACGCGGCGCGGCTGCGCGTCGGGGAATCACAGGAGGTCGAGCTGCGGACCGCGGGTGAGGTGCCGGAGATCGAGACGGACGCGGGCCGCCTGCGCCAGGTGCTCGACAACCTCCTCGACAACGCCGTCAAGTATTCGCCGAACCGGGGTCCGGTGGAGCTGCGCGTCGTCGCGGACGACCGCTTCGTCCGCTTCGTCGTCTCCGACGAGGGCGTCGGCATCCCGAGCGTCGAGATGACGCGGATCTTCGAGAAGTTCTACCGCGTCGACCCGCAGCAGACGGGCGGCGTCAGCGGCACGGGCCTCGGCCTCTATGTGTGCCGCGAGCTCGTCGAGCGCATGGACGGGCGCATCACGGTGCAGTCGATCCTCGGTCGGGGATCGGCGTTCACCGTCGAGCTGCCGCTGCGCTAGGGCTTCGGCTTGATGTGGAAGAACGCGTCGTAGACGTCGCGTGCGCACGGCGCGGCCGCTTCGGCGCCGAAGCCGCCGTGCTCGATCATGCAGACGACGACGACTTCCGGGTGACCCGCGGGCGCCCACGACGCGTACCACGAGTGGTCGTCGCCGGGCGGCGCCTCCGCCGTGCCGGTCTTGCCGGCGACGGGGACGGGATACGTCGAGAAGATCGCGGCCGACGTGCCGACGTGCGCCGCCTCGTACAGGCCCTGGCGGATCGCGTCGACGTCGACGAGCTTCAGCTTGCGCTGCGGCTTGAAGTGGAACATGTGCGTCACGCCGCCGCGGACGAGGCCGAGCGCGACGTGCGGCCGCACGACGGTGCCGCCGTTCGCGATCGTCGAGTACGCGACGGCGAGCTGGAGCGGGCTCACCTGGAGCGCGCCCTGGCCGATGGCGAGGTTGATCGTCTGGCCCTCCGTCCACGGGAAGCCCATGAGCTTCTCGAACGTCTTGCCCGGCGTGGGCACGTAGCCCGGAGCCGCGCCGGTGACGTCGATCGGCGGCGTCGAGCCGAGCCCGAACTTCTTCGCCCACTGCTGGATGAGCGCTCCCTGCCTGCTCGGGTCGGAGGCCCAGACGCGGTCGCCGAGCCGGTAGAACCACGTGTCGCACGACTGGGCGAGCGCCGTGTGCAGCGTCATGCTCTCGAACACGCCGGCCTCGACGTTGTGGAAGACGAAGCCGCCGAGGTCGAACGCGCCCGAGCAGAGCAGTGACGTGTCGGGCGTGATGACTCCCGCGGCGAGCGCCGCCTCGGCGATGATCGGCTTGAACGTCGATCCGGTCGGATACACGCCGGCGGTGGCGCGGTCGTCGAGCAGGTGCCGCGGGTCGGTGTAGAGCTTCGCGTTGTACGTCGGGTCGTTCGCCGCGGCGACCTGGTTGTACGTCGGCACGCTCGCGAGCGCGTAGATGGCGCCCGTGTACGGGTTCATGACGACGGCTGAGCCGCCGGTGGGGTGGTGGCCGATCGCCTCGGAGAGCTGGATGCCGTGTGCGACCGCGTTCTGCGTCGCGCGCTGGATCCGGGCGTCGATCGTCAGCTTCAGCGTCGGCAGCGACTTTCCGCGCGGGATCTGGAGATGACCGGCGATGCGGCCGAGCGAATCGACGCGGACGTGCGCGCGGACGAAGCCGGGGTTGAGCAGCGAGTCGTACATCGCCTCGACGCCGGTCTGGCCGACGACCTCGCCGGCCTTCGCCGTGCGGTAGCGCGTCGTGCCGAGCTCCTGCGGGCTCAGCTCGCCGAGCAGGCCGAGGAACTCGCTGCCGAAGTTCCCCTGCGGATAGCTGCGTGACGGGACCGCGGTCACGTCGAAGCCGGGATACGACGTCGCCCGCTCGTCGAGATAGAACTGGAGGCCGTTGCTCGGGTGCGGGATGACGACAGCGGGAGCGAACGGCGAGCGGACGATGGACCGCTGGATGCGGGTGAGCATCGTCTGCACCGGGACGTGCGCGAGGGACGAGACCTTCCGCAGGTCGGCGAGGCCTTCCTTGCTCGCGTGCCAGCCGTGCGTGTCGAACGCGCCGAGCGAGCTCGTGTCCGCGACGACGACGACGTGCCCGGTCGTGTTCGCGAGGAGCCGCCCCTTGTCGTCGACGATCGCGCCGCGCGGGCCGATCATGTCGACGGTGCGAAACGCCTGGTGCGTCGCCAGCGTCTTGTACGACGGGCCGTGGAGGATCTGGATCGACCACGCGCGCAGGACGAGCGCGCAGATGACGACGCCGACGAGGACGGCGAGGCCGCCGATGCGGACGTAGAAGCCGGGGCTGCGGAAATACGGCGCATCCGCGCGGGAGTACGGCTCGACGCGACGGCCGTCGGGCAGGCTGCGCGGGAGTCTCACCCGGCGCTTCGGATCTGGCTTGGAGATTCTTACGGCGGCGGCAAAGGTCGGGCTTTTGCCGCAGTGTAGGCGCGGCTACGGCGGGCCGCTATACGGTTCCGAGGGCTTCCTGCATGGCCACGGCGTACCGGCCGACGTGGCCGCGGACGGCGACCGCTTCGAACTCGCCCTCGGCCGCGTCCTCGTCCTCCTCGCTCTGCCAGAAGGTGACGTTCATCACGTGCCCGGCGTCGCGGTCGACGAGGACGTAGCCGCCCATGTTCCCGTTCATCGTCCGGACGAGGCCGACCGTGTGGTGCTGGGCCGAGATGACGTCGTCGATGTCACCCAGCTCCGCGTGAAAAGTCTCCACTCTCGCGTACATACCGTCCGTTCTCTCCGGCGAGGCCGGGAGCCAAACGGATCCCGGTGCCAGGCCCGGGGCGAGGCACGAACACGGGAATGTGACGGATCAGTCGCCGGCGAGCTCGTCCGCGAGCAGCGCGAGCGCGAGGCTCCGCCAGGCGAGCTCCGGCTCGGCGCGGAGGGCGCCGAGGGCTTCCGTCACCGTCGGGAGGCCGTCGGCCACGACGGCGAGCCGGTCGAGGGCGACCGCGAGCGCCTGCCGGCGCGCCGGCGTGTCGAGCTCCGCTGCGAGCCGCTCGGCCGCGATCGAGTCGTGGTCGAGCTCGCGGTGCGGATCGCCGCCCGCCGCGAGGACGAACATCGCGCGGCGCCGCGCGGCGTTCAGGTCGTCCATCTCGATGCCGAGCTCACCGGCGACGAGCCACGTGAGCACGACGAGCAGCTCGCCCGCGTGCGCGTCGAGCCCCGACTGCTCGAGCTCCTCTAGCCGGAGTCGCGGCACTCGCCCGTCTCGCCTTCGCAGCAGCCGGCCTTATAACGGCACGTCGGACATTGCCAGCTGCCGTGCCGCCATTCCATGACGGCGTTGCAGCGAGGGCAGTGCTCAGTCGACGTAGTACTCGTCTGCGATTGCAAGGGCATCGTCGAGTATGGCGATGCCTTCGGCCAGCTCATCGGGCGTGATCGTCAGCGGCGGGCAGACCATGATCACGTTCCAGTGCGTCATGAGGTAGAGGCCGCGCTCGAGCGCCGCCTTGCCGAGCCGCGCGACGGGCGCCGCCGCCTCGCCGCCGCCGTTGAAGGGGACGAGCGGCTCGCGCGTCTCGCGGCTCTTCACGAGCTCGAGCCCCCAGAAGCAGCCGATGCCGCGCACCTCGCCGACCGACGGATGCTTCGCCGCGAGGCCGTCGAGCGCCGCCTTGAACTGCGGCCCCATCTCGGCCGCGTGCTCGACGATGCCCTCCTCGCGGAACGCCTCGATCGACGCGACGCCGACCGCGCACGCGAGCGGGTGCCCGCTGTACGTGAGCCCGCCGGCGAAGTACTTGTCCTGGAGCCACGCCGCGATCGGCTCGCGCACGGCCATCGCGCCGAGCGGCACGTAACCGGAGTTGATCCCCTTCGCCATCGTGAGGATGTCGGGGACGACGTCCCAGTTGTCGACGCCGAACCACTTGCCCGTGCGGCCGAAGCCGGCCATCACCTCGTCGGCGATGAGCAGGATCCCGTGCCGGTCGCAGACCTCGCGGATCGACTGGAGGTAGCCGTCGGGCGGGACGATGATCCCGTTCGTGCCGGTGACGGTCTCGAGGATGACCGCGGCGACCGTGTGCGCGCCCTCGTACTGGAGGATCTCCTCGAGGTGCGGCGCGCCGGTGCAGACGGGGCACGGGTCGGGATGGCCCGCCGAGCAGCGGTACGTGTACGGGTCGAACATGCGCACGACGCCGGTGATCCCCGGCTCGGACGGCCAGCGGCGCGGGTCGCCGGTGAGCGTGAGCGCGCCCGCCGTCGCACCGTGGTAGCTGCGGTAGCGCGCGATGATCTTGTGCCGTCCCGTGTACCAGCGCGCGAGGCGGATCGCGTTCTCGTTCGCCTCGGCGCCGCCGTTCGTGAAGAACGTCAGCGACAGGTCGCCCGGCGTCACCTCGGAGACGAGGCGCGCGAGCGTCGAGCGCGGCTCGGTCGCCATCGGCGGGCCGATCGTGCAGAGCTTGTCCGCCTGCTCCTTGATGGCGGCGACGAGCTTCGGATGCTGATGGCCGATCGAGACGTTGACGAGCTGGGACGCGAAGTCGAGGTAGCGCTTGCCGTCGTAGTCCCAGAAATACCGGCCCTCGCCGCCCGCGACCGCGATCGGGTTGATCGCGTTCTGCACCGACCACGAGTGGAGGACGTAGCGTCTGGCTTCTTCGACTACCTGCTGCCCGAGCCGGGGGTTGGTCTCGATCGTCGCCATGGCGCAAGCCTACTAGGAGGCCTGCGGAGGCCGGAATGGGCAGTTCCACCCATGCATTGCAGCCGGACGCGGCTTTACCGTCCCGCAGATGAGACACGAGCCCCTGAAGAGCTACGTCATCCTGCGACGGCACGGGTGGCCTTCGGCGGAGGCGCTCGGCGTGTCGGCCAAGCGCTCCCTCGCGGTGTCGAAGGAGATGGGCGACGTGCAGTGGGTCCGGAGCTACGTGCTCGCGGAGGCCGACGGCCGCGTGGGGACGGTCTGCCACTACCGCGCATCCGGGCCGAACGCGATCCGCGAGCACGCCGCGCGCGCCGAGATCCCGGTGGACGACATCGTCGAGGTCGGCGAGCTCGTCGTGCTCCTTCCCGACGACGACGCGGCTCTGACGCGGCGGGAGCAGGAGGTGCTCGGGTTGCTCGCGGACGGGCTGCGCAATCGGGAGATCGCGGAGAAGCTCGTCGTCTCCGTCCGGACGGTCGACCATCACGTCTCGTCGATCATGAGCAAGCTCCGCGTGCGGACGCGCGGCGCCGCCGTCGTCGAGGCGCGCCGGCGCGGTCTGCTCATCACGCGCTGATCGAAGATGGGCAGTTCCGCCCATGCGGTCGCCACCCGCGCCGTTTACCGTTGCCTTGCCAGCAAACGAAGGAGGGAACGGTGCAGACATACGCAATCCGGCGTCGCAACGCGTGGGTGGACGCGGACGAGCTGAGGGCGACCGCAGAGCGCTCGACGGCAGAGGGCGAGAAGATGCCCGACGACGTCCGCTGGATCCGCAGCTACGTCCTCGCCGAGGATGACGGAAGCCTCGGCACGGTGTGCATCTACGAGGCTTCGAGTCCCGAGAAGATCCGCGAGCACGCCGGCCGCGTCGGGATGCCGGCCGACGAGATCACGCTCGTCGGCGACACGGTGGTCGTCCGCCCGGATCCGGTCTCCTGAGGCGCGGGAGGTGGGAGCGCGGCCACGGCCGCGCCCCGCCTCGTGCGCTATGAATGTCGGGTGGGGTCCGGGGGTCTTGCGGCAGTCATTGCGGCACTCGTGCTGCCGTTGCCGTCGCACGGCGCGCTCGCCGCTGACCGCGCGAACTTCCAGCAGCTCGCCGAGCAGGGCCTCGCACAGACGCGGCAGTACTGGTGGAACGCGCCGGCCGGCTGGTACATGGGGCGCCGCAGCGGCGACCCGCCGGTGGCGTCGCTCTGGTCGTCGTATCCGCTGCTCGAGCTCGCCGATGCGGTCGCGATCGCCGACCCGACGGCTGCGAACAAGGCGTTCGTCGACACGATGTTCACGCAGGCCGAAGGCTTCTGGGACCCGACGATCGAGGGAACCGGCGGCGTGACGTGGCTCTACGGCCTGCGCAACACGGGCAACGCGTACTTCGACGACGCAGGGTGGTGGGGGCTCGCGTATCTCGACGCATACCGCGCGACGGGGAAGAAGCGCTGGCTGTGGGACGCCGGCCGCGTGCTCACGTACCTCAACCGCTATGCGTGGGACCCGGGCAGCGGCGGCATGTGGTGGGACGTCACGCACGAGCACAAGACGTCGGAGCCGCTCGGCGCGGCGACGCTCATCGCCGCGACGCTCTATCGCATCCAGCACAAGAAGTACTTCCTCGACATGGCGAAGCACCTGCTCTCGTGGGCGGACGCGAACACGCGCAACCCGAAGGCGGGCGATCTCTACGGGCGGAGCGCGACCGACGGCACTGTGATGGATTACGTCGAGGGGATGATGGTCGCGGCGCACGTCGAGCTGTGCAAGGCGACGAAGCAGAAGGCGTACTGCGCCCAGGCGGAGCAGCTCGCCAAGGCGTCCCTCTCGCAGTTTCCTGCGTTGGCTGACTGGGCACCAGAGACGGACGTCGTCTACCTCCGCTGGATGCTCGACCTCTACACATACGACAAGGACCCGACCTGGTACGCGCTCGCGTACGAGAACGCGAAGCATGCCGCGGCGAACGCCCGCGACGCGAGCGGCTTCTGGTCGCTCCGCTGGGACGGGGGAGCGACGATCGACCAGACCCTCTACACCCAGACCGCGACGCTCGAGCTCTTCGCGTGGCTCGCTGCGACGCCACCGCCGGCATGAGGATGCTCGCAGCCGTCGCGGCGGCGGTCGCGCTGCCGCTGCCGTCGCACGCGACGCTCGTCACGCAGCGGGCTGCGTTCCAGCAGCTCGCCGAGCAGGGCCTCGCGCAGACGCAGCAGTACTGGTGGGACGAGAAGTACGGCTGGTACAGCGGCCGTCCGACCGACGATCCGCCCGTGGCGTCGCTGTGGTCGTCGTATCCGCTGCTCGAGCTCGTCGCCGCCGTCGCGATCGCCGACCCGACGCCGGCGAACAAGGCGGCCGTCGAGACGACGTTCACGCAGGCTGAGAACTTCTGGGACCCGACGATCGAGGACGGGGCGGGAGGCATCACGTGGCTCTGGGGACAGCGCAACACCGGCAACGCGTACTTCGACGACGCCGGCTGGTGGGCCGTCGCCAACTTGCACGCATACGAGGCGACGAAGGACGTGCGCTGGCTGTGGGACGCGCAGCGCGTCCTCTCGTACATCGACCAGTTCGGGTGGGATCCCGTGAACGGCGGGACGTGGTGGGACAGCGACCACGACCACAAGACGTCGGAGCCGCTCGCGGCGGAGGCGCTCGTCGCCGCGACGCTGTACCGCATCGTGCACGAGCCGTACTTCCTCGACCTCGCGGAGCGATACATCGCGTGGGCGGATGCGAACACGCGCACACCCGATGGCCTGTACGGGCGAAACACCACCGACCCGACGGTGATGGACTACGTCGAGGGGATGATGATCTCCGCCGACGTCGAGCTCTGCCGCGGCACCGGCGACAAGTCGTGGTGCACGAAGGCCGAGTCGATCGCGAAGGCGTCGCTCGACACGTTCCCGACGATCGAGCCCTGGACTCCCGAGCCGGACGCGATCTACATGCAGGCGATGCTCGAGCTGTACCAGCAAGACGGCAATCCGACGTGGTACGCACTCGCCTACGCGAACGCGGCCTCCGCCGCGGTGAACGCGCGCGACGAGAACGGCTTCTGGTCGCACGACTGGCGGGGCTACAGGATGGATCCCGGCCAGCTCTTCACGCAGGCGGCGACGCCCGAGCTCTTCGCGTGGATGGCCGCCACGGATCCACCCGCGGGCTAATCTCTCGGCATGACCGAGACCATCGAGGCGCCTGCTGCCCTGAAGCAGATCAACCACTGGATCGGCGGCCGCAGCGTCGCCGGCGAGTCGGGCCGCAAAGGCCCCGTGTACAACCCGGCGACCGGACGCCAGAGCGCCGAGGTCGACTTCGCCACCGTCGCGGAGGTCGATCGCGCCGTCCAGGCCGCGAAGGCCGCCGCCGCGTCGTGGCGTGAAGTCTCGCTCGGCCGGCGCGCCGAGATCTTCTTCCGCATCCGCGAGCTCGTGCACGAACGCCGCGAGGACGTCGCGAGGCTCCTCACCGCCGAGCACGGCAAGGTGCTCTCCGACGCGATCGGCGAGGTGACGCGCGGGCTCGAGGTGATCGAGTACTGCTGCGGTCTCCCGTCGCTCCTCAAGAGCGAGTACTCGGAGCAGGCGTCCGGCGGCATCGACGTCTACTCCATCCGGCAGCCGCTCGGCGTCGTCGCCGGCATCACGCCGTTCAACTTCCCCGCGATGGTGCCCATGTGGATGTGGGCGCCGGCGATCGCGTGCGGGAACACGTTCGTGCTCAAGCCGTCGGAGAAGGATCCGTCCGCGTCTGTGTGGACCGCGGAGCTGCTGAAGGAGGCCGGGCTTCCCGACGGCGTCTTCAACGTCGTGCACGGCGACAAGGTCGCGGTCGACGCGGTGCTCGAGCATCCCGACATCGCCGCCGTCTCGTTCGTCGGCTCGACGCCGATCGCGCGGTACGTCTACGAGAAGGCGACGGCTGCGGGCAAGCGCTGCCAGGCGCTCGGCGGGGCGAAGAACCACATGATCGTGCTGCCGGACGCGGACATCGACATGGCCGCGGACGCGGCGGTGTCGGCGGCGTACGGCTCGGCCGGCGAGCGCTGCATGGCGATCTCGCAGGTGGTCGCGGTCGGCAGCGTCGCCGAGCCGCTCATCGCCGCGATCGAGGAGCGCATCCCGAAGGTGAAGGTCGGGGACGGGCTCGACCCGTCCTCCGAGATGGGCCCGCTCATCACCGAGGCGCATCGCGACAAGGTCGCGTCGTATCTCGAGGGCGCGCCCGGCGAGGGTGCAAAGGTGCTCGTCGACGGGCGCGAGGACGCGCCGGCGGACGGGTTCTTCCTCCGGCCGTCGCTCATCGACAACGTCTCGCCGGGGATGAAGGCGTACGAGGACGAGATCTTCGGGCCGGTGCTCGGCGTCACGCGCGTCGCGACGTACGACGAGGCCGTGAAGCTCGTCAACGAGAGCCCGTACGGCAACGGCACGGCGATCTTCACGCGCGACGGCGGCGTCGCTCGCCAGTTCCAGTTCGACGTGCAGGCGGGCATGGTCGGCATCAACGTCCCGATCCCGGTACCGGTCGCGTACTACTCGTTCGGCGGCTGGAAGGCGTCGCTCTTCGGGGACCGTCACATCTATGGCCCGGAAGGCATCGACTTCTACACGCGCGGCAAGGTGGTCACGTCACGGTGGCCCGATCCCGCGACGTCGAAGGTCGATCTCGGCTTCCCGCAGACGCGCTAGCCCGTCAGTAGTCCATAGTATGATATAAGCGAACGGTGGCACGACCTTCGGAGCTGCGCGATGCCGCCGCGTTCCGGACGGAGCTGCGCCGGTTTCTCCAGCGCACCGACCGGGTCGCGGCGCAGGCGGGCCTCACCTCGCAGCGCTACGACCTGCTCTTGATGATCGCGTCGGCCGGCGAGCTGCGCATCACCGAGCTGTGCGAGCTCCTTCAGCTTCAGCAGACCGCGGTCACGGAGCTCGTGAAGCGGAGCGAGGAGGCGGGCCTCGTCCGGCGGCGCCCCTCGAGCACCGACGGCCGCGTGTGGCTGCTCCGGCTCACGGCCGAGGGGGAGCGGCGGTTCCTCGAGGCGTTCACCGCGCTGGGCGAGGATCGGGTCGCTCTTGCGGCGTCGTTCCGGGAGCTCGACCGTCGTTTTCGCGCGGCCGGCTGATCCGCTCCGCGAGGTCGTCGGCCGCCGACGCCGGAACGAGGACGGTCAGCCGGTCACCGCGCTCCAGGAGCTCGCCGGGTGCGGGCTCGAACGTGTCGTCGCGGCGCCGCAACGCGATGACGTTCGATCCGTCGGGAAGATCGAGATCGGCGAGGCGGCTGCCGACCGGCGGATCGCCCGTCGCGAGCTCGAGGTCGACGATGCGGTAGCCGCGCAGCCGCGACAGCATTCGCCCGGAGAGATCCGGCTCGGGTCCTCTGCGCGCGGCGCGGATCCCCTGTTGGAGGCGCGCGTTGTATGCGCGCAGCACGTCGACATGCGTGAGCCATCCCACCGGCACGCGCGCGTCGGCCTCGACGACCGGCAGCCCCGAGCGTGCGCGCAGAAGCGAGCCGAGCGCCTCCTCGAGGGTCTGCCGCGCGTAGAGCGGCGGCAGCTCCTGCGCGAGCGCGCCCGCGGTTGCGTCGAGCGCGTTCTCGCGCATCGCCTCTTCGATCTGCTGCGACGTCAGCGTGCCGCAGTAACGGCCGTCGCCGTCGACGACGGGTAGTCCGTCGGTCGTCGTCTCCGCGATCCGTGCAATCGCCTCGTTCAGCGGCATGTCGGCGGCGAGTGCGCGCGGCAGCGGCTGCATCGCCTCCGAGACGCGCAGCAGCTGCATGAGGTTCGCCCCGCGTCCACGCATGATGTCGATGCCGCGCCGGCGCAGCTTCAGCGTGTAGATCGTGTCGCGGCTGAGGAGGCTCGAGACGCCTGCGGCCAGCGCGATCGCGAACATGAGCGGCAGGATGATCCGGTAGTCGCCGGTCAGCTCGAAGATGATGATCACGGCGGTGATCGGCGCGCGCGCGGCGGCCGCGAACACCGCGCCCATCCCGACGAGGCCGTACGTTCCCGCCGGCGCCGTCAGATGAGGCAGAAGATGGTGGACGCCCGCGCCGTACGCGCTGCCGAGCATCGCTCCCATGAAGAGCGACGGCGCGAACACGCCGCCGGAACCGCCGATCGCGATCGTGAGGCTCGTCGCGACGATCTTCCCGACGAGGAGGAGCAGGAGCAGGCCGACGGCGTACTTGCCGCCGATCGCCTTCTCGAGCGGCGGGTAGCCGACGCCGTAGAGCTCCGGGAGGGCGAGCAGGAGGAGGCCGAGAAGCACGCCGCCGGCGGCGGGCCGCAGCCATTCCGGCCTGCTGCCCCAGAGCCGGTCGGCGAGATCCTCGGCGCCGTAGAGGACGCGGATGAAGATCACGCCGACGACCGCGGCGGCGAGGCCGAGGCCGATGTACAGCGGGTATTCGACCGGCGAGTGGAGCTCGAAGCCGGGTAGCGGCAGGAACGGGTGCGAACCGAATGCCGCACGGCCGATGACGTCGGCGACGAACGACGACAGGACGACGACGCCGAACGACTCGGCTTCGAAGTCGCGGAGGATCAGCTCGAGGCCGAAGAACACGCCGGCGATCGGCGCGTTGAACGTCGCCGAGATTCCGCCGGCCGCGCCGCAGGCGACGAGGATGCGCAGCCGAGACTCCGGTACGCGCGTGATCTGCCCGAGCGTCGAACCGAGCGCGGAGCCGATCTGGACGATCGGCCCCTCGCGGCCGACGGAGCCGCCGGAGCCGATGCAGAGAGCGGAGGCCAGTGACTTCACGACCGCCACCTGCGGCCGGATGCGGCCGCCGCGCTCTGCGACCGCGAGCATCACCTCGGGAACGCCGTGGCCGCGCGCCTCGCGTGCGAAGCCGTGGATCAGCGGCCCGTAGATCAGCCCGCCGACGACCGGCGCGAGCACGACGAACCAGAAGCCGACGCTGTGGAAGTAGCCGTACGACGCGTGCCCGACCCCGCTGTAGTCGCGATGGCCCGTGAAGGCTTTCGTGAAGCCGAGGATGAGGTACCGGAACGCGATCGCGCCGGCGCCCGCGCCGGCCCCGACAGCGAGCGCGAGCGCGACGAGGCCCGTCGGGCTCCCCCGCAGCCAGTCGCGAAGCCGCTGAATATCCACCGGCCCCAGTAATACCAGGCCGTGATGTAACGAGCGCTACGGCGCGGTGAACGGGAGCAGCAGCACCGCGTGGCGCTTGAACGGGTCGACGGCGGCGACTCTCAGCTTCACCTTGACGCCCGGCTTCAGGTGCAGGCGGAGCGTGATCGGGACGCTGCCCGGATGGAGCACGACCGACTCGCGCGTCGTGCCGCCTGCGATGCCGACGAAGAGATGCGCCTGCGACGCGACGGAGACGCGCGTCCGCACGAGCACGACGCCGCTCTTCAGCCGCGTCACGATGAGCTTGCCGTTGCGGTAGACGGTCGGAAGGCCGGCGGCGACGAGGCTCGGATCGCCCCAGCGCCCGGCGACGAACGCGGCGAGCCGCAGCGGCTGGCCCACGAGGACGTGCAGGAGCCCGGTCGTCGCATCCGTGTACGTGCCGGCGACGTCGCCCGCCGGGAGCGTCGCGGCCGCGAGCGCCTGCGCCGGCCGCCAGACCTTGTTGTCGAGCGAGTACCCGATGACCGTCCCCGCCGGCGGCGCGTTCGAGTACGTGATGTCGACGGGCCACGGGAGCGTCGTCGCGCCGCTCACGCCGAGGACGATGCCGGTGCCGCCGAGCGCCGGCGGGCGCTCGCCGGGCGAAAGCGTGACGGTCGCACCGTCCGGGATCGCGCCGGGCTGCCACGTCACGGTGGCGCGGCCGTCCGTCGTGACGACGGCGCCCGCGACTCCGGGCTGCTCGACGGCCGTCCCGGGGACGGCCGCGGGAACCACAGCGGACGCGACGACCGCACTCGGCGGCGTCGTCGCCGCCTGCGAGCCGCCCGGCCCGGTGGCGGTGACCACGAGCGAGACCGTCGAGCCGATGTCGCCGGGCGAGAGCACGTACGTCGACGAGACCGCGCCTGGGATTGCGCCGCACGTCGTACCGGTCGGGTCGCAGCGCCGCCACTGGTAGGCGAACGACGTCGGCGAGCCCGACCACTCGCCGACCGACCCGGACAGCTGCTGGCCCGCGGTCATGTCGCCGGAGATCGACGGCAGCGTCGTCGCGACCGGCTGCGTCGCGACGCCGGTACCGCCCGAGCCGATGGCGACCGTCGGCGGCGACGCGGCGGACGCGGTGCCGCCCGAGCCCTGCGCGGTCACGAGGAGGACGAGCGCATGCCCCGAGTCGCTCGCGGTCGGCTTGTACGTCTCTGCGGTCGCGTTGGCGATCGGGACGCAGCTGCCGCCGGCCGCGTCGCACTGCTCCCACTGGTACGTGAACGCAATCGGCTTGCCGCCGGCCCACGAGCCGGGGACGCCCGCGAGCGTGACCCCGTTCTTCGCGGTGCCGACGATCGTCGGCGGGATGCTCGCGCTCGGCGGCCCCGCCGGATACGGGGCGATCGCGATCGGCCCGGGATCGAGCCCGACGTACCGGTCGCCGTCGACGCAGTGGAGGAAGCCCGAGACCTTCGCGCAGTCGGTCCACTGCCAGAACGTCCAGCCGAGCCCGCCCCAGTTGCTCGCCGGGACCGACGGCGCGGCGTTCGCCGTCCAGTGCGCGATCCAGAGCCGGTAGCCGCCGAGCGCGAAGCTCGCGGTGTTGCTGAGGTTCTTCTTCCAGAACGCGGGCGACGCGTAGATGAAGCCGCTCACGCCGGTGCGCGCCTTGACCTCGTCCATGTACGCGGCCGTCCACGCGGCGAGGTTCGTCGGCGACAGCCCGCCCGTCGCCTCGAGATCGAGCACCGGGGGCAGCTCGCCGGACTGCGGCGCGGCGATCGCGACGAAGTGGTCGGCCTGTGCGAGTGCGTTCGCGGCGATGCCGGATGCGCCGGAGCCGCCGGGCCGGCCGAAGTGGTACGCGCCGAAGCGCAGCCCCATGCCCTCGGCGCCCGCGCGGTTCACGGGATACGTCGCGTCGACGTACGTCGTGCCCTCGGTCGCCTTCGCGAACGTGAAGCGGTACGACTCGCCCGCGACCGAGGTCCAGTCGATGATCCCCTGGTAGTGCGAGACGTCGACGCCCTTCGCGTACGTCGTCGCACCGGCGGGCGACGAGAGGGCGGCGGCAGCCGCCAGCGCTGCGACGATCCGGACCCCCAAGGCACGGACGAGGCTAGCGAACCCCATGTTCGGTCGACGTAAACCGGGCGTGGCAAGCACGGATTGCCACTTCGGTGCCCGCGGAGGGGGTTCCTCTACCCGGAGAGCGCGTCGCGCAGAGACTCGGGCCGCGCCGTCTCGATCTGGCGCCTGATCATCGGTGTCAGGAGCGGCTCGAGCAGCCGCATGAAGCCCTTCATCGTGAGCCGGACGTCGCAGGAGACGTCCGTCGCCGCGTCGCCTGCGGGTGCGAACCGGAACGCGACGTACGCGTCGGTGCGCGGATTGCGTGCGTCGAACGCGAGCTCCGACGGCCGCTCGTACCGCGCGATCTTCGTGAGGTAATGGCCGACGCGCGCGAAGTCCTCTTCCCACTCGGTGCCGAGTCCCACCGGGCCGTCGCTGATCTGCACGACGTTCGAGGCGTCGGGGTTCCACTGCGGCTCGTTCTTCAGGTCGGCGACGTAGTCGAAGACGTATTCGACCGGTCGCTCGATCCGCGCGTGCCAGTGGGCTGTGATCGCCATGGGCGAACGTGGGGCGCGGCGTGTGCCGCGCCCCACGATTCGTCTCCTACTTCCCGCCCGCGGTGACCTTGACGTTCGCCGGCTTCCAGCTCTTGCCGTACGGGTCGAGGCCCTGCGCCTTGAGCGCCGCGACCGCCTTCGTCGCGAGATCGGTGCGGTACGCGCCCGACGCCGTCTTCGAGATGACGCCGAACTGCTTCGAGATCTGCGCGGTGCGATTGAAGTCGGCCGCGCTCATGATCCCGATCCCGGCCGTGCTCGGCCAGACGAGCTTGTTGATCTCGTTCATCATCCACGTCTGATGGCCCTTCGGAAGCGTCGGGCCTTCCTTGAGGGTCATCTGGACGCACTCGGCGGCGTGATCGCGGCAGTAGATCCAGCCGGCGAGCGACGCACCGATGAACTTCACGGCGATCGCCTGGTTGGCCGGCGACTTCAGCCACGACGCCGTCGAGAAGAGACCGTCCTCGAGCATGCCGGTACCGACGTCCTGCATCTTGATGACGTTGATCTGCGACATCTTCACGCCGGTCTCGAGGACCTGCGCGAGCTCGTTGTACGTCATCGCGGATGCCGAGTCGACCTGATGCTTGAGGAACAGGTTCATGTCGAACGGCTGCTGCACGATCGTCACGCCCTGGTTCTTCGACGGATCCATGCCGGCCTTCGTCAGCGCGGCGAAGAGCTCGTACTGGTTACCGCCGAGCCAGTTCGCGACCTTCTTGCCCTTCATCTTCGCGATCGTGTTGATGCCCGAGTCCTTCCACGTCAGCTGCGTCATGCCCGAACGCGCGAACACCTGCGCGACGTTGACGAGCTGCGTGCCCTTGTCGCGCGCCGCGAGCAGGCTCGGCAGCCAGTCGACGCCGAACTGCGCGCCGCCCGAGGCGACGACCTGCTCGGGGATGATGTTCGGGCCGCCGTTCTTCAGCGTCACGTCGAGGCCCGCCGCCTTGTAGAAGCCCTTCAGCGAGGCCGCGTAATAGCCCGCGAACTGCGCCTGCGGCACCCACTTGAGCTGGAGCGTGATCTTCGTCAGCTTCGGCGCTGCAGACGCGCTCGAGCTGCTCCCGGTCACGGCCGCGGCGGCAATCGCCGCTGCGAGCAGCGCGCCGACCACCAACTTCCTCATGCAACCCTCCCTCTCCGTTGAGCTACATCCACCCGTAGGGGAGATTCATAACGTGCCGGGCGCCGGATTACGAGTGCTCGGCCGCAGGCGGCGCCCACCGGACCACGATGCGCTCGGTGGCGACGACGGCGAAGTAGAGCGCGAGGCCGAGCATGGAGGCCAGGAGGATCCCGGCCCACGCCGTGACGAAGTCGAAGATCTGCGCGTCGGAGTTGATGAGGACGCCGAGCGCGTTGAACGCGCCGCCGAAGTACTCGCCGACGATTGCGCCGATCATCGCAAGCACGCTCGCGACCTTGAGCGCGGTGAACACGAAGGGCAGCGCGGCAGGAACGCGCACGCGCCGCCAGATCTCGAGGTCGGAGGCGGCGTACGAGCGCATGAGCTCGATCTGCCGTGGGTTCGCGCTCTGGAGGCCGCGCAGCGTGTTGACCATGACGGGCAGGAAGCAGAGCACGGCGGCGATCGCCATCTTCGAACGCGGCGAGAGCGGGTTGAACCAGATGTCGAAGATCGGAGCGAAGGCGATGATCGGAACCGCGTTCGCGGCGATCGCGATCGGCATGAAGGCCGTCCCGACCGTCTTGAAGCGGCCGACGAGGGTCGCCCCGAGCATGCCGAGTCCGGAGCCGAGCGCAAAGCCGCCGAGCGCCTCCTTGAACGTGTACCAACCCGCCGGCCAGAGGGTGTGGCGGTCGGTCCAGAACGTCTTGACGATGGCGCTCGGCCGCGGGAGCAGGAACTGCTGGATGTGGAAGGCCGCGATCGATCCTTCCCACACGCCGATGACGAGGACGAAGACGACGAGCGCGGGGCCCCAGTCGGCCGTCTTGCGGAGCGCGAGCGTCAAGCCGCCGGCTCCTCCTCGGGCAGGAGGTGCTCGCCGCGCTTGCGCAGCAGCTCGCGCACCTCGGTCACGAGCTCGAAGAACCGCGGATCTTCGCGCGTCTCGGTCGAGCGCGGCGACGGGAGGTCGACCGGGACGATCCCCGCGATGCGTCCCGGCCGCGGGCTCATGACGACGACGCGCGTCGAGAGGAAGACCGCCTCCGAGATCGAGTGCGTGACGAACACGACCGTCGACTGGAGCCGCTCCCAGATGGAGAGGAGCTCGAGATTGAGCCGCTCGCGCGTCATCTCGTCGAGCGCGCCGAACGGCTCGTCCATGAGCAGCAACGCGGGCTCGAATGCGAACGCGCGGGCGATCGACGCGCGCTGCTGCATGCCGCCGGAGAGCTGCCACGGGTAGTGGTCGCCGAAGCCCTCGATCTCGACGAGCTCCATCATCTCGCGGACGCGCTTCTTCCGGCGCTCCCGGTCCCAGCCGAGCATCTCGAGCGGCAGCGCGATGTTCTTCGCGACGGTGCGCCATTCGAAGAGGACTGAGTCCTGGAAGACGATGCCGTAGTCGCGGTCGTTGCGCGCCTGCCGCGCGCTCTTGCCGTTGACGGTGACGGCGCCGGAGGTCGGCTGCACGAGGTCGCCGATGATGCGCAGGAGCGTCGACTTCCCGCAGCCGGACGGGCCGATGAGAGAGATGAACTCGCCGGGCTCGAGCTCGAGGTCGATGTCCTGCAGCGCGGTGACGTTGCCGGCGGCGAACGTCTTCGTGACGCTCTTGATCGAGACGACGCTCATCCGACCGTCTCCGGTGCGCGGCGCACGACGAGCTTCTCGGCGGCGACCACGACGACGAAGAAGACGATGCCGACGAGCGCGGCGACGATGTTCGTCGCCCACAGCTCCTGCGGCTCGATCGAGTAGTACTGGTTGAAGTTGATGATCGCGCCGCCGAGCCCGTCCTGGAGGCCGGACGGAAGCTCGCCGATGATCGCGCCGACGACGCTCGCGGTCGCGGCGAGCTTGAGCGCCGCGAACACGTACGGCAGCGACGCGGGGACGCGGAGCTTCCACAGCACGGTCCAGCGCGTGGCCGCGTACGTGCGCATGAGCTCGAGCGCGCGGTTGTCGGCCGAGTGGAGGCCGCGCAGCGTGTTGATGAGCACCGGGAAGAACGTGAGGTACGAGGCGATGACGGCGACGGCGCCCCAGCCCTGGAACGGGCCCGGCAGCTTCGGGTTCACCCAGACGACGACCATCGGCGCGATTGCGAGGATCGGCACCGTCTGGCTCGCGACGAGGTACGGCAGGAAGCCGCGCTGGAGCAGGCGGGAGTGGGCGAGGACGACGCCGAGCGCGAAGCCGACGACGGCGCCGATGACGAAGCCGACCGCGGACTCCTTCGCCGTGAAGAGCGCCTTGTGGAAGAGGATGTTGCCGAGCGACGGCTGGTTCACCTGCGCGGGCTGTCCGAACGCCTTGAGGATCGTCCAGACGTGCGGCATCGACGTCGAGTCGACGACGAACGGCCACGTCCAGCCGGCGGACGACCAGATCCAGCGGTAGAGCTCCCAGAAGCCGGCGAGGGCGAGCAGCAGCGTCGCGACGGCGGCGGCTCGTGTCAGCGCCCGGCGGTACGTCATCCGCGTGTTCTTATCACGGCTCGGGAATGCCATGGACGCGGCACGCCCACGGCAGAGCGACGCGGAGCTGCGCGAGCTGGAAGGCGCGAACCCCGGGCGCGCCCTCGGGAGCGGGGAGGCCGGCGCGGGACGCGAAGAAGCCCGCGAGGTACGCGGCGAACGCGTCCCCGCCGGGGAGCGTCGGGTCACTCCTTCGAGGAGAAGGCTCGGCAGCCAGTAGGCGACGTCGGCGGCCGGATTGCCGATACACGCGTGGTTCCAGTCGAAGAGCACGGCCTGTCCGTCGCGGATGCAGAGGTTGTCGCTGCGGACGTCGCAGTGGAGGACGGCGTCGCCCGCGAGCGGCGTGTCCGCGGCGGCGTCGACGAGCGCGGGCAGGACCGTCTCGAGCCAGCCGGAGTCGGCGACGCCGAGCGAGAGGAACGGCGCGGGGTCCTCGGCGACGCGCTCCCAGCTCGGGAGCCTCCGGTCCTCGAAGCGCGGGAGCGGCGCACGCGCCGGCGTCGAATGGAGCGCCGCGAGGGCGGCGAGCACGGCCTCGGTGTCGCCGGACCGCCACGGCGGCGGGTGGTGCGCGCCGCTCAGGTCCTCGAGCACGAGCAGCGGCCGGTCGCCGTCCTCCCAGCCGAGCAGCTGCGGCATGAAGGGCCCCGACACGGCCGCGTACACGCGCTTCTCGTCGCGCGCCCATTGCGGGCACGGATCGACCGGCGCGGCATGCTTGAGGAACGCGTGCGTTCCGTCGTGAAGCGCGACCGTCCAGTGCTCGTTCGCCGCGTAGCCGCGGCTCTCGACGCGCTCCCACGACTCGGCTTTCGAGCCGAGCATCCGTTCGGCGCGCACGACGGCTTCGGGCTTCGACACGCGTTGTAGGATCGCACGCGTGCTCGACCCCGCCCGCACCGTCGCCGAGCTGAAGGAGCTGCGCGAGCTCACCGGGGACGAGGACGGCGCGCAGCGCGTCGCGTGGACGGAGACGTGGGAGCAGCGCCCGCGCGTGGCTCCGCGGCAAGGTCGAGGGCACCGGCGCGCGCGAGGAGATCGACGAGGCCGGCAACCAGTGGTTCACGCTCGACGGAGAGAGCGACCGCGCGCTGCTGCTCGGCGGTCACATCGACTCGGTGCCGAACGGCGGCTGGCTCGACGGCTGCCTCAACGTCATGGCCGCGGTCGAGACGCTCCGTCGGATCGCGGCGGAGGGGACGCCGCCGCTCACCGTCCGCGTCGTCAACTGGGCAGACGAAGAGGGCGCGCGCTTCGGCCGCTCGCTCTTCGGCTCGTCGGCCGCGGCGGGCTCGATGGCCGACCAGGACGAGCTGCGCGCAGCGCAAGGACGCGAACGGCATCGCGCTGCCCGACGCGCTGCGCGAGCACGGCGTCGAGCTCGACCGACGCGCTCGCCGCACGGGCGCAGCTGAAGAGCGCCGCCGCCTACCTCGAGCTGCACATCGAGCAGGGGCCGGTGCTCGAGTCGATGGGCCTGCCGCTCGGCGTCGTCCTCGGGACGTTCGGTGTCGAGCGGCACCTGATCACGTGGAAGGGCCAGGCGGCGCACGCCGGCTCGACGCCGATGGACAAGCGGCGCGACGCGCTCGCCGGTGCGGCGAAGCTCGCGCTCGAGATCCGTCCGATCGCGGCGGAGGTCGGGGACGGCGCGGTGTGCACGTCCGGCGGCGTCGTCTGCAAGCCGGGCATCGTCACGTCCGTCGTCGAGACGGCGGAGCAGCTCCTCGACCAGCGCCACCTCGACGCGGCGAAGCTCGCGCGGTTGCTCGAGCTGCGCCAAGGAGGCGAGCGAGCGCTTCGCGCGCGAGGAGGACGTCGACGTCTCCTGGAGCCGGATCTGGAACATCGAGCCGATCCTCTTCGACGACGGGCTCGTCGAGCTCGCGGACGCGTCGATCCGCGAGGTCGCCGGCACGTCGCACCGGCTCCCGAGCGGCCCGCTGCACGACGCGGCCGAGGTCGCGCGCGCGGGCGTGCCGACCGTGATGATGTTCGTCCAGTCGCTGCGCGGCCTCTCGCACACGAAGCTCGAGGACACGAAGGAAGAGCATCTCGAGCTCTCGGTGCGCGCCTTCGACGGCCTAGCCTCGAGGGCTTTGGCTACGTTCTCGGCATGACCACACTCTTCGGACAGGAGCACGTCGACCGCTACCAGGCGACCGACGGCGCGGAAGGCCACGACTGGCTCAAGGGCACGACGATCCTGCTGCTCACGACGAGTGGCCGCAAGACCGGCAACAGCACGACGACGCCGCTCATCTACACGCTCGACGGCGACAACCCGGTGGTCGTCGCGTCGAAGGGCGGCGCGCCCGAGCATCCCGGCTGGTACCTCAACATGGAGAAGACCCCGCACGTCGACGTCCAGATCAAGGGCGAGACGTTCCACGCGCATCCGCGCACGGCCGAGGGCGAGGAACGCGAGCGGCTGTGGAAGCAGATGGCGGTCGCGTGGCCCGACTACGACGAGTACCAGACGAAGACCGACCGGAAGATCCCGGTCGTCGTGCTCGAGCGCGGCTAGGGACGCGACGCGGTAGCGCAGGAAGACGACGCCGCTCGTCGAAGCGGCGTTCGTCCATGAGCTCGAGCTCCGCGTGCAGCCCGCCGGGGAACGCCGGCGTCCCGCCGCCGATGAGCACGGGCGTGGCGAACAGCTCTAGCTCGTCGACGAGCCCGGCCGCCAGCGCGTGCGAGGCGAGGCCTGGGCCGCCGACGGTGACGTCGCGGTCCGACGAGGCCTTCAGCTCGCGGACGGCGTCGGCGTCGAACGTCCGCTCGATGCGCGTCCTCGGTGTCGCGGGTGCCTCCAGCGTCGACGAGTACACGATCTTGTCGGCGGCGCGCCATATCTCGGCGAAGTCGCCGCATGACCGCGTGGTCGTCCGCCATCGTCTCCCAGGCCGCCATCACCTCGTACATCCGCCGCCCGTAGAGGTACGTACCGACGGGCCGCTCGAGCTCGTTGACGAACGCATGGACCTCCTCGTCGGGCGCGGCCCAGTCGAAACTGCCCTGCTCGTCGGCGACGTAACCGTCGAGCGACGCGATCGTGGAGTAGATCAGCTTCGCGATGCGCGTGTCTCTTCCGCGACGACGGGATTGCGCAACACGCCGATCCCCTCGATCTCGACCTCGACGGTGTCGCCGTCCTCGAGCGACACCCTCGGGTCGCGGGCGTAGCCGACGCCCGCGGGCGTGCCCGTGAGGATGAGGTCGCCCGGCTCGAGCGTGAACGTGTTGGACGCGAACGCTACGAGGAACGGCACGTCGAAGATGAGGTCGCGCGTGTTCCCGTCTCTGCATGACCTCGCCGTTCAGCCGCTGCACGACGCGCAGCTCCGACGGATCGAGCCGGACGGGGTCGTCGAGCGGCCAGACGGGGCAGAACGTGTCGAAGCCCTTGCCGCGCAGCCACTGCGGCTCGCCGTACTGGATGTTCCGCGCGCTCACGTCGTTCGCGCAGACGTAGCCGGCGACGGCGTCGAGGGCGCGCTCGACGGAGACGCGGCGAACCGTCTTGCCGATGACGACGCCGAGCTCGGCCTCGGCGTCGAGGTGCGTCGCCTCGGGCGGCTTGACGATCGGATCGCCGTTGCCGACGAGCGTGCTCGCGAACTTGCCGAAGAGGAGCGGCTCCGGCGGCAGCGTCGGCGCCGACCTCGCGCGTGTGGTCGCGGTAGTTGTGCCCGACGCAGATGATCTTCCCGGCACGGCCCCTGTAGCTTAGGCTCGCGCGCGTGAGCAGGCGCTGCGGCGATCGGTGGCTACCTCATCGGCTTCACGGTCGGCTGGAACATCAGCGCCCTCGGCGCGATCGCCACGCGGCTCTCGCACGCCTACGGCGTCGGGCTCGCGACCATCGGCCTCTTCACGACGGCGCAGTTCGTCGTGCACATGGTCATGCAGATCCCGGGCGGACGCACCGCCGACCGGTTCGGCGCGCGGCGGACGGCGCTCGCTCGGGCTCCTCGTCATCGCCGCCGGGAACGCGATCTCGCTTGCCGGCCGCACTCCGGCGCTCGCGTTTCTCGGCCGCGCCGTCGTCGGGCTCGGTACCGGACTCGCGTTCGTCGCCGGCAGCGACTACATCCGTGCCCGCGGCGGCTCGCCGTTCCTGCAGGGGGTGTACGGGAGCGCTCGGTGCTCGCGCCGGGGATCGCGCTCGCGCTCGTCCCGGGGTTTGCGGACTGGACGGGGTTTCGCGCGCCGTATCTCAGCGCGATCATCGTCGCCGGGGTCGCGCTCGCCGTGCTCGCGACCGCGCCGCCGGCGCCGCGCACCGGCGCGCCACGCCGGCGAGCATCTCGAGGCCGGCTTCTTCCGCGACCCGCGGCTGTACCGCTTCGCCGCGATCCACGCGTTCTCGTTCGGTTTCAGCGTCGTCGTCGGCAACTGGGTGGTCACCCTGCTCGAGCACCACGGCCACTCGAAGGGCGTCGCGGCCGCCGCGGGTCGCTGACGCTTCTGCTCGGCTTCTTCACGCGTATCGCCGGCGGCCGGATGCTGCGCCGGCCGGATGCGTCGCGCTGGGTCGCCGCGAGCCTCGTGCTCGGCGGCGCCGCCACCGTCGTGCTCGCGCTCCCGCTTCCGCCGTGGCCGCTCTTCGTCGCGCGCGCGGCGTCGTCGGCCTCGCCGCCGGCCTCCCGTTCGCGATGGCGTTCACCGGCGCGGCGCATGCGCGCGTCCGGACGCGCCCGGGCGCCGCCGTCGGCTTCGTCAACGCCTGGGCGTCGTTCGTGATCGTCGTCGGCACGCCGCTCGTCGGCCTCACGTTCTCGCTGCCCGGCGACGGCCGGATCGGCTTCGTCGCCGTCGGCGTGCTCGCTGCCCTGGCCGCGCTCGCGACGCCGCGCTAGCGCTTCCCGCAGCCATGCTCAGCTTCGGCGTCACCGTTCTGCCCGACCCGCCGTGGACGCGCTGGCTCGAGCTCGATCCAGCTCGCCGAGAGCCACGGCTTCGAGTACGCGTGGACGTACGACTCGCATGTCCTCTGGCAGGAGTCGATCCCGATCCTCGCCGTCGCCGCGCGCGAGACGTCGAAGATCAAGCTCGGCCACTTCGTCACGAACCCCGCGACGCGCGACCCGACGGTGCTCGCGAGCTCGTACGCGACGCTGCACGACCTCTCCGACGGCCGGATGGCGATGGGCGTCGGCCGCGGCGACTCCGCGGTGCGCTACATCGGCCGGCAGCCGATGAAGGTGGCGGAGTTCGAGCAGGCGCTCGCGATGGTCAAGCGAGTTCATGAACGGCCGCGAGGTGCAGTGGAACGACAAGGACCTGCAGCTCAAGTGGGTGCGCGAGGAGCTGCCCGAGATCCCGATGTGGGTCGCCGGCTACGGGCCGAAGGCGCTCGGCGTCGCGGGCCGCGTCGGCGACGGCGTCATCATCCAGCTCGCCGACCCGGAGATCATCACGTGGATCATGGACACCGCGCGCAAGGCCGCCGAGGAGGCCGGGCGCGACCCGTCGCAGCTCAAGTGCATCGTCGGCGCGCCGAGCCACGTCACCGACGACCTCGCCGACGCGCGCGACCAGGTGCGCTGGTTCCCGGCGATGGTGTCGAACCACGTCATGGATCTCATCGAGCGGTACGGCACCGACGGCAGCTCGGTGCCGAAGGCGCTCACCGACTACGTGCAGGCGCGGAAGTTCTACGACTACAACGACCACTCGCGCGTCGGCGCGAAGCACGGCGAGTTCGTGACCGACGAGATCTGCGACCGCTTCTGCGTCATCGGCGACGCCGGGCAGATCAAGGCGAAGCTGCATGAGCTCGAGGCCGTCGGCGTCGACCAGTTCAACGTCTACCTCATGACGCACGGCCAGGAGGAGACGTTGCAGGCGTACGGCGACGAGATCATTCCCGAGTCTCGGGCGTCACGGCGTAGTCGATCTGCGCGCGTTGCTCGAGATGCGGCAGGCGCTGCCGCTCTCGTTCTCGTCGGACGGAGCGTCGTCTGCTCGTCGCCTCCACTGCCCCGGTACGCACCAGCTCTTCGCCGTCCCGTCGAGCGGCGGCGAGCATCCAGCAGCTGACCGACTTCGACGAGCCGGTGAGCGGGCAGTTCCTGCCGGACGGGCGCCTGCTCGTCGAGATCGACGAGGGCGGCAACGAGCGCACGCAGCTGTACGTCGACGGCGAGCGCGCCGCGCTCGTCGTCGACCCGCGGTTCATCCACCGACACGCCGCACGCGGCGGGGCAGTTCCTCGCGTACGCGACGAACCGGCGGAACGGGATCGACTTCGACGTCGTCGTGCGCGACCTCGCGAGTGGGGAGGAGCGGACGTTCGAGCTCGGCGGCTGGGTCGGCGTCGCCGCGATCTCGCGCGACGGACGGCGCGTCGTCGCCGAGCGGCTCGGCGAGCGCAGCGGCGACTCCGATCTCTACCTCTGCGACGTCGAGACCGGCGAGTTCGAGCATGTGACGCCGCACGACGAGCCGGCGGAGTACCTCACGCCGGTGTGGCTCGGCGAGCGGCTGCGTGCCGCGACGAACGACGGCCGCGACACGATCGCAATCGTCGTGCGACGGCGAGCTCGTCGCGGTCGGGCACGTGGGATCTCGACGTGCGCGGGAGACGAATGCCGGCCGTCATCTGCTCGTGCACGCGAACGAGGACGGGTACTCGCGCCTGCACCTGCTCGACGCGGCAGACGCTGCGGCTGCGGAGCGAGGTGCCGCTCCCGGGCGTGGCGTCGTCGAGTCGCCGGTCTTCTCGCACGACGGCTCGCTGCTCGCGTTCGGGTTCTCGTCGCCGGTCGAGCCGTACGACGTCTACCTCTACGACGTGAGCTGCGGGGCGCACGCGGCGGCTGACGACGAGCCCGCGCGACGTCGAGCCGACAGTCGCTCGTCGAGCCGGAGCTGCACCGCTTCGAGAGCTTCGACGGCGAGTCGGTGCCGGTGTTCCTCTTCACGCCGCCGGGCGAGGGACCGTTTCCCGTCGTCGTGACGGTGCACGGCGGCCCGGAGGCGCAGTGGCTGCCGTGGTTCGCACGCGAGCTTCGCGCCGCTGACGCAGCACCTCCTGTCGCGCGGCTACGCGGTGGCGGCGCCGAACGTGCGCGGCTCGACCGGGTACGGGAAGCGATACGAGCATCTCGACGACGTGCGGCTGCGGCTCGACTCGGTGCGCGACCTCGCGTCGCTGCACGCGTGGCTCGGCGCGCGGCCGGAGATCGACGCGTCGCGCGCGGTGCTCTACGGGCGCTCGTACGGCGGCTACATGGTGCTCGCGGGGCTCGCGTTCCAGCCGGAGCTGTGGGCGGCCGGCATCGAGTCGGTCGGCATCTCGAGCTTCGTCACGTTCCTCGAGAACACGTCGCCGTACCGGCGGGCCGCGCGCGAGCGCGAGTACGGCTCGCTCGAGCGGACGACCGGGACTTCCTCGTCGAGGCGTCGCCGATGACGCACGTCGACGCGATCCGGGCGCCGCTCTTCATCCAGCACGGCGCGAACGACCCGCGGGTGCCGCTGGCGGAGTCGGAGGAGATCGCGCGCGTGCTGCGCGAGAAGGGCATCCGGTGCGAGCTCGTCATCTACGCGGACGAGGGCCACACGATCGACGAAGCTCCCGAACCGGATCGACGCGTTCACGCGGATGGCCGGCTTCCTCGACGAGGTGCTCGCGCCCTAGGCCGGCTACGATTGCGCGGCCGGGCGCCTTGGCCGAGTGGTTAGGCACAGGTCTGCAAAACCTGGTACACCGGTTCGACTCCGGTAGGCGCCTCTCCGCATGGGTTGACCAGAAGCCCGCTCGTCGAGCGGGTTTCCGCGTCTTAGGCGCTTGCCGGACCCCGTTAGCTCTCCTCGGAGGTGTGACAGACAGCCTCCAGCTTGAACCCATGGGGGTCGAGCCAATAGGTCGCAAAGCAGTGCGGCCCGTACTGGGGGAATTCCTGGGGCTCGTCGAGGATGACCGCGCCGCGCCTGCGAGCCCACTCGTGTGCTTCCCGGACGACCGCTCTGCTCGAGACCAGGAATGCGAGGTGATGAAGACCTGTGCTGGGACGTGAATAGGTCTCCGGTGTCTCTACTTGGTAGAAGAAAAGCTGTGAGCCCCGAGCACCGTCGGGCCCGTAATTGAGGGGTCCTCCGGGGCCGGTGTCGAACCACTCGCGGAGCCCGAGGATGGACATGAGCTCGTCGTAGTACTCCCTCGTCTCGGCGAGGTCTGGTACCCCAATTCCGATGTGGTCGATGAATCCGGCCGTCGTCAAGCAGCCACCTCCGGGCTCGTGGTCGGAAGGATCGTAAACGAGCCGGCGCGTGATCCTCGGCGTGCGCGGGATAGTCGCCGGACGCTCATACCGTTCTCTCACCGAGATGTACCCGGTTCTCTTCCGGGATCGTGCATGATCTCCCTACCGCAGAGGCTCCGATGCGGCGGGTGCTTCGGCGGGAACGACGGCTGAGTCCAAGCGGGCCAGCGGGCGAGACCTGCGGCGTCTCACCTCTGGCCCGAGCCGTCGCGCCTTTGACGTGCCCATCAGCATTCCGATAGGACATGTCCACTGTGGCCACTCTTCGTCGGCGCGTTGTTCTGCTCGGATTGTTCATCGCTCTGGCGGGCGTTCCGGCGTTCGCGCCTTCGGCCACGGCTGCGACGACCCGAGTGGACTGCAGCGCGAGCTACGTCTCCGCGAACCTGCCGTGGGGCCACAAGTGCCTCCGCGCCGGCGAGTTCTGCAAGGTCGGCAACCGGGCGTATCTGAGGTTCGGATTCGTCTGCCCCTCGAGCGGACACCTCAAGCGGCGATGAGAGGCCAGGCCTGGATTCGCCTGTTCAAGATCCCCGGCGGGAGCGTGACGCTCTCCCGCCGTGGGCTCGGGGTGACGGGCGGTGCCGGCCGGGTCCGCACGTCGTCGCGCGGGTGGTCGTACCTGCGGCTCGGCAAGGGCCTGTACTACCGCCGCCGCCGCTAGCGGCGCGCGGCTACTTGCACTTGGCGAAGTACGCCGAGATCGCGAGCAGATCCGGCTTGAGCTTCTGTGCCTGGAGCGCGAACGACTGCGCGTTCTTCGCGAAGACGAGGATGTTCCAGTTCGCAGCCTTCAGCTTCGCGTAGATCATGTCGTCGAAGGCGAACACCTTCTGGAGGTGGCCCTTGATCGCCCCGGAGGCGTTCGCGAGCACGACCTTCTCAGCCGCTTTGATCTTCGAGAAGCTCGCCTTGAGCTGGGCGCCCAGCTGCTTGAGCGACGTGCCGGCGGTCGGCGTGATCGCGCCCGTGTTCTGGAGGGTCGACGAGATGTTCTTCCCCACGCCGCAGAGGTTTCCCGCGCTGGCAGGGGATGCCGGCGCTGCTCCTGCGCTGGTAGCCGTCGCTGCCAGGACCACGAACGCAACGAGGAACGGGACGAGCCTCATCTCAGTGACCTCCTTGGGACCCTCGGGAACCCGATTGTCAGTCATTTCGCGCCGCGGCGCAACGGGCGGCGACGTACCGCACCACCCGCACGGGGATGGTGTGCGTCGGCAGGAGCTCCCGGTAGCGGACGGCGAGCAGCATTCCCGCGACACCGACGATCGCGACCCCGCACACGACCGACACGTCGGCGAGGTTGAAGGCGACGTCGCCCAGGACGAACGGGTTCGGGATCAAGAAGTCGTGGACGGCGGCGGAACCGAGGTTCCCGAGCAGGCCGCCCGCGAGGACGCCGACGCCGAGGGCCAGCAGCCGCGACGGCAGCCGCGTCGAGAGGAGCACGAGGAGCAGCACCCCGAACGACAGCGCCATCCAGCCCTGCGTCCGGTGATGGGCATACGCGGGATTGGCGAGAACCGACCCTTCCACGACGAGGTCGGCCACGGCGAGCGCGAGCGCGACGGCGGTGGCGATCCCGAGGCGTGCCCTCACGGGAGACCCATCGGCGCCCCGCGGGCGCTTCTCGACCCTCGAACGGTGCTCGCCCCGCCTCAACGCCGCCGACACACGTTCGGCCTGGTCGAGGCGTCAGACGTGCGACGCGATGAACGTCGGCTGCACGGCGTTCAGTGTGCCCGAACGACCCGCGCGGTCATCACCGCGTCGAGCTTCGGGAAGCGCTTCTTCAGGAACCCGTTGCCCTGCGAGGCGATGTTGCCCTGGAGGTTCGTCACCGTCTCGCCGTAGCCGCCGTACAGCTTGTTCACGACCGCCATCCCCTTCGTCACCTTGCCGAAGGGCGCGAATCCCTGAGTATCGAGGGAGGCGTTGTTCGTGAGGTTGACGAACACCTGGGTCGTCCGCGTGTTCGGGCCGGCGTCCGCGAACGTGATCGTCCCGGTCGTATTGGAGGCCTTCACCGGGTCGTCCTTGATGTTCGCGTTCTGCCAGGCGCTCGAGACGGCCGGGAAGCCGCTGATCCCGAACTGGACGACGAACCCCTTCACGACGCGGAAGAACTCGTCCCCGTCGAAGAAGCGGTTCTGCACGAGGTTGTAGAACCGGTCGGCGCCGATCGGCGCCCACGCCCGGTGGACGGTGATGACGAACGTCCCCTTCGTCGTCTTGAACGCCACCTCGTACGTCGCCGGCGCCTTCGCGTGCAACGCGGCGGGCTTCAGGAGCGCGGGCGGCGGCGTCGGAGGCGGTGCGAAGAGCACGGACACAGCGTATCGACCCGTTGGACCCCAGATCGGCCGGAACGGAGCGAGCGGGCGCCGCAGCGCCCGGACTGGGATCCAGCCGCCTCGAAGCCGTGCGGGAAGCTACCTACGGAGAGGGCGGAGGCCCACGATGCGACCGCGGATCGTGACAGCAAGTGTGGGTGCATGAGACTCGTACTCGACGGAAACGAAGCCGCTGCGCTCGTCGCGCACAAGACGAGCGAGGTCATCGCCATCTACCCGATCACGCCCGCCTCGGCGATGGGCGAGCTCTCGGACGAGTGGTCGTCCAAGGGCCGCGTGAACCTCTGGGGCGACGTCCCGTCCGTCATCGAGATGCAGTCCGAGGGCGGAGCCGCCGGCGCCGTCCACGGCGCGCTCCAGGCGGGATCCCTCACGACGACCTTCACGTCGTCGCAGGGGCTCCTCCTCATGCTCCCCGACATGTTCAAGATCGCGGGCGAGCTGACGCCGTTCGTCATGCACGTCGCCGCCCGCGCGATCGCGACGAGCGCGCTCTCCATCTTCGGCGACCACAGCGACGTCATGGCCGCCCGTGCCACCGGCTTCGCGATGCTCTGCGCCTCCGACGTCCAGGAAGCGCACGACTTCGCCGCCATCGCCACCGCCGCGACGCTCCGCTCGCGCGTCCCCTTCATGCACTTCTTCGACGGCTTCCGCACCTCGCACGAGGTCAACGTCATCGAGGGGCTCGAGGATGACGAGCTGCGCACGCTCATCGACGACGACCTCATCCGCGCCCACCGCGACCGCGCGCTCAGCCCCGAGCATCCCGTCATCCGCGGCTCCGCGCAGAACCCGGACGTCTTCTTCCAGTCGCGCGAGGCGTCGAGCCCGTACTACGCCGCCGTCGCCGGGTTCGTCGCCGAGGAGTTCGACCGCTTCGCCGAGGTCACCGGCCGCCGCTACAGCGCCTTCGACTACGTCGGCGACCCCGAGGCCGAGCGCGTCATCGTCCTCATGGGCTCAGGCGCAGGCGCAGTCGAGGAGGCCGCCGCAGCGCTCCAGGCCGAGGGCGAGAAGGTCGGCGTGCTCAAGGTGCGCCTCTACCGGCCCTTCGACGGCGCCGCGTTCGCCGCCGCGCTCCCCGCCACGACGCGCGCTCTCGCCGTCCTCGACAGGAGCAAGGACCCCGGAGCCGTCGGCGAGCCGCTCTACGAGGACGTCATCACCGCGCTCGCCGAGGAAGGCGAGCTCCCCGAGCTCCTCATCGGCGGCCGCTACGGCCTCGGCTCGAAGGAGTTCACGCCCGGCATGGCCGCGGCCGTCTACGCCGAGCTCGACGCCGCGAAGCCGCGCCGCCACTTCACCGTCGGCATCGACGACGACGTCTCCCACTCGAGCCTCACGGTCGACCCCGCCTTCCAGACGGAGCCGGACGACGTCGTCCGCTGCGTCTTCTACGGGCTCGGCTCAGACGGGACCGTCGGCGCGAACAAGAACTCCGCCAAGATCATCGGCACCGCGACCCCGCTCTTCTCGCAGGGCTACTTCGTCATCGACTCGAAGAAGTCCGGCTCGACGACCGTCTCGCACCTCCGCTTCGGTCCGCGGCCGATCCGGTCGTCGTACCTCATCGAGAGCGCGCAGTTCGTCGCGTGCCACCAGTTCGACCTCCTCCGGCGCATGGACGTGCTCGAGATCGCGGCCGACGGAGCGACAGTTCTCCTCAACGCGCCGTACGGCCCGGACGACGTCTGGGACCGGCTGCCGCGCCACATGCAGGAGGAGATCCTCGCGAAGCACCTCCGGCTGTACGTCATCAACGCGAGCAAGGTTGCGCGCGAGGCCGGCCTGCCCGGCCGCGTGAACACGATCCTCCAGGCGTGCTTCTTCGCGCTCTCCGGCGTCCTGCCGGCCCAGCGCGCGATCGGCGCGATCAAGGAAGCGATCGCGACGACCTACGCGAAGCGTGGCGAGGAAGTCGTGCAGCGCAACTTCCACGCCGTCGACCTCGCCCTCGACGCGCTCCACGAGGTGGACGTCCACCGCTCCGTCACCGCCGAGGACGGCCACGTCGAGGTCCTCGACGGCGAGCCCGACCTCATCCGCGAGCTCATCGCAGGGCGCGGCGACCTCCTGCCCGTCAGCGCGCTCCCGGTCGACGGCACCTTCCCGTCCGGCACGTCGCATTTCGAGCGGCGCAACCTCGCCGACGAGCTCCCGATCTGGGACGAGTCGATCTGCATCGACTGCGCCAAGTGCGCGCTCGTCTGCCCGCACGCGGCTATCCGCATGAAGGTCTACGACCCCTCCGTGCTCGCGGGCGCGCCCGCGGGCTTCAAGTCGAAGGAGTGGAAGGCGAAGGACCTGCCGGGGATGCTCATGACGATCCAGGTCTCGCCGGACGACTGCACCGGCTGCCGTATCTGCATCGAGACGTGCCCGGCGAAGGACAAGAAGGATCCCGAGCACAAGTCGCTCGACTCGCTTCCGAAGCCCGACCACGTCGACGCCGAGCGCGAGCGGTGGGAGTACTTCCTCACCATTCCCGAGATCGACCGCGCGCTCGTGCACCCCGCGACCGTCAAGGGCTCGCAGATGCTCCAGCCGCTGTTCGAGTTCTCCGGCGCGTGCGCCGGCTGCGGCGAGACGCCGTACCTCAAGCTCCTCACGCAGCTCTTCGGCGACCGTCTCCTCGTCGCGAACGCGACCGGCTGCTCGTCGATCTACGGCGCCAACCTGCCGACGACGCCCTGGACGAAGAACGCCGAAGGGCGCGGCCCCGCGTGGGCGAACTCGCTCTTCGAGGACAACGCCGAGTTCGGCTACGGCATGCGGCTCGCGCTCGACCACCAGGGCACGCAGGCACGGCGGCTGCTCGCGTCGCTCAACGGCGCCATCCCGGCCGAGCTCCGCGACGGCATCCTCGAGGCCGATCAGAGCGACGAGGCCGGCATCGTCGCGCAGCGCGGCCGCGTCACCGAGCTCCGCGAGATCCTCGGATCGCTCGACGACCCGACGGCCGCGCGCCTCGCGACGTTCGCCGACTCGCTCGTCAAGCGCTCTGTCTGGATCGTCGGCGGCGACGGCTGGGCGTACGACATCGGCTTCGGCGGCCTCGACCACGTCCTTGCCTCGGGCCGCAACGTCAACGTCCTCGTCCTCGACACCGAGGTCTACTCGAACACCGGCGGCCAGGCGTCGAAGTCGACCCCGCGCAGCGCGGTGGCGAAGTTCGCCGCCGGCGGCAAGCACACCCCGAAGAAGGACCTCGGGATGATCGCGGCCGCATACGGCAACGTCTACGTCGCGCAGGTCGCACTCGGCGCCGACAACCCGCAGACCGTGAAGGCGTTCGCGGAGGCCGAGGCGTACGAAGGCCCGTCGCTCATCATCGCGTACAGCCACTGCATCGCCCACGGCATCGAGATGTCGACCGCGATGCAGCACCAGAAGGAAGCCGCGGACTCCGGCTACTGGCCGCTGTACCGCTACGACCCGCGCCTCGAGAAGCCGTTCCAGCTCGACTCCCGGCCGCCGAAGATCCCCGTCTCCGAGTTCACCGCCTCCGAGAACCGCTTCGCGTTGCTCGCACGCGCGAACCCGGAAGAGGCGGACGCCCTCGCGGCGCAGGAACAGCACGACGTGGACGACCGCTGGAAGCTGTACGAACAGCTCTCCGAGCTCGGCCACAACGGTATCGACTGAAAGTGCTGCGCACTTTCAGTCGATGAAGGGTCCCGCTTCGCGGGAGCGCTCGCCGGCAAAGCCGGCGAGCTCTTGGGAGTCTGGGCGGAGGGTTGTTCTGCGCGTGCGGTCGCGCCTGCGGCGGGACCACACGCTTTGTCCGGCCTCCGCTAACGCTTCGCGTTAGCTGCGGCCCTAGGTGTCAGCCCTGGGCGTCAGGTCTCGAGCCGACTCAAGCGTTGCGACGCCACAAGAGGAACGCGAGCGGGAGAACTCCTCCGAGCGCGAACCACGGCGCGAGTGCGACGCGCGCGTACGCGCTGATGCGCGACGTGTCGCCGCCGTGGCCGATGATCTTGTGTGCCTGCGCCTTCAGCTGGGACAGCTGCTGCTCGTTGAACACGTAGCCGCTCGTGACGTGCGCCGCCTCGTCGAGTGAGGCGATGCTGCGAACGTCGGGGCGGTAGTACGGGTCGGGCGTGCCGTGATGGAAGATCTGCTCGTCCTGCCCCCAGACGTGCACGAAGATCGGCTGGATCTCGTGCGCGATGCCGAGCCCGAACAGCTGCGTCCCGGGCTGCGCCTCCCCGTCCGTGAAGACGACGAGCAGGCGGTGCTTCGCGGTCGGGGAGAAGAAGTGCGACGTGACCACCGGGACGAGGGAGGAGAAGCCGAACGCGCGGCCGCGCTTGTACGGCTGACTCGGCGGCGGCTCGTCGATGCCCACCGACTGCCGCAGCGTGTGCGCGAAGAGCGCGGGGTCGGTCGTCGGCATGAGCTCGGGCAGCGTCCGGTCGGTGAGCGACGCGATGCCGACGGGGACGTCGCCGAGTGCGCCGCGGAGCTGACGGGCGATCCGCTTCGCGCGCACGAGCCGCGAGGGCAGCCCAGGCCCGGCGGACGCGAGCATCGAGCGCGACGTGTCGAACACGAAGAACGCCTGCGCGTTCCCTCGCTCGTTCACGAGCTGCCGCCGGACGACGACCGGCTGCGCCGCCGCGACGCCGACGAGGACCGGGAGGAGCGCCAGGGCGACGATCGCCGGCACGAGCGCCCGCCGGCCGGGACCGACGACGCCGAGCACGGTGCGAACATGGCTGCTCCGCCGCTCGGTGACGAGCAGCGCCGCGAGCGGCAGCGCGGCCGCGAGCGCGAAGAGCGCGCCGAGCGGCGTGAGGAACGAGACGCCGAGGAGCCCGACGAGCATCAGTACCCGTTGCCGAGCTTCGTCGACCCGTGCCCGCGGCCGAAGCCGAAGCCCGCATGCGCGTCCTTGCCGATCGGGCCCTTGCCCGGCCGCGTGACGCGGAGGACGAGCTCGAGGTTCTGCTTCGCCTGCGCATTCGTCGGATCGAGTGCGATCGCCTGCTGGAAGTAGTCGATCGTCTGCCGGAGCGTCTGCTCGACGACGTCCTGGTTGTTCCCGGCCACCGGCGTCGTGATGACGAGCACGCCGAGGAGATTGGCCGCGGTCGAGCGCTCCGCCGGGGTCTTGGCGGCGCTCTCGAGATGGAGGAGCTGCTCCTCCGCCTCGGCGCGCAGGCGCGGCAGGTCCTCCTGCGCCTCCGGGTTGGAGCCGATGCGCGTGTCCCAGAACTTCTGCAGGGCGCTCCGCCACGCGACCGTGTCGCTCGTGCTGAGCACGCGTCCGGCGGGATCGCCGGGGAGCACCGTCGACGGTTTCCAGAGCGCGGTCGCGCCCCGCAGCGCACGGAAGCGGATGTCGTCGTGGCGCACGGTCGTCTGCCACGTGCGCGCGTCGAACGCGAAGAGGACGAGAACGGCCGCGACCGCGACGAGGACGAGCGCGACGACGCCGGCCTTGTGCTTGCGGACTACGGCGCTCACGCCGGCATCTCCACCGCGAGACGTGTGTTCCAGCGCTCGTTCCCGGCGAGCAGGAGTACGAGCAGGACGCCGAGCCCGATCAGCGCCCAGGGCGCGCCGGCGGCGATCGGCTGCACGTGCTTGTTCGCGCGGTGTTCGAACGCGCTCGGATCGACGAACGCGTTGTCGCCGAAGAGGGCCGCGAAGTAGCGCCGGTCGATCGACGCCGCGAACAGCGGCACGATGCGGACGGGGATGTTGTTGCGGTGGAGGCGCAGGGCCTCCGCGTCGAGCGCCGACTGGTCCGCGGCCGAGTCGTCGAGGTCGCTGACGATGAGCAGCGCCCCGTGCTTCACGTGCGCGCGGCGAAGCGCCTGCTCGCCCGCGATGAGGCCGGTCGAGATGCGCGTGCCGCCGCTGAACGTGTCCCACGGCGACTGCGCGAATATCGGCGAGCCGCCGTAGAAGCGGATCGGCGTGAAGAACGGGACGAACTGGAGGAGCGCGCCCGGTGGCGAGTTCGGCGGCAGGAGCTCGTACGCCGTGTCGGAGAACATGACGAGGCAGATCGACTGATTCGCGTTCACGATCCCCTTGAGCGTCGCCGAGACGCGCTCGTACACGGGCCCCGAGATGCTCGCCGACATGTCGAGCACGACGCAGCCGGTCGATGCACCCGCGGGCAGGACGGCGGCGCGGCCCGCGCCGGCTCCGCGCGCGAGGAGGACGATGCCCGCGAGCGTCGCCGCGAGCCCGGCCGCGAGCAGGAGACGCATTGCCGAGGTCTGGAGCGCCGGCCGGCGAAGGCGGGGAAGGTCGGCGAGGTCGACCGACGCGCCGCCGTGCACGGTCAGCGGAACCTTCATTCGGTCGCCTCCGGCTCGGCCTCGCGGGCCTGCTCGGCGAACGCCTTGACCTCCTCGTCCTCCGGCAGGCGGGGCGACCAGGCGAGCTCGTGCGCGGCACGCGAGAGGTCGTCCCGCGCGGGAACGACGCCGAGCTCGTCGGCGACGCGCTCGAACGCCTTCCGCTGGAGCGTCTCGTCGCCGTGCGCGTGCGCCCACGAGAGGAGCGCGAGCGCGCGTTCGAGCGGCGTCCCCTTGAACGCCTCGGCGCCGGCCCGCCGCGGCCGGATCGCCAGGTACCAGCGCACGAGCGCGATGAGCGCGCCGAGGAGCGCGATGCCGGCCGCGCCGATCGCGAGCCAGAAGAGAAGCGTCGGCCGGATCCGGAACGTCGGCGCGCCGACGGGCGAGAGCGAGTACTGCCAGTCGTACTTCTTCTTCAGCGCGAGGCCGGTGACGACGCCGGGGCTGATGTTCGAGAGCACCTCGACGTGCGGCCAGATCGCGTCGATGTGGAAGTCGATCTTGCCGTTCGGCTTGAGGTACTCGATGTGCGCGACCGGGAACCGGAAGACGTGGAACTTCTCGCTCGGCGGGAAGACCGGAAGGCACTTCTCCTTCAGACAGCGGAGCGTCCACGTCCACGTCGTCTGCTCGAACCGCCCGACGCGGAGGCGCAGCACCGACGGGCGCGCGACCGCCGTGTACGGCGCGAAGCCGGCGCTGACGCGCAGGCGCGTCGCGTCGACCCAGCGCGTGTCCGAGACGACCGCCAGCCGTGCATGCAGCGTGTCGCCGAACAGGTGGACGATGGGCGTGATGTTCGCGTACGCCTTGAGCGGCATTCCCTCGCCGACGACCGAGCCCGACGGGTGGTAGGGCAGGCCCGGATGCGTCTGGATCCCCGGCGGGACGATGCCCTTCGGCGGGCCGGCCGCGAGGGCCGCGGCGGCGAACGTGGCGGCGGCGACCGCGGCGGCGAGGACGAGCGCCTTCTTCACGCGACTGCTCCGCGCCACATCAGCCTGAGGTCTGCCCAGCGGAGAAATGCGCCCAACATGTCGGCGTAGTCGTGCGAGTCGACGGTGACCGGCTCGATCCCGAGCGAGCGGAAGTCCTTCACGAGCCGCTCGTTCCGGCCCTCGTGCTCGTCGCGCAACCGCCGCGCCTCGCGGCGCGTGAGGTGGATCGGCACGATGCGGCCCGTCTCCGGCTCGGCGTAGCCGACGGTGACGCCGCCGACGTCGGGGAAGCTCCGCTCCCACATCGGGTCCTGGATGACGACCGGCACGAGCTCCCACATGTGCTCGAGCGCGCGCTGCCACGCATCCATGTCGGGCGGGACGATGAAGTCCGATAGGACGAAGACGAACGCCTGGGTCGGCAGGTCGCGGCGGTGGTCGCCGAGGAACGCGAGCCCCTGCGAGACGGTGTCGGGCGGCGCGTGGAACGGCCGGTCGAACGTGCCGGGCTCGGCGAGCCGCTCGCTGCGCGGCGGCCGCCAGAACGCCTCGCCCTCCGCGTGGTCGACGTAGCCCGTCAGGCTGCGCGCGGCGTGCGCGCTCGCCCCGATGAGCTCGAGGGCGGTGAGGAGCGCGCGCGGCTTGTCGAGGTGGCGCAGCAGGGAGGACGGGATCGACATCGACGGGCGCCGGTCGCAGAGGACGACGACCCGCGGCGCCTCGTCGGCGAAGCGCTCGCGCACGATGAAATGGTCGTCGAGCCGGGCGGCGGACAGCTTCGCCGACGCCGCCCAGTCCATCCACGCGACGTCGTCGCCGGGGCGGTACTCGCGTGAGCTCGCGATGTCGGAGCCGATGCCGCGGCGCACGCTGCGCACGCCGCCGAAGGCGAGTCCGATCACGCGTCGCCGCGGGATGAGCGGGAAGACCGCTGCGCTCACGCCGTCACTGCAGCGGGCACGTCGAGATCGATGTCGAAGCCGGGCTTCGGCGCGAGCTCGATGCAGCGCCTGCGGACGTCGAGCATCGCCGTCTCCCACCCGTGGTCGCGGATCTCGGCGAGGAAGCTCGGGCGGAAGAGGACGCGGTGCATGAGCACAGGCACGAACAGCCGCTCGACGTCGTCCGGAGTGACGTACCGGCGCGAGTTGAGGACCGCCCAGGCGCGCGCGGCGCGGTTCAGGGCGAGCGTGCCGCGGACGGAGCTGCCGATGGCGACGATGTCCGCCTCGCGCGTCGAGCGCACGAGGTCGACGATCCAGCGGCCGACGGCCTCGTGGAGGAACACGCCGGCGATCGACGCGCGGAGCGCCGCGATGTCGGCGAGGTCGACGACCGGCTCGAGACGCGTCAGCGGGTGCCCGCCGAGCTGCTCGTCGACGATGCGCGCCTCGTCCTCCGCCTCCGGGTAGCCGAGCGTCGTCTTGACGAAGAAGCGGTCGAGCTGCGCCTCGGGGAGCGGGAACGTCCCCTCGTACTCGATCGGGTTCTGCGTCGCCATGACGAGGAACGGGTCGGCGAGCTTGCGCGTCACGCCGTCGACGGTCACCTGCTGCTCGGCCATCGCCTCGAGGAGCGCGGACTGCGTCTTCGGCATCGCGCGGTTGATCTCGTCGACGAGGACGACGTTCGCGAACACGGGACCGGGCCGGAACTCGAAGTCGCGCTCCTGCTGGTTGAAGATCGAGAGGCCCGTCACGTCGGTCGGCTGCAGGTCCGGCGTGCACTGGATGCGCGTCGAGACCGCGCCGCTGATCGAGCCGGCGATCGCCCGCGCGAGGACCGTCTTCGCGGTGCCGGGGACGTCCTCGAGCAGCGCGTGCCCGCTGCACATGAGGGCCGCGACGACGAGCTTTATCTGGTCGCGCTTGCCGTGGACGACCGTCTCGATGTTGTCGAGCAGCCGGTCGGCGATCTCCGGTGCAGCGTCCTGGTCCTCAGCAGCCACGTACGACCTCCGCGAGAGGGGAAAAAGGGACCTAGCAGCCTAGTCTTGGCTACTTAGACGCCTGGATAAAGATTTTGTTCCCGGAAGCTAGGGACTGAGCGGCGCCGGGCACTTCCAGTACTGCCGGCGGATCGCCGTCCCGATGTCCGTGCAGCCTTGCCGGGACAGGTCGGGCATCCCCTCGAGCACCCCGGCCTTGCAGGCCTCGAGCTGGGTGCCGTCTGCGATCGTCTGGACGACCGAGCACGAGCCGGTCAGCCCGGCCACGCGGAGGATGCGGCCGTCCTTGACCCCGACCATGAGGGCGACGACGACGAGCCCGGCGAGGACGATTCTCGTGACCATGCAGCATCACCACCTGTGCCGCAGGTCGAGTTCCACGCCCGAGATCGGCCGTCGGCGGCCGGCCGTCGATCCCTCGATCCGGGCGTTTCCTGCTGTCAGCTACTCGTGCCAGACGCTCTCGAACGTGCCGAACCGGAGCTCCTGGTCGTAGTGGAAGCGGCTGTCGTCGACGCGGTGCATGTACTCGTCGCGATGGTCGGCCGCGAAGGCGTTGTACGCCTCGGCGCTCTCCCAGCGGTCGACGACGATGTACCGGCCCGGCGTCTCGACGTCGCGGAGGAGCTCGGTGCCGATGTAGCCGCGGCCCCGCCGGAAGAACTGCGCCCACTCGCCGTCGGGCCCGTACGCCGTCTCGAAGGCCTCCGCGTCGCGGACTTCGTAGCTGAAGACGAGGGCGATCATGGGCCGATTCTGGACGTTAAGGTCCCGCCGGATGAGCGCCGAACCCATCGAGGAGCTCGACAGACAGGGCGGAATACGAGGGCGTCCTCCGCTTCTACGAGCTCGCGAAGCACCAGGAGTGGCAGGTGCGCGACGTGCCGTGGGGCGAGCTCCCGCCCGTGCCGGAGGGCAAGGGATCGCCCGCAGCGGCTGGCGCGGCGCCGCGACGTCTGGCGCTCCGTCGTCATGCAGCAGCTCCAGGCCGACATCATCGCCTGCGAGATGGCGGCGCAGCTCCTGAACGCCGCTCCGGATCCCGAGGCCCGGCTCTACTACTCGACGATGGTCCAGGACGAGTCGCGCCACACCGAGGCGTGGCTGAAGCTCATCGGGCAAGTGGGCGGGGAGGGGGAGCGCGACCCGCACCTCGATCGCCTCGGCCGGATGTTCCTCGAAGCCGACACGCTCGAGGAGAAGGTCTTCCTCATGCAGGTGTTCTTCGAGCGGCTCATCATCCCGCGCTTCCGGCTGATCGCCCGCTCGTCGCGCGGGACGATCCTCGAGGACATCTGCAACCGGCTCGCGATCGACGACGGCATCCACCACGGCTCGGGGATGGCGTACGAGCGGATCCTGCTCGCGCGCGCGCCGAAGGGCGTCAAGGCGCAGCTCATCGACGCGGCGAACCGGATGCTGCCGGAGTTCGCCGCGCACGCGCTGTGGCGGCCGAAGGCGCGCGAGATGATCGGTCACCTGATGGAGGCGCGCGACCGCGAGCGTCTCAAGCTCGAGCTGAATCACGGCGTGCGGCTCGCGAAGAGCCTCGGCCTCGACGTCTCCGACGTCGCGCTCCCGTTCTAGCGGCTAGCGGAAGGCCGTCAGCGAGATCGCGGCCGGCGTGCCGGCGCTGCAGCGGTCGGCGACGACGTCCGAGCCGACCTTGCGGAGGCGCGCGCACGTGCGCGTGGGGAAGACCTTCGGCTGCTGCGGGATGACGCGGAAGCTCGTGAGGACGACGACCTCACAGCGGCCGTTGCGGCGCTCGGTGCGGAAGTCCTCGGTCGCGGCCGTGTCGACGCCGTAGGCCGAGAGGAGGTACTCCGCCCCCCGGCATCTCTGCTGGAACGCGGCGAGGAGGCAGGCGGCGCCCTTCGTTCCGCCATGGCGAAGCGATCCTGGGCCGATCGAGCGCGACTGGCACTGATGGATCTCCGCGCTCGCGCCCGCCGCGAGCGCGGCGGCGGCGAGGAGCGCCGTCGTGAGGGCGAGAAGCCGGAGCATCCTGGATCAGCGTACGTACGGCACCGGGCCGCGGATTCGTCACAGGCGATCTGTAACGCTGGCCCCGGTCGCGACATAGACGGGGTGAGATGCAGCAGTTCGAGCAGATCTACGCTGAGCACCGCGACGCCGTCCGCGCCTACGTGCGGCGGCGGTCGCCGGAGGACGCGGTCGACGACGTCGTTTCCGAGACGTTCCTCGTCTGCCTGCGCCGGATCGACTCGGTGCCGGAGAACGCGTTGCCGTGGCTGTACGCGGTCGCGCGGAAGACGCTCGCGAACGAGCGGCGGAAGCTCGCCCGCCGGGCGCCGAATGAAGCGGCGATCCAGGGTGAGCCGGAGCTTGTCGGCGACGGTGTCCTTGCGGCGGCGTTCGCCGGGCTGGGTGAGCGGGACCGCGAGGTGCTGCGGCTCGTCGCCTGGGAGGGGCTGTCGCTGCGCGACGCGGCGACCGTTCTCGGCTGCTCCGCCGTCGCCTGCCGCGTGCGCTACCACCGCGCGAAGTCGCGCCTCGCCGCTCGGCTCGAAGCTGCTGCGTCCTTTCGGCCCGAACCCGAAGGAGTGATGAGATGAGCAACGACGTCATCGCGCGCCTCGCGGCCGCGAACCCCGTCCCGTCCGGCGTCGCAGTGCACGAGCCCGCGCCGTTCCGCATCCCGCGGCGCCGCCTGGCGCTCGCGTTCTCCCTCGCCGTCGTAGTGGCGGTCCCGACCGTTGCGTTCGCCGGGAAGATCGGCGATCTCCTCGGCATCTCGAACGGCGGGACGACCGTCTCGACGAGCGACGTGCTGCCTGGATACCCGGCGCTCGACCAGGCGATGCAGGAGCTGCACGTCGGCGGGACGATGCAGTACCTCGGGACGCTGAACGGCGTCGCCTTCTATGCGACCCGCAACTCGAGCGGCGATTTCTGCATCGCGATCAACCATGTAGGCGAGCAGTACGACAAGGGCTTCGGGTGCCTCGCGAGCGCCGACAACTTCCCGTCGGGCGACGTGAAGGCGCTCACGTTCCCGCCTGCGACCATGCTCGACGGCGTGGCTGCGGACGGCGTCGCGACCGTCGAGGCGCTCGATGCGGACGGGAACGTGCTCGCGTCGACTCCGGTCGTGAACAACCTGTTCGTCGGCGGCGTTACCCTGCCGGCCGGGTCGGTGGCGACCATCGAGACGCTCGACGCGAACGGCAACGTCCTCTCGAAGCAGGCGACGCCGCAGGGACCGCCGTCAGGTCCGTAAGCCGCCGCGCTCGAAGTGAGCGCGGAAGAAGTTCTCGGAGCCGGCGGTCGCCATCGCAGAGGAGGCTGAGATCTCCAACGCGAGGGCGGCCGCCGCGACGATCTGCGCGAAGCGGTAGACCTTGCCGGCGCCCGCGCAGTCCATCAGCGCGAGCCACTCCTGCGCCGTCGGCAGCGTCGTCCCGCCGCCGATCGTCCCGACCTCGAGGCCGGGGAAGCGGATGGAGACGTGCAGGCCGCCGTCGACGCGCCGGCCGGTGCCGTGCGCCATCGAGCTCGTGCCGACCATGCCGAGGTCCTGCCCGGTGGCGGCGAAGACGGCGGCGATCGCCGACGCGGGCGTGAACGCGACCGACTGCATCCCCGACGCCACGGCGCCGTGCGTTCCGGCCCACGCGAGCTCGGCGAGGTCGTCGGCCGTCGTCCGCAGCACCCGCCGGATCGCGTCGTCCGTGAGCGTCGCCTCCGCGATGACGGTCTTGCCGTGGCCGGACTGGAAGAACTCGAACGACGGCTTCTTGTCGCCGCCCATGTTCGCCTCGAGCATCGACCGCTCGATCGCCACCGGCGACCCGGGGAGGACGTACGCCATGTTCAGGGCGTACGCGTTGCGGGTCATCATGTTCGGGCCGACGGCGTCGCCGGTCGTGAAGCGCCAGAGGACGTGGCACATCGGCCCGACGACGTGCGTCTTCGCCTCGCGCAGCACCGCGTGCCTCGACAGCTCGGGGATGTCGGCGGAACGCAGCCACTCGCGCATCTCGTCGACGCGCTCCTCGATCCAGCGGGCGAGCGTGAGTGCGTCGCCGACGTCGCGGCAGACGAAGCACGAGGCGCGGGTGATCCGGTCGGCGACGACGTGCGTCCGGAAGCCGCCCGACTCCTCGACCGCACGTGCGCCGCGCTGGAGCGAGGCGGTGAGGCTGCCCTCCGTGTGCGCGAGCGGGACGACGACCTCCTCCAGCTCGCGGCCGCCTTCGACGAGGTCGCCGTCCGCCGAGAGCTCGTACCGGCCGAGCGCGATCTGGAGCTGCGCGACGGATACCGGAATGACGGCGGTGCCGGTCACCGATTCCGCCGCCTTCGCGTACGGCGCGAGGTCGACGGCGGTCGCGGCGCCGTCGAGGCCGAGCGCCTTCTGGCGCGCCTCGATCGACGCCGGGTCGTTCTTGCGGGGAAGCCGCGGCACGCTGCGGAGTATGAGGTACGCAGCGGCCTGCCTTCCCGGCTAGGCTCGGCTCGATGGCGGCCACGATCATCGACGGGAAGGCACTCGCGGCCAAGGTGCGCGAGGAGGTGGCGGCCGAGGTCGCCGAGCTCGACCACGTCGGCCTCGCGACGATCCTCGTCGGCGACGACCCCGCCTCGCACGTCTACATCAACAGCAAGCAGAAGATGGCGACGGCGGCGGGGATCGAGGCGCGCGACCACCGGATTCCGGCGGACACGACGCAGGCCGACCTCCTGGCGCTCATCGGCGAGATCAACGCCGACGACGCCGTCGACGGGCTCCTCGTGCAGCTGCCGCTCCCGGACCACATCGACGAGCGCACCGTCATCGAGGCCATCGACCCGGCCAAGGACATCGACGGGATCCACCCGTTCAACGCCGGCCGCCTCCTCGGCGGCAGCCCGACGCTCGTGCCGGCCACGCCGCGCGGCGTCATGCGGATGCTCGAGGAGTACGGGATCGACCCGAAGGGCCTGGACGCCGTCGTCATCGGCCGCTCGAACATCGTCGGCCGTCCGATCGCGCAGCTCCTGCTGCACGCGAACGCGACCGTGACCGTCTGCCACTCGCGCACCCGCGACCTCGCGGCGCACACGCTCGCGGCCGACATCCTCGTCGCCGCCGTCGGCTCGCTCCACCTCGTCCGCGCGGACATGGTCAAGCCAGGCGCGACGGTCATCGACGTCGGGATGAATCGCACTCCGGACGGATTGTTCGGCGACGTCGACCCGGCCGCGGCCGAACGGGCCGCGTACATAACGCCGGTACCCGGCGGGGTCGGCCCGATGACGATCGCGATGGTGCTCGAGAACACCGTCACCGCGGCTCGCGCCAGACAGCACGAAAAGCTTGCGCATCCCGCTCGCTGAGCCTAGACTCGCCCCGCATCATCATCGGTCGGCGGCTCGGTGCCCGGGCCGTCGTTGTGTGTGTGTCAGGAGGAACAGTTGGCTGAGGGCACCGTGAAATGGTTCTCGAACGAGAAGGGGTACGGCTTCATCGAGCGCGAGGGCGGCGACGACGTCTTCGTGCACTTCTCGGCGATCGCGATGGACGGCTACAAGTCGCTGACCGAAGGCCAGCGCGTGTCGTTCGAGGTTGTGCAAGGCCCGAAGGGCGCGCAGGCCGCGAACGTCATGGCGATCTAGGAACCAGTCGGACTCAGAGTTGAAGAGGCCCCGACAGGGGCCTCTTCCTTTTGGAAGGATCAAAGAGCGATGGCCGAGATAACGAGGGAGCAGCTGCTGCACGTTGCCCACCTGGCGCGGCTCGAGCTGCGCGAGGACGAGCTCGCGCGCCTCGAGGCGCAGCTCGGCGACATCCTCGCTGCCGTCTCGAAGGTCTCCGAGCTCGACCTCTCCGACGTCCCGGCGACCTCGCACCCGCACGACGTCGTCAACGTCTGGGGCGAGGACGAGCCGCGCCCGTGCCTGCCGGTCGAGGAGGCGCTCGCGAACGCGCCCGAGCGCGAGGGGGACTTCTTCAAGGTTCCGCCCGGAGGCACCTCGTGATCGACACGCTGCGCCTCACCGCCGAGGGGGCGAAGGACCTCCTCGACCGCAAGGAGGTCTCCGGCGCCGAGCTCTTCGCCGCGTATCTCGCCGCGATCGGCGAGCGCGACCCGGAGCTCCACTGCTACCTCCACGTCTGCGAGGACCCCGGCGGCGACGGGATCCCGATCGCGATCAAGGACGTCATCGGAACGCGCGGCATCCCGACGACGGCGGGCTCGAAGATCCTCGAGGGCTACGTGCCCGTGTACGACTCGACCGTCATCGCGCGCTGCAAGCAGCACGGGCTGCGCATCCTCGGCAAGACGAACACCGACGAGTTCGCGATGGGATCGTCGACCGAGAACTCCGCCTACGGGCCGACGCACAACCCGTGGGATCCGGCGCGCGTGCCCGGTGGCTCCGGCGGCGGCTCGGCCGCGGCGGTGACCGCGGGGCTCGCGCCGTGGGCGCTCGGCTCCGACACGGGCGGCTCGATCAAGCAGCCGTCCGCGCTGTGCGGCAACGTCGGTCTGCGGCCGACATACGGCACCGTCTCGCGCTACGGCATCGTCGCGTTCGCGTCGAGCCTCGACCAGGTCGGGCCCGTCGCGCGAACGGTGCGCGACTGCGCGTTCCTCTACTCCGTCATCGCCGGCCGCGACCCGTGCGACACGACGACGGTCGACGTCCCGAAGGTGGTTCTTCCGGAGGGGACCGACCTGAAGGGGCTGCGCGTCGGCATCCCGCGGGAGCTGAACGAGCATGCGGCGATCGAGCCCGGCGTGCGCGCGGCGGTGGAGCGCGCGATCGAGCTCTGCCGCGAGCTCGGCGCCGAGGTGGGGGAGTGCTCGCTGCCGCGCTCCGTCGACTTCGGCCTTCCCTGCTACTACCTCGTCGCGCCGGCTGAGGCGTCGTCGAACCTCGCGCGCTACGACGGCGTGCGCTTCGGCTACCGGACACCCCATCCAACGGATCGCCTCGACATGTACAAGCGCACGCGCGACGAGGGCTTCGGCGACGAGCCGAAGCGGCGGATCCTCGTCGGCACGTACGCGCTCTCCGCCGGCTACTACGACGCGTACTACGGCCAGGCGCAGAAAGTGCGCACCGTGCTCGCGCGCGAGCACGCGGACGCGTTCGAGCGCTTCGACGTGCTCGTCACGCCGACGTCGCCGAGCGTCGCGTTCGAGCTCGGCGGCCGCACCGCCGACCCGCTCGCGATGTACGCCTCCGACCTGCTCACGATCCCGTCGTGCATGGCGGGCCTGCCGGGGCTGAACATTCCCTGCGGCCTCTCCGAGGGGCTCCCCGTCGGTCTCCAGCTCATCGGGCCGCAGTTCGCCGAGAACACGCTGTTCCGTCTCGGCCACGCGCTCGAGCAGGCGATCGGATTCGACACCGTGCCGGAGCGGCTGCGATGAGCGCGATGCGCTTCGAAGATCCGGCCGCCGAGTTCGTCCCGGCGGTCGAGCGCGTGTTCGGCGTGACGCCGCGCGTGCTCGACGGCTCGCGGGCCGTCCTCGTCGGCGACACGCCTTTCGGGGCCCCAGGGAAGTGCGCAGCACTTCCCTGGGTTCTGAAGCTGACGCTCGAGGCGGGCGAGCGCGAGCTGTGGCTCGTGCGCGTCCTGCCGCCGGCGCTCGAGGACTGGGTCGGCATGGTCGAGGTGCGCGACGACATCGAGGACGCCGTGCGCGAGGCGAAGGAGCGGCTGGCGAATGGCTGAGTGGGAGACCGTCGTCGGCCTCGAGGTGCACGCGCACCTGAAGACGCGGACGAAGATGTTCTGCCGGTGTGCGCTCGAGTACGGCGGGGCGGAGAACTCGCATACGTGCCCCGTCTGCCTCGCGCATCCCGGTGCGCTGCCGGTGCCGAACGCGCGGGCGATCGAGTACACGATCAAGCTCGGCCTCGCGCTCGGCTGCGAGATCGCGCCGCGCGCGATCTTCGCGCGGAAGAACTACTTCTACCCCGACCTGCCGAAGGGCTACCAGATCAGCCAGTACGAGGCCCCGCTCTGCGGCCCCGGCCGGCTCGCGATTCCGACCGCCGACGGTGAAGAGGTCGTCCGCATCGTCCGCGCGCACCTCGAGGAGGACGCGGCGAAGACCGTGCACGCGGGCGGCGCCACCGGCCGCTCGGTCGGGGCGACGGCCTCGCTCGTCGACTTCAACCGCGGCGGCACGCCGCTGCTCGAGATCGTCACGGAGCCCGACATGCACTCCGCGGACGAAGCGCTGCGCTTCCTCCGCCTGCTGCGGCAGACGATCGTCGAGCTCGGCATCTCCGACGCGGAGATGGAGAAGGGGACGCTGCGCGCGGACGTCAACGTCTCCGTGCGCGAACGCGGCGAGGAGGGCTTCCGCCCGCGCTGGGAGATCAAGAACATGAACTCGTTCACGTTCATCGGGCGCGCGATCGAGGCGGCCGTGCGCCAGCAGATCGCGGCGCACGAAGCGGGCGAGACGGTCGAGCAGTCGACGTACGACTACGACGCCGACACCGACCGGCTCACCGTGCACCGCTCGAAGGAGGAGGCGGACGACTACCGGTACTTCCCGGAGCCCGACCTCGTCCCGGTCGAGCCGCCGGCCGAGCTCGTCGAGCGGCTCCAGGGCGAGCTGCCGGAGCTGCCGGCGACGCGCATCCGCCGGCTCGAGCCGCTCGTCGGCTTCGCGCAGGCGAGCGAGCTCGTCTCCACCGGGAACGAGCACAAGGCGGAGCTGCTCGCCGCCGCCGGCGCGGACTGGCGCGTCGCCGCGAACGTCGCGATGAACCGGGGCGACTTCCTGCCGGAGAACGCGCGCGCGCTCGCGGAGGTGCTGGCGGCGAACGTCACGCGCGAAGCGCTCGACGAGGCGTTCGCGAAGGCGGCGACCGACGCCGATCACGGCCGCCGACTACCTCGCGCAGGCCGCGGTCAGCGACGAGTCCGAGCTCGGCCCGATCGATCGACGCCGTGCTCGCCGCCAACCCGGGCCAGGTGACGACGTATCAAGGGCGGCAAGGAGGGCGTGCTCGGCTTCTTCGTCGGCCAGGTGATGAAGGAGACCAGCGGCAAGGCCGACCCGAAGGTCGTCAACGAGCTGCTGCGCGAGAAGCTGTCCTCGTGAGCATCCTCTCGCCCGAGCTGCGCGCGCTCGTCGAATCCGGCCCGATGGCCCATCTGAGCACGATCAGCGCGGACGGAAGCCCGCAGGTGACGGTGATCTGGATCGGGCTGGACGGCGACGATCTCGTCAGCGGGCACATGGGGCGGTGGGTGAAGCTGCGCAACATCGAGCGGGACCCGCGCGTCGTGCTCTCCTTCGACGCGCCGCGTGCGCCGGGCGTGTTCCTCAACCCGTACGCGGTCGTGCGGGCGCGAGCGACGATCGAGCCGAGCGACGGCGCCTCGGGATCTGCTCGATCGGCTCGCCAAGATCTACATCTCACCGGACGCCGACTTCCCGGCGGCGAAGGCGCCCGGCTACATCGTGCGCTACTCCGTCGAGCGCGTCGGCGGAGTGGGCCCCTGGGCGTCCGACTCGCGCTCGCCGGATGCGGATCTCGGATACTCAGCCCGTAAGCTCACGTCGTGCCGAAGCCTCGCGCGGTGGATGCGTTGCTCTCGGCGAACCTCGAGAGGCTCCGCTCGCTGCCGTGGAAGGAACTCGACCAACAAGAAACGCGACGCGAGGAAGCCATTGGGAGCGACGGGCGTGCGTACACCGTCACCGCCTACAGTTTCTGGGATATGGAGCCATGGGCCAGCGGCATGTACGTCATCGTGAAAGTTCGTCCGAAGCGCGGATTGCGGCGGCTCATCGCGTACAAGACATCCGACGTTCTGCTCGTTCCAGCCGACCTACATCGCGACCCCGCGTCGAAGACGTAGCGGGCTGAGAACCGCGAGAGCTACCGCCCGTTCGCGCCACGCGCCCGACGCCGGCCCTGCAGGCCGGGCTAGCCGACAACCTCGGGAACGACCGGCTCGCTCAGGAACGAGGTGCGCGAGCTCGTCGAGGCTCGGCGCGTTGCGGATCGACGGCAGGAGCGACGCGAAGACCGCGATCGCGACGAGCATCGCCGGTGAAGACGCCGACGGTCTCCCGCGCCGACAGGAAGCCGAGCATCACGCCCGCGGCAAGCGGGCCGAGCGGCGCGCCGCACAGCGCGATCGTCCGCGCGACCGAGTTCACGCGCCCGGTGAGGTGGTCGGGCGTCACCGCGACGCGGTAGCCGATGACGACTGCGTTCACGGTCGGGAAGAAGCAGGCCATCGGCAGCACGCACGCGAGCAGCACGTAGATGCTCGGGTCGACGACGAACCCGACGGTGCCCGCCTGGAGCCAGAGCGAGCCGACGACGATCGCGCGCATCGAGAGTCGCTTCTGGATCCACGGCGACGTGACGGAGCCGAGCAGCGAGCACGCGCCGAACACGGCGATGAGAAGGCCGATCTGCGTGCTCGACAGTCCCTGCCGCTTCGCGACGACGATGAACGCGAGGATGATCCCCTCGAACGCGAGGTTCGTCCACGTGAAGATGAGGGCGCACGAGCGGAGGAACGGCCGGCCCCAGAGGAAGCGGAAGCCGTCTGCGAGCTGCGTGCGCCACGGGGTCTCGTCGCGCTCGCGCTCGCCCTGGAACGGCGTCCGGATGGCGAGCAGCGTGCCGAGCGAGAACGCGGGCGAGATCGATCCGGCGAGGAACGGGAACATGCGGCCGACGCCGAAGAGCGCACCGCCGAGTGTGGGGGCGACGAGCGAGACCGTCGAGTAGCGGGCCTGCTCCGCCGCCGCCGCGGTCGGCAGCTGCTGTACCGGGACGACCGACCGCAGCGCGCCGATCTCGGCGATGTTGAAGAAGACGTACATCGCACCCTCGACGAAGGCGACGAGCGCGATCTGGAGGAACGTGATGTGGCCGAGCGCGATCGCGACGACGACGCTCGCCATGAGGAAGACGCGTACGACGTCGCCCGCGATCATCACCGGCTTGCGCGGAACGCGGTCGGTGACGACGCCCGCCACGAACCCGAACAGCGCCCACGGGAGGATCCGCGCGAAGCCGACGATTCCCGCCTTTGCGGGCGAGTGGGTCACCGCGAGGACGAGCAGCGGGTACGCGATGCCAGTCGACTCGGAGCCGATCGTCGAGAGAACCTGCCCCGACTGGAGCAGAACGAAGTCGCGGTTCTTCCTAAGCGGCTTCAGCGAGAACGCCCTCGGACTCGACGATCTCCTCCGCACGCCGGGTGAAGAGATAGGCGGAGGCGATGAGGGTCACGACGGCCATGATGACGATCTCGATGCGGTAGTCGATGAGCGTGATGAGCGCAGCGCCGGCCGCGATCGACGCGGTCTGCGGGACGCTGAAGAGCATGTTCGAGGCGGCGGCGACGCGTCCCTGCACGTGCTGGGGGCTCCGCCGCTGGTACGCGGTCGCGAGCGCGACGATCGCCCATGCGATCCCGACCCCGATGACGACCCCGGAGGGGAGGACGGCACCGAGGCTCGGGATCAGCAGGCCGAAGCACGCGGCTCCGAACAGCGAGAGCCCGAGTCCGGCAAGGCGGACGTCGCCGAGCCGGCGCATCAGCAGTGCGGCGGTCAGGCCGCCGCCGATCGCACCGACGCCCTGGAACGTCTCGAGCACGCCGACGAACGCCGGCGAGCGGTGGAGGCCGTTCGTGACGATGGCGAAGACGAGCGTCTCCGCGAATCCGATGACGACCAGCGCGGCGCAGACGCCGATCGTGAGCTCGCGCAGCACTCTCGTGCGCGCGATGTGCGAGAGACCGGCCGACAGCTCGCGGAGGAAGTGCTGCTCGCGACGGAGCGACTGCGGGCTCCGTGAACGGGAGGCGATGAGCGTCGCCGCCGAGCCGAGGAAGGTCGCGGCGTCGATGAGCGGCGACGACGTGACCGCCGAACGCGGCGAAGAGCCCGGCACCCGCGACCGGCGCGACGATGCGCAGCCCCTCGCGGACGGACTGGAGGACGCCGTTCGCCTCGCCGAGCAGCTCGTCGGGGAGCATCGCCTTGAGCATCGACGACCGCGCGGCGCCGAAGACGTCGCCGCCGAGGCCGTAGAGGATGCGTGATCGTGTAGAGGAGCCACATCTGCGAGCGCGTGTGCACGAAGAGGAGCAGGCACATGACGCCGGCGAGCGCGAGATGCGTCGCGATCATCAGCGGCCGCTTCGGGAGCCGGTCGACGACGAGCCCGCCGAGCGGCGCGATCATCCCGGTGACGCCGAAGCACGAGGAAGACGAGCCCGGCGTCGGCGTTCGAGCCGGTGAGGACCCTCGCCCAGATCGCCGAGCACGATGATCATCGCCCAGTCGCCGAACATCGAGAGCGACTGCCCGCCGAGGAGCAGGCGGACGTCGCGTCTGCCGAGCAGCGACTTTCACGCCGCGCGGAAGACCTTGAAGTCGCCGCTGACGGTCTTGCCGCGCACGACGAGCGTCGGGCCGCCGCCGAGCATGCGCCGGGTCGCTCCCGAGCGGCACCTCGGAGGCGAGGTCGCCCGAGACGGAGCCGGCGTCGACGTCGAGGTTCGTACCCGAGGCGACGCCGATCTCGATGTCGCCGGAGACGCGACTGCACGGTGACGTGCCCTTCGCGCGCCGCGTCGACGCGCACGTCGCCCGAGACGGACTTCGACCGTGGCATCGCCGCCGACAGACTCGGCGTCGACGTCGGCGGAGACGGCGTCTGCACGGTGAGGTCGCCGCCGACCGAGCCGAGGCGGACGTCGCCGCTCACCGTCTTCATCTCGGCGTCGCCGTCGATCTCGCCCGTCGACGTGCACAGTCACCGGAGCGGACTTCGACCTCGAGCGCGGAGAAGCGACCGCTGAGATTCATGTCCGCCGATGCGGTCTTGAGCTCCGCGCGGCTCGCGTGCGGGACGCGTGCGCGGACGCTCAGGCCGCCGCGCGCCGAAGCTGACAGTCGCCGATCGAGATCGTGATGTCCGAACGGACCTCTTGCGTCTCGAGCTCGACCTGAGCCGGTTGCCGACGAGCTCGACGCGCGTCTGCTCGACGAGCTTGTCGTGGCCCCTCGACGCTCACCGACGACTCGTCGCCGTCGACCGTCTCGATCTCGATGTCGCCGGCCGGGATCTTGACCTCGAGCTCGACGGGCTCCGGGGTGTTGAACGTGTAGTCCGCCATGTCAGACCGCCTTCCGGACGGTCGACTCCGGATTGCCGGTGGGGTCGTCGTAGATCCAGTGGATCCGGACGCTCGGCGGGGGCGTGAGGATGAGCGTGGGCGAGATGAGCATCGGTCGACTCCTTTCAGCTCCGGCCGTAGCCGGTGAGGCGGCGGCGGCTGCCGCCGGAGGACGGTGCGCGCGGCTCGAGCGCACGCTGGAGCACGTGAACGAGCCATGTGTTCACGGAGACGCCGTGGAGAGACGCGGCGTCGTCGAGGCGGTTCTTCAGGCTCTCGGGGAGCCGGAGGGTGATCCGTGCGGTGAAGGCCTCGTCGGCCGGCTCGGCCGGGGCGGCCTCCTCGTCGCGGACGTAGACGAGCTCCGGGTCGCTGCCCGCGAACCGGACCTCGACCCGGCCGCTGTCGAGCTGGCCGTTGAGCTCGAGGGCCGCCTCGCCGAGCGCCTCGAGGAGGCGCCGGCCGATGGAGGACTCGAGTGCGACGCGAGAGGACCTCGGCCGCGCGGGCGGTCGACTCGTCGCCGACCGCCGCTACCCGGGCAAGGTCTTCGCGGAGTGCTTGGACATAGCCGTCGATCTGCATGACGGCAGTATGACATCACATTGATGTCGTTGTCAAGTCACGATGCTGTCAGAGCAGCCCGCACATCCTCGCGGTGTTCGGCCAGGGCCAGAATCCCCTGCTCTTGAGGGCTTTCTCCGCTGTCCACATCTGCTCGAGGGGCGTCCAGTGATCGGCCGTCCCCTTCGAGCGCAGGAGCCAGCCGCCGTAGCGCGCCTGGAAGGTGAGGCTCATCTGGAGGCCGCCCCAGTACGGCGAGCCGACGTCCGTCCACGCCGCTTCGTAGTGGTGGATGCACATCCAGTCCCGCAGGTGCGGCGGATGCTGGGCGATCCGGTGGGCGGCCCGGGCGCGCTGCTCCCACCGCTGGACGGTGTTCCGGAGCGCGGGGACGTCCATCGCCGCGAGGGTCCGTCCGGCCGTCTGCGTCTGGGGCCGGCCGGTGAGCCGCTGCCACCGCCAGGTCGCCTGTTCGAAGCCGTGCAGCCGGCGCTCGAGGTACGAGAGCGCGGCGCGATGGTTCGTCCCCGTGCCGCCGGCGGCGGCGCGGTGGACGCCCACAGCGGACGCGCACAGCGCGAGGAGCATGGCCGAAGCCAGGAGTAATCGCCGCAAGAAAGAACCCCCTTCGGGTCGCTTGCACTGTCGGAGGCCGGGTGGGCAGGACGTTCCCCGCCGCACGGGGAGCACCACTCGGCGCGGCTATGCGTCAGGTCACCCTAGGGGCGATTTCGTAAAGACGGTGTCAATAAACCCTCGCGGAAGGCTCGCGGGGTGACGAATCCCGCATAGAGAAGCCCTGCACCCAGGGCTATTCCGACCGCCGCTCCGCCGGCCCCGAGCCCGGCGAGGCCGCTCCCGGCGGCCGCGGCGGCGACGCCGAGGAGGATGAGGAGGTTCCCGGCCGGGCGCTGCCGGAACGAGCGGAGCGCAACGAAGGCGACGGCCGCGGTTCCGAGCGCGTTGGCGGCGATCGCGAGGAGACGGGCGGGCAGGAAGGCGAGGTGGTCCTGGGCCGGCGGGATGCCGTGACGGGCGAAGGCGCCGTGGACGGGCACGGCCACGGCGAGCCCGAGCGCGAAGGCCGCCGTACGCGAGCGCGGCCGCGCCGGCCCGCCGTACGCCCGCCAGCGCGAGCGAGCCGACGCCGAGGAGCGGCGCCGTCAGGAGCGCCCCGGCGGCGTAGTAGACGCGGAACGCCCGGGCGTCCCACTGGGCGGCCTCGCCCCAGGCGATCGCGGCGGCTGCGACGGCGTACGCCGCGAGCGACCACGCCCAGACGAGGAGCTCCGGGCGCCCGGTCGAGCGCCACCGGCCGGCGAGCGCGCCGGCGAGCCGGAACGCGACGAGCGCCGCCGCGAAAGCAAGCAGGGCATCCACGGCGATAGGCTCGCACGTCGTGAGGAGGATGCGCCTCGTCGCCCTCGCGCTGCTCGTAGCCGGAGCGGCCACGCTCGGCGCGTCTGCGGCGACGACCGCGCCGCCCGACCACGCCGCCCTCGCCCTCAACGTCCTGCCGCCGGGCGAGGGGATGACGCCGCCCGACCTGACGAGGCAGATCGACCTGTACGACGGACTCACGCCGAAGCAGGGGAACGTCACGGCGTCCGACCTGACGCGCTACTACAAGCGCGAGACGCTCGGTCTCGGCGGCGCGAAGGCCGTGCGCACCGAGCATCCCGAGAAGGGCGTGACGATCTACCGCGACGCGTACGACGTCCCGCACATCTACGGACAGAGCCGCGCCGCGACGGAGTTCGGCGCCGGCTGGGCGACCGCGGAGGACCGCGGCCTCGACCTGCAGCTGCTGCGGGGCCCGGCGCGCATCGCCGCGCTCGACGTGCCCGGCTACGACGCGTTCTCGATTGCGCTCTCCGCACGCCAGTTCGTCCCGAGCGCGCAGACCGAGGCGTTCCTCGCGGCGCAGGTGACAGCTCGCGTCGAAGACGAAGCAGGGCCGCCAGCTGCATCGCCGACGTCGACGCGTACCTCCGCGGGATCAACGCGTACTTCAAGCAGCAGGGCGGCTTCGTCGCGCCGTTCACGCGCAACGACATCGTCGCGCTCGGCACGCTCATCGGCGCCGTGTTCGGCGCCGGCGGCGGCAACGAGACCGCGAGCGCGGAGCTCCTCTCCGGCGCTGCAGCAGCGGCTCGGCACCGCGCAGGGGCTCTCCGTGTGGAACGACCTGCGCGAGCAGGCGGACGCGGAGACGCCGGTGACGATCGCCGACCGCGTTCCCGTACGAGTCCGAGCCGACGCGACATCGGCCCCGGCAACGTCGCCGATCGACGCCGGCAGCTTCAGCCGTCGCGCGACGCTGCCGGTGCAGCGGCAGGCTGATGTCGAACGCGCTCCTCGTCGGCGCGTCGCGCTCGTCGACCGGGCATCCGATCTTCGTCGCCGGCCCGCAGGTCGGCTACTACTCGCCGGAGATCCTCATGGAGGAGGACCTGCACGGCGGCGGGCTCGACGCGCGCGGCGTCGCGTTCCCGGGCCTCGGCTTCTATCTCCAGATCGGGCGCGGGCCCGACTACGCGTGGAGCGCGACCTCCGCGAGCTCCGACGTCATCGACCAGTTCGCCGAGACGCTCTGCGGCGGCGACACCGTGCACTACCTCTACAAGGGCAGTGCACGCGCGATGGGCACGTTCGACGCGGGCACGCTGAAGGGCGACGGCGCCCGACACGGAGCTCGTCTACCACACGACCGTGCACGGCCCGGTCGATCGGCTACGCGACGAGCAACGGCACGAAGGTCGCGCATCTCGCTCGCGCGCTCGACGCGCGGACGCGAGCTGCTCGGCGCGATCCCGTTCCAGACGCTGTCGACCGGCGGCGTCCACTCGCCGCAGCAGTTCTTCAAGACGATGGCCGGCTTCGAGCTGACGTTCAACTGGTTCTACGCCGACTCGAAGCACATCGCGATGTACTCGAGCGGGCAGGCTGCCGCTGCGCGCGGCCGGCGTCGATCCGGGGCTCCCGACGAACGGCGACGGCTCGTACGAGTGGCGCGGCTTGCTCGCGCCGAGCGGCGCACCCGCACGTCGATCGACCCGACGAGCGGCGAGATCGTCAACTGGAACAACAAGCCCGCGGCCGGCTTCCCGCGCGGCCGACGACAACTGGTCGTACGGCTCCGTGCATCGCGTCCAGCTCCTGCGACGCCGGCATCGCGGCGAAGAAGACGCACACGCCGGCGAGCGTCGTCGCCGCGATGAACGCCGCGGCGACGAAGGACCTGCGCTGGACGCTCGTCCCGCTGCTCGCCGACGGCGCTCGCGAACGGGACGCCGCGCCGAGCGCGCGCGACGCGCAGATGCTCTCGCTGCTGCGCGCGGAATGGGACGGCCGCGGCTCGACGCGAACCTCGACGGCAAGATCGACGAGCCGGGCGCGGCGATCATGGACGCGTGGTGGCCGAAGCTCGCCGTCGCCGTGCTCCAGCCGGTGCTCGGCCCGCTGACGACGCAGCTCGCGCGGCTGCACCGATCAGCGACGACGCGAATCCGGGCGGAAGCTCGTACGACGCGGGGTGGTACGAGTACGTCGACAAGGATCTGCGCACGCTGCTCGGCAAGCCCGTGGCCGCGAAGTTCTCGACCGCGTACTGCGGCGCCGGGAGCAACGACGGCGTGCGCCGCGTCGCTCTGGCAGTCGCTCGACGCCGCCGGCAACGCGCTCGCGGCGGCGCAGGGCCCGATCCGGCGGCTGGCACTCCGACGCGACCGCCGAGCGGATCCAGTTCGCCGGCTTCCTCTCCGACACGATGCGCTGGACGAACCGTCCGACGTTCCAGCAGGTCGTCGACGTTCCGCTCGCACCGGTAAAGCCGGGCAACTCCGGCAGGGAGATCGGGGCGAGCCACTAGGCTGGAGCGGTGGCCCAGAAGCGCTACCTGTTCACGCCCGGGCCGACGCCCGTGCCGCCGCAGGTGCTCGCGGCGCTCGGCCGAGCCGGTCGTCCACCACCGCGAGCCCGGACTTCCGGCCGATCTACGAGCAGCTGCCTGACGCGGCTGCGCGAGGTCTGCCGCACCGCGCTCGACGTCCTCCTCTTCACCGCCTCCGGGACCGGCGCCTTCGAGTCGGCCGTCGCGAACCTCGTCTCGCCGGGCGAGCCGCACCTCGTCGTCTCGGCCGGCAACTTCGGCGAGCGCTGGGCGGCGATGACGTCGGCTGCTACGGCGCCGACGTCGACCACCTGCGCTACGCGTGGGGCGAGACGCCGGACGCGGACGACGTGCGCGCGCGGCTGCGCCGAGCGCGAGGCCAAGGCCGTCTGGGTCGTCCAGTCGGAGACGTCGACCGGCGTCGTCGCCGACATCCAGGCGATCGCGGCGGTCGCGAAGGAAGCGGGCGCGCTCGTCGTCGTCGACGCGGTGTCGAGCCTCGGCGCCGTGCCGTGCGAGACGGACGCGTGGGGCCTCGACGTCGTCGTCTCCGGCTCGCAGAAGGCGCTGATGACGCCGCCCGGCCTCGGGCTCTGCGCCGTCTCCGACGCGCGCGCTCGACCGCGACCGGCGTCGCACCGCGCTTCTACTTCGACTGGGAGCGGACGCGCAAGGCGCAGGCGCAAGCTCGACGCCCGTTCACGCCGGCGGTCTCGCTCGTCGCCGGCCTCGACGTCGCGCTCGGCCTGCTCCTCGACGGAAGGGCTCGACGCCGCGTTCGACCGGCACGTGCGGCTCGGCCGCGCCTCCCGCGCGGGCGTGAAGGCGATGGGTCTCGAGCTCTTCTCGCCCGACGAGGACCGCAGCGCCGTCGTCACCGCGGTCCGCGCGCCGGACGGGATCGACGCCGAGCGACATCGTCTCCGGCGCTGCGCGACCGCTTCGGGATGACGATCGCGGACGGACAGGGCGATCTCAAGGGGAAGATCTTCCGGCATCGGCCACATCGGCTGGTTCGACGTCTTCGACATCACGACCGCGCTCGCCGCGGTCGAGCTCGTCGCTCGCCGAGCTCGGCGCGGACATCGAGCGCGGCGTCGCCGTGACCGCGGCGCTCGAGGCGTACGAGCACACGCGGTCGCGTGACCGCGAAGGTCCTCGTCCGCGAGTCGATCGCCGACGCGGGCGTCGAGCTCCTGCGTGCCCGCTTCGACGTCGACGTCGACTCGGAGTCGCCGCTCGAGGAGATCATCGGCCGCTACGACGCGATCGTCGTGCGCTCGGCGACGAAGCTCACGGCCGAGCTGATCGAACGCGCCGTGCACCTGAAGGTGATCGGCCGCGCGGGCGTCGGCGTCGACAACGTCGACGTCGACGCGGCGACGCGGCGCGGGATCGTCGTCGCGAACGCGCCGGAGTCGACGGTCGTCTCCGCCGTCCGAGCACACGATCGGGCTGCTCGTCGCGCTCGCGCGGAACATCCCGCAGGCGCACGCGGCGCTCGAAGCAGGGACGCTGGGAGCGCAAGAAGTACGGCGGCATCGAGCTCGCCGGGAAGACGCTCGGCGTGCTCGGCTTCGGGCGCATCGGCCAGCAGGTCGCACGCCGCGCGCTCGGCCTCGGCATGCGCGTCGTCGCCTACGACCCGTACGTGAGCGCGCGAGCGGTTCCGCGAGCTCGGCGTCGAGCGCGTCGAGACGCCGGAGGAGGTCTACGACGCTGCGGAGTTCCTCACGCTCCACCTGCCGCTGAGCGACGAGACGCGCCGGTCGATCGACGCGGCCGCGTTCGCGCGTATGCGCGACGGCGTGCGCCTCGTCAACGCCGCACGCGGCGAGCTCGTCGACGAGGACGCGCTGCTCGAGGCGCTCCAGTGCGGCAAGGTCGCAGGCGCGGCGCTCGACGTCTTCTCGTCCGAGCCGTACACGGGCCCGTTGCTCGAGCTCGACAACGTCGTCGTCACGCCGCATCTCGCCGCCTCGACGCGAGAGGCGCAGGACCGCGCCGGCGTCATCGTCGCCGAGCAGGTCGCCGCCGCGCTCGACGGCGGCCTCGTCACGAACGCGGTGAACATCCCGGCGATCGGCGCGGAGGACCTCGAGGTGCTCGGCCCGTACGTCCCGCTCGCCGCGAAGCTCGGCCGCCTCGCGATGGAGCTCGCGGGCGGCAGTGCGGACGACGATCGTCGTCACGTCGTACGGCGGGCTCGCCGAGTACGACACGCGTCTCCTCACCGTCGCCGCGCTGAACGGCGCCTTCCAGGGACGCGCCGACCGTCCGGTGAACTACGTCAACGCGCCGCTCGATCGCGCGCGAGCGCGGCATCGAGGTGCGCGAGGAGCGCTCGCAGTCGGCGCGCGACTACACGAACCTTCTCCGCGTCGAGGTTCGCGTCGACGGACGACGAGTACCGGGTCGGCGGGACGACCATCGGCCGCGACAACCGGCAGTGGCTCGTGCAACGCGCTCGGCTTCGACCTCGACCTCGAGCTCGCGCCGCTGCTCGTCCTCTTCCGCTACGACGACGTGCCCGGCGTCATCGGCCGCGTCGGCACGCTCTTCGGCGACGCGCGCGTGAACATCGCGAACATGACGGTGTCGCGCACGCGCCGCGGCGGGAAGGCGCTGATGGTCTTCGCCGTCGACTCGAAGCCTGCGGCCGGAGCTCGTCGAGCGCGTGCGCGGCGAGGGCTTCGACGACGCTCGCGTCATAGAGCTCTAGGGTTCAGCCGGTCGTACGACGGCGCGCGCCGCCTCGCTGCACCTTCTCGACGATCATGGAAGCGCCCGCGATCCTCGACGAGGCGTTCGACGGAGCCGTCGCCGTGGCCCGGCGCGAGCATGAACGTCGCGCCGTCCTCGCGGACGTCCTCATACTCGTCGAGGCTGGCCTCGAGACGGTGTGTGCACTGCGGGTCCCCGCACTCGCAGATGAACTCCGTCGAGCCGCTCTCGAACCGTCGGGCGTTCTCGGCGATCCGCTCGTTCACTTCGCGGAACGCCGCCTCGGTGCGCGCTTTCCTGACCTCTGCGGTCTCCATCGTCTCCCTCCGATTTGTGTTCGCTCGTGAGACGACAACGGCGATGCCGCTCGATCGGATTCGTCGTGTACGTTCACCGCATGAATGCGTGGCCTGAGCCGGTCGAGCGGGTCGCCGCGGTCCTCCGGACGCACGCCGTCGACGCCCGCGTGGAGGAGTTCCCGGACGGCACGCCGACCGCGGCCGCAGCGGCCGAGGCGGTCGGCTGCGAGCGCGCGCAGATCGTGAAGTCGCTCGTGTTCGTCTGCGACCAGCTGCCCGTGCTCGCGCTCGTTCCGGGCAACCGGCGGGCGGATGCGGACAAGGTCGCCGCCGGCGCCGGCGCGCGCGCCGCGCGGGTCGCGAAGCCCGAGGAGGTCGTCGCCGCGACCGGCTTCGAGCCCGGCGCGGTGGCGCCGTTCCCCGTCCCGAAGGTGTCCCGCGTCCTGATGGACCGGAGCTTCCTCCAGCACGAGCTCGTCTGGATCGGCGCGGGCTCGCCGAGCCACATGGCGGGCATCGCTCCCGCCGATCTCGCGCGGCTCTCCAAAGCGGAGATCGGGGATCTCTCGGAGGGTTGACGCGGGGTACCATCTATCGCGCTTCGCCCTGACGACCGAGGAGAGATCCCGATGCGTGAGACGAGCAAGATCTGGATGAACGGCGAGCTGGTCGACTGGGCGGACGCGACCGTTCACGTCGGCACGCATGGGCTCCACTACGGGTCGGGCGTGTTCGAGGGGATCCGCGCCTACGACACCGAGCGCGGCACCGCGGTCTTCCGCCTGACGAACCACATGGAGCGGCTGAAGCACTCGGCCAAGCTCCTGTACATGGACATCCCGTACTCGGTCGACGAGCTGAAGGCGGCGACCTGGGAGCTCCTCGGGGCGAACGAGCTGCCCGAGTGCTATCTCCGGCCGATCGCGTACTACGGCTACGGGGAGCTCGGGGTCGCCTCGCAGGGCAATCCGGTCGACGTCGCGATCATGTCGTGGCCGTGGGGCGACGTACCTCGGCGAGGAAGGGATGCGCGACGGCATCCGCGTGAAGGTGTCGAGCTGGCAGCGCGTCGGCCCGAACGTCATCCCGCACGCGGCGAAGGCGACCGGCGTCTACATCAACTCGATGCTCGCGGTCGGCGAGGCGGTGCGCGCCGGGTACCAGGAGGCGATCCTGCTCACCGCCGAGGGCTACATCGCCGACGGCTCGGGCGAGAGCATCTTCATCGTGCGCGACGGCGTCGTCTACACGCCCGACCTCTCCGCGTCGATCCTCGTCGGGATCACGCGCGACACGATCATCCAGATCGCGCAGGACCTCGGCTACCGCGTCGTCGAGAAGCCGCTGATCCGCACCGACCTCTACCTCGCCGACGAGGTGTTCATGGTCGGGACGGCCGCCGAGGTGACGCCGATCCGCGAGGTCGACGACCATCGTCATCGGCCCGCCCGGGCCGGTCACGGTCGAGCTGCAGCAGGCGTACCTCGACACGGTGCACGGGCGCAGCGAGCGCTGGGCGCAGTGGCTCGAGTACGCGCCGAGCCGCACGCAGGCGTGAAGCAGGAAGTCCGTCCGGTCCCGCTCTCGGGGCCGTACCTCGACGAGCGCGAGGAGGAGCTCGTGCTCGAGGTGCATGCGCTCGGGCCGGCTCTCGCTCGGGCCGACGATCGACCGCTTCGAGGAGCTCGTTCGCGGCGAAGGTCGGCGCGCCGTACGCGGCCGCGGTCTCGTCGGGGACGGCCGGCCTCCATCTCCTCTGCGTCTCCGCCGGCATCGGCGCCGGCGACGAGGTGATCACGTCGCCGTACTCGTTCGCCGCGACGGCGAACTGCTTCGTGTACGAGGGCGGCGTCCCCGTCTTCGCCGACGTCGATCCGCGCACGCTCAACGTCGACCCGGCCGCAGTCGAGGCGGCCGTGACACCGCGGACGAAGGCGATCGTCGCCGTCGACATCTACGGGTACCCGTGCGAGCTCGACGAGCTGCGCGCGATCGCCGACCGGCACGGGCTCGCGCTCATCGACGACTCGTGCGAGGCGCTCGGCGCGCGAGTACAAGGGCGCGCCGCTCGGGTCGCACGGGCCGAGTGCCGTCTTCGCGTTCTATCCGAACAAGCAGATGACGACGGGCGAGGGCGGGATGGTGACGACGCACTCCGAGGAGGAGTGGCGCCTGCTCCGCTCGCTGCGCAACCAGGGCCGCGGCGACGAGGGCGGCTGGCTCGAGCACGTCCGCCTCGGCTACAACTACCGCCTCGACGACGTCGCGCGCGGCGATCGGCATCGGGCAGCTCGAGAAGCTCGACGAGATCCTCGCGCTGCGCAACGCAGGTCGCGCAGCGCTACGGGGAGCTGCTCGCGGGGATCTCCGGTGTGCGAGCTGCCCTGCGCCGACGATGCGGAGCACGAGCGGTCGTGGTTCGTCTACGTCGTCGCGCTGCCGGACAACGAGACGCGCGAGCGCGTCATCGCGCATTTCGAGCACGAGCGCATCGGCTACAACCGCTATCTGCCTTCGATCCACCTGCAGCCGTACATGCGCGAGCGCTACGGCTTCCGCGAGGGCATGTGCCCGGTCTCCGAGGACGCGAGCTCCCGCACGCTCGCGCTGCCGTTCTTCACCGGCCTCGAGCGCGACGCGCAGGAGCGGGTCGCAGAAGCTCTCTCGTCGGTCCTGAGCTAGTGGAGGTCAGCTCACCGAACCGCGCCGAGGCGTACGTCACGAAGGACGGCTCGACCATCCGCGAGCTCCACGCCACGGCCCTCCAGAGCCTCGCCGAGGCGACGCTCGAGCCCGGCCAGGCGACGGAACGCCACTACCACGCGACGAGCGAGGAGATCTACGTCGTCACGAAGGGATCCGGCTCGATGGAGATCGACGGCGAGACGCGGCACGTCGTGCGCGGCGACTCGATCCTCATTCCGGCCGGCGCGCTGGCACACCCTCGAGAACGACGGCACGAGCGAGCTCATCTTCCTCTGCTGCTGCTCGCCGCCGTACTCGCACGACGACACGCACATGGAGTAGGTTCCTCGCATGGCGGACGGCAGGGTCCCGCGGATGATCTTCCTCGGGTTCGGGAAGTGGGCCCGGTCGGACCGCATCTACGCGCTCGAGCCGCTCGAGCCCGGGGACCGGGGGCACGGCCGCCGGACGCGCGTGTGGGTGGAGGGCGTCCCCGAGCCGATCGTCGCCTCGCGCACGGAGCGCACGATCCTCGGCGACATGGGTGAGGACTCGGCCGGCACGACCGCCTTGCTCGACGACGCGCTCGACCTCGCCGAGCGGCTGGCCGCCGCCGCGGAGGAGGGGCGCGTCGACCTCGGTGACCTCGGACGCCGCGCCCGCCGCGTGCTCGAGAAGACGGCGAAGCCGCCCGAGGCCGCGCAGCTCTTTTGAGGTCGGCCCTTCGCCGCGTGGCGGTCGACGTCACGCCGCTGCGCGAGTCGCCCGGCTTCCGGCGGCTCTGGGTCGGCCAGTCGATCGCGTACGTCGCGTGGCGGATGATGCTCGTGCTCGTGCCGGTGCAGGTCTACCGGCTCACCGGCTCGACGCTCGACGTCGGGCTCGTCTCGCTCGTGCAGTTCGTCCCGCTCGTCGTGGTCACGATCATCGGCGGCGGGCTCGCGGACGTGCACGACCGGCGCCGCCTCCTCGTGTGGAGCACCGCCGGGATGGCCGTCGCGTGCGCCGCGTTCGTCGCAATGTCTGCCGCCGGGAGCCGGAGCGTCGCGCTCGTCTTCGTCCTCGGCTTCGTCGCGTGGTCGTCGTTCTCGCTCGGAGCGGGTGCGACGCGCTCGCTCACGGCGCGGCTCGTGCCGCTCGACCAGCTGCCCGCCGCGGCGGCGCTGAACGGCCTCTACAACAACCTCGGGCTCGTCCTCGGCCCGGCGATCGCCGGCGTGCTCATCACGACGATCGGCTTTGCGTGGACGTACGGCGTCTCGCTCGCGGGCATCCTCGTCGCCCTCATCGCGACGTATCTCCTGCCGCCGGTACCGCCACAGGAGGGCGCGCCGCGCATGACCTTCGACACGCTCGTCGAGGGCTTCCGCTACCTCCGGCTCCAGCACCTCGTGCTCTCGTTCTTCCTCATCGACTCCCTCGCGATGGTGCTCGGCATGCCGGGCTCGCTCTTCCCGGCGCTCGCGCAGCACGTCTTTCGCGATCCGGCGTCCGTCGGCTACCTCTTCGCGGCGCCCGCCGTCGGCGCGTTCCTCATCTCGCTCTTCTCCGGCTGGGCGATGCGCGTCCGCCGGCAGGGCCGCGCGATCGTCCTGTCCGTCTGCGGCTGGGGCGCCGCGATCACGGCGTTCGGATTCACGCACACGCTGTGGTTCGCGCTCCTGCTGCTCGGCGTCGCCGGTGCCGCCGACCAGGTGAGCGCGATCTTCCGGTCGACGATCGTCCTCACCGTGACGCCGGACTACATGCGCGGCCGCCTCGGCGGGATCGAGTTCGCGCAGGTCGCGAGCACGCCGTCGCTCGGCAACGTCGAGGCAGGCCTCGTCGCGCAGCTGACGAGCCTTCGCCTCTCGATCGTCTCCGGCGGCATCGGCTGCATCGTGGGCACGCTCGTCGTCACCATGCTGTTCCCGATCCTTCTTCGCTACGACGCCCGTGAACGCGCTCCCGCGTGAGTTCTTCGCCCGCTCCGTCCACGAGGTGGCGCCCGACCTCATCGGCGTGACGCTCCTCGTCGACGGCGTCGGCGGACCCATCGTGGAGGTCGAGGCGTACGACCAGGAGGATCCCGCGAGCCACGCGTTCCGCGGGCGCACGCCGCGGAACGCCGTCATGTTCGGGCCGCCCGGGTACGCGTACGTCTACCGCTCGTACGGCATCCACTGGTGCATCAACTTCGTCTGCGACGTGCCCGGCCGCGCGGAGGCCGTTCTCATCCGCGCGCTCGAGCCGGCCGCCGGCATCGACGCGATGCGCGCGCGGCGTGGGGTGGAGGATCTACGCGCGCTGTGCTCGGGGCCGGGCAAGCTCTGCCAGGCGCTCGGGATCGACCGCCGGCACGACGGGCTCCCGCTCGACGAGCCGCCGTTCGCGCTCCTTCCACGCGACGAGCCGCCCGAGATCGCAACCGGAACGCGGATCGGGATCACGAAGGCGGTCGAGCACGCGTGGCGCTACGGCCTCGCGGGCTCGCCGTTTCTCAGCCGTCGGATGCCGTGAGATGATCGCCGCATGCGCCTCCTCCTCGCGGCCGTGCTGGCGGCGGTGACTCCGGGGCAGATCGTCGCCAAGCTCAACGCGCAGCGCGTCGCGAACGGGATCCCGGGCGGGATTGCGCTCAACGCGTCGTGGACGACGGGCTGCCAGCACCACGTGCGCTACGAGGAGCTGAACGGCATCACCTGGACGCACCAGGAGACGCCCGGCAAGCCCGGCTTCACGAAGGACGGCCAGCTCGCCGGGGCGGGCGGCGACCAGTCGTACACCTCCGGCTGGGAGTACGGCAACCCGTTCGAGAACCTGCCGCTGCACATGGCGACCCTCATGGCCCCCGGTCTCATGCAGATCGGCGCTTTCGAGAGCGGCCGCCGCGTGTGCATGGAGATTGCGATGGGCTACGGCAGGCAGTTCACGAGCGACACGCTCTTCACGTATCCCGGCAACGGCCGCACGGGCGTCGTCACGAGCCAGACGGTGCACGGGGAGTGGCCGGCGTCGCCCGGCGACGTCGTCGGGCTGCCGCAGGGCCGGACGACGGGGCCGACGATCTACGTGTTCTCGGTCGGTCCGTGGCAGTTCGCCGGGCCGCTCCACCTCGCGACCGCGAAGCTGCGCGGGCCGCACGGCCCCGTGACGATCCGGATCGTCGACGCGGCGCAACATCCGAAGATCAAGCCGTACGTCTCGCCCGGCGCATACTTCTTCATCCCGGTCGCGCCGCTCGCGCCGCACACGCGCTACACGGCGACTGTCACCGTCGCCGGCGCGAACGACTCGCAGACGAAGACGTGGAGCTTCACCACGGCCTAGCCGCGGGCGACGACGATCAGCACCTTCATGCCCGGCGCGGCCGCGACGCCTGCGCGCGGGCTCTGCGACACGACGCGACCGGCGCGGCCGGAGCCGAACGCGACCGAGGTCACGAGCTTCAGGTGCGTCAGCTTCCTGCGCGCGGCCGAGAGTGTCAGCCCGACCGTCTGCGGCACGAGCCCGTGCAGCGGCTTCGCGAGCACGAGCGTCACCTTGTCGAACGACGACAGCGTTCCGCCCTTCGGGAACTGCCGCAGCACGACGCCGACGCGCTGGCCCGCCGTCGCCGGCTTGTACACGAGCTGCGGCGTGAGCGGCTGCGCCTCGAGACGCGCGCGCGCCGCGGTCAGCGTCGAGCCGACGACGTCCGGCACGTCGACCTCGTTGCGCTTGCAGTCCGCCGTCCTCGCCGGGCCGTCGCCCGCGAAGTAGTCGATGAGCGACGTCGTCCTGCAGAGGCCGTTGTCGAGCTCGATCCTCCCGTTGCGGTACGTCACGCGTCGCGCGACGGCGGAGAGGTACGGCGGCGACGGGAACGATTTCGGCTGCGTGTTCATCGCCGTGAGCGCCGACTCCATGAACGTCTTCCAGATGAGCGCCGGAAACGTGCCGCCGACGACGGGGGCGCCGTGGAACTCGTGCAGCATCGGCACGAGCTTGTCGGGATAGCCGACCCAGACGCACGTCACGAGCTGCGGCGTGTAGCCGCAGAACCATGCGTCGCCGTAGTTCTCCGTCGTCCCCGTCTTGCCGGCGACGACGCGGCCGGGGATCGCCGCCGCCGTTCCGGTGCCTCCCGTGACGACGCCCTGCAGGAGCTGCGTCAGCAGCTCGTCGACGTCGGGTGACAGCGCGCGGACGCCCTTCGGGACGTTTGCGTACACGACGGTCTTGCGGTCGCTCTCGATCTTCGTCACGACCCGCGGCTCGTTGCCGAACACCGTTCCGTCGACGCGGAGGCCGTCGTTCGCGAACGTCGCGTACGCGCGCGCCATCTCGAGCACGCTCACGGGTTCGACGCCGAGCCCGATGGCGAAGTAGCTCTGCAACGGGCCGGTGATGCCGACCGAGTGCGCCGTCTGCACGACGCTCGACGGGCCGACGTCCCGTGTGAGCTGGGAGAAGACGGAGTTGTCCGAGACCGCGATCGCCTTCGTGAGATCGATCGGGCCGAGGTACTCGCCCTCGTAGTTGTGCACGCTCCAGTACTTGTCCCCGATGAAGATCGAGGTCGGCTTCGACACGTACGTCGTCTGTGGCGAGATGCCCTTGCGCAGCGCAGTCGCGAGCACGAATGGCTTGAACGCCGACCCGGTCTGCCGCTCTCGCGCGGTGGCGAGGTTGTACTGGCTGACGTGGAAGTTCCGGCCGCCGTCCATCGCGAGCACGCTGCCGTCGGTGGGGTTGATCGCGACGAGCGCCGCCTGCGGTCCGTCTGCGCTCGGCAGCCACTTCTGCACCGCCTGCCGCGCGAGGTCCTGGAGCTTCAGGTTGATCGTCGTGTAGACGCGAAAGCCGCTGCCGAAGACCTTGCCCGCACCGAAGCGGTCGATGAGCTGCTCCTTCACGTACTCGCCGAAGTACGGCACCTGACCCTGGACGCCGGAGAGGTGGACGTCCTGCGGCTTCGGCATCGGCGCGTTCACGGCACGGCGGTAGCGCAGTGGGTCGATGATGTGCTGCTCGAGCATGAGGCGGAGGACGGTCGTGCGCCGGGCCTCCGCCGTCACGGGATGCGCGACCGGGTCGTAGAGCGTCGGGTCCTCGGGGATGCCGGCGAGGAGCGCAGCCTGCGAGAGCGTGAGCTTCGCGGCCCCATGGCCGAAGTACGTCCGGGCGGCGCGCTCGACGCCGTAGGCGCCGTTCCCGAAGTAGATCGTGTTGAGGTACCCGGTGAGGATCCGGTCCTTCGACCACTTCTGCTCGAGCTGCCACGCGAGCGCCGCCTCCTTCAGCTTCCGGAAGACGGAGCGGCGGTTGCCCGTGAGCGTGTTCTTCACGAACTGCTCGGTGATCGTCGACCCGCCCTGCACGGCTCGTCCGCGCGCGTTGTTCCAGAAGGCGCGCGCGAGGCCGCGGATGTCGACGCCGCGGTGCTGGTAGAAGCGCTTGTCCTCGGTGGCGACGATCGCCTGCTTCATCCACGGCGAGATCGCGCTCGACGGGACGAGCACGCGGCTCTGCGAGCCGCGCAGGACGGCAAGGATCGTGTGCCCGTCCGACGCGTAGACGTAGCCGTCCACCTGCTCGCGCTGCTGCCGGAGGGGATCGAGGCCGTTCAGCTGCTGGCCGACGGCGAAGACGACGCCGTACGAGAACGCGGTTACGCCGAGGACGGCCAGGACGCCGAGAAGCGCCAGGAGGCGGAGCTTGCGGATCCGGCGCCGAGGCCGGCGCGTCCCCGCAGCTTCGGACCGATGTCTGCGCAGCCGCACGGAGCGGAGGGCAGTCTAGTCGCGGGTTCCACGCGGCCGGGCTGCGGGCCTGTCCCGATGCCGGCCGAGCGCCGCTCCGGCGACGATGGGTTCATGTTCGGCCTCGACCACGCGGTCGCGGGGCTCTCGAGCGGCGGGACGCTGCTCGTCGTCCTGGCCGTCTCGCTCCTCCTCGGCCTGCGGCACGCGAGCGATCCGGACCATCTCGCGGCGGTGACGACGCTCGCGACGGGCAAGGAGCTCCCCATCCAGTCGGCCGGCCGTCTCGGTCTCGCGTGGGGCGGAGGGCACGCGACGTCGCTCTTCGTCCTCGGCCTGCCGATCGTCCTCTGGCGCGTCTACCTGCCGGAGCGGGTCCAGCAGGGAGCGGAGGCGCTCGTCGGCGTGCTCATCGTCGCGCTCGCCGTGTGGCTGCTCGCCCGCTGGCTCTCCGGCGCGCTCCGGACGCGGGCGCGCGTCCGCTCGCACGCGACCGCGTACGCGATCGGCCTCGTGCACGGCGCGGGCGGCAGCGCCGGTATCGGCATCCTCCTGCTCGCGGCCATCCCGCAGCGGAGCGTCGCGCTCGCGGGTCTCGCGGTCTTCGCCGCCGGCACGGCGGTGTCGATGGCGTTCCTGTCCGCCGGCTTCGGCCGCGCGCTCTCCGGCGAATGGGCACTGCGCATCGCGCCGTACCTCGGTGTCGCGAGCCTTGCGTTCGGCGTGTGGTACACGGCCGCCGCACTGCATCTCTAGACTCGCCCCGGTGACCGTTCGCCCCTACGGAACCTGGCCGTCGTCCCTCGACGCGCTCACGGTCGCGCGCGCGCAGGGTCGCCGCTTCGCCGACCTGGACGCCGGCGGCGGGCGTGTGCGCTGGACCGAGTCGCGCGCGCACGAGGGAGGCCGCACCGTCGTCGTCGACTCCGCGGCCGGCGACCTCACACCGGCAGGCTCGAACGCGCGGACGCGCGTGCACGAGTACGGCGGAGGCGCCGTCTGGTACCACGGCGACACCGTCTTCTACTCCGAGTTCTCGGACAGCCGCGTCTATCGCGTCGACGGCGCCGCGGTGGTCCCGATCACGCCCGAGCCGGCGGCCGCGCACGCGCTCCGCTACGCAGACGGCGTCGTCACGCCGGACGGCGCGACGATCGTCTGCGTCCGCGAGCGCCACGAGGCCGGCGAGGTGCACAACGAGCTCGTCTCGTTTCCGGCCGACGGCTCGGCGGAGCCGACGATCATCCAGTCGGGGCACGACTTCTACATGGCGCCGCGCCTCGATCCGTCCGGAGAGCGGCTCGCGTGGCTCGCCTGGGACCACCCGAACATGCCGTGGGACGGGACGCTCCTCTACCTCGACGGCGACGTCGTCGCCGGCGGGCCGTCCGAGTCCGTCATCGACCCGCGCTGGTCGGCGGACGGGCGGCTCCACTACTGCTCGGATCGCACCGGCTGGTGGAACATCTACCGCGACGGCGAAGCGCTGACGACGCTGGCCGACGCGGAGATCGGCTTCCCCGCGTGGGTGTTCGGCATGAGCAGGTACGTGTTCCTCGACGACGGCCGCATCGCCTGCGTCGTCACGAGGAACGCGGTGGATTCACTGTGCCTCGTCGAAGGCGGCTCGCTCGAGGACGTCGGCCTCGCCTGGACGTCGTATTCGGCCAACGCGATCGCGTCCGGCGACGGGCGCGTCGTCTTCGCGGCCGGCTCGCCGACGCAGTCGAGCTCGCTCGTGTCGTACGACCCGGTCACCCGGCGCGAGGAGATCCTCCACCGGTCGCTCGCCTTCGAGCTCGACCCGGCGTCCATCTCGGTGCCACGCGCGATCGAGTTCCCGACCGGCGACGGCGAGACCGCGCACGCGTTCTACTACCCGCCCGCGAACGCCGGGTCCGAGGGCCCCGAGGGCGAGGCGCCGCCCGTCCGCGTCACCGCCCACGGCGGGCCGACCGCGCACGTCTCGCCGCACTTCGACATCGAGGTGCAGTACTTCGCGCAGCGCGGCATCGCCACGGTCGACGTCAACTACCGCGGCAGCACCGGGTTCGGGCGCGAGTACCGCCGCCTGCTCAACGGCCGCTGGGGCGAGATCGACTGGCAGGACTGCGTCTCGGCCGCAAAGCACCTCGCGGCCGAGGGCGACGCCGACCCGGCGCAGACGTGGGTCGAGGGCGGCAGCGCCGGCGGCTACGTCGTCATGTGCGCGCTCGTCTTCGACCCGACGGCGTTCGCCGCCGGCGTCAGCTACTTCGGCGTCGCCGACGCGGAGGCGCTCGCCCTCGACACGCACAAGTTCGAGTCGCGTTACCTCGATTCGATGATCGGGCCGTATCCCGAGGAGGCCGAGCTCTACCGCGCGCGCTCGCCCGTCCACTTCGTCGAGCAGCTCGAGCGGCCCATGCTGCTGCTCCAGGGGCTCGACGACAAGGTCGTGCTGCCGGCGCAGGCCGAGATGATGGTCGAGGTGCTCGAGCGCAAGGGCATCCCGCACGCGTACATCGCGTTCGAGGGCGAGGGCCACGGCTTCCGCAAGGAGGAGAACGTCGCCCGTTCGCTCGAGGCGACGCTGTCGTTCGTCGGCCAGGTGTTCGGCTTCGAGCCGGCGGGCGACATCCCGCGGCTGGAGCTCCAGTGAGCATCGCAGAGCTGACGCGCAACGCCGTCAACGTGCTTCCCGAGGGCGAGCTCGAGAAGAAGCTGAAGCTCGGCCGCCCGCTGCGCGTGAAGCTCGGCATCGACGTCACGTCGCCCGACATCCACGTCGGCAGCGGCATCCCGCTCCAGCGGATGCGCGCCTTCCAGGACGAGGGCCACAAGGCCGTGCTCATCATCGGCGACTACACGACGCGGATCGGCGACCCGTCGGGACGCTCCGCCGAGCGGCCGATCCTCTCCGACGAGGAGATCGACGCGAACGCGCAGCGCTTACCTCGACCAGGCGAAGGTCGATCATGCGGGACGATCCCGAGCTGCTCGAGGTGCGCTACAACGGCGAGTGGCTCGTCGAAGCTCTCGTACGCGGACGTCGTGCGCCTCGGCCGGATCATCACGGTCGCGCGGATGCTCGAGCGCGACGACTTCGAGAAGCGCTTCCGCGCCGGCGAGCCGATCTCCGTGTCCGAGCTCCTCTATCCGCTCATGCAGGCGTACGACTCGGTCGCGGTCGAGGCCGACGTCGAGCTCGGCGGCACCGACCAGCTCTACAACCTGCTCGCGGGCCGCGACGTCATGGAGGCGTACGGGCTCGAGCCGCAGGTTGCGCTGACGATCGCCGCTGCTGCTCTCGTGGGACGGCGAGAAGATGAGCTGCTCCGTCGGGAAACTACATCGCGCTGACGGAGGCGCCGGACGAGATGTTCGGGCGGACGATGCGGATCCCCGACTCGATGCTCGCCGACTGGTGGCGGCTCGTCGCCGAGCAGCCGGTCCCGTCCGGGCGAGCCGATGGAGGCGAAGCTCGCGCTCGCGCGCCGCATCGTGGCGCGGTCGCACGGGGAGGAGGCGGCGCGCGCCGCCGAGGAGCACTTCGCGCGCGTCGTCCGCCGGGGCGAGGCGCCGGAGGAGGTCGAGGAGGTGCGGCTCGAGGGCTCGGATCCGCTCCATTTGCCGGCCTTTCTCGCCGCCACGCTGGGCGAGTCGACGAGCCACTGGCGGCGGACGATCGACCAGGGCGGGGTCAAGCTCGACGGTGCGCCGGTGCCCGGCTACGACGTGGCGTGGGCCGAGCTCGACGGGGCCACGCTCCAAGCGGGAAAACGGCGCTTCTTGCGGCTTGTCCGCGGTTGACGCGGGGCCATACCTTGCTACAATCCCCCGGCTGCCCGAGAGGCGGTGTAGGAAAGTCCCTGCAAACGACCGAACTGGAGCGCCCTTCTAGGACGATTCGGGAACGAACTCCGAGCATCCTTGGGCCTCTGGCGCGAGTCGGGGCCTTTTTTACGCCGCAACGACGGCCCGGTCTTTGAAAACTCAACAGCGTGCGTTTACGTCGAGAACGGGTCGCTTGCGACCCGTCTAGATGAAACCTGTCTCACCTCGCGGTGTCGCTTGCGATGCCAAGAGGTGGACTTTGAGCACAAGCTCAAGGTGAAAAAGACTCGTCGGCTTCGGCCGGCGAACTATCTTCACGGAGAGTTTGATCCTGGCTCAGGACGAACGCTGGCGGCGCGCTTAACACATGCAAGTCGAGCGAGAACCGGACCTTCGGGTCCGGGGACAGCGGCGAACGGGTGAGTAACACGTGGGTAACCCACCCTTGGCACCGGGATAGCCCGGGGAAACTCGGATTAATACCGGATAGCCCATTCGCCCTTCGGGGATGAATGGAAAAGGTAGCTTCGGCCTCCGGCCATGGACGGGCCCGCGGCGGATTAGCTTGTTGGCGGGGTAACGGCCCACCAAGGCGACGATCCGTAGCTGGTCTGAGAGGACGATCAGCCACACTGGGACTGAGACACGGCCCAGACTCCTACGGGAGGCAGCAGTGGGGAATCTTGCGCAATGGGCGAAAGCCTGACGCAGCGACGCCGCGTGAGGGAAGAAGGCCTTCGGGTTGTAAACCTCTTTCAGGAGGGACGAAGCCACTCGGGTTAATAGCCCAGAGGGTGACGGTACCTCCAGAAGAAGCCCCGGCTAACTACGTGCCAGCAGCCGCGGTAATACGTAGGGGGCAAGCGTTGTCCGGATTTATTGGGCGTAAAGAGCGTGTAGGCGGTTTCACAGGTCCGCTGTGAAAACTCGAGGCTCAACCTCGAGCTGTCGGTGGAAACCGTGAAACTAGAGTCCGGAAGAGGAGAGTGGAATTCCCGGTGTAGCGGTGAAATGCGCAGATATCGGGAAGAACACCCGTGGCGAAGGCGGCTCTCTGGGACGGTACTGACGCTGAGACGCGAAAGCGTGGGGAGCGAACAGGATTAGATACCCTGGTAGTCCACGCCGTAAACGATGGGTGCTAGGTGTGGGAGGTGTCGACTCCTTCCGTGCCGAAGCTAACGCATTAAGCACCCCGCCTGGGGAGTACGGCCGCAAGGCTAAAACTCAAAGGAATTGACGGGGGCCCGCACAAGCAGCGGAGCATGTGGTTTAATTCGACGCAACGCGAAGAACCTTACCAGGGCTTGACATGCACAGGAATGTCGGAGAAATTCGGCAGCCTTTCGGGGCCTGTGCACAGGTGGTGCATGGCTGTCGTCAGCTCGTGTCGTGAGATGTTGGGTTAAGTCCCGCAACGAGCGCAACCCCTGTCCCATGTTGCCAGCGTGAAAGACGGGGACTCATGGGAGACTGCCGGTGACAAATCGGAGGAAGGTGGGGATGATGTCAAGTCATCATGCCCCTTATGTCCTGGGCTACACACGTGCTACATTGGCCGGTACAAAGGGCTGCAAACCCGCGAGGGTGAGCGAATCCCATAAAGCCGGTCCCGGTTCGGATTGGAGGCTGAAACTCGCCTCCATGAAGGCGGAGTTGCTAGTAATCGCGGATCAGCAATGCCGCGGTGAATATGTTCCCGGGCCTTGTACACACCGCCCGTCACACCACGAAAGTCGGCAATACCCGAAGCCGGTGGCCCAACCCGCAAGGGAGGGAGCCGTCGAAGGTAGGGTCGATGATTGGGGTGAAGTCGTAACAAGGTAGCCGTAGCGGAAGCTGCGGCTGGATCACCTCCTTTCTAGGGAATCCGGTGTTACACGCCGGTAGGCGCTGAACCCGTCGATGGCCTCGGCCGTCCGGCTATTCAGCTCGCCTAGAACTACGTCGACCTCGACGTCGACCACGCTGTTGAGTTTTGAGAGACCGGCCCTCGGGCCGGCGTTCTCTGTGTGGGGCGGCATCGAGCCGCGCGCACCTTGAAAACTCCATAGCGACATCTATACCGGTGTTCTTCTGATCAAGAGAACAAGGGCACACGGTGGATGCCTTGGCACCGAGAGCCGATGAAGGACGTGGGCGGCTGCGATAAGCCCGGGGGAGACGCTGACCAGTCACTGATCCCGGGATCTCCGAATGAGGAAACTCACCGCTGGTAATGCGGCGGTACCCGTATCTGAATACATAGGGTGCGGGAGGCAAGCTGGGGAACTGAAACATCTAAGTACCCAGAGGAAAGGAAAGAAACCTCGACTCCCTGAGTAGTGGCGAGCGAAAGGGGAAGAGCCCAAACTTGCGCAACGTGATAGGCGGCAGCCGTTGTTGCGTGAGGGTTGTAGGGCTCGTCTTGATCCGTCTGCCGGCGGGTCGGGAAGTTACAAAGTTGTGCGTTAGCCGAACTGGATGGAAAGCCAGGCCACAGAAGGTAACGGCCCTGTAGGCGAAAACGTGCAGCCTTCCTTGACGAGTACCTGAGTACGGCCGGGCACGTGAAACCCGGTCGGAATCCGCGGGGACCACCCCGCAAGGCTAAGTACTCCTCGGTGACCGATAGTGAACTAGTACCGTGAGGGAAAGGTGAAAAGTACCCCGGAAGGGGAGTGAAATAGCACCTGAAACCGTGTGCTTACAAGCGGTCGGAGCGGACTTGTTCCGTGACGGCGTGCCTTTTGCATAATGAGCCAGCGAGTTAGTCTTCCACGGCAAGGTTAAGGAAACGGAGCCGTAGCGAAAGCGAGTCTGAATAGGGCGATTCAGTCGTGGGAGCTAGACCCGAAACTGAGTGATCTACCCATGGCCAGGTTGAAGCGGGGGTAAGACCCCGTGGAGGACCGAACCCACGTCGGTTGAAAACGGCGGGGATGAGCTGTGGGTCGGAGTGAAAGGCTAATCAAACTCAGAGATATCTGGTTCTCCCCGAAATATATTTAGGTATAGCGTCGCGCGTTCAATAACGGTTGTAGAGCACTGTTTTGCCTAGGGGGCCTACCAGCTTACCGAAGTAAGGCAAACTCCGAATGCCGTTATTCCAGAGCGCGGCAGTCAGAGTGCGGGGGATAAGCTTCGTGCTCAAAAGGGAAACAGCCCGGACCGTCGGCTAAGGTCCCTAATTCCATGCTAAGTGGGAAACGATGTCCGATTGCACAGACAACCAGGATGTTGGCTTAGAAGCAGCCACCATTCAAAGAGTGCGTAACAGCTCACTGGTCAAGTGGTCGGGCGCGGACAATGTAACGGGGCTCAAGCATGGAACCGAAGCCACGGACTTCACGCTTGCGTGGAGTGGTAGGGGAGCGTTCCCAGGGCGGTGAAGCGGCGGCGGCAAGCCTGCCGTGGAGCGCTGGGAAGTGAGAATGCTGGCACGAGTAACGAAAGGCGAGTGAGAAACTCGCCCGCCGAATGCCCAAGGGTTCCTGAGTAAAGCTAATCTGCTCAGGGTTAGTCGGGACCTAAGCCGAGGCCGAAAGGCGTAGGCGATGGACAACAGGTTGATATTCCTGTACCACGTCCCAATCGCTATTACCGATGGGGGGACGGGGTAGGCTAGGGCAACCCAGGCGTTGGTCGACCTGGGACAACCGCGTAGGGTGGCTGGTAGGGAAATCCGCCGGCCGTTAAGCCTGAGACGGGACGTCGAGGCCCCTCGGGGCCGAAGTGCTTGAAGCCATGCCTCCTAGAAAATCCCCTAGGGAGATTGGTCGTGCCCGTACCAAAACCGACACAGGTGGGCAGGTAGAGAATACCAAGGCGATCGGAAGAACCCTCGTTAAGGAACTCGGCAAAATCGTCCCGTAACTTCGGGAGAAGGGACGCCTCGGTAGAGTGAAAGCCCCTCGCGGGCTCGAGCTCGAGGAGGCCGCAGTGAAACGGCCCAAGCGACTGTTTACCAAAAACACAGGTCTCTGCGAAGTCGTAAGACGACGTATAGGGGCTGACGCCTGCCCGGTGCCGGAAGGTCACGAGGAGAGGTTAGTCTTCGGGCGAAGCCTTGAATCCAAGCCCCGGTAAACGGCGGCCGTAACTATCGACCAGGTAGTTGTAAAAGTCGGCTAAATGCTGGAATACCCGAGCATCCCACGCTACTCACGGTGACGTCCGACCGGACGTTTACCGTAGTGACAACGCGATGGGTGCGGGCAATCAGCAGGAAAGGCTCGTTGTCGAAGCGATTCCGAGCTCGCTCGGAAGCTTCTTGTCGGGTTTCGCTCTCGGAGAGGGAAGCTTCATGATCGTGTGCCGCAAACGCGCGGACTACGGTCGGAAGTGGAAGCTCTCCGCCGCCTTCAACGTCTCGCAGCACGATCGGGCTCCGCTCGATCTGTTCACGAGACGCTCGGATGCGGCTCGCTTCGGCGGGCCGGCAACAACGGCTGGTACTGGGAGGTCAACCGCCTTCTGGACATCACCGGCCGGATCATCCCGTTTTTCGAGCGGTTTCCGCTCGTCGGACAGAAGGCGAACGACTTCGGGCTGTTCAGGAGCGCGGTCGCGCTGTTGAGCAAGCCTGTCGTGAGCGACACCGACTACGTCCGGATCATCCAGCTCCGTGAAGGGATGAACCGCGGCGGAAAGAGACGCTACTCGGCAACGAGAATCCTCGGAGACTATACGCCGACCCCGTCAATGAGCTCGACGGGATGAGATAGTCCGATCTCACGGGCGACTGTGAGAGCCGATCAGAAATGTATCGGCCGAATTCGCCGAAATGCTCGGCGAATTGAGTAACAACAATGAACGGTCCTAAGGTAGCGAAATTCCTTGTCGGGTAAGTTCCGACCTGCACGAATGGCGTAACGACTTGGGCGCTGTCTCAACGAGGGATCCGGTGAAACTGTAGTTTCGGTGAAGATGCCGAATACCCGTGGTTGGACGGAAAGACCCCGTGAACCTTTACTACAGCTTGACGTTGAAGTTTGGGATTCGTTGTCCAGGATAGGTGGGAGGCTTTGAAGCGGGGACGCCAGTCCTCGTGGAGCCACCCTTGGGATACCACCCTTCGTGTTCTGGGCTTCTAACCCGCTGCCGTAATCCGGGGCGGGAACAGCGTCAGGTGGGTAGTTTGACTGGGGCGGTCGCCTCCTAAAATGTAACGGAGGCGCGCAAAGGTTCCCTCAGCACGGTTGGAAATCGTGCGTAGAGTGCAAAGGCATAAGGGAGCTTGACTGCGAGACAGACATGTCGAGCAGGCGCGAAAGCGGGCCTTAGTGATCCGGCGGTAACTAGTGGACGTGCCGTCGCTCAACGGATAAAAGGTACTCCGGGGATAACAGGCTTATCCTTCCCAAGAGTCCACATCGACGGAAGGGTTTGGCACCTCGATGTCGGCTCGTCGCATCCTGGGGCTGTAGCAGGTCCCAAGGGTTGGGCTGTTCGCCCATTAAAGCGGTACGCGAGCTGGGTTCAGAACGTCGTGAGACAGTTCGGTCCCTATCCACCATGGGCGCTGGAGCTTTGAGAGGAGTCGTCTCTAGTACGAGAGGACCGAGACGAACAGACCTCTGGTGTATCAGTTGTCGTGCCAACGGCACTGCTGATTAGCCACGTCTGGACGGGATAACCGCTGAAAGCATCTAAGCGGGAAGCCCACCTCGAGATGAGAGCTCCCATCCCCTAGAGGGAGTAAGGGCGGTCGGAGACTACGACCTTGATAGGCGGCCGGTGCACGCGCAGCAATGCGTTTAGCTGAGCCGTACTAATTGCCCGAGGTCTTGATTTGAACACCGGCTGGAGTCGCTATGGAGTTTTGAGGGTGCAGCGCTCGGCGCTCCCCTTGACAGTTCGGCGGTCATACCGGCGGGGAAACACCTCTTCCCATTCCGAACAGAGAAGTTAAGCTCGCCAGGGCCGATGGTACTCGGAGGGCAACCTCCCGGGAGAGTAGGTCGCCGCCGATTTATCTTTGAGAAAGGGCCCGCGAAAGCGGGCCTTTTCTCGTTCTAGAGCCGCTTCTCGAGGTGCACGTCTTCCGGCTCGAGCGCGTAGAGCTCGGGCAGCGGCGTGGCCGTGGGCTCGAAGCCGCGGCCGCGATAGAAGCCGACGGTGTTCTCGGACGGCGTCGCCGAGACGACCATCCTCGTGTCGCCGGCGTCGCGCGCGATCCGGTCGAGCTCCGCGGCGAGGTGCACGCCGATGCCGGCTCCGCGGAAGCCGTCGCTCACGTGGAGGTACGCGAGCTGCGCGATGCCGGGACGGATGTGGGGCACGACGATGCCGATTCCGACGAGCCGCTCGCCGGCGAACGCGCCGATCGTCGTCCCGCCCGCCGCCACCCAACGCTCGCATTCCTCGACCTGGTGCGCGACCGAATGCTCGCCGTCGCCGCCGGCGCGCCACGCCGGGGCGTCGAATTCGCCGGCGACCGCTTCCAGCTCGACTCCGTGCTGGATGTACAGCGTGCCGATCCGCTCGGTCCGGTCGATCTCGCTGACGCGGGGGAGCTCGTGTGCATCGAGGCGCCGGTAGGTGATCGTCACGCCGCGACGTCAGTCGTGTCGAGCGCGCGCAGCCGGCGGACGCGATCGCCGATCGGCGGATGCGTGACGAACATCTTCGCGAGCCCCTTCTCCATGAACGGGTTGAACGGCCAGAGCGGCTCGGTCGCCGGCGACGCAGCGAACGACACGAGCTCGGCGGCCTGGTCGAGCCGGATGAGCGCGTCCGCCAGCCCGTGCGGCGACTCGCACAGCTCGGCGGCGCGGCGGTCGGCTTCGAACTCGCGGTTCGGCGAGAGGAGGAGGTGCGTGCACGCGGCCGCGACCGGGCCGAAGACGAACAGGAGCGCTCCCTGCAGCCAGCCGCCGATGCGCGTCGCCTCGATCATCGACGCGGCGAGCACGACGACTGCGGTCTGGATCGCGACGTCGCGGTGCTTCACGTGCGCGATTTCGTGCGCGAGCACGCCCTCGAGCTCGGCCGGCGGGCATGCGCCGACGGCGCCGGAGCTGACGCCGATCGCCGAGTATGTGGGCCCGCGACCGGTCGCGAGCGCGAGCGGCATCCCGTCGGGGATGAGATAGAGCTTCGGCTTCAGGATGCCGGCACGCGCCGCGAGGCGCTCGACGGTCGAGTGCAGCAGCGGGGCCTCGGCGATCGGCAGCTCGCGCGCGTGAACCATCCCGAGCACCGCCCGGTCGAACGTCCAGTACGCGCCGCCGACGAGCAGCACCGCGGCGAACGCGAAGACCGACAGCAGCCGGATCCCGCCGATCGCCCAGCCGACGACTGCGAAGAGGCCGCAGATCCCGAACAGGAGCAGCCAGGCCTTCACGATGTTGCGCGCTGCGATCAGCGCGCCACTCAGCCGTCTTCGGGCTCGCCCCGGCCGTCGTCGTCGAGCAGCCCGCGCGGCGGCCAGTCGTCGTTCTGGGGCGCGTCGCAGCGGCTCGAGCAGTGGAGCGAGGCGATGTTCTGGAGAGGGACGAGGATGTGGCCGTTGAGCTCGATGTGGGCCACTTCGTCGACGTAGCAGTACGCGGTTAGGACGCCCTCCTGGTACTCGCCGCCGAAGAGTGCGACCTCGACCTGCTCGCCCTTGTACTTCCCCGTGTAGTCCTCCACCCGAGTGGTCAGTCTATCGCCCGGAGCTTGCCGTCCTCGTACGTGAGCGGCCACAGGACGCAGTTGCCGAACCAGCCGTCCACCTCGGCGTCGATCGACTCCTGGACGCGGCGGAGACACCCGCCGTGGGCGACGACGAGGATACGGCCCGTCGGATGCGCGGCCCCGATTCGGTGCACCGCGCGGAGGACGCGCTCGGCATGGGCCTCCTGCGGCTCGCCGTCCCACTCGCGCTCGCCGACCTCCTCGCCGGTCAGACCCTCGCGGGAGCCGACGTCGATCTCGCGCAGATCGGGATCGACCGTCACGGGCAGGCCGAGCCGCTCGGCGACGGCCTCCGCGGTCGCGCGGGCCCGGCTCAGGTCGCTCGCGTAGATCGCGTCCACCGGCTCGGCGGCGAGCTGCTCCGCGAGCGCGCGAGCCTGCTCGCGGCCGCGCTCGTTCAGCGGCACGTCGGTGTGCCCTTGCCAGCGGTGCTCGGCGTTCCAGTCGGTCTCGCCGTGTCGAACCAGGAGGAGAGTCGTAGTCACGTGCGTCAAAGGCGTCGCTTGCGATGCCGACCTAAGAGTCCGTGGCGGCTCAGCCGCCGCGGACGATTACTGTACCCGCGCTATGGATCTCGATCTGCGCGACGCCGTCTGTCTCGTCACCGGATCCACCGCCGGCATCGGCCTCGCGACGGTGGAGCTGCTCCGCGCCGAGGGCGCAGTCGTCGTCAGCACGGGACGGAGCGGCGGCGACATCACGGCAGACCTGACGAAGCCGGGCGAGCCCGAGCGCGTCGTGCGCGAGACCGAGGAGCGGCACGGCCGCATCGACGTGCTCGTGAACAACGTCGGCGGGACGGACATCCGCAAGCTCGAGGAGCTCACCGACGCCGACTGGCAGGCGTCGTTCGAGCTGAACCTCATGACGGCGATCCGGGCGACGCAGGCCGCGCTGCCGGCGATGCGCGCGCGCGGCGCCGGCACGATCGTGAACGTCTCGTCGACGGCGGCGAAGCGGCCGTCGGCCTCGATGCCGGAGTACTCGGTGATGAAGGCGGCGATGCTCTCGTACTCGCGGCTCGTCGCCGACCTGTACGCGAAGGACGGCATCCGCTGCAACGCGGTGACGCCCGGCCCGACCGCCACCGGCGCATGGCTTGGCGCCGGCGGTCTCGCCGAACAGCAGGGAAACCGCGACGAGGTGCTGGCGAAGGTCGGCGCCGGCCGCCCGCTCGGCCGGCTGGCGGAGCCGGAGGAGATCGCCGCCGTGATCGCGTTCCTCTGCTCGCCGCGGGCGAGCTACGTGACCGGCGCGGCGTGGAGCGCCGACGGCGGCACGGTCCCGATCATCATCTGAGCCGAACCAGTGACGCTCTCGTCACAGCTTCGGAAATAGCATCGATGGCGGGTAAGGGGGGTCGGGTCGGGACCCGAGCTAGACGCGTGTACCAGGTCCCCCGCGGTCACTTGCGCAAGCCGCTCCAGCCACTACGCTGGCCCCATGTCGCCGGAGCTCGCCGGTCGGGTTGCCGATGCCTTCGAGAGCCTCGTTCGGGAGAACGAGGAGCGCTGGCTCTCGCCTCTCGCGGTGCGCTCGTACGACTCCCGCGGGCGCAATCTGCCCGAGGAGGAGTGCCGCCTGCGGACGCCGTTCCAGCGCGACCGCGACCGCATCGTCCACTCGAAGGCGTTCCGCCGGCTGCGGCTGAAGACGCAGGTATTCGTCGACCCCGAGGGCGACCACTTCCGCACGCGCCTCACGCACACGCTCGAGACGACCGGCATCGCGCGCGCCGTCGCGCGGGCGCTGCGGCTGAACGAGGATCTCGTCGAGGCGATCGGCCTCGGCCACGACCTCGGCCATCCGCCGTTCGGGCACGCCGGGGAGCAGGCGCTCGACGAGCTCCTGCGCGAGCGCGGCGGCCGCGGCTTCCGCCACAACGAGCACTCGCTGCGCGTCGTCGAGCGGCTCGAGCGGGAGGGGCGGGGCCTCAACCTCACGTGGGAGGTGCGGGACGGGATCCTCAAGCACACGGGCGACGACGACCCGGAGACGCTCGAGGGGAAGATCGTGCGCATCGTCGACCGCGTCGCCTACATCAACCACGACATCGACGACGCGATCCGCGCCGATCTCCTCGCGCAGGGCGACCTGCCCGAGCACGAGATCGCGCTCCTCGGCGTCACCGGCTCGCGCCGGATCGACACGCTCGTGCACGACCTCGTCGAGACGCTCGGCGCGGGCAGGCGACATCGTGCAGAGCGAGGAGATCGGCGAGGCGATGCTCGCGCTCCGCCAGTTCATGTTCGAACGCGTGTACCTCCGGCAGGAGCACGCTCCGATCCGCGCGACGGTGCGCCGCATCTTCGAGAACCTCGTCGACGAGCGCGGCTACGACCTCGAGGACGCGACCGACTACCTCGCCGGCATGACCGACCGCTTCGCCCTCGCGTACTCGTAATGGCGCGCATCAAGGACAGCTCGGTCGAGGCCGTGAAGTCGGCGACCGAGATCCTGCCGCTCGTCGAGGACTACGTCCGGCTGCGGAAGACGGGCGGCACGTACAAGGGGCTGTGCCCGTTCCACCAGGAGCGGACGCCGAGCTTCATCGTCACACCCGCGCGCGGCACGTTCAAGTGCTTCGGCTGCGGCGAGGGCGGCGACGCGATCGCGTTCGTCGAGAAGCTCGAGCAGGTCGACTTCGTCGGCGCGATCGAGTTCCTCGCGCAGCGGTTCAACGTCGAGATCGACTACGAGGAGATCTCGCCCGGAAGCCGCCCGCAAGCGCGAGCGCGGCAAGCGCCTCGAGCAGCTGCTCGAGCGGGCGACCGCGTTTTACGAGCGCATGCTGTGGGACAGCGACGGCGGCGCGTTCGCGCGCGAGTACCTCGCCGGCCGCGGGCTCGGCGAGGACGTGTGCAAGCAGTTCCGCCTCGGCTTCGCGCCCGGCGGGCCGACGCTCGCGAGGCGTGCGCTCCAGGAGGGCTATACGCAGGAGGAGCTGCTCGCAGCCGGGCTCGCAAACCGCCGCGGCAACGACTACTTCGCGCGCCGGCTCGTCTTCCCGCTCACCGATGCGCGCGGCCACGTGCGCGGCTTCCAGGCGCGCAAGCTCCACGACGACGACCCGCTGCAGGCGAAGTACGTCAACTCGCCCGAGAGCGACCTCTTCAAGAAGGGCGACCTCCTGTACGGGCTCGACGGCGCACGCCAGCCGATCGCGAAAGAGGATCGCGCGGTCGTCGTCGAGGGGAACACCGACGTGCTCGCGCTCCGCCAGGCGGGCTTCCAGCCCGTCGTCGCGTCGATGGGCACCGCACTCACGGAGGCGCAGCTGCGCGAGCTCGCGCGCCTGACGACGCGGCTCTATCTCTGCTTCGACGCCGACGCCGCCGGACAGGACGCGACGCTGCGCGGGATGGAGCTCGCGGTGAAGCAGGGATTCGAGGTCAACGTCGTCTCGCTCCCGAAGGGGACCGATCCGGCCGACGATCCGGCGGCGTTCGAGCGGCAGCTCGCGTCGCCCGTGAGCTACCCGGTGCACCGGTGCGGCTGCTGCATCGACCGCGCCGCCGACAAGCAGTCCTCGTACGGCGCGATCAAGCACGTTCCTCGGTACGCAGCCGGACTCGCCCGAGCACCTCGACGCCATCCGTCTCGCCGCCGACCTCCTCGACCTGCCGCCGGAGACGCAGGCCGGCCTCGCGCCGCCGCGCACGGGCGCGCGAACGGCCGGCGTCATCTCGCCGCGGCTGCTCGACGCGGGCATGCGGCTCGAGCGGGCGGCGCTCGCGGGCGTCGCCGCGCAATCCGGAGCTGGCGCGCATCCTCGCGGAGCTCGGGCCCGAGCACTTCGACGATCCGCTGCACCGGCGCGCACGGGCGCATCTCCTCGGCGAGGAGCCCGCCGACGGCGAGCTCACGACGCTCCTCGCCGAGCTCTACGCGCAGGCGGACGAGGAGAGCATCACCGAGCAGACGGCGGAGCAGCTCCTGCTCCGCCTGCGCGAGCGACGGCTCCAGCGGGAGCTCGCCGACGCGCGAGCGACGACCGGCTGCGTCGACCTCCAGCAGCGCGCTCGCTCCAGATCCGCACGGCCATCCGCGAGTTCGCCTGACGCCTGGCTACAATGCCGCCGCCGATCCCCGGTAGCTCAATTGGCAGAGCATCCGGCTGTTAACCGGAGGGTTGTTGGTTCGAGTCCAACCCGGGGAGCTTGAACGACCGGTTCGACGAGCTCCTCCGTCGGCTGGGGGCAATCGACGATCTCGTGCGGGCCGGGACGCTTCTCGGCTGGGACGAGGAGACGAAGATGCCTCCCGCCGGTGCCGAGGCGCGCGCGGAGCAGCGCGCGACCGTGGAGGCCGCCGCTCACGAACGGCGCGTCGACCCGGCGCTCGGCGAGCTGATCGAGGAGCTGCGCCCGTTCGAGGAGGCGCACGCGCGCGACTCGTTCGAGGCGAGCGTCGTCCGCGTCGCGCGTCGCGACTACGAGAAGGCCGTCCGCGTCCCGCCCGAGCTGCGGGCCGAGCTCGACGCGCGCCGGCTCGCTCGGCTACCGCGGCGTGGCTCCGCGCGCGCGAGCCGAGAACGACTACTCGGTCATGCTGCCGCACCTCGAGCGCAATCTCGAGCTGCGCCGGCGAGTACGTCGACTGCTACGAGCCTCACGGCGATCCGTACGACGTCGTTCTCGACGACTACGAGCCCGGCATGACGACGGCGGAGTGCGAGGCGATCTTCGAGCGCCTGAAGGACGGGCTCGTCCCGCTGATCCGGGCGATCGGCGAGGCCGGACCCGTCGACGACTCGTGCCTGCACGGGACGTTCTCGTACGACGCGCAGCGTCGCGTCTCGCTCGCCATCATGGAGGCGCTGGGGGATGGACGACGAGGCGTGGCGGCTCGACGACACGGTGCATCCGTTCGAGGTCGTCGCTCGCGAACGGCGACATCCGGCTCACGACGCGGTTCGACGACGACAACGTGCACGGGATCCTGTCGTGCCTGCACGAGTTCGGACACGGGCTCTACGAGCGCAAGGTCGACCCGGAGTACGCGCGCACGTCGCTCGCCGACGGCGTGTCGTCGGCGTTCCACGAGTCGCAGAGCCGCCTGTGGGAGAACCTCGTCGGCCGCAGCCTCTCGACGTGGAGGTTCTTCTATCCCGTCCTGCAGCGCGAGCTACCGGCCGTTCGCGAGCGTTCCGCTCGAGACGTTCCATCGCGCGCTGAACAAGGTCGCAGCCGACGCTGCGCCGCGTCGACGCGGACGAGGTCACGTACTGCCTGCACGTCATCCTCCGCTTCGAGCTCGAGCGCGAGCTCCTGAGCGGCCGGCTCGCATCCGCGCGACCTGCCGGAGGCGTTCGACGCGAAGATGGTGGAGTACCTCGGCCTGCACCCGCCCGACCTCGCCAACGGCGTCCTCCAGGACGTCCACTGGTCGGACATGAGCCTCGGCTACTTCCCGACGTACGCGCTCGGGAACGTCGTCTCCGTCCAGCTCTGGGAGCGCGCCGAGAGCGACCTCGGCGACCTCGACGAGCAGTTCGAGCGCGGGAGAGTTCGCGCCGCTCGCCGAGTGGCTCTGCGAGCACGTCCACCGTCACGGTCGCATGTACGAGCCGAGGAGCTGCTCCAGCGCGCGGTCGGCTCGGCCGATCGATCCCGAGCCCTACCTCGGGTACCTCCAGCGCAAGCTCGAGGAGCTGTTCGGCGCGGCCGTCGCCTAGTCCCGGCCCGCCCGACCTTCGCTAAGATCGGCTTCGTGAGCTGGCTGTACATCGCCCTGCTCGCGCTTGCCGTCGCGGTGTTTGCCGGAGCAGAATGGCCGCGTTTTGCGCCGCGGATCGGGGCAGACGCGCGCCGACGCCGCCACCGCGCCAAGCGGAAGTCCGCGCTGCGCGTGGTCGAGAGCGACGCCGACGACTTCGCCGCGAGCGTCGAGCGCGACCTCGCGAAGCTGCCGACGATCGAAGAGACCGACCGCCGCTAGCTAGCGGACGGTGAACGACGCGGTGAACGTCCGCGTGTTCGGGAGGATCGGCCCGACGTTCTCCATGTTCCTCGTCTCCTGGTAGTCGGCAACCACGACTCGCACGGTGTGCCTGCCCGCCTTGAGCCGCGCGGTTCCCACCGAGAGAACGCCGCCGCGGAACCCGTGGTCGGCGACGTGGCCATCGACGCGCACGATGAGCGACGACGCGTCGACGCCCGAGCCCGCGTCCGTCACGGCGAGATGCACGGGCTGCCCGTGCGCGACGCTCTTCGAGGCGAGGCGCACGGAGGGCGGCGTCGTGTCGTCGATCCAGAACCGGAACGCGAACTTCCCCGGGCGCGCGCCGCTCCGGCGTGTCGAAGACGATGTCGTAGATGCCGGGTGCGGGCAGCACCGCCCCGACGACGGGCTCGGAGTGGCCGAAGTTCGAGTACGGGTTCAGGTCGATGGGCAGCCCCGTGTAGCCGACGAGCCGGTTCTCGTCGTCGTCGCGGACGAGCCGCGGCTCGACGTCGACGCCCGTGCCGTGTGAGGTCACGGCGACGCCGAAGTTCGCCACCGGTCGCGTGAGCACGAACCGGAAGACCTGCTCCGGCCCGCCGAGGTCGATCGCGACCGGCCCTGTCGTCGGGATAGCGGTACGACGAGACGAGCGACGGCTTGCCGGCGGTGTCGCCGGTGTAGACGCCCGCGCGTGTGAGCGTCTGTGCCGGTTCGGTGCCGAGCTTCGGCGACTCGACGCGGAACCAGTACGGAACACGCCGGACGTCCGTTCCCCGCGTGAGGAGGACGAAGCCTGCCGCTTCGCCCTGCGCCGCAGTCGCGGCGACGGTGAGCGTCAGCGTGACCGGACTGCCCGCGACGACGGTGGGCGCGGCCGGCGCGAGCGCCGCTCCCGCAGGCGCGAGCTGTGTCTGCACGGAGACGGTCCACGGGTCGGCGCCGCCGCCCGCGTCGGTCGTCTGAGAGGTCTGCGTCGTCGTGGTCCCGGGCTTGACGAGTCCGAACGAGAGCCCGGTCGGCGCGGTGAAGACGAGCGGGTCGTCCGCGCGCCGGCAGGTCGATGCGGCCGCCGCCCTCGCGCGTGGACGGGACCTCCGACGTCGTCCCGGGAATGTGCACCGGGTCGCCCGTCGACTCGAGCGCCGACTTGATCTCCGCGACCGTCCAGTCCGGATGGCGCTGCTTCGAGCACGGCGGCGGCGCCGGCGACGTGCGGCGTCGCCATGCTCGTCCCGCTCCAGTCGTGCGCCGACCAGGTGTTGCGCGGGAGCGAGGAGAGGATGTCGACGCCGGGCGCGTCGACGTCGGGCTTCATGCCGCAGCGAGATCGGCGACGGGCCCGCTCGAGGAGAAGCTCGGCGATCTCGTCCGCCGGGCCGGCGTCGCCCTCCGTCGACGCGGCGACGGTGATCGCCTCGGGCGCGGTGCCGGGCGAGCCGATGGAGCCGCGCCCGTCGGCGTCGAAGTCGTTGCCGGCGGCGATCGACCGGTACGACGCCGGCGTCGGCGGCGTCGTCGATCGCCTGCACGACGATGTCGCGCGTCGGCTCGACCTCGGGCTCGCCGAGCGAGAGGTTGATGACGTCCATGCCGTCGGTGACCGCCGCCTCGATCGCCGGCGACGATCTCCGGCGAGTTCCCGTCGAGGCCGAACCCGTCGGTGGGGACGGTCAGCACCTTGTAGTTGCCGAGGTACGCCATCGGCGCGATGCCGGAGACGTGGTACTGCTTCCCCTGCACGTTCGCGATCGTGTTGTAGTCGCCCGCGGCGATGCCGGCGACGTTCGTCGCGTGGTCGGAGCTCGAGCGGGTCGAACGGCGTGTTCGCGTACTTCCATGCGGCGTCCGCGGGGGCGAACGCGCGCGCGACGATCACCTTCGGCGTCGTGTACGCGGTGTTCCCCTTCGGGAAGCCGGCCGGGTAGCTGAAGCTCGGCCGGGTCGAAGAAGACGTGCGTCTGGTCGAGACCGTCGTCGATGATCCCGATCTTCATCCCCTGGCCGGCGGTGGCGAGCGTCGGCGCCCCACACGGCCGGCGCGCCGATGAGCTGCGGCGTCTGGTCGAGGAGGCTGTGGTACGTGACCTCGGCCAGACGGTCGCGCCGCGCATCGGCCTCGAGCCGGGCGAGCTGCGAGCGCGGGGACGACGACGGCGAGCCCGTCGAGGACGACGCCGTAGTGCCAGCGGACACGCGCGGCCGGGATCGGCGGCCGTCGACGCGGCTCTGCGAGCGTCGCGCTGCGCCGCTGCGAGCGTGCGGAGGTACGAGACGGCCGCGGGCGCGCGCAGGTTCAGCTTGTGGCGGCGTCGTCGCCGCGGCGGCGAGCGCCGCGGTCGTGGAGGATCGCCTCCGCGAGCGGCGGCTGCGGCAGCGTGACGACGACCTCGACGAGGTCGCGCCGGCCGTCGCAGGCTGCGTCGACGGCTGCGCCTGCGCCAGCACCGCGAGCGAGCCGAGCAGCGAGCGAGCACGAGGAGCGAGACGCCGGCGCAGGCGGCGCATGGTACGTCGCGAGTCGGCGACACGGTGCCAGCCCGGGCTACACTTCCGCCGCGCGCGGATGTGGCGGAATTGGTAGACGCGCACGGTTCAGGTCCGTGTGGGGGCAACCCCGTGGAGGTTCAAGTCCTCTCATCCGCATGGAAGGCCGCCCACTTCTCGGGCGGCCGTCGAGTCGTCGCGTGGCGGAGCTGCCTGCGGACGGGATGCTGTCGCTCTGGGACATACGACGTGCCGTGAGCCGTCTTCCGCGTGAGCGTCGCAAGGATCTCGTTGCCGCGATCCGGACCGGAAGGGCCGTGCGTGACCCGCGAGATGCCGCTTTGGCGGTCGCATGGGCGGAGCGGCTCGAGGCGGTGCGCTGGCCCGGGTGGTTGCTGCCACGTTCGCGTCCTCGGGGAAGGCGGACCTGGTTGTGGTCCCTGCACCTCGTCTGGTTCGTCGCGGCGACGGTGGCGGTCATCGTGTCCCTATGGACGACGATGCCCGAGGCCTTGCGCTGGGTGATCGTCGGCTTGTTCGCCTACGGCGTAGTCGTGACGCCGCCGACGATGGCGTGGACGCTTCGCCTCTACTGGAACGCACCGCAGGCGGCGGAAGAGAACCGCAAGCTCGTCGTCCACGGACGGGAGCGCGAACGCACGTGAGGGAGTGGCTCCGGTGCGAAGTGTGGGGGATCTCCGTGCGCGAGTCCGCGATGGTCTGCAACCCGGTCTGCATCGCGTGGTTCGTGATTCGCGTCCGGCTTCACTGAGCGCCGAGCAAGGCCGCGCGGCTTCAGGAGAACGTCACGACGGCCGATGCTTCGGGTGATGCCTGTCTGTCGCATGTGCGGCGCGACCTGCGCCCCCGACGATCTGCTCCCAGTTCACGAAGGTGGTGGATGCCGAACGTGCAACGGCTCCCCGGCGTGCGCGAGGTGCGGCCACGCTCGCAGGCACCACCGCGGCACGTTCGGCGGGGGCGAGTCGCGCTGCACGGCCAATGTCCCATCCGATGTCGGGCTTGCGATCGGCCGCTGTGGATGTGCCGGCTACACCGCCGACAGCGAGGCGTTCACCGAGTCGGTCCAGGTCGTCGACATGGTGGAGCTGCGTCTGCGTCGACCGCGTGAGCCCGTGGAGTCCGCCTGACGAAGCGGGCCGCTTTCGGCGGCCCCGCTCCGGGCGTGTGGTGTCGGACGAGTCTCAGTCCCAGCGCAGGCCGGCGCCGGAGGCGACCAGCAGCACGGCGAAGGCGCCGAGAGCCAGGGCGATCTTCAGAAACGCATGGGCGACCGCCCACGCCGCCTGTCCCCTTGATGGGGGAGCCGCCTACGAGCCGAGGATGTCCAGGACGTCGTCGGCGTGTGTCGCCGGCTTCACGCCGTGCATGACCTTCTTCACGTTGCCGTCGGCGTCGATGACGAACGTGGAACGGCTCACGCCCATGTACGTCTTGCCCATGTACTTCTTCTCGCCCCAAACGCCATACTCCTCGGCGACGGCGTGGTCGGTGTCGGCGAGGAGCGGGAACGGCAGCTCGTACTTGTCCCGGAACTTCACGTGCGATTTCTCGTTGTCCGGCGAGACGCCGAGCACGACCGCGCCTGCGCGCTCGAAGTCGCCGTAGGCATCGCGGATGCCGCACGCCTGCGTCGTGCATCCCGGCGTGTCGTCCTTGGGGTAGAAGTAGAGGACGACGGGCTTGCCGCGCAGCGCGGAGAGCGTGACCTCGTCGCCCGCGTCGGAGCGCAGGGTGAAGTCGGGAGCCTGGTCGCCTTCGCGTATCACGCGACCAAGCCTAATCGAGGGCATCCAGGCTGCGGGGTAGGGTCGGAGCGTGGCCGCTGCGGCGCTTGCACCCGACGCTCGGCGCGCACGCCGCGCGACTGCGGCCGTGTTCGCGGTCCACGGCTCCGTGACCGGGAGCTTCGCCGCGCGCATCCCATGGATCGCGTCCCACGTCGGCGTCGACGTCGGCCATCTCGGGCTCGCACTGCTCATGCCGGGGATCGGCGCCATGCTCGCGATGCCGTTCTCCGGCCGCCTCGCGCACCGCTACGCGTTTCGTCCGCTCGTCGCCGTCACGATCGCTGCCTGGTGCGCGAGCCTCGTCCTGCCGGCGCTTCCGACCTCGCTCGTCATGCTGTGCGTCGTGCTGCTCGCCTTCGGGGCTGTCGCCGGCCTCGCGGACATGGCGATGAACGCGCAAGGCGTCCTCGTCGAGAAGGCGTACGGCCGGTCGATCATGTCGAGCCTCCACGGCTTCTGGAGCGTCGGCGTCCTGACCGGCTCCGCGGTCTCCGCGCTCGCGTCGCATGCCGGGATCGATGCGCGCGTCCAGTTCGCGGTGACGGCCGCCGTGCTCGGCGGCGCCGGGATCGCCGTCGCGCGCTACGTCATGGAGGACGCCACCGCGAGGGAAGCAGTCGCGCCGCCGGCGTTCGCGCTCCCGACTCGTCCGATCCTCCTCATCGGGCTCGTCGGCCTGTGCGCCGTGTTCGGCGAGCAGGCGGGAACCGACTGGTCGGCGCTCTTCATCCGCCGGGAGCTCGGCGGCTCTGCGGCGATCGCCGCGTTCGCCGTCTCGGCGTTCGCGGTCGCGATGGCGTCGGTGAGGCTCGCGGGCGACCATGTGATCAGGAGGCTCGGCGCGGTGCGGACCGTGCGCCTCTCCGGGATCTGCGCCGTGGCGGGGGCAGTGACGGTGGTCGTTGCTCCGGATCTCGGCGTCGGGCTCGCCGGGTTCGCGCTCCTCGGCACGGGCGTTGCGCTCGTCGTCCCGCTCGTCTTCGCCGCTGCCGGACGCGTCGGCCCGCACCCGGCGCGCAGCATCGCGGGCGTCGCGGGCGTCGCGTACGGGAGCGGTCTCGTCGCCCCGGGAGTGATCGGCGGCATCGCCTCTGCCTCGTCGCTGACCGTGTCCTTCGGCGTCGTCGCCTGTCTCGTCGCCGTGATCGCGCTCGCCGCGGGCGTACTCCGCTGAGATGCGATCATCGGTGGCCCGATGCTGACGATCCACCACACCGTCGCGTTCCTCGTGCTCGCGGTCACGTGGGGCGCGGCCCTCGTCGCCGGCATCACATACATCCGGAAGCGGGAGCCGCGGTCGATCGTCACGCATCTGCTCGCCCTCGCGCAGTCCGTCCTCGTCGCGCAGGTCGCGCTCGGCCTGCTGCTGCTCTCCGAGCACAAGCGCGCCCCCGAGCACCTGCACTACCTGTACGGGACGCTCTCGCTGCTCGCCGTCCTCGCCCCGTGGATGTACGCGCCCGCCGACCGGCGCGCCCGGCTCCGCTGGTTCGCCGGCGCTACCCTGGTGGCAGGAGCGCTTGCCGTGCGGGCGTACATGACCGGGACATGAGCTCGTTCTTCTCGCGGATCAACCCGACGGTGCGAGGGTTCCTCATCATCCTCGCGATCGTCGCGCTCATCGTCGTCCTCCAGCTGGAGGCGACGCTCACCGCGCTGCTCATCATCGCCCGCGTCGCATTCATCCTCGCGATCGCGTTCTTCATCTTCCTCATGTGGCGGGAGCGGCGGGCGGAGATCTCGGAGTGGCCGATGCGCGCGCGCGTCGTCTTCTACGGCGCGGCCGTGCTCGCCGTCGCCGACCTCGGCGTCGACTGGTACGGCGGCGCGCACGGGGCGCAGATCCTCGCCTTCGTCGCCGTCCTCGTCCTCGCCGGCCTCGCCATGTGGCGCACTTGGCGCGACCAGCACACGTACGGCTAAGTGACGCCCGGATCCCTGGCGCGTCGTCCCGAGGCGACCGTCCTCGTCGGCGCGGTAGCGATCGCCTTCTCGGGGATCCTCTTCCGGCTCTCGCACGTGTCGCCCTCCACCGGCGCGTTCTTCCGCTGCTTCTGGGCGCTCCCGGCGCTGTGGCCCATCGCACGCTGGGAGCAGCGCCGCTGGGGTCGTCGCCCGTTGAAGGCGCGCGCGTTCGCATGGCTCGCGGGTCTGTTCTTCACCGCCGACCTCATCCTCTGGCACAACGCGATCGACCAGGTCGGCGCCGGCCTCGCGACGGTGCTCGGCAACACACAGGTCGTGCTCGTCGGGCTGCTCGCCTGGCTGCTCTTCCGCGAGCGCATGCAGCGCTCGTCGCTCGTCGCCATCCCGATCGTGGTCGTCGGCGTCATTCTCATCTCCGGCGCGCTCGAGAACGGGGCGTACGGATCGAACCCCGGCCTCGGCGCCGTCTACGGCGTCTTCACCGGACTCGCGTACACGGGCTTCCTCCTCGTCCTGCGCTTCGGCCAGCGGGGGATCGTCGGGCCGGCGGGGCCGCTCTTCGACGCGACGCTCGCGTGCGCCGTCGGCTGCCTCGTCGTCGGCGGGATCGTCGGCGACCTCGACGTGACCCCGTCGTGGTCGGCGCAGGGCTGGCTCGTCCTCCTCGCGCTCTCGTCGCAGGCACTGGGCTGGCTCTTCATCGCCATCTCGCTGCCGCGCTTGCCCGCGGTCGTGACGTCGGTCTCGCTCACGTTGCAGCCCGTGTGCACGGTCCTGTTCGCGGCGCTCATCCTCGGGGAGTCGCCGTCGTGGCTGCAACTGCTCGGCGCCGCCGGGATCCTCTCCGGGCTCGTGATCGCGTCGCTCGGCCGGCGTCAGCCGGCGGAGACGCGGGTGGACGCGCCGTCGAGCGCGTCGAGCGCCGCCCTGACCGACACGTAGCGGCCGACGAAGATCGGCGTGTCGCGCTCGGTGTAGCGGGACGCCTCGCTCTCGCGGAGCGTCAACATGAGATGCATGAAATCGGCGGGCTCGTCGCACTCGAACGCCGTCATGAACTCCTGGTCGTCGATGCCGAACGAGTACGTCGTGTGGTTGTGGATCGTCTCGAACTCGTGGCCGACGCGCATGTGCTCGTCCATCGCGCGCTGGCGGTCGTCGAGCGAGAGCGAGTACCACGGCCGAACCTTCACGAACGGGTAGACGACGAGGTACGGCGAGCCCTTGGGGACGATCTTCCGCGGGCGGCGCGCGTTCGTGTACGACGACGCCTTCGTCGTCGCGAGGTACGAGTACGGCGTCTCGAGCCAGGCGGCGAGCGGCGTGGCGTTCAGCGCCGCGCCGAGCTCGAGCAGGTCCTCGTAGCGCTGCGTGATCTTCCAGAAGAAGAAGTCGACCTCGGGCCGAACGCCCGTGGTCGTGTAGCAGCGGAGCGCGTCGAAGCGCTCCGTGAGCTTCCTCGATCGTCTCGGCGAATGCCTCCTTGCCGGCCTGGCGCTCGTCGATCGGCAGCCGCCGCCAAGCGGGGTCGACGCGGTAGAACGAGTACGCGACGTACTGACCGCTTTCCACGGGCGAAATGCTACCCAGGCGCCAGTGTCCGCCGGAGCAGCACGGCCTTCCCGGGATTGACGGGCGCGACCGCGGAGAGCCGCAGCCGGTACGTCGCGGTCTTCGCCGGCACGCGCAGCGGCAGCGTCGTCGGGCGGCCGCCGACCGCGCGGCCGCGTTTCGAGACGAGCAGCTTCCCGGCGCCCCGGTAGAGCTGCGCGACGAACGAGCAGTCGATGTCGCACGTGAGCGTGAGGACGGCTCCCGTCTGCACGACCGTCACCTTCGGCACGAGTCGCATCCCCTGGCACTGGGCGACGATTCCCCGGCGCGCCGCCTCCAGCGCGACCCGCACGGGCGCGAGGCTCGACTTCGGCGTGTCGTCGGGGTAGTAGACGCCCGACTGCCACGCCGCCAGCGCCTTCTCGTCGACGGCGTGGAAGAGGAAGAGCCCTTTCACCGTCGGGTCGCAGAACGCGAGCTGGATCGCCTGCTTGTAGTACGCCGCCTGCGTCGCCTCGTCGACCGGCTCCGTCACGGCCACCTCGGCGCCCGTGTACAGCGCCTGCTTCGCGGCCGGGATCTGCGACTCGACGCCGAACTCGTCGAAGTAGAGCGGCAGCGTCGAGCCGGCCTGCGCGGTGCCGTCGAACGCCTGGCCGAGGAGGGCGACGAGCTTCCCGTAGTCCGCGAGCGCGATCGTCGTCGTGTTCGGATGCGTGCCGTCGGCCGGCGCGATGCTCGAGTGGTCCTCGTACGGATGGAGCGAGAGCGCGTCCATGATCGGCGCCGTCCGGCCGCTCGCGCGATACGCGGAGCCCATGTCGGCGATGAAGGCGGTTGGGGAGTGGGTGGGACGGATCCCCGCCGCGTCGTCGCTGCCGCGCGGCGAGAGTGCGCCGCCGATCACCTCGACCGTCGGGTCGACCGCCTTCACCGCGTCGTACGTCCGGGCGAGGAGCGACTCGTATGCGACCGCCGCGGCGTCGCTCCCGTCGGCGTCGTACTGCGGCAGCCAGTAGCGGTTGAGGTTCGGCTCGTTGCCGACGATGAGGTGGTGGAGGTGCGCCGTCTTCACCATCGAGGCGGCGTACGCGGCGAAGTCCGTCTGGTCGGCGGCCGTGAGCGGCGTCGTCTTGCTCCCGTAGTTCATCGCCGCTGCGAGCACGTCGATTCCGTCGGCCTTCGCCGCCGCGACGACGTTCTCGAGGATCACGGCGTCGGTCGCCGACACGTGCGTCTCCCCGGGCGCCCACGTCTGCGTGATCCGGACGGCGCGGAACCCCGCCTGCTCGAGCAGGTCCATCTGCCTCTGCGCCACCGCCGGGCTCGTCGAGCGGACGGCGTCCTCGGTCGCGCCGAGCAGCATGCCGGGGCCGCCGGCGCGCCCCGCCGGGGCGAGCGTGAGCGCCAGGAGGGCGGCTACGGTAATCAGGCCGTGTCGGAGCGCGTTCACGATCAGCTCAAAGCATTGCCCACGAAGCCGGGTGTCTATCTCTTCCGGGACGCCGACGGGGAAGTTCTTTACATCGGGAAGGCGAAGACGCTGCGTCCGCGCGTGCGGTCGTACTTCCAGAACACGGCCGACGGCCGCGTGCAGATACGGCAGCTGCCGGACAGGGTCGCCGACATCGAGGTCATCGTCACCGGCAGCGAGGTCGAGGCGCTCCACCTCGAGCAGAACCTCGTCAAGCGCCATCGGCCGCCGTTCAACGTCCGGCTCCGCGACGACAAGTCGTTCCCGTACATCGCCGTCACGGTCGAGGACGACTTCCCGCGTGTCATGTTCACGCGCGAGCGGCACCGGCCCGGCGTCTGGTACTTCGGCCCGTACGCGAACGCGAAGAAGGTGCGCGAGACGCTCGACGTCCTCAACCGAGTGTTCCCGTACCGGCCGTGCGAGGGACCGAAGCCGGGACGCCATTCCGGCATCCCGTGCCTCGACTTCCACATCGAGCGGTGCCTCGCTCCGTGCGTCGGATACGTCTCGCAGGAGGACTACCGCGCCATCATCGACGGCGTCATCGAGTTCCTCTCCGGCAACGTGCGGCCGATCCAGCGCGAGCTCGAGCAGAAGATGCACGAGGCCGCGACCGAGGAGCGGTTCGAGGACGCGGCTCGCTACCGCAACCGCCTGCGCGCGGTACAGCATCTCGTCGAACGGCAGGCGGTCGAGCGGCAGTCGGTCGGAACGGCGGACGTGATCGGCTTCGCCGCCGAGGACGATCGCGCGGTCGTGCAGATCTTTCCGCTGCGCGGCGGCAAGATGGTCGACCGCCACTCGTTCCATCTCGAGAACGTCGGCGGTCAGGACCTCACGACGATCGTCGAGGCCTTCTTCCTCGAGTACTACGGCAACGCGCCGAGCGTCCCGCCGCAGATCATCGTCCCGCACGACTCGGGCGACCTGTCGGCGGTGGCGGAGCTCCTGTCCGAGCGCCGCGGCTCGCGCGTCGAGATTCGCATCGCCGAGCGCGGCGAGAAGCGGCGGCTGCAGGAGCTGGCTGACGAGAACGCGCGCCACGTGCTCGCGGGTGCGCAGGCGCAGTCCGAGCAACGGCGCGCACGGCGTGTCGAGGCGCTCGAAGAGCTGCGTGAGGCCCTCAACCTCGAGTCGCTCCCGATCCGCATCGAGTGCTACGACATCTCGCACGCGATGGGCCAGGACCCGGTCGGCTCGATGGTCGTCTTCCAGGACGCGATTCCGAAGAAGTCCGACTACCGCAAGTTCGGGATCAAGACCGCCGGTTCCGATCCCGACGACTTCGCCGCCATGGCGGAGGTGATCTCCCGGCGGTTCGCGCGCATCGCGGATCCGGTCGGCGAGCCGGCGTGGACGACCGTTCCGAACCTCGTCGTCGTCGACGGCGGCAAGGGGCAGCTCTCCGCCGCGATCGCGGCGATGCAGGCGTTCGACCTGCCGCGCGTCGCGGTGATCGCGCTCGCGAAGCGGATCGAGGAGGTCTTCGTGCCGGGACGCCCCGACCCGATCGTCCTCTCGCGGCACAACCCGGGCCTCCAGCTCCTCCAGCAACTCCGCGACGAGGCGCACCGGTTCGCCATCGGGTTCCACCGGCAGCGCCGTGAGGCGCGCGGCTTCTCGTCGCTCTTCGACGAGCTCGAGGGCGTCGGCCCGGCCCGCCGGCGCGCTCTGCTCCAGCACTTCGGCTCCGTCGAGGCGATGCTCGCCGCCGCGCCGGAGGAGCTCGAGGGCGTCCCGGGCGTTCCGGCGAAGACGGCCCGGAGCATCTACGCGCAGCTGCACAAGGCGGGGCGCTGACCGAGCTGCGAGCCGCGACCGGGCCTGCGGCCGCGCTTCGGCTCATCGGGCACCGGAACTTCGGCCCGTACTTCATCGGCAACGCGGCGTCCGCGAGCGGAACGTGGTTCCAGAACCTCGCGTCGGCGCTGCTCGTCTACCGGCTCACGCACTCGGCGTTTCTCCTTGGCGTCCTCAACTTCTCGAACTTCATCCCGGTGCTCGTGCTCGCGCCATGGGCGGGGAGCGTCGCCGACCGGATGGACCGGAGGCGCGTCCTGCTCGCGACGCAGCTCCTGTCGACGGCGCTGAGCGGCACGCTCGCAGCCCTCGCGTGGTCGGGGCATGCGCATGTGCCGGTCGTCATGGCATGTGCGATCGGCCTGGGCATCTCGAGCGCGTTCGGTTCGCCTGCGTCGCTCGCCCTCGTCGGCGACCTCGTCCCGCGCGAGGAGCTCGCCTCGGCAGTCGCGCTCAACTCGATGACGTTCAACCTCGCCCGCGCGATCGGCCCGGCGCTCGCCGCGGCGGTGATCGCCGCATTCGGCATCCCGATCGCGTTCGCGATCAACTCCGGCTCGTACCTGCTCCTCGTCGCCGGGGTGCTCGTCGTCCATCCGGCTCCGCGCCGGCTCGCATCGCGCGCCGAGACGCGGTTGCGTGAGAGTCTCCGGCTCGTGCGGGCGGAGCCGCGGCTCCTGGCCTTCCTGCTCATCGTCGCCGCGGTCGGCTTCGCCTCCGACCCGATCAACACGGAGGCGCCGGCGTTCGCCCACGCCTTCCATCGGCACGACACGTGGTCCGGGCTCATCATCGCCGCGTTCGGGGCCGGCGCCGTCTCGGCCGCGTTCCTCCTTGCCGGCCGCGTCACCGGATCGAGGCGGCGGATGCTCATCACCCTGTCGCTCCTCGGCGCCGGGGTGGCCGGCTTCTCGCTCGTCCCGTCGATCTGGCCGGGCTTCGCGTTCCTCGCGGTCGCCGGCTTCGGCTACCTCGCCTCGAACACGTCGGCGACGAGCCGTCTCCAGCTCGAGGTCCACGAGGACCAGCGGGGCCGGATCATGGCGCTGTGGAGCGTGGCCTTCCTCGGCCTCCGGCCCGCCGCCAGCCTGCTCGACGGGACGATCGCCGGGACGCTCGGCGTCCGTACCGCCGGTGTCGTCCTCGCCACGCCCGTCCTCGCCGGCGCAGCCCTGTTGTACTTCTTACAGCGCCCTCACCGATCGTTTACGCAGGCCCTCTAGCCTCCCCAGCGTGGAGCTGCACCGGATCGAGGACGACCTTCGCAACCACTCCTGGTACGAGGAGCTGTTCGTCTCGACGATCGCCGAGGCCGAGGCGTTCGCCGCCCGCTGGGCCGCCTTCGAGGCAGCCGTCGCCGGGAGCGAGCGCTTTACAGAACCTGTACGAGAGTCTTAGCCGGCTCTCAGGGCGTAAGGTTCCAATCGGGTCATGAGAGCAGGCGCCCTCGTCGTCGGGGCTTTAGCGGCGGCACTCGCGTTCGCGGCCTCGGCCGGGGCGGCGCGCCGAGCGCCGACGCTCTTCCACGACCTCTCGACGAGCACGAACTGGTCCGGCTACGCAGCCTCCGGGGCGGCGTTCACCGACGTGAAGGGGACGTGGGTCCAGCCGGCGGTGTCGTGCACTGCGTTCGACTCGACGTACTCGGCCTTCTGGGTCGGCCTCGGCGGCTACGCGGGCAACGACAGCGGGCTCGAGCAGATCGGCACCGAGTCGGACTGCCAGAACGGCCATCCGGTGTATGCGGCGTGGTACGAGCTCCTCCCGGCGGCGTCGCTACCGGTCACGATGCAGGTCCGGGCCGGCGACACGATGTCCGCCGAGGTGTCGGTGAGCTCCGGGCTCGTCACGCTGACGATCACGGACGTCACCACCGCGGCGACGTTCTCCACGCAGGCATCGCCCGACCAGCTCGACATCTCGTCGGCCGAGTGGATCGCCGAGGCGCCGTCGCAGTGCGGGCGCACGTCGTGCCGGACGCTGCCGCTCGCCGACTTCGGGACGGCCGCGTTCAGCAGTTCGTCGGCGACGTCGAACGGCCATGCGGGAACGATCTCCGACACTGCCTGGACGTCGACCGGCATCCAGCTGCGCGGTTTCTTCGGATCGGCCGTTCCGTCGCCGCTGTCGACCGACGGCGCGAGCTTCTCGGTCGCGTGGCAGGGCGCGAACGCCGCGCCGGACGCGCAGTCGCGCCACCGGCCGCCCGGGTTCCGCCGGAACGACTAGCCGCCGGCTACTCGTCCGGCTGAAGGAACGGGTAGCGGTAGTCCGTCGGCGGCACGAACGTCTCCTTGATCGTCCGCGGCGACGCCCAGCGGATGAGGTTCCACATCGAGCCCGCCTTGTCGTTCGTCCCGGACGATCGCGCGCCGCCGAACGGCTGCTGCCCGACGACGGCGCCGGTCGGCTTGTCGTTGACGTAGAAGTTGCCGGCCGCGTAGCGGAGGCGCTCCTGTGCCTGCTCGACCGCCGCGCGGTCGCGCGAGAACACCGCGCCCGTGAGGCCGTACGGCGCACCCGCGTCGATCATGTCGAGCGTGTCCGCGTAACGCTTCTCGTCGTAGACGAACGCCGTCACCACGGGTCCGAAGAGCTCTTCGCGCATCGTGCGGAAGTTCGGGTCGGTCGTCTCGATGACCGTCGGCTCGACGAACCAGCCGTCCGAGTCGTCGTAGCCGCCGCCGACGAGCACCGACGTGCCCTTCGAGGACTTCGCCTCCTCGATTGCCTCGCGCTGCGTCTTGAAGGAGCCGCCGTCGATGACGGCGCCCATGAAGTTCGAGAAGTCGCCGACGTCGCCGACGCGCAGGCTCTTCACCTCTCGCGCGAGCTTCTCGCGCAGCTCGGGCCACAGGTTCGACGGGGCGAACACGCGTGACGCCGCCGAGCACTTCTGCCCCTGGTATTCGAACGAGCCGCGCACGATCGCGGTTGCGAGGGCGTCGACGTCCGCAGACGGGTGCGCGACGATGAAGTCCTTGCCGCCCGTCTCGCCGACGATGCGCGGGTAGTTGCGATACGTGCCTGCGGCGATGTTCGTGCCGATCGTCTTCCACATGTCGTTGAAGACGGCGGTGGAGCCGGTGAAGTGCACGCCGGCGAGGTCGCGGTGCGCGAGCGCGGGATCGCCGACCTCCGCGCCGCTGCCGTACACGAGGTTGATGACGCCCGGCGGCAGGCCGGCCTCCTCGTACAGCTTCATGAGCCACCACGCCGAGTACGCCGCGGTCGTCGCCGGCTTCCACACGACGGTGTTGCCCATGAGCGCGACCGACGACGGGAGATTCGCGCCGATGGCGGTGAAGTTGAACGGCGTCACCGCGAAGACGAAGCCCTCGAGCGGCCGGTACTCCAAGCGGTTCCAGACGCCGGGCGACGACACCGGCTGCTCCTCGTAGATCCGCGTCATGAACTTGACGTTGAAGCGCCAGAAGTCGATGACCTCGCACGCGGAGTCGATCTCCGCCTGGTGCGCGGTCTTCGACTGGCCGAGCATCGTCGCCGCGTTGAGCGTCGCGCGCCACGGCCCCGCGAGCAGCTCGGCCGCGCGGAGGAAGATGGCTGCGCGCTCCTCCCACGGCGTCCGCGACCAGTCGTTCCACGCCTCGGCGGCGGCGGCGACCGCGCGGTCGACCTCGGTTGCGCCTCCCTTGTGGACGGTTGCGAGGACATGCGACCGCTTGTGCGGCTCGACCGCCTCGAAGGTGTTGCCCGTCCGGACCTCCTCGCCGCCGATAACGAGCGGGATCTCGATCTGCTTCGACTCCATCTCGTGCAGGCGGAGCCGCAGCTCCTCGCGCTCCGGGCTGCCGGGCGCGTAGTTGCGGACCGGCTCGTTGTACGGCTCGGGCGCGTGGAAGATCGCGTGAGTGCTCATGGGTCGATTCTAGGATTCGCTGCGTGTCGACGGAGCACCTGGCCTACGAAGCCGAGGGATGGGGCGTGGGGGAGCTCGTCATCGCCGACGGCGTCGTCGTCTGGCACGAGCTGCCGAAGGCGTCCCCGACCGCGCCCACGGCAGGGCGTTTCGAGCTCGTCGAACGGCTGAAGGCCTATTTCGCCGGCGAGGCGGTGACGTTCGAGGACGTCCCGGTCGACCTCGAGTTCGACACGCCGTTCCTCACACGCTGCGCGGAGGCGCTGCACGCGATCCCGCGCGGCGAGGTCGTGACGTACGGCGAGCTGGCGGCGCTCGCCGGCGCTCCCGGGGCAGCGCGGGCGGCCGGAAGCTTCTGTGCGCGGAACCGGCTCGGCATCTTCGTGCCGTGCCACCGCGTCGTCGCGGCGGACGGGCTCGGGACGTACGGCTCGTTCGGGCTCGCGTACAAGCGCCGGCTCCTGGAGCTCGAGGGTGTCTCTCGAGGACCTCCGCACCGAGCTCGCGGCGATCGCACCGGAGTCGGACTGCGATCGCCTCGCCGAGCTCTCCGGCCTCTTCCACGTCGCCGGAAGCGTTCACCTGCGCGGCCGCGGCGAGGTCGCGCTCCACCTCGACCTCGTGAGCTCCGCCATCGCACGGCGCGCGTTCGCCCTTCTGCGCGCGTTCGACGTCGATTCCGAGATCCGGACGTACCAGCGCGCCGCGTTCGACCGGGCGACGCGGTACCAGCTCCACGTCGAGGGGACCGAGCTCGCGTACGAGACGCTGCACCGTGCAGGCGTCCTCGATGCTTCACACCGGCCGATCGACCATCCGCCGCAGCGGGTCGTCGCGAAGCGGTGCTGCCGTGGTGCGTATCTGCGCGGCGCGCTTCTCGGCGCAGGGTCCCTCAGCGGTCCCTTGGACCCGCATCTCGAGATCCGCACCGCGGAGATCGAAGGCGCGCGGTTCCTCGCGGAGGTCGCCGAACGGACCGGGGCGGAGCTGCACGTGCTCGAGCGCGCGCGGCACGCGGTCGCGTACGCGAAGGGGACGGAGACGATCGCTGACGCCCTCATCGCGGCCGGCGCCGCCGAGGTCGTTCTCGTGCTCGAGGAGCGCTCCGTCGTGTCGGCGACGCGCGCCGACGCGAACCGGCTCGCGAATGCCGACCACGCGAACCTCGTCCGGACGAGCCGCGCCGCACACGCGCAGATCGACGCGGTGCGCCGGCTCGACGTCGACGCGCTGCCGGACGATCTGCGCGAGCTCGCCCTGCTGCGGCTGCGCCATCCGACGGCGTCGATCGCCGATCTTGCGCGCCTCTGCCGCCCACCCGCGTCGAAAGCGTCGGCGGCCCGGCGCCTGCGGCGGCTCGTAGAGTTGGCCGAATGATCGTCGCGGCGCCTCCGTGCACCGTCGCCGCCGCGAAGGCGGCGATCGTTCACGCCCACGCGAAGATCAAGGACAATGCGCTCGAGACGGTGCCGATTGATCCCGCGAGCGTCGACACGGTCGTGTGCGCCGGAGAGACGATGGGCATCAGCCTCTTCAGTGGCGGAACCGCGGGCGACGTTGGCTTCGTCCTCTTCCGGCGGACCGCGTCGGGCTGGCGCGTTGTTCTCACCGATCTGGGCTACAAGCTCAGCATCTTCGGCGTGGGTGGGGACGTCGTGGTCTCACAGCCGATCTACCGGAAGAACGACCCGAACTGCTGCCCGACCGGCGGCTTCGACCACGTGCGCTACCACTGGAACGGCACGAAGTTCGCCGTCGCGCGCTCGTACCACACGAAATCGTTCCGGCCCTAGACGCGGCGGGGCTCGCCGAGCCCGGCGTAGACGCCGTCCTCGAGGAAGAACGCCGGCGCGAGAGATTCGTAGCTCTCCTCGGCGGACCCGGCGACGACGCGTCCGAAGATCATGACCTCCTCGCCGTACTCGCGGAAGCCGTCGAGGACGCACTCGAGATGCGCGGTGCACTCGGCGACGAGCGGCGGCTTCACGATCTCGGCCGCGACCAGGGTGATCCGAGCGGCGCTCCGGCGCTCGGCGCTGTGCAGGTCCGAGAGCTCCCACGCGAGCGCGGCGAGCGACACGGGCAGGACGTTGACGACGAACTCCTCCGTCGCGGCGACGTTCCGGTACGTCGTGTGTCCGACGTTGCAGCCGAACGCGACGACCGGACCCGCGAAGGCCGCCATCGTCACCCAGCTCTTCGGCGCGACGTTCGGACGGCCGTCCGCGTCGACCGTCGACACGAGCACGATCTGCCCCAACAGCGGGGACGGATGCCACGCGCGTTTGTCGAGCGGCAGCGCGACCTTCATCCCCGGAGCGAACCACCGGCGCTCCCCGGCGTCGTCGGGGAAAACTGCGGCTTGCGCGCCGCCTTACGACTTAGAAATCGTCTAGCGCGTTCGTCGGACAAGTCGTCATACTCGGCAACGGCGGGTCCGCGCTCGTCCGGTGATGGATTCAGACCCCGTCCGTCACCACGGTCTCGGGTGTGGTTGCAGGACCGGGAGGGTCGTCCTCGGAGCTTCCCGGTCCGCCCGCCTCCTCGCCGCATGACGCGATGCAGGCGGAGCAGACGACGCAGGCCTCGCGCTTCCCGGCGAGGAGGCGGGCGGACCGGCACGTATCCCGCCCGCCCCGCTAACCGGAGATCCCTCGAAAACACCCGTTCAATGCGGTTTTTCCCGGACCGGCCCGACGGGGCGCCTTGTTAGGCTCAGAGCAGAAATCAAAGAGACCGAAAGGCGACAACCATGGCGAAGATCAGGGTCGGGATCAACGGATTCGGCAGGATCGGCAGGAACTTCCTGCGCGCGCAGATCGAGCGCGGCGGCGATTTCGAGATCGTCGCGGCGAACGACCTCGGCGACACGAAGACGATGGCGCATCTGCTGAAGCACGACTCGGTGCTCGGCAACCTCGACGTCCCGGTCGAGGCCGGCGACGGCTTCATCCGCGTCGGCGGCACGGAGATCAAGTTCCTCTCCGAGAAGGATCCCGCGCAGCTCCCCTGGAGCGAGCTCGGCGTGGACGTCGCCCTCGAGTCCACCGGACACTTCAACACCCGCGACGGCGGCCAGAAGCACCTCGACGCCGGCGCGAAGAAGGTCATCTTCTCGGCGCCTGCCACCGATCCGGATCTCACGCTCGTCATCGGCGTCAACGACCGCGACTACGACCCCGAGAAGCACAACCTCATCTCGAACGCGTCCTGCACGACCAACTGCATCGCGCCGGTGGCGAAGGTGCTGAACGATGCGTACGGGATCGAGCGCGGCTTCATGACGACGATCCACGCGTACACGAACGACCAGAAGATCCTCGACTTCCCGCACAAGGACCTCCGGCGCGCCCGCGCGGCCGCGATCAACCTCATCCCGACCTCGACGGGCGCCGCCCGCGCGATCGGCGTCGTCATCCCCGCCCTCAAGGGGAAGGTCGACGGCATGTCGATGCGCGCACCGGTCCCGACGGGCTCGATCGTCGACTTCGCCGTCCAGATCGCGAAGGGGACGCCGACCATCGACGACGTCAACGAGCTGTTCCGCTCGCTGGCCGACACCGGTGATCTGAAGGGCATCCTCCAGTACACCGACGAGCCGCTCGTCTCGAGCGACATCGTCCACTCGCCGTACTCGTCGATCTTCGACAGCGGCCTGACGATGGTGAACGGCAATCTCGTCAAGGTGTTCGCCTGGTACGACAACGAGTGGGGCTACAGCTGCCGTCTCGTCGACCTCGTCGCGAAGATCGGCAAGCTGCTGCCGGCCGCGGTCGCCGCGTAGAGGAGGACGACGAAATGCGCATGCCGCGCTCAGTCCGCGACGCCGACGTCGCGGGAAAGACCGTGCTGGTCCGTGCCGACCTCAACGTGCCGCTGAAAGACGGGGCCGTCGCCGACGACACGCGCATCCGCGCGTCGCTGCCGACGCTGAAGCTCCTGCTCGACCGCGGCGCGAAGGAGATCCGCGTCTGCTCGCACCTCGGCCGTCCGAAGACGGAGGAGGACCGCCCGAAGTTCGCGATGGCTCCGGTCGCCGCGCACCTGCGGGAGCTCCTCCCGGACGAGCGGATCCACGTCCTCGAGAACACGCGCTTCAACCCGGGCGAGACGAAGAACGACGAGGGCTACGCCCGCGAGCTCGCCGACGGATCCGACGTCTACGTCGACGACGCCTTCGGCTCCGCCCACCGCGCGCACTCCTCGACGGAGGCCGTCGCGCATCTGCTCCCCGCGTACGCCGGCCTCCTGCTCGAAGAGGAGCTCGAGCACCTGGGCAAGCTCCTCGGCGACATCGAGCATCCGTTCGTGCTCGTCTCCGGCGGTGCGAAGGTCGACGACAAGATCGCCGTGCTCCAGCACCTCGGGAGCAAGGCGGACACGGTGCTCATCGGCGGCAAGATGGCCGAGCAGCTGCGCGTCGAGAATCCGCTCGACTTCGACGTCGAGCTGCCGACGGACGTCGTCGGCGCCGCAGCCTTCGAGGCGGACGCCGAGTCCGGCGTCTTCGCGGTGGCCGACCTCCCGGACGGCTGGCTCGGCCTCGACATCGGCCCGGAGACGCGCGCGGCGTTCGCGGCGAAGCTCGCCGACGCGAAGACGATCTTCTGGAACGGCCCGATGGGCGTGTTCGAGTGGCCGCGGTTCGCCGAGGGGACGAAGGCGGTGGCCGAGGCGGTCGCCGGCAACGAGGACGCGTTCTCCGTCGTCGGCGGCGCCGACTCGGTGCGCGCGCTCAACGAGCTCGGCCTCGCCGGCAAGATCTCGTGGGTCTCCACCGGCGGCGGCGCGAGCCTCGAGCTGCTCGAGGGCAAGGAGCTTCCCGGCGTGGCGGCGATCCCGTCATGACGATGATCATCGCCGGCAACTGGAAGATGTACCGCGGGCCCGACCCGCACGCGCTCGCGGGGCTCGACGCCATCGTCTGCCCGCCGTACACGCGGCTGCGCGAGTGCGTCGAGGCCGGCCTGACGACGTACGCGCAGAACGTGCACTGGGAAGCCGAGGGCGCCTACACGGGCGAGATCTCGGCGTCGATGCTGCTCGAGCTGGGCGTCACCGGCTCGCTCGTCGGCCACTCCGAGCGGAGGCAGTACTTCGGCGAGACGGACGAGACGGTCGCGAAGCGGATGCGGGGCGCGCTCGACGCGGGCCTGCGCGTCATCGCGTGCATCGGCGAGACGCTCGCCGAGCGCGAGAGCGGCGAGACCGAGAACGTCCTCCGGCGGCAGCTGTCCGTGCTCGAGCCGCACCCGCAGCTCGTGCTCGCGTACGAGCCGGTGTGGGCGATCGGCACCGGGCTGACGGCGACGCCCGAGATGGCGCAGGAAGCGCACGCCTTCATCAAGTCGCTGCTCGACGCGCCGGTGCTGTACGGCGGCTCCGTGAAGCCCGACAACGCCGCGATCCTGCTCGCGCAGCCGGACGTCGACGGCGCACTCGTCGGCGGCGCCTCGCTCGACGTCGACTCCTTCAAGGCGATATGCCAAGCGGCGGAACGTATCCCCTCGTAGTCCTCGTCATCCTCGACGGGTGGGGCATCGCTCCGCCCGGTCCGGGGAACGCGGTCGAGCTCGCCGACACGCCGGTCTTCGACCGGCTGTGGGCGCGCTACCCGCACACGACGCTGAAAGCGTCGGGCGAAGCGGTCGGCCTGCCGCCGGGCCAGATGGGCAACTCCGAGGTCGGCCATCTCACCATCGGCTCCGGCCGGATCCTCTTCCAGGACCTCATGCGCGTGAACAAGGCGGTGGAGAGCGGAGAGCTCTTCGACAACGAGATCCTGAAGGGCGCCTTCGAGCGCGGCGAGAACGTCCACCTCATGGGGCTCGTCTCGCACGGCGGCGTGCACTCGCACATCGAGCACGTGAAGGCGCTCATGAAGTTCGCGCCGGAGAAGACGTGGATCCACGCGTTCACGGACGGGCGCGACGTGCGGCCGCACTCGGCCGTCGACGACCTGGCGGAGCTGCCGACCGACCGGATCGCGACCGTCGTCGGCCGCTACTACGCGATGGACCGCGACAAGCGGTGGGATCGCACGGAACGCGCGCTCGACGCGATCGTGAAGGGCGAGGGCGAGCACGCCGTCGACCCGGTCGCAGCGGTGCAGGCGAGCTACGACCGCGGCATCACCGACGAGTTCGTCGAGCCGATCGTGCTCGACGGCCGCCCGCGCCTCGACCCGGCGAAGGACACGGCGATCTTCTTCAACTTCCGCCCCGACCGCGGCCGGCAGCTCTCCGAGAAGCTCGGCGAGCTCGGCGTCGACCTGACGACGATGACGCAGTACCGCGAGGACTTCGACTTCCCGATCGCGTTCCCCGAGCAGAAGGTCGACATGGTGATGGCCGAGGTGCTCGCCCAGCACGGCGTCCGCCAGCTGCACGCCGCCGAGACCGAGAAGTACGCCCACGTGACGTACTTCTTCGACGGGGGCCGCGAGGACGAGTTCCCGGGCGAGATCCGCGTCCTCGTGCCCTCGCCGCGCGACGTCCCGAGCTACGACAAGAAGCCGGAGATGTCGGCACCGGAGCTCGCCGACCGCTTCGTCGAGGAGATCGGCAACGACTACGCCTTCGCCGTCCTCAACTTCGCGAACCCCGACATGGTCGGCCACACCGGCGTCATCCCCGCGGTCGTCAAGGCCGTGGAGACCGCGGACGCCTGCCTCGGCCGGGTGGTCGAGGCGGTCGAGCGCCTCGGCGGCGTCTGCCTCATCACCGCCGACCACGGGAACGCCGAGCAGGAGCTCCAGGACGACGGCTCGCCCCACACGGCCCACACGACGAATCTCGTCCCCCTCATCCTGACCGCCGAAGGCCGCACCCTCCGGGAGGGGGAGCTGTCCGACCTCGTCCCTACCGCCCTCGCGCTCCTCGGCTACGACCAGCCGATTGTCATGACTGGGCAAAACCTCGTAGCCAACAGCGCATAAGGGGGCTATCATGAGGCCCCTTGTCGCTACCCCAGCCTGATCCTGGCGTCCTGCGGAAGGCGCAGCGGGGTGACGAACGCGCCTTCTCCATCATCGTGCGCGCCTATCAGGTGCCGGTGTTCAACTACGTGCTCAGGCTCGTGGGCGACCGGTCGCTCGCCGAGGACCTGACCCAGGAGGTCTTCCTCCGCGTCTACCAGGGCCTCCCGCGCTTCTCGCTGCGGTCGAAGTTCACGACGTGGCTCTTCCAGGTGACGAAGAACCGGGTGCTCGACGAGCTCCGCGCGGTCGAGCGGCGCCCGCGCGCAACCGTCGACCTCGACGACGTCCCGTCGCTCGAAGTGCTCGACGCGCCGTTCGAGCGGCTCGAGGCGATCGACGCCGTCTGGCGGGCGGTCGAGAACCTCAACGTCGACCTCAAGTCGGCGCTCCTCCTGCGCGACGTCGTCGGGCTCTCGTACACCGAGATCGCCGACTCGCTCGAGATCACCCTCGCCACCGTGAAGTGGCGGATCTACAAGGCGCGGGAGGACGTGCAGCTCGCGCTCGCGCGCGAGGGCATCTACTTCTACGCGGCGTCCGAGTCCGACGCCGCCGCGACGCCCGTTCTCTAGCGCGAGTACCGGAGGAGCCAGGACGCGAGGTCGCGCGCCTGCTGCTGCGCCGTCGCTGCATGCGGCACCGGCGCGACGCGCGGGGCGACCCGCGGCGGCGGCGCCTTCGACCCGCCGGTGGTGAGCACGGCCGCAGTGCTGCCCGCGGCTACCGCCACGAGCGCGGCGGCGGCGAGCAAGAGCGTAGGACGGCGGAACCGCCGGCCGGAGGCGGGGAGGACGATCGTCGTCCGGGCATCCGGCAGGATCGCTTCGAGCTCGCGCGCGACCGCGCTCGCCGGCGGCCGCCGGCGCGGATCGGTCTCGAGGCAGCGGCGGACGACGCCCGCGAGCGCCGGCGGTGCGCCGTGGAGCGAGGCCGTGCGGTCGGGCGAGCCGGTGAGCAGCTCGACGAGCACGAGCCCGAGCGCGTAGACGTCGGCGGCCGCGGTCACCTCCTCGCCGCGCGCCTGCTCCGGCGGGAGATACGCGGCCGTGCCGAGCACCGTGCCGGCGACGGTGAGTCGCGTGCCCTCCGGCCCGAACGCGATGCCGAAGTCGCCGAGCTTCAGGAGCCCGTCGCGCCGGAGCAGGAGGTTCTGCGGCTTCACGTCGCGGTGGACGAGACCGGCCGCATGCGCTGCTGCGAGCGCGCGCGCGGCCTGCGCGCCGAGCGCCGCCGCCTCGAGCGGCGGCAGCGCACCGCTGCGCGCGACGAGATCGGCGAGGGTCTCGCCGTCGACGTGCTCCATCGCGATGTACGGGATGCCGTCGGCGTCCCCGACGTCGAAGACCTTGACGACGTTCGCGTGCGACAGCCGTGCGGCGATCCGCCCCTCGCGCAGGAAGCGGGCGCGCAGGTCGTCGTCGCGCGCGAGGTTCTCGGCGAGACGCTTCAGTGCGACGTGCCGGCCGAGCTCGATGTCGCGGGCGAGGTCGACGACCGCCATCGCGCCGTGACCGAGCGGGCGCTCGAGCTCGTACCGGCCTGCGACAGTCGTGGTCAACGGTTCCCCGGCCCGTGACCGTGATCGTGATGGCCAGGGTCGAAGCCGTGGCCGTGGTCGTGCGGTCGCGGGGGAGCCGGCGCCGGCGGCGGAGCCGGGTTGCACGTGATCCGGTCGGGGAGGTCGGCGACGGCGGCGGTGAGCGTCCCCCGGTAGCGCATCGGGATGCGGTGCTCGCTCACGAGGAGCACGACCTCGCCGCGAAGCTGGTTCGCCTGCACCTGGGCACCGCATCCGTCGCCGGCCGCGAGCGACTGCGCGACGGCGCTCGCCTGCGCGGCGAGGCTGCGCGCGAGCGCCCGCGGGATGTGCGGCGGCGCCTGCGGTGCGGCGCGGCGTGGCGACCCTCCGCAGCCCGCGAGCGCGAGTGCGACGAGGGCGATGGCGGCAGCTCTCACTCGCCGTGCACGAGCCGCGCCGCCAGCGCCTCCGGTAGATGGGCCTCGCGCATCTCCGCCTGCGTCCGCTCGACGTCGTATGCAACGCGGTGGAATGCGGCCGTGCCGCCGTCGAGGTCGAGGACGAGGTACGCCGCGCGCGGGTCTCCGTCGCGCGGCTGGCCGACCGAGCCCGGGTTGAGGAGCACGCGGCCGTCGAGCTGCACCTCGGTGCCCGCCGCGGCGACCCCGCCGTCGAGCGCGTCGTCGATCCACTGCACCTCGAGCGCGACGTGGCTGTGCCCGACGAGCACGATCGGCCGGGGGCTCAGCGTGAGCGTCGCGGCGGCGGCCTCGTCGGAGAGCACGTACTCCCAGACCGGGTCGCGCGCGCTGCCGTGGTAGAGCGCGATCTCCGCGCGCTCGCCCTGCGGCTCGAGCGTGTCGAGGAAGGCGCGGGACTCGTCGTTCAGCACGCCGGCGGTCCAGCGCGCCGCGACGGCGGCGTCGCCGCTGAACTCGTCCAGGTCGATCGTCCCCGCACCGCGAGATCGTGATTCCCACCGAGGCAGATATCTGCACGTGCCCGCACGAGGGCGCAGCACTCGTTCGGCTTCGGGCCGTAGCCGACGACGTCCCCGAGGCACCAGATCTCGTCAGGTCCCTCCTGGTCGATCGCGTAGAGCACCGTCTCGAGCGCCGCGAGATTCGAGTGGATGTCGGAGACGACCGCGATCTGCACGGGCGAAAGCTAGTCCGGCGAGCACGGGAACTGTCGCGGGCACCGTCGACGTGACGAACAGGAGCAGCCCCCAGGCGCCGGCGGCGAGGCCGGTCGCGGCCGCCGCCCGCAGGCGCCGGCGCGCGATCACGCCGAGGAGCGCGGGAGCGACGAGATCGAGCCAGCCCATCGTCGCGGAGCCGAACGTCGCGTCCTGCAGCGGGGGGATCGGGTGGCCGGCGACGGCGGGGAGCGCGGCGTGATGCAGCGCCGTCGTCGCCGTCTCGACCTGGGGCGTGCCCCACACGAGGACGACGTCGACGATCGCGACCGCGACGAGCCCCGCGGCGATCGACCAGTCGGGTGCGAACCGTGCGACGAGCTGCGCGACCGTGATGCCCGCGAGGCCGATGAGCGCGATGCCCGCGCCCTGCGCGACAAGGCCGTGCGCGAGCCACGCCACGAGCCAGAGCGCGACGGCCGCCGGCAGCCGTCGCGGCCCGGCGGCGGCGAGCAGCGGCGTTCCGATCGCGCCGGCGAGCGCGAGGGCGTGCGGGCCGCCGGCGACGGCGCGGATGACGCCGACGCCGAGGCCGAGCATCGCCGCCGGGACGAGGACGCCGGCGAGCCCCGCGCGGCCGCGCATGCGGGGCGGGCGAGCGGCGAGGACGACCGCGGCCTGCGCGGCGCAGAGGATGGCGTACGAGGGTGCGAGGCTCAGCTGTGGCCGGGCGCTTCGGGCAGGTTGCGGATCCCTTCGGTCGTCTGCCACTTCGACCAGGAGTCCTGCAACGCCGCCATCAGCTCCTCGACGAACCGCGGAGAGGCGTTGATGCGGGCGACGACGGCCCCGGGGACGTCGCCTTCCTCGACCTCGTGCTCGATGCGCGCGAACGTCAGCGTGAACTCGTATCGCGAGAAGCTGATGTTCGCGAAGTTCGCGTACGCGCCGGCGATGTCGGCGGGGTCGAGATGGATGTTGAGCCGGCGCTCGCCGGGCTGCGCCTCCTCTGGGACCTCTTCTTCGTCCACGGGGCCACGATACTAGGACCGTGGACGCCACTCGCCGCCTCCGCCAGTCCGAGTTCCTCCTGCTCGCCGTGGCGGTCACGCTCGGCCTCGGGACCGTCGGCTTCCGGCTGATCCTGAAGGAGCCGTGGCTCCAATCCTTCTACCGCGCGGTCATCACGTCGACCCTGACCGGGCTCGACACGGTGCCGTCCTCGAACGGCGCCCGCCTGCTCTCGATCGTCATGATCCTTGCCGGTCTGACGATCATCGCGTACTCCGGCGCGGTTATCGTCGAGGCGATCGCCGGCGGAGTGCTGACCGGCGTGCTGGCCGAGCGGAAGAAGGAGCGCACCATCGAGGGCTTGCACGACCACTACGTCATCTGCGGATACGGCCGTGTCGGCCGCCGCATCGCGGAGGAGTTCCGCGCCGCCGCCGTGCCGTACGTCGTCCTCGACTACAGCGAGGTGGCGATCACGGCGGCGAAGGAGCACAAGGACCTGCTGCTCGAGGGGAACGCGACGCGGGACGAAGATCTCCGCCACGCGGGCATCGAGCGTGCCCGCGGTCTCGTCGTCGCGTCCGACTCCGACGCCGACAACCTCTACATCGTCCTGTCCGCGCGCTCCATGCGGCCCGACCTCCAGATCGTCGCGCGGGCCGCGGACGAGGACGCTGCGAAGAAGCTGAAGCTCGCCGGCGCCGATCGGGTCGTCCTCCCGTACGCGACCGCCGGACGCACGATGGCGAACCTCGTGCTCAAGCCGCAGGTGACGGCGTTCCTCGACGCGGTCACGACGGCGACCGGCCCCGACCTGCACATGGCCGAGATCGAAGTGCACCGCACGTGCGTGCAGGCGGGGAAGACGATCCGCGACATCCGCGTACGACACGAGACGGGCGCGATCATCATCGCGCTGCGCAAGCGCGACGGAACGTTCGACACGACACCTGAGCCCGACGTCACCATCGAGGAGGGCGACGTCATCGTCAGCGTCGGCACCACCGAAGAGCTGCAGCGGCTCGAGGATCTCTTCGCCGTTGCCGGCTGACCCCGTCACGCAGCTCGCCGAGTCGCTCGGCCCGGACGTCGAGCTCGAGCGGCCGAGCGACGTAGAGCACGGCGACTTCGCGACGAACGCGGCCTTGAAGCTCGCCGGCGCACGGCGGCGGCCGCCGCGCGAGATCGCCGGCGAGCTCGCCGACCTCGCCGAGACGCTGCCCTCGGTGGAGCGCGCGGAGGTCGCCGGACCGGGCTTCGTCAACCTCTTCCTCGCCGATGACTGGTTTGCGTCTGCGCTCGGCGCGATCCTCGACGCCGGGGACGCGTTCGGCGGTGGCAGCGCGTCCCACCCGCAGCGCATCCAGGTCGAGATGGTGTCGGCGAACCCGACCGGCCCGCTCACGGTCGCGCACGCCCGCAACGGCGCGTACGGCGACGCGGTCGCGCGGCTGCTCGAGCTCGCCGGCCACGACGTCAGCCGCGAGTACTACTACAACGACTCCGGCGGCCAGATGGACCGGTTCCGCGCATCCGTCGACGCAGTGCGCCGCGGCGAGGAGCCGCCGGCGGACGGCTACCAGGGCGACTACGTTCGCGACCTCGCCCAGACGGAGGGCGACCCGGTTCCCGCGATGCTGCGCCGTATCGAGGACTCGCTCGAGCGGTTCCGCATCCGCATCGACAGCTGGGCGCTGCAGAGCGTCGTCGAGCAACGGCTCCCCGAGCTGCTCCCGAGGCTCGACACGTACGAGAAGGACGGTGCGCTCTGGGCGAGGTCGTCCGCGTACGGCGACGAGGAGGATCGCGTCCTCCTGCGCTCGGGCGAAGGGACGCCGACGTACCGCGCGGCCGACGTCCCGTACCTCGTCGACAAGCTCGAGCGCGGGTTCGACCGCGCGATCTACGTCCTCGGCGCCGACCACCACGGGACGCGCAACTGGTACGCCGCCGTCGCGCGCATGCTCGGCTACGACCCCGACCGCGTCGAGGTGCTGCTCTACCAGCTCGTGCATCTGACCCGGGGCGGAGAGCTGACGAAGATGTCGAAACGGCGCGGCGACATCGTCTTCCTCGACGAGTTCCTCGACGAGATCGGCGTCGACGCCGCGCGCTGGTATCTCGTCAACCGTGGTCCCGACCAGACGATCGAGATCGACGTCGACCTCGCGGCGGAGCGCTCGCAGAAGAACCCGGTGTACTACGTGCAGTACGCGCACGCGCGCATCGCGGGGATCCTCCGCAACGCCGGGGACGCCGAGGTGTCGGCGACGCCGGTCGGCCTCCTCTCCACGGAGGAGCGGGAGCTCGTCAAGCGGCTCGCGGACTTCCCGGCCATCGTCCGCGAGGCGACGGAGCAGCGCGGCCCGCAGGCGATCCCGACGTACGCGATCCGCGTCGCCGACGACTTCCATCGCTTCTACCACGAGCATCGCGTCCTCGAGAGCGACCAGCAGGCCTTTCGGCTCGCCCTCTGCCGGGCGACGCAGACGGTCATCGCCCGCTCGCTCCAGCTGATCGGCGTGGACGCACCCGAGCGGATGTAGTGCCGTAGGATCCCCGCCCGTGAGCGGAAGGCGGCAGGCGCCGGACCGGAACATCGCGATGGAGCTCGTCCGCGTGACCGAGGCGGGCGCGATGGCGGCCGCGCGCTGGATCGGGCGCGGCGACAAGGAAGCCGCGGACAAGGCAGCTGTCGATGCGATGCGCTTCGTCCTCGACGGCGTCGCAATGCGCGGTGTCGTCGTCATCGGCGAGGGGGAGAAGGACGAGGCGCCGATGCTCTACAACGGCGAGGAGGTCGGGAGCGGGGAGGGGCCGGAGGTCGACGTCGCGGTCGACCCGCTCGAGGGGACGCGGCTGACGGCGCTCGGGCAGCCGAACGCGATCTGCGTCATCGCCGTCGCGGAGCGCGGGACGATGCTGTTCCCCGGCGCGGCGGTGTACATGGAGAAGATCGCGGTCGGTCCGCGGGCGATCGACGCGATCGACATCGCGAAGACCCCGACGGAGAACGTCCATCGCGTCGCCGAGGCGCTCGGGAAGACGCCGCGCGAGGTCGACGTCGTCGTCCTCGAGCGCGAGCGGCACGACGCGCTCATCGCGGAGCTGCGCGACGCTGGAGCGCGCGTCCGCCTCGTCCGCGACGGCGACGTCGCGCCGGCGATCGCCGCGGCGCAGCCGGGCACGGGCGTCGACGTGCTCTACGGCATCGGCGGCACGCCGGAGGGCGTCATCTCGGCGGCCGCGCTCAAGTGCGTCGGCGGCGGCATCCAGGGCCGCCTGTGGCCGCGGGACGACGAGGAGCGGGCGCGGCTCGTCGCGGCCGGGCTCGATCCGTCGCGCGTGCTGCACACCGACGACCTCGTCTCCGGCGAGGACGTCTTCGTCGCCGCGACGGGCGTGACGACCGGCGCGCTGCTGCGCGGGGTGCAGTACACGCCGGGAGGCGCGACGACGGACTCGATCGTCATGCGGTCGCGATCCGGCACCGTGCGGAGAGTCGTCGCGCAGCAGTCGCTGTCGAAGCTCTCTGCACTCACCGGCTTCGAATACACGTAGAGAAAGGGCGCCTTGCGGCGCCCTCGCTCTAGACGGCTACTGCGTCGCGTTCCATCTCGGGCGCGTAGACGCCCGTGCACGCGGCGGAGTTCATCTTCGCGCGGTGGTAGAAGGCACGCTGGCCGGCCTCGACGTTCTCCGGCTTGCCGCCCCATGCCTTGATGGCGGCGGCCTGCAGTGCGCGCCCGTACGAGAACGACAGCTCCCACGGGTGCGGGCCGCGTGCGTTCATCGCGTTGAGGTGCGCGGTCGCGTCCTCGTCCGACTGGCCGCCGGAGAGGAAGACGATGCCGGGCACCGCGGCGGGCACGTGCTTGTAGTACGCGTGCAGGCTCTGCTCGGCAACGTCGTCGAACCCGGCGCGATTCGACGCCTCGTAGCCGGAGAGGACCATGTTCGGCTTGAGCAGCGTCCCGGCCAGGTCGACCCGCTGGTCGAACAGCTCGGTGTAGACGCGCCTCGAGCACGCGGGACGTCACCTTCTCGCTGCGCCCGATCGTGTGCGTGCCGTCCTGCAGCACCTCCGGCTCGACGATCGGGACGATCCCCGCCTCCTGGCAGAGCGCCGCGTACCGGGCGAGCGCGTGCGCGTTCGTCCAGATGCAGTAGTCGCTCGGGAGGTCGTCGGTGATCGAGTACGTGGCACGCCACTTCGCGAACCGCGCGCCGAGGCCGCGGTACTCCTCGAGGCGGGCGCGCAGCCCGTCGAGGCCTTCGGTGACGGTCTCGCCGTCGGCGAGGGCGAGCGGCTTGGCGCCCTCGTCGACCTTGATGCCGGGGATGATCCCGTGCGACTCGAGCAGCTTCGGGAACGGCGTCCCGTCGAGCGCGCTCTGCCGGATCGTCTCGTCGTACAGGATGACGCCGCTGATGTACTCCTCGACGCCGGGCGTCGTGAAGAGCAGGTCGCGGTAGGCGCGGCGGTTCTGCTCGGTCGACTCGAGGCCGATCGTGTCGAAGCGCTTCTTGATGGTGCCGGTGCTCTCGTCCGCGGCGAGGATTCCCTTGCCTTCGGCGACGAGCGCTCTGGCGGTCTCGTGCAGCTCGTTCCGGGCCATGCCAGTACCTCTCCGTGGTCGGTTTGTCGTCGCACGGAAACGTAGCGGCCCGGCTCGGGGAGCCGAATCAGGGTATTTGCGGGATTGCGCCCGGGATGCCGGCCGCTCGACCCCGACGGCGGCTCGGCATCCCGGACATTCCCCCTTCTGGGTTACTCCACGTCTGCGGCCATGGCATCTGAGATGCCGCAGGACGGGATTTCTTGCGGGGCTAGAATCTCGGCCCAGCGCGGACGTAGCTCAGTTGGTAGAGCACTGGCTTCCCAAGCCAGGTGTCGCGGGTTCGAATCCCGTCGTCCGCTTGGCTTCAGGTTCGCTACGCCGCCGGCCAGGCCTCGACAAGCTTCGATCGGGTTGCGATCAGATGCTCGGGCAGGACGCGCACGTCGGCGAGCACCGGCATGAAGTTCGTGTCGCCGGCCCAGCGCGGCACGACGTGCAGGTGGCCGTGATCGACGATGCCGGCGCCGGCGATGCGGCCGACGTTCCAGCCGATGTTGAAGCCCTCCGGCGCGTAGACGGTGCCGAGCGCCGCGAGCCCGCGCGCCGCGAGCCGGTGCACCTCGGCCGCCTCGTCCTCGTCGAGGTCGCCGAAGTTCGCGCCGTGCCGGTACGGCGCGACGAGCAGATGCCCGGACGCGTACGGGAACTTGTTCAGGAGGACGAACGCGCGCTCGCCGCGGTGCACGACGAGATGCGCTTCGTCGTCACCCGCCGCGGCGGTGCAGAAGACGCAGCCCTCGATTGCCGTCGGCGTTCTGCACGTACTCGAGCCGCCACGGCGCCCAGAGCCTGTCCATCCGCTAGAGCCAGCGCTTGTACCGGAAGAACCCGAGCATCGACCCGACGAGTGCGAGGAACGAGCCGAGGATCGCCCAGAACGCCGTCGCGCTGCCGAACCCGGGGAAGTTCACGTTCATGCCGAACAGACCGGTGAGGAACGTGAGCGGCAGAATGACGACGCTGAAGATCGTCAGCACGTACAGGATGTCGTTCTGCTGGTGCGAGATGAGCGACTCGTTCGTGGTCTCTCAGCGCCTCGACGACTTCCTTGTAGTTGTCGAGCAGGTCCCAGATGCGCTCGCTCGCGTCGACGATGTCGTCGAAGTAGAGCTCGAGGTCCTCGGGCAGGAAGCGCTCGACGCCGCGCTCGACCTGCCGCAGCGTCGGCCGCTGCGGCTTGATGATCTTGCGGTAGGAGATGATCTCCTGCTTGGCCTTGTGGATGTCGCGGACGAGGTCCTTCGCGCGAATCGCGACGTCGTCGATGTCCTCGTCGATCTGCTCGAGCTTGTAGCCGATCTTGTCGAGGATCGGGAAGCAGTAGTCGTAGAGGTCGTCGAGCACCTCGTAGAAGAGACGGCCCGACCCGCGTGCGAAGAGGTTGTGGCGGAGCTCCTCGTTCTCGAAGCAGCGGCGGAAGAGGAGCGTGACGGGCCGCAGCTCGACCGTCGGGAAAGTCACGAGGTAGTCGGCGCCGACGAAGACGTCGAGCTCGCCCGCGTTCAGCCGGCCGATCGCCCTGTCGTAGACGGGGAAATGGAGGACGGCGAAGAGGTAGCTGTTGTCGCCCTCCGTGTAGACGTCGACCTTCGGACGCTGGCGGCGCGACATGACGTCCTCGATGTCGAGCGGGTGCCAGCCGAAGCGGTCGGCGAGCGCCTGCGCCTCGTCGTGCGTGGGCCGGCCGACGTGGATCCAGGTCAGGCCGTCGCCCTGGACCTCCGTGATGCGAGGGCGGCTGTCCTCAGGCGGCGGAGTCCGGCGCAGCGACGCGCCGCGGGCGGATGCGAGGCAGGCTCGGCATTGGTACTGAGGGGGTCTCCTGTTGCCTGTCTCGTCATGCGCCAAGTGTAACGCCGTCTCATCACGGATTCATCTGTCACGGCTCCAATGCGGCTGTGCGGGGCGGGCCGGAAGGCAACGAGCGGCTGACCGCGGCCTCCGGAGCCGTGCTGTTCCTGCTGCTCGCCGCTGAGGGCGTGACCATCCTCTTCATCCGCCCGCTTCTGTCGACGCATGTCTTCATCGGGATGCTCCTCATCCCGCCGGTCGCCCTCAAGCTCGCGAGCACCGGCTGGCGGTTCGCCCGGTACTACCGCGGCACGCAGGAGTACGTCGAGAAGGGGCCGCCGCTCCTGCCGCTCCGCCTGCTCGCGCCCGTCGTCGTCCTCTCGACGCTCCTCGTGTTCGGCACCGGCGTCGGGCTCCTCATCCGCGGCCCGGGACAGGGCCTCCTCGTCGGCCTGCACAAGGCGAGCTTCGTCGTCTGGCTCGTGGCGACCGGCTTCCACGTCCTCGCGCACATGGCGCGCGTGCCGCGGCTCGCGAGCGCGGACTGGCGGCCGCGGCGGCCGACCGTCGCCGGCGTCATGAGCCGGCGCGTGCTTCTCGCCGGCACGATCGTCGCGGGGGCAGTGCTCGCGCTCGCGACGTTGCGGTACGCCCATCCGTGGGTCGTCTGGCAGAGCGCCTTCCACGGCCACGACGGGTGAGTAAGCCCGGTGTAAATACGCCGCGACTCTCAGGCGATACACAGGATCCGTTGCTCGAATGGACACCATGACCGAGGTGGCCATCGCGCCGGGCGACCCCCGCCGCGCTCACGCCCGCGTCTGAGCCGGATCGCCGGGCTCGCGCTCGTCTGGACGATCGTCCTCGGCAACGCCGGCGGCATCGTCTGGCTCTGGGCGCACGGCGGCAACCTTCATCCGGCGACGACCGGCGAGGCGCTGACGAGCGTCGCGCGCATCACCGGCCTCCTCAGCGCGTACCTCGCGCTCGTCCAGGTCGATCCTCCTCGCGCGCCTGCCGGTCCTCGAGCGGCTCGTCGGCTTCGACCGGCTCACCGTGTGGCACCGCTGGAACGGCCACGCGACGATCGACCTCGTCGTCGCGCACGTCGTTCTTCAGCGTCTGGGGCTACGCGCTGATGGACAAGTTCTCCATCGGCAAGGAGATCTCGACGATGCTCGGCGGCGGCGTCTATCCGGGGATGATCACCGCCACCGTCGGCACGGCGCCTGCTGCATCGCCGTCGTCGGCGACGTCGTACGTCATCGTGCGGCGACGGCTGCGCTACGAGTGGTGGTACGCCGTGCACCTGCTCGCGTACGCGGGGATCGCGCTCGGGTGGTTCCACCAGATCCCGACCGGCAACGAGCTCGTGCTCGACACGGTCGCCGCCGACTACTGGCGCTCGCTCTACGTCGCGACGCTCGCGCTCCTCGTCGTCTTCCGCGTCGTCGCGCCGCTCGCCAACGCGTTCCGCTACCGGCTGCGCGTCGCCGCCGTCGTCGACGGAGGGGCCGGGCGTCGTCTCCGTCCGGATCACCGGGCGCCGCCTCGACCGGCTGCACGCGCGCGCCGGCCAGTTCTTCCTCTGGCGGTTCCTCACGCGCGGGCCGCTGGTGGACGGCGCATCCGTTCTCGCTCTCGGCGGCGCCCGACGGCCGGTCGCTGCGGATCACCGTGAAGGCGCTCGGCGACCACAGCGGCGCGCTCGCCTCACTTCCCGTCGGCACGCGCGTCGTCGCCGAGGGGCCGTTCGGCGTCTTCACCGACGCGAGCGCGCCGCGCGCGACAAGATCGCGCTCATCGCCGGCGGCATCGGCATCACGCCCGTGCGCGCGCTGCTGCGAGGAGACGCGACGGCGACGTCGTCGTCGTCTACCGCGCGCTCACCGACGACGACCTCGTCCTCCGCGACGAGATCGACGAGCTCGCCGCCGAGCGCGGCACCGCCGTCCACTTCGTCGTCGGCGACCACGCGACCGCCCGAGGGCGCGCGCCTGCTCGCGCCCGAGCATCTGCGCGAGCTCGTCCCCGACCTCGCCGAACGCGACGTCTACGTCTGCGGGCCGCCCGCGCATGACCGACGCCGCCGTTCGCAACGTCCGCGCGGCCGGCGTATCCCGCCGCCACATCCACGTCGAACGATTCGCCCTCTAGGAAAGGAACGACCACATGAAGAGATCGATCACTGCGGCCGTCGGTGCGCGTCGTCATCGCCCTGCCGGTCGCGAACGCCGCGCGCAGCCGCGAAGAAGAAGGTCATCACGTCGACGAAGACCGTCACCGGCCCGCAGGCGGTCGCCGACCGCTGGGGCTACGTCCAGGTCACGCTCGTCGTGAAGAAGACGACGACGATCGTCGGCAAGCGCAAGAGCGTGACGCGGAAGATCACGAACGTCGGCGTCCCGGTCTACCCGAACCACACCGACCGCTCGGTGTTCATCAACCAGCAGGCGCTCCCATACCTGACGCAGGAGGTGCTGCAGGCGCAGTTCAACCCGAACATCAACATGATCTCCGGCGCGACCGCGACGAGCTATGCGTTCGCACAGTCACTGCAGGCGGCGCTCGCTCGCAGCGAAGAAGGTCTGATGGCTCCGCGTCGAGCACGTCATGGGGATGCCGATCGTCGTCGAGGCGCGCGACGCCGACGTCCCCGACGGGTGTTCGACTGGCTCCACCGTGTCGACGAGACGTTCAGCACGTACAAGGACGAGAGCGAGATCAGTCGCGCTGCGCCGCGGCGAGCTCGACGATCGCGGACGCGAGCGACGACGTGCGTCGAGTGCTCGCGCCGCTGCCGGGAGCTCCGCGACGAGACGGCGGGCTACTTCGACGTCGACGCCGATCGGGCTCGACCCCTCCGGCTATGTGAAGGGCTGGTCGGTCGACGCGCGCCGCGGAGATCCTCGACCGGGCCGGCTCGAACGACTACGCGATCAACGCGGGCGGAGACATCCGCACGCGCGGCCGGTGGCGCATCGGCATCCAGCATCCGCGCGAGCCGCAGGCGGTGGCGAAGATCGTCGAAGGCGACGATCTCGCGATCGCGACGTCGGGCGCGTACGAGCGCGGCGACGCACGTTCGCGATCCGCACACGGGCGCTGCGCCCGTGGGGATCCTGTCGGTGACGGTCATCGGGCCCGACCTCGCGACCGCCGACGCGTACGCGACCGCCGCGTTCGCGATGGGACCGCGGCGCGCGATCGACTGGACGGCACGGCTGCGCGGCTACGAGGCGCTGACGATCCTCGCCGACGGGCGCGTGCTCGCGACGCCCGGCTTCCCGTCGGTGGATTAGCTCCCGGGCTGCCAGATCATGAGCGCGAGGATCGCGACGACGATCGCGGCCGACGCGTAGTTCGCGGCGCGGGACCACGGCTCGTCGAGGAGCCGCCTGACCGCCGCGATGTCGCCGCCCTCGCGCGCGAGCACGCGCGCCTGCCGTGGACGGCGTCCTCCGGCCGCGCCGAGGAGGGACGCGAGGACGAAGAGCGCGAGCGCGGTGGAGACCCACGCATCGCCGAAGCCGGCATCCGTGAGGTGGACGAGCCAGAAGCCGAACGCGAGGACGAGCAGGCCGCCTGCGCCGACGAGCGCGACGCCGATGCGCGTCACGCCGAGGAGGAGCGCGATCTCGCGCTGGTCGCTGCGCCTCCGCGCTGCTTCGAAGGCGGCGCCGGCGACGCCGATGCCCGCCACGAAGAGCAGGGCGCCGAGGACGTGGAAGAAGAGCGCCAGGTGCTCCGTGTTCATGACCGCCTCATCTGCGCCGGAAAGAGTAGGTCGCGATGAACGTCCGCCGTGCACTCGACCGCCTTGCCACGCGCTTCCCGGGAGGTCCGCGCGGAAACCGCAATCTGACGGCGCTCCTCGGTGCGGTGCTGCTCGCGGGCATCCTCGTCGAGCTCGGGACGCTGATGCTCGGCCTGCAGCAGACGCTCACCGTCCACATCGCTGTCGGCGTCGCGCTCATCCCCGTCGTGCTCGTCAAGCTCGCATCCACCGGCTGGCGGATGCTCCGCTACTACACACGTGCGCCGGCCTATCGGGCCGAAGGACCGCCGCGCTCGTTCCTGCGTGGCCTCGCACCGCTCGTCGTCGGCTCGACCGTCGCATTGCTCGGCAGCGGCGTCGGTCTCGTGATCGCAGGCCCGCACTCGCAGTTCTTCCGCGCCGCGCACTCCGCGAGCTTCGCGCTCTTCCTCGTCGTCGTCGGCGCACACGCGGTCGCCCACCTGCCGAAGCTGCGCCGTTTCGCCTTCGCCGACTGGGCGAGCGGTCGGCGCGCGCAGGGCCATGCGTTGCGGCGCGCGGTCGTCGCGTGTTCGCTCGTGCTCGGCGGCGGCGTCGCCGTCGCCGCCGCGCAGAACGCCGGGCCGTGGGTCGCCGCGATTCAGCACGGCGTCGGCGGCTGACCGACCCGGGGCGGTTGGCGCTAGGCGACGTCGCGGCGTGCGGCGAGCGCGGTGGCGGCGATCGCGAACGCGACAGTCCACGCGAGCAGGATGGCGCCGCCTGCCGCGGCGGGGAGGAGATGTCTGGTGGTGAGGCCTATGAGGGCGTCCGAGGCGTGGGCGGGTGTGAAGCGGCCGACGGAGGGGACGAAGGCGAAGAGGAGGTTCTCGGCGACGAAGCCCCATGCGAGGAGGCCGATGATCGCTCCGACCTGGTTGCGGACGATCATGCCGATGCCGACTCCGAGCGCTCCCCAGAGCGCGACACCGGCGAGCGTCCCGAACAGCAGCAGCGTCGTCTGGCCTCCGTTCAAGGCGTAGTCGATGCCGCGGCCGGCGAGGCAGGCGTAGCCGATCGCGAAGCCGAGCCCTTCGCCGACGATGCCGAAGACGATGCCGGCGAGCAGGCCGGCGGCGAGCTTCGCGTCGACGACGCGCGAGCGTCGGGGCGTGAAGAGGAAGGTGGGACGGATCGTGCCGTGGCGGTACTCGCTCGTCACGAGCATGATTCCCGCGAGTGCCGAGAAGACGCCGGCGAGACTGCCGACGCTCAGCAGCCCGCGTTGATCCTCTGTGTGCATGAGGTCATGCGGTTTCGTCAGCAGTCCGGAGAGCAGTGAGAAGAGCAGGATGAGCGCGAGCATTCCCAGCACGATCCCGATGGTGGTGCGGGTCGTGCGGATCTTCAGCAGCTCGGCTCGAGCTTGGGCGATCACGTCTGCGGCTCCGCGGTGAGCTCGAGGAAGATGTCTTCGAGCGACGAGCCTTCGGCAACGAGCTCGTGGATCGGGACGCCGGCCGCGAACGCGACATCGCCGACTTTCTCGCTGCTCACCCCGTGCACGAGCAGTCCTTGGTCGTTCACGGTCGTCGTCTCGATCCGCTCGCGCACCAGAGCCTCCTGCAGCTTCGATCGTTCCGGGGTGCGAACGCGCACCGATCCGCCGACACGGGCGGTCAGCTGTCCGAGCGAGCTTTCGACGACGAGCTTCCCGCGGTTGATGATCAGTACCTGATCGACGGTCTGCGCGACCTCCGCCAGCACATGGCTGGAGATCAGCACGGTGTTCTTGCCGGCAGCGAACGCGCGCAGGAAGTCGCGCAGCCAGCGCACACCCTCGGGATCGAGCCCGTTCGCCGGCTCGTCGAGGATCAACAGCTCGGGGTCGCCGAGCAGTGCGGCGGCGAGCCCCAGTCGCTGCCGCATCCCGAGCGAGTACCCCTTGACGCGGCGGTGAGCTGCGCCGTCGAGCTCGACCAAGCGCAGCACCTCGTCGACGCGCGAGTCCGGCAGCCGGACTGCTCGGCTCAACGTCCTGAGGTGGTCGCGGCCGGAGCGGCCCGGATGGAAGTCGGTCGCCTCGAGCACCGCGCCGACCCGCAGCGCCGACTCGTCGAGCGCGGCGTAGGGGCGCCCGAAGATGAGCGCGCTGCCGGCGCTCGGCTTGGCGAGTCCGAGCAGCATGCGCAGCGTCGTCGTCTTGCCGGCGCCGTTCGGGCCGAGGAAGCCGGTGATCGTGCCCGGTGTGAGCGCGAACGAGAGCGAGTCGACGGCAAGGATCGACCCGAACCGCTTCGTCAACGAATCGGCAACGACCGCCGGCGTCGAAGCTTCGGCCCGCGTGAGTGCGTCTTGGGTTCCGCTCTTCCGGTGCATGCGCCCGGCAGGATTCGAACCTGCGACCTCGCGCTCCGGAGGCGCGCGCTCTATCCCCTGAGCTACGGGCGCGGGGAGCCAAGAGTGTAGCTTCCTCCTCCGTGGAGGTCTCCGCGCGCATCGTCACGCTCGAGCTGGCCGAGACCTTCGTCATCGCGCGGAGCGCGAGCGACACCGAGGATGTCGTCCAGGTCGAGCTCACGCACAGCGGCGTCCGCGGCTACGGCGAGGCGGCGCCGGTCGAGCGGTACGAGCGAGTCGGCGCAGTCGGCGCTCGCGTACGTCGAGGAGCACGCCGGATCGCTCGGCGACGACCCGTTCGCGCTCGAGGAGACGATGGCTCGCCTGCCCTGCGCGCGAGTTCGCCGCGCGTGCGGCGCTCGACGCGGCGCTCCACGACCTCCAGGGAAAGCTCATCGGGCTGCCGGTGTGGCGCCTGCTCGGGCTTCGGCGCGCCGGGCCGCCGACGAGCTGGACGATCTGGCTCGGCGATCCCGACGACATGGCGCGCCGCGCGGAGAAGGTCGGCGACCGGTTCCAGCGCCTGAAGCTCAAGCTCGGCGGCCGGCGACGGACTCGACGTCGAGCGCGTGCGCGCGGTGCGCGGCGTCACCGCAGCTGCCGCTGCAGGTCGACGTCAACGAGGCGTGGAGCGCTCGACGAGGCGCTCGACGCGCTCGCGACAGCTCGCCGCAGCTCGACGTCGCGTACTGCGAGCAGCCGCTCCCCGCCGGCGACGCGGGCGGCGCGCGACTGAAGGCGCGCTCGTCGGTCCCGATCTACGTCGACGAGGACTGCCACACGCTCGGCGACGTGGCCGCGTGCGCCGAGCGCGCGCACGGCATCAACGTGAAGCTCGCGAAATCGGGCGGTATCCGCGAGGCCGTGCGCATGGTGCACGCGGCGCGCTCGTTCGGGCTCGGCTGCATGCTCGGCTGCATGGTCGAGTCCGGTCTCGGCATCGCGGCCGGTGCGCAGATCGCGCTCGCTCTTCGACCACGTCGACCTCGACGGGAACATCCTCATCGCGCACGACCCGTGGCCCGGCGTGGCCTTCGTCGACGGCGTGCAGCTTCCCTCCGACCAGCCGGGACTCGGTGTCCGTCAAGTACCTGCTGCTCGCTGAGGGCTTCTCCGCCGACCCGCACTACGGGAAGACGGCGCGCGGCGTGCTGCGCTACCGGCGGCGACGACGTCGTCGCGATCCTCGACTCGGAGCGCGCGGGGGAGACGGACGAGGGCGTCCCTGTCGTCGGGACGCGTCGAGGACGCGCTCCCGTTCGGTCCGACCACGGCGCTCGTCGGCGTCGCGACGCAGGGCGGACGCTTCCCGCCCGCGTGGATCGAGATCCTGCAGCGCTGCGTCGAGAACGGCCTCGACATCGAGAACGGGCTGCACGTGTTCCTCGCCGACGACCCGGAGCTGAGCGAGCTCGCCGCGCAGCGCGGCGTCGAGCTGCGCGACCTGCGCCGTCCGCCCGCCGACCTGTCGACTGCGACCGGCGCGAATCCTCGACGTCCCCGGCGACGATCGTCCTCACGGTCGGCTCGGACTGCGCGATCGGGAAGATGACCGTCTCGCTCGAGCTCGACCTCGAGGCGCGCCGGCGCGGCGTGCGCTCGGTCTTCGTGCCGACGGGCCAGACGGGCATCGCGATCGCGGGCTGGGGCATCTCGGTCGACGCCGTCGTCGCCGACTTCATCGCGGGCGCCGCGGAGCGGCTCGTCGTCGAGGGCGCGCGAGCGCGGCGGCGAGCTGCTCTGGGTCGAGGGGCAGGGGTCGCTCGTCCATCCCGTCTACTCCGGCGTGACGCTCGGCCTCTACCACGGGAGCGCACCGCACCTGCTCGTCCTCTGCCACGAGGCCGGCCGGACGGAGATCGAGGGCGCCGGCGGCGGGCCGCATCCGATCCCGCCGCTGCGCGAGCTCGTCGAGCTGCACGAGCGGATCGCGCTCCCGGCGCGCCCGGCGCGCGTCGTCGCGGTCGCGTTGAACACGCGGGAGCTCGGCGAGGACGAGGCGCGGGCCGCGATCGCCGCCGCCGAGGCGGAGACGGGCCTCCCGGCCGACGATCCGGTCCGCTTCGGCGCCGGACGGCTCGTGGACGCGGTTCTCGCGGCGAGAGGGTAGTCCCGGCCGGCAGCGAAGATGGGCCGACCGGCCCATGTCTACGGCGGGCCGGGAGGGCGAGAGTACGGCTAACAGACCGGGTCGGTCGATCCAGAGGGGTGTCATGAAGAAGATTGCTGTGGCTGCCGCGCTGTCGGCGGCGCTCCTCGTGAGCGTCGTTGCGACGGCTGGTGCGAAGAACCACGGGGCGAGCGGCAGTGCGGCCGCCGCGCCTCCGATCAACTACGGCGTCGCCGACGACACGGGCAAGTACTCCGACGACGGCGGCTCGTGGTTCAACGGCATGCTCCAGGGCGCGAACCTCACCGAGGAGCGCTGGACGCTCGCGTTCGACGCGAGCAACCCCGGGGCGATCAACGAGCTTCCGTTCCTCCAGCGCGCCGCGCCGAAGGCGCAGGCGGCCGGCATCCACGTCGTGCTCGCGCTCTACGGGCGGCCGGCGACCTCGCACGACCCGGCGGCGTTCTGTCAGTGGGCCGCGCTCGTCGCGAACACGGTGAAGGGGTGGGGGATCCACGACTTCATCATCTGGAACGAGCCGAACACGTCCTTGTACTGGTCACCGCAGGATGCAAGCGCCGCGGCGGGGTACGAGGCGCTGCTCGCGGCTTGCTACGACTCGGTCCACGCCGCCGACTCGAGCGCGCGCGTGATCGGGTTCGCGCTCTCGCCCCGCTCGAACGGCAAGGGCCAGACCGCGCCGATCCCGTTCATCCTCGCCGTCGGCCAGGCGTACAAGGCCTCCGGCCGGACGACGCCGATCATGGATCAGATGTCGATCCACCCGTACCCGAACCCGAGCAGCCCGACCGACTCGCCCGACGTCGGGTACACGAACGTGAACTTCTACGGCGTCCCGAACCTCGACCGCGTGAAGCAGGCGCTCTACGACGCGTTCCACGGGACCGGACAGCCGACGACGGTGAACGGGCTGACGTTCCGCATCGACGAGCTCGGCTGGCAGACGAACACGACCGCCTACGCGCAGTACATCAACGCGGAGAACGTCGCCGTCGTCGACGAGCAGACGCAGGCGGACTACGTGAAGGAAGCCGTCCAGAAGTACCTCGCGTGCGACCCGACCGTCACCGACGTCGAGTGGTTCCTGCTCGTCGACGAGTTCACGCGGAACGGCAAGGACGCGAACGGGACGACGATCGGCGGCGGCTGGCAGAGCGGCATGCTCACGGCCGGCGGCCAGGGCAAGTCGACCCAGAAGCCGGTCTACGGGCAGGACGCGCCGCTGTTCGCGCAGGGCCGCGCCGCCTGCACCGCCGGGATGGTCAACTGGACGCCGAAGACCTCCGGCTCGACGACGACCACCACGACGACGACGAGCAAGCCGGCGAAGAAGGCGAAAAAGCCGAAGAAGCACAAGAAGGCGAAGAAGTAGCTTGACACGAACATGTGTTCGCTGTAGCATGGCGAACACATGTTCGGAAAGCTCTTGATCGTCGCCCTCGTGGCGGCCTTCGCCGTCGGCCTCGCGGCCCACAGCTCGCACGGCGCCGGGCCGGAGCGGACCTACGTCGTCCGGCCGGCCGACACGCTCTGGTCGATCGCCGCCCGGACGTACGGCGGCGACCCGCGCGCCGGCGTCTGGCAGCTCGAGCACCGGAACCACCTGACCTCCGAGACGCTGCGCCCAGGGCAGCGGCTCGTCCTCCCGGGCTAGCCGGCTAGGGCTTGGCGTCCGGGATGTCGATTCCGGCGACGTAGACCTTCTCGCCCCGGAACAGCCGCTGGTCCTCGTCCCACGGGAACCAGATGACGACGTCCCACTCGACGTGCTCTCCCGTCGGCTCGTACCCGAGCCACGGGGCGGCGTGCGTCGCCGTGACGTGGGCCTCCTCGCACACGCCCTGGGGGCCGATGACGATGTCCGTCAGGTCGAAGTGGATGTCGGGAAACGCGGTGAGGAGCTGCGTGTAGAAGCGCGCCGCGCCCTCGTGGCCTTCCCAGCGGTGCCCGGTCTGCACGAGCTCGTACACGCAGTCCGGCGTCAGCGTCGAGATGAGCCCGGGGAGATCGCGTGCGTCCTCGGCGATCGAGTGGGCCTTGTAGAGGTCCCGGATCTCGGTGTAGAGCGCGGGCGTGACCTCACGCCGGTAGAGCTCGAGGATCGCGTCGTTCGCCACGCGCGGAGCTTAACCCGCTAGCCGGCGAAAGCGAGCTCGGGCTCCTCGTGACGGAGCGCGGCGAAGAAGGCGTCGACGACGACCGGGTGGAACTGCGTGCCGCGTCCGTTGCGGATCTCCTCCTCCGCCTCCTCGAGCGAACGCGCACGGCTGTACGGCCGCTCCGTCGTCATCGCATCCCACGCGTCGGCGAGCCCGACGATGGCCGCCTCGAGCGGAATCGCTTCGCCCGCGAGGCCGTGCGGATACCCGGCGCCGTCCCAGCGCTCGTGATGGTGACGGATGAACGGGAGCACGTCGCGCAGCCGCCTGAGGTGGCTGACGATCTCGGCGCCGTCCTCGGGATGCCGCTTGATCAGCTCGAACTCCTCGTGCGTCAGCGGCCCCGGCTTCGTGAGCACGGTGTCCGGGACGCGGAGCTTGCCGATGTCGTGGAAGAGGCCGGCGAGCCCGAGCGCGTTCCAGGCGGGAGCGGGGGAGGCCGAGCGAACGACCGATGCCGAGCGCGATCTGCTGCACGCGCAGCGAATGGCCCGCGGTGTACGGATCCTTCGCGTCGACGGTCGCGTTGAGGCTCTCGATCGCCTCGAGCGCGCTCTGCTCGAGCAGGCGATACGACTCGTGCAGACGCGCCGACCGCTCGCGCAGGAGCGCCGTCCGCACGCGAAGCGTGCGCGAGGCGCCGCGGACGAGCAGCGTCAGCGCGAGCCACAGGAAGCCGAAGACGAGTGCGACCGCGAGCCAGATCATCCGCGTGCGCGAGCCGATGAGCCGCTGCAGTGCGGCCGGATCCGCGTAGATCTCGTACGCGCCGATCGCGCGCGTGTGCGTCGCGTTCTCGAGCGGTGCGTACACCTGGATCAGCTGGCTGAACCCGAGCTTCGCCTCCGTCGCGTCCTCGCCTTCGCTCTTCGGATTGACGAGGCCGGCGACGGCGCGGTTGTCGGCGATCGTCTCCCCGAGGTCGCCGTCGAGCGGGAAGCGGTAGCCGATGCGCGCGAGGTCGAGATCCGTCCAGGCGAGCGTGCCGTCCGCGCGCCACACCTTCACGCTCACGACGTCCGGCTGCGCGTGGACCGCGCGCATGATCGTGGACGACAGCCAGCGGGTCGTCACGACGCGGTCGTTGCGCACGACGACGGGGCCGACGACGCCGTCGACGTACTGCGTCAGCGCGGTGCGCTCGTCGCCGAGCGCCTGCGACCGGATTGTCCGGGTGAGGGCCGAGCCGAGGAGAAGTGCGGCGGCTATGAGGATGGCGGCGGACGCGAGGACGAACAGGCGCATCAACGTCAGCGGCCCTTCGAGCCGCCCGCTCAGTTCGCCGATCTTTCGCAGACGTCCCACCATCGCCTGTGCCCACGCGTATCGGCAGGACGGTTGTGCCCCTTTAGAGCGGCGCTCCTAGACTCTTCCCGCGTGGATCTCGACCTCGTATTCCTCGGCACCTCGGCCTCGATGCCCACCGCGCGGCGCGCGCCGGCCGCGCTCCTCCTGCGGCGGGGCGGCGAGCGCCTGCTCTTCGACTGCGCCGAGGGAACCCAGCGCCAGCTCCAGCGCTCGGCCGCCGGTCTGCCCGAGATCGAGGAGATCTTCCTCACGCACCTGCACGCCGACCACGTCCTCGGGCTCCCCGGGATGCTCAAGACGTTCGGCCTGCGCGGGCGCGAGGCGCCGGGGCTCACCGTCCACGGCCCGCACGGCGTGCGCGACCTCTTCGGGAAGCTCAAGCCGTTTCTCGGACGGCTCCCGTACCCGCTGACGGTCGTCGAGCTCGCGCCCGGAGACGTGCTCGAGCGCGGCGACTACCGTCTCGAGGCGTTCGCGGTCGACCACGGCGTCACCGCGCTCGGGTACGCCCTCGTCGAGGCGGAGCGGCCCGGGCGCTTCGACGTCACTGCCGCGGATGCGCTCGGCATCCCCGCAGGCCCGGAACGCGGGATGCTCCAGGGCGGCGAGCCCGTGACGCTCGCGGACGGGCGCACGATCACGCCCGACGCCGTCCTCGGCCCGGCGCGGCCCGGCCGGAAGGTGACGATCACGGGCGACACCGCCGCGTCGCCCAACGTCGTCCAGTCGGCGTACCGCTCCGATCTCCTCGTCCACGAGGCGACCTTCGGGGCCGACGAGGCCGAGCGCGCGCGCGAGACGCTCCACTCCACCGCCGTCGACGCCGCGCGGGTGGCCAAGCTCGCCGAGGTTCGCCTCCTCGCGCTCACGCATGTTTCGCCGCGCTACATGGGCTCGGAGCTCCGCCGTGAAGCGGAGGCGTTCTTCTCGGAGACCGTTGTGCCGCGGGACTTCGATCTCATCGAGATCCCGTTCCCCGAGCGGGGCGCGCCGCGCCTCGTGAAGGGAGGCGGCGCCGGCCGCGGCGAGAGGTCGTATCATCGAGTCGCGATGGCACGCATGATCCAGGTCGCGACGGCAGGCGACGTCACCGAGGCAGAGGAGCTGCAGGAGCTCCTCCGCGACGCGGGCATCGACGCCGACAATCGAACCGCTCGCCGACGAGGACGGCCTGACCATCCTCGTTCCCGAGGACTCGCTCGAGGCCGCGCAGGACGCCATCGAGGCGCTGAGCGAGCCCGACGACATCATCGCCGAGCCGTAGGCTCGTGAAGATCTGACAGACGCGGTTCCGGTCTGAGTCCGACTAGACGGCGAGGTTCCAGCGGATCATTGCCGGCTCCCTTCCAGTCCGAGGGCCGCAGTCCCTGCGTGCGCGATGAGACGGCAAGATCGGCTGCGGACGAATCCTCCCATGCCGATTGAGACGCCGGAGTGCGCGGTTTCTTGCGCGGCGACCTCCGAGGCCACTTTCGGTTGCTGCTCGCATCCATCCGCCGGCGGCGCTAGGGTTCCCGACGGCTCGTCACCCTTTAACCCGGTCCAGCGAGGCCGGAAAGGAGCGACACGATGACGCACGTCCCCGGCCCGTCGACGCCCGCCGCGCTATGAGCACGGTCGAGGCGTCCGGGAAGATCCTCCTCGACGCAGACGCAATCGGCCGGACGCTGTCGCGGATCGCGCACGAGATCATCGAGGCCGATCCGAGCCTCGACGAGGTCGCGCTGGTCGGCATCCAGACGCGCGGCGTGCCGCTCGCGAAGCGGCTCGCGCGCCTCATCGAGGAACGCACCGGCGAGGCGCCGCCGCTCGGCGCCGTCGACATCACCTTCTACCGCGACGACGTGTCGGTGCGCGGCGGCGAGGCGCCCCTCGCGCCGCAGCCCGTCGTCCGCGAGACGCAGCTCGACTTCTCGCTCGAGGGTCGCACCGTGATCCTCGTCGACGACGTCCTCTACACGGGGCGCACGATCCGCGCGGCGATCGACGCGCTCTTCGACTACGGACGCCCGGCTCGCGTCCAGCTCGCGGTGCTCGTCGACCGCGGCCACCGCGAGCTGCCCATCCGGCCCGACTACATCGGCAAGAACCTTCCGACCGCCCGCGCCGAGCGCATCCAGGTCCAGCTGGTCGAGGTCGACGAGGTCGACTCCGTCCTCCTGATCTCGGTGCCCGAGGAGGAATCCCGATGAACACGATCCGCCTCGTGCGCGACGACCTCCGTCCTCCCGGGCCGGCGCCGCGCCGACATCTCATCTCCATCACCGACCTCACCCGGGACGACGTCCAGCGGCTGCTCGGCACCGCGCGCACGTTCGAGTCGGCACTCGACCGCGAGGTGAAGAAGCTGCCGACGCTCAAGGGCCGGCTCGTCGTCAACATGTTCTTCGAGTCGTCCACGCGAACGTCGTCGAGCTTCGAGCTCGCGGCGAAGCGCCTCTCGGCGGACACGCTGACGCTGAAGGCGGCCGGTTCGTCGGTCGACAAGGGCGAGTCGCTGAAGGACACCGCGCTGACGCTCGGCGCGTACGACCCCGACGTCATCGTCATGCGGCATCCGCAGATCGGTGCGCCGCAGCTCGTCGCACGCGTCACCGACGCGCACATCGTCAACGCCGGCGACGGGAAGAACCAGCACCCGACGCAGGCGCTGCTCGACGTGTACACGCTGCACCAGGAGTTCGGACGGCTCGAAGGGCTGCACGTCGCGATCGTCGGCGACGTCCTGCACTCCCGCGTCGCGCGCTCGCTCATGCAGGCGTTCGCGCTCGTCGGCGTGCACTGCAAGCTCGTCGGCCCGCCGGCGCTCCTGCCGCGCGGCCTGAACGCAGAGATGACGACCGACATCGGCGCGATTCGCGACGCCGACGTCGTCTACGTCCTGCGCATGCAGCAAGAGCGCATGCAGGCTGGAGCCAACTACGTTCCGAGCCTGCGCGAGTACGCGGCGCGCTGGGGCGTCACGCCCGAGCGGCTGCGCCCGGGCCAGAAGGTCATGCACCCCGGACCGATGAACCGCGGCGTCGAGATCGACCCGCGCGTCGCCGACTCGGTGGACGCGCTCGTCGAGACGCAGGTGCGCTCCGGCCTCGTCGTCCGCATGGCGGTGCTCTACGACGTGCTGACCGGAGGGCCCGTCGGCGTACGGGCGCTCGCGGCGGCGGAGGTGGCGTGATGCTGTACATCAAGGAGCGCCCAGGCGAAGACGTCGTCATCCGCGGCGCGCGCGTCCTCGACCCGACGGAGGGAATCGACGCGACGCTCGACGTCCGGATCGACGCCGGCACGATCGCGGCGATCGGCGAGGGGCTCGACACGAACGAGCACCGCGTCGTCGACGGCGCCGGGCTCGTGCTCACGCCCGCGTTCGTCGACCCGCACGTGCACCTGCGCACGCCGGGACGCGAAGACGAGGAGACGATCGCGAGCGGAACGGCGGCGGCCGCGGCAGGCGGCTACTGCGCGATCCTCGCGATGCCGAACACGGATCCCGTCGTCGACTCTGCGGCGACGCTCGGCGCGCTCGTCGAGACCGCCGGTCGCGAAGCGGAGATCGCCGTCGGCTTCCTCGCCGCGATCACGCGCGGCCAGCGCGGGGAGGAGCTGACGGAGATGGCCGAGCTCGCCGACGCGGGCGCGGTCGCCTTCTCCGACGACGGCGTGCCGGTTGCGTCCGCGGGGCTCATGCGCCGCGCGCTCCAGTACTCGTCGATCAGCGGCCGCAAGCTCGCGCTCCACTGCGAGGAGCGGTCGCTCTCGCGCGACGGGCACGTGCACGAGGGCTCGGTCGCGGCCGAGCTCGGGTTCGCGGGGTACCCGTCGGTCGGCGAGTCGGTGATGGTCGAACGCGACCTCGCGCTCGCGGCGTACGAGGGGCAGCCGCTCCACCTGCTGCACCTCTCGGCGGCCGAGTCGGTCACGGCGCTGCGCCGCGCCCGCGCGGCCGGTGTCGCGGCGACGGCGGAGGTCACGCCGCACCACCTCGTGCTCACGGACGAGGCGATCCGGTCGCTCGACGCGAACCTGAAGATGAACCCGCCGCTCCGGTCGGAGGAGGACCGCGCGGCGCTCATCGAGGCGCTGAAGGACGGCAGCATCGAGTGCATCGCAACCGACCACGCACCGCACGCGCTGCACGAGAAGGACGTCCCGTTCGAGGCGGCGCCGTTCGGCGTCACCGGCCTCGAGACGGCGTTCGCTGTGCTCAACACGCACCTCGTCCGGCCGGGCGTGCTCACGCTCGCGACGGTCATCGAGCGGATGACCGCCGGGCCGGCGCGGGTGTTCGGCCTCGAGCGGCCGCGCGTCGCGGTCGGGGCGCGCGCGAACCTCGCGCTGCTCGACCTCGAGCACGAATGGGAGGTCGACGCACTGTCGTTCCGCTCGCGGTCGCGCAACTCGTGGCTGCTCGGCGAGCAGCTCACGGGCGCGATCGCGATGACGATCGCCGGCGGCGCGGTGGCATTCGAGCGATGACGGGGTTCCTCGCGCTCGAAGACGGGACGGTCTTCCGCGGCGAGTCTGTGGGTGCGGACGGCTTCGCCGCCGGCGAGGCCGTCTTCACGACCGGCATGTCCGGGTACCAGGAAGCGGTCACCGACCCGAGCTTCTCGGAGCAGATCGTCTGCTTCACGGCGCCGATGATCGGCAACTACGGCGTCGCCGAGGAACGCTCCGAGTCGGGGACGATCCACGCGAAGGCGGTGCTCATGCGCGAGGCGCGCGGGCCGGCGTGGACCGACTGGCTGCACGAGCGCGGCGTCGTCGCGCTCACCGGCATCGACACGCGCACGCTCGTGCTCACGCTCCGCGACGCCGGCTCGATGCGCGCCGTCGCCGTCGCCGGGCCTGGCTCCGTCGACGAGGCGGTCGCGGCGGCGCGCGGCCTCGCCGGAGATGGCGGGACGCGCACTCGTCGCCGGCGTGTCGACGAAGGAGCCGTACGTCTACGCCGCCGACGGGCGCGTGCGCGTCGCGGTCGTCGACTACGGCGTGAAGCGCTCCGTCCTGCGTCGGCTCGCCGCCGCAGGCGCGGCGGTCACGGTGCACCCGCACGGTGTCGGCGCGGACGAGCTCGCCGGCTACGACGGCGTCCTCTTCTCGCCGGGCCCCGGCGACCCGGAGCCGCTCGAGCGCGAGACCGCGACTGTGCGCGAGCTGCTCGGGCGCACGAACGTCATGGGCATCTGCCTCGGCCACCAGGTGCTCGCGCTCGCAACCGGGCACGAGACGTTCAAGCTCCCGTTCGGGCACCGCGGCTCGAATCATCCGGTGCTGCAGCGCGCCGACGGCCGCGTGCTCGTCACGTCGCAGAACCACGGCTTCGCCGTGCGCTCCAGCGACGCCGGCGAGGCGACGCACGTGTCGCTGTACGACGGCACCGTCGAGGGGCTGTCGTTCCCCGACCTGCGTGCGCGGTCGCTTCAGTTCCATCCCGAGGCCGGCCCGGGCCCGCACGACGCGTGGCCGCTCCTCGAGCACTGGGTGCGACGAGGTTGCCGCGAATGCCTAGGCGCACCGACATCGAGACGATCTGCCTCGTCGGCTCCGGGCCGATCGTCATCGGCCAGGCGGCGGAGTTCGACTACGCCGGCTGCCAGGCGCTGAAGATCCTCCGCGAGGACGGCTTCCGCACCGTCGTCGTCAACTCGAACCCGGCGACGATCATGACCGACCCCGGCTTCGCCGACCGCACGTATCTCGAGCCGCTCGACCTCGAAGGCGTCGCGGACGTCCTGCGCCGCGAGCGCCCCGACGCGCTGCTGCCGACCATGGGCGGCCAGACCGCGCTCAACCTCGCGCGCGAGCTCGCAGAGGCGGGCGTGCTCGCGGAGCTCGGCATCGAGCTCATCGGCGCGCCGCTCGACGTCATCCAGCGTGCCGAGGACCGGCAGCTGTTCAAGAACGCCGTCGAAAGCGTCGGGCTGCGCGTCCCGGACTCGGTCATCGTCACGGACATGGACCAGCTAGCCGGCCTTATGACGCCGTGCGTCGTAAGGCCGGCATTCACGCTCGGCGGCCACGGCGGCGGCTTCGCGTGGACGCGCGAGGAGCTGCACCGCCAGGTCGAGATCGGCCTGCGCGAGAGCCCGATCGCGCAGGTGCTCGTCGAGGAGTCCGTGCGCGGCTGGGACGAGTTCGAGCTCGAGGTCGTGCGCGACCGGCTCGACAACGTCGTCATCGTCTGCTCGATCGAGAACCTCGACCCGATGGGCGTGCACACCGGCGACTCGGTCACCGTCGCGCCGCAGATGACGCTGCCCGACGAGGCGTACCAGGAGCTGCGCGACGCGGCCGCTGCCGTCGTGCGCGCCGTCGGCGTCGACACGGGCGGGTCGAACATCCAGTTCGCGCGCTCGCGCGAGACCGGCGAGGTGCGCGTCATCGAGATGAACCCGCGCGTGTCGCGCTCGTCCGCGCTCGCGTCGAAGGCGACCGGCTATCCGATTGCGAAGGTGGCGGCGAAGCTCGCCGTCGGCTACACGCTCGACGAGATTCCCAACGACCTGACGGGGACGACGCCGGCGAGCTTCGAGCCGACGCTCGACTACGTCGTCGTGAAGTTCCCGCGGTTCGCGTTCGAGAAGTTCCCCGGCGCGGATCGAACGCTCGGGACGCAGATGAAGTCGGTGGGGGAGACGATGGGCATCGGGCGCACGTTCGCCGAGGCGTTCCAGAAGGCGATGCGCTCGCGCGAGCTCGACGCCGGCGCGGCGACGCCGTGGCAGACGCTCGCCGACGTGCCCGACGACGTGCATCCGTTCTTCGTCGAGGAGATCTGGCGCATCCAGGAGGCGCTGCTCGACGTCGCCGGCGCCGACGTGGAGCAGTTCAAGGCCGACGACTGGTTGCGCCTGAAGCGCCTCGGCATCTCCGACTCGGACATCGCCGCGGCCGCCGACGTGCCGGAGCTCGTCGTGCGCGCGCGGCGCCGCGACTGCGGCGTGCGTCCCGTGTACCGGCGCGTCGACTCGTGCGCCGGCGAGGTCGAGGCGGCGTCGAACTACTACTACTCGACCTGGGGCGAGGCAGACGAGAGGCCTACGGCCCTTAGTTACACGAAGCCGCGCGTCGTCATCCTCGGCTCCGGCCCGAACCGCATCGGCCAGGGGATCGAGTTCGACTACTGCTGCGTCCATGCGGTGTGGACGTTCCGCGAGCTCGGCTACGAGGCCGTGATGGTGAACTGCAACCCGGAGACGGTCTCGACCGACTACGACACGTCGGACCGCCTCTACTTCGAGCCGCTCGACACGGAGTCGGTGCTCGCGATCTGCGACCGCGAGCGCCCCGAGGGCGTCGTCATCCAGTTCGGCGGGCAGACGCCGCTCAAGCTCGCGCGCGCGATCGAGGAGGCCGGATACCGCATCCTCGGAACGCCGTACGACGCCGTCGACCTCGCCGAGGATCGCGAGCGCTTCGCCGGCCTCTTGCGCGCGCACGACATCCGCTCGCCCGGCTGGGGCATGGCGTCGTCGAGCGAGGAGGCGGTCGAGGTCGCGCACGAGATCGGCTATCCGGTGCTCATCCGGCCGTCGTACGTGCTCGGCGGCCGGGCGATGCGTGTGTGCTTCACCGACGAGGAGGTGCGCGAGGTCCCCGTCCTCGGCCGCGTGCTCGTCGACCGCTTCCTCGAGAACGCGGTCGAGCTCGACATCGACGCGCTCTGCGACGGCTTCGACACGTACGTCGCCGCGGTCATGCAGCACGTCGAGGAGGCCGGCATCCACTCGGGCGACTCCGCGTGCGTGCTGCCCGCTCCCGGCCTCTCGCCCGCGCAGCAGGACGACGTGCAGCAGATCGTGCGCACGCTCGGCCGCGCGCTCGGCGTCGTCGGACTGCTCAACGTGCAGCTCGCGATCACGCCCGACGGCGGCGTCTACGTGCTCGAGGCGAATCCGCGCGCGTCGCGCACGGTGCCGTTCGTGAGCAAGGCGACCGGCGTGCAGCTCGTGCCGGCCGCCTGCCGTCTCGCCGCCGGCGCGCGCATCGTCGATCTCGGGTTGCCGCCGGAGCGGCCGCCGCGGCAGTGGAGCGTGAAGGCGGCGGTGCTGCCGTTCGCGCGCTTCGCCGGTAGCGATCCCGTGCTCGGACCGGAGATGCGGTCGACCGGCGAGGTGATGGCGAGTGCCGCCGACCTGCCGACTGCGCTCGCGAAGGCGGAGCGCGCCGCCGGGCGGACGCTGCCGCGTTCCGGTGCCGTGTTCCTCTCCATCCGTCCGACGGAGAAGCGCGCCGCGGTTCCGATCGCGGCGACACTCGCCGGGTCTCGGCTTCCACCTGTATGCGACCGAGGGAACTGCGGCGACGCTCGCCGGCGCCGGGCTCGAGGTGGAAGCCGTGCGCAAGCTGAGCGAAGCGGTCGGCGACGAGCTCACCGTCATCGACCTCATCCGGCGCGGACGCTGCGACCTCGTCATCAACACGCCGGAAGGTCACCACGCGCGCTCGGACGGCTACGCAATCCGCGAGGCCGCGCTCGTGCGCCGCGTGCCGTGCATCACGACGATCTCCGGCGCCGCTGCGGCGGTGCACGCGATCGCGAACGCGCGCGCGGAGCAGGCGGTGTCGCTGCAGGAGCGGATCGATGCCGAGACGCGAACCGCGTAGCGTCACCGGCGTCGAGGACGATCGGCGCGTACACGCTCCTCCGCGCTCGACCGCGGCGGGCTCGACCCGGGGATGCCGGGACAGTTCTTCATGCTCGAGGCGCCGGGACGGCTGCTGCCGCGCGCGCTCTCGCTCTGCCTCGCACCGCGCCGGGGAGCTCGCGTTCCTCCTCGATGCGGTCGGCCCGGGAACGGAGGCGCTGTGCGCGCTCGAGCCCGGCGACCGCATCCACGTGTTCGGTCCGCTCGGGAACGGCTTCCGGCTCGACGTCGAGCGCCCGCTGCTCGTCGGCGGCGGGATCGGGATGGCGCCGCTCCCGTATCTCGCGGAGGCGCTGGCCCGGTGCTCCGGTCGTGCTCGGCTTCCGCAGCGACCGGCACGCCGAAGCGGCCGCACTTCTCCCGCGGCGCCGAGGTCGTCGTCGAGCCGGCGCTCGTCACCGAGCTGATCGAGCCGGGCTACGACGTGCTCGCGTGCGGACCCGAGCCGATGCTGCTCGCGGTCGGCGACCTCTGCCCGGGCGCGCAGCTCGCGTGGGAGGCGCCGATGGCGTGCGGCTACGGCGCGTGCTACGGCTGCGCGGTCGAGATCGACGGCGAGCTGAAGCGCTTATGCGTGGAGGGACCGGTCCTTGCGGCTGCTTAACGCATCCGGCTGTCTCGACGCGCTCACCGCGCCGGACGTCGCGCGTCAGCTCGACGGCTTCGTGACGAAGACGATCACGCCGCTGCCGCGCGAGGGCAACGCGCCGCCGCGCATCGCCGAGACCGCGCACGGGATGCTCAACGCGATCGGCCTCGCCAATCCGGGCCGCGAGCGCTTTCTCGAGCGAGATGCTGCCGCAGCCTCGCTCTATTGGGCGTACCGCTCTGGGTCTCTGTCGGCGGGTTCTGCGCCCAGGATTACGCCGAGACGTGCGCCGCCCTAGACCGCGACGCAGTCGAGGCGATCGAGCTGAACCTCTCCTGCCCGAACGTCGACGAGGCGGCCGACTCGGCCGCGGAGATCGTCGCGGCGTGCCGCGCGCGACGCGGGCTGCCGCTCTACGCGAAGCTCTCGGCGGCGCATCCCGACGTCGCCGAGGTCGCGCGCGCGGTCGCCGCGGCCGGCGCGGACGGCCTGTCGCTCATCAACACGCTGCGCGGCATGGCGCTGCGACCCGCGCACGCTGCAACCGGTGCTCGCGCGCGGTCAGGGCGGTCTCTCGGGACCGTCGCTGAAGCCGGTCGCGCTCGCGACGGTGCACGCGTGCTACGCCGCGACGAAGTTGCCGATCGTCGGCATGGGCGGGATCGTGACCGGGCAGGACGCGCTCGAGTTCGCCGCGTGCGGCGCGCGCGACGTCGCGCTCGGAACGGTGCTCTTCTCGGACCCGGACGCGCCCGCGCGCGTGCGCTCCGAGCTGGCCCAACTCGACGCTCGACGAGGCGTTCGCAGCGGCGCACAGATCGTCGCAAGTGCTTGCTTGATCCGCGCCAGGGCATTGGTAGTATCGAGCGCTCATGCCGACGGCTGCCGCGAAGACGCAAGCGCACGCACCTCTCCGGTCGCTCGATCAACGCATGGACGCACTGAAGCGCGCGAACGACGTCCGCGTTCGCCGCGCGAAGCTGAAGAAGGACCTGAAGGACGGTCGCGTTCGGATCGAGCAGATCCTCGGCAACCCGCCCGAGTACGTGTCGACGGCGAAGGTGATCGACATCCTCATGGCGGTGCCGAAGTTCGGACGCGTGAAGGCAGCGCGCTTCCTCAACACGTGTCGGATCAGCCAGTCGAAGACCGTCGGCGGTCTCTCCGACCGACAGCGCGCGGAGCTGATTGACCTCTTCCACAGGTAGACCCCCCTCGGTCATCGTCGTGACCGGCCCGTCGGGCGCCGGCAAGGGCACGCTGATCCGGGAGGTGCTCCAACGCGTGCCCGGCGTCGGCCCGACCGTCTCGGCCACGACGCGCGAACCGCGGCCGGGCGAGAAGGACGGGCGCGAGTACTACTTCCTCACGCCTCGAGGAGTTCCTCGCCCGGATCGAGCGCGGCGAGTTCCTCGAGCACGTCGTCTACGTGTCCGGCCACCGCTACGGGACGCTGCGCTCCGAGCTCGACCGGATCCGCGGCGAGGGCAAGGTGCCGCTGCTCGAGCTCGAGACCGAGGGCGCGCTGCGGGTGCAAGCGGGAGGTGCCCGGCGCCGTCACGATCTTCATCTCCGCGCGCGTCGAGGAGCTCGAGCGCCGGCTGCGCGAGCGCGCGACCGAGAGCACGGGCGAGATCGGCGAGCGGATCGCGCTCGCCCGGCGGCAGCTCGAGCAGGCGGACGAGTTCGACTACGTCGTCGAGAACGACGAGCTCGACCGGGCCGTGGAGGAGCTCACGAGCCTGGTCCGCGGCCTCCTCGCTCCTGTCGGTACCATGGCGCGGCCATGATCCATCCCCGCATCGACGATCTGCTCCAGAACGTGGACTCGCGCTACGCGCTCGTGATCGTCGCGGCGAAGCGCGCGCGGCAGATCAACAACTACCACCACCAGCTCGGCGAGGGCACGTTCGACGACAATCCGCCGCCGCTCGTGGAGTCCCGCTCGAAGAACTACCTCACCATGGCGATGGAAGAGATCTCCGAGGGTCTCCTGACCTACGAGTACCCGAAGTAAGCGACAAAACGCTTCGCGTTTTCTCGCTGCTTCAGGTTCCCGCTTCGCGGGAGCGCTCGCCGGCCGAGCCGGCGAGCTCTTGAGGGTTTCGGCGTCGGTTTCGTTCTGCGCTCGCGGTGGTGCCCTCCGGGCATCCCCACTCGCTTCTGCGGCCTCCACGTAAGCCTTCGGCTTACGCTCCGGCCCTCTGTCCTTGCACCGAGCGAAGGGTTGTCGGCGTCGTCCCGCGAGGAGCAGCAGCGTGCGAGCATCCAGCGCTCGCCGAAATCGTAGGCACACTTTCTCAATGGCCCGGATTCTCCTCGGCGTCTCCGGCGGCATCGCCGCCTACAAGGCCTGCGAGGTCTGCCGGCTCTTCGTGAAGGCGCGGGCACGACGTCGTGCCGCTCGTCACGCCCGCGGCCGAGCGGTTCGTCACCGCCGAGACGTTCCGCGCACTCGCGCGGCGGCCCGCCGGCGACGACGTCTATCTCCACCTGACACGCGCCGACCTGCTCGTCGTCGCCCCGTGCACCGCGAACACGCTCGCGAAGCTCGCGCACGGGCTCGCCGACAACGTCCTCACCGAGGCGGCGCTCGCCCACCGCGGGCCGATGCTCGTCGCGCCGGCGATGAACCCGCGCATGTGGTCGCACGCGGCGACGCGCGGGAACGCGGAGACGCTGCGGGGCCGCGGCGTCGTCCTCGTCGGGCCGGACGAAGGCGAGACGGCGGAGGGCGAGCTCGGCGTCGGGCGGATGTCGGAGCCGGACGAGATCGTCGCCGCCGCCTTCGATCTGCTCGCCGGGCGCGGCCCGCTGAAAGGCAAGCACGTCCTCGTGTCGGCGGGAGGGACGCGTGAGCCGATCGACACCGTGCGCTTCGTCGGCAACCGCTCGTCCGGACGCATGGGCGTCGGCGATCGCCGCCGAGGCCCGCCGCCGCGGCGCGCACGTGACGCTGCTCGGCGCCAACCTCGCCGTGCACCCGCCGCGCGGACGTCGAGCTCGTGCCGACGCCGACCGCCGCCGACCTCGAGCGCGAGGTGCTCGCACGCAGCGACGAGGCGGACGTCGTGATCATGGCCGCAGCGGTCGCCGACTACCGGCCCGCCGAGGCGCTGCGCGTCGAAGCGGCCGAAGGATCGCGCCGCGTGGACGGTCGAGCTCGAGCCGACGATCGACGTGCTCGCGGCCGTCGGCGCATCACGCCGCCCCGGCCAGGTGCTCGTCGGCTTCGCCGCCGACGAAGGTGAGCGCGGTCTCGCGCGCGCGCGCGAGAAGCTCGTCGCGAAGAACGCCGACCTCTTCGTCTACAACGACGTCGGGCGCACCGACATCGGCTTCGATGCCGGCGACAACGAAGTGACGCTCATCTCGCAGCGCGGCGACCGCGTCGTCGCCAAGGCGCCGAAGGACGAGATCGCGGCGGCGATCCTCGACGAGATCGAGTCGCTGATCCAGTAGGGATGCACGCGATCGTGATGGCCGCGGGGGAGGGCACGCGGCTCCGCCCGATCACGGAGCACTGGCCGAAGCCGGTCCTGCCGATCGACGGACGGCCGGTCCTCGCGACGCTCCTGCGCGAGCTCGCGGTCGCAGGCTGCGAGCGCGCGGTCGTCGTGACGGGGCACCTTGCCGAGCAGGTGGAGGAGCTCGCCGGCGACGGCTCGGCGTTCGGCCTCGAGGTGCGTACGGTGCGGCAGCCGGGCGTGCTCGGGTCCGCCGATGCCGTGCGGCGTGGCCTCGCGGCAGGCGCCGAGCCGCCGTGTCTCGTCGTCGCCGCCGACACGGTGTTCACACCGGGCGACGTTCGCCGCTTCGCCGAGGCGTTCGCGGCTTCGGGTGCGGCGGGTGCGATGAGCGGCCGGCGCGACCCGCCGGCGGTTCTGCCGCAGCGCGCTCCGATCGGGATCGTCGACGGCCTCGTCGTGAAGCCGATCGATGACGACCCGGCCAATCCCGTCGGCAGCGCGCCGCTCTGGGCGCTCGGGCCGGAGGTCGTTCCCTACCTCGACGGGCTCCGCGGGCCACCGTACGAGCTCAGCCGCGCGTTCGTGCGCGCGATCGCCGCACGCCTCCCGATTGCGGGCATCGAGATCGGGAAGACGCGCGACTTGACGCATCCGGAAGACTTGATGCGGGAGAACTTCCCGTACCTGGGGTCATGAGCGAGTCGACGTACAGCCTGTTTCAGCAGGGCAAGGCCCACCTGAAGCGCGGCATGGCCGCGCAGGCGACGGTCGCCCTCGAGAAGGCGAAGAAGCGCGAGCCGGACAAGGCGTCGATCCGGGAGACGCTCGGCATCGCGTACTTCCGGATTCGCCGCTGGCAGGAGGCGGAGAGGGAGTTTCGGAAGGTCCTCGAGCTCTCGCCGGTGAACGACTACGCGCACTACGCGCTCGGACGCTGCCTCGAGAAGCAGGGCCGCATCCGCGAGGCGAACCGCCACTACAAGCTCGCGAGCTCGCTTCAGCCCGCGTCGGACCACTACCGCGCGCGGATCAAAGAGCTCGACTAAGAGAGGCGGTCGCCGGTGACGCGGCGGACCTCGTCGAGCGAGGAGACGCCGGAGAGCGCGAGGCGGAGGCCGTCCTGGCGAAGCGTCGTCATGCCCTGGGCGACCGCCTCGGCGAAGATCTCGTCGGTCGAGCCGGTCTCGATGAGGCGGCGCATGCGTCCCTGCACCGTCATCACTTCGTACAAGGCGACGCGCCCCTTGAACCCGGTGCCGCCGCAGTGGATGCACCCGACGGGGCGATAGAGCCAGAAGTCCTCGCTCGGCTCGTTCCGGCCGAGCTCTTCGAGCTCCTCGGCGCTCGGCCAGTACGCCTCGCGGCACGCCTCACAGAGCCGCCGGGCGAGCCGCTGCGCGACGATGCAGTTGATCGACGTGGCGAGGAGGTTCGGCTCGGCTCCCATGTCGACGAGGCGCGCGATCGACGACGCCGCGTTGTGCGTGTGGAGCGTCGTCAGCACGAGGTGGCCGGTCATCGCCGCCTGGACGGCGATGCGCGCCGTCTCCTCGTCGCGGATCTCGCCGACGAGGAGGATGTCCGGGTCGGAGCGGAGGATCGTCCGCAGCCCGCGCGCGAACGTGAGGCCGCTCTTGGAGTTGACTTCGATCTGGTTGATGGTCGGCATCTGGTACTCGACCGGGTCCTCGATCGTCATCAGGACGCGATCGGACTGGTTGAGGATGTCGAGCGCTGCGTAGAGCGTCGTCGTCTTGCCGGATCCCGTCGGGCCGACGGCGAGAACGGCGCCGTACGGCTGCCGGATCGCGCGCGCGAAGCGCTCCTCGGCGTCCGGGCTCATGCCGAGCTCGCTCAGCCCGAGCCGGCTGCCGGGACGGTTGAGGATCCGGAGCACGATCTGCTCGCCGTGCGTCGTCGGCAGGACGGCGACGCGGATGTCCATCGGATGTTCGCCATACCGGATCGACATGCGCCCGTCCTGCGGTGCGCGACGCTCGGCGATGTCGAGCTCGGCCATGATCTTCAAGCGGCTCGTCACGGACGGCTGGAGATCCTGGTGGATGGTCGCGAACTGCCGCATGACGCCGTCGATGCGCGCCCGGACGGCGAGGAACTCCGCTTCCGGCTCGAAGTGGAGGTCGGACGCGCCTTCGTCGATCGCGCGCGAGATGAGGGAGTTGACCCGGTCGATGGCCGGCGCGCTCGTCGCCGCGCGGCCGCCGGGATCGAGCGGCGGAGGGCCCTGGCCGTCGGTGCGCTCCCAGACCGTGACCGAGCTCTGGTAGATGCGGTCGATCGTCGTCATGACGTCGGTTGCGGCCGAGACGGCGAGGCGCACGTTCAGCCCGAGGGCCAGGCGAAGGTCGTCGGAGGCGAGGACGTTCGTCGGGTCGGCGACGGTGACGAGGACGAGGTCGTCGCTCAGGAAGCGGATCGGGACGGCTTCGTAGCGGCGCGCGTACTTCTCGGGCAGCAGCCGCGCCACCTCCGTGTCGATCTGCACCGAGCCGAGATCGAGGTACTCGAGGTCGTGCTGCTCGGCCAGGAGACGGGCCACGTCGCCGGCGGCGACCCAACCGCGCGCGACGACGATCTCGCCGACGCGGTGCCCGCTTCGGTCCTTCTCGGCGAGCGCCTCCTCGAGCTGCTCAGGCGTGAGCACGCCCTCACGCAGGAGCAGCGTGCCGATCTGGACGCGCGGGGACACCTCGGGTGCAAGACGAAGCGCAGGAGCGGAGGGGTCGCCAGCTTTCCCCACGCTCGTGTCTATCGGACTATGGTGCTCGCGCCATGAGGTCCGTCTGCCAGCGGGTCGGCGAGGCGCGGGTGCGGGTCGGCGGCGAGGTGGTGGCCGAGATCGGTCCGGGGCTCTGCGTCCTGCTCGGGGTCGCCGCCGGCGACGGCGAGGCCGAGGCGCTCCGGCTGGCCGGCAAGGTCGCTCGGCTGCGGGTCTTCGCCGACGACGAGGGCCGCTTCGACCGGAGCGTCCTCGACACCGGGGGCTCGGCGCTCGTCGTCTCCCAGTTCACCCTCATCGCCGACACGAGGAAGGGCAACCGGCCGAGCTTCGCCGGCGCGGCGCCGCCCGAGCGGGCCGAGCCGCTCTACGAGCGCTTCTGCGACGAGCTTGCGGCCCTCGGCGTGGCGGTCGCGCGCGGCGTCTTCGGCGCGCGCATGGACGTCGAGCTGGTGAACGACGGGCCGGTGACGATCGTCCTCGACGTCGACGGTAACGTTGCGCCGCGATGACCAGGTTCGTTGTCGACGCGGGCGCCGCGCTCCACCTGGCTGCCGCGGACGCTCAGATCGCGAGCGAGCACAAGCTCCTCGCGCCGACGCTCCTTCGCTCCCAGACGCTGTCGGCCGTCTATGAGGCCGTGCGGCGGGGCGAGATCTCCGCCGACGTCGGCCGCGAACGCCTTCGGCGCGTTGCACGGATGCCGATCCGGCTCCTCGGCGACGCAGTGCTCCGGCGGCACGCGTGGGAGCTGGCGGAGCAGCTCGGCTGGTCGACGACGTACGACGCCGAGTACATCGCGCTCACCCAGCTCCAGGCGGACGCGTTCGTCACCCTGGACAAGAAGCTCGCGCGCAGCGTCAAGGGGATCGTCGCGACGGCGCCGATCGACGCGCTGCTCTGAGAACGGTCCTCGTCACCGGCGGCGCGGGGTACCTCGGCTCCGAGGTCAGCCGGCTCGCGTCCGAGCGGGGTCTCGCGGTCGTCGCGACGCAGCTGCAGACGCCCGCAGCGCACGGCCACGCCGTGCGCCTCGACCTCCGGGACGACGACGCCGTCCATCGCGTCTTCCTCAAGCACGGGCCCGACGTCGTCGTGCACACGGCGTACCGCCAGGCGGACGAGAACCTCGCCGGCGACGTCGTGCGGGCGACGCGCAACGTCGCCCTCGCATCCGACCGCGTCGGCGCGCGTCTCCTGCACGTCTCCACCGATCTCGTCTTCGACGGCGAGCACGGTGCACCGTACGGGGAGGCCGCCGAGCCGCGGCCGATCTCCGCGTACGGGCAGGCGAAGCTCGAGGCGGAGCAGCTCGTCGCCGAGCTATGCCGCGACGCGCTCGTCGTACGCACGTCGCTCCTCTACGGGAAGGCGGAGCCGGGCCCGCAGGAGCGGCTCGCCGCGCGCGAGGGTGGAACGTTCTACGTCGACGAGATCCGCTGCCCGACGGTCGTCGGCGACCTGGCGGCGGCGCTCCTCGAGCTCGCAGGCCTCGACGTGCGCGGTGTGCTCCACGTGGCCGCGCCCGACGCGGTCTCCCGCTTCGACTTCGCGCGGCTCCTCGGAGCGAAGGATCCGCAGCGTGCGAACACGCCGCCCGGACGGGCCCGGAACGTCGCGCTCGACTCCTCCCGTGCGGCCTCGCTCCTGGCGTTTCAGCCGGCCGGAATTGGCCGCTTGCTACACTCCTGAGACCATTTTCACCGGTTCGGCGAAATGGGCCTGCGGGCCCATTTTTTGTGACAGGAGCAGATTCGTGGCAGACGTTCGGCAGAGGGAGAAGGAGTTGGAGCGCGAGATCGGCGCACGCGTCGAGGGCAGCCTCGACGGCGTCGAGGTGCTCGCGGTCGAGCTGCAGAACGCCGACCGTTTCACGGTCTACGTCGACCATCCCGACGGCGTCGACCACGCGCTGTGCGCGCGGGTGACGGACGTCCTGCGCGACTACCTGCGCGAGTACGCCGTCGAGGTGTCGTCGCCGGGGACGAAGCCACCGCTCCGCAAGCCTCAGCATTTCGAACGCGCCATCGGCCGCCGCGTCGCGCTGCGCACGCGCGAGCGCAAGCTGAACGGCGAAGTCGTGAGCGCCGACGTGCGTGCAGTCAAGGTCGGTGCGAACGGCGCCGAGACCGAAGTCCCGTACGAGGAGATCGTCCGGGCGAATCTGATCGACGAGAGGGTGTGAGATGAGCCAGGAGATCATCGAAGCCGTACGCGAGATCGAGCGTGACAAGGGCATCGAAGAGGGCGCACTCGTCTCCGCGCTCGAGGACGCGCTTCTCGCTGCGTACAAGAAGACGCCGGGTGCGTCACGCCACGCCACCGTCGAGATGGATGACCTGGGCGACTTCCGCGTGTTCTCGATCGAGCTCCCCGGCGACATCGAGACGCGCCTTCTCGAAGAGGCGCGCGAGCGCAAGCTCGAGGAGCTGGAGCGGCTCGAGGAGGAGACGGGCGAGCGTCAGCACACCCTCATCTCGGACGACGACCTCGACATCGACTGGTCGGACATCCCGGAGAACCAGATCAAGCGTGCAGACGTGACGCCGGAGGGCTTCGGCCGCATCGCCGCGCAGACCGCGAAGCAGGTCATCCTCCAGCGCATCCGCGAGGAGGAGCGGCGGATGATGTACGACGAGTACATCGACCGCGTCAGCGAGGTCGTCACCGGCATCGTGCAGCAGGCCGGCGACCGCAACAACGTCCTCGTCGACCTCGGCAAGGTCGAGGCGCTTCTGCCGCGCTCCGAGCAGGTCGACGGCGAGCGCTACGAGCAGGGCTCGCGCATCAAGGCCGTCATCACCGAGGTGCGTTCCGGGACGAAGGGGCCGCAGGTGATCCTGTCGCGCCGCGATCCGGAGCTCATCAAGACGCTGTTCGAGCTCGAGGTTCCGGAGATCGCGGACGGCCTCGTCGAGATCCGCGGCGTCGCCCGCGAGCCCGGCTATCGCTCGAAGATCGCAGTCGAGTCGCACACGCAGGGCGTCGACCCCGTCGGCGCTTGCGTCGGTCCTCGCGGCTCGCGCGTGCGCATGGTCGTGTCCGAGCTGCGCGGCGAGAAGATCGACATCATCCCGTGGAACCCGGAGCCGGCGCGGTTCGTCGCGAAGGCGCTCTCGCCGGCACGCGTTCGCGAGGTGTACCTCGACGACGACGCGAAGGAGGCGACGGTCGTCGTCCCCGACGACCAGCTCGCGCTCGCCATCGGCAAGGAAGGGATGAACGCCCGCCTCGCGGCGCGTCTCACCGGCTGGAAGATCGACATCCAGAGCGACACCGAGTTCGCGCAGGCGGAGGCCGACGTCGCGTACGGCGGCGGCGGCGACGAGCAGGATCTCTCCGGCCGCTGCTCCGCGATCCTCGCCAACGGCAAGCGCTGCCCGAACGCGGCGCTCCCCGGGTCGCGCTTCTGCGGCGTCCCCGCCCACCAGGCGCTTGCGCTCGAGGGCGTGCCGGACGACGAGGAGCCCGTGGTCAAGGAGCACGAGCCCGCCCTCGAGGCCGTCATCGCGCCGCCCGACGCCGAGAGCGTCGGCCCGTCGCTGCCTGACCTCGAGGTCGACGAAGTGGAAGCCGAAGCGCCGGCCGACGCGGCCGCGACGCACGGGCCCGACGCGACCGCGATCGCGGAGGCCGAGGGCGAGGTCGACCTCGACACCGTCCTGCCGCACCCGGAGGTCGCACCGCCGGAGGAGATCCCGGCCGGCATTCCGGTGGAAAGGGTCGAATCGGAATCCGAGTGAAGACGGCGCCGGTCAGGCGCTGCGCCGGCTGCGGCCGCCTGGCGTCGCAAAGCGACCTCGTGCGCTTCGTCGCTCGCGCCGGCGTGCTCGTCCACGGGCATCCGGGGGCCGGGCGGGGTGTCTATACGTGCCGTCAGCTCGCCTGTTTCGAGGCGGCGACGGCGCAGCGCGGCTTCGCGCGGACGCTGCGCCAGCCCGTCCGGGTCGATCCGGATCTCGCACGTCTCTACACTGGTGACGCGAATGCCTAACGGAGGCAACAGACCGAATCGTCCGCTGCGCCCGCGCGGCGGCGGCGGCGCCGGGCGGAAGGCGCCGGCGCGTCGTCATCGACAACCAGGCGGCGCGTCCTCGCCAGGACGGCCGGCAGGCGCGCGGGCGGCAGGACGGCCCGCCGCGCGAGCCGCGCTCGCAGACGCCCGCGCAGCAGACGGGTCCGGTGACGGTCGAGTCCGGCGTCACCGTCCGCGATTTCTCGCAGGCGCTCGGCGTTCCGATGCCGGAGCTGATCAAGATCCTCATGGCGCTGGGCCAGATGCGGACGGCGACCCAGTCGCTCACCGACGAAGAGGTCGAGCTCATCGGCGCCGAGCTGAAGCGCGAGGTGCAGATCAAGCACGCCTCCGACGAGGACGAGGAGCCGGAGGCTTTCGAGGACTCCGAGGAGTCGCTCGTCACGCGGCCGCCGGTCGTCACGATCATGGGTCACGTCGACCACGGCAAGACGACGCTCCTCGATGCGATCCGCAACGCGAAGGTCGTCGACACGGAGGCCGGTGGCATCACGCAGCACATCGGCGCGTACCAGGTCGACGTCAACGGCCGCCGGATCACGTTCCTCGACACGCCGGGCCACGAGGCGTTCACCGCCATGCGCGCCCGCGGCGCGAAGGTCACGGACATCGCGGTGCTCGTCGTCGCCGCCGACGACGGCGTCATGCCGCAGACGAAGGAGTCGATCGCGCATGCGCGCGCAGCCGACGTGCCGATCGTGGTCGCCATCAACAAGATCGACCTCCCGGACGCGAATCTCGACCGCGTGAAGGCCGAGCTCGCGCAGGAGGGCTTGCAGGGGGAGGCGTGGGGCGGGACGACGCAGTTCTCCGAGGTGTCGGCGAAGACGCAGCAGAACCTCGACGACCTGCTCGAGAAGATCCTTCTCGTCGCCGACCTCGAGCTCGACCCGAAGGCGAACCCGAACACGGATGCCTCCGGGCCGATCATCGAGTCACGGCTCGACGTCGGGCGCGGGCCTGTCGCGACGATGCTCATCCACCGCGGCACGCTGAAGGTCGGCGACGCGATCGTCGCCGGCGACGCGCACGGCCGCGTCAAGGCGCTCTTCAACTACAAGGGCGAGAAGATCCTGAAGGCGCTGCCCGGCGAGCCCGTCGAGATCCTGGGCTTCGACAAGCCGCCGCCCGCGGGCGAGGTCGCACAGGTCGTCGAGAACGACCGGCTCGCGCGCGAGCGCGCGACGCGCCGTGCCGAGCGGCTCCGCCGCGAGCACCTCGCGACGCAGCGTCCCACCGGCGTTTCGCTCGAGAAGCTCTTCGAGCAGATGCAGAGCGGCGAGGTCGCCGACCTCAACATCGTCGTCAAGGGCGACGTCGTCGGGTCGGTCGAGGCGATCGTCTCCGAGCTGGCGAAGTTCGACCACTCCGAGGTCCGCGTCAACGTGATCCACCAGGGCGTCGGCGCGATCACGCAGAACGACATCATGCTCGCGTCCGCATCCGACGCGCTCATCGTCGGCTTCAACGTCCGGCCGAACGCCGAGGCGCGCGAGCTCGCTGCGCGCGAGGGCGTCGAGATCCGGACGTACAACGTCATCTACCAGCTCACCGACGACATCGAGAAGGCGCTCGTCGGCAAGCTCGCCACAGTCAAGACCGAGGAGACGATCGGCGAGGCGGAAGTGCGCGCGCTCTTCAAGGTCTCGCGGCTCGGTACGATCGCGGGCTGCATGGTCACGCACGGCCTCGTGCGGCGAAACGCCGACGTGCGCGTCATCCGCGACGGCACCGTCATCTACACGACGACGATCTCCGCGCTCAAGCGCTTCAAGGACGACGCCCGCGAAGTCCAGGAGGGCTTCGAGTGCGGCATCCTCCTCGACGGCTTCAACGACGTGAAGGAAGGCGACGTTCTCGAGGTCTTCGAAACGCGAGAGACCGAAAGAACCTCACTCGACGAAGCACCTTCCGCCTAAGTCTGAAGTGCTGCGCACTTCAGACTTCTGAAGGGTCGCGCTTCGCGGAAACGCTCACCGGCAAAGCCGGTGAGCTCTTAGGAGTGTTGGCCACGGTGTTGTTCTGCGCTCGCGGTGGTGCCCTCCGGGCATCCCCACTCGCTCGTCCGGCCTCCACGTAAGCCTTCGGCTTACGCTCCGGCCCTGGTGCCAGTTCTTCGACCGCGTCTTTAGGCTCCACTCGATGCCTAGCGGCTTCGTCGGGGTGCTCACGTGCGAGCTCCAGTTTTCGGAGGCTCACTCTCTCAAGGAGAAGCGCCACTACCTCCGTTCCGCGAAGGCTCAGTTGCAGCGGCGCGTGGGCGCCTCGGTGGCCGAGGTCGACCACCACGACGTCTGGCAGCGGGCGCGGATCACGGTGGCCTGCGCTGCGCGGGAGCATCGCGAGGCGGAGCGGCTCCTCGACGAGGCGGAGCGCTGGCTGCGCGGCCAGGAGTGGGAGGTGGCGCTCGCGGAGCGGTTCATCGTCGATCCCGACGACTAGAGGCGGAACTCGGCTTGAATACGAGGCATGAGCGAACGGATGCGTCGCGTGAACGAGTCCGTCCGCCAGGTGCTCGCGGATGCGCTGCCGGAGCTGAAGGACCCGCGCATCGGCCTCGTGACCATCACCGGTGTCCACACGACGCCGGACTTGCGCCAGGCGACCGTGTACGTCAGCGTCCTCGGGTCGATGCGGAAGCGGAAGGCGTCGCTGCTGGGATTGACCGCGGCGCACGGTCTGCTCCAGGGCCGGCTGGCGAAGGAGCTGCGAATGAAGCGAACCCCCCAATTGACGTTCGAGTACGATCCGTCGGTCGAGCGCGGCGTGCGCATGACCCATCTCATCGATGAGCTCGCCCCAGACGATGAGTGACCTGCAGGCGGTCGCGGATGCGATCCGCGCGAACGACCGCTTCCTCGTCGTCAGTCACGAGAATCCCGACGGCGACGCGCTCGGCTCGCTGCTCGCGACGACGCTCGCGCTGCGCGGGCTCGGCAAGGACGTCCTCATGTACCTCTCCGGGGACGCGCCGCTGCCTCGCGAGTACGGCTTCATGCACCTCGACGGGCTGCTGCGGGAGGTACCGGACGACATCGAGAGCCGCGTGCTCCTTGCCGTCGACTGCGCACAGGCCGACCGCATCGGCCCGGAGCCCGTGGCCGCGCTGCGCGCGAAGCTCACCATCGACATCGACCACCATCACGACAACTCGCGCTTCGGCGACGTGAATCTCATCGTCTCGGACGCGTCGTCCACGGGCGAGGTCATGCGCGACGTCTTCCGCGAGCTCGGCGTCGAGCTGAGGCCGGAGCTCGCCGAGCCGCTCTACATCGCACTCGTCACCGACACGGGCCGGTTCCAGTACACGAACACGACGCCGAAGGCGCTCCGGCTCGCCGCCGAGCTCGTCGAGGCCGGCGCCGACGTCCACGCCGTCTTCCAGCAGGTGTACGAGTCGGTCGAGTTCGCGAAGCTCAAGCTGCTCGCGCGTGCGCTCGACCGCGCACAGGTGCTCGAGGGCGGTCGGATCGTCGTGTCGGTGCTCGTCCGCAGCGATTTCACCGACGTCGGCGCGATCGAGGGGTACTCCGAGGGGATCATCGACTACCTCCGCGCGGTCGAAGGCTCCGAGCTCGCCGTGCTCATCCGCGAGCCTCCGCGCGAGGGCGGGCCGACGCGCCGCGTGTCGCTCCGGTCGAGCGTCGACGAGGTGGACGTCTCCGCGATCGCGCGCGTCTTCGGCGGCGGCGGCCACCGCCAGGCGGCCGGTTTCTCGAGCGAGAGCTCGCCCGAGGAGATCACCGAGATCGTGCGCGAGAGATTCGTCGCCCAGCGTGCCCGCACGAGCGCTTGAGCCCGCGGGCGTCGCGCTCGTCGACAAGCCGGCCGGCCCGTCGTCGTTTGCGATCGTCGCGCAGATCCGCCGCCGCACGGGGGCGCGGACCGGCCATGCGGGAACGCTCGACCCGTTCGCGACGGGACTGCTCCTCATCCTCTCCGGACGCGCGACGAAGCTCGCGCCGCGGCTCGTGGGGCTCGACAAGCGCTATCTGACGACCGTCGACCTGACGGCGACGACGACGACCGGAGATCCGGAGGGCGACGTGGTCGAACGGCACGAGCCGCCGGCCACGATCGAGCTCGACGTCCTCCGCGGTGAGATCGCGCTGCCCGTGCCGGCCGCCTCGGCGGTGAAGATCGGCGGCGTGCGTGCGTACAGGCTGCACCGGCAGGGAGTGGAAGTCGAGATGCCCATCCGGCGTTCGTTCGTCTATGCGCTGGACGTCGTCGACAGGGACACCACGACCGTGACGCTCGACTTGCGTGCGAGCAGCGGCACGTACGTCCGCTCGATCGCACACGCGCTCGGCGGCCACTGCCGCACGCTGCGCCGCCTCGAGGTGGGCCCGTTCAGCGTCGCCGACGCCGTGTCCCCCGAGCGCTTCGAGCCGTCGGCCCTGCTCTCGGAGGAGGAGGTGCTCGCGGCGCTGTGAACGTCGCCCACCGCCCAGAAGACCTCGAGCCGGCGCGGCGCGCGATCGCGATCGGGACGTTCGACGGCGTCCATCGCGGGCACGTGCGCGTCCTCGAGGCAGCGCTGGCGGCGGATCTGCGGCCGGCGGTGGTGACCTTCGACCCACATCCGCGGACGATCCTCGGCAACCGCGTCGAGCTGCTCGCGACGCTCGAGCGCCGGCTCGAGCTGCTCGAGCAGCTCGGGTTCGAGGACGCGCTCGTGGTGCGATTCGACGCCGCGCTCGCCGACCTCGCACCGGAGGAGTTCGCGGAGACGGTGCTCCGCGCGGCCGGCGCCGACGTGATCGCAGCGGGCGACGGGTTCCGGTTCGGCCGCCGCCGCGCGGGCGACCTCGAGCTGCTCGAGCGGCTCGGGTTCGACGTTCGCCGCGTGCCGCTCGTCGACAACGTGTCGTCGAGCCACATCCGGTCCCTCCTCGTCGCAGGCGAGGTCGAAAAGGCGGCGCAGCTCCTCGGCCGGCCCGAGGAGGTCGAGGGGACGGTCGTCCTCGGCGAGCAGCGTGGCGGGACGCTCGGCTTTCCGACCGCCAACCTCGCAGTTCCGTCCGACCTGCTCGTGCCCGCACTCGGGATCTATGCGGGCGCCGCGCTCGGGCACCCGGCGGCGATCTCGATCGGCACGAACCCGCACTACGGCGGCACCGAGCGGCGCGTGGAGGTGCACGTCCTCGACTACGAGGGCGACCTGTACGGGGAGCGGCTCGTCGTCGAGCTCTGGGAGCACCTCCGCGCCGAGGCCGCGTTCGGCTCGGAGCAGGAGCTCATCGACGCGATCGCCGACGACGTCCGCCGCACGCGGGCTGCACGGCGTCCCGTCTAGAGCGCAAGTTTTTCCGTCGGGCGGCGTCTTGCTCGGGTATGGAACAAGCTCTCCTTACGCCGTCGTTCGCGCTGCTCGACAGCGTCCGCTGCCTCGAGTGCGGTGCCGTCTACTCGAAGCCGGCCGTGGGCGGGACTGCCGAGACGAACCCCGGCTGCCCCGTGTGCGGGTATGTCGGGTGGATCCCGGTCAGCCTGCCGCGCGGGCGTCGAATGCCGCGCCGCTCCGTCGGCTGTCAGCCGCTGCACCTGCCCGCCCGACTGCGCTGACGCCGCCGAAGTAATGGTGTCGACCCGGCCAGCGCCGAACGGTGCGGCCGGCCGCCTCCAGCTGCTCGAGCGCCTCCTCCGGCACGCCGGGCTCGACGTTGACGACGTCGCCGGCGGCGTGCGCGCGCGGACGGTCGATCGCCTCCTGTGCGGACAGGCCCTCGTCGAGGATCCCGGCGGCGACGCCGACGAGCGCCGTGCGGAGGCGCGTGCCGCCCGCTGAGCCGACGGAGAGGACGACCCCGTCGCCGTCGAGCGCGATGCTCGGCGCCATCATGCTCTCCATCCGCCGGCCCGGCTCGAGTGCGCCCACGAGCAGGTCGATCTCGCCGAGCATGCTGTTGAGATGGAGGTCGAGGCCGGGGAGCCAGTCGCCCGAGCCGAGGCCGAGGCTCGTCGTGAGCACGCAGGCGTTGCCGTCGGCGTCGACGGTGACGAGGTTCGTCGTGTGCGTCTCCGGTCCGGTCGTGGCGTCGAGCGCGGCGAGGAGCGCGAGCACGCGCCCGGCGGGGAGAGGCCGCGCAGCCGCGGCAGCCGGGCGATCGTCTCCGGCACGCCCGAGAGCCCGCCGCGTGTGAGGAACCGCGTTCCGGCCCACACCGTCGAGACCGGCTCGTTCCAGCGGGGCTCGTATCCGTCCAGGTCGGCGCGGGTCAGCAGGCCGCCGCGCTCGTCCGAGAGCGCGAGCAGCGCCTCGCCGATCGTGCCGGCGTAGGCGCCGGCCGCTCCCTCCGCCGCGAGCGACTCGAGCGCCGCGACGAGGCCGGGCTGGTCGAGCCGGTCGCCCGCAGCCAGTAGATGCCCGCCCGGCGCGTACATCCGCCCGCCCTCGCGCAGCGTCATGACCGGCTCGAGCATCTCGAGGCAGGCGGCGTGCGCGGGAGGCATCGTCACGCCCGTCCGCGCGAGCCGGAGAGCCGGCTCGACGAGGCGCGCCCAGGGCAGCCGGCCGTGCGCGCGCCAGAGCTCGCCGAGCCCCGCCGGGACGCCCGGGACGGCGCACGACGCGGGGCCGACCGCATAGCGGACGAGCTCGGCGCCGAACGGCACCTCGAGGTGGAGGAGCTCGGCATCGCGCGGCTCCGCGCCGAGACCCGGCACGGCGCAGAAGCAGTCGAGCGTCCGCGTCCGTCCCGAGGCCGCGTCGAAGTGGATCGCATGCCCACCGCCGAGGAGCCCCGTCATGACCGTCTCCGCGACGCACGAGGCGAGGCCGGCGGCGACGGCCGCGTCGGCGGCCGACCCTCCCTCCGCGAGGATCTCGACGCCGGCGGCGGCGGTGGCGGGGTGGCCGGCGGCGACGGCAGGCGCAACAGCAGTATTCATGCGGGATTGCTACCCTACTCGGCGACCCAGTCCCGGCTGTTGTGCTGCGATCGCTTCCCGGCACGGCGGCGGAGACTCGGGAGACGACTACCGAGGAGGCTCAATTGGCCCTCACGAAGGAAGCCAAGCTGGAGATCATCAAGAAGCACGGCCGCGGCGAGGCCGACACCGGCTCGCCGCAGGTGCAGATCGCAATGCTCACGCAGCGCATCAACGAGCTGACGGAGCATCTCCGCACCCACAAGCACGACCACTACTCGCGGCGCGGGCTTCTGAAGCTCGTCGGCCGCCGCCGTCGCTTCCTCACGTATCTCCAGAAGCACGATCTCGAGGGCTATCGCGCCCTCATCAAGGAGCTCGGCCTGCGCAGATAGGGGCCGGGCACAAATGGAGAGTGGAAGTTGAGCGAGCTCCTCCGCGGCGCTGGCTCAACTCCCACTCTCCGCCCAAGCAGAGTGGAGGACAATCGATGAGTATCACGACCGAGCGCCGGGCTCAGGTCTCCGTCCAGGTTGGAGAGCAGGAGATCTCGTTCGAGACCGGCAAGCTCGCGAAGCAGGCGGACGGCGCAGTCGTCATCCGCTCCGGCGAGACGATGGTGCTCGCCACGGCGCAGGGCCGCACCGAGGCGCGCGAGGGAGCGGACTTCTTCCCGCTCACCGTCGACGTCGAGGAGCGCATGTACGCGGCCGGCAAGATCCCCGGCGGCTTCTTCAAGCGCGAGGGGCGCCCGACGGAGCGCGCGATCCTGACCGCGCGCATGATCGACCGCCCGATCCGGCCGCTGTGGCCGAAGGGCTACCGCAACGAAGTGCAGGTCATCTGCACGGTGCTTTCTGCCGACCTCGTGACGGCACACGACATCCTGTGCATCAACGGCGCGTCCGCGGCGCTCATGATCTCGCCGATGCCGTTCCTCGGCCCGGTCGGAGCCGTGCGCGTCGGCCGCATCGACGGACAGCTCGTCGTGAACCCGACGCTGCGCGCGATGGAGGACGAGGCTGACCTCGATCTCATCGTCGTCGGCACGAAGGACGGCCTGACGATGGTCGAGGCAGGCGGCGACCAGGTGCCCGAGGAGACGATCCTCGAGGCGCTCGAGATCGCGCACCGCGAGATCATCAAGCTGTGCGAGGCGCAGGAGGAGCTGGCCCGCGCGGCCGGCAAGCCGAAGTGGCTCGATCTGGACCTCGTCGCCGAGGTCGAGCGCGACCACGGTCACACGGTCTGGGAGCGCATCCACAGCGCCGGTCTGAAGGACGCGTCCGCCATCGTCGACGAGCTCGCAGGCGAGCTCGCCCCGGCGCTCTCGATGGACTCGACCGACGACGACATCACGCGCCAGTTCCAGGTGCGCGCCGCGCTCCACACGCTGCTCGAGAAGCAGCGCGCGGCCTCTGTCGACCAGCCGGTGCGGGAGCAGTTCGGGGACGAGCTGCGCGCGCTCACCGACGCGGAGCAGGACTCGAAGCAGCTCAAGGCCGCGAAGCGGCAGCTGCTGTACGAGCGGATCGGCGAGGAGCTTCGGCTCCCGTTCCCGGTCGGAACCGCGCCCGCCGAGGGCGAGGAGGCGGTCAAGGACTCCGTCACCCGCTCGTACGTCAAGAAGGCGTGCGACGCGATCTACAAGGATCTCGTCCGTAAGAAGATCGCGGTCGAGAAGCGTCGCCCGGACGGGCGCGGTACCGAGGAGATCCGGCCGATCGACGTCGAGGTCGGAATCAACCCGCGTTCGCACGGCTCCGGCCTGTTCACGCGCGGCCAGACGCAGATCCTCAGCTCCCTCACGCTCGGCACGGCGAAGGAGGGCCAGCGCATCGACGACCTCTCGCTCGAGGCGGAGCGCCGGTACATGCACCACTACAACTTCCCGCCGTACTCGGTCGGGGAGACCGGCTTCATGCGCGGCCCGAAACGGCGTGACATCGGCCACGGTGCGCTCGCCCAGCGCGCGCTCGAGGCCGTCATCCCGACGCCGGAGGAGTTCCCCTACACGATCCGCATCGTGTCCGAGACGCTCGAGTCGAACGGCTCGTCGTCGATGGGCTCCGTGTGCGGCTCGACGCTGTCGCTCATGGACGCCGGCGTGCCGATCAAGGCGCCGGTCAGCGGCATCGCGATGGGCCTCGTGAAGGAGGGCGACGACTACGTCATCCTCACCGACATCCAGGGTGCGGAGGACCACCTCGGCGACATGGACTTCAAGGTCGCCGGGTCGCGTGACGGCATCACCGCGCTCCAGATGGACATCAAGATCACGGGCGTCACGCAGCAGATCATGCGGGACGCGCTCGAGCAGGCGAAGCGGGCGCGCGAGTTCATCCTCGACAAGATGCTCGAGGTCATTCCCGAGTCGCGTGCCGAGCTCGCCGAGAACGCGCCGCGGATCACGTCGGTCAAGATCGACCAGGAGAAGATCGGCATGGTCATCGGCAAGGGCGGCGAGACGATCCGCGGCCTCGAGTCCGACTACGAGGTCCAGATCGACATCGAGGAGGACGGCACGATCCTCATCTACGCCACGGAGGGCACGAAGGCGGAAGCCGCCATCGCCGCCATCCAGGCGCTGACGAAGGAGCCGGAAGTGGGGGACACCTACACCGGCAAGGTCGTCAAGACGACGCAGTTCGGCGCGTTCGTCGAGCTGAAGAAGGGCACCGACGGGCTGCTGCACGTGTCGAACGTCGGCCCGGGTCGCGTCGGCCACATCGAGGACGTGATGGCCCGCGGCGACGTCGTCGACGTCATCGTCCAGGAGGTCGACAAGGCGCGTGGCCGCATCGGCCTGAAGCTGATCGCGAAGCACGAGGACGGCCGCCTCGTCCAGCCGGAGGAGCTGATCGAGCGGGCGAAGGACGCACCGCCGCGTCCTCCGGAGGAGGAGCGCCCGCGCCGCGACGATCGTCGCGGCGGCAGGGGCGGCCGGCGCTAGGCGCACCGACGAGGGGCGGCCTCCGGGCCGCTCCTCGTTTCTTTTCGTTCCCTCGGAGGGGGTACGTGCTGTACCCCGTCCGTGCCGATGACTGCGGGAAGGACCCGGGGTTTGTCGCCGCCGAATCTCCCACCGATCTCGCCTCTTCGCGGCCTGCTCGAGGTCACGCGGCTCGTTCGGACGTCCGACGACCTACCGGAGCTCCTCCGCGCGATCGCCCGCGTCATCGCCGAGTCGCTCGGCTACGAGACCGTCGCCATCAACCTCTACCGGCCGGCGTGGGACGACTTCGAGTGCACGACGGTGCACGGCGCGCGACGAGGCGGAGGTCGTTCTCGCTCGGCCTGCGTACGCCGGATCGAGGACTGGGAGCCGCTGCTCTCCGACCGCTTCAGCAAGCGCGGCGCGTACTTCGTGCCGGCCGGTGAGTTCGACTGGTCGAAGGACGGCGGCGACTTCTACCTCCCCGATCACGCGGCGGGCGTCGGCGAGGACGCGTGGCATCCGCTCGACGCGCTCTTCGTGCCGATGCGCCATCACGACGGCCACCTCGTCGGCATCCTCTCCGTCGACGAGCCGCTCAGCCGCATGCGCGCCGACCGACGAGGAGCTCGACGTGCTCGTCGCGCTCGCCGACCACGCCGCGCTCGCCGTGCAGTCCGCGCAGGAGGCGGCCGAGGCGGCGCGCCACCGTCTCGCGCTCGAGCAGCTGCTCACGGTGTCGACGGGCCTGACGGCGCGAGCCGAGCGCGGACGAGATCATGCAGCGCGTCTGCGTCGGCGTCCGCGACGCGCTCGGCTTCCAGAACGTGCATGGTCGTCTCGACCGACGTCGAGACCGGGCGGCTCGACGCCGCGCGCGACCGTCGGCTGGGAGCATCGGACGCGTCGTCTCGCGTGACCTCTTCCTCGACGACATCGAGCCGCTGCTCGACGCCGAGTTCGAGATCGAGGGCTGCTTCCTCGTGCCGAACGCCGGAGGCGGAGAAGCGGATCTCGCGCGAGACGCTCCTCGTACGCTCGCAGCGCAACGGGCGCGGCCCGCGCGCGTGGGACCGCCACTGGCTGCTCGTGCCGCTGCACGACGCCGACGAGCGACGTCATCGGGATGCTCTCGGCCGACGAGCCCGACGACCGGCTGCTCCCGTCGCGGGAGAAGCTCCAGGCGCTGCGCATCTTCGCGAACCAGGCCGCCGCGGCGATCGTGTCCGCCGAGCACGTGCAGCGAGCTCCGCTTCCTCGCCGACCACGATCCGCTGACGCGGCTCTTGAACCGTCGCGCGTTCGTCGACCGGCTCGACGCGGAGGTCGCGCGCGCGAGCCGCTACGGCCGCGAGTTCGGCCTCGTGCTCTGCGACCTCGACGGCTTCAAGGGCTCAACGACAGCCTCGGCCATCCGGCCGGCGACGAGGCGCTCCAGATGTTCGCCAGGATCGTGCGGAAGTCGCCTCCGCAAGCCCGACGACGCGTTCCGCATCGGCGGCGACGAGTTCGCGCTCCTGCTCGCGGAGGCGAGCGAAGAGGACACGCGCGAGGTGATCGGGCGGATCCAGACGAAGGTCGAGCGGCCGGCGAGCGGCTCGGGGGCATGCGCGCGAGCTTCGGCGTCGCCGTCGTGCCCGGCCGACGCCGCCGACGCGCAGGCGCTGTTCCGCCTCGCCGACGAGGCGCTGTACGAGGCGAAGCGGGCCGGCACCGGCATCCACTTCGTCGCCTGACCTCGTACGATCCGCGACGTGCAGAAGTACGTCCTCTCCGAGCTCGACTCGGGCGAGCGCGTGATCTCGGAGCACGTGCCGAGCGTCCGCTCGGTGTCGCTCGGCTTCTGGATCGGCGCCGGCTCGCGCGACGAGCGCGACGACCGCGCCGGCGTCTCGCACTTCATCGAGCACCTTCTGTTCAAGGGCTCGCGCTCGTACGACGCGCAGCAGATCGCCGAGACGTTCGACGCGATGGGGGCGGAGCTGAACGCCGCCACGTCGCGCGAGCACACCGTCGTCTACTCGCGCGTGCCCGACCGGCATATCGAGGACGCGCTCGAGGTGATGACGGACATGGTGTTCGCGCCGGCGTTCGCCGAGCTCGACCAGGAGCGCGAGGTCGTGCTCGAGGAGATCGCGATGTACGAGGACACGCCGCAGGAGCTCGTGCACGACCTCTTCTCGGAGGCGGTGTTCGGCGCGCCATGCGCTCGGGCGGCCCGTGATCGGGACGGCGGAGGTGATCTCGACGCGTCAGCCGCCGCGCGATCGCCGCGTATCACCGCTCGATGTACACGGGCGGGAACATCGTCGTCTCCGCCGCCGGGAACATCGCGCACGACCGGTTCGTGTCGCTGCTCGAGCGCGCCGAACGCGAGCAGCGACGCCGGCGCCGCAGAGCGGGCCGCGCGTGCGCCGGCCGCTCACGCAGGCGCCGCCGCCGGGTGTGCGCTTCCAGCGCAAGGACACGGAGCAGTACCACCTCTGCCTCGGCGCGCCCGGCATCTCGCGCTCCGACCGGCGCCGCTTCGCCGCGTCGCTCCTCGACGCGATCCTCGGCGGCTCGGCGTCGTCGCGGCTCTTCCAGGAGATCCGCGAGAAGCGCGGGATGGCGTACGCGGTCTACACGTTCGCGTCGCAGTACACGGACACCGGCCTGATCGGGATCTACGTCGGCACGCGCGAGGAGAACCTCGCATCGTGCGTCGAGATCTGCTCGGAGCAGATCGGCGAGATCGCGGCGGGCAAGCTCCGCGAAGGGCGAGCTCACGCGCGCGAAGGAGAGCCTCAAGGGCCGGATCATGCTGTCGATGGAGTCGACGTCGAACCGGATGAGCCGGCTCGGCAAGTCGCTCATCACCGACACCGAGCTCCTCACGTTCGAGCGGATCATCGCGGAGATCGACGCGGTCGAGGAGGACGCGGTCGCGGAGCTCGCCGGCGTGCTGCTCGCGCCCGAGCGCCTGTCGGCTGCGTGCGTCGGCCCTGACGAGGGCAAGTTCCAAGGCCGCGATCGGCAACGGCGTCGCGCAAGCAGGCGGCGTGAAGATCGCGCTCTTCGGCGCGGACGGGAAGGTCGGCGCCGCGCTGGGGCCGGTGCTCGAAGCGCGCGGGCCACGAGGTGCGCGGGATCGAGATCGGCGACGAGCCCGACGTCGCCGGCTGCGATGCGGCCGTCGACTTCACGACGCCGGAGGCTGCGCCCGCGAACGTGCGCGCCGCGCTCGAGCAGGGCGTCTCGTGCGTCGTCGGCACGACGGGCTGGGACCCGCTGCCGCTGCACGAGCTCGCGGCCGAGAACGGCCTGCGGCTCTTCGTCGCGCCGAACTTCTCCATCGGCGCCGTGCTGATGATGCGCTTCGCGCAGCAGGCGTCCTCCTTCTTCCCGCGCGCGGAGATCATCGAGCTGCACAGCGAGGCGAAGAAGGACGCGCCGTCCGGTACCGCCAAGATGACGGCCGGCCTCATCGGCGGCGATCCCGTCATCCACTCCGTTCGCCTGCCGGGCCTCGTCGCGCACCAGGAAGTGATCTTCGGCGGCGAGGGCGAGCTGCTGACGATCCGCCACGACACGACCGCGCGCGAGTCGTTCGCATACGGCGTCCTGCTCGCGCTCGAGAGGCTCGAGTCGCTGCCGCCGGGCCTGACCGTCGGCCTGGAGGCGATCCTCTGAGGATCGAGCAGGCGGCGCCGGTGCTGCTGTCGTCGGACCTCCGGCGGACGGCGGCGTGGTACCGCGACGCCCTCGGGTTCGAGGGCGATCTGCACGGCGACCCGCCGGACTTCCTCATCGTGAGTCGCGACGGCGCACGGATCATGTACGCGCTCTCGCTCCAGCCGGTCGTGCCCAACTGGCACGTCGTCGAGAACATCTGGAACGTCTACATCCGCGTCGACGACGTCGACGCCGCCTACGCGGAGACGCTCGAGCGCGGCACCGAGATCGACTACACGCTCGGCAACCAGCCGTGGGGGATGCGTGAGTTCGGGGTCCAGGATCCCGACGGCCACGACATCGCGTTCGGTCAGCCCATCGCAGACACCGGCGCGTAGGCGATAGTTCCCGGCGATGCCGGGCCAGGCCGCCGAGCTCGTCTTCGACGAGGCGACGAAGGAGTACCCGGGCCGGGAGGGCGCTGCGGTCGACCGCCTGTCGCTCACCGTGCCCGCGGGTGAGATCTGCGTGCTCGTCGGGCCCTCCGGCGGTGGCAAGACGACCGCGCTGCGGCTCGTCAACCGGCTCATCTAGCTGACGAGCGGCGACATCCGCATCGACGGCACGAGCATCAGGGACCAAGACGTCGTCGAGCTGCGCCGCGGCATCGGCTACGTCATCCAGCAGGTCGGCCTCTTCCCGCACATGACCGTCGAGGCGAACATCGGCACCGTGCCGCGCCTGTACGGCCGGTCGAAGTCATGGATCCACACACGTGCGCAGGAGCTGCTCGAGCTCGTCGGCCTCGATCCGTCGTACGCGGCCCGCTATCCGGCACAGCTCTCCGGCGGCGAGCGCCAGCGCGTCGGTCTCGCGCGCGCGCTCGCGGCGGATCCGCCGATCATGCTCATGGACGAGCCGTTCGCCGCCATCGACCCGATCGTGCGCGCGCGGCTCCAGGACGAGTTCCTCCGGCTCCAGCAGGAGGTGCGGAAGACGGTCGTGTTCGTCACGCACGACATCGACGAGGCGATCAAGCTCGGCGACCGGATGGCGATCCTCCGGCCGGGTGGGAAGCTCGCGCAGTACGACACGCCGATGACGATCCTCGAGCATCCGGCCGACGATTTCGTCGCAGAGTTCGTCGGCGCGGACCGCGCGCTGAAGGCGCTCGCGCTCCACACCGTCGCCGAGATGGAGCTCGGTCCGCCGTCCGACGGGCCGCAAGTCGCCGCTACGACGACGTGCCGTGACGCGCTCGCGCTCATGATCGAGAAGCGTGTCGACCGGCTCGCGGTGACCGACGGCGACGGGAAGGTCATCGGCTCGATCGCGCGGGAGGTGCTCGTCCCGTGATCGTCGCCGGCGGGCCGGTCATCCCGAACTTCGGCCAGGGCAGCTCGTGCGAGGTGAACAACGGCTGGTTCTGCACCGGACTGGGTCTCCGAGCACTGGCACGACACGCTGCAGCCGGCGCTGATCCAGCACATCGAGCTGACGGTCATCGCCGTCGCCATCGGCTTCGTCATCGCGTTCGCGCTCGCGCTCGTCGGCTTCCGCTACCGGCTGCTCGACCCACCGATCGGGCTCGTCTCCGACTTCCTGTACACGATCCCGAGCCTCGCGCTCTTCCAGCTGCTCGTACCGTTCACCGGCATCACGCGTGACGACGGTCGAGATCGCGCTCGTCTCGTACACGCTGCTCGTCCTCTACCGGAACATGATCGAGGGGCTGCGCACCGTGCCCGTCGAGCTCGTCGACGCGGCGCGCGGATCGGGCTTCACGCGCTCGCAGACGTTCATCCGCGTCGAGCTGCCGCTCGCGCTGCCGGCGATCCTCACCGGGCTCCGCGTCGCAACCGTCTCGACCATCTCGATCGCGACGGTCGCGTCGTTCGTCATCGCGAAGGGGCTCGGCCAGCCCGATCTTCGTCGCGCTCGAGCAGGACGTCTTCAAGACGGAGATCTTCACGGCCGGCGGCATGGCGATCGCGCTCGCACTCGTCGCCGACGGGCTGCTCGTGCTCCTCCAGCGCGGCCTGACGCCGTGGGCGAGGCTGGGGAGGACGGCGTGAACACGTTCGTCGACGCGTTCCGCTTCATGAGCGATCAACGAGCACTTGCTGCTCGTCGAAGACGGAGGAGCACATCGAGCTGTCCGGGGCAGCGCTCGGCATCGCTCTCGTGCTCGCGCTGCCGGTCGGCCTCTGGCTCGGGCACCTGCACCGCGGTCTCTTCCGCGGCGTCGAGCGTCGTCGAACGTCGGCCGCGCGCTGCCGAGCCTCGTGCTCATCGCCTTCGGGCTGACGATCTTCGGCGTCGGCTTCTGGAACAACACCGTCGGCGCTCGTCGTGCTCGCCATCCCGCCGATCCTCACGAACGCGTACTTCGCCATCGACAGCGTCGACCGCGACGTCGTCGAGGCTGCGCGCGGCGTCGGGATGACCGAGCTCCAGGTGCTCCTGCGCGTCGAGCTGCCGCTCGGGCTGCCGTTCGTGCTTCGCCGGTATCCGAATCGCGGCCATCTTCGTGATCGCGACCGCAACCATCGCGGCGGTCGCCGGCGGCGGCGGCCTCGGCGAGATCATCGTCAACCGGGCGAGCTACGGCGACGGGGGCGTCGTCGCCGCGTCCCTCTGCGTGTCGGCGCTCGCCTTCGCGGCCGCCCTGCTCCTCTCGATCGTTCGCCGGCGGGTCTCGCCTAGACATACCTCCGTCGCCTAGTCTCAACGGATATCAACGTCCCGGGAGGAGGGAAGCAGGATGATCAGGAAGCACATGCGGCGAGCCGCCAAGGCGGCATTCGCCATCTCGTTGGGAGTCGCGCTCGTCTTGGGCGGGACCGCCACAGCCGCCGTGCAGAAGCACGCGGCGGCGCCGACGATCCTCGTCGGCAACAAGAACTTCACCGAGGAGTTCATCCTCGGTCAGCTCTACGGCCAGGCACTGCAGGCGAAGGGCTTCAAGGTGAAGTACGCCGGCAGCCTCGGGAGCTCGGAGCTCGCCGACACGGCGATCAAGAGCGGGAAGATCAACTTCTACCCCGAGTACACGGGCGTCATCGTCCTCGACCTCGCCAAGCAGGCGTCTCCGAAGTCGGCGGCCGCGACGTACGCGGCGGCGAAGAAGTTCGAGGAGACGCGCGGTCTGACGCTGCTCAAGGCGACGCCGTTCTACGACACCGACACCTTCACGATGCTGAAGTCGACGGCACAGAAGTACGGCGTCAAGACGATCGGCGACATGAAGAAGGTGAAGTCGTTCTCGTACGCCGGCTATCCGGAGTGCCAGACGCGCATCACCTGCCTGCTCGGCCTGAAGAAGATCTACGGGCTCAAGCAGGCGACGTTCGTGCCGCTCTCCAGCATCAGCGTCTACACGCTGCTCGACGACGGTAAGGCGACTGCCGGCGACGGCTTCTCGACCGATCCGCAGCAGCTGACCGGCAAGTACACGATCCTCACGGACACGAAGCACATCTTCGGCTTCCAGAACGTCGCGCCGGTCGTGTCGCAGAAGGTGCTGTCGGCCGCCGGGCCGTCGTTCACGAAGATCGTGAACGCCGTGTCGGCGAAGCTGACGCTCCCCGCGATGCAGGCGATGAACAAGGCGGTTGCGATCGACAAGAAGACGCCGGCTGCGGTGGCGTCTGCGTTCCTCAAGGCGAACGGCCTCAAGTAGTGAAGGTCGTCGTTCTCGGCGGAGGGTCGACCGGCGAGCACTTCGTCGGTGCCCTCCGCCGGCTCGACCCGGACGTCGAGCTGACGCTCGTCGAGAGCCGGCTCGTCGGCGGCGAGTGCTCGTACTTCGCGTGCATGCCGACGAAGACGATGCTCCGCGCCGCGGAGCTGGCGTCGTCGCTCGAGCGCGCTCCGGGGATGACGCCGCAGCAGCCGGATCCGGCGGGCATCTGGTCGTGGCGCGACTGGGTGACGAGCGACTGGGACGACGCGGGACAGGTGGAGTGGCTCGACGGGCAGCGCTGCGCGTTCGTGCGCGGGTACGGGCGCGTGCTCAGGCCGGGAGTGCTCGTCGTCGACGAGACGGAGATCGCGTACGACCGCCTCGTCGTCGCCACCGGCTCCGCGCCGGCGATCCCGCCGGTCGACGGGCTCGACAGCGTCGACTACTGGACGAACCAGGACGCGACGCGCACGCACGAGGTGCCGGCGAGCCTTGCCGTCATGGGCGGAGGGCCGGTCGGCGCGGAGCTCGCACAGTTCTACGCACGGCTCGGCGCGACGGTGACGATCGTCGAGCGCGGGCCGCATCTGCTCGGTCGCGTGCACGAGGAAGCGGGGGAGCTCGTCGCCGGTGTCTTCCGCGAAGAGGGGATCGACGTCCGCCTCGGCATCGGCGTCGAGCGGGTGGAGCCCGGTGTTCGGCTGACGCTTTCGGACGGCTCGACCGTCGAGGCCGAACGCCTCCTCGTCGCCACGGGCCGCCGGCTGCACACGCAGGGGATCGGGCTCGAGGACGTCGGTGTGACGGTCGGCCCGCGTGGCGTCGAGGTGGACGAGCGCATGCGTGCGGCCGAGAACGTCTGGGCGATCGGCGACGTCACCGGCATCGCGCTCTTCACGCACGTCGGCAAGTACCAGGCCCGCGTGGCCGCCGCGGACATGGCCGGCAAGAGCGCGAAGGCGGACTACCGCGCCATCCCGGCCGGCATCTTCACCGACCCCGAGGTGGGGACGGTGGGGCGGACCGAGGGCGACGATCTCGTCTCCACCCGGTGGGAGCTCACGGCGACGCCGCGCCTCTCGACGTACGAGCGGCCGAAGCGGGACGGCTTCGTGCGCCTCTTCGCCGACCCGAAGGAGCGGGTCCTCGTCGGCGCCGTCGCGGTCGGCCCGCAGGCGGCGGAGTGGCTCGGCCAGCTGACGCTCGCCGTGCGCAGCGCAACCCCGGTCGACGTCCTCGTGGACACGATCCAGCCGTACCCGACGTTCTCGGAGGCGATCTTCTTCGCCCTGCGGGATCTCGTCGACGCACTTCCGTGAGCCCCACGTAACGGTGGCTGCCACCGATACGGAAGCGTCACGACGCGGCGCCGAACCGTCCGTACGATTCCGGCGATGCTCGGCGAGGTCCTCACCGCGATCCTGACGCCCTTCCGGGCGGACGGGGAGGTCGACGTCGACAAGTTCCGTGAGCTCGCCGCGTATCTCGTCGACCACGGCTCCGACGGGCTCGTCGTCGCCGGCACGACCGGGGAGAGCCCGACGCTGAGCGACCACGAGAAGCTCGAGCTGTTCGCGGCCGCGATGGACGCCGTCGGCGACCGCGCGACCGTCGTCGCGAACACGGGCACGTACGACACCGCCCACTCGGCGCACCTGACCGGCGAGGCGCACGACCTCGGCGTCGACGGGTTCCTCGCGGTCACGCCGTACTACAACAAGCCGCCGCAGCGCGCGATCGTCCGGCACTTCCAGGAGATCGCGTGCATGACCGACAAGCCGGTGCTCGCGTACAACATCCCGAGCCGTGTCGTCGTCAACATCGAGCCGCAGACGATGAACGAGCTCGCGGAGATCGAGAATCTCGCCGGCGTCAAGCAGGCGTACGCCGACCTCGACGAGGCGCGCCACATCGTCGACATCGGGCTCACGCTGTACGCGGGCGACGACAACCTCGTCTTCCCGTTCCTCGAGCTCGGCGGCACCGGCGGCATCTGCGTGCACACGCACGTGTGGGGTCCGCAGACGAAGGAGATGGTGCGCCGCTACCACGACGGCGACGCCGCCGGCGCGAAGGCGCTGAACGACGAGATGGCCCCAGCGTTCGAGCTGCTGAAGATCCAGACGAACCCGATCCCGATCAAGGCGGCGATGAACCTCCTCGGGCACGAGCTCGGCGGCTATCGGCTGCCGATGGTCGATCCGACGGATGAGGAGCTCGCGCAGGTGCGAGCCTGCCTCGAGCGTGGCGGCGTCCTCCAGCCGGTCTAGCTGGCTCGACGCGCCCGCGCCGCGCTTCGGCGTCGTCATTCCCCAGGGCTGGCGCGGCGATCTAGAGCACGTCGACGGTGGAGCTGCGGCGCAGTTCGACGCCATGGTCGCGGTCGCCCGTGAGGCGGAAACGCTCGGCTTCGATTCCGTCTGGATCTACGACCACTTCCAGTGGGGCGAGCGGTCGACGTTCGAGGCGTGGACGAGCCTCGCCGCCGTCGCACGCGAGACGAGCCGCGTAGCGCCTCGGCCAGCTGGTGACGTGCAGCCTGTACCGCAACCCGGCCCTCGTCGCGAAGATGGCGTCGACGCTCGACGCCGCGAGCGGTGGCCGCTGCGTTCTCGGCCTCGGCGGCGGCTGGGACGACGAGGAGTACGCCGCGTACGGCTACCCGGCACCGTTCCCTGCCGTTCCCGACCGGCTGCGCATGCTCGGCGAAGCGGCGACGGTGATCCGCGCACTCCGGGACGGCGGTCCGGCGACGTTCGAGGGCGAGGCGTACCGCGTCCGCGACGCGCACAACGTCCCGGGCGCGCACGTGCCCATCCTCATCGGCGGCAACGGCGAGCGCGTCCTCCTCCGGCTCGTCGCCGAGCACGCGGATGCGTGCAACCTCACGGACTCGCTCGAGCCGGCCTTCTACGCGCAGAAGCTCGCCGCGCTCAGGCGCCACTGCGAGACGATCGGGCGGGACGATGCCGAGATTCTCAAGACGGCGACGTTCACCGTGGCGGGTGACGAGCCGGGCCTCGCCGAGACGATCGCCGGCATCGTCGAGACCGGAATCGAGTACTTCATCCTCTACTTCGAGCGCCCCGCGGAGCTGGAAGGCATGCGCCGGTTCGCCGACGGCGTGATGCCGCTCCTCCGCCCGTAGACTTCCCCCGATGGGATCCTGCAGGATCATCCCGCTCGGCGGTCTCGGCGAGGTCGGGAAGAACATGACCGCCTACGAGGCGGACGGGTCGATCGTGATCGTCGACGCCGGTCTCGCGTTCCCGCGCGACGAGCACCTCGGCGTCGACCTCGTGCTCCCGGACTTCTCCTACCTCGTCGAGCGCGCCGAGATGATCCGCGGCGTCGTGCTCACGCACGGGCACGAGGACCACGTCGGCTCGCTTCCGTACCTCATGCGCGAGGTGCACGTCCCCGTCGTGGCGGCCACGCGGCTGACGCTCGGCCTCGTGAAGTCGAAGCTCGACGAGCACGGCCTCGCCCGCGAGGCGGAGCTGCGCGAGGTCATGCCCGGCGACGAGCCCTTCGAGCTCGGGCCGTTCCGGATCCAGTTCATCCGCATGGCGCACTCGATCCCCGATGCGGCCGCGGTCGTCCTCGAGACGCCGGGCGGCCGGATCGTGCACACCGGCGACTACAAGCTCGACCACACGCCCGTCGACGGCCAGCGGACCGACGTCGGCATGCTCGCCGAGGTCGGCAACCGCGGCGTCGACCTCCTGCTCGGCGACTCGACGAACGCCGAGCGGCCCGGTGTCACGGAGTCGGAGCGCGTCGTCGGGGAGGCGTTCCGCCAGATCTTCCCGAGCCGAACCGGCAAGATCCTCGTCTCGTCGTTCGCGTCCAACGTCCATCGCATGCAGCAGGCGATCGACGTCGGCATCGACTGCGGCCGCAAGGTCGCCTTCGTCGGCCGCTCGATGCGGAAGAACGCGAACATCGCGCGCAACCTCGGCTACATGAACGTCCCCGAGGAGGCGATTCTGCGCCCGGCGGCTCTCGCCGAGCTGCCGCCGCACGAGCAGCTCATCCTCTGCACCGGCAGCCAGGGCGAGCCGATGTCGGCGATGACGCGCATCGCCTACGACGACCACCGCGACGTCAAAGTCGTGGCCGGCGACACGGTGATCATCTCGGCGAAGCCGATTCCCGGCAACGAGCTGCGCGTCCACGACGCGATCAACCGGCTCGCGCGCTCGGGCGCGGAAGTGCTGCACGAGGACAACGCCCCCGTCCACGTCTCCGGTCACGGCCGCGCGGAGGAGCTGCGCACGATCATCGCGCTCGTGCGGCCCAAGGCGGTCATGCCCGTCCACGGCGAGTTCCGCATGCTGGCCGCCCACGCACAGCTCGCGCGCGAGGGCGGCGTCCCGGCGGAGAACATCATCATGGCCGAGAACGGCACCGTCGTCGAGCTCGTCGACGGCAACGCGCGGATCGTCGACCATGTGCAGGCCGGCATGACCTTCGTCGACGGCCTCGGCGTCGGCGACGTGCACGACGTCGCGCTCAGGGACCGCCGCCGACTCGCCGAGGACGGTGTCGTCATCGTCGTCGCGACGGTGGCGGCGTCGAACGGAGCAAGCGCACTCACGGCTCCGCCCGAGCTCATCGTGCGCGGTTTCGGCGAGGGTGCGGATCAGCTCGTCGACGAGCTTCGCAGCGAAGCGGGCCGCGTCCTCGCGGTCCTGCTCGAGGAGGACGTCACCGAGATGAAGCTCCTCCAGGAGCACGTCCACGAGGCGCTCGGCAAGATCGTCTACGACCGCACCCGGCGCCGGCCGATGATCCTGCCGGTGCTCGTCGAGGTCTGATGGGCCAGCGGCTGCGCTACGTCCCCACGTGGGCGGACGTCATCGAGGAGTGCGCGGCGGAGCAGCCGACGGCACGCCGCCTCGTGGCCCAGCTCGCCGCCTGCGAGGCGGCGGCGCTCGCGTTCTGCCGGCTGCTCGAGCGCTGGGCACGCGGCGAGCCGCAGCCGCCGACGACCGGCGGTCGCCAGTCGGCGCTACGCCGCGCGGCGGAGCGCACCGAGACGGCGCTCGCCGGGCTCGACGAGCCGCTCGACCAGTACCTGCTCGAGCTCGAGATGGAGGTCGCCGAGGCGCGCTCGTGGTACGGCGGGCCGGGGGCCGCCGAGCTCATGGAGTGGGGGCCGGTGCTCGATCGCGCCGGCGTCCGCGTGCCGGTGGAGCGCGTCGCGCAGGCGTACCTCGAGCTCGCCGTCCTCATCCGCGCGCTCGAAGGGCTGACTGACGCCGCCCGCATCGACCTCACGCCCGACCGCTCGGCGCTCTGGGCCGGGCTGTTCGACCTGCGCGAGAACCTCCTCGGCCGCGCGCTCGACGACCTGCGGGCGATCGCGGTTCATTAGATTCGCCGGGTGCCACCGCCACGCCTCACCGTCGTCGGCTCGGTGAACCTCGACCTCGTCGCCAAGATCGAACGGCTCCCGCGCCCCGGCGAGACCGTCACGGGCGCGACGTTCAGCCGCATCCCCGGGGGCAAGGGCGGCAACCAGGCCGTCGCGGCCGCGCGGCTCGGCGCGCAGGTCGATCTCATCGCGTGCGTCGGCGACGACGAGCTCGCCGAGCCGGCGCTCGCCGGTCTGCGCGAGGCGGGCGTCGGCCTCGACCGCCTGAAGCGCGTCCACGGCGCGACCGGCGTCGCCCTCATCGCCGTCGACGCAAAGGGAGAGAACGTCATCGTCGTCGCGCCGGGAGCGAACCTCGAGCTGAAGCCCGAGGATGTCGACCTCGGCGAGACCGACGGTGTGTTGTGCCAGCTCGAGATTCCGTTCGAGACCGTCGAGCGCGCGTCGGAGCTCGCATCGGGCGGCTTCTTCCTCAACGCCTCTCCCGGCCGGGGGCCGATCCCCGCCGCCGACGTGACGGTCGTCAATCGCTACGAGGTCGACAACCTCCCGCACCGCAACGGCGTCGTCGTCGTGACGCACGGCGCGGAGGGCGCCGTCCTGCTCGTGGACGGGAACGAGGTCGCACGCGCGAAGCCGCCGCCGCTTCAGGCCGTGGACGGCACCGCCGCCGGCGACGCCTTCACCGCGTGCTATGTCGTCTCCATGCTCGAAGGCCGCAGCGACGAGGAGGCGCTGCGGCGTGCATGCGCCGCCGGTGCACTCGCCGCATCGCGGTTCGGCGCGCAGAGCTCGCTCCCGACGGCCGCGGAGGTGGACGCGCTCCTGTGAGCACGCCGATCGTCATCGACTGCGACCCGGGACACGACGACGCGATCGCGATCCTGCTCGCGCTCGCGTCACCCGAGGTCGAGCTGCGGGGCATCGTCACCGTCGCGGGCAACCAGACGGTCGACAAGACGACGCGCAACGCGCTCAAGGTGCTCGAGCTCGCCGGCCGCACCGACGTTCCCGTCGTCCGCGGCGCCGACCGGCCCCTGACGCGCGTCCTGCGCACGGCCGCGCACGTGCACGGCGAGAGCGGGCTCGACGGTCCCGACCTGCCCGAGCCGTCGGTGGAGCCGTCCACCGCCGACCCGGCGACGTGGCTCGAGCCCGGCGTCGTGCTCGTCGCGACCGGCCCGCTCACGAACGTCGCGCACTTCCTCGACCGCGGCGTCGCGATCGACAGGATCGTCTGGATGGGCGGTGCGATCGCCGAGGGCAACGTCACGCCGGCGGCGGAGTTCAACGCGTACGTCGACCCGGAGGCGGCGGCAGCCGTCTTCCGGAGCGGCGTCCCGCTGACGATGGTCGGCCTCGACGTGACGCACAAGGCGCTCTTCACGCGCGCGCACGCCGACCGGCTGCGCGGCGCCGGCCGGGTCGGCAAGGTCGTCGCCGAGCTCTCGGACTTCTTCCAGATATTCCACGAGCGCCGCTACGGCTTCGACGGCTCGCCGATCCACGACGCGATGGCGGTCGCCGAGGTCGTCGACCCGTCGCTCATGGAGACCGTCCTCTGCAACGTCGAGATCGAGACCACGTCGGAGCACTGCGACGGGAGGACGGTCGTCGACCGGTGGCTCGTGACCGACGGACCGCGGAACGCCCGCGTCGGCGTGGACGTCGACGCGCCGCGCTTCCTCGACCTTCTCGTCGAGCGGCTCTCGACCTTCGCGTGATCGTCTTCGCCGCGATCGCGCCGCACGGCGACGTCGCCGAGACGCCCGCGCTGCGCGACGCGATGGAGGAGCTCGGCCGCCGCTTCGACGCCGCCGCGCCCGATGCCGCCATCGTCGTCACGCCGCACAACGTCCACGTCGAGGGCCACTTCGCCGTCGTGACGGCGGCGCGCGTGGGGGAGTGGGAGACGGACCGGAAGCTCGCGCACGCGCTGCTCGACGTCGATCTTCCGATCCTCGGCGTGTCGTACGGCGGGAACGACGCCGCCCAGGCCGAGATGCCGATCGACTGGGGCACCGAGGTGCCGCTCGCATACCTGCGCGCGCCGCGCGTCGTCGTCGTCTCCCCGGCGCGGGACCTCCCGTTCGACGACCACATCCGCCTCGGCGAGGCGATCGCCCAGCTCCCGGGCCGCCACGCGCTCGTCGCGAGCGCCGACCACGCGCACGCCCACGACCCGGACGGGCCGTACGGGTTCGACCCGGCCGCCGCCGTGTACGACGAGCACGTCCAGGCGATCCTCCGCTCGGAGAGGCTCGACTTCCTGCCTCTCGCCGCGGACGTCGACGCGGCGAAGGCCGACTCGCTGTGGCAGCTGCTCGTGCTCCAGGGAGCGCTCGGCGAGGACGCTCGGGCCGATCTCCTCGCTTACGCGGCGCCGACGTACTACGGGATGGCCGTGGCAGAGGTTTCTCGCTAGGGACGGCGAAGGACACGCGCATGGCGCGTGCGAAGCGTTCGAGTCGGCTGCGCTCGAAGAAGAAGACGAGAACGCTCCGCATCCCGCGCGGGCGCGGTCAGCCGCTACCCCGAGCTCTGGGGCCTCGGGCTCGTCGCACTGGGCGTCTTCCTCGGCAGCGTCCGCTACGCAGGCTGGAACGGCGGCTGGGTCGGCCGCGCGCTCGTCGACGGCTTCGAATCGCTCGTCGGGGGTGCTTCCTGGGTGCTGCCCATCCTTCTCGTCGCGCTCGGCGGTCTCATGGTCGTCCGCAGCGCGCTCGTCGACGTCCGCCCGTTCCGCGCCGGCCTCGTCCTCGTCGGCATCGGCCTGATGATCGCCCTCGGCCGCGACCACGGCGGCTACGTCGGGCGCGGCCTCGGCGGCGGGGTCGGCATTGCCGTCGGCGTCACCGGCTCGACGATCCTCGGCATCCTGCTCCTCCTCGTCGGCTCGCTCCTGCTCTCCGGCGCGTCCCTCGGCGCGATCCTCCGCGGCTCGCACCGGCAGGTGCGACAGGCCGCGAGCCGCGCCCGGCGGCCGCCGCGTCCCGTCGCGGCAGCGAAGCCGGCGCCCGCACCCGTCCGCGCCGCGAAGCCGCCCGTCGACGGCGCGCACGATTACCCGGACGTCGTCGGCGACGCGCCGGCGCCGATTGCGCCCTCGCCGCTCCTCACGCTCGAGCAGGAGCCGCTCGTGCCGCAGGAGGAACACATCTTCGACGACATCACGACCGAGCATCCGGAATATCGCCTTCCCGACCGCAGCGTCCTCCATCGCAGCCCCGAGCGTCCGGCGGCGAGCGAGGAGGCGTCGGCGCGCGTCGCCGAGCTGCTCGTGCAGACGCTCGCGCATTTCGGCGTCGAGGCCACCGTCATCGGGCAGATCTCCGGGCCGCGGGTCACGCGCTTCGAGCTCCAGCTCGCTCCGGGCACGAAGGTGTCGAAGGTCGCAGGCCTCAAGGACGACCTCTCGTATGCGCTCGCGACGACGGAGATCCGCATCCTCGCGCCGATCCCGGGCAAGCAGGCGGTCGGCGTCGAGCTGCCGAACCTCGCTCCGAACCTCGTCACGCTCGGCGACATCTTCGACGACCTGCCCGCGACGGCGACGCCGCTCGCCGTCTGGCTCGGGAAGGACATCTCCGGCGCCGCGGTGTGGACCGACCTCGCACGCATGCCGCACCTCCTCATCGCCGGCACGACCGGCTCCGGCAAGTCCGGCTGCATCAACGCGCTCCTCACGTCGATCCTGCTGCGCTCGACGCCGGACGAGGTGCGGATGATCCTCATCGATCCGAAGCGGATCGAGCTGAACCACTACGAGTCGATCCCGCACCTGCTCACGCCGGTCGTGTCGAGCCCGAAGGAAGCGAGCGCCGTGCTCGCCAACTGCCTCGCCGAGATGGAGCGGCGGTACGAGCGCCTGTCGTCCGTCCGCGCACGCAACCTCAACGAGGCGAACCGGGCGTTCCGCCAGCGCGGGGAGCCGACGATCCCGTACCTCCTCGTCGTCATCGACGAGCTCGCCGACCTCATGATGGTCGCGCCCCAGGCGGTGGAGGACGCCGTCATCCGCCTCGCGCAGAAGTCGCGCGCCGTCGGCATCCACCTCGTGCTCGCGACGCAGCGGCCGTCCGTCGACGTCATCACCGGCATGATCAAGGCGAACGTGCCGTCGCGGATCGCGTTCGCCGTCTCGTCGCAGACGGACTCGCGCGTCATCCTCGACAACGGCGGCGCCGAGTCGCTGCTCGGGCAGGGCGACATGCTCTTCAAGCCGCTCGGCACCTCGCGGCTCCAGCGCGTGCAGGGCGCGTACGTCTCCGAGGAGGAGATCGCCCTCGTCGTCGAGCAGACGCGCCAGCGGGAACAGGAGCTCGACGCGGGCTACCTCGCGCTGCCGGAAGTGTTCGCCGACCCGGATGCCGAGGCGGACCACGGGGAGTTCGATCCGGACGACGACCCCCTCCTCGACAAGGCGATCGAGATCGTCGTCCAGACGCAGACCGCCTCAGTCTCCCTCCTCCAGCGCCGCCTGCGGGTCGGGTACACGCGGGCAGGCCGGCTCGTCGACATGCTCGAACGGCGGGGGATCATCAGCGGCTACGAGGGCTCGAAGCCGCGCCGGGTCCTGGTCGACGAGAACGCCCTCGTCCAGCGCAATTAGTTAGTCGGCGAATCCCCCTTCACGATCCGTTGAACCCGGGTTAGGATCGACCGGAACCGGTTTTACGGACTAGGAGGGCAAGTGAAGGTTTCACGCTGGATAGCGCTGGCGATCGTGGCCGCCTTGGTCGCGACGGTTGCGGCTAGCGCCGCGCTCGGCGGCGGTAAGGCACCGTCGACCAAGAACGCATCGTTCACGGCTGCGCTGGTGAGCGACATCGGCAGGTTCACGGACAAGGGCTTCAACCAGAACCAGCTGAAGGGCCTCAACGACGCGAAGTCGAAGCTCGGTGTCACCGGGCTGCCGTTGCAGTCGAATGCGACGAGCGACTACGCGCCGAACTTCAACACCGCGATCCGCAAGGGCGCGAAGCTCGTCATCGCGGCGGGCTTCCTGCTCGCGAACACGGAGGCGACGTACGCGAAGAAGTTCCCGAACGTCGACTTCGCGATCACGGACTACACGGTGCACACGGCGCCGTTCGCCGACAAGAAGGGCAACGTCCTGCCCACGTTCGCGAAGAACGTGGAGGGCCTGACCTACATGGCGAACGAGTCGGGCTGCCTCGTCGGCGTTCTCGCCGCGAAGATGGCCAAGAAGATGGGCGGCAACACGATCGGGGCCGTCGGCGGCATCAAGATCCCGCCGGTGGACATCTGGATCGCGGGCTACAAGTTCTGCGCACAGAAGGTCGTGCCCGGGACGAAGGTCCTCGTCCAGTACTCGAACGACTTCGTGGCGACCGACAAGTGCCAGACCGTGGCGCAGAACGAGATCGGGCAGGGCGCGAAGGTGCTCTTCCAGGTCGCGGGCGGCTGCGGGCTCGGCACGCTGAAGGCCGCTGACGACGCGAAGATCTGGGGCATCGGCGTCGACGTCGACCAGTACAACGACGCGAAGCGCGTGCTCACGAGCGGCGTCAAGCGAGTCGACACGGGCGTCTACGACGCGATCCAGCAGGCACAGGCCGGCCAGTTCAAGGGCGGTCAGGATCTCGTCTTCGACCTGAAGAACCACGGCATGGGCATCGGCAAGATCAATCCGGTCGTGCCGGCCGCGTGGCTCAAGATCATGAACAGCTACCGGGCCCGGATCGTCGCGGGCACGCTGAAGGTCCCGACCGGCCTGTAGATGGTCGAGGCGTTTGGGGAAAGGGCGGGCCTCGTGCCCGCCCTTTCCGTCTCTGGGTCAGGTTAGGATCGCGTCGTGGCAGTTGCGGACGAGCGCGTCCTCGAGATGAAGGGCATCCGCAAGGAATTCCCGGGGATCGTCGCCAACGACGACGTGAGTCTCGACATCCGGCGCGGCGAAGTGCATGCGCTCCTCGGGGAGAACGGCGCCGGCAAGTCGACGCTCATGAACATCCTCTACGGGCTGTACCGGCGCGACGGCGGCGAGATCCTGCTGCACGGGAAGCCGGTCGACTTCGGCTCGGCGCGCGACTCGATCGAGTCCGGGATCGGGATGGTGCACCAGCACTTCATGCTCATCCCGGTCATGACGGTCGCCGAGAACATCGTGCTCGGCGTCGAGCCGCGCGACCGTCTGTTCATCGACGAGCGCGGCGCCGAGCAGCGCGTGCGCGAGCTCTCCGAGCAGTTCGGGCTCATCGTCGACCCGGCGTCCCTCGTCGCGGACATCACCGTCGGCCAGGAGCAACGCGTCGAGATCCTCAAGGCGCTCTACCGCGGCGCGGACATCCTCATCCTCGACGAGCCGACCGCGGTGCTCACGCCGCAGGAGGCGAAGGAGCTGTTCGGGATCATCCGCAGCCTCCAGGCGGACGGGAAGTCGATCATCTTCATCAGCCACAAGCTGAACGAGGTGCTGGAGATCGCCGACCGCATCACCGTCCTGCGGCGTGGGCGCGTGATCGAGACAGTGCTGCGCGAAGGCGCGACCGAGGCGTCGCTCGCGCGCGCGATGGTGGGCCGCGAGGTGCTCCTGCGAGTGGATAAGAAGCCGGCCCAGCCGGGCGAGGTGCTGCTCCAGGTCGACGACCTGCACGTGCACGACGACCGCGGCATCGCCAAGGTCCGCGGCATCTCGCTTCGGCGTGCGCGCGGGGGAGATCGTCGGCATCGCCGGCGTCGACGGCAACGGCCAGACCGAGCTCATCGAGGCGATCACCGGACTCCGCAAGGCCGAGAGCGGGTCGATCGGCGTGGCCGGTCGCGAGCTGCGGCATGCGACCGCGCGCGAGATGCTCGACGCAGGCGTCGGGCACATTCCCGAGGACCGGCAGCGGCGCGGTCTCGTGCTCGAGTTCTCGATCGCGGAGAACATCGCCCTGCACGACTACGCGAAGCCGCCGGATGCAAAGCGCGGGTGGATGTTCCCGAAGCGTTTGATCGAGCGTGCGGCGAGACTCATCAAGGAGTTCGACATCCGCGGCGGCGGCCCGCTGACACGCGCGGGCGGGCTCTCCGGCGGCAACCAGCAGAAGGTGGTCGTCGCGCGGGAGATCGCGCGCGACCCGAAGGTGCTCATCGCGGCGCAGCCCACGCGCGGCCTCGATGTGGGCGCCATCGAGTACCTGCACCGCCGGATCGTCGCCGAGCGCGACGAGGGCCGCGCGGTGCTCCTCGTCTCGCTCGAGCTCGAGGAGATCCTCTCGCTCTCCGACCGCATCCTCGTCATCTACGAGGGCGAGATCGTCGGCGAGCACACCGGCGAGGTGTCGGAGCAGGAGATCGGCCTCGAGATGCTCGGCGGCAAGGAGAAAGCGGCGGCGTGAGCGAGATCGATCCGGACATCTCGGCACCGGAGTCGCCGGAGGAGGCCGCCGCCAGCGGCACCATGGCGGCGAGCATCGCGCTGAAGCAGCGCGCCGGCGGCCTCATCGTCCCGGTGATGACCGCCCTGCTCGCGTTCCTCATCGGCGGGCTCGTCGTCCTCGCGACGGGACACAACCCGTTGCTCGCGTACCGCGACATCTTCAACGGCGCCGGCCTCAACTGGATCTTCCACCCGACGACGAGCGTCGTGAACACGTCGGCGTACAACCTCACGCAGACGCTGCTCCAGACGACGACGCTCATCCTCTGCGGCCTCGCGGTCGCATTCGCATTCCGCTGCGGGATGTTCAACATCGGCGGCCAGGGCCAGTACTTCGTGGGGCTGTACACCGCGAACTGGGTCGGGTACGACCTCGCCGGCATGAGCCCCGTGCCGCACATCCTGCTCGCGGTCGGTGCGGCCACGCTCGCCGGCGCGCTCTGGGCCGGAATCGCCGGCTTCCTCAAGGCGGCCGTCGGCGCGCACGAGGTGATCTCGACGATCATGCTCAACTGGATCGCGATCTGGGTGGGAGAGTGGCTGTTCGGCGACGGTGGTCCGCTGCAGAACGCCGCGAACAAGACGGTCCCGATCTCGAACGACGTCGCCGAGTCGGCGAAGCTTCCCGTCTTCTGGGGCGAGAAGGAGCTCCAGGGGCTCCACGTCGGCTTCTTCGTCGCCATCGCGGCGCTCTTCGCCTTCTGGGCGATCCTCAACCGCACGACGCTCGGCTACGAGGTGCGGGCCGTCGGGTTCAACCCGCAGGCCGCGGCGTACGGCGGCATCAACGTCGGCAAGAACCTCATCCGGGCGATGGCGATCTCGGGCGCGTTCGCGGGCCTCGCCGGCGGCCTCGACATGCTCGGCTACCTGTACCACTTCGGCGTCTCGGACATCCCGGCGAACTCCGTCGGCTTCCTCGGCATCGCCGTCGCGCTCCTCGGCCGCAACACGGCGGTCGGCACCGCCTTCGGTGCGCTCCTCTTCGGCGCGCTGCTGTTCGGGACGACGCACGGCCTCACGTCGAACGTCATCGCGCCGGAGCTCGCCGGCAACCTGACGTACATCATCCAGGGGCTGATCGTGCTCTTCGTCGGCGCCGACGTCCTCATCCTCTACATCTGGAACACGCGCCGAAAGCTGCGGCCGCGCCGACCGAGCACCCGCACGACGGAGGCAGCGGCGTGAGCGCCTGGGTGCAGCGGATGGACAACCCGCTGAGCGCGCGGCTCCGCGACCCGGCGGTCAGCGGCTACGCAGGCATCGTGCTCGGCGTCTTCGCAGCGTTCCTCGCCATTCCGCCGATCGAGTCGCGGACGACCACGTGGCCGATCGTCGTCGGCATCGTCGCCGCGGTGCTCGGGATCTGGACGGTGTCGCGCGGGCGGCAGCGTCTCGGCTGGGGCGCCGTCGTCGCCGGGCTCCTGGGGATCGGCCTCGGCGTTCTCGCGACGCGGTCGGGGACGAACAACCTCGAGGCGGTCTTCAACGCGTCGCTCATTGCGCAGACGTTCGCGTTCTCGACGCCGCTCGTCTTCGGCGCGATCGCGGGCATGTTCTCCGAACGCAGCGGCGTCGTGAACATCGGCCTCGAGGGCATGATGCTCATGGGCGCCTTCTGGGGCGTCTACGGCGCCGACAAGGGCGGCTCGTGGGTCGTTGGCCTCATCGTCGGCATGGCGACCGGCGGCGTGCTCGCCCTCGTCTACGCGTACTTCGCCATCCACCTGCGCGCGGACCAGATCGTCGGCGGAACGGCGGTGAACTTCCTCGCGCTCGGCATCACCGGCTACTTCTTCTTCCAGCTCTATCACGGCCAGTACGTCCGCACGGGCGTGTCGACGATCCCGAACGTGAACATCCCGTTCGTGCACGACTGGAAGTTCCTCGGGCCGGCGATCGGCGGGCTCAACCTCATGATCTGGCTGAGCTTCGTGCTCGTGATCGTCTCGTACTTCGTCCTCTTCAGGACGCCGATCGGCCTGCGCATCCGCGCCTGCGGCGAGCATCCGCGCGCAGCCGACACGGTCGGCATCAACGTCTATCTCGTGCGCTACGGCGCGGTCGTGCTCTCGGGGCTACTGGCGGCCGCGGGCGGCGTCTACCTCTCGGACGGGTTCGCCGGCGGCACGTTCAACGACAACATGACGGAGGGCCGTGGCTTCATCGCACTGGCCGCGATGATCTTCGGGAACTGGCGGCCCGCCGGCGCGTTCGGCGCCGCCGTCCTCTTCGGGCTCTCGAGCGCAGTCGCATTGAGGTTGCAGGTGTACTCCGCGTCGGCGTCTACCCTGTTCAACGTGCTCCCGTACGTCCTGACGCTGATCGCCGTGGCAGGCGTGATCGGCCGTACCGTTGCGCCCGCTGCCGATGGCAAGCCGTACGTCAGGCAGTAGCCGCAGCAACCACCTGGCCTCGTTCGCGTTCGTCGCGGCGTTGCTCGGGGTGCTGGCGGTACCGGTCGCGGTCGCCGTGTCCCGGCAGACGGGACGGATCCACCTGCTCGACGCCGTGTGGGCGATCCCGGCCGGGATGGCCCTCACCCTCGTCGCGGTCGTCTTCGCACGCGGTGCGCGCGGCCGCATCCAGCAGACGCTCGAGCGGGCGGGTGGAGCGGGCCGCCTGCGTGCGACGCGCTGGCTCACGGTGCTCGGCGTCTGCGTGACGCTCGCGGCCGCGATCGCCGTCGGCTTCTACGAGCTCCTCGTCCGGCTCGAGCACTAGCCCCGCAGAACACGATCGGGGCCAGACCCCGTCATGGGACCGCTACGCGTTCCGTACCGATGGAGGTGCGGTGCCGCCGATGTCGTGACCTTCCCGTAACGGGGCCTGGCCCCGGCCTAGGCTCCGATGGCCACCATGCGCTCGATCGCGAGCCTTGCCTTGTCGGCCGTGTCCGGATCGACGGTGATGCGGTGCTGCATGTGCACCAGCGAGTCGCGCACGTTGTCGAGCGTCGTCACCTTCATGAAGCGGCACACGGCGTCCGCACGCACGGGCTCGAACGTCTTTCCCGGCGCCTCGCGCTCGAGGCGGTGGATGATGCCGGTCTCGGTGGCGATGAGGAACCGCTGCTTCGGCGAGCGGCGCGCGTAGTCGACCATCTTCTCCGTCGAGAGGATCTTCGTATGCTCGTTCCCGAACGCCATCGCCTGGCTCGCGCAGCCGCACTCGGGGTGCACGAGGAGCTCGGCGTCGGGCGCCTCCGCCTGCCACCGCTCGATGTCGGCGGGGCGGATGCCCGCGTGCACGTGGCACTCGCCCATCCAGATGGTGAGCGTGCGGCCGGTGACGCGCTCGAGCCACAGTCCGAGGTACATGTCCGGCAGGAAGAGGATCTCCTGCTCCGCCGGGATCGCCTCGATCACCTGCTGCGCGTTACCGGACGTGCAGCAGTAGTCGCTCTCCGCCTTCACGTCGGCCGTCGTGTTCACGTACGACACGACGACGGCGCCCGGATGCTGCGCCTTCCACTCGCGAAGCTGGTCGGCGGTGATCGACGCGGCGAGCGAGCAGCCGGCGCCGAGGTCGGGGAGCAGCACGGTCTTCTCCGGGCTGAGGATCGCCGCCGTCTCCGCCATGAAGTGGACGCCGCAGAACACGATGACGTCTGCATCCGTCGCGGCGGCGAGCCGCGAGAGGCCGAGCGAGTCGCCGACGTAGTCCGCGACGTCCTGCACCTCGGGGCGCTGGTAGTTGTGCGCGATGATCACCGCGTCGCGCTCGCGCGCGAGCGCGCGGATCTCCTCCTGCATCGTCTCGATCTCGAGCGTGGTCATTGCACCTCCAGGGACACGTGGAGCGAGCGCGCACCGTGCGTGAGCGCGCCCACGGAGACGAAGTCGACACCTGTTTCCGCGTACGCGCGGACGGTTGCGAGCGAGACGCCGCCGGATGCCTCGAGCTCGACGCGGCCGCCGGCGACTGCGACGGCCTCGGCGACCTCCTGCGGGCTCATGTTGTCGAGGAGGATGCGGCCGATGCCGGCGTCGATCGCCTCGCGCACCTGCGCGAGCGTCTCCGCCTCCACCTCGACCTCGAGCCCGTTCGTCGCACCGCGGAGCGCGGCCGCCGCTGCGGGGATGCCACCGGCGATGCGCAGGTGGTTCTCCTTCACGAGCACGGCGTCGTAGAGGCCGGCGCGGTGGTTGGTTCCGCCGCCGCAACGCACCGCGTACTTCTCGAGCGCGCGCAGGCCGGGGGTCGTCTTGCGCGTATCGAGCACACGCGTGCCGGTCCCGTCGACGAGCTCGACGAAGCGGCGTGTGAGCGACGCGATGCCGCACAGCCGGCCGAGGATGTTGAGCGCGACGCGTTCGCCGGTGAGGACGGCTCGCGCGGGGCCCTCGATCTCGGCGAGGACCATCGGCGGCGTCGTGACCGAGTCGCCTTCGGCGACGAGCGCCTCGACGCGGACGGACGGATCGAGCGCGCGAAAGACTGCCGCCGCGACAGGGATGCCGCACACGACGCCCGGCTCCTCGAGCAGCAGCTGCGCGCGGCAGCGGGCGTCCTCGGGGACGAGGGCGGCGGTCGTGCGGTCGCCGTCGCCGACGTCTTCGGCGAGCGCGGCCGCGACGACGCGGTCGATCGTCTCCTGCGTCAGCTCCATCGCTCGAGCACCGGCTCTGCGCCCGGCCGGACGACGAAGTGTCCGGCGAGCGCTTCGTCCTCTGCCGGGTAGTCGTCGCGGAAGTGGACGCCGCGGCTCTCGGTGCGAGCGAGCGCGTTGCGGGCGACGAGCCGGACGAGCTCGTTCGGCGCTCCGACGAGGCGCTCGAGCCCGGCGGCGTCGCGGATGAGGCCCGCGTCGCGCCAGAGCGCCTCGCCGACGTCACCGGCCGGCGTCTCGGGGATGTCGCCGTCGGCGGAGAGAGGCGGGCCCTCGAGCGCGGCGACGGCGGCGCGGCGGCCGAAGACGAGACATTCGAGCAGCGAGTTCGACGCGAGCCTGTTCGCACCGTGGACGCCCGTGCAGGTGCACTCGCCGGCGGCGTACAGGCCGGGAACGGTCGTGCGCCCGTCGAGGTCGGTGACGATGCCGCCGATCGCATAGTGCGCGGCGGGGGAGATCGGGATGGGCTCGTCGGCCGGGTCGTAGCCGGCGCGCTCGAGCGTCGCCATGAGCGCCGGGTAGCGGTGGCGCTCGATGCTGCGGAGGTCGAGCGACGCACCGTCGCGCGCGGCGATCGCACGGGCGACGACGTCTCGCGGCGCGAGCTCGTCGGTGAACCGCTCCCCGTCGTCGTCGAGGAGGGTCGCCCCGGCGCCGCGCAGCGCCTCGGTGAGCATGAAGCCGTCGTCGAGCAGCGCGGTGGGGTGGAACTGCAGCAGCTCGAGGTCGGCGAGCGCCGCGCCCGCGTGGTGGGCGAGAAGGATGCCCTCGCCGGTGGTGCCGCGCGGGTTCGTCGTCCGCTCCCAGAGCGCGGCGTAGCCGCCGGTGGCGAGAACGACGGATCGCGCCTCGAGCGACGCGAGCGACGTGACGCGCTCGCCCTCGGCGATCGAGATCCGCGGGTGCTCGCGGACACGCTGGCCGAGCACCTCGGCGATGACCCGGCCGGTCTCCGAGCCGCCGGCGTGGACGACACGGCTGCGGGAGTGCCCGCCCTCGCGGGCGAGAGTCTCGTCGAACTCGACGCCGAGGGCGACGAGGTCGGCGATGCGGGCCGGAGCTTCGCGCGTGAGGAGGTCGACCGCGCTCTCGCGGCAGAGGCCACGGCCGGCGGCGAGCGTGTCGGCGGCGTGGAGCGAGGGGTCGTCGTCGGGGCCGACCGCGGCGGCGACGCCGCCCTGCGCGGCCCAGCTGTTCGAGGAGTCGAGGCCGCCCTTCGCGACGACCCTGACCGACGCCCCGGCGTCCGCAGCCGTGAGGGCCGCGGTGAGCCCCGCGACCCCGGCACCGACGACCACCAAATCCGTGTGCAGTTTCTTCCTCAAAGGCGATAACCTTCAGGAGCGAGTGTACACGGTTACTGACTCCCAAGCGAAAACGGCCGCCCATGCCGTCCTCGCCGCCGTCCTGCAGGTCCGCGCGGGCCACCTCCAGGCGCTCCTCTGGCAGCGCCGGCTCGAGCCGTACGCGGGCTCCTGGGCGCTCCCCGGCGGCACGCTCGACGTGGACGAGACCCTCGAGCAGTCGATGCGCCGGCACCTTGCCCACAAGGTGGACGTCCGCGGCCTCTCGCATCTCGAGCAGCTCGAGACCCGGAGCGACCCCGGCCGGAATCCGGTCGAGCGCGAGCTCGCGACGGCGTTCCTCGGCCTCGTCCCGAGCGACGCCGACCCGGCGGTCCCCGCCGACACCCGCTGGCACCCGGTCGACGACCTCCCGGAGCTCGCGTACGACCACGAGCCGATCCTGCGCGCGGCGCACGACCGGCTCCGCGGAAAGCTGTCGTACACGAACCTCGGCTTCGCGCTCGCGCCTGCGACGTTCACGATGGCCGAGCTCCGCGACCTGTACACCGCCGCGCTCGGCCACCCGGTGTCGGCGACGAACCTCCAGCGCGTGCTGCTCCGCCGCCGGCTCCTCGAGGACACGGGCGGGCTGCGGCACTACGGCCGGGGCGGCGGCCGGCCCGCGACCGTCTACCGGTTCCGTGAGGCGACGCTCGAGATCACGGACCAGTTCGCCGTCCTCCGGCCCCCTACAATCATTCGCTAGGTGCCACTAGTGTTCGAGATCGGGAACAGCCTGCGCGAGGCCCGCGCCCGCCAGGGCCTCGACGTCGCGCAGGTCGAGCTCGCGACCAAGATCCGGGGGAAGTACATCCGCGCGCTCGAGGAGGAGCAGTTCGACTCGCTGCCGGCGGAGCCGTACGTCAAGGGCTTCCTTCGCACGTACGCCGACTTCCTCGGCCTCGACGGCCAGCTGTACGTCGACGAGTACGACTCGCGCTTCATCGCCGACGGGATCGTGGACACGCCGGTGCGCACCGAGCGCCGCCCTCGCCGCCCCGTCGACCACAGCTTCGAGCGGCGCGCCGTGCTGCTCGGCCTCGTCGGCGTCGCCGCGCTCGCGGCGCTCGTCATCGTCGCCTGGAAGTTCGGCGGCACGTCGGGCTCGACGCCGAACGTCATCCCGAAGACCCAGTCGGCGCCGGCGCCGCGGGGGCTCGTGCTTCTCGGGACCGGGGACGTACATCGAGGTGCGGCGCGGCTCGGCGGCCGGCTCCGTCCTGTACCAGGGCACCCTTTCGGCGGGCGAGGCGAACCTCGTCGGCGGGCAGCGCTTCTGGATCCGCATCCGGCATCCGAAGCACCTGACGCTGACGCTGAACGGCAAGGCGGTCTCGCTGCCGGCGCGCAAGACGCTGCAGGTGCTCGTGACGCCCTCGCGCACCGCGCTCGCAGGTTGACGGCGGCGAAGCGCCCGCGCGCGTTCATCGTCGTCACGGGCAGCGAGCTCGTGCGCGGCGACCGGACCGACCGCAACGGCCCGTTCTATGCGCGCGAGGCGCTGCGGATCGGGCTCGAGCCGGCGCGGATCGCGATCGTCGGCGACGACCCCGTCGAGCTGGAGGCGGCGCTCCGCCAGGGCGTGGAGGCGGATGCCTGTCTCGTCTCAGGCGGCCTCGGCCCGACGCACGACGACCGCACCGTCGAGATGGTCGCGCGGGCGCTCGGCCGCGCTCTCCACGTCGACGCCGATCTCGAGGAGCAGATCGAAGCGGTGTCGCGCGCCGCGGCGGAGCGCCTGCACCGGCCGTACGCCGACTTCGCCCCCGGCGTGACGAAGCAGGCGACCGTCCCGGACGGGGCCATCTCCCTCGGGATGGCCGGCACCGCGCCGGGACTCCTCGTCGAGCACGGAGAGGGGCAGGTCGTCGTCGTCCTGCCGGGGCCCCCGGCGGAGCTCCAGCGGCTCTGGCCGAACGCGCTCGAGACCGCCGCCGTCCGCGCGCTCCTCGCGCGGACGCAGCCGCCGGGCCGGCGCACGCTGCGCTTCTTCGGCGTCGGCGAGTCGTCGGTCGCGCAGGCGCTCGCCGAGGCGGGCGGCGACGGCGGCGGGGTGGAGGCGACGATCTGCGCGCGCGACTTCGAGATCCACGTCGACCTCGTCGTCGAGCCGGGCGCGGAGGCACGCGCCGACGAGCTCGAGGCGGCGTTCCTGCCGCCGATCGAGCGGTGGCTGTACGCGCGCGACGAGCGGCCGATCGAGGAACATGTCCTCGCGCTCTTGCGAGCGCGAGGACTATCGCTTGCGACGGCGGAGTCGTGCACCGGAGGGATGGTCTCGGCCCGGCTGACGTCGATTCCCGGATCGAGCGACGTCTTCCTCGGCGGCGTCGTGGCCTACTCGGACAACGTGAAGCGCGCCGAGCTCGGCGTGCCGGCGGCGACCCTCGAGGCGCACGGGGCCGTGTCCGCGGAGGCGGCGGAGGCGATGGCGCGCGGCGTGCGCGAGCGGCTCGGCGCCGACGTCGCGGTCGCCGTCACCGGTATCGCCGGCCCCGGCGGCGGGACGCCGGAGAAGCCCGTCGGGCTCGTCTTCCTCCACGCGGAGGGGCCGGACGGCGGCATCGGCCGGCAGCTCGGCTTCCCGGGCGACCGCGACTCGATCCGCGCGCGCAGCGCGGTGGGGGCGCTCCACCTCGTCCGCCGCCTCCTGACACGGAGTCGCGACGAAGTCGTATGACCTCCCCCGCTAGCGTCGGGCGGCTGGTAGGCGGAAACGACGGTGGTCAGGCACTCGCTCAGAAACAAAGGAGGAGTCATGGATGCCAGCCGGAGCACAGCGGGCTTGAGTCCGGTCGCTGAGCGCATCGTGCTCGATGCCTCCGACGCCGTTGAGCATGGACAGCCTGATCCGGCCGTTGCCGTTCTCCACTTCATGGCTGCCACCCCGGACTCAGCGGCGGGTGACTATCTGAGAGCCCATGGGATGACGCCCTCGACCTTCCCGGTCGAGCACGAGCCAATGGGAAATCGAGTATTCACGCAGGATCTCCAGCTTGCCGCAGGCGTCGCAGGAATCGTCGCAAGGGCCAGGGAGATTGCGGCGTCTCTTAGCCACCCGATCGCTGGCACCGAGCACCTGTTGATCGCGGTTGTGGACGACGCGGGCCAAGCGAGCTGCCTGCTCGCGGCCGTCGCGGGGGACGCCGCTGCCCTACGTGCTGCGTTGTTCGGTGGTACCCGTACTTAAGCTCGACGAGTTCGCATCCTGCGTTGACCACCGGCACGGAGTCGCGACGAAGTCGTATGACCTCCCCCGCTAGCGTCGGCGGGGATGAACGGCTCCGGCTCTTTCTCGGCCTCCGCCTGCCCGAACCGGCCCTCGACACGATCGAGGAGTGGCAGAGCATCCACCTCCGGGCAATGCGCGTCGTCCCGCGCGGGCACCTCCATCTCACCCTCGCCTTCCTCGGGCACCGCCCCGCGGACGGAACTCCCCGGGATCGTCGACGCGCTGCGGGCGGCCGCGGCCGGCGTCGAGAGCGGGCTGCGGCTCACCCCGGCCCGGTACCGCGAGACCCGGAGCGTGGCGATGCTCGTCTACGACGACGAGGGCGGCCGGGGCGGGCGCCTCGCGGCCGACGTCCAGGAGCGGCTCGAGCGGCTCGGCGTCTACCGCCGGGAGGGGCGGGACTGGCTCCCGCACCTCACCGTGGGCCGCTTCCGGCAGCGGCCAGGACTCCGGCTGGACCCGCCGAATATGGGAACATATGTTCTCATTCCGTCCGACGCCTCTGCTTATCTGTCACGGCTGCGGCCGGGCGGAGCGCAGTACGAGGTTCTCGAAACGGTGGCCCTAGGAGGTTCTTAACGGTGGACAAGCACGAAGCACTCGACGTTGCGCTCGGCCAGATCGAGCGCCAGTTCGGCAAGGGCTCGGTCATGAAGATGAACGACCGCGCGGCGGTGTCCGTCGGCGCGGTCTCGACCGGCTCGCTCGCGCTCGACCTCGCGCTCGGCGTCGGCGGCCTGCCCCGTGGGCGCGTCGTCGAGGTCTTCGGCCCCGAATCCTCGGGCAAGACGACGCTCGTCTACCACGTCATCGCGGAGGCGCAGCGCCGCGGCGGCATCTGTGCGTTCATCGACGCAGAGCACTCGATGGACCCGGCATACGCGAAGAAGATCGGCGTGAACATCGACGACCTTCTCGTCTCGCAGCCGGACACCGGTGAGCAGGCGCTCGAGATCTGCGAGCTCCTCGTGCGCTCGGGCGCGCTCGACGTCGTCGCCATCGACTCGGTCGCGGCGCTCACGCCGAAGGCGGAGATCGAAGGGGAGATGGGCGACTCGCACGTCGGCCTGCAGGCGCGGCTCATGAGCCAGGCGCTGCGCAAGCTCGCCGGCACGCTCAACCGCACCGACACCATCTGCCTGTTCACGAACCAGCTGCGCGAGAAGATCGGCGTCATGTTCGGGAACCCCGAGACGACGCCGGGCGGCCGGGCGTTGAAGTTCTATTCGTCCGTGCGGCTCGACATCCGCCGCATCGAGACGCTGAAGGAAGGCGTCGAGGCATACGGGAACCGCGTGCGCGTGAAGGTCGTGAAGAACAAGGTCGCGCCGCCGTTCAAGCAGGCCGAGTTCGACATCATCTACGGATCCGGCATCTCGTGGGAGGGCACCGTCCTCGACACGGGCATCGAGCGCAAGGCGGTGACGAAGTCGGGCTCGTACTTCAGCTTCGGCGACGAACGTCTCGGCCAGGGCCGGCAGAACGCGACCGCGTTCCTGCGCGAGCACCCGGACGTGACCCAGCAGATCCTCCAGCGCATCCAGCTCGATCTGGGCCCGGATCAGATCGTCTCCGCCCGCCTCCTGCCCGTGGTCGACGCTGACGCGTCGAGCACTAATGGAAAACCGTCGAAAGCCGATGCCAAGGCAGTGCTCGAGGCCGCCGTCGACGCGTCCTAGTCTTTCGTGACGCCGTCACGAAAGACAGTTACCACGCTGCGCGAGCGGCCGAGGGGAATGGTCGACGTCGAGCTCGACGGAGGCCCATGGCGCACGGTGCCCGCTGACGCAGTCGTGCGCAGCGGGCTCCTCGTCGGCCGGCAGCTCGATCGAGAGGCAGCGCGGACGCTTGCACGCGAGCTGCGCCGCTCGAAGGCCCTCGGGGCGGCGGTGACCGCGTTGCGGCATCGCGACCTCTCGTCGCAGCGGCTCGACCAGCGGCTCGCGTCGCGCGGCGTCGGGGCGGCCGCGCGCGCGGATGCGCTCGAGGCGCTCGAGCGGAGCGGCGTCATCGACGACAACCGTGCCGCCGAAGGGCGGGCGCGGGGACTCGCCCGGCGCGGCCAGGGCGACGCCGCCATCCGGTTCCGGCTCCAGGAGGAGGGGTTCGCCGCCGAGGTCGTCGCCGACGCGCTCGCGCGGCTCGAGCCGGAGATCGACCGGGCCAACGCCCTCGTCGTACGCCGCGGGCCGGAGCCCGGCGACGGCCCGGTGGCTCGCAGCCAAGGGCTTCGACGCCGACGTCGTCGAGAACGCCGTAGGCGGATTTGCACCGGAGGCGTGATCGGCGCTACGATCCTCGAACGCTTCATTCGACGTTTTCCCTGCATACGGGCTTTTCCGAAACGCATCACGTCGCTGTGAAAACCACTACCGCAACCACATCGAAACGCCGGAGGCCGCCCGAGAGGTAAGGGAGGCCCGCCGGCGGGCACGCGTGGGCGCGTGCACAGCTGAGCGTGTTCGGGGACATCCCGCCGGCAGGTGACGCCGGATGGGGCGGCGGCCGCACCGCGGTCGACAACCACCTCCACCGGAGGAGGAGCCGCCTTGCTGATCGGGATCGGAGTCGCCGTCGGAATCGTCGGGGGAGCGGTGCTCGCGCTCCTCGCCGTGCAGGTGTTCGGCGCCACGGGAGTCGGCAAGGCGCGGAAGCTCCGCCGGCAGATCGTCGAGGACGCCGAGCGCGAGGCGGAGGCCGCCCGGCGCGAGGCGCAGATCGAGGCGCGCGAGCAGGCGGTCAAGCTCCGGGCCGAGATCGACGCTGAGCTCGCCGACCGCCGGCAGGCGGTGCTGAAGATCGAGGAGCGGGTGCTCGCGAAGGAAGAGGAGATCGAGCGGAAGCTCGTCGAGATCGCGCGGCGCGACCAGGGGATCTCCGACCGCGAGACCCACCTGCGCGCACTCCAGGACGAGCTGAAGGCGGTGAAGAACGCCGAGCAGACGGCGCTCGAGCGGATCGGACGGATGACGCAGCAGGACGCGAAGGCGCAGCTGCTCGAGCGCGGGGAGGAGCTCGTCCGCCACGATCTCGCCCGGCGCGTGCGCATGCTCGAGGAGGAGGCACGGGCAGAGTCGAAGCGTCGCGCACGGAATCTCGTCGCGGATGCGCTCCAGCGCGTCGCCGCGAGTCACGCTGCCGAGACGACCGTGACCGTCGTCGAGCTCCCGTCCGACGACATGAAGGGCCGCATCATCGGCCGCGAGGGTCGCAACATCCGCGCGCTCGAGCACCTCACCGGCGTCGACTTCATCATCGACGACACGCCGCACGCCGTCGTCCTGTCGTCGTTCGACGGCATCCGGCGCGAGGTCGCGCGCCTGACGCTCACGAAGCTCATCGAGGACGGCCGCATCCACCCGGCGCGCATCGAGGAGACGTACTACCAGTCGAAGGCGGAGCTGGAGGAGATCGTGCGCCAGGCCGGCGAGCAGGCGGTGTTCGAGGCGAACTGCGGGCCGTTCCACGAGGAGCTGCAGAACATCCTCGGCCGGCTGCGGTTCCGCACGAGCTACGGGCAGAACGTCCTGCGGCACACCCTCGAGGTCGTGCACCTCGCGGGGATCATGGCCACCGAGCTCGGCGCCAGCGTCCGCACGGCGAAGCGAGCGGCGATGCTCCACGACCTCGGCAAGGCGATGACGCACGAGATCGAGGGCTCGCACGCGCTCATCTCGGCGCAGCTCGCGCGCCGCTACGGGGAGACGCAGGGCGTCGTGCACGCGATCGAGGCCCACCACTACGAGGTGCAGCCCAGACCGTCGAGGCGGTGCTCGTCATCGCCGCCGATGCCATCTCCGCGTCGCGGCCGGGCGCGCGCGGCGAGAGCCTCGAGCACTACATCAAGCGGCTCGAGTCGCTCGAGGAGCTCGCAGCGGCGAAGCCCGGCGTCGAGAAGGTCTACGCGCTCCAGGCCGGGCGCGAGATCCGCGTCATCGTCGCACCCGGCGACGTGAGCGACGACGAGGCGGCGCTCCTCTCGCACGAGATCGCGCGCGAGATCGAGGACCAGCTCGAGTATCCGGGACAGGTGAAGGTGACCGTCATCCGGGAGAGCCGCTCGGTCGACGTCGCGCGCAACCGCGTGCCCGGCGGGAACGGCGTGGCGCCCGTGCTCGACGTCGAGGGCGCGGACGTGGCCTAGACCGACTAGGGCTCCCTGATGTACCCGCGGAGCCGGATGTCGCGCGACGAGGCGCCCACGAGAATGCGGTAGAGGCCCGGCGTCACCGTCCACGTCCGCGTCGTCGAATCCCACTGCGAGAGAGCGCGCGCGTCGAGCGCGAGCGTCACGACCACGCTCCGCCCGCGGCGGAGGAACACCCGCTGGAAGCCCTTCAGCTGCTTCGGCGGCTCGCCGGCGGCGGCGGGGTCGTCGACATAGAGCTGCGGCACGTCCGAGCCGGCGCGCGCGCCGACGTTCTTCACGGTGAACGACACGGCGAAGCGTCGGCCGGTTCGACGCACGTGGAGATGGCTGTACGCGAAGCTCGTGTACGACAGCCCGTAGCCGAACGGGAAGAGCGGCTCGATCTTGTTCTTGTCGTACCAGCGGTAGCCGACCTCGAGGGCTTCGCTGAAGGACGCGTCCTGCGCGTCGTTCGCTCCGGGCCACTGGTCGGGCGTCCCGCCGGCACCGCGCTGTCGCTGCTCGGGAACGTCTCCGGAAGCCTTCCGCCGGGCTCGGCGTCGCCGAAGAGGATGGCCGCGATCGCGTCGCCGTCCCGCTCGCCCGGATACCAGGCCTCGGTGACGGCCGCGACCTCGCCGAGCCACGGCATGAGCACCGGCCCGCCGGTGTCGAGGACGACGATCGTGTTCGGGTTCGCCTGCGCGACCGCCTGGATGAGCTGGTCCTGGCCGGCCGGCAGCTCGAGGCCTGGCCGGTCCTGTCCCTCGCGTTCCTGGTCGTAGGCGAAGACGACGGCGACCGACGCGCTCTTTGCCACCGCGGCGGCCGCGGCGGCGTCGCTGCCGTCGGCCGAGACGACCGTGTCGCCCGCCTTCGCGGCGCGCGCCGTGATCGCCGGCAGCGGCGCGACGACCGTCCCGGAGACGAACGAGCTGCCGCCGCCGCTCGCGAACGTCATGTCGCCGAAGCCCGCCGGCGCGCCGATGACGGCGATCGTCTTGCCGCGGCCGAGGTGGAGCGGCAGCGTCCCGGGCGCGTTCTTCAGGAGCACGGTGCTCTCCTCCGCGACCTGGAGCGCGACCTGCTGGGCAGCCGGCGTCTCCACGTCGGCGAGGTACACGCCCGCGCGTGCCGGCGGCGGGTGGTCGAAGATGCCGCGCTTGAACATCGTCAGCAGGACGTGCCGCGCCATCTGGTCGATCGTCTTCGTCGTCACCGCACCCGTGGCGACCGCGTCCGCGAGCGCGGGGCCGAAGAACTTCCCGCCCGGCATCTCGAGGTCGAGGCCGCCGTTCGCCGATCCCGCGGTCGACCACGTCGCGCCCCAGTCGGACATGACGAGGCCGCGGAAGTGGAACTGGTCACGCAACACGGTCTTGAGCAGGACGGGGTCCTGGCACGCGAACACCGCGTTCACCTGCCCGTACGCGCACATGACGGCGCCGACGCCGGCCTGCACCGCCGTCTGGAACGGGGGCAGGTAGATCTCGTGCAGCGTCCGGTCGTCGACGTTCGACGAGATGTAGTAGCGGTTCGTCTCCTGGCTGTTCACCGCGAAGTGCTTGACCGTCGCGATCACGGGGTTCTGCTGGATGCCCTCGATGGCGGCCGCCGCCGTCTGCCCGGTGAGGAATGGGTCTTCGCCGAACGCCTCGAAGTTACGGCCGTTCTCCGGGACGCGGGCGATGTTGACGTTGGGGGCGAGGACGACGTCGATGCCCTTCTGCCACGCTTCGAGCCCGAGCGTCCGGCCGAAGCTCCGCTCGAGCCCGGTGTCCCAGGTCGCGGCCTGGGCGATCGGCACGGGGAACGCGGTCGTCCCGAGCTGGCCGTTGGCGACGCCTGACGGCCCGTCGTTCAGCGTGAGGGCGGGGATGCAGAGCGTCGGGTTGCCGGGCACGTAGCCGACGTACACCGGCCCTCCGTCCGTCACGTCGAGCGCGGTGGCGGGGACGACGCCGGTGAGGAGGGCGAGCTTGTCGTTCAGGGTCATGGCTGCCAGGAGCCGCGCCGCCCGCAGGTTCGGCTGCATCGTCGGGCTCATCCACGGGCACTGAGCCGCGGCCCGCGCACCGCCGGCGGTTCCGAGCACTCCAGCCGCAGACGCGGCGGCGCACAGCGTGGCCGCCACGGCCGCCCTTCCGATCCCCCTGGGCATGCGGGGACACGCTAACCCGGATCCGTCACGGTTTTGTTAGCGAACGGGCGCTAGAGCGCGAGCCGGAGCGCCTGCCGGGCGCCGAGGCGGAGTGCACGGAGGGCCGACGCGCGGGCGCGGCGCCGATCGCCGAGGACGCGCCACGTCTGGGCGATCTCGAGGTGGAAGTTCCGGCGGGCGACGCGGGCGTCGGCGATGTCGTCGCGGGCATCGAGGAGCGCGAGGTGCTTCTCGGCCGTCTGGATCTGCCCCGAGCTGAGCTCCTCCGGGCGCGTCTTGTCCGGGTGGACACGGTAGATCGCGAGCGGCGGCCCGTCCATGAAGTGCAGGTCGAAGTCGAGGAGCAGCCGGAGATAGAAGTCGTAGTCCTCGATCGCGAGGTCGCAGTCGTACAGCCCCACGGTGTCGAAGACCTCCCGCCGCACGAGGATCGTCGAGCTCATGCACCGGCAGTTGAACGCGTACGACGCGTACGACGCGCCCCTCCTATGCGCGGCGCTGAAGAGCTCCCGGTGCGCGGCGTTCTGAGCGGGCAGCGGGCGCAAGTCGGCGTCGACGAGCTCCACCTGCCCGTGCACCATGCCGACGTCCGGCCGGCGCTCGAGCGCATCCAGCTGCCGCTCGAGCCGGTCGGGGACCCACGCGTCGTCGGAGTCGCAAAATGCGATGAGGTCTCCTTCCGCGAGCTGCACGGCTGCGTTGCGCGCCGCCGCTTTGCCGCGGTTCTCCTGCCGCACGTAGCGGATGCGGTCGAGGTAGGGCGCGACGATGTCCGATGTCGCGTCGGTCGACCCATCGTCGACGACGATGAGCTCGAAGTCGCGGAACGTCTGTCCGAGGATGCTGTCGATCGCGCCGGGCAGATAGTGCGCCCGGTTGTGCGTGATGATGGCAGCGCTGACCCGCGGCATGGCCACTCTTCGGGTACCCCCGGCGTCCGGCCCCTAACGCGCGGGGTGCAATGTCTACGTAAAGCCCGGCTACCCTTTGGCGATGCGCACGTACGCCGTCACGACGTTCGGCTGCCAGATGAACGCCCACGACTCGGAGCGCATCAAGGGCATGCTCGAGGAGCTGGGTCTCGGCGAGGCGCGCAGCCAGGACGAAGCCGACGTCGTCGTCTTCAACACGTGCACGATCCGCGAGAAGCCGGACACGAAGCTCGCTGCGTATCTCGGTGACGCGGGCGCGCGCAAGCGCGCGAATCCCGACCTCGTCATCGCGGTGGGCGGCTGCTACGCCGAGGCGCAGCGCGACCGCATCTTTTCGCTCTACCCGCAGGTCGACGTCGCGTTCGGCCCGGGAACGATCGCGCATCTCGGCGAGTGGCTCGGCGCCGGCGGCTCGGGCGTCGGACGCGGGGCGTGGGGGACGGGCGACGAGCGTGCATTCGCCGCGATGCTGCCGAAGCATCGCGAGCGGAGCTTCCAGGCGTGGGTGCAGATCTCGATGGGCTGCAACTCGGTGTGCTCGTACTGCATCGTGCCCGCCGTTCGCGGGCGCGAGGTGTCACGCCGTCCCGGCGAGATCCTCGCGGAGATCGGACAGCTCGCGGCGGAGGGCGTGCGCGAGGTGACGCTGCTCGGACAGAACGTGAACTCGTACGGCCGCGATCTCGGCACCGGCGTTCGCGGAGCTCCTTCGCGCCGTCGACGCGATCGACGGCGTCGAGCGCATTCGCTTCACGAGCCCGCACCCGAAGGATTTCCGTGCCGACGTCATCGAGGCGATGGCGGAATGCGCCGCGGTGTGCGAGCAGGCGCACCTGCCGCTGCAGTCGGGCTCGACGCGCGTGCTGAAGGCGATGCGGCGAACGTATTCGCGCGAGCGCTACCTGCGGCTCGTGGACGAGATGCGGAGCGCGATCCCCGATCTGGCGCTCACGACGGATCTCATCGTCGGTTTCCCGGGCGAGACGGAGGACGAGTTCCAGGAGACGTTGGAGGCGGTGGAACAGGTCGGCTTCGACAGCGCGTTCACCTTCGTCTACTCGCCGCGGGCGGGGACCGAGGCGGCGGCGATGCCGGACCAGATCGCCGACGACGTGAAGCGCGACCGAATCGAGCGGCTCGTCGAGGTCGTCCAGCGCGTAGCAGCGGAGCGGAACAGCGCGCGCGTCGGCCGCGTCGAGCAGGTCCTCGTCGAGGGAGCGAGCAGAACCGATGCGAGCCTTCTCCGCGGACGGACGCGGCGGAACACGACTGTGAACTTCGTCGGCGACGCGCAGCCGGGCGACCTCGTGGACGTCACCATCGAGCGCGCCACCTCGACGACGCTCGCCGGCGCGCAGGTCGCAGCGGTCGCGGTCTAGGCTTCCGCGGCGCGCAAGCTGCGGATCCCGACGACTGCCGGCAGGACCGGAAGCCAGAAGTTGAACACGCGGTACGTGAAGACGGCGAGGATCGCCGCGGCGAGCGGAACACCCGTCCAGTAGAGCGCGAACGGGAGCAGTGCCTCGACGGCGCCCGCGCCGCCGAGCGGCAGCGTGCGCCGGGTGAGTGCGTAGCCGGTCGCATAGCCGATCAACAGCAGCGCGACGTTGGGCGCACCATGTCCGAACGCGTGCAGGCAGGCCCACAGGCAGACGATCTCTCCGAACCAGTAGATGGCCGCCCCGGCCGGTCCGGCGACGTGCCGACGGGCGAAGAGGCAACGGATGACATAGATGGACTCGAGCGCCTGCGCGATCGCGTCGCTGATCCAGCCCTTGTGCAGGAAGTGCTGCCGGTGGCCGACCGCCCACAGCGCGGCGGCGAAGCCGACGGGCACGGCGACCGCCCACGGCAACGTGAGGCCCATCGGAGTGCGCGCGCCGCTCGCGAGCAGCTGGATCGAGGCGATGCACGCGGCGGGTGCGAGGAGTGCGTACTCGAGCGCGCCGAGGCCGAGCACCCGCACGCGCGCCTCGCGGTCCGAGATGCCGGTCATCTTGAAGGCGTGCAGATCGATGGCGAAGCCGCCCTGGGTCACGAACGGGCCGAAGCCGGCGGCCACCGCCGCGGCGGTGCGGCCGTTGGCCATCTTCGGGCCTTCGTCGACGCGGGAGACCTCGCGATAGCCGAGCATGTACCCGAGATAGGCGACGATCTCCGCCCCGAAGGCGGCGAGGAACCAGATCGGGTGGACGGTCTGGAGCCGGTCCCAGACGGCGTCGACCCCGGCGACTTCGCTGAGGGCGAAGAGCGTCGCGAGCGCGAGGAGCGACGCCGCGACCAGGAAGACGAGCGATTCGGCCCGAGTTTGGTGGAGCTGATTCTTCTGTTCGATGTGGAAGTAACGCAGGGGAGAATCCTCTGGTGACGGTAATCGGCATCTTCGGCCCGACCGCGAGCGCCAAATCGAGGGTGGCCGCGGAGGTCGCCGGGCGCATCCCTGCCGAGCTCGTCTCTGCCGACGCCCTGCAGGTCTACCGAGGGCTCCCGATCCTCACGAACCAGCCGAGTGAGCCGACCCGGATGGTCGGCATCTGGCCGCTCGACAGGGAGGCCTCGGTAGGAGAGTACGCGCCATTGGCCCAGGCTGCGGTCGACGAGGCCCTGGCGGCCGGCCTGACACCCGTCGTCGTGGGCGGCACCGGCCTCTATCTGCGGGCGGCCCTCGCCGAGCTGTCGCTCCCGCCTGCTCCCGCGGAGGGCGCGCGCGACCGGTGGGAGCGGCTCTACGACGAGGAAGGGCCGCAGGCGGCCCATGACCGACTCGCCGCCACCGACCCGGCCGCGGCGGCCGCGGTCCATCCGAACGACCGCCGCCGGGTCGTCCGCGCGCTCGAGCTCGCCGAGGCCGGCTCGTCGCTCGCGCCGGACGAGGACCGGTTGTGGGCGGGCGCGACGCGCCATCCGACGGTCGTCGTCGGACTCGACGTCCCGAAGGACGTCCTCGAGCGCCGGATCGAGGAGCGCACGCGGGCGATGTTCGACGCCGGGGTCCAGGAAGAGGTGCGCGCGGCGCTCGCGGCGCCGATCTCGGTCACCGCCCGGCAGGCGCTCGGGCTCGACGAGGTGGCGACGCTCCCGCGCGACGAGGCGATCGCCGCCCTCGTGGTGCGCACACGCCGGTACGCGGCGTACCAGCGCAAGTGGATGCGGCGGATACCCGGCATCGTTATGGTCGATGCCGACCGCCCGCCGGGCGAGATCGCCGATGACATCGTCGCGCTGGCACGCTCACGGGAACGTCTACCTCGTCCTCGAGGGTGAGCCGTACGTCCACGAGGACGGACTCGACGGTGCGGTCGACGTCCTGTCGGTGGACGGAGACGTCATGGACATCGCGATCGTCAATCCGGACGGATCGCACGCGGAGATGTCCGGCAACGGCACGCGCATTGCCGGCGCGTGGCTCATGGAGCGCACCGGCAACGACGTCGCGCACGTGCACGTAGGCCCGCGCGTCGTCGAGGTCAGGCGCGTCGGCCGGGAGTACGAGTCGGAGATCGGCGAGGCGAAGGTGGTCGCGCGCGAGCGCATCGCAGGCCTCGACGTCACGGTCGTCGACGTCGGCAACCCGCACGCGGTCGTCGTCGGCGACCCGGGCGACATCCAGCTCATCGGGCCGCTGCTCGAGACGCACCCGCGCTTCCCGAACCGGACGAACGTGCAGGTCGTGCACGTCGACGCACCCGGGGAGGTGACCGCACGCGTGTGGGAGCGCGGCGTGGGGGAGACGACCGCCTCCGGGTCGAGCGCAGTAGCGGTCGCGGCGGCGACGCACGACGAAGGCGACGTTGTGGTGCACTTCCCCGGCGGCGATCTGCGCGTGCGCCTCGACGGCGGCCGCGCGACGCTCACCGGTCCGGCAGAGCGACTCTAGGCGCCGATCTCGTATTCGCGGAGGACGTCGTTGAGCGACGTCTTCAGATCGGTCTGCGCACTCCGGCGGCCGATGATGAGTGCGCACCCGAGCTGATATGTCCCGGCGGGGAAGTCCTTCGGGCGCGTCCCCGGCACGACGACGGAATACGGCGGCACGTAGCCGCGATGCTCGACCGGCTCGGGGCCGGTCACGTCGATGATGGGAACGGAGCCGGTGAGCGAGACGTTGGGCGCGAGCACCGCGCGCTCGCCGACGACGATCCCCTCGACGAGGATGCAGCGCGAGCCGATGAACGCGCCGTCCTCGACGATCACGGGCCGCGCCTGCACCGGCTCGAGCACGCCGCCGATGCCGACGCCGCCGGCGAGGTGGACGTCGGCGCCGATCTGCGCGCACGAGCCGACGGTCGCCCACGTGTCGATCATCGTGTTCGGCCCGACCCAGGCGCCGATGTTCACGTAGCTCGGCATCATCACGACGCCGGGCGAGAGGAACGAGCCGTACCGCGCGGTCGCCGGCGGGACGACGCGCACGCCGCGCTCGGCGTAGTCGCGCTTGAGCGGGATCTTGTCGATGTACTCGTACGGGCCGACCTCGATCGGCTCGACCTTGCGCAGGCGGAAGTAGTCGAGGATCGCCGCCTTCGCGTCCTCGTTCACGCGCCACTCGCCGTCGACCTTCTCGGCGACGCGGATCTCGCCCCGGTCGAGGGCCTGGATCGTCTCTTCGGTCGTCACAGCAGCTCCGCCGCCCGCTTGCACTCCTCGAGGGTAGGCACGAGCGCGAAGCGGACGTAGCCGGCGCCGCTCGGCCCGAACATCTCGCCCGGCGAGACGATGACGCCGCGCTCGAGCAGCGCCGCCGGGTCGGGGCCGACGGTCCAGAGGTACATCGTCGCCTCGCTCGCGACGATCTCCCAGCCCTTCGCCTCGATCGCGGGGATGAGGACGTCGCGCTTCGCGCGATAGCGCGTCGCGCGTCTCCTCGACGTGCCGCTCGTCGTTCCACGCGACGACGGATGCGCGCTGGACGAACTCCTGCGGCGCCGTCCCGACGGTCGGGCGGTACGACTTCAGCGCCGCGACGATCTCCGGCGGAGCGGCGACGAAGCCCGAGCGGTAGCCCGTCATCGACGAGCGCTTGCTCAGCGTGTGGAAGACGACGATGCGCGAGCGGTCGGCGACCTGGAGCGCCGACGGCGGCGGCTCGTCGAACCACAGCTCGCTGTACGCCTCGTCGGAGGCGACGACGAAGCCCGCGCTCGGCGGCGAGCTCGGCGAGCCGCTCGTAGAACGAGAGCGGCGCGATCGCGCCGGTCGGGTTGTGCGGGTAGTTGACCCACACGAGCGCCGTGTCGGCGGGGATCGCGTCGAGGTCCGGCAGGAAGCCGTTCTCGCGGAGCAGCGGCAGCGTCTGCACGCGTCGCGCCGGCGAAGAGCGCGCCGCGCTCGTACACGGGATACGCGGGCTCGCCGAAGACGACGGTGCGGCCGGCGGTGTCGAGTACCTGCGCGAGCGAGAAGATCGCCTCCTTCGAGCCGTACGTCGGGACGATCTCCGTATCCGGGTCGACGGCGACGCCGAAGCGCCGGCCGCACCAGCCGGCGGCGGCCTCCCGCAGCTCCGGGAGCCCCTGCGCGAGCGGGTACGGCGACCGCTCCGGCACGGCGTCGACGAGGGCCTGCCGGATCATCGGGTCGGTGGGCTCGTTCGGGTCGCCCTTGCCGAAGTCGATGACGTCGACGCCTTCGGCGAGCAGGCGCCGGCGCGCCTCTTCGAGGCGGACGAACGGATACGTCGCCATCTCCGCGAGCGTCGGGTTGATCACGAGAGGAATTCTCGCAGCGTCTCGTAGGCCCGTTCGAGGTTGGCGATCGGAACCTGCTCGTCCTGCCGGTGCGCATACGCCGTCGCGCCCGGGCCGAAGTTCACCGCGTCGATGCCCTGCTCCGCGAACTGGGCGACCGGCGTCCACGCCTGCTTCGGCTTCACGACGGGGACGAGCTCGCGCAGACGCGCGACGCGCGGGTTGTCGAGCGCCGGCGGCGCGGACGGGGAGTTGCTGAGAACGGCGAGCTCGCCGGCCGGCACGAGTGCGCGGAGCCGCTCCTCCGCGCCGGCGCGCATGAACCTCATGTTCAGCTCGGCGGTCGCCGTCGCCGGGATGACGTTCGCCGCGATGCCCGCCTCGAGGCGCACGGCGCTCACGACCTCGCGGTAGACGAGGCCGTCGATCTCGACGTCCTCCGGCTCGTGCGCCGCGAGCCCCTGGAGGCCGCGCACGAGCTCGTCGATCGCGTTCACGCCCGTCCACGGTCGCGCCGAGTGCGCGCTCTCGCCGTGGAACGTCACGCGCGCCTGCAGGTTGCCGAGGCACCCGGCGTGGATCTCGTTGTCGGTGGGCTCGAGCACGACCGCGAGCTCGGCGTCCGCGAGGAGGCCCGTGGCGAAGAGCGCCGGCAGCGGACTCTCGACGACCGGGACCTCCTCGCGCGTGAAGAAGAGATAGCGCGCGGGCACGCCCGCGAGCGCGAGCTCGATCATCACCGCGACGCCGGCCTTCATGTCGCTCGCGCCGAGCCCGTGGACGGCGCCGCCGTCGATCCGGCCGGGCACGTTCTCCTGTGCGGGAACCGTGTCGAGGTGGCCGGCGAGCACGACCGGCCCCTCGCCGTAGAGGAGCACCTCGCCGTCGTCGTAGACCGCCGCTCCGGGCATGAGGTGGCGGACGAGCGCGACGAGCTCGCCCTCGGCGTAGCTCTCGGAGCGCACGTCGACGAGCTGGAGCGTCCGGGCGGCGAGATCGGGGGGCGACACGGCAGAGGTCATAATGACGCCAAGTGGCAGAACGACAGCCCGATCCGTCGCCGGGCCGCGAGCCCGAGCGCGGGCTCGTCCTCGCCGTGCTCGGGCAGGCCGTCGACGCCGACGACGAGCTGGGGGAGTTCGAGGAGCTCGCCCGCACGGCGGGCGTCGAGCCCGTGGCCCGCGTCGTCCAGCACCGGCCGCAGCCCGATCCGCGCAGCTACGTCGGCAAGGGGAAGCTCGACGAGCTGAAGCAGGAGTACGGCGGCAGGAAGGCCGAGGTGCTGCTCGTGGACGACGAGCTCTCGCCGTCGCAGCAACGGCTGCTCGAGAACATGCTGGAGGCCCGCGTCGTCGACCGGACGCAGCTCATCCTCGACATCTTCGCGCAGCACGCGATCACGGCGGAGGGCAAGCTCCAGGTCGAGCTGGCGCAGCTCGAGTACAACCTCCCGCGCATGCGCGGCATGTGGAAGCACCTCGAGCGCCTCGGCGGCGGCGTCGGCACGCGAGGCCCCGGCGAGTCGCAGCTCGAGTCCGACCGCCGGATGGCGCGGCGGCGCGTCTCGCTGCTGAAGGATCGACTCGAGGAGCTGTCGAAGCAGCGCGACGTGCGCCGGAAGGAGCGCCGCCGCACGCAGACGCCGACGGTCGCGCTCGCCGGCTACACGAACGTCGGCAAGTCGACGTTGCTGAACGCGCTCACCGACGCCGACGTCTCCGTGCGCAATCGTCTGTTCGAGACGCTCGACCCGACGACGCGCGGCTTCGAGCACGAGGGACGGAAGTACCTCGTGACCGACACGGTCGGCTTCGTCCGCAGGCTGCCGCATCAGCTCGTCGAGGGCTTCGCGGCGACGCTCGAGGAGACGCTCGTCGCCGACCTCGTGCTGCACGTCGTCGACGCGTCGTCGTCGGAGGAGCGGCTCGTCGAGCTGATCGACGCCGTGAACGCCGTCCTCCAGGAGATCGGCGCCGACGATCTGCCGGTGGAGATCGTCGTCAACAAGGTCGACGCCGTCGACGACGCGACCCGCCGCGCGCTCGCGAACCGGTACCCCGACGCCGTCCAGGTCTCGGCGCTCACGGGGGAGGGCGTGGACGAGCTGCGTGCACGCATCGCCGACCGGTTCTCGGAGCGCTTCGAGTCCGTGCGGCTCCTGCTTCCGTACCACGAGGGCGGCAAGCTCAACGAGCTGTACGCGCTCGGCGCTCCCATCGAGGAGCGCGAGGACACGAACGAGGGCGTGCTCGTCCTCGCCCGGCTCCCGCGCCGCGAGATCCGCCGCTTCGCCCGCTACCTCGTCGCCGGACCGTAGTGGAACTCTCATTCAGCAAGCTGCGCGACGACGCGGTCGTTCCCGCCCGCGCGTACGACGGCGATGCCGGCCTCGACCTCGCCGCCTGCGAGCGCGTCGAGCTCGGGCCGGGGGAGAGGGCGCTGGTCGGAACGGGGCTCGCGGTCGCGATTCCGGACGGGTACGCCGGCTTCGTCCAGCCGCGCTCCGGCCTCGCCGCGCGGCACGGCATCACGATCGTGAACACGCCGGGCCTCGTCGACTCGGGCTACCGCGGCGAGCTGCGCATCATCCTGCTGAACACCGACGCGCGCGAGACGTTCGTCGTCGAGCCGGGCATGCGGATCGCGCAGCTCACGGTCGTGCCCGTCGCGAGCGTCGAGCCGGTCGAGGTGGAGGAGCTGCCGGAGAGCGAGCGCGGCGTGCGCGGCTTCGGCTCGTCGTCGCTGTGATGGAGCCCCGCATCCGCGTCTCGGCGGTCCTCCGCTGGGAGGATCGCGTGCTGCTCTGCCGGCACGAGAAGGCCGGGCGCGGCGAGTACTGGCTGCTCCCGGGCGGCGGCGTCAACGCCGGCGAGAACCTCGTCGCCGCGCTCCACCGGGAGCTGCTCGAGGAGGTCGGGATCATCGACAAGCTCCCGCTCGAAGGTCCCGTCGCGCTCGTCGACTCGATCTCGCCGCAGCGAGGTTTCGGCGCGAAGCACGTCGTCCACATCATCTTCGCCGCCGACCTCTCGGGCCGTTCGCTCGAGGCGGTCACCTCGCAGGACGCAGCCGTCCGCGGCCACCGGCTCTTCGACACGACCGATCTCGACGACATCGTGCTCCACCCGCCGATCCAGCGCTTCCTCCGCCGGTGGCAGCCGGGCGACCCGGCCGCGTACCTCGGTTCGCTCTGGGCGCCTTAGCTCGAGTTTCGATCCAGGGCTATCGCGCGGCGCGCGAGCTCGAGTTCGCGCCCGGCTCGGTCTGCGCGCTCGTCGGCGAGGCGTCGAGCGGGAAGTCGACCGTGCTCACCGCGATCTGGACGCTGCTCGAGGCAGCGGCGCCGCCGCCGACGATCGACGACGTCGCGCGCGACGCCACCGGCGGGCGCATCCATCTCGAGGCCGGCTCGAGCGCGGCGGCTCGATCTTCCTCGACGCGCGCCCGCCCGACACGCTCAACCTCAACCGCGCGGGCGCGCCGCCCGTGCTCTTCCTGCCGGCGAACCTCCGCTCGCGGACGCTCGTCGCGCCCGCGACCGGCTCGGGCGCGGCCGACGTCGCCGAGCTCGTGCGCCCGCCGCTCGCCGGACCATCACTGGGCGGCCGCCGACGGCGGCCTCGCTGCTCGTGCGCGGGATGGAGCGCCTCCTCGCGTCCAACCTGCGCCGCTTCGTCCTCCTCATCGAGGAGCCGGAGCTCTACCTCAGCCCGCACGCGCAGCGGCATCTGTATCGCGTGCTCCGCGGGCTCGCGCAGCGGGGCAACCAGATCCTCTACTCGACGCACGCGCCGGTGTTCCTCAGCGTCGACCGGCTCGAGGAGCTCGCGCTCGTCCGCCACACGACCGGCCTCGGGACGACGCTGCACCAGCCGCCGCCGCTCCCGGAGGCGGAGTGGTTTCGCGCGCTCTCGGAGTTCGACAGCGACCGCGCCGAGCTCTTCCTCGCGCGCGCCGCGCTCCTCGTCGAGGGCCGCACGGAGAAGCTCACGTTCCCGCTCCTCTTCGACGCGCTCGGCGTCGAGGCCGACAAGGAGGGGATCATCGTGCTCGAGTGCGGCGGCAAGGGCAACATGCCGCTCTTCGCACGCATCTGCAACGCGTGCGAGATCCCGTACGTCGTCGTGCACGACCGCGACGCGCGAAGCGGGCCAGCGGCCGGTCGAGTCGGAGCGCGTCGTCAACCGCCAGATCCTCGAGGTCGCCGGCCGGCGGCGCACGGTCGTGCTGACGCCGGACTTCGAAGCGGTCTCCGGCGTGAACACGCGCGGTCGCAGCCGCAAGCCGCACAACGCGTACCGGCGCTACACGGGCAACGGCAAGGTGCCGGAGCCGCTGCAGGTCGCGGTCGAGAAGGTCCTGCGCGCGGCGCGAAGCTAGCGCTTGCCGCCGCGCGCACGCGCGCGGGCGGCCGACACGGCGTACGCCTGCGCCTCGAGCTCGTCGGCGAGCGGGGCGAGCTCCGGCGGCTCGCCGCCGCTGCGATGCGCGAGCGCCTGCGCGAGCAGCCAGTCGGCGAGCCACGGGTTGCGCGGCAGCAGCGGCCCGTGGAGGTACGTGCCGATGGCGCGTCCGGCGCGGCAGCCCTCGAACCCGCTCTCGCCGTCGTTGCCGAAGCCCGAGACGACGCGGCCGAGCGGCTGTGCGCCGGGATCGAGGCGCGTGCGGCCGACGTGGTTCTCGAAGCCGCAGCGTCTGCGATCGGGCCGAGCTCGCGTCTCGAGCAGGACGTCGCCGATCATCCGCCGCTCGCCGGCGACCGTCTCGAGCGGGAGGAGGCCGACGCCCGGCATGTCCTCGCCGTGGAAGCCGCGGTAGCCGCGCCCGAGCAGCTGGTAGCCGCCGCACACGGCGAGGAACGCGGCGCCGTCCGCGAGCGCGGCGAGCAGCGGCTCGGCCTTCGCGGCGAGATCTTCCGCGACGAGCAGCTGCTCGCGGTCCTGGCCGCCGCCGAGGTAGTACAGGTCGTGCGCGCCGGGGACGATCGGGTCGTCCATGCCGACGCCGTCGACGTCGAGCTCGATGCCCGCGCCATGCCGCGCGCCGCGCGAGCACGGCGATGTTGCCGCGGTCGGCATAGATGTTGAGGTAGTCCGGGTAGAGATGACCGACGCGGATGTTCACGCCGCGCGCTCCCAGTACGGCCGCGCGAGCCCGCGCGCGACGACGATGCGCTGGAGGGCGAGCATCGCGGTGTACGTGGGGAGGACGACGAGCTCGCCGCCGGCCTCCGTCAGCTCGAGCCCGCGGTCGAGCGCGCGCTCGAGGCTCGGCACGACTTCGATCGCGTCCTCGGCGAGGCCGCCGTACTTGAACCGGAGCGCGAGCTCGGCGGCGCGGTCGCCGCTCGCGACGAGCCGGTCGGCGCCGGCGAGCAGCGGCTCGAAATCGACGTCCCAGATCCACGAGACGTCGCGCCCGTCGGCGATCGCGTCGTTCAGGGCGACGACCGCGACCCGCGGCGGCCCGCCGTCGACGAGCGTCCGGATCGCCTCGTTCGCCCCGGCGGGGTTCTTCACGAGCAGGAGCAGGATCGTCTTGTCGCCGGCGGCGATGCGCTCGAAGCGGCCGAAGGCGGCGCTGAAGCGCCCGAGCCCGGCGACGATCTCCTCCGGGGTCGCGCCGAGCGCGTGCGCGAGCGCCGCTGCGCCGACGGCGTTGTAGACGTTGTAGAGGCCGGGGAGCGCGAGCTCGACGCGTCGCGTCTCTCCCGGGAGCGCGAGGTCGAACGCGACGCGCTCGAGCCCGTGGAGCTCGAGGTTCCGCGCGACGACGTCGAGGTGCGGCCGCGCGTGCCCGCACTTCGGGCAGCGGTAGTCGCCGAGGTGGCCGACATAGGCGGCCGCGTACTCGTAGGGCGTCCCGCAGCGGAGGCAGTACTTCGAGTCGGCCGCGTGCTGGAGCGCCGGCCGGGCGACGCGCGGGTCGTCGAGCCCGTAGCGTCAGCTGGGCGCGGAGATCGCCGACGAGCGGGTCGTCCGCGTTCACGACGACGGTCGTCTCCTCGGGCAGCCCGTCCGTGGCCGCGCGCCACCGTTCGGCCACGAGCTCGAGCTCGCCGTACCGGTCGAGCTGGTCGCGGAAGAGGTTGCCGAGGAGGACCGCCCGCGGCCGGACGCGGCGCATCACCTCGGGGAGCGCCGCCTCGTCCACCTCGAGGAGGCCGAGCTCGGCGTCGCCGGCGGCGAGGAGGGTGGAGGCGACCCCGGACAGGAGGTTGGCCCCCGACCGGTTGTGGGCGAGACGGAACCGGGGGCGGAGGATCTCGGCCGCCATCGCCGCGGTCGTCGTCTTCCCGTTCGTGGCGGAGATCGTGACCGTGCCCGCCGGGAGCCGGGCGGCGAGGCGGTCGACGGCCCCGGGGTCGAGGATCGAGAGGAGCTTCCCGGGCACCGTCGTGCCGCCGCCGGCGCCGACGAGGCGGGAGAGGGCGCCGACGGCGCGGGCGGCGGCGATCTCGGCGGCGAGGGGTACGGGCATCCGGGCGAATGTACCGCTGCGCGGGTTCACTTGCGGTTTGTCCAACCTGATCTACCATTATTGGCTTGCCCCGCAAGCCCCGGTACCAGGCAGTGGCGGGCATCGACCCGCAGAAGCTCGCCGAGTTCCAGGCCGGCATCCGGAAGCGCTACTCGGATGCGCAGATCGTGGCCGAGCTCCAGGCGTGCGCGGAGCGGCTCGGGAAGTCGCCGACGATGCGCGAGTTCGCCGGTGACGGGGCGACGACGGTCCATCCGCAGACGGTCATCGAGCACTTCGGGTCGTGGAACGCCGCCAAGCGGGCCGCCGGTCTCGTCCCGCGCCGCTTCGCGACCCGGGAGGAGCTCCTCGGCCTCCTCAGCGAGCTCGGCGAGGAGCTCGGCCGGCCGCCGACGGCCCGCGACATCGACGAGCACAAGGGACGGCTGCCGTCGAAGTCGCTCTACTGGCACACGTTCGGCTCGTTGACGAACGCGCTCCGCGAGGCCGGGTTCGACATGCCGGTGGGGGAGGAGCGGCTCGAGCGCGCCGTCGAGCAGGGCGCGAAGCTCGCCCGCGAGCTCGGCCGCCTGCCGAAGTTCGCGGACTGGGCCGAGGCGCGCAAGGAGGACGATTCGCTCCTCACCGAGTGGCAGGTCTACCGGATGCTCGACGCACGCCGGGGCGCGTGGTCGACGTTCCAGTTCCTCGTCCGCGAGCTGCTCGAGGACCAGCGGCGTCCGCGTCTCGAGCGACGGGACGATCCTGAAGAAGCGCTAGACCTCAGGCCGCGGCGAGCGTCGCGAGCTGCTTGAGGCAGGAGACGCCCTCGCCGGGCGCGCGCACGGCAGGGAGCGGCTTCCCCGGCTCTTGGTACCGGGGGTTCGGCCGGAAGCGCTCCGTGCGGACGACCTTGGCGCCGCGGAGCGCGAGGAACGTCCCGTCCGCCAGCTCCCGCTTGCGGAGCTTCACGCGGGCGTACTTCTCGACCACTTCGAGGGCGTCGCGGGTGGAGGCGAAGAAGAGCTCGCTTCTGCCGGCGCCGAGCCAAAGCGGCCGGCCGATGCCGCGGGCGGCGAAGACGGTCCCGGGCTCGCGCTCGTCGAGCCACGCCGTCGCCATCGAGCCGAGCAGCGCCTCGAGCGCCGCCGGCTCGTTCTCCGAGTGGGCAGCGAGGGCGAAGATCGCCTCGGAGTCGACGGTCATCCGCGGCTCGGAGCGGGCGCACGTGAACTCGGCGAGGAGCTCGTCGTCGTTCACGATGATCCCGTTGTGGATCCCGACCACCGGCCCGTGGCGGACCGGATGGTTGTTGGCGGCGATCGACGGATGGCCCTTCGTGTAGTCGCGGACATGGACGAGGAGCTCGGTCGCCGTCTGCGGGACGTCGATGCGCTCGAGGAGCTTGCTCGCGGGCGTCCGCTGCTTCGTCACCACCGGGTAGGGCGATCCGGGGCCGCGGTGGGCGTATCCGACTGCGTCCGCGCCCCGCTCGGCGATCCCGGCCAGGAGGGCCTGCGCCGCGAGCGTCCGGTCGACGGCGCTACGAGACGAGAGGCTGTATCCGGCGATTCCACACATTCGAGGGATGCCTTCCTACCGTACCGGAGTGTTCGGCGGACTTGTCCTCAAGCCTCCTTGAGGGAGCGCCGATAGGTCCCGGGTGGAGCCCCTCGTCGCAGAGCCGAGCCTCGACGTCGTCGAGGATTACACCGGCGCCGTCGACGACCCGCTGAAGCTCTACGTCCGCTCGATCGGCAACGGCCGCCTCCTCACGCGCGAGGAAGAGCGCGAGCTGGCGCGGCGGAAGGACGAGGGCGACGAGGTGGCGAAGCGGCGCCTCATCGAGGCGAACCTCCGCCTCGTCATGTCCATCACCCGGAACTACACGCGGGCGGGCGTCCCGCTCCTCGACCTCATCCAGGAGGGCAACCTCGGCCTCATCCGCGCGGTCGAGAAGTTCGACTACCGGATGGGCTACAAGCTTTCGACGTACGCGACCTGGTGGATCCGCCAGGCGGTCACCCGTGCCCTGTCCGACCAGGGTAGGACGATCCGCCTCCCGACGCACGTCGCCGAGCGCGTCCGCCGGCTGCTGCGCGTCCGCCGGCAGCTCGCGCAGAAGTTCAGCCGCGAGCCGACGCCCGACGAGCTCGCCCGCGAGACCGGCGAGAAGGTGGAGAAGGTCGTCGAGCTCCTCGGCCTCGTCGACGATCCGGTGAGCCTCGACACGCCCGTCGGCGACGGCGAGAGCCTGTTCGCCGACATGATCGAGGACGTCAGCTCGGCCCAGCCGGACGAGCGCACGGCGCTCGAGCTGCGCAGCGGCGAGCTCGAGCGCGCGCTCGCGCGGCTCAACCCGCGTATGCGGCGCGTCCTCGCGCTGAGGTTCGGCCTCGACGGGCAGCAGGCGATGACCCTCGAGGAGATCGGAATCGAGCTCGGCGTCACGCGCGAGCGCATCCGCCAGCTCGAGTCGCGTGCGCTGCGCGAGCTGCGCATCGGCGCGCCCGACCTCGAGCTCTATCTCAGCAACGAGTAGCGCCCCGGCTACACGAGCCGGTGCTCGCTCGCCCAGCGGGTGAGCTCGTGCCGCGTCGAGAGCTGGAGCTTCCGGAGCACGCTCGACACGTGGCTCTCGACGGTCTTCACCGAGAGATGCAGCCGCGCCGCGATCTCCTTGTACATGTACCCGCGCGCGATGAGCTGGAGCACCTCGCGCTCGCGCGGCGTGAGCTCGTCGAGATCCGCGTCGCCGCCGACGCGCTCGCCGGCCCGGAACGCGTCGAGGACGAACCCGGCGAGCCGCGGAGAGAACACCGCGTCGCCGGCCGCGACGCGTTCGATCGCGGCGGCGAGCTCCGCGCCGGAGATCGTCTTCGTCACGTAGCCGCGGGCGCCGGCGCGGATGACCGCGATGACGTCCTCGGCCGCATCCGAGACCGACAGCGCCAGGAAGCGCACGCCGGGGCGCTCCGGCGCGACGGCGGTGATGATCGCGTCGCCGCTTCCGTCCGGAAGGTGGACGTCGAGCAGCACGACGTCCGGGTCGAGCTCCTTGATGAGCGTCACCGCGTCCTGCACGGTGCCGGCCTCGCCGACGACGTCGACGGCGTCGCCGAGCTCCGCCCGCACGCCGGCGAGGAAGAGCGCGTGGTCGTCCACGAGCACGACGCGTGTCATCGCGGCAGCCTCAGCTCGACTTCGGTTCCGCCGCCGCCGGGAGCGCTCGTGATCGTCGCGCTCCCGCCCGCGCGCGCGAGACGCCCCTCGATCGACTCCGAGATTCCGCGCCGGTCCGGAGGGACGCCTGCGCGGTCGAAGCCCGCGCCGCGATCGCGCACGAACACCGACACAGCCTCGTCGGCGACCTCCGCATAGACGTCGATCTCGTCGGTGCCGGCGAACTTCGCCGCGTTCGTCATCGCCTCGCGCGCCGCGAGCACGAGCGCGTCGTCGGACGGGCAGTCGCCGGAGCTCGCGATCTCGACCCGCACGCCGTGGAGCTCCTCGACGTCGGCCGCAGCCGCGGAGAGCGCAGCGACGAGGGAGCTCCGGTCGCCGAGCGGCCGGTCGTCGTACAGCCAGCCGCGCAGGTCGCGCTCCTGCCTGCGTGCGAGCGCGGCGACGCGGCGGGGCTCCTGCGCGTGCCGCTGGATGAGCGCAAGCGTCTGGAGGACGGAGTCGTGCACGCGCGCGGCGACCTCCGCACGCTCCTGGGTGCGGACGCGCACCGCGCGCTCCGCGTCGCGCTCGACCGCGAGCCGCCACAGCCACGGACCGGCGACCATGAGCAGCGCACCGGCGACCGCGCCGGGAGCGAGCGCGGTCGCGCCCGGGTTGCCTCCTGCGAGGACGAGGACGACCCCGAGCGCGGCGAGGGCGACGCCGATGGGCATCCTCGGCGCATCCGGACGAAGGCTGCCGCGGCGCCACGTGAGCGCAAGGCCGGCGGCGATGCAGGCGACGCCGACGACGGCGCGCGGGGAGAGTCCGAGCGCGCTGAGGAGCAACGAGGCGGCGACGACCGCGAGCACGAGGGCCCACCAGGCGCGGCGGTCGCGGCCGTATCCCCAGAGCGCGAGGTAGAGGAGGACCCCGGCGCCGCCGGCGAGCGCGAGCAGCGCGAAGACGAGCCGGACGAGGGTCGCATCGACGCCGAGGGTCTGCGCGATGCCTGCGCAGACCCCGGCGAGGACGCGACCGTCATCGCTCGGTGCGTACGGCTGCCGCGCCATCGGCCGTCATCGTACGGCGCGTTCGACGTGCAGGGACCCGACGCCGACGTGCGCGTCGATGACGAGGACGCGCGTGCCGGGCTCTGCGACCGACCGGTCGACGTCGCGGCCGTCGCCGCTTGCGCCGAGCAGCTCGACGTGCCCTGCGTCCGCCTCTGCGGTGACGCGCAGCGCCGCATCCTTCGGGACGATCACGAGGAGGTGTCCGGCGTCGACGCGCGCGTGGACGTCCGTCTCGCCGACCGGCACGCTGAGCTGGCTCAGGTCGAGCGTCATCCGGCCGACCCCGAGCTTGTAGCTCCCCTTGAGACCGGAGACGCTCGTCGCCACGTAGTCGCGCGACCCGACGCCGTCCCACACGCGGACGTGGAAGATCGAGGCGAAGATCGCCGCGAGGATCAGCAGGAGCGCAAGCAGCGACAGGACGCCGATGCCGATCGCGCCGAACAGCCGCGTCACGGCTCTCGCGTCCCGCGCTGCGCGGGTCGGCTCGTCGGCGGTGACGGGAGCAGCCGGCGTGCCGTGCTCCTGCCGGTGGCGGGTGACCCAGAGGATCATCGCGCCGGCGATCAGGAGCAGGACCCAGGCCGCGTCGCCGTGTGGCCAGAACGTGACGTGCGAGAGGAGGACGACGCCGGCCACCGCGACGAGGCCGAGCCCGACGAGCGGCCACGGACGGCCGCGCCGCTCACGCAGCACGCGTGCTGCGGTCGACTCCTCCGCGCCGTCGTCCGGGATGACGAGCACGGCGGCGAGGTAGATGAGGATGCTCGCGCCGCCGAGGATCGTCAGGACGACGAAGCCGACGCGATAGAACGCGGCGTTGATTCCGAAGTAGCGCGCCAGGCCACCGCAAACGCCGGCGAGCATGCGGTCGGAGCGGCTCCGCTCGAGCCGCTTGACCGTGGTTCCTTCGACGATGTTTTCGCTCATGGCTCCAGGGTCGCTCACCGGGACCGTACGCGGCCATCCGGAATGACCCTGAGCCGACCCTGATCTAGTTCGCCGCGACGAGCTGCATCTCACGGAGGTTCGCGAGGCGCCGCAGCGACTCGAGCTCGATCTGCCGCACGCGCTCGCGGGTGAGGCCGAGGCGCTTGCCGATCTCCTCGAGCGTCTTCGGCTCCTCGTCGACGAGGCCGTAGCGGAGGACGAGCACCTGCCGCTCCCGGTCGGGCAGCGAGTTGAGCGCGAGCGTGAGGGCCTGGCTGCGGAGGGACACCTCGACGTGGTCCTCCGGCAGCGGGTCGTCGCCCGCGACGAAGTCGCCGAAGACGGCGTCCTCCTGGTCGCCCACGGGTTGGTCGAGGCTCGCGGAGGCGCGCGCGGCGGCGCGGACCTCGCGGGCCTGCTCCACCGGCAGCGACGCTTCCTCGGCGATCTCCTCGAGCGTCGGCTCGCGGCCGAGGTCCATCCAGAGCGTCCGCTCGGCGCGGTTCATCTTCTGCATGCGCTCGACGATGTGGACGGGCATGCGGATCGTGCGCGCCTTGTCGGCGAGCGCGCGGGCGACCGCCTGGCGGATCCACCACGTCGCATACGTCGAGAACTTGTAGCCGCGGCGCCAGTCGAACTTCTCGACGGCGCGGATGAGCCCGAGCGTCCCCTCCTGGATGAGGTCGAGGAACGGCAGGCCCTGATTCCGGTAGTTCTTCGCGATCGAGACGACGAGCCGGAGGTTCGACTGGATCATCCGCGTCTTCGCGGCCATGTCGCCGGCCTCGATCTTCTTCGCGAGCGCGACTTCCTGCGCGGCGGTGAGCAGCGCATGGCGTCCGGCCTCGCGAAGGAAGAGCTGGAGCGCGTCCGTCGTCGTCTCGACGGGCTGGACGACCGGGGGTGGGGGAGGCGCCTGCTCGACTTCCTGCTCGGTCAGGAGCTCGATCCCGCGGCGGTCGAGCTCGATGTAGACGGCGTCGATCTCGAACGGGTCGAGCTCGAGCGGCTCCATCACTTCCTGCAGCTCGGCCTGGCGCAGCTGGCCGCTCGCCTCGGCGGCTTCCAGAAGCGTGGCCAGCTCCTCGCTCCTGAGGATGAGCTCGATCTCGACCGTCAACAGATCCCCCCGATCGGTTGTCTGGGCGATGTTCCGCGGCGCAGGCACACCAAAACACGCGAGGCATGCCGAGCGCAAGGGCAGCCGCCCGGTGACGGCTGCGGTAGAACCTGCTCGTGCGCTTCACCTGGGTAGCGACGCTCGCGGCCGTTGGGCTTCTCCTGGCCGGTTGCGGCGGCGCCGACAAGTCGCAGACATCGGTCGTCAGACGCGTTGTCGTCTCGTACATCGAGAACGGCGAGAACCATTGCTGCGTCGAGGGGCTCCACGTGACCTCGGTCGCGGTCGACGTCTCGCACGCCGATCCCGCGTGGGCCGCAGCGGGCGTCAAGGTCGTCGACGTGCACGGGAAAGCTCTGGACGCGGTCGTCGTCGTGCTTCATCGCGTTCACGCCGGCTGGCGCGTGTTCAACCTCGGCACGGCGGCGATGGGCTGCGGCGTTCCGAAGGCCGCCCGGAAGGATCTCGAGCTCCAGGCGCCCCGTTCATGCCGACCGGGTTCCTAGTCGGTCCGCACGAGAGTAGACGTTATGTCAAGTAGAAGAAGAAGCGCCTAGACACGGACATACCGCTGCTCCTCCTCCCTCGGCACGGATAGGTTGACGGTGTGGCCGAGGCGACCCTCACGGCGGTCGGTGACGAGCTCGAGGCGGAGATGCTCTGCGGAATGCTCCGCGCGAACGGGATCGAGTGCTTCTACCGGCGGACCGATCCGGCCTCGGCGATCTCCGTGTACGCGGTCGGAACGTCGATCGCCGGCCCGACCGAAGTCGTCGTGAACGCGGACGATCTCGAGCGCGCGCGTGCTCTCCTCCCCCGCTGACGGGTCGGCCGAAGTTATCCACAGGTTATTGCACAGACCGCTGTGGAGATGTTGATTATTCAAAATCCGCAAAATGCGAACGTTTTCGTTTTGACACCCCTTGCACCCAGCTTGTGCACCACCTAGATTCTCAATTGCGCCGAGCGCGGCGCGGGAGTAGGTCGAAGCGGAGCCGATAGGCCGTACGAGGAAGCCCGCAAGGGCTGAGGCGGAAAGTCGAGCGGTTCTGTGGACGAAACCGCGACTGGCTCGGCGAAACTTTTGGTCCAGAACGGGGGATGCACTCGCTGCGTCCCCCGAGGACCTTCCTCTAGGATCTCGCTCGATGCACCTTCGCCCACCGAGCATCGCGCCGGGAATCATCGCCGTCGTCTGGGCGGTCGCGCTCGGCGCCTACGTCTACTTCGGGCTCCTCGCGATCGGCGCGTCGGGCGCGTTCGCGATCGTCATCTCGACGCTCGCGGCCGCCGGGATCTGGCTGTTCGTCGCCGCGCGCGGCAATACGGCTTAGCGCTACGCGGCCGACCGCTGCACGCACGGGTGTGCGCTGAGAGCGGCGACGAGGAAGCGGGCCAGCTTGACCCCGATCTCCCGTTCGAGTCGCTCCCCGGCCCGTTCGTAATCCGGGTCCAGGCCTGCGAGATGAGTGGCTAGGAGATCGAGCCCCACTTCTCGCTGCGACATGCCTGCTGCGAGCTCCATCCAGCCTTAGCTATCGGCGGCTGCGAGCCCGCACCGCGATCCCTGACGGCAGGGATTGGGGCCGCCGCGCACGGCGACCCCATCCAAGCGATTCAGTCCATCCGCGACGGCGTGACCGGATCGGGGTCGTCCACCCCGGTCCGTCGCCGCCGGCCGGCCAGGACGCCGCGCCCGCGGCGCCGGCCGCCGACCTCGCGGCGCTCCGCCGTCACCGGCTCGTTGCTCGCGGCAACCATCGCAGGCGCCGTCGCCGGAATCGGCGCGGTCATCGGCGCCTCCGCGAGTGCGGGCACCGTGTCGAACGACAGCCCGAGCACGAGCCCGAAGCCGAACGCGAGGGCGCCGTGCCACAACGCGAGGTCGTGGATGAGGCCGAGCATGCCGATGTCGCGGCTCCACCGGACGATCGTTCCCTCGTACCAGCCGTGACCCGGTTGGCTCGCCATCATGATCCAGCCGACGACGATGAGCACCGGCAGGAAGGCGAGGAGGAACGTGCCGGGCGACAGGCGCAGCCGAAGCCCCTTCGTCCAGCCGCTGATGATCTGCGACAGGGCGACGACGAGGCCGGCCCCGGCGACGATCGCCATCTCGGCCCAGAAGCGCCCGTCGCTCTGCTGGCCGACGAGCGTCGCGGCCCAGAGCAGCACGCCGGCGCCGCCGGCGGCCGCGACCGTCGTCAGGCCGCGCGTCGTGTCGTACAGTCCGTAGCGTCGCACTCCCATCACCTCGTTCCGCTGTTCGGGGTCTCCGGGAAGAACGCGCGAACCGGCGGTACGGGTGCGGCTAGAGCGCCAGGCGGCGCGCGTCGAACGCGGACGACCAGAGCTCCGCGCGGAACTCCTCGACCGCCGCGAGCGCGTCGTCGGCGAAGACGTGCTCGACCACGCCGACCTCACGATCGTTGTGGAACGGCACGTCGATGTGCTCGTGCGAGACGACGTTCACCGACGTCTTCCGGCACGCAGGGCACCGCACCCCGAGCCCGACGCGCCCGTCGCCGGGCGTGAGGAGGAAGAACGCCGACGGGAACACCGGCCGCGGCCGCTCCTCCGGGTAGCAGAAGAAGCTCCACGGCCACTCCCCCGCTCCGATGCGCATCGCCGCGAGACCACCGAGCTCGTCGGCGACCGGCTCGACCTTCGACGTCATGAGGTTGAGGAACATGCCGCCGTCGAGGCCGAGCGGCGCCCAGTCGAGCTCGTCGTGGCTGACGAGGCCGTCGTGCTCTTCCCCGCACCCGCACGCGAAGCGGACGCGGTAGACGACCGGGTGCGCCGTCCCCTCCAGCCGCTCGAGCGTGCGGAAGCCGGACAGGGAGACGTGGGCCTCGCCACGGCGCGGGCACGCGAACGTGTACAGGCTCGTCAACGGGTCGTACATATCCATCTTGTAAACGGCGCCGCGGACGGAGCGGTTTCCCGGGCGTAGGATCGCGCCGTGGCCCTCACGACGCGCCAGCGGCGTGCGCTCGACGCGATCTGCGACACGTTCGCGCCCGGGTCGGCGCAGCGTGGCGCCCCGGAAGGGATGCTCCGGGTCGTCGAGGCCAACCCGCGCGCCGCCGAGCAGGCTCAGCTCGGCCTGCTCCTCTCCCTGTTCGCGCTCCGCCGGTTCGCGGCGCTGCCGCAGGACCGCCGCGAGGCCGTGCTCCGCGGCTGGTGCGACAGCCGGATCCCCCAGCGCCGCGCCGCCTTCCAGGCGCTTCGGAAGGGCGTCACGCACATGGACGCGCCGGCGCTCTACGACGCCATCGGCTACCCGGGCGCGCTCGGGCCGCCCGATCACCCGGCGCCGCGCACGATCGTGCCGCTCGAAATCTCCGGCGACACGACGCTCGACTGCGATGTCTGCGTCGTCGGCTCCGGCGCAGGCGGCGGCACCGCGGCGGCGGTCCTCGCCCGGGCCGGACTCGACGTGATCGTGCTCGAGGCCGGCGCGCACTACGACGACGCAGACTTCGACGGAGCCGAGCACGCCGGCTGGCAGCGGCTGTACGAGCAGTCCGGCGCGGCAGCCACGACAGATCACAGCGTCGGCCTGCTGGCCGGCTCCTGCCTCGGCGGCTCGACCGTCGTGAACTACACGACGTCGTTCCGGACGCCCGACGAGGTGCGCGCCGAGTGGGCGGCGGACGGCGTGCCCGCATTCACGAGCGACGCGTATACCCAGAGCCTCGACGCCGTGTGCGACCGCCTCGGCGTGAACGTCGACAACAACCGGGTCTCGGCGCGCGAGGCGGTGCTCCGACGCGGGCTCGACGCGCTCGGCTGGCACTGTGAGGCGATGCCGCGCAACGTCCTCGGCTGCGACCAGGACGGGCCGGAGTGCGGCTGGTGCGGCTTCGGCTGCCGGCGCGGTGCGAAGCAGTCGACGCTCAAGACGTGGCTCGTCGACGCGCACGCCGCCGGCGCGCGCATCCTCGTGCGCACCCGTGCACTCCGTGTGCTCGTCGACGCCGGCGCGGCGCGCGGCATCGAGGCGGAGACCGCCGACGGGCACCGCGTCACCGTGCGGGCGCGCGCGGTCGTCGCCGCGTGCGGCGCGATCCAGACGCCCGCCCTCCTACGCCGCTCCGGCCTTGCGAACCGCGAGATCGGGCGCAACCTCCGCCTCCATCCGGTGACCGGCGTCTTCGGCCTCTTCGACGACGACGTCCGCCCGTGGGAGGGGACGATGCAGGCGATCTACTCCGACGAGCACCGCGATCTCGACGGGAGCGGCTACGGCGTGAAGTACGAGACCGCGCCCGTCCACCCCACGCTCTTCGCCGCCTTCCTGCCGTGGCGCACCGCCGCGCAGCACGCGGAGCTCGCGTCCGGCCTCCGCCACGTCTCGCTCGTCGGTGTCCTCCTGCGCGATCGGAGCGCAGGCGAGGTGCGCGTCGGCCGCGACGGCGAGCCCGTGAGCCGCTACGCATTGTCGGAGCCCGACGTGCGCCACGTGCGCATCGGGCTCGACGGCGGCGCGCGGATCCTCGAGGCCGCAGGCGCGAGGAAGATCGTGTCCGCGCATGCGCGCGGCGTCTCGTATGAGCCGGGCCGGTCGTCGCGCGAGCAGTTCATGCGCGGCGCCGACGCGTGCGGCTACGGCGCCGGCCGCTGCGTCTTCTACTCCTTCCACCTCATGGGCAGCGCGCGCATGGGCAGCTCTCCGGCCACGTCAGCGTGCGGGCCCGAGGGCGAGACGTGGGACGCGCGCAACCTCGTCGTCTGCGACGGCTCGACGTTCCCGAGCGCCTCCGGCGTGAACCCGATGATCTCGATCGAGGCGATCGCGCACATGAACGCGCGCGCCCTGGCCAGCCGTCTCGCCTAGTACTCGATCAGGGAGTAGAGGTCGTAGTCGAGGAGCTTGTCGCGGCCGCCGAGGAACGTCAGGTCGATGACGAAGTTGATGCCGACGACGTGGCCGCCGAGCTGCTCGACGAGGCCCGCGATCGCCTTCACCGTTCCGCCGGTCGCGAGGACGTCGTCGTGGATGACGACGCGCGCGCCCTGCGCGATCGCGGACGCGTTCACCTCGAGCGCGTTTTCGCCGTACTCGAGCGCATAGCGCGCGGCGACGGTCTCGGGCGGGAGCTTGCCCGGACGGCGCGCCGGCACGAACCCGCAGCCGACCTCGCACGCGATCGCCGCTCCGAGCCAGAACCCGCGCGCCTCGGCGCCGAGGACGAGATCGGGCTTCCGCTCCGCCGACCACGCAGCCAGCTCGCCGACCGCCTGCCGGAGCGCGTCGGCGTCGCCGAGCAGCGGCGCGATGTCCTTGAACCCGACGCCGGGCTCCGGGAAGTCGGGCACCTCGCGGATGAGCGATCGGAGGTCGATGGCGGCCATCAGCCGGCCAACCTTCGCACGTTCCGGGCGAGGAGGAGCTGGGATAGCTCCTGCGCCGACTCGGTCAGCGCGCGTAGATCGTCGAGACCGGCGCGGCGCCGCTCCGGATTGCGCGACCGGAGTGCGGGCGTGACGAGCGCCTCGAGGAGCCCCGACTCGCGGTCGGCAGACGTGCGGAACGCGCGCAGATGGCGCGGCGCGATCCCGTAGCGCGCGAGGCGGTCGCAGACGCCGGCGATCTCGACGTCGGCCTCCGAGTACTCGCGGCGGCCGGAGACGACGCGCGGCTCGAGCAGGCCGAACTCCTCGAGCTCGCGGGCGCGCGCGGGCTCGATGCCGGCGCGTTCGCAGAGCGCCGCGATGTCGATCGCCTCGTCCTCCTGCTCGCCGAGCGCGGACGTGCTGCGCCGCCGCCGCTCCTTCGCCGCGCCGGCCGCGAGCTCCTCGCGGATGACGCGCAGCGGCAGGAACTCGTCGCGCTGCAGCCGGAGGATCGTCTGCAGCCGCTCGAGGTCCTCCTCGGAGAAGAGCCGGTAGCCGCCCTGCGTCCGCTTCGGCGTCAGGAGGCCCTGATCCTCGAGATAGCGGATCTTCGAGATCGAGATGTCGGGGTAGTCGGCCTTCAGGCGCCGGCACACCGCTCCGATCGTCAGCAGCCGCTGTCGCGCAGGAGCCTCAGTCGCCGCCATCGTCTAGCCCGCGAAGAACGTCAGCCGGTACTTGCCGATCTGGATCTCGTCGCCGTCGGAGAGCTCGGAGGACTCGACGCGGCGGCGGTTCACGAACGTCCCGTTCAGGCTTCCCTGGTCCTCGACGAACCAGTGTCCGTCCCGCTCGAAGAACGCGGCGTGGCGGCGGGAGACGGTGACGTCGTCGAGGAACACCTGGCAGTCCGGGGAGCGGCCGATGACCATCCGCTCGCCCTGGGGGACGAACGTCTCCCCCGCCCTGCCGCCGCCCGAGCGCACGACGAGGGCCGGGCCTTTCACGCCCAGGTCCTCGAGCGCATCGAGTGCGTCGGCGCCCTCCTCGGCGCTGAACGTCTGCGTCTGCTCGGCGGGCTCGGTCGTGTGGAGGAGCGCCCCGCACTTCGAGCAGTAGTTCGCGGCCTCCGGGTTCTGGAAGCCGCACTCCGGGCAGTAGATGTGACTCATACGCAGACTCGCGGCCGCGGCGGAGCCACATGACCGACGCGGAGCCGGTCCGCGTCATACGAGGGCGCGTAGCGCGTCATACCTGGTCCGGCGGGCTTGCCTTCCCGGCGAGGATCTCGGTCAGGGACTCGACGTCGACCTGGCTCAGGATCGTCTCCGGGCCCGCCGCCTTCAGCCGGGCCTGGTACTCGGCGCGGAGGATGTCGATCTTCCCGTGCAGGAGCCGGCGCTGGTACGAGACCTCGCGCTCCTCCTCCTGGAGGTCGCGGATCAGTTGCTTCAGATCGGCGTCCGACAGCGAAGCAAGATCGGGCAGCAGTTCCAACGGGAGCCTTTCGCTCGGAGGGTCAACCTGAACTTTAGCCTTTTTACGTTCGGGCTTCGGCCTCGGCTCCCTGCGCGATCTCGTCCACGAAGCTGCGGAGCTCGCCGATGAGCTCCTCGGAGATCTCGGTCGTCTCCCCCTCCGCGTACAGGTGGATGACCGGCTCGTCCGGGTCGGGCAGCACCTGCGACCAGCCGCGCTCCTCGAAGAGCTTGATGCCGTCCGTCAGGTCGAGGTGGCGGCCCGCGAGGCGCTCGTTGAGAACGCGCATGACGACGCCCTTCATCGCCCACGGGCACGGCAGCTGGCGGTGGACGAGCGTCGACCGCGGCAGCTCCGCGACGAGCTCGGAGATCGGCCGCTCCACCGGCGCGAGCAGCTCCAGGAGCTTCACGAGGCTCGCGACCGCGTCGTAGCCGGGCAGGAAGTCCGGGAAGACGTAGCCGCCGCCGACGGCGCCCGCGAAGAGGACGCCCTCGTCCGCCGCAACCCGCGTCAGGTCCTGGAGCGAGGCCGCCGTCCGCACGATTTCGAGCCCCGAGCCCTCCGCGATGCGGTCGACCTGGCTCGTCACGGTGACGGGGAACGCGAGCTTCCCGCGCCGCCCGTCGGAGCCGAGCAGCCGCAGGTAGAGGAGGAGCGTCTGCTCGAGCGGGACCTCGCGCGCCTGCTCGTCGATGAGGTAGAGCCGCTCGCCGGGACGATCGAAGACCGCGCCGAGGTCGGCGCCGATCGCAGAGACGAGACGCTTCGCCTGCCCGATCGAGGCCGCGAGCGGCTCGGACGCCTCCGCGGTGACGTCACTCGGGAACGCGTGCGCGGCGACGACCTCGACGCCCGAGCGGGCCGAGCACGAGCGGCAGCACGTACGACGCGGCGGAGAAGCCGTAGTCGACGACGATCCGGAAGTGGCGCGCGCGGATGGCGTCGACGTCGAGCGTCGACAGGAGCTCGCTCGCGTACGTCTCCCGTGCACGCGCCGGATACGAGATGCGTCCGACGTCGGTCGACGCCACGCGCCGCAGCTCGCCTCGCGTGAAGTGCTTCTCGACCTCCTTCTGCGTCGCCGCGCTCATCTCGATCCCGGGCTGCTCGAAGAACTGGATGCGGATCGCCTCGGGGTCGCTCGGGCTGATGCCGACGTGGATGCCGGCGGCGAAGCCCTCGGACTTCACGAGATGCCGCGCGACCGCTGCGGGGATCACGCGCAGGTCGGCGACGTCGACGCCCGTCGACGAGAGGCCGGAGATCATCGCGCGCTTGATCATCCGGCACGCGGGCGTGCCTTCGCGCGAGGCGACGACGCGCGCGCCGCGCTTGAGCGCGGTGCCGAGCGCCGACGCGAGCCGCACCGCGACGTCGGGCGTGAGGTCGACGTTGACGAGGCCGGAGACGCCGTCCTTGCCGAAGATGCGCGCCGTCCCGCGCGACTCCCAGATGAGGCTCTCGAACAGCTGCGCGCCGGTCTCCACCTCCTTGTACGGGTAGATCCGGACGCCGGGCATGATCACGCTCTCGGCGCCGATCGTCACCTCGTCGCCGATCGCGACGCCCTCGTGCACGCGCACGTGCGCGCGCAGGTCGCACGAGCGGCCGATGATCGCTCCCTCCACGACCGCGCTGCGCCCGATGTACGTCGACGCGTCGATGATCGAGCGCGCGGTGCGCGCCCGTTCGCGCAGCGTGACGCTCGTCGACAGCACCGAGTACGGCCCGACCGATCGCCTCCGGCGCGATGCGGCAGTAGTTGCCGAGGATACGCAGGCCCCTCGAGCGCGTCGAGGTCGTGCACGTCGACTCCTTCGCCGAGCCAGACGTTGCCGCGGATGCGGATGCCGGGGATCTCGAGCTGCACCTTCTCGTCGAGCGCGTCGAAGTTCGCCTGCCGGTACTGGTCGAGGTTGCCGATGTCCTGCCAGTAGCCGTCGAGGACGCAGCCGTACATCGGCCGCCCCATCTCGAGCAGGAGCGGGAACAGCTCCTTCGAGAAGTCGAACGGCCGGTCGGTCGGCACGTGCTTCAGCACCTCCGGCTCGAGCACGTAGATGCCGGTGTTGATCGTGTCCGAGAACACCTGGCCCCACGACGGCTTCTCGAGGAAACGCTCGACGCGGCCGTCCTCGTCGGTGACGACGATCCCGAACTCGAGCGGGTTGTCGACCGACTTGAGCCCGATCGTCACCGACGCCTTCTTCTCGCGGTGGAAGTTCGACGAGCCGCGTGAGATCGACGTCGCAGAGCGCGTCGCCGGAGATGACGAGGAACGTGTCGTCGAGCCGGCCGGCGGCGAGCCGCACGGACCCGGCCGTGCCGAGCGGCGACTCCTCGACGGAGTACCCGATCTCGATCCCGAGCGACTCGCCGCTGCCGAAGTAGCTGCGGATCGCCTGCGGCAGGAACGCGACCGTGACGATGACGTCCTCGAAGCCGTGCCGCTTGAGCAGCTCGAGGATGTGCTCCATGCACGGCTTGCCGACGATCGGAGACCATCGGCTTCGGCTGGTTCGACGTGAGCGGACGGAGGCGCGTGCCCTCGCCGCCTGCCATGACGACGGCTTTCATCGCTCGCAAGGGCTTTCCGCGCGTCGCGCACGTAGAACATCGACGCCGCGACCGCGCCGCGCCGAGGCCGATCCAGAAGAGCCACAGCGGCCAGCTCGTCGCGTCGTGGGTGACGATGCGGACAGCCGATCGGCCAGGTAGAGGATCCAGGTCGCGGCCTTGCCGAGCATGTTCACGTCGAGCTCGACGCCGCGCGGCGCGAGGACGCGCCAGCCGGCGAGCAGCAGGAGGTCGCGCGCGACGATGACGGCGAGCCCCTCCCACGGCAGCCGCCCGTAGGCGACGAGGAGGATGACCGCGGCGTCGATCATGAGCCGGTCGGCGAGCGGGTCGGCGATCTTCCCGAAGCGCGACTCGACGTGCCAGAGCCGCGCGAGGAAGCCGTCCACCTGGTCGGTGACGCCGGCGACGCCGAAGAGGATGCCCGCCGGCCAGCGTGTGCGCATCCCCGGCCTGCACCATGAGCACGACGAAGACCGGGATCAGCGCGAGACGGCCGAGCGTGAGCGCGTTCGGCAGCTGCGCCAGCGGAGCCGGGACCGCGCGGGAGGCCATCCCGGAAGAGTGTACGGCCCGCGCTACCGCGAGGACAGGGAATGGAACCGCGCCGCCCAGTACGCGGTGCGTGTCAGGTAGGCCGTCTGCGCGGCGATCGCCGTGCAGGCCCCAGGCCCCGTCGTACGAGTGCGTAGCCGTGCTGCGTGGCCGCCGGCTCGATCTGCGTCCCCTCGCCCCACTCGTTGAAGCTCGTGATCGTGACGATGTCGGGCCGGGCCGGATCGCGGCCTGCCAGAGGTCGGTCGTACGTCAGCTCCGTTCAGCCGCGGGCGCGAGAGCGAGAACTCACCCGCCCGCAGCGCCGTCGTAGCCGGGGCCGACGCTCGGCCCGCAGAGGAGGTGCATGGCGTGCGCCTGCTGGCACAGCCGCGCGAACTTCGCTCCGCCGTAGTCGATGAAGTCGTACGTGTAGAAGCCGTTGAACCCGGCGGCGGCTGCGTACCCGACGAGCTCGGTGCCGGCGAAGAGGCGTATCGACGCCGGCTTCTGCGCGGTGACGGGCGCCCAGTCGGACGCCGCGAAGTCGAGCGGGTGGTAGACGTAGACGTCGCGGATCCCGAGCGACGCGAGGTACGTCAGGTCCTGGGCGACCGTCGCCGGCGAGCGGCCCCCGTACGGCTCGATGTGGATCGCCGGCCGCAGATGGTCGGCGCGCATGGCGGCGAGCACGAGCGGGAGACGCGCGTCCTCCGCGGAGCCGCGGCCCCACCACGAGACGACGACCTCGTCGACGCCCGCGGTCGCGATCTCGGACATCTGCCGCGCCACGACCTTCCGGTCGGCGCTCGAGTACGGCCCTCCGGCCGGGAAGAAGCTCGAGTAGACGTCGCCGGGCGGCGCGTGGCCGTTCTGGTTCCAGTGCTGCCACGTTCCGTCATGCAGCGGCGTCCCGTACCACGGGTAGTAGAAGATGGCCACCGTTCCGGACTGGGCGAGTGCCGGAAAGGCGAGATATGCGATTAGGAGCCCCCCCACGAGGAGGCGACGCATTCCCCCGTATTGTCTCCCGAATGCCGGACGATTTCCAGATCCCCGGCTTCATCGACGCGCATAGCCACGCGTTCCAGCGGGCCTTGCGCGGAACGGCCGAGGGGCGCGACTTCTGGGCCTGGCGCGAGCCCATGCTCGCGGCGGCGGAGGCGCAGACGCCGGCGGGCGTCCGGACGGAGTACGAGCAGGTGTACGCGGACATGCGGGCGGCGGGCTACACGGCGGTCGGCGAGTTCCACTACCTCGGTCTCGCGGAGGCTCGCGCGGCGGCCGAGGCGGCTGCCGCGGCCGGCATCGAGATCGTCCTCCTCTACGTCGCCTACGCGCGCGGCGGCATCGACCGCTTCCGCCAGGCGTCCGTCGCCGACTACCTCCGCGAGCTGGAGGAGCTCCGCGACGCCGGCGTGCGCGTCGGCGTCGCGCCGCACTCCGTGCGCGCGTGCCCGCGCGACTGGCTCGTCGAGCTCGGCCGCTACGCGGCGGAGCACGACCTGCCGCTGCACGTGCACGCCGACGAGCAGCCGCGCGAGATCGAGGAATGCGTCGCCGAGCACGGCCTCCGCCCGATCGAGCTGCTCGCGGAGTGCGGCTGTCTCGGCCGCCGCACGACCGTCGTCCACGCGACGCACGCGGACGGACGCGAGCTCGACCTCCTCGGCCAGGCAGGCGCGCGGGTGTGCGCCTGCCCGACGACGGAGGCGAACCTCGGCGACGGCTTCCTGCCGGTCGAGCGTCTCCTGCACCGCGGGATCGGGATCTGCATCGGCTCCGACTCGAACGTCCGCATCGACCCGCTCGAGGAGCTGCGCGAGCTCGACGGGATCGCACGCCGCCAGTCCGGCCGCCGCGACGTCTTCACCGTCGACGCGCTGCTCTCGATCGGCTCGGACGAAGGCGCGGGCTCGCTCGGCCTCACCGACGTGGCCGTCGATCGACGTCGACGGCGGCCATCCGCAGCTCCGCGGCGTCGACGAGCCGCTCTGCGCGCTCGTCGCCGCGCTGCTCGGCCGACGTCTTCGGACGGACGAGCTAGACGGAATCAGTGGCCGTGGCCGCCGTGGTGGCCGCCGCCACCACCGCCACCGCCGTTGCCGCCACCGCCGCCGCCGTTGCCGCCACCACTGCCGCCACCGCCGTCGCCTCCGTGATGGTGTCCGTTGCCACTGCCGTCACCGGAGCTGGAGGAGCCGCCGCCGGACGAGTCGCCCGAGCTCGACGAGCTCGATGAGCCGGACTGGTCGGTCCCGGAGGACGTCGTCGTCGTGGTCGTCGTGGTGGTGGTGGTGGTGGTCGTCGTCGTTTCGGTCGTCGACGTGGTCGTCGTGTCGGTCGACGAGCCCGTCGTGGACGAGCTCGCGTCCGCGGAGCCGTCGCCGGCCGGGTCGTCGGGTGCGGGCGTCGTCGTCGTCGAGCCGGATGACCCCGACCCGCCGCCGGACGAGTCGCCTCCGTGGCCGTGATGGCCGTGCTTGTGGCCGCCACCGCTACCGCCGCTGTTCCCCTGGTCCGTGCGCCCGCTGCTTCCGTCGCCGGACGTCGACGTCCCGTCCTGCGACGTCGAGCTGCCGGGCACGGTGGCGCCGGACGACGGCAGCGGCGCCTGCTTCGCGGAGCCCGGCCGGGAGCCGCCGGAGCCCGCGCCGGGGCTGGAGCCGCCGGCGCCCGAGCCCACGCTCGTGCTCGAACCCGAGCCCGAGCTACCGGGCACCGTCGCCGTCGACGACGGCAAGGGAGCCGTCTGCGCGGCGGGCCGATCGCCGTGCGGCGCGGTCGTCGCCTTGCCGACCGCGCTCGCCGACGCCGTCGCCTGCGCCGTCGCCGACGCCGCCGGCGCCGACGCCCGCGCCGGATCCGAGGACGCGTCGCCCGTGACCGGCGCCGCTGTCGTCCCCGCCGTCGTCGTGCCGGCCGCATCCGGGGCGGCCGGCGCCGCTCCGTCCTGGACGAGCACGGGCTGCGACGGCGACGCGTGGCCGGCCACCGTCGTCGCGACGAACGCGCCGTGCCCTGCGTGCGTCGGGTTCCAAGTGATGACCTGCGCGCGATACGTCACCCGCGGCGACGCGGGAGACACCGCCGCGTTCGCGAGCGGTCCGCCCGCGGCCGGATGCGACGTCGCAGACGCGTGCGAGCTCGAGATGTCGCGCATGAAGCGGTGGACGACCGAGTGTGCGGTCGTCGTCGAGACAACGGCAGCTGAGACGGCGACGGCCGCCATCTTCACGGCGGCGGCACCGCTGAAGAGCGACTTCATCGCCGCGACGAGCGAGCCGAGGCTCCAGCCCGAGCGCGCCTTGCCGGTCTTGCGCGTGTCGGCGGCCGGCTGCTCGAGCGCGGTGGCGAGCGAACGCCGCGCGCGGAAGATGAGCATCTCGACCGCACCCTGCGAGAGGTCGAGCTCCTCGCCGATCTCGCGATACGAGAGCCCTTGCCACTCGCGGAGCAGGATCGCGCGGCGCTGGTTCTCCGGCATCTTCTCGAGCGCCTCGTCGAGGCCCATGAGCTCGAGCGACTCCGTCGTCGACGACTTCGACGGGACGATCTCCTGGAGGATCTCGAAGTCGTTCGGCGCCTCGACGCGGAGCCGCCTCCCCGCGGACGCGCGACGCGCGAAGCAGACGTTCTGCGCGATCTTGTACAGCCACGCCTGCTCGCACCGCGCGACGGTTCCGCGCTGGAGCCCGCGGAACGCGTTGAGGAACGTCGTCTGCACGGCGTCCTCCGCCTCTTCGCGGGAGCCCAGATGATGCAGGCAATAGGCGTAGATCTGCCTGCCGTACTGGCGATAGAGATCGTGCGTCGTGTCGGCGACGTTTCCGCCGACGTGCCCTGCCGGATCCCCTGCTGCGGCCAAGCGATCCTTTCCCCTTACGACCGTATTTGCGGACAACGATTGTGCGACTTGCCGCCTGGAACTACAAGACCCTTTTTGCGGGTTTCACTTACAAGATTTCTGCGAAATCCTCCTCAATCCTGACGCGCGTCACAGCGGCGCCCCGAGCACGAGCCCGACGATGCCGCCGACGGCGAGGAACGGGGCAAACGGAATCGCCATCGTCCGCGCGCGCACGCCGTGGCGGACGAGGAGCGCGGCGCTCGGAATCGCTGCCGCGAGGAGCGCAACGAAGAGCGCGAGTGGCACGGAACGGCCGACCGCAACGCCGAGCAGGAGCGCGAGCTTCACGTCGCCCATGCCCATTGCGCCCGGCCGCGCGGCCGCGGCGACGAGCAGAGCGAACGCTGCACCGACGCCCGCGACGAGCCAGACGACCGACGGGTGCACGATCGTGCGCGCGACGAGAACGACGGCTGCCGCCGGCAGCACGATGCGGTTCGGGACGATCCGACGGCGTACGTCGATCGCGGAGATGAGCACGAGCACCGCGACGAAGAACACGGCGACGAGGACATCGATGGCGGCGCTCACGCGACGTTCCGATCGTTGAGCTGTCCCTGAAGCTCGCTGACGTACGCGGCGAGCTCGCGCTCGCGCATGTCCATCAACCGCTCGCGCTCGCCGACCGCGCGTTCGCGATCCTCGAGCCTGTCCTCTCGAAGGTCGAGGTCGACATGCAAGCGGGCGTCGCGCAGGCGCAGCGCACTTTCCGCCTCGTCGAGCACCCCCGTTCGCGAGGCGAAGCTCTCCTCGGCCTCGAGGAGCTTCGCTTCGCGGTGGCCGACGGCCTCTTCTCGCCGCTCGAGCTCGGCGAGGAGCTCGAAGGCGTCCCGCGACGCCTGCCCCTGGCCCGCCTGCTCGCGCTCGAGGCGCTCGCCGAGCGAGCGCAGGCGCCGCTCCCAGGCGGCGAGCGCCGCCTCGCCGTTCGCGAGCATCTTCTCGCGGGCGTCGCTCTGCTTCTCCAACGCGGCCTCGCGCCCCTCGAGAGCCTGCTCGCGCGCACGAAGCTCGGCGATCGCCGCGTGCGTCGTCTGCTCACGGTCGGCGAGCGTCTCCTCCCGCCGGCGCACGGCCTCGTCCTTCTTCCGAATCGCGTCCTCGCGGGCTGCGACGCGTGTCTCCTCTCCCTGCCGGCGCGCTTCGAGGACGACCTGCTCGCGCTTGAGCTCCCGCTCTCGTTCCGCGAGCGCCGCGAGCTGCTGGGCGATGTGCGCGCCCGCCTGCGCGCGCTCCTGGTCGGCGGACTCCAGCTCGTGCCCGCGCGAGTCGATGTGCCGCGCGAGCTCCTCGAGGCGCGCCTGCTCGGCGACGAGCTCGGTGCGCAGGCGCACGGCTTCGGCACGGTCGGTCTCCACCTGGTCGAGCTGGATGCGGAGGACGACGTCGCGCTCCTCGATCTCCGCGCGCAACGCGTCGGTGCGGGCGGCGACCCGCTCGACGTCGCCGGCGCGCTCGATCGTCGCGCGCGCCTCCGCGAGCTCGGACGCGATCGTGCGTTCGCGCTCGCGCGATGAGTCGAGCTCCATGCGCAACCAGTCGACGTCGTCGCCGGCGTCGACCTCCTCGATCTCCACGGTCAGCGGCTCCTCGAGCACGCTCAAGAGATCGGGCGTGACCGTCGGCTCCGCCTGCGGGCTGCGCTTCTTCTGCAGCTGCGCCCGCAGTCCCGTTCCGAATCCGCTTTCGGTGTCCGGCGTCATTTCAGGCTGAAGACATGGGTGATGTTGATGAGAGCCGGCCCGAGGATGACGATGAACATCGCCGGGAAGATGAAGAGCGCGGTCGGGAACAGCATCTTGATCGGGGCCTTCATCGCGCGCTCTTCGGCTGCCGCCTGCCGGCGCTGACGCGAGTCGGCGGCCTGCACGCGCAGGATGCGGCCCAGCGAGATGCCGAGCTGATCCGCCTGCACGACCGAGCGGACGAACGCGGCGACCTCGGGCGCGGGAACGCGATCGGCAAGCTTCCTCAGCGCGTCGTGGCGCGCCTCGCCGACGCGCATCTCCCCGAGCGTGATCGAGAACTCCTCGGCGAGCGCACCGTCCATGTGCTCGGTGAGCTTCGCGATCGCGGCGTCGAGACCCAGGCCTGCCTCGACCGACACGGCGAGCAGGTCGAGCGCGTCCGGAAGCTCCGACCGGATGCGATCGCGGCGCGCCGCGGTCTTGCGCGCGAGGACGAACTCCGGGAGTCGGAAGCCGATCGCGCCGAGCAGCGGCGTCAGCATGATCCCGGCCACGGGCGCGGCTGCGGCGCCGAGTGCGATGCCCGCTGCACCGCCGGCGATGCCGAGCCCCGACTTCAGCGCGAGGAACTGCGTCGGCGAGATGCGGCCCGCGACGCCGGCGGCGAGGAGGCGCGAGCCAATCGCCTCCACGGACGCGCGCGGGTTCAGGCGGAGCGACACCGCCGCGAGGCGCCGCACCGCCGGTGCGAGCACGCGCTCGCTGAAGCGCACCGTCTCGACGGCCGGCGTCTCGCGCTGGCGCTTGCCGTACCCGGCGGCGCGTCGAAGCGCGATCCGGTGCCGCCGTGCGGGCTCCGTCGCCACCTCGACGGCGAGAAACGCCGCGAAGCCCAGCGCGAAGACGGCGAGTGCGAGCAGCATCCCCTACCCCCTGAACGTGACGATCTTCCGAAGGATGAGAGAGCCGAACATGATCATCGTGAGGCCGGCAGCCACGAGCTCGTGGCCGGTCGGCGTGCCCCAGAGCGGCGACATGTACGAGCTGTTCAACACACTGACCGCCAGAGCGACGGCGAACGGAAGCGCGACGAGGACGTATGCCGACATCCTCCCCATCGCCGTCAGCGCGCGGATCTTGCGCGCGAACTGCTGACGCTGCCGGACGGTGTCCGCGACCATGTCGAAGAGACCGGCGAGGGAGCCGCCGATCTGGCGCTGGATGGTTACCGCCATGAGCGCGAACGTGAGGTTCTTCGAGCCGATCCGGTCGCTCAGATCGTTGAGGGCCTCGTCCATCTGCTTGCCCAGGCGCGTCTCGGTGAGGACCCGCCTGAACTCCTTCGCAGCCGGATCGGCGCCTTCGTCGACGACCGCCTGGATCGCGTGCCGGAACGAGTGCCCTGCCTTCAGCGAGGCGGCGATCGTGGTCAGGATGTCGGGCAGCTGCTCGTCGAACGCGCGGATGCGCGCACGCGCCTTGAACGCGACGACCACGACCGGCGCAGCTGCGCCCATGAAGAGGAAGAGCAGGAGCATGAGGGCCGACCCGCCTGCGGCCACGGCGACGAGCGCGAACACGACCGCGGACGCGAGGCAGACGTAGATGAGCTCGGCCGCGAGCAGCGGGAGATCCGCTCGGCTGAGCATCCGCTGCAGCGTTCGAAACTGCTTGACACCGGCGAAGGCGTGTTCGGTCGCGGCAAAGATCCGCGTCATGAGCGCGCGCACGTCGCGGCGATGCGTCCCCGTCTTCCGCCTGCGCGTGGGAGCGAGGTGCGGCTCGAGGCGCGCCGCGAGCCAGTTACGCCCGAGCGCGGCGAACCCGAAGAGCATCGCAACGAGCACGAGCAGTCCGACTCCGCCGGCGAGCACGAACGGTGCCCACCTCGACCGCCACGCCGAGCGGGAGAGGAGCGTCGGGCTCGTCGCCGGCGCGGCCGCGGGTGCGCCGGCGACGTCGAGAGCACGCGTTGCCGCGCCGGCGCCCGGCACCGTGACCGTCAGGTCGAGCCTGTCGCCCGGCCGCGCCGCGGTCGCATAGCGGAGCTGCCACGTGCGGGCGAGCGACCGGCCGATCGACCGGTACAGGCTCACGAGCTGAGCGCTCGACGCCGCCTCGAGGAACGTCCCTCCCGTCTCCGCGGCGAGAGCGCGGAGCGGTCCCGGTGTGAAGCCGGGCGAGGCGATCCCAACGGCGTACACCGCGGCGTGCGCATCGTGGGCGGCGGTGACTGCGTCGTCGAGCGACGCCGAGCTCGAGACGTCCTGGCCGTCGGTGACGACGACGATGACGCGCCCCTGCGTCTCGGGCGAGCGGGCGACGCCGTGCGCGGCGAGGACGACCGCATCCCACAGCGCAGTGCCGCTCACGCGGTCCACCGCCATCCCGGACAGAGCGGCCTCCGGGTCGGACGCGTCGTGCGAGAACGGCGACAGCGTGTGCGCGGCGTGGCCGAACGCGATCACCTCGACGGAGTCCGCCGTGCTCGTCGTCGCGACGAGCGCGCGTGCCGCGGCGGTTGCGTCGCGCAGTGAGGTGCCGGCCATCGAGCGGGAGCGGTCGACTGCGATCGCAATGCTCTTCGCCGCCGCGAGGCTCACCGCCTGTTCGCCCGCGACGGGTCGTCCGTTCTCGGCGAGCTGCGGCTGCGTGCTCCCCGCCGGCGCCACCACCGTCAGCCTGATGTCTGGATAGCCACCGGCGTCGACGCTCGTGATGCGCACGCCGCCCGCGGCGGACGCCACAGCAGCGAGCATCGCTGCCAGGACGACGGCGATGACAGTCACGCGTCTCATCGGCGGCCGCCGTAACCCGTGACGGCGAACGCCGCACGGACGTCGGAGTCCTCGTCGCCGGCGAAGAAGCCGCCGGGTAGCACGACGTTGTTCGCCGCGAGCTTCTCGAGAAAGTGCGGCTTCAAGCCGGTAGCCCGGAGCGGCGTGAGGAGCTTCCGGGCGCCGAGCCCGGCTCCGTCCATGGGCGCGGCCGCAATGAACAGGTCCTGCAGCGTGACGATGTCCGACTCCATGCCGACGACCTCGCAGATGTGCGTGATCCGGCGCGATCCGTCGACGAGGCGCTGGATCTGCACGAGGAGGTCGAACGCACTCGCGATCTGCTCGCGGATGGCTCGGTGCGGCAGGTCGACACCGGCGGTGAGCACGAGCGTCTCGAGCCGGCTGAGCGCGTCGCGCGGCGAGTTCGCGTGAATCGTGGTCAGCGAGCCTTCGTGGCCCGTGTTCATCGCCTGCAGCATGTCGAGCGTCTCGGCGCCGCGGACCTCGCCGACGATGATCCGGTCGGGGCGCATGCGCAGCGCGTTGCGGACGAGCTGCCGGATCGTCACCTGCCCGCTGCCCTCGATGTTCGCCGGGCGCGACTCGAGCGTGATCACGTGCTCCTGCTGGAGCTGCAGCTCCGCGGCGTCCTCGATCGTGACGATGCGCTCGTCGCCCGGGATGAACGCGGAGATCGCGTTCAGCGTCGTCGTCTTGCCGGTGCCGGTACCGCCCGCGATGAGGACGTTGAGCTTGCCCTTCACGCAGGCACCGAAGAACTGCGCCGCCCGCGGCGAGAGCGTGCCGAACGAGATCAGGTCGTTGACGGTGTACGGCTCGCGGGCGAACTTCCGCACGGTCAACGTCGGGCCGGTCAGCGCGAGCGGCGGGATGATCGCGTTGACGCGGCTCCCGTCGGGAAGGCGCGCGTCGACCATCGGCGACGCCTCGTCGACGCGGCGACCGACCTGCGACACGATCTTGTCGATGATGCGGACGAGGTGGGCGTCGTCGATGAACCGCGTCGGCGTGCGCTCGAGCTTCCCGCCCCGCTCCACGTAGATGTGGTCGGGACCGTTGACCATGATCTCGGTCACGGAGTCGTCCCGGAGGAAGCGCTCCAGCGGCCCGTAGCCGAGGATGTCGTCGGTGAGCGCGCGGACGAGGTCCTTGCGCTCGTCCCGCGTGAGCGGCGTGCGGGCGAGCGCGAGCTCTTCGGTCACCGCGCGGTAGACCCGGTCGTTCAGGTCGCCGGCGTCCTCCTTGAAGAGCTCCGGACCGAGCTTCGCGATGCACGCGTGATGCACCTTCGCCTTCAGTTCCGCGTACGGATCCGGCGGCGGCGCGTGCGCCTCCGCGCCGGTGTACGAGCTCTCCGTTGCGCGGGAGAGGCGGTCCTGAAGGCCCACGTCACGCCCTCGCGAACGACAGGTGGCGGCGGTGATGCTTGCCCGCCGGCGTCGGGACTGCCGGCGCGACCATCTCGACAAGGGAGGCGATCGCCTTCGCGAAGTCCGCCCGCGGCTCGGCGAGCACGATTGGCTCGCCGCGGTTGACGCACACCTGCACGCGCCGGTCCATCGGCAGCTCGCAGGCGATCTTCACCTTCAGCCCCTCTTCGACCTCCCGCGTCTTCAGGCCGAGGTTCGCATTGACCCGGTTCATGACGTACCGGATGCGACTCGTCGGGAACGAGAGCAGCTCGAGCGTCTGGAGCGCGAGACGGACGTTCTTCAGCGTCGGCACGTCGAGGCCGCACAGGACGAGGAGCTCGTCCGTCCGGTCGAGCGTCGCCAGCATCGGCCCGTGGAAGAACGGCGACGTGTCGACGACGACTGCGTCGTACGACGATCGCACGACCTCGAGGAGCGCGATGATCTTCGCCTCGGTCACGAGCTCCGCGTCCTCGGGCCGCAACGGCGCCGCGAGGACGTCGAGCCCGGAGGGATGCCGCGAGACGTAGCCCGCGACCTTCTCCGCGTCGAGCTCTCCCGGCGCGACGACGAGGTCGTAGATCGTCTTCTCCGGTTCGATCCCGAGCACGATCGCGGAGTCCCCGAACTGGAGATCGAGATCGAGGAGGAGTGTCCGCTTCTTCTCGCGCTTGGTGAGCGACGCAGCGAGGTTCGTCGATACGACCGTCTTCCCCGTTCCGCCCTTCGGCGAGAACACCGTGATGACACGGCCGCGGTGCACCGCGGTCTCCAGCTGCCGGCGTGCGTGCGCCGCCTTGCGGATCGCGAATGCGACGTTCTGTGTCAGCTGCGGGAGCAGGAGCACGTCCGCGACGTCTCGCGCGAGCGCTTCCTCGAGCATCACGGTCGCCTCCGAGCCGGAGGCGACGAGGATGATCGGCGCACGCGTCTGGTCGCGGATCGCGGTCACGTCGCCGTCGGGGAAGTCGGCTCCCCGCGTCGCGTAGAGGACGCAGTCGAGGTGGCCGCCCGCGAGCGGAGCCGTCGCCTCGGCGACGTTCGTGCTCGCCCCGACGACCTCGATGTCCTCGAGTTCGCCGAGTGCGGTGCGGAGCGTGTCGAAGCCGTCGCATGCGCCGACGAAGTAGAGGCGAACGCTGCCGCTCACTTCGCCACTCCCGCGGTCAGGATCGAATCGGCCGTGACGACCTTCTCCGGGCTGTCCGTCGCGCCCTGCGCCGGCCGCAGCTCGAGCGTCCAGTCGGCGTTCTTGAGGACGTAGAAGAGCGGCTGAACCTGCTTGTCGGTGACCTGGAGGATCGCGGAGGTCGAGCCGTCACCGGACGTCGAGAGCTTCGACGTCGCCGACGTGCTCGGCGGGCTCACGACGAGGATGTTGCGCAGGACGATGCGCGTGGCGTCGCTCTGCATCGTCCCGGTCGCGTGGATGTTGGCGACGAGGTCGACGTGGTCTCCCGCTTGGAGCGTGCCGGCGAGGAGCTGGTTCGAATCGCCGGCGACCTGCACGGCCCGCTCCGTCCCCTTCAACGCGCCTGCGATCCCCTGCTCGGTGACGTTCGTGAAGCGACGTGTGGTGACCTGCTCACCTGCATACAGCGGGTCGCTGAGGACGAGACTCTGAATCTGCCCCGGTCCGGACATCGCGCCGGGTACGACGTCCCGTCGCTGCACGTTCTCCGCGCGGAGGTAGTGCTGACTGACGACGTCCGCCCCGGCGGTCCCCGCGGGGATGTCGCGCGCGGCGACGTACACGCGCACCGACGTGCCTGCGTGCTGCACCGAGCGCTTGTAGTTCGTGACGTACAGGAGCGTGAGCAGCATGGCGACGAGCGCGAGCCCGACCGCGATGACGAGATTCCGGACGCGGTAGGTCATGAGCGATTCCTTCTGTCGAAGAGGGACAGCGAGGCGGCGCGCACGGCGGTCACTCGACGCGCTCCGTGATCGTGCTGTGGATCGTTCCGGAGGCCACGACCACTCCGAGCAGGTTGATGGAGTACGGGTAGCTCACGGTCACGGTGACGTCGGTCCCCGACTGGTTCCAGTTCGGATTGACCGCGCTGACCTGCACCTGATCCGGATCGAGGTCGGCGGCAGCGGCGAGCACGCTCTGCTGGACGTCTCCCGGCGTCACACCCGAGAAGCGGCCGACCGCCGCGTCGCGCGCTCCGACGCGGGCCGCGTCGGTGATTGTGAGGTAGTGGTTGTAGGTGATTGCCATCTGCGTGATTCCGAGCACGAGGACGATGAGGAGCGGGACGACGAACGCGAACTCGACGATCGCCTGGCCGCGCTCCGACCTGATCTCACGGATGGGTGCGGAAAGTGCCATGTGGCTGTCGCCGAGGCCGGTGGCGGGCCCCCTCGGAGTGGGCCCGCCCCGTTCGAAGGCTCAAACCGTCATTCCCGCCGGCTAGAGCTGCCCGACGATCGTGTTGAACGCGTCCAGGATCTTGTTGCCCAGGAGCGCGAGCACCGTGACGACGACGGCGGCGATGAGCGCGAGGATGATCCCGTACTCCGCCATTGCCTGGCCTTCCTGGCGCTTCCAGTTGTCCTTCACCCACTCGATCAGAAACGAAGCGAACATGTTTGGCTCCTCGAGAGTCGTAGGTGGGGCGTTGTGCCCCCTTGTGCGGCGCTACGCGAGCAAGAGCGGTGTTGTTACGGCAAGACGTCCCTGACGGCGGCGTACAGGTGTCCGACGGTTACTCCGAGTGCGGAGCAGGCGCCGATGAGGGCGAGCGTCACGAGCGAGAAGAGCACGGCGTACTCCGCCACCGACTGTCCCGTCTCACTCGAGAGGAACGCCCAGAACGTCTTGCAGACATCACCCCCTTTCCACCCTCGCGCTGTTGTGTAGGAGCAAAGAGCGGGCAGCCGGCCGCTTTCTTTCGCGCCAAACTGCGAATCCCCCGGAAGGGGTAGACAACGCCGCCTAGGCATCTCCGCGGCCATCTCAGCCCGTCGGCATGAGGACGGTGTTGCAGGCCTCGCCGGCGTCGCCACCGGACTTGTTCTGGTCGCCGTCGTGGACCATGAACTCCAGCCGGTAGTAGTGACCCGGCTTGAGGCCGAGGCTGCTCACGTTCCAGCGCGCCTCTGCTCCGTAGCCCTCGTCGGTGAGACCGGTCGGCGCCTTGTCGCTGCCGGTGCCGAGCTTCCAGTCGTTCTTCGACGGGTCGGCGTCCGGCGTGACGGTGCGCGTCGCCGGCGTCTTCGTCTTGTCGACGGTCACGACCGCGCCCTTCCACGTACCGAACACGGCGTTCGGCGGGATCGCCGTGCCGCCGAACTGCCAGTCGCCCGACGTGTCGTTCGGGTTGGCGGTGATGTCGGTGATGTAGAGGACCGGGTACAGCGGCCGCCCGGTCGGGTCGGTTCCGGCGAGGTCACCGGTCGTCGCCGTTGCACCGACGGCCGGGTTCGTCGCGCTTCCAGGGTTCGACGTGAGCTTGGCGACCGTGAAGTTCGTCGTCGCCGTGCCGGTCCTCGTCTTCACGACGATCTGCCGCACGCCGAGCGTGAGCGCGTGCTCGTCGTTGTACCAGACCTTGATCGTGTCGCTCGAGCCGGTGGCGATCGCCGGTGCGAAGGCGCGGAGCACCGTGCTCTCCGAGAAGAGAACGCTCGTCAGCGGGTTCAAGCTCACGTACGGGTAGCCGAGCGTGCACTGACCCGGGACGGGCGGCGGCGGGGTCGTCGTTGTCGTCCCCGTCGTGGTCGTCGTCCCAGTCGTCGTCGTGCCGGTCGTGGTGGTGGTGCCCGTCGTGGTCGTCGCGCCGGTCGTCGTCGTGCCGGCCGTCGTCGTCGTGCTCGGCGTGCTCGTGCTACCGCCGCCACCGGGAGGCCCGCCGGTCGTGCACGAAGAGGCGTTGTTGTCGACGAGGTACGCGACCCCGGCGCCCGCGCACGCCGTCGCCTTGACGCCGATGCCGATCGAGCCGACGCCGATGACGCGGCCGAAGATCGTGTTGACGCGCGTGCTCTGGGTGACGACGATGGCATTCGAAGAGCCGTTGCAGCCGCCGCCGAGGCACTCGGGCGTCACGTTGCCGTCGACGTCCGGCAGGCTCGCGACGGCGTTCCTGCCGCCTGGTCCTCCCCCGTATGCGCCGCCGAGCGAGATCGCCTGCGCGGTGTTCGGGAGCGCCTGCGCGGCCGCGAGTGCGGACGCGTCGGCGGATGCCTGGAGCGAGCGCTGGGCGAAGTACGCGCGTCCGATGTCCACCGTGAACGCCGCGCCGCCGAGCAGGACGGTGAGGATGAACCCGAAGAGCACGAGGACCTGCCCGTCGCTCCGGCGAAGCCACTTGTACAGGCTCGACAGTGACATGTGCCGGTAAAGAGCGAGGTCCCCGGTGGTTTCTTTCGCGCTTCGGGCAAGATCACCCGAAGAGGTGACGGAGGCCGCGTGCGCACCGGTGTGCTGAAGCGAGACGACGGGACCGTCGTATGCGCCCGCTGCGAGATCGCGCACTCGCCCGTCGCCCGGATGCGCGGGCTTCTCGGCCGGGACGGGCTCGACGCCGGCGAGGGCATGCTCTTCCCCCGCACGGGCTCGATTCACATGTTCTTCATGCGCTTCGCGATCGACGCCGTCTTCTGCGACCGGGAGCTCCGCGTGCTCGGCGTCGTGCGCGGCCTCAAGCCGTGGCGGACGGCCTCGGTGCGCCGCGCGCGGGTTGTCGTGGAGCTGCCGGCCGGCGGGGCGGCCGGCCTCGAGCCGGGCGACCGGCTCGTCCTCGACGGCATCTAGCCGGTCTGCGCCACGGGAAACAGGCGGTGTCCGTCGCCGCGCGGACGGGCGAGGGTCAGCGCCGCCACCGCCATCGGGACGGCGATCCGCCACGTCGTGCCGCTGCTCTCCGGGAACGGCGTCGCCCACACGAGGAGCGGCGCCGCCCAGAGGAGCGACAGGCCTGGGGACGCGATCGCGATCGGCACGAGCAGCAGCGCGTAGTAGTGGAGCCAGACGAGCGGTGAGGCCAAGAGAGAGACGACGACGGTGAGCGCGAACGCCGGCTCGGACGACCGTGCCCGCCGGGCCGTCACGGCGATCGCGGCGGCCCCGACGACTGCGACGATCACGACACCGGTGCGAGCGGCCGTCCCACCCGTTCCGAGCGAGGCGAGCAACCCGTCGACGCCGTAGCTCTTGCGGTACTGCACGTCGGTCATGCGCCGGAGGACGTGCGGATAGCGCGACAGCGTGCCGAATCCGACGACGGCCCACCCCACCGCGCCAATGGCAACCGTCAGCAGCGCGGCGCGCACCGCGGCGCCCCAGCGCCGGGTTGCGAGCAGCCAGACGAACACGGGCCAGAGGAACAGTTTCGCGAGCACGACGGCGCAGACGAGCACCGGCAGGCTCCACCGGCGGTCGCGCAGCGTCCAGATCCCGGCCAGGCCGAGCGCGAGGAACGGCGTGACCGCTCCGAGCCGGAAGCTCTCGAGCACGGGAATCGTCGAGAACGCGATCCCGTAGCAGCGCCAGTCGCCGACACCGAGGATGCGCAGCGTTGCGGCCACCGCGACGACGAGGAGGACGACGAACACCGTCGCCGCCGCACCGAACGGCAGAACGCCGAGCGGGACCATCGCGACCGCGACGGCGGCGGGATAGATGAACTCCTCATGCGCGATCCCCGGCAGCGGCGAGATGCCGGCGACCGTCGGATACGGATCGCGGCCGTGCGCGACGTCGCGGCCCGCCTGCCACAGCGCGCGGAAGTCGAACGCGGGCTCATGGTGGACGCCGATCGTGAACGCGAGCGTCAGCAGTACCGGCAACGCGGCGAACAGCGTCCATGCAACCGGTCCGCGCAGCAGGAGTGCGCGTGGCCCCCCGAGCCGTGCCATCGAGTCATCGTACGACGCGTCGATGGAAATGGAAGAGCCGCCGAAGCGGCCTCTCTCACAGTCGGGGCGCCGAGATTCGAACTCGGGACCTCCAGTCCCCCAGACTGGCGCGCTAACCAGGCTGCGCCACGCCCCGTGTGGCTGAGCGTAGCGAAACGTGGTCAACCAAGCCGAATTCGGCGATCCGGCCTCGAACGGCCGAACACGTCTTGCGAATTGGAAACACGGTTATCCACGATCCGTTCTGACCAGATTTGGCCATGTTTTGCCAATAGAGACAACAGCCCGCGTATCGGCACCGACGC